>NZ_BNBO01000068.1 GCF_014655955.1 Kitasatospora indigofera
TTCCAGCCGGGCCTGAGCACCTACCGTCGCGGGGACGCGGCGTCATGATCTTCACGGGGCCGCACGCGCCGACACCGGTTCCGGAGACGGCGTTCACGTCGTTCGTGCTGGAGCATGCCGGGCGTTGGACGGACAGCGTCGCGCTGGTGGACCTGGCGGGGGAGGCTTCCTTCACGTACGGGGAGCTGGTCGCCGGGGTGAGGCGGGTGGCGGGCGCTCTGCGGGCCCGCGGGTTCGGCCGCGGGGACGTGCTGGCCCTGCTGGCGCCGAACGTGCCGGAGTACCCGGTGGTGTTCCACGCGGCGGCGTCGCTGGGCGGCACGGTGGTGGTCCTCAACCCGCTGGACACGACGGAGGATCTCCTCACGCATCTGGGCGGCGCGGGCGCGGTCGTCCTGGTGACCAGCGAGGAGCAGGCGGCCAGGGCGGCGGAGCTGGTGGCGGGCAGCAAGCTGCGGGAGGTGGTGGTGTTCGGGCAGGCGCCCGGCGCGACGCCGTTCGCGGAGCTGCTGGGCCATGACGGCCCCGCCGACGGCTCTGTGTCCGACCCTGCGTCCGGGCCTGCTTCCGGCGCCGGCGCGTCGAATCCGGTGAGTGGACCGGTGCCGGTGGTGGCGGTGGACGCGGCCTCGGACGTGGTGGCGTTGTTGCACTCCTCGGGCAGTACGGGGCGCCCGAAGGGGGTGATGCTGACGCATCGCAACATGAGCGCCAACGTGCTGCAGACGATCGGCGGGGCGCCGCTGGACGAGGGGGAGCGGGTCCTGGCGGTGGCGCCGTTCCATCACGCGTTCGGGCTGATCATGGTGATGAACGCGAGCCTGCGCCAGGGTGCGACCGTGGTGACGATGCCGCGCTTCGACCCGCAGGCCTACCTGCAGGCGATCCAGGACCACCGGATCACCCGTCTGTACGTGGTGCCGACGATCGCGGTGCTGCTGGCGCGCAGCCCGCTGGTGGAGCGCTTCGACCTGTCGTCGGTGCGCACGATCGTCTCGGGCGGTGCGGCGCTGGACCCGGAGATCGCGCGGTTGTGCGCGGAGCGGTTGGGGTGCCGGGTGGGGCAGGGCTACGGACTCACCGAGGGCCTGGTGTCGTTCATGCAGGTGGAGGGCTCGCCGGCGGGGTCGGTGGGCCGGGCGACGCCGAACATCGAGTTCAAGATCGTGGACATCGCCACGGGCCGGGCCCTGGGGCCGGGGCAGGAGGGCGAGGTCCTGGTACGGGGCCCGCACGTGATGAAGGGGTACCTGGACGCACCGCAGGCGACGCGCGAGGTACTGGAGGCGGACGGCTTCCTGCACACCGGCGACCTGGGGCGGGCCGACGCGGACGGGGAACTGTTCCTGGTGGACCGGATCAAGGAACTGATCAAGTACAAGGGCCAGCAGGTCTCACCGGTGGAGCTCGAAGCGGTCCTGATGACGCATCCCAAGGTCGCCGACGCGGCGGTGATCGGGGTGCCGGACGAGGAGGCCAGCGAGATCCCGAAGGCGTTCGTGGTCGTACGGGAACCGGTCACGGCCCAGGAGATCATGGCGTTCGTCGCCGACCGCGTCGCACCGTACAAGAAGGTCCGGCAGGTGGAATTCATCGACGCGATCCCGCGCACCCCCGTCGGCAAGACCGAACGCCGAAGTCTGAAGGAGCGCGAACGCGCCGCTCGGTGATGTGCCCCGCTCGCCGCCGGCGGTCAGACTGCCAGCAGTTCTGGCGTATCGTCAGAAGCTGTCCGTTGTAACGTAGTTGCCGGATCACGGGATCGCGGGACGGTTTGGCTGGTGGCTGGTGGCTGGTGGCTGGTGGCTGGTGGCTGGTGGCCGGTGGCCGGTGGCCGGGGTCCTGGTCCCGGCCTTGTTGCCGGTGGCCGGGTAGTGAGGTTGTTTTCGGGCCGGGGTTGTCCCGGTGCGGGTTTCGGCACGGGTCTGGGAGGACGTCATGAGTGATCTGTCGGGCAGGACCACCATTGTGGTGGGGGCTAGCCGGGGGCTGGGACGGGGGATTGCCGGGGCCTTCGCGCAGGCGGGCGCTCCGGTGGTGGCGGTGTCCCGGACGGCGGCGGAGTTCCCTGCGGCGGTCGGCGGGGAGGGTGGCATCGTGGCGGAGCTCGCCGACGCGGGTGACGCGTCGGTGGCGGGCCGGCTCCTGGACCTTCACGAGCCGGACAACGTGATCGTGGTGGCGGGTGCGAATCCGCTCATGCGTCCGTTGCAGCAGCACACCTGGGAGTCGTTCTCCGCGAACTGGGAGAGCGACGTGCGGATCACCTTCCACTGGCTGCGGGAGATCCTCCTCAAGCCGCTGCGTCCTGGGGCCCGGGTCATCGTGGTCAGCAGCGGCGCGGCCCTGGCCGGATCGCCGCTCAGCGGTGGTTACGCGGGGGCGAAGGCCACCCAGCGTTTCATCACCGGCTACGCACAGGACGAGGCGCAGCGTGCGGGGCTGGACATCACGTTCACGACCGTGCTGCCCCGGATGACGCCGGCGACGGAGCTGGGCCGTTCCGCGGCACGGGCCTACGCGGTGCGCAACGGGCAGTCGCAGGAGGAGTACCTGCAGCAGATGGGTCCGGTGCTGACCCCGGAGATCGCCGGCGCCGCGCTGCTGGAGCTGGTGGGTGAGAAGGCCACCGAGGTGGCGCCCGGGTACCTGCTGACCGGCGCGGGGCTGAAGAAGCTCGGCTGAGTCCTCCCTGCACGGCGTGCGCACGCGGCGCGGGCCCGTCCCTGACCTCTTGGGGCGTGCCCGCGCCGTCGTGCTGCCACGCGGCGAGGCGCCGACGCCGGCGCCGGCCGTTCGCTGTGGTGCCGTCGGGGGCCTGTTGTCCGGTTCCCGTGCACGGCGGTGGTACCAGTGCTGGTGCTGGGTCTTTTCAGGCGCTCAGCACTGTGGGCGGCGGCCGTGGTTGGCTTTGTGCTTACTGCGTGCCTTCTTCTTGCGGCGTCGCTTGGACGACATGTCCGCTCCTTTCGCGGGGGCCGGGTCGTTCTCATTCCAAGGTGGCACACCTGGGCCCCGGTGGCGCGTCGTCGACCCCGGCCCCCGGTTGGCGTGCGGTGTCACCCGCGTCCGCCCGTGTTCACCTGCCTCCTTCCGGGTGCGGCTCGTCGCCTGCCTGCCACTGGCCTGTCGCCTGCCGGGTCTGGTCAGGGTGTGGGTGGGGTGGGGAGGATGGTGGCGAGGATTTCTTTGGTGCGCTCGGTGATGTCGGTGCGGTTGTTGAGGGTCCAGGAGATGTGTTGGGCGCCGAAGAAGGCGGCGGTGAGGACGCGGGCGGTGGTTTGGGGGTGGGGGTGGGTGGTTCGGGTGAGCCAGTTGGTGATGGTTTGGGTGAAGTTGATGTACGGGGTGGGGAGGTCGGTGTTGATCAGGTTGCGTTCGATCTGGAGGCGGGCGCCGGCTTGGATGAGGGTGTTGTTCTGGAAGGCTTGGGCGGTTTGGGTGAGGAGTTGGGTGATGGCCTCGTGGGGGTCGGGGTGTTGTTGTTCGATGTCGTGGGTGAGGTGGGCGAGGGTTTGGTAGAACTCGTCGGTGACGGCTCGGGCGAGGGCTTCCTTGTTGGGGTAGTGGAAGTAGACGGCGCCTTTGGTCATGCCGGCGAGTTGGGCGATGTCCTGGACGGTGACGGCGGGGAAGCCCTTGTCGGCGAAGGCGTGGGCAGCGGCGCCGAGGATCTGGGCGCGGGTCCGTAGGGCGCGGTCCTGGGTGAGGCCGGCTCGTCCGTGTTCGGTGGTGGGGTTGACTGCTGGGGGGCGTGGTGGGTTCGCCGGTGGCATGGGGTCCTCGTGGTGTGTGGTTGGGGGTGGTTGGTCGGTTGGGTGGTGCATCTTGAAATATACCTTCTCGGAGGTATATTTGCTGTCGTGTCGGTGGGTGGGGTGCCGGCTGTCGGGTTTGTCGGTGGTCTGTCAAGGGGGAATTGTTGATGTCGCAGCGTGTCGTGTCCGTCATACCCGCGCAGCGTGGCCAGGCGGGCGAGGTCGGCCAGGTCGGCCAGGTCGGCCAGGTGGGTCCGGTGGGTTCGGTGGGTCCGGTGGGGGAGCCTGGCGAGCCCGGCGGGGTGGGTGGGCCTGGCCCCGTGGTGGGCCCGGTGGACCCGGTGGGTTCGGCGGGTTCGGCGGGTTCGGCAGGCTTGGTGGGTGGGTGTGGCGAGGCGGGTGAGGCGGGCGGGGTGGGTCCGGTGGGGGAGCCTGGTCCGCGGGGTGAGCGGGGCGGGGTGGGCCCGCGTGGTCCGGTGGTGGAACCGGTGGAACCGGTGGAACCGGTGGGTGAGCGTGGCGGTGGCGGGGTGGGTCCGGTGGGTCCGGTGGACCTGGTGGGCTCGGTGGTGGGTCCGGTGCCTGGTGTGGGGGTGGGGTTGAGTTTTGAGCGGCCGGTTGCGCGGGGTTTGGTGCATCGGGCTGCGGTGGCGGAGGTGTTTGTGACGGATGGGGTGGATTTGGGGGAGGGGCGGTTTTTGGTGGCGGCGCAGTGGCCGCGTGATCATGCGTTGTATCACCCGGATGTGGCGGGGTTGAGTGATCCGTTGTTGTTTGCGGAGACGATTCGTCAGGCGTTGGTGTTTGTGGGGCATCGGTTTCGGGGGGTTCCGTTGTCGGATCGTTTTGTGGGGTGTGGGTTGGATTTTGAGATTACGGATCCGGTGGGTCTGCGGGTGGGGGCGGTGCCGGTTGCGGTGGTGTTGGAGGTGGTGTGGGGGGTGTCGTCGTCGCGGCGGCACGGGGTGTGTGTGGAGGTGGAGTTGGTGGTGGGTGGGCGGCGTTGTGGGCGGGGGAGTCTGCGGGTGGTTGTGGTGGACGGCAGGCGGTACGGGGTGTTGCGGGGGCGGGCGGCTGCTGCCGCTGCGGCGGCGGGGGGTCCGGCGGGGGGTCCGGCGGGTGTTGCCGCTGCTGCCGCTGCGGAGGGCCGGGCGGGTGCCGCTGCTGCCGCTGTGGGGGGTCCGGGGTCGGGGTGGCGGTTGCCGGCGGCGGCGGTGGGGCGGTTGCGGGCGAAGGACAGTGTGGTGGTGCGGGCGGGTGGGGGGTGGGAGTTGGGGTTGGATCTTGATCATGCGATTCTTTTCGATCATCCGGGTGACCATGTGCCGTTGATGGTGATGCTGGAGGGTTTCCGGCAGTTGGGGCATCATCTGGTCACTTCTTCGGGGGGCCCGGGGGAGGGGGAGGGGCTCTCCGTCCCGGACGGCGGCACTGTTCCGGATGCCGGCAGTGCCGTGCGGGGTCCGGGCGAGGTTCGTGGGGGCGCTGCGGCCCCGGAGGGGCGCGCGACGGGGCAGGGTCCTGGTGTCCCGGGTGCCGGTGGTGGCGGGCAGGGTCGCGCCGTCGGGCAGGGCCGTGTTGGGGCGGAGGGCCTCGGTGTCCCGGGTGCCGGCATCGGCGGGCGGGGCCCGTTGTCCGGTCCGGTGGGTGGCGTGGTTCTTGGGGGTCTCTCCGTCCCGGATGCCGGCACGGTGCCGGGCGTGGGTGGTGGCGGGCAGGGTCCGGGTGAGGTTCGTGGGGGCGCTGCGGCCCCGGAGGGGCGCGTCACGGGGCAGGGTCCTGGTGCCGGTGGTGGCGGGCAGGGCCCGTTGTCCGGTCCGGTGGGTGGCGTGGTTCTTGGGGGTCTCTCCGTCCCGGATGCCGGCACCTTCCCGGAGGGCGCCGTCGCGGGTGCCGGCAGTGCCGTGCGGGGTCCGGGCGAGGTTCCTGGGGGTGCCGCCGCCCTGCAGGGGCGCGCCGGGCAGGGCCCGTTGCCTGTTCCGGTGGGCGACGCAGGTCCCGGGGATTTCACCGCTCCGGACGCCGCGACCGTTGCGCAGGGCGTCACCGTTGCGCAGGGCGTCACCGTCCCGGGCGCCGGTGGTGGCGGGCAGGGTCGCGCCGCCGGGCAGGGTTGTGCCGTTCCGGACGCCGCGACCGTTTCGGAGGGCGTCACCGTTCCGGGTGCCGGTGGTGGCGGGCAGGGTCGCGCCGGCGGGCTGGGTTGTGCCGTTCCGGGTGCCGCGACCGTTTGGGAGGGTGTCGCCGTCGCGGATGCCGCTGGTGCTGGTGGTGCTGGTGGTGGTGCTGGTGGTGCTGCTGGTGGTGCTGGCGTTGCTGTCGTGGATGCCGTTGGTGCTGGTGGTGGTGTGGGTGGTGCCAGTGGTGGTGGTGCTGGTGGTGGTGTGGGTGGGGTGCCGGTGTTGTTGTCGTTGTCGACGGTGTGTTTGGCGTTCGGTGAGTTGGATCGTCCGGTGGGGTTGGTGGTGCGGGAGGATTGTGGGGGTGGTGGGGGTGGTGGGGGTGTGCGGCGGTTGGTGATTGATGCGGTGCAGGGTGGTTCGACGTTGGCGACGTCGACGGGGGTGTGGGCGTTGCCGGTGGGGGGTCATGGGGTTCGGGGCGGGTGGGGGGCGAGTGCGTCCCAGATGGCTTGCACCCTGGTGGACATTCCGGAGCGTTGGAGGGTGGGGGCGGTGTAGTAGGCGCCGACGAGGACGACGACGAGGAGGTCGGCGAGGACGGCGGGTTCGGCGGGGGGTGCGGGGGTGGAGGTTTCGAGGAGTTGGGTTGCGCGTCGGCGCAGTTCTTCGAGGAAGGGTGGTGCGCTCTCGCCGGTGAGTGCTCCGTCGACGGCCAGGCGCAGGGCGGCGTTGACCTGGATGTCGGATTCGACGGCGCGGGCGATGGTGAGGGCCATGTCCCGCAGGTCGGTGAGCGGGTCGGTGCCGGGGTGGGGTGCGGCGGGGTGGGGGAGGAGTTCGTCGAGGAGGGCGACGAGGGCGGCGGCGATCTCGCCCTTGGAGCTGAAGTGTCCGTAGAGGGCGCCTTTGGTGAGGTTCATGCGCTGTGCCATGCGCAGGAGGCTGGCGTCGGCGAAGCCGTGCCGGGCGAACTCGGTGCCGGCGGCGTCGAGGGCCCGTTGGTAGGTCTGGCGTGCTCGGGCCTGTTGCTTGCTCATCGGGTGTCCCCCCGGGGTCGGTTGTGATGTGGTGTGACATCCCCATCAACGATACCTTCGTGAAGGAATGTTATATGCGTGATGATCTGCTCGGCCATGCCGCCGTCGTCGCGGCCCGCAATGCGGGGCGTGCGGAGCGTGAGCGGCGGTTGTGCGGGGAGACGGTCCAGGCGTTGGTGGACGCCGGTTTCGCCCGGCATTTCGTGCCGCGGCGCTGGGGCGGGGAGGAGGGCGGTTTCGCGGAGCTGGTGGCCCGCAGTGCCGTGCTGGCGGAGCGGGGATGTCCCTGTGCGGCCTGGTGCGGGGCGTTGCTGGCCGCCCATGGGCGCATCGCTTCCTTCCTGCCGGAGCGCGGGCGGGCGCAGGTGTGGGCGCAGGGTCCCGACGCGCGGATCGCGGCGGCTCTCGCGCCGCCGGCCGGCACCGTGCTTCCCGTTCCCGGGGGTCTGTTGCTGAGCGGGCGCTGGGAGTGTGCCAGCGGCGTCGACTTCGCGCACTGGGTCCTGCTCGCGGCGTGGGAGGGGCGGGGTGCGGACCGGCGTGCCCGGGTGCTGGCGGTGCCGGCCGGTGACCTGGGTGTCCTGGACACCTGGGACAGTCCGGGCATGCGCGGTACCGGCAGCAACTCCGTGCTCGCCGAGTCCGTCCACGTCCCGTACCACCGCACGTTCCTGCTCGCCAACCTGACGGCGGGGCGCCCCGGTGCCGGCCTGCCCCGCTGCCACGGCGCACCCGCGCACCTGGCCGGCGCGTTGATGTTCGCCGCCCCCGCCCTCGGCGCCGCCACCCGCGCCCTGCACCTGTGGACCCACCGCGCCGGCACCGGCACCGGGACCGCCGGCAGCACCGGCACCGGCATCGGGACCCCCGGCACCGGCGGCGCCCCTGGCACCGGCAGCACCGCCGCGGCGGCCCTTGGCACCCCCGGCACCGGTACCGTCGCCGTCGCCAGCGGGACGGCCGGGGCCCACGGGACCGCCATGACCGCCGGCACGGTCGGCACCGGCACCGCCGTGGCTGGCAGGGGTGTGGCCGCCGTGGCCGCCGGGACTCCTGCCGCCGGCAGCGGGACGGCCGGGGCCCACGGCACCGCCATGACCGCCGGCACCGCCGATGCCCACGGCACCGCTGTGGCCGCCGGGACTCCTGCCGCCGGCAGCGGGACCGTCGGGGCCCACGGGACCGCCATGACCGCCGGCACCGCCGATGCCCACGGCACCGCTGTGGCCGCCGGGACCGCGGACATCCTCACCCGCTCCTCGGGCGAGGTCGAGGCGGCCCGGCTGCTGCTCACCGAGGCCGCCCGCCGCGCCGACACCGAACCCGTCACCGACCGGCTCGTGGCCCGCAACCGACGCGACGCCGTCCTCGCCGTGACCCTCCTCGCCACCGCCGTCCGGCGCCTGGCGGACACCGCCGGCCCCCACGAGGACGAGCAGGGCACCACCCTGCTGCGCCTGTGCCGGGACGTGACGACGGTCGCCTCCCACGGCGCCCTGCGGATGGGACCCGCCGCCGAGGCCTACGCCGCCGCGGTCCTCCGGCCGGCCGCACCCTGACCGCACCCGCCCCGTGAACAGCCGCACCCGCCCCGTGAACAGCCGCGCCCGCCCCGTACGCACGGGCGCGCCCGCCCACCCGCGGAGGGACGGTGGCGCTCCGGGTGAACGGGCGGTCGCACCTGCGCACGGGCGCGGCCGTCTGCGGCGGGCGCATCCGCCTGCCTGCGGAGGGACGGCGGTGCGCTCCGGGTGAACGGGTGGTGGCGTGCCGGGGGAGCTGTCGTTGGGGTGCCGGGGGGGCATGCGTGTCACCGTCCGTCCTGTTGTCCGTCCTGGGTGTGCGGGCCGGGGCGGGCGGCCCGGGGGTGTGGGCCGGTGATCCGGTGAGCGTGCCCCGGGTGCAATGCCGTTGCCGCTCCTCATCCGAGATGAGGGCGGAGGCGCGCCCGGGGGAGCGGCCGTTGTGGGTGCCGGGGGTGGAGGGCATGCGTCTCGCCGTCCGGTCGCTCTGCTGCCGGCCCTGCTGCCGGCCCTGGTCGTGCGGGCCCGGCCGTGCGGGGCGGACGTGGGCGTGTGGGCGTGTGGGTGTGTGGGCCGGTGAACGTGCCCGGGGTGCAAGGTCGGTGCGGCGCAGGGGCTTGCGGGCGGAGAGCCCGCGGACAGGCCGACGTACCTTCCCGTATTTGCGCACGGGTGTACGCGTCCACCTGCGAACGGGTGGTGGCATTCCGGGCGGCCGGGCGGACACGTCCGGGTGGACGCGTGCCGAGGGCGCCGCTGGTGCGGGTGCCCGTGCGGGTGCCCGGGTGGAGGGCATGCGCGTCACCGTCCGGTCGTTCTGCCGCCTGCCCCGGCCGTGCGGGCCCGGCCAGGGGCTGTCGGGTGAACGTGCCCCGGATGCCTTGCCGCTGCCGGCACGCGCATCCGCGAACGGCGAAGCGTCCTGGGTGCAGCGCTGTTGCGGGCACCTGGGCCTGCGGACGGGCGGACGGGCGGACGCGTGCCGCGGGTGCCCGGGGCAAAAGCGCACTCACGTCGCCAGCGGGGCGTCCTGCCGCCGGCCTCGGCCGTGCGGGGCGGACGTGGGCCTGTGGGCGTGGGCGTGTGGGCGTGGGCGTGTGGGCCGGTGAACGTGCCTGGGGTGCAAGGTCGTTGCGGCACTCGGGACTGCGGGCGGAGAGCCTGCGTGTCTTGCCGTTGCCGGCACGCGCATCCGCGAACGGCGAAGCATCCCGGGGTGTACCGCGGTTGCGGGCAGGTGGGCCTGCGGAGGGGCGGACACGTCCGGGGGCGGGTGACAACCTGGCGGGGGGCTCGTGCGGGTGCCCGGGGTGGAGCGCGTGCGCGTCATGATGAGGCTCCCTGGATTTCCCCACCCCACGCTCGGGTGTTCCTCAGGCCTGCTCCCACGATTCCCCACCCTGTGGCGGGCTGGCCTGTGGCCGGGCACCGCTTGGGAGGGGCCGCCCGGCCGCCAGGTTCAGGGCGGGACGGACTGTCATGGGCGGTCCCAGGCCAGCGCGCAGTATGCCGCAGGTGCCCTTGGCCGGCAGGCACAGTCCCGCATGCTGCACGAGCGGGCGGCCCCGGGCTTCAACGGCTGCCGTCAGGGAGTGGTTTGCGGGTGTGCGGGGCTGAGGTAGTGGACGGTGCTCCGGGTGCAGCGGCCGGCGAGTAGGTCGGTCAGTTCGTCGGCGGCGGTGGTCAGGAGGTGGCTGTCGCGGGTGGCGTGGAGGGTTTCGATGACGAAGGCGACGTGGGTGGAGTCCTCGGTGACGCGGGTGCGGTGGGCGTCGCGGTGGTTCCAGTGGCGGGTGAGGACGTCGATGGTGTCGGTGTAGACGACCTCGCCGTGCTTGGGGTGCTCGACGGTGTCGGGTTCGCCGAGCGGGGTGAAGGTCTCGTTGCCCTCGGCGTGGCGGATGTCGATGTCACCGGTGACACGGTCGAGGTCGAAGGCACCGGCGGGCAGGCCGTGGCGGACGGAGACGGTGTTGTAGGAGTCGACGGCCGGGTTGATCCGGGGCAGGGAGCCCTTCTTCGCCAGACGGCGGCCCAGAGCGTCGACGCTGGGCCGGACGCGGCGGGGGTTGGTGCCGAAGGAGCGGTAGGCGGTGTGCCACGCCTCGATGCGCGGGTCGCTCTCGTCGGCGGGGGCCCACGTGCCGGCGGCGAGCCGGGCCTCCAGGTCTTCCTGGGCGGCGACGGTGGCCGGCCAGGGCTCGTGGCCGCGCAGGCCGGAGGCGGTGACGATGGCGATGAGCGTGTCGGGGAAGGCGTCGGCGACGGTGGGGCTGAGGCGGAAGGTGGTCATCGCGAAGGAGTGTCCGTTCAAGGGGCGGGACGGGGCGGGTTCAGGGCTTCCAGGTGCCGATGCGCTCCAGACGGCGCAGTTGCTGGGCGGCGGTGGGCGCGTCCAGGGCGGTGCCGCGCTCGGTGAGTCGGCGGGCGGTGGTGGTGCGGTGCTCGGCGGGCCTGTGGTCGTCGTACTTGAACTTCGCCCGCACCTCGGTGACGTCCAGGCGCAGGCCGCGGATGCCGGACAGCATCCGCCCGTAGGGGGGCCGGTCGGCCTCGATGGGGGTGTGGTCGCCGTCGGGCTGGAAGTGGGCCATCTGGTGGCGCAGGAGGTCGGCCTTGGCCTGGGGGTCGTCGATGACCGCGGCCCGGCAGGTGAACTGGACGGCGGCGTAGTAGCTGGTGGGGACGCCGTCGTTGGGCGGGGTGCCGGGCTTGGCGCGCCAGGGGCCGGGGACGAAGGCGTAGTCGCCGGTGACGGTGAAGGTGACGTTCGGGTCGGCCTCGATCGCCTTCCAGGCGGGGTTGGGGCGGGCGAAGTGGATCAGCAGTGCGGTGTCGTGGGTGGTGAAGTGGGTGGGCACGGCGGTCGGTGGGTGGCCGGGCAGGCCGTTGACGCTGAGGATGCCGAAGTCGTGGCCGTCAGCGATCCACGCCTGCCATTCGGCGTCGTCCAGTGCGGCGTCCCAAGGCTGGATGAACATCACGGGTTCCTTTCGTACGGGGTTCAGGCGAGGGCGAGGAGACTGACGGCGAGGGCGGCGACGCCCAGGCCGACCAGTTGGCCGCGGTGGATGCGTTCGCCCAGGACGCTGCGGGCGAGCAGGACGGTGCCGGCCGGGTAGAGGGCGGTGATGACGGCGACGACGGCCAGGTCGCCGCTGCGGGCGGCGAGCAGGAACAGCAGGTTGGCCACGGAGTCGAGCACGCCGGCGGCGGCCGAGATCGCGTAGGCGGGCTTCTCCGGGCCCAGGCGCCGGAACATCGCCCCGGCGGCGGCCAGGGTGACCGCGGAGGAGACGGCGCGGCCGACGATCAGCGGACCGACGCCGCTGTCGGCGGGCGCCTGGTGCAGGAAGACCAGTTGCAGGGCGATGGCGGCGCCGGCGCCGAAGGCCAGCAGCAGGGCGGTGCGCGAGGGGCGGGTGCCGCCGCCGGGCCCGGCGCTGACCAGCACCACGGCCGCCAGGGCCAGGGGCAGGCCGATCAGGGCGGCCGGCCCCAGGTGCTCGCCCTGCAGCAGGCCGACGGTCACCGGCAGCATCGCCGAGACCAGCGCGGTGATCGGGGAGAGTACGTTCATCGGGCCGATCGCCAGGGTCTTGTAGAGCAGCGCGAACGCGGCGGCCGACGCCACGCCGGAGGCCGCGCCCCAGGCGAGGGTGGCGGGGGCGAAGGAGGCGCCGAGGAAGGGCCACAGCAGCAGTTCGACGGTGAGCGAGGCCGGGGCGGCGACCATCACGGTGCGCAGGACGTGGGCCTTGCGGGCGCCGAGTCCTCCGAGGAAGTCGGCGCACCCGTATGCCAGGGAACTGCCCAGGGCCAGCAGGAGGGCGATCACGGTGGTACATCCCTTACTATCAATGGAACGACTACACCGTACAACGAAACGACCGATGGTTGTCGATCGACCGACCGAACGGTGCAGTGCACCGACCTGCTGGAGCGAAGGGTGACGGCGATGACCGAGACCGAGGCGGCGCTGCAGGCGCTCGCGAGCAACGTCCGCGCGGCCCGCACCCGCGCCGGACTGTCCCTGGACGAGCTCGGCCGCCGCGCCAAGGTCAGCAAGGGTGCCCTCGTCGCCCTGGAGAAGGCCCAGGGCAATCCGAACTTCGCCACCCTGGTCCGCCTCGCCGACACCCTCGGCGTCTCCGTCTCCGCGCTGACCGAAGGCCGCACCGAGCAGCGCGTACGGGTGGTGGACAGCGCCGCCGTAGCGCCCCTGTGGAAGGGCGAGCACGGCGGCGAGGCCCGTCTCATGCTGACCACCGGCGGCCCGGCCCCCACCGAGGTCTGGCGCTGGACCTTGGAACCCGGCGAGGAGTACCCCAGCCACCCCCATCAGGCCGGCGTGAGCGAGACCGTCAGTGTCACCGCCGGCGAGATGGTCCTCGTCGTCGACGGCACCGAGCACCCCGTCGCCGCCGGGCAGACCGCCGCCTTCGACGCCGACGCAGCCCACACCTACCGCGGCACGGGCACCGGGACCTGCCACCTGATCATGACCGTCCACCTGCCCCCGGGACCGGCGTAGGTTTCCGATGGCCCCGCGAGGCGGACGGCCCCCGCTCGGAGGCGCGGCCGGGACTGCACCCTGCGCACCGAAACTCCCCACTCAGTTGAAGGCCAGACGAAGTGGGGAATCGCGAGTAGACCTGGCCGTTTTCCGAGATCCTCATCAGTCACCGTCCGGTTGTCCTGGCGTCGGCCCTGGTCGTGCGGGCCGGGCCGGGCCGTGCGGGGCGGACGTGGGTCTGTGGGCGTGTGGGCCGGTGAGCCGGTGAACGTGTCCCGGGTGCAGTGCCGTTGCGGGCCCGCGCACCTGTCCGAGAGTGGGCGGGACGTGCCCGGGGTGCATCAAGGTTGCGGGCGCCCGGGCGACGGGCGGAGGCGTGCCGGGGAGCCGTTGGTGTGGGTGCCCGGGCCGGGTGCGCGTGTCGCCGTCCGGTCGTCCTGCTGCCGGCCCTGGTCGTGGGGGCCGGGACGTGCGGCCCGTGGGCGTGTGGGCCGGTGGCGGGTGGGTGAGCGTGCTTCGGGGGAACGTCGTTGGGGCCACTCGTCCGAGGGCGGGTGGGCGCGTGCCGGGGTGGGGGCGGGGCGGTGTCGGTGTGTGCTGTCGTGGGCGGGAGCGGGCGGCCGGTGCCGGGGATGCCGTGCCTCGGGGTGGCCCGGTGCCGGCCTGCTGCGCCGCCGGTGCGTCCGCCCGTCCGTCCGCGGTGCGTCGGCCGGTCCGTGCGCGGTGTGTCCGGCTGCGGTGCGGTGCTGCGCCGTGGGCGGTGGGTCCGGTGGTGCCGCCTGCCGTGCACCCGCACCTGGGTTGCCCGTACCCGGTCCTGTGCCCCTGCCGGCGCCGGTGCCCGGGCCGGTGCCCGGGCAGGTGCCCGTGCCGGTGCCGGTGGGCCGGTCTGTGGTCCCGGGTCGTGTCTCGTGTGCTGTGCCCGTCTGCGGTGGTGGCCGGCCCGGGGGCCGGTCGGGGTGCCCGGGTGTGCGGGGACGGGTGTGCCGCCCGGGTGTGGGGGTCCGGGGCCGGCGGGGTGGGGGTGTGTGCGGGTGGGGGTCAGTCTGCTTCGGTGTGGCCGGGGCCGGTGGCCAGGGCGGTGCGCTTCTTCTCGTAGAAGTCGATCTGCCAGTCGAGGTAGTGGACGGTGGCGGCGAGTTCCTCGGCGTGGGCGAGGACGCGTCGGCGGTGGCCGGCGAGCAGGTCGCGTCGTTCGCCGACGGTGTGGTCGCCGGCCTGGGCGAGTTCGACGTAGTGGCCCATCTCCTGGACCGGCATCCCGGTGGAGCGCAGCCGGTTGAGGAATTCCAGCCAGCGCAGGTTGGAGGCGGAGTAGACGCGTTGGCCGCCGGGTTCGCGCGAGACGGAGTCGATCAGTCCCAGTTCCTCGTACCACAGGAGGTCCTCGGAGGAGAGGCCGCTGATCCGTTCGACCTCGACGGGGGAGAAGGTCTCGGCGGGGCGGGTGGCGGCGGATGCGGGCGTGGACACGGTGGCGACCCTTCGTCAGGCGGCAGGGGAGGGGAGGTGCGGTACTGCTGAGGGGGGACCGGGGGCCGCGGGCAGCGGTGCGTGGGCGGCCTGGGCCGCGCCGGGCGCGGGCCCGTCCTGCCCGGCCCCGGGGGGCCGCGGACGGTGCGGTGCGGGGCCCGGGGGCAGATGGTCCAGGGCCCGGACGAGTTCGGCCCGCCGGTTGTAGGCGCGGACCTTCTCCCGCAGTGCGAGCGCGGTCATGTGCTGTCCATCCATCGCTTCACACCGCAATAATACCTTCGCGAAGGTATTATTGCGGTGTGATTGGCGTCACACTCCCCGTCCCGGTCGGGCCCCCGCCGGACCGTCCCGGCCACCCCGGCCACCCCGGCCGGTCCGCCCGGTCGCCCGGCTGTGCCCGCCGGCCCGCGCCCCGCCGATCCGCTTCCCCGGCTGCCGCGTTGGCCCGGCCGGTCCGCCCGCCCGGCCCGGCTCGGACCGGGCCGTGTCCCCGGGTGTCGGTATCCCCGTGGCGGGGCCGCTCCCGTCCGTCCGGCCGTCGGCTCCCCGCGGCCCGTGGCCCGCGGCCCGTGGCCCGTGGCCCGTGGCCCGTGCCACCGTGACCGTGCGCCCGCCATGCCCGCCGCCTGCCGCCCGTGCCCCGCGTCGCCCGTGCCCCGCGTGGTTCGAGTCCCACGGCGCCCGTCGTCCGTCGTCCGTGCGTCCACCGTCCCCGCCGTCCGCGTCCCGCGCCGCCCGTCGCCGTGCCCCCGCGCTGCCCGCCGTCCGTGCCCCGCCGTCCGTGCCCCGTGGCCCGTCGCCCACCGCCCGCCGTCCGCCGTCCGTGCCCCGAGGCCCGTCGCACACCGCCCGCCGTCCGTGGCCCGTGGCCCGTCGCCCACCGCCCGCCGTCCGCCGTCCGTGTCTTCGTCGTCGGCCGCCGGTGCCGGTGGCGGTGGCGGTGGCGGGAAGGCCTGTTGCCCGCCCCGCCGGGTGGCGGGACGGGCAACAGGCGTCAGGGGCAGGGGCTTCGGGGCGGCAGGTCGTGGGCCTTCGGGCTGCGGGGCCGGGCGGCCGGGTGGCTGAGCAGCGTGCGGCCGGGGCGCCGGGGCGCCGGGGCGCTGGGCGGGTTGCCGGGGTGCCGGGGCGCCGGGGTGCCGGGGTGTGGGAGGGGTGCTGGGGCGCCGGGCGGGTTGCCGGGGCGTTGGGTTGGTGGTGGCCGGGGTGCGGGAGGGGCCGGGTCCGTCGCGCATCCGGGGGTGCGAGGCGGATCCGGCCCCCTCGGGGGTGGGTGCTTTCAGGTGGTGGTCCTGGTGCCGGACTTCGGCAGCAGGACCAGGGTCGCGGCGGCGGTCACGGCGAGCATCGCGCCGGAGATCACCAGGCTGACCGTCAGGCCGTGCTGGAAGGACGCCTGTTCGGCGATCAGCGCGCCGAACACGGCGATCGCCAGGCAGCCGCCGACCTGCCGGCAGGTGTTCAGCACGGCGGCCGCGGTGCCCGCCCACTCCGCCGCGACGCTCTCCAGCAGCACGGCGGTCAGCGAGGGGACCGCCAGTCCGCCGCCGATGCCCACCGGGACCAGCAGCAGCACCGGGACCAGCACCGGGGTGTGCGGGCCGACCAGCAGCAGCACCAGCGCACCGGCGCCCATGATCAGCTGGCCGAGGACCATCGGCACCCGCGGCCCGGTGCGCGCCGACAGCTTCACGCTGGCCATGTTCACCACCGCGATCAGCCCGCACATCGGCACGAACATCGCCCCGGCGCTGACCGCCGACTCCCCGCGCATCTGCTGGAAGTACAGGCCGAACAGGAAGATCACCCCGTAGAAGACCGCGTTCAGCGCGAACCCGGCCGCCACGCACACCACCACCGTGCGCGAACGCAGCAGCCCCAGCGGCACCATCGGCTGCGCCCGGCGGGCCTGGCCGGCCAGGAACAGGACCAGGGCGACGGCGGAGACGGCCAGGGTGGCGAGGATCTGCGGGGAGCTGAAGCCGTCGCGTCCGCCCTCGATGACGGCGTAGGTCAGGCTCGCGAGGCCGACCACGATCGACAGCTGGCCGAAGAGGTCCAGGGGCGCCGCGCGGCGCGGGGAGCGGGGGATGCGGGCCAGCAGGGCCAGGCCCACCGCGCCGACCGGGATGTTGAGGAAGAAGATGGACTGCCAGTTCCAGGCCGTCGTCAGGGCGCCGCCGGCGACCGGGCCGATGGCCACCGCCACCGCGCCGGCGGCCGTCCAGATCGCCACCGCCCGGGCCCGCCTGCCCGGGTCGGTGTAGCTCTGGCGGATCAGCGCCAGCGAGGTGGGCACCATGATGGCGGCCGCCGCGCCCTGCACCATCCGGGCGCCGATCAGCGCGCCCAGGCCCGGGGCGAGGCCGCAGGCCGCGGAGGCGAGCGTGAAGGCGCCCAGGCCCACCGCGTAGGCGCGGTTGGCGCCGATGCGGTCCGCCGCGGCGCCGGCCGACAGCATCAGCGCCGCGAACATCAGGGTGTAGCCGTCGACGACCCACTGCAGGGCCGTCATGTCGCCGCTCAGGCTGTGCGCGATGGCCGGCAGCGCGACGTTGACCACCGAGCCGTCCAGCGAGATCACGAAGAAGCTCAGCAGCGCGGCCGCCAGGACCAGGTGCGGGGAGGAGGGACGGGCGGGCCTGCGGGGCGCCTCGGCCCCGTCGGGGGCGGGGGCGGCGGACCGCGTACCGCGCGTGATGGTCATGGCCATCGGGACAACTCCAGGAAAGAAAGGGGACGGACAGGACGGGGAGGACGGGAGGACGGACGGGCGGGCGCTACGCGGACACGGCACCGGCACCGGCACCGGCACCGGCGGCGGCTGCGCCGGCCGCGGCACCGGGGGCACCGGGGGAGACGGGGGCGACGGTGTCGGTGCCGGTGCCGGCCGCGGTGCCGGGGGCGGCGGCCGGGCGGGTGCGGCGCCGGCTCAGCTCGGCGAAGCCGGGGTCGGTGCCGAGCACGCCGCCCTCGCCCCAGCGGTTCTGCGCGATCTCCTGGATGTACACGGTGATCTTGTCGAAGGGGGCGCCGGTGACCCGGTTGACCGTCAGGGTCAGCTCCTCGACCAGCTCACGGCACTTCTCGTCGCTCTGGTTGGGCCAGGTGGTCACGTTCACGATCGGCACGGCGGATTCCTGTCTCTGCGAAGGGGCGCAACGGTACGGACGGGCTGTACGGGCTGTGCGGGTTGTACGGGCGGCGGCGGGCGCCAGGTGCGAGGTGCGAGGTCGAGGTGCGAGGTGCGAGGGGCAAGCGGTGCACGGGCTGCGCCGGGCGGCCCGGGCAGGGGCAAGCGGTGCGCGAGGTGCGCGCGGTGCGCGGGGCGTCACAGTGCCCGGCAGGCACCGCCGTCGATGGTGACCGCGGCACCGGTGATCTGCGCCGCCGCGGGCGAGAGCAGGAAGGCGACCAGCTGCGCCACGTCCCCGGGACGGGTCAGGACGCCCAGCGGCGTCTGCGCCACCACCTGCCCGGTGACCTGCGCCGCGGTGCCGCCGTGACGGTCGGCCAGCTCCTGGGCGGTCTGGGTCCACAGCCCGGTGTCCACCGCGCCCGGGTCCACCACGTTCACCCGGATCCCGCTGCGCCCGAGGTCGGCGGAGACGGCCTTGGCGAAGGCGGCCAGGCCGGCGTTGACGGTGCTGTTGACGGGGAACAGCGGGTCGGGGGTGCTGCGGAAGGCGCCGCCGACCAGGACGATCCGCCCGCCGCCGGCGGCGGCCATGGGGGTGGCGACGGCCCGGGTGAGGCGGACGGCGCCCATCAGCTTGCTGTTGAGGGTGGTCTGCCACATGTCGTCGGTGGCCTCGGCCAGCGGGGCGACGGGGCCGTCGCCGGCGGCGTGGACCAGGGCGTCGATGCGGCCCAGTGCGGCGGCGAGCTCGCCCACCGCGGTGTCGACCGAGCGCCGGCGGTTGATGTCCACCACCCGGGTCAGGAGCAGCTCCTCGGCGCCGCCCGCCGCGGTGATGCGCTCGCGGGCGGCCTCCAGGCGTTCGGCGTCCCGCCCGAGCAGCACCACCGTGGCCCCGGACCGGGCGAGCTCCTCGGCCACGGCGCCGCCTATTCCGCCGGTCGCGCCGCTCACCAGCACGACCGGGGACATCTCCGCGGGACGGTCAGAGGTCATCACTGCATCCTTTGTTCACGACGATCAGTCAGAAGGAGGCCGCAACTCACCCTGTCCACAGGGGTCTTCGCCTCGAAGGAGGCGGGGCGGCCTGACAACCACGACGGTAGCCGAGGACCGCCCCCCATGGCAACCATCTAGTTGGTTTTCGTGTCGGGGATGCTCCCGGACACGCGAAAGCCCGGCCGGTACGCGTCGCGGGACGCGTTCGGGCCGGGCGCTTCGACGGGCGGTCGACGGGACGTGGCGGCGGTCGTGGACGGGGTGCGGGCGGGGCGTGGACGCCGGCGGGGTGCCGGCGGCGACGGGTCGTGGACGGGACGGCGGGGTGGGGCGGCGGGCGGTGGCGGGTCGTGGGCGGGACGGCGGACGGGTCGCGTCGGGCGCCGGGCGGGCGGGTCGCGTCGGGCGCCGGGCGGGCGGGTCGTGTCGGGTGCCGGGGCGGGTCGTGGGTGGGGCGGCTCGTGGGGGCGTGGGGGAGGGGCGGGGGTCAGACCGTCCCGTGCAGGGCGTTGTCGATGATGACGTGGCCGGCGGCGGCGACGCTGGCGCGCAGCAGGGTCCAGCTGGCCTCGGAGTCGTGGTCGGGGCCGAGCATCAGGCGGCGCTGCTGGGGGACGATGAAGGGCCAGGAGGCCAGGCCGATCAGGGAGATGAGCACCCGGGCGGCGGCGGTGGGGTCGTCGATGCCGAGGGCGACCGAGAGTGCGGCGGTCTTGTGGGTGTAGTAGGTCTCGCGTTCCTTCTCGTTGGGGATGGGGCGGTCGCGGTAGAGCAGGCCCTCCCAGGCCAGGAGCCGGACGAGGTCGCCGGAGCGGCGGTGGTAGTCGAACACCTCGCCGACGTACTCGCGCAGTCCCGCTTCGGAGGTGGGGATCGGGACCTGCTCGCCCATGTGCTCGTACACCCGGGTGAGGACCGCGGAGAAGAGCGTCTCCTTGTTGCCGAAGTAGGCGTAGATCCGCTGCTTGTTGACCCCGGACCGCTCCGCGATCCGGTCGACCCGCGCTCCCGCGAGGCCGTGCTCCGAGAACTCCTCCTGGGCGGCTTCGAGCAGCTTGCCGCGGGTCTCCTGGGCTTTGGCGCTGACTGTCATGGGGGAAGGCTAGCCGATCGGCAACCAACTGGATGGTTCAGAAAAACCAACTAGATGGTTGCGTTGCTTGGCGGATCTGTTCTAACGTTCTTTCAGCAGGACGCGGCGGACCGCACCGAGTACCTCAACTCCGGTCGCCGGCAAGCAGATCAGCCGTCCTGCCGGCCCCGCCGAACCGGCCCGGGGACCGCGCCGCAGCGGCGCGGCCGGCAACCCGGCCTGTCGGCCACCCTCATGCGGCCCGCCCTTCCCGCGGCCCGCCACGCCAAGGAGAGACCCATGTCGGCCCAGCCCCGCACCGTCCTGCTCGTCGGCGACCGCTTCGCCGGGTTCGCCGTCCACGAGGGGGTGCTCACCGTCTCGCAGTTCACCGAGCAGCTGCCGCTGTACGCGGCTGCCGCCGCGGCCGGACGCACGCAGGTGCTGGCCGGGCAGGGCATCACGGCCGTGCGCTGGCAGGAGCTGCGCGAGGACGCGGCCCGCCACGGGCTGCGGGAACGTCTGGACTTCCGCCGGCCCGAGTCCGCGCTCTCCCCCCGCGGGGAGGCGCACAAGCACCAGAGCCAGAACACCCTGATCGCCGGCCTGCGCCGGGAGGGGGAGGGCCGCTTCGGCGCCGACCTGCGCCTGCACGAGGACAACGAACTGCTGCTGGACCACCAGACCGGCCAGCACGTGCAGGGCATGGTGGCCGTCGAGGCCGCCCGCCAGATGTTCCTCGCGGTCAGCGAGCGCTACTACGCCTCCCGCCACCCCGGGCGCTCCTACTACTACGTCATCGACTCGATGAACACCTCCTTCGAGAACTTCCTCTTCCCGCTGGAGGCCACCATCGAGTTCCTCACCCTGCGCGCCGAGGTCGCCGACCCCGAGCGGCTCTCCTTCGCCGCCGACATCAGCGTCCACCAGGCCGGCCGGCGCGCCGCGCTGACCTCCGTCACCTACACCGCCTTCGACCCCGCGCTCATCGAGTCCAAGGAGACCCGCCGCGCCCGCTTCGCGGTCGACCACACCGTCTCCGCCACCGCCCAGGTCCTGCTCGCCGCCTGAGCCCGAGCCGCCCGCACCCCATCCGCCCGCACCCCGCCCGCCCGCCCGCACCCCGCTTTCCGCACCTGCTTTCCCGTCGCACGGCTTCCCGTTGCACGGCTTCCCCGTGCCCCGGGGCGTTCCCTTCCCTTCCGTACACCGAACCCGCAAGGAGACCACCATGTCCAGCGCCCTGATCACCGTCACCGAGCTGTCCGTCAAGCCCGCCGAGGCCGAGGCCGCGGCCGCCGCCTGGCTCGCCCACCACGCCGCCTCCGGCTTCGAGGGCCGCGTGCTGTACCGCGGCCTGGAGGACTCCACGCTGCTGGAGCTGGCCCCGCTGGCCGGCTACGAGCAGATCGAGTCCCTGCGCAAGGACTGGCGCGAGCTGTGGGACGTGGTCGGCCCGATGGCCGAGAGCGACTTCAGCCGCCAGCTGCTGCACTTCGTGGAGGCCCCCAAGCCCAGCGCCGACCCGCTGCCGGACACCGCCTACATCCAGATGCGCCACGTCGAGGTGCCGCCCACCGCCTACCGGGCCTACCGGGCCTGGCGCGAGGAGACCATCTTCGACGTCGTCCGCAACGCCCCCGAGGTCGACTACTTCGAGGCGTACCACTCGGTGCTCAGCAGCGAGCCGGGCGTCATGTTCGTCTCCGGCTTCTCCTGCGAGCCCAAGGACTACACGGCGGTCTTCACCTCCCCGCGCTACCAGGAGATCGTCCGCCAGGCCGGCGACTCGTACATCACCGGCGGCGACCGCGGCCTCTACACCCGCCTGTACGCCCGCCTGACCCCGGCCGCCTGATCCCGTCCGCGTCCCGCACCGACGCGCACCCCTCGCGTACGGGACGCGGACGGGCCGCCCGCCGCGCCCTGCCCGGCGCCGGCCCCGCGCCGTCCGCGTCCCGTCCCCACCCGCCACCGGTGCAGGACCCTCCCGAAGGACCACCGTCATGACCACCGTCACCAGCACCCCTCCCGCCGCCGGCACCTCCGCGGCCGGCGCCCCTTCCGCCGCCGGCACCTCCGCCGCCGCGCCCGTGTCCGTCCCCGCCGTGCCGCCGGCCACCGACCGCACCTACGACCTCAGCGTCACGACCCAGGGGCCGCTCTACCCGCCGAGCGAGATCGTCGACGAGAACGGCGACTTCGTCGTCATCGGCCGGATCAACCGGCCGGGCCCGGACGGCGGCACGCTCGCCCAGTGGGGCAGCGCCGTGGTCTCCGCCGGCAGCCCGGTGCCGCCCTTCGGCCGGCACCTGCCGTACACGATCGTCCGTGAGCTCGACCAGGCGCTGGCCCCCGAGGACGCGGCGACGGCGCTGTACACGCTGCCGCTGCCGCTGCCCTGCAACAACTACAACATGCTGTTCGCCCCCGAGCAGCGGCCCGACGCGCACGCCGTCGAGCGTCCGAGCTTCCCGCTGCACCAGGCGCCCATCCCCGACGCCCGCTTCGAGGACGGCCTCAAGGTGCGCGAGCCGATCCGGCTCGGACAGTGGGTCAAGGCCCGCGGGCAGCTGGAGGTCTCGCTGTCCGCCGACCGGCGCAGCGCGCACTTCTCCTTCGCCTTCACCGGCCTGATCCCCGACAGCCTCTACACCGTGATGTCGCTGCGCGAGCACGACCTGGACCCGGACGGTCCCACCCGGCCCGGCCCGCTCGGCATCCCCAACGCCTTCATGAGCGACCAGATGGGCATGGCGCACTACCGGGCCACCCTGCCCAACCCCTTCCCGGAGGCCGGCACGCCGGGCGCCAACCGCGTGATCAACGTGATCGTGCTGTGGATGAGCTACCAGCAGAACTACGGCGGCGCGATCGGGCACTTCGGCCTCGGCGGGGACATCCACGCCCAGCTGAAGCTGCAGGGCCCCAGCTTCGCGGAGTTCACCACGATCGCCTGAACCCCCCCCACCGGCCCACCCCGGCCGGCCCGCCCACCCGGCCGGCCACCCACCCTGACCGTCCGCCCCGTCCGCCCGGCCCACCTGCCCCGACCGCCCGCCACCCGTCCGCCTCCCGTCCGCCTCCCGTCCGCCTCCCGTCCGTCCGGCCGCCCGGCGGCCGCCCCCACCGGCCCGGGCCGCCCCTGCCCGCACCTGCCCGCCGGGCCCCGCACCTCCCCGCGGGGCCCCCGCACCCCGCACCCCGCACCCGCACCCGCCCCACCCCTGAACCCGCCCCACCCCCGCACCCGCACCCGCACCTCCCGCACCTTCCTGCAGATCCGACAGGACACCGCCCGGAACCCACCCGCAGGCACCACCCCACCAGCCGTGCCCGGCCCGCGAGGCCGGCCGACACCCCAACGGAGCGCCGTATGAACGACCAGCACGCCATCGGCATCATCAGCACCGGGTCCTACCTTCCCGCCAACGTCGTCGACAACGAGGAGGTCGCCCGCCGGGCCGGGGTCACGGCGCAATGGATCGAGCGCAAGACCGGTATCCGCCAGCGGCGCCGGGCCGCCTCCTTCGAGGCCACCTCCGACCTGGCGGCGGCGGCCGCCAGGTGCGCGCTGGCGCAGGCCGGCCTGGACCCGGAGCGGATATCGCTGATCCTGGTCGCCACCTCGACGCCGGACCACCCGCAGCCGGCGACCGCGAGCATCGTGCAGTCCCTGATCGGTGCCCGCAACGCGGCGGCCTTCGACGTCAACGCGGTCTGCAGCGGCTTCGTCTTCGCGCTGACCGCCGCGGAGCGGATGCTGCGGGCCGAGCCGGAGGACTCCTACGCGCTGGTGATCGGCGCCGACGTGTACTCGCGGATCCTGGACCACTCCGACAGCAAGACGGCGATCCTCTTCGGGGACGGCGCCGGCGCGGTGGTGCTGGGCCGGGTGCCGGCCGGCCAGGGCACCCTGTCGAGCAGCCTGCTGACCAGAGGCGACCAGCACGGCCTGATCAGCGTGCCGGCCGGCGGCAGCCGGCGCCCGGCCTCGGCGGCCACCCTCGCCGAGGGCGGCCACTTCTTCCGGATGGACGGCCGCGGGGTGCGCGGCTTCGTCCAGGAGAACCTGCCGCAGGCGGTGCGGGCGCTGCTGGCCAAGGCCGGCACCGCGGCCGGCGAGGTCCACCACTTCGTCCCGCACCAGGCCAACGGCGTCATGCTGGGCGAGGTGTGGCCGGGCCTGGGCCTGGACGCGGCCACCTGCCACCTCACCCTGGAGCGCCTGGGCAACACCGGCGCCGCCTCGATCCCGATCACCCTGGACCTGGTGCACCGCCAGGGCGCCTTCGCCGAGGACGAACTGCTGCTGGTCTCCGGGTTCGGCGGCGGCATGTCGGTGGGCTCGGTGCTCCTGCGCTGGGCCGCCACCACCCACGCCCGGCCCTCCGCTGCCGAGCGCGAGGACGCACCCCTCCAGCTCGTCCTGGCGGGCTGAGCCGTGCACACCGCCGCCGCCGTCCGCGCCGAGGCGCCCCGGCCGCCCCAGCTGCCCCGGCCTCCCGAGGACCGGGAGGACGATGAGCCGAACATCTTCCGGAGCGTCAACTGAACGCGGTGCGGGGGGTGCCGGACGGAGAAACCTCCGTCCGGCACCCCCCGCACCACGTGCCCGCCCGCACCGGGCGGGCACGTCACAGGCAGCCGTGGCCGCACGCCTCCACCCCGGCCAGCCCCGCGCCCATCGACCAGCACGCCACCGCGCAGCCCGGCACCGCGGCACCCGCGGCCACCGGCCCGCCACCGTCCACCACCCGGCCCGACTCGTGCGTTGCCGCCGGGCGCGGGTCGCCGGCGTCGCCCGGCCCGGCGTCGTAGGGGACGGGCCGGGCGCGCCGGCCCAGGCGCTCCAGCAGCTGCGCGTCGCCGCCCACCACCCGGGGGTGGCCCACGCACTCCAGCATCGGCAGGTCGGAGATGTGGTCCCCGAAGGCGAAGCACCGCGCCGGGTCCACCCCGGGGTGGAAGGCCAGCAGGTCCAGCACCGCCGCGCGCTTGCCGGCCCCGATCATCGGGCGCACCACCTCGCCGGTGTAGCGGCCCCGCTCCACCAGCGGCTCGGTGGCCAGCGTGTACGCCGCGCCGACCGCCCGGGCCAGCGGCGCCAGGCAGGGCGAGAAGGAGCCGGAGACCAGCACCAGCGCCGCCCCGGCCTCGCGGTGGCGGCGCAGCGCGGCCAGCGTCGCGGGCACGAAGAAGCCCGGCTCGGCGGACCGCTCGGCGAACCACTGCTCCCCGAGGGCGGCCAGTTCGCCGGCGTCCTGCCCGGCGTGCAGGCGGTAGTAGGCCCGGTTCACCTCCTCCCGGGGCACGCCGGCCTCGCCCTGGGCCCGCAGCTGATCGCGGATCAGCCGGTAGCGGGCCTCGCCCTCGTCCCCGAGGCTCCGGGTCAGCCGGAAGCGCAGGAAGTCGAACATGCTCTTGCAGGTGATCAGGGTCTCGTCCACATCGCTGAAGACCAGGTAGGCGGGCTGCTGGAGGGTCAGCTCCGGGTGCGCCACAAGGCTCATGGGGGTGTCGTCCTCTCCGCTACGAGTAAAGATTCCTTCGGGAAGGAATCTTATTTGCTGCCATCATGGCCCACCCGCCCCGCCCGGTCCAGCCCCGAACTCCGCCCCGAACTCCGGTCTCCGCCCCCGGGGGAGCGGCCGCCATAAAACATACCTTCACGGAGGTATGAAAATGTGTCAGGATGGCCGCCCGGACCCCAGGGCCCGGGACCACCGCCGCCGCCCCAGGAGGGAAGACCCATGACCGTGCTCCAGGAGAGGCCGCTGCCGCCCGTGCCTCCCGCCGGCCCCCGCCACCCCGGCCCCGGCCCCCACGACGGCCTCCACGACGGCCTCCACGACGGCCCCCAGGCCGCCCGCCCGGCCCCGCCCGAACCGCCGTCACCCGAACCGCCGTCGGTCGTACCGCCGTCACCCGTACCGTCGTCGGTCGTGCCGCCGTCACCTGTGCCGCCGTCGTCGGCCGGGCCCGGGGCGCCCTCGCCCGAGCCGGGGCCGCCCGACCTGGCGGCGGTGCGCCGCGCGGCCCAGGACGGGCCCTCGCCCGCCGCCACCGAGGCCCAGCACGCCAAGGGCAAGCTGACCGCCCGTGAGCGGATCGGCCTGCTCCTGGACGAGGGCTCCTTCCACGAGGTGGAGGCGCTGCGCCGGCACCGCGCCACCGGGTTCGGCCTGGAGGCGAAGCGGCCCTGGACGGACGGGGTGGTGACCGGCTGGGGCACCGTGGAGGGGCGCACCGTCTTCGTCTACGCCCACGACTTCCGGATCTTCGGCGGTGCGCTGGGCGAGGCCCACGCCGAGAAGATCCACAAGATCATGGACCTGGCGCTCGCGGCCGGCGCCCCGCTGGTGTCGTTGAACGACGGTGCCGGCGCCCGGATCCAGGAGGGCGTCACCGCGCTCGCCGGGTACGGCGGCATCTTCCGGCGCAACACCCGCGCCTCCGGCGTCATCCCGCAGATCTCGGTGATGCTCGGGCCCTGCGCCGGCGGCGCCGCCTACTCGCCGGCGCTGACCGACTTCGTGTTCATGGTCCGCGGCATCGCGCAGATGTTCATCACCGGCCCGGAGGTGGTGCAGGCCGTCACCGGCGAGAGGATCAGCCAGAACGGGCTCGGCGGCGCGGACGTCCACTCCGGCGTCTCCGGCGTCTCGCACTTCGCCTACGACGACGAGCACAGCTGCCTGGAGGACGTGCGCCACCTGCTGTCCCTGCTGCCGGCCAACAACCGCGAACTGCCCCCCGCCCAGCCGGCCGACGACCCCGCCGACCGCCGCTGCGAGGCGCTGGCGGCCCTGGTGCCCGCCGACGCCGGCCGCGCCTACGACATGCGCGCGGTGATCGAGGAGATCGTCGACGACGGCGACCTCTTCGAGGTCCAGCCCGGCTGGGCCGGCAACGTGCTGTGCGTGCTCGCCCGCCTGGACGGCCACGTCACCGGCATCGTCGCCAACCAGCCGCAGGCCCTGGCCGGCGTGCTGGACATCCACGCCTCCGAGAAGGCCGCCCGCTTCGTCCAGATGTGCGACGCCTTCAACATCCCGCTGGTCACCCTGGTCGACGTCCCCGGCTTCCTGCCCGGCGTCGGCCAGGAGCACGACGGCATCATCCGCCACGGCGCCAAGCTCCTCTACGCCTACTGCAACGCCACCGTCCCGCGCGTCCAGGTCATCCTGCGCAAGGCCTACGGCGGCGCGTACATCGTGATGGACTCCCGCTCCATCGGCGCCGACCTCTCCTTCGCCTGGCCCACCAACGAGATCGCCGTGATGGGCGCCGAGGGCGCGGCCAACGTCATCTTCCGCCGCGAGATCAACGCCGCCGACGACCCCGAGGCGGTGCGCGCCCAGAAGATCAAGGAGTACAGGAGCGAACTGATGCACCCCTACTACGCGGCCGAGCGCGGCCTGGTCGACGACGTCATCGACCCGGCCGACACCCGCCGCGTCCTCGTCGACGCCCTGGCCATGCTCCGCACCAAGCACGCCGACCTGCCCACCCGCAAGCACGGGAACCAGCCCGCATGACGCACCCCGACCACCCCGCCGCCGCCCTGCACGTCCTGCGCGGCGACCCCGGCCCCCTCGAACTCGCCGTCCTCACCGCGGTCCTGCTCGCCGCCCGCCGCCCCGCCCCGCACGCCCCCGCCCCGCACGCCCCCGCCCCGCGCGCCGGCGCCCGGGCGCGGGCCGCCTGGAACCCGCCCGGCCCCGGCCACAACCGGCCCTCCTGGAAGACCCCGCCGTGACCTGCCGGCCCGGCCCGCCGGGCGGTGGCACCGCCCGGCCCCGTGCCCGCCGCCCGCCCCGGCGGGGACGGCGGGGACGGCGGGGACGGCGGGCCGGGGCCGGGGCCGGGCCGGGGTGCGGGACGGCGGGCCGGGCGGCAGGTCGCGGGAGCCCCGGCTCAGGCGCCGGTGAGGAGGTCCTCGACGGTGGCGGCGACGGGGCCGAACAGGTCGGCGACGGTGGCCAGGGCCGCGTTCTGCAGCACGGCGGCGGCAAGGACGGTGCCGTCGGGCGCGGCCAGCGCACGGGTGGCGGTGGCCTCGGCCACCACGGTGGGCCGGTAGCCGGCGGTGAAGGCGCCGTGGGCGGTGAAGGCGACGCACATGTGCGTCATGAAGCCGGCCAGCACCAGCTCGCTCCCGGCCCCCAGCGCGCGCAGGGTCTTCTCCAGCTCCGTGCCGTGGAAGGCGTCCGGGAACCGCTTGACCACCACCGGCTCCCCCTCGGCCGGGGCGACCTCGGCGCTGATCGCGCCGACCCGCGCCCGGATGTCGTAGGGGGTGCCCGCACCGCCGTCGTTGACGACGTGCACCACCGGCGCACCGGCCGCCCGGGCGGCGGCCAGCAGCCGGGCACCGGCCGCCAGCGCCCGCTCGGCGCCCTCCAGGGCCATCACCCCGCCGCGGTAGGTCTCCTGGAAGTCGATCAGGACGAGGGTGCTGCCGGCCAGCCGCGGCAGCCGGTTGTCGAGGCCGATCACGTCACGCAGGGTCGTGGAGACGGTCATCAGGGATTCCTTCCGGGGAGGGACGAGGACGCGGCGAAGCCGCGCCGGGCACGGGTGTGCCGGGACGAAAGAGATTCGGGGGACGCAGGAGGTCCGGGGGACGAAGGAGGTCCGGGGACGCGCCGGGCCCGGCCGTGTGGTTCGGCCGTGTGGTTCGGCCGGACGTGCCGGTGCGGCGGGTGGGCCGGGTGTGCCGGGTGTGCCGGGTGTGCCGGGTGTGCCCGGGTGTGCCCGGGTGTGCCGGGCCGGTGTGGTGCGGCGGGTCAGCCGGTGGTGCGGAAGCGGCGGCGGTAGGCCGCCGGCGAGGTGCCGGTCTGCTTGCGCAGCGCCCGGTGCAGGGTCTCCACCGAGCCGATCCCGCAGGCGGCGGCGACCTGCTCCAGGGGCTGGTCGGTGCTCTCCAGCAGACGCCGGACCGCCTCCACCCGGGCGGCCTCGACGTAGGAGGCGGGGCTGGTGCCGGTCTCCTGGCGGAACACCCGCGCGAAGTGACGCTCGCTCAGGTGCATCCGCTGCGCCAGGGCGGGGGCGGACAGGTCGCCGTCGAGGTGCTCGGCGATGAACATCCGCAGCTCGTCGATGTCGCGGCGGGCCGCGGGCGGGCGGCTCAGCGGGACGGAGAACTGGCTCTGCCCCCCTTGGCGCTTGAGGTACATCACCAGCTGCCGGGCCACCGCCAGCGCGACCTCCTCGCCCAGGTCCTCGGCCACCAGCGCCAGCGCGAGGTCCATGCAGGCGCTGATCCCGGCCCCCGTCCACACGTTCCCCGACCGCAGGAAGATCGGGTCCGGGTCCACCGTCACCGCGGGGTGGTCCGCGGCCAGCTGGGCGGCCGTCGACCAGTGCGTGGTGACGGTCCGCCCGTCCAGCAGCCCGGCGGCCGCCAGCAGGTGCGCGCCCACGCACACCGACGCCACCCGCCGGGCCTGCGGCGCGGTCTCCCGCACCCACTCCACGACCTCCCCGTCGATCCGGGCCACCGGGCCGCCGGGTCCCGGGTCGACCGCCCCGGGCACCAGCAGCGTGTCCAGCACCCCGCCGACCTCCGCGAAGGACAGGTCCGCGAGCAGCCGCACCCCGGCCGAGGTGGTCACCGCCCCGCCGCCCGGCCCGGCCAGCTGCACCAGGTACCCGGCCCGCCCGCCGCCCGCCGGGCCGGCGACCTCCCGGTTGGCGAGCGCGAAGACCTCGGCCGGACCGGTGACGTCGAGGAGGTCGACGTCGGGGAAGACCACGATCACGACACGGCGGGGAGCTGGCATGCCCCCATCGTCGTGCGGCCCCGCCCATGGCCGCAATGACGGCTTTCTGTCAGATCCCGCCACCGCCCCACCGCGACCGCCCCACCGCGACCGCCCCACCGCGACCGCCGCGCCGCGACCGCCGCGCCGCGACCGCCCCACCGCGACCGCCCCACCGCGACCGCCGCGCCGCGACCGCCCCACCGCGACCGCCGCGCCGCGACCGCCGCGCCGCGACCGCCGTACGGCCGCCGCCGCGCCGCCGCCGTACGGCCCGGGCAGGGGAGCGGCGGAGCGGGGGAGCGGGGGCGGGGCGGGCGGCCGGCCCGGGGGAGCGGCGGCCTCCCGGGGGCGGGTGGTGGCGGGCCGGGTCAGGGCGCGGCGGCGAGGTGCAGCAGGAGGAACGCCGAGTCGTCGGCGAGCGGTGCCCGGGTGTGCCGGGCCACGTCCGCGCGCAGCAGCGACAGTGCCCGGTCCGGGTCGGGTTCGGCCAGCGGCGCGCCGGCGCGCTCCAGGACGGGGTAGAACGTGCCGCGGGGGTCGCGGGCCTCGGTCAGGCCGTCGGTGTGGAACAGGATCCGGTCCCCGGGGCGGAGCGTGACCCGGCTGGTGCCCGGCGCCGCGGCCGTCCCGCAGTCCAGCCCCAGCGGGGGCCCGGGCACCGGGGGTTCGGCCAGTTCCACCGCGCCGCCGGCCCGGCGGACCAGCGGGGCGGGATGCCCGAAGTTCAGCAGCCGCACACCGCCCTCGTCCCCGACCTCGGCGAGGACGGCGGTGACGAAGCGCTCGCCGTCGGTGCGCCGCTTGAGCGCCCGTTCGATCCGCTCGCCGACCTCGGTCAGCCGGGCGGCGTAGGGGGCGGCCTCGCGGAAGGCGGCCAGCACCACGGCGGCCCCGCGGACCGCGGGCAGGCCCTTGCCCTGGACGTCCGCCACGATGATCCGCACCCCGCCCGGGACGGCCACCGCCTCGTAGAGGTCCCCGCCGATCTTGGCGGCGTGGGCGGCCGAGGTGTAGGAGACCGCGATCCTGCTGGCGCCCGCCCGCGAGGGAACCGGCCCCAGCAGCACCTTCTGGACGGTGTCCGCCACCGCCCGCACGTCGGTCAGCTCCCGCTCGGTGCGCAGCCGCAGCGTCGCGACGAACCAGGCGGCGACGGCGACCACGGCGATCGCGGTGGCCGCGACCGCGAAGCGGGTGCTCCCGAGCTGCCCGTGGTGCGCGGCCATGACCGAGCACAGCGCCGCGCCCGCCAGGGCGGCCGAGACGACGCGGCGCCGGGGCCCGGTGGCCGCCGCGAGCGCCGGGCCGACCGCGAACAGCGGCAGCAGACTGGTGTCCTTCCAGGTCAGGAAGTCGGCCAGGGCGACCGCCCCCATGGCCGCGGCGGGCAGCCACCGGTACAGCCGGCCCGTGGCGTCGCGGCGCTCCACTCGTCCTCCTCACGCCCGGCACGGACGCACATCACATTGCCATCACTTTACCTTCATTGCCTTTACTTTACCTTAGCCGGAGGGGAAACCCCGAGCCCGGCCGGCCGGGCCCGCGCCCACCCCGCTGCCCCGACCCCTGCCCGACCCCCTGCCCGACCCCGCTGCCCGACCCCTGCCCGACCCCGCTGCCCGGCCCCCTGTCCGCCTCGCCCCGTCGTGCCCCCGCCCCCGTCGTGCCCCCGCCCCCGTCGTGCCCGTCGCACCGTCAGGACCGCCCGCCCGCCCCCGCGACTGCGACCAACGCGGTAGTACGGCTACCGCGCCCGGCCGATGAACCACCCCGCCGCCAGGCCGTAGGCTGCGCCGGTGCGCCCGGAACCGGAACCCCGCCAGCGGCCCGCGAAGGGCCGCCACCGGCCCCTGGCCGTCGACTCCCTGCTCGCCACGGCCTACGCCGGCGCGAGCCTGCTGCTCGGACAGGAACCACCACCCGCCCCCTGGCACGCCCTGGACGCGACCGGCACCGCCCTGACCGTCCTGGTGAGCGCGGCCCTCGTCGCCCGGCGGATCGCACCCGTACCGGTGCTCGCCACCGTCCTCGCCCTGTGGGCCCTCTACATCGCCGGCGGCTACTGGCCGGTCGTCAACTCCCCGGCCTCCCTGCTCGCCCTCTACACCGTCGCCGCCGCCCGCGGCACCCGCACCGCCGGCGCCGGCGCGGCCGCCGTCGGCGCGACCTGGCTGTTCGCCGGCGCCGTGCACGCCGGGTACGGATCCATGAAGACCGTCCTCGTCCAGGCCCTCGCCTTCCCCCTGGTGATGGTCTTCTTCGGCCGCACCGCAGGCCGCGCCGCCGAACGCAGCCACCGCCTCGCCGAACTCACCCGCCGCCTGCGCGCCGAACAGGAGGCCCGCGCCCTGCAGGCCGTCACCGAGGAACGCCTGCGGATAGCCCGCGAACTGCACGACGTCGTCGCCCACCACATGTCCGTCGTCTCCCTCCAGGCCGGCATGGCCTCCTACGTCTTCGAGGGCGACCCGGCCACCGCCCGGGCCGCCCTCGGCACCATCGCCGCCACCAGCCGCGAAGCACTGGAGGAACTGCGCCGCCTGCTCACCCTGCTGCGCACCGGCCCCGAGGACCCCGCCGGCCCCGGCCCGCACGAGGACGACTCCCCGGAGCGCTACACCCCCGCCCCCGGCCTGGACCGTCTCGGTGAACTGCTGGGCCGGGTGCGGGCCGCGGGCACCCCGGTCGAACTGCACGTCGAGGGCGAGCCCCTCGCCCTGCCGCCCGGCATGGACCTGTGCGCCTACCGGGTGGTCCAGGAGGCCCTCACCAACGTCCTGCGGCACGCCGGCCCGGCCACCGCCACCGTCACCGTCCGCCACCGGCCCCAGGGACTCACCGTGCGGATCACCGACGACGGCCGCGCCCCCGCCGCCCCCGCCCGCGTACCGGGCACCGGACACGGCTTGATCGGCATGCGCGAACGCGCCAGGATCTACCGGGGGACGGTGAGCGCCGGCCCCCGCCCCCAGGGCGGCTTCGAGGTGCTGCTCAGCCTCCCGGCCCCGGACGCCGAAGGCACCCGCCCGCACGGCCGCCCGTCCCCGTAACCCGCGCCCCACGCCCCGCCGAGGCCGGGCCCCACCCGGTGAGGATGCCCGACGATGCCCACAGTCCTGGTGGCCGACGACCAGCTCCTCGTCCGGGCCGGTCTCTGCGCCCTGCTGCGGATGGCCCCCGGGGTGGAGGTCGTCGGCGAGGCCTGCGACGGCGAGGACGCCCTGCGCCAGGCCGCGGCGACCACCCCCGACGTCGTCCTGATGGACATCAGGATGCCCGGCACCGACGGCATCCAGGCCACCCGGCGCCTGCTCGCCCGGCCCGCTCCCGCCCCGACCCGGGTCATCGTCCTCACCACCTTCGACCTCGACGGGTACGTCTACGACGCCCTGCGGGCCGGCGCCAGCGGGTTCCTGCTCAAGGAGACCCCGCCCGAGCGCCTGATCGCCGCCATCCACACGGTCGCCGCCGGCGACATGCTCTTCGCCCCCTCGGTCACCCGCCGCCTGATCGAGGCCTACGCCCCGCCCGGCCTGCCCGCGGGCGACCTCCCGCCCGCCTGGCACGCCGTCACCAACCGTGAGCGCGAGGTCCTGCTGCAGGTCGCCTCCGGCCGCACCAACGGCGAGATCGCCGAACGGCTGGTGCTGAGCGAGGCCACCATCAAGACCCACCTCAACCGCGTCATGGGCAAACTCGGCCTGTCCAGCCGCGCCCAGGCCGTGGTCTTCGCCTACGAGAGCGGCCTGGTCGTGCCCGGCCACACCACCGCCGAGCACCGGGACCACTGACCCCGCGCCGCCCCTTCCCCTCCCGTCCCGCCCCTCCCGTCCCGCCCCTTCCTCTCCCGCCCCGCGCCACTCCTCCGCGCCCGCCCCTCCCGGCCGCCGCCCGCCGCTCGTGGGCGCGGCCCGCGCCGGGCGGCTACCGCGGTGGTATGAGGGCGCATGCCGCCCACGGGGATGCTGACACCCGCTCAGTGAACCTGCGGGGTAGGGGAGTTCCACCCGCAGCCGGTCGAGCCCCCCACGGCACCGGGCCTAGGTTTTCTCCTGTTCCCGCCGCCGCGCTCGGGGGCGGCGGCGGGAACCCGCACCCCGCACCCTGCGCTTCGAGGCCCGCCCGCACCCTGCGGCCCACCCGCCCCCGCCCACCCGCCGCCCGCCCGCTTGCCCGCCCGCTTGCCCGTCCGAGGAGAGACCTTTCATGAACGTGCGCCGATACGCCGGCGCGGCCCTCGCGGCCGCCGCCTTCGCCTCGCTCACCGTCGTCGCGGTGCCCAGCGCCCAGGCCACCTCCCGCTACGGGTGCGACTGGCCCTACGTCTGCTTCTACGCCACCGAGTCGTCCACCACCCCGGTGGCCAAGTACAAGGACCTCGGCGAGCAGCCCCTGTCCGAGACCGCCCAGCGGGCCCTGAAGGTCTACAACTCCCGCAACGACGACCGGGTCAAGCTGTGGATGTTCAACCAGTACTGGGAGTGCGTGAACCCCAACCAGGCGAAGGCCACCTGGTCGGGCAAGACCACCCCGCACGGCATCAACTGGCCCATGAAGATCAAGATCGAGGACGCCGCGAAGTGCTGACGGCCCCGCGCCCCGGCGCCGGGGCGGCCCGGCCCCCCGGGGTGCGGCCCGCCCCGGCACCGGCTGGGCCGTTCGGGTGACGTGGCGGTTGGGCCGGGGCGCCCGGTGGGCAGAGCCCGTTGCATGACGACCTCCTCCGCCGGGCGCCGGCGCCACCGCTCCGCCCAGGCCCCCGCCGCCCCCCTCCCGGCCGGCCCCGCACCGACCGGGCCCCCGCCGGCCAGGACGGCACCGGCCCGGACCCCGCCCGCCAGGGCCGCTGCCGCCGGGGCCCGGTCCCGCACCGGGCCGGGCCGCTGCTGCCGGACCTGGAGCAGCGAGCGGCTGCTGCCCGGCGGCGCCGTCTCCCGCACCACCTGGCACGAGCCCGCCTGCGCGGCCCGGGGCCGGGGCTGACACCCGCCCCGCCCGGCACCGCCCCGCCCCGCCCGGCACCGCCCTGCCCGGCACCGCCCTGCCCGGCACCGCCCTGCCCGGCACCGCCCCGCCCGGTGCGGCCCCGCGCCGCTGCGCCGCGCCCCTTCCCGCCCCTTCCCGGCCGGCCCGCGCACCGGCGCCGGAGCCGCCCGGTGCGTCCGCGGCCCGCGCCGTCCGCGCGCGGGCGGGGCCGGACACCGCCCGCCCGCCGGGGCCGGAGGCCTCCCTCCCGCCCCCGACGGACGGTCAGATCGCTGCCACGCGCGAGTGTTGGGCGTCCGGGTCCCTCGCCGAACCCACTCGTTCGGATACGATCGATATCGGTTCCCGCGACCGTCGCGGGAACCGGCAGCGACCGGCAAGGAAGGGAAGGGCGCCATGGGCAGCACCAGCACGGAGGCCGCGGCTCCACGCGATCTGCGGGCCACGGCCACGTTCCGCACCGACGGCGGGGAGAAGCTCTACGGCATCTCGCTGGAGTGGACGACCGGCGCGAACGACGGCGGCGGCAGACCCGGCGACTGGGACAGCGGCCTGGCGGGCGGCTACCCGACCCGGTACGAGGTCGACCTGAACGAAGGCGCGCTGCGCCAGAGCGTCGTCATCGGCCTGCACGCGCTCCCGACCTGGGGCACGTACTGGAACCTGGCGCGCACCCACTGGGTGAGCCTGGGCACCGAGGTGGACGGGCAGTACCGGCTGAGGGTCCGGGCGAAGCTGGCGGACGGCTGGAGCCCGTGGACCAACACGGTCACCGTCGACCCGCAGGGCGCCGTGGCCTACGTCAACCCGTACTCCGAGAGCGGCGCGCCCGCCCGCGCCGAGGAGGTCGCCCCGGCGCACGGCAGCGTCGACGAGCCGGTCAGCCGCGTCCTGCTGACGATGCAGCTGAAGGACCCCTCGCCGATGTGCGCGGCGGCGCGCGAGCGGATCACCGCCGACGACGGGGACTGGCCCGCGGTCGTCCCGCCCGGGACGGTGCAGAACCCGCCCTGGAACGGCCAGTACCTGGAGTACCGCAAGTTCTTCGCCGGCCTCGGCCCGGTCGTCGCCTCCGCGAACAACCCGGCCTACGCCGGCCTGGACCTGACCCCCGCGCAGGCCGGCGGCCAGGACTGGCCGCTCACCCGCATCGACGCCGCCGCCACCGAACTCACCCTGCGCTACGGGTACACGGCCTTCCACCGCGGCTGGACCTGGACCCACCAGTGGTTCGTCACCGTCGACGGCTGGCAGCCGGACGACGGCATCTCCTGGCAGACCCTGGAGCCGTTCCCGTTCTTCGTCGACCTCTACGGCGGCCCCGGCGAGAAGGCGCAGCCGCCGTACAACGAGACCGAGACCCACGTCATCGGGACCGTCCCGAGGAAGTCCGGCCGGCACGCCTTCGTGAACATCTGGGGCGGCCACGGCGGCCACGGCGGCGCGGGCGAGTTCTTCGTCTCGGTCAGCGACGTCCTGTTCGACTGACACGGGCGGACGGGCGGACGGAGGGCCGGGCGGACGGAGGGCCGGCCCTGGCGACGCGCCGGACCCGACTGCCCCCGCCGGCCCCGGCGACCCCGCCGGTCCCGGCGCGGCGCTGTGCCCCGCCCGGGCGGGGCACAGCGGCCCGGTCAGAGCGCGGCGGTCACGATGATCTCGACCAGCACCTCGGGGCGGTAGAGCTGCGCCTCCACGGTCGCGCGGGCGGGCGCGGCCCCGGCCGGCACCCAGGCGTCCCAGGCCAGGTTCATCTCGGCGAAGTCCTTGACGTCCGCGAGGAAGATCTCCGCGCGCAGCACCTTCGACTTGTCGCTGCCCGCCTGCGCCAGCAGGCCGTCGACGGCGGCCAGCACCTGCTTCGTCTGACCCTCGACGCCCTGGGTGAGGTCCCCGGCGACCTGGCCCGCCAGGTACACCGTGCCGTTGTGCACCACGGCCTCGCTCATCCGCTCGCCGGTGCCGAACCGCTGGATCATGTGTGGGACCTCCGGTAGATCGTTCAGGAGCGCCGATGGTAGCCGCGCCGCCGGTCCGCCGTCGGCCCCGTCCAAGCTGTGGCCGCGACCGGGGCGCGGCCCCCCGGTCGGCCGCCCGCGTCCGCCCCCGTCGGCCGTGCCCGTCGGCCGTGCCTGGACGCCGCGCTGTCCGGTGCGCCCGTCCGGTGTGCCCGTCGGCTAGGCGTCGTCCACCTCCAGGCCGTAGGCGACCACGGCCTGGTGCAGTCCGCCCGGGTAGCCGGCGAGGGCGGGGGTGAAGTCCCAGTCCCCGGCGCTGTCGCGGTCGAAGCGGCCCAGGCGCATCGCGGTGTTGGCGCCGGCGCCGTCGGCGAGGTGCATGACGGCCGGGGCCTGGTCGGCGCCGGGCTCCAGGATCAGCGCCGGTCCCGCGAACCCGGCCATGGTGGCGGCCGGGTGGTTGCCGGTGTCGGCCGCGGCGACGATGACCAGCCGGTCGGCGTCGGCGGGCAGCGCGTCGAAGTCGACCATCAGGCAGGCGTTGGCGTCGCCGTAGCCGGTGACCAGCCGCACCGAACCGTCCGGCGTCGCGCCGTTGTTGTAGAAGACCAGGTGCTCGTCCGACAGTGCCCGGTTGCCCCGGCACACCAGGGCGGCGATGTCGTACTCCTGCTCGCCGCTCCAGTGCAGCAGCAGCCGGGCGGGCTCGGCGGCGACCGCGACCTCGGGCAGCGCGTCCTCGCCGCCGGCACCCGCCCCGCCGGCACCCGCCCCGCCCGCCCCGCCGGCGCCCGCGCCGTCGTGCCGGGCCGGTGCGAACACCTCGTGGAAGCCGTGGTGCTTGAGCAGGCCGACCAGTTCGGCGCCGTTGATCAGGGCGATCGGCTTGCCCGCGACGAACTGGTGCGAGCTCGGGCCGAACCGGCTGGTGGTGACGAGCACCGCCTTCGTCGCGGCCCGGTCGTGCTGCAGCGTGCCGTACAGGTCCCGCACGGCCGACGGCGTGACCGTGTCCCGGTACCGCTTCACCTGCACGATCACGTTCCCGCCGCGGAAGGGGTCGGTGTCCACGCCGCGCACGTCCACCCCGCCGTCCCGCGAGCGGGCCGTGAGCTCGACCTTCATGCCCATCGCCGCCATCAGCCGGGCGATCAGCTGCTCGAACTCCACCGGGTCCATCGCCAGCAGGAGCTGGAGTTCGCGCACCCGCCTGGTCATCCGGCCGCGCTCGGCGTCGGTGTCGTCGCGCAGGTGACGGAAGAGCAGGCGCTGCGCGCGGCGCTCGTCGGTGTCGGGACTGCTGAGGCGGTGGATCTTGCGGCTTCGGGACATACGTCGCCCCCCTCGGAGATTGACCGGGCGATGGTAGGCGCCCAGGCTAGGGGGTGCGCTGATGCCGCGTCAGGCACCTGCGGCAATTGATCATTTCCGAAAGAATTCCGTCGCGGGCCGTGGCCGGCGCGCCGCCCCGCGCGAGGTCAGGCCGTCTTCCCGCGCTCGCGGACGGCGGTGTCCGCGGGCGCGCCGGGGGCGGCGGTGACCCGGGTGCCGGGGTGCAGCAGGGCGCACAGGAAGGCGACCGCGAGGGCGGCCGCCATGCCGTACAGCACCGGGCCGTTCGCCTCGGCGAAGTCGTGCCGGACGGCGTCCAGCAGGCCGGCGCCGGCGCCGGTGGCGGGGCCCTGCCCGCCGGGGGCGCGGCCGGTGATGCTCCCGGTGAGGGTGTCGGCGACGTTGTGCGCGGTGTCGGCCGGCACGCCGTTGTCGACCAGGGTCCGCTGCACGTTGCGGACGGTGCCGTTCAGCAGGACGGTGCCCAGCACCGCCAGGCCCAGGCTGGCGGAGTAGTTGCGCACGGTCTGGGTGATCCCGGTGACCTCGCCGTAGGAGGCGTCGATCGAGCGGTTGACCGCGTCGGTGGAGGCCGGTGTCAGCAGCAGCCCGATGCCCGCGCCCGCCAGCACGATGTACGGCCACTGCGCGCCCAGCGACAGGTCGGTGATCTTCGAGGCCCACAGCGCGAAGCCGGCCGCGGACACCGCCGTGCCCAGCAGCATCGGCGGGCGCGCGCCGCGCCGGTCCAGCATCCGCCCGCCGAGCTGCGAGCCGGGCGCGAAGCCGGCGAAGAAGACCAGCAGGTACAGGCCCGCCTCGTCGGGGGACTGGCCCAGCGCCACCTGCGCGTAGACCGACGCGAAGAAGAACACCGGGACGAAGGCGATCATGGCGAAGAACAGCACCGCGTTGTCCGCCGCGAACGCCCGGTCGGCGAAGACCCGCAGCTTGATCAGCGGATGCTCGGTGCGCAGCTCCACCAGCACGAACACCACCAGCACCAGCAGGCCCCCGACGATGCACAGCCACGTCGCCGCGCTTCCCCAGCCCCAGGCCGCCGCCTGCTGCAGGCCCAGCACGCTCAGCCCCATGCCGGCGGCCACCAGGAACGCGCCCCGCCAGTCGACCGGCTCCCGGCGCGCGGTGTTGCGGATCCCGGCCAACGCCGTCAGCACGAGCGCGACCACCGCCACCGGCACGTTGACCCAGAAGATCGCCCGCCAGGTCCAGGTGGTCAGCCAGCCCCCGAGCAGCGGGCCGATCGCCGTCAGGCCGCCCGCCACCCCGAAGAACAGCGCCAGCGCCCGCCCGCGCCGCTCCACCGGGAACACCTCCACCACCACCGCGAGCGCCGCCGGGAACATCAAGGCCGCACCCAGGCCCTGCACCGCCCGGAAGCAGATCAGCCAGGTCTCCGCGGCGCCGCCGGAGGGCACCGCCCCGCACAGCGCGGAGGCGCTCACGAAGGTCAGCGTCCCGGCCAGCATCATCCGCTTGTGGCCGAGCACGTCCGCCAGCCGCCCGCCCAGCGCGAAGAACGCCGCCAGCGACAGCAGGTAGGCGTTCACCACCCACTGCATGCCGACCGCCGACAGGCCCAGCTCGCGGATGATGTCCGGCGCGGCGATCGACACGATCGTCTGGTCGATGAACGTCATCGACACCGCGAACAGCATCGCGGCCAGCGTCAGCGACTGGTTGGCCGCGACGGGCGCGGGGCCCCGTGCGGGCCCCTGCGCGGTGGGATCGGGCCGCCGGCCTGCCATCCGTTGCGTCCTTCCGTCCTGCGGGCCCGCCGCCGCGCGGCCCGCGCCTGATGGTCCGCGCCCGGTGGTCCGGACCGGGGCGCCGCCCCCGCCCGTGGGCGCCTGGCCCGGCCGCCGGGGCCGGCGCCCGCTCCACCCACCGACCCTGCCCGGGCCGCGCGGCGGCGCGCGGCAACGCCACGTCCCACCGACGCGATGTCAGCTGTTCGGCGGATCGGCCGCTCGGCGGATCGGCGGATCGGCGGGCGGTCCGGGCGCCGCCGCCCGGGCCGCCCGCCCCGCCCGCCCCGGCGCCCCGCCCCGTCCCGCCGCTCGCCCCCCCCGGCGCCCCGCCCCCCTGGCACCCCCGCACCGCCGGGCCGTGGGCGGCGTCCCGTAATCTCACCCGACCTGGGCCGACACCCGAGTGCCCAGCAGGACGGGGACCGAGAACACCATGACCTACCGCCGCGCGGCGATACCGGCACTCGTCGGGGGACTGCTGCTCACCGCACTGCTCTGGTGGGCGGGAGCGAGCACACAGGCGCTGCGCCTGCCGGGCAGCAGCGGCGTGTTCGGCGGGCAGGGCGCCGTCGACCTCGACCACTGGCTCGCCCCCTGGTCCTACGACCCGCCGCCCGGCGTCCAGCTCGGCACCGAGCCGGGCCCGGGCGGCGGCGCGGGCGTCACCGGGGCCCGCTACCTCTCGCTCTGGGGCACCGCGATGCAGATCCGCTACGGCGCGCTCCTCGCCTTCTTCGTCCCCGGGGCGCTGTTCCTGCTCCGCCGGCTGCCGCCGGTGCGCGGCCGCACCACGGCGGCGCTGCTCGCCCTGTGGGCCTGGGCACCGGTGGCCGGCACGCTCGCGGTGACCGTCTCCGCGCCGTGGCTGATCGCCGCGACGGGGCACGGCAGTTACCGCTTCCTGCCGCAGCTGGCCGGTGTCATCGCCTCGGGACAGCAACTGCTGGTGCTGCTGGGGCTGCTCACCGCGGCCGTGACCGTGGCGGTGGCGCGGATCACCGCGCAGGGCGCCGGCCCGCTGCCGCGGCAGGCCGTCCCGGCGCGCGCCGCCCGCCTGTCCGCCACCGCCGGGACGGGCGTGGTCGCGCTGTCCCTGGTGGTCCTCTCCTACCAGCCGGTCGCCGCCGCCCTGCAGACCGCCGCCCTCGGCGGGGGACTCCTCTCCGAACCGGGTGAACTCCTGCGCGAGTGGCTGGTGCTGGGCGCCTGGGCGGCCCCGGCGGGCGCCCCGGACGGCGACTGGCTGCTGTACCGCTGCCCCGACCTGGTGCTGCTCGTCGTGGTGTGGTGCGCCCTGCGGCGGCTGCCCGCCCTGCTCACCCGGGTCACGGTCCCGGCGATGGCGGTGGGCGCGGTCTGCGCGACCGTCCTCGGGCTGCTGGCCGGCCGGCTGACGCGGATGCCGCTGGACGCGAGGATCCCGGGCCGCGGGCTGCTGCAACTGGCCGCGGGCCTCGGCAGCGGCGTGCCGGCCGCCCTGACCTGCGGTCTGCTCGCGGGGGCCGCGGCCGCGGTGACCCTGCGGGCGGCCACCGGAGACCCGCGCGGCACCCGCACCCCGGCCCCGGCCCCGGCCCCGGACTCGGCCCCGGACCCGGACCCGGTCCCGCCCCGGCCGCAGGACCCGCCCCGCGCGGCGGGCTGAGCACGGGGCGGCCACGTCCGCGCGGTTCCTGCGGCCGGTTCCTGCGGCCGGGGCCGGGGTGCGGGGCCGGCGGGCAGGGTCAGCGGGTGCGCCGGCGGGCCTGCCTCATCTCGCGGTCGACGGCCCAGGCGTCGGCGACCGGCCCGAGGTGGCCGAGCTTGTCGGGATTGCTCACCGCGCGGACGGCCTGCACCCGCCCGTCGAGCACGTCGAGGGCCATGGTCTGCAGGATCCGGCCCTCCCGGTCCCGGAAGATCGCGCCGGGCTGGCCGTTGACCTCGTGCTGTTCCAGCGTCACCTCGACCTGGAGCAGCCGGGGCAGGACGGTGGCCAGCAGCCGGGCCACGTTCTGCGCGCCGGTGACGGCCCTGGCCAGCTGCGGGGCCCGGCCGCCGCCGTCCCCGACCAGCTGCACGTCGGCGGCCAGCAGTCGCTGCAGCCCGTCCACGTCGCCGTCCTTCAGCGCCTCGAAGAACCGGGCAGCCAGCTCCTGCCGCTCCTGACGGTCCGCCGCGAACCGCGGCCGCCCGGCCGCCATGTGCCGCCGGGCCCGCACCAGCAGCTGCCGGCACGCCGCCTCCGAACGCTCCACCGCCGCGGCGGTCTCGTCGAACCCGAAGCCGAACACCTCCCGCAGCAGGAACACCGCCCGCTCCAGCGGGCTGAGCCGCTCCAGCAGGAGCAGCGCCGCCGTCGACACCGAGTCGGCCAGCTCCGCCGAGCGCGCCGGGTCCTGGTACGGGTCGTTCAGCAGCGGCTCGGGGAACCACGGCCCGACGTACGCCTCGCGCCGCACCCGCGCGGAGCGCAGCACGTCGATCGAGACCCGGGTGACCGTGGCCGACAGGAAGGCCCTGGCCGACACGGGCCGGGTCGCCGACCCGTCGAAGCGCAGCCAGGTCTCCTGCACGGCGTCCTCGGCCTCGCTCACGCTGCCCAGCACCCGGTAGGCGATCGAGAACAGCAGCGGCCGCAGCTCCTCGAACTCCTCGACCTTGCTCACGCCGGCTCTCCTTCCCCCGAAGTCTCCCGCCCGGCCGCCCCGGCCGGCGCGCGCTGTCCGCCATGACCGGCCGGAGCCCGCCGGCGGGTCAGCGTAGTGCCCGCCGGGCCCGGGGCCCGCCGGCCGGGGCCGGGCGGTCCGTGCACCGGCCGGCGGGCCGGGCGCGCGGCCCGCTCAATGGAACTGGCCGGCCTCGTAACCGCCCGCCGGCTGCCGGGCGATGACGTTCAGCCGGTTCGCCGTGTTCATGAACGAGACCAGCACGACCAGGGCGGTGAGCTGCTCCTGGTCGAAGTGCCCGGCGGCGCGCGCCCACACCTCGTCGCTGACCCCGCCGGCCGCGTCCGCGATCCGGGTGCCCTGCTCCGCCAGCTCCAGCGCGGCCCGCTCGGGCCCGGTGAAGACGGTGGCCTCCCGCCACGCCGCCACCAGGTGCAGCCGCACCGCGCTCTCGCCGGCGGCCGCGGCGTCCTTGCTGTGCATGTCGATGCAGACGGCGCAGCCGTTGATCTGACTCACCCGCAGCGCCACCAGCTCCTGCGTCGCGGCGGGCAGCGGCGAGTCCTTGAGGATCCGCCCCGCCGACATGAGGTGCTTGAGGATCTTGCCGGCGGTCGGGTCGGCGAAGTAGTCCAGTCGCGCGTCCATGGGGTGCTCCTTCGGGGTCGTCGTCGGTGGGTCTCGTTCCTGGGACGAGACAGCGCCGCTCCCTGTGACACGGGCGGATGTGACCTGCGTCTCCCGCCGCACCCGCCGCACGCGCCCGCACCCGCCGCACCCGCCGCACCCGCCCGCACCCGCCGCGCCGCGCCGGGGCGCGCCGGGGCCGGGGGCGGAGGGCCCCCGTCGGCCCGTCAGCCCGTCAGCCCGTCAGCCCGTCGGTCCGTCGGCCCGGCAGCCCGTCGGTCCGTCGGCCCGGCAGCTTGTCCGGACGGCCTGTCAGCAGGCCCGGCCGGTGCGGATCCCCGCCGTCCCCGCCCTTGTCAAGGAAGTCTTGACAAGGGCGAGGGTGTCAAGGTTTCCTTGACACATGCCGATCCTGACGCCGACGACGGCGGCCCGACCCGCGCCCGCCCCGGCCTCCGCCGCCCTGCCGGCCCTCCTCCCGCTGACGGCGGTCCTGCCCGCCCTCACCGGCCTGTTCGCCGACCGGCTCGCAACGCCCGCGACGATCGCCCTGATCGGGGCGGACCTCGCGCTCGTCGCCGCGGCCGGCGCCCTGGTCGCCCGCCGGACGGCCACCACCGGTACCGGCCCGGCCGGCCCGGGCCCCCTGCAGCAGGCCCGCCGCGACCGGGAGACCCTCGACCGCCTCGAACCGCTGCGCCCCGACACCCCCGCGGGCGCGGCACGATGAGCGACGGACCACTGCTCAGCCCGGAGGAGGTCACCCGCATCCGGGAGGGGATCGCCGCCACCGTCCTCGCCGCCCCCGAGGGCCTGGCCGACTCCCTGGAACACGACCCCGCCGGCTACCTGCGCCTGGTGGACGCCACCCGGGTCGGCGCCGAGGAGACGAGCCGGCTGCTGCGCGAGGCGGTCCAGGGCGCCCGGGCCGCCGGCCACAGCTGGGACACGGTCGGACGGGTCCTGGGGGTCAGCCGCCAGGCGGCCCAGCAGCGCTTCGCCGACAAGGGCGCGAACGCCGCAGCCGCCCACCCGGCCGGCCCCGGCCCCGACGGCCCCGAACGGCGCGTCCTGACGCCGCTGACCGCCTTCAACGAGATGGCCGCCCTCGCGGAGGCCGGCCGCGAGGGCTGGCACCTGGTCGGCTACGGCGCCCTGTACCACGAGGTCGAGGCCTCCGGGCAGCCCTGGGAGCACTGCCGCGTCACCCTCGCGGCCGGCGGCCGGCACCGCCGGATGGAGAGCGAGGGCTGGATCCCCGTCGGCGCCGGATGGTTCCCCTGGCGGTACTACAAGCGCCCCCTGGCCCACCCCCAGGACCGGTAGGCCCGCCCCCGCCGCCCCCGCCCCGGCATCCCGGGCACCACCGCCCGCCGCGGCGCCCCGGGCACCCGTCCGCCCGCCCGGGGATCCCGTGGTGGTCGGAGGAACCCCGGGGCGGCGCGGGGCCGGCCGACCCGGCCCCGCCCCGGCCAGGTCGGGACCTTGGGCCCCGCCCGGTCCCGGCCCGCCCTCCCTACGCTTGGAGCGGCGACCGCACGCGGTCGCGGCGGCCCCGGCGGCCGTCCCGACGCCCGGTTCGAGGGCGCCCGGTCCCCGACGCCCGCCCGGCTGCACCGGCGAGGAGAGCCAACGCGATGATCGGAACGCTCCGTCCGGGCGGACGCTGTCCCGGACGGCTCACGCCCGCCAGACTGCTCTGGGGCGGCCTCGGCTCCGCCGTCGCGATCGCCGCCGTCACCGCCCCCGGCGCGCTGGACGCCCGGGACGACATCGACCACGCCGCCCTGCGCTTCAGTGCCCACCTGGACCCGGCCGCCCGCGCCCTGCACGAACTCGTCGCCGCCGTCCAGACCCAGCCCGGCACCCCCGGCCCGGCGCCCCGCGACACCGCGGCCCCGGCCGCGCCGGGTGCGCCCCGCCCCGGAGCCGCCGTCGCGGCGGACCGGATGGCGGCCCTGCGCGCGGCGGCCGACGGCCTGCCCCGGCTGAGCGCCCCCGTCGGTGACCTGGAGCGCGAACTGTCCGCCTGGCTCACCGCCGCCACCGCGGCGCGCCCCTTACCGGCCCTCGCCCCCGCCGACCGCGGCGAACTCACCGACCGGGTGCTCGTCCACGCCACACGCCTGACCGACGCGGTCTACCAGGAGTACGACCTGGCCCGCGCCGACGCCTCCCGGGCCCGCGAGGCCATGGGCCTGCGCCTGGCCCTCGGCGCCGCCGCCCTGCTGGCCCTCCTGTGCACCCTGACCATGCTCATGTGGTGCCGCATCGTCCTGCCGCTGGCCACCCTGGAACGCACCCTGGGCGCGGTCGCCTCCGGCCGGCCCGGCCGCCTGCCCGCCGTACCCCGCCGCAGCTGGCTCTCCCACGCCCACGCCGAGACGCGGCGCGTCCAGCTCGCCCTCAAGGAGGAGCGCTGGGCCGCCCGCCGCGACCGCGAGGCACTGCGCAGCAACGGCACCGCGGCGATGGGACTGCGCCACATCCTGACCGTCACCGAGCAGCCCGGCCCGGGCGTGCGCAGCCACGGCGACACCGTCGCCGCCGAAGGACTGATCGCCGGGGACTTCCTCGACACCGTCGCACTGCCCGGCGGCGCCACCGCCCTGCTCCAGGGCGACATCGCCGGCCACGGCGTCCAGGCCGGACTGCTCGCCGCCCAGGTCAAGTACGCCGCCCTGGCGGCGCTGCGCCTGGGCCGCGGCCCGGAGGCGGCCGTGCAGGCGGCGTGGTCGGCGCTGGCCCACGAGGACGAACGCTTCGCGACCCTGGCCGTGGTCGTGGTGGACCCCGCGGCCGGTGCGCTGCACTGGCTCAACGCCGGCCACGAGGAGCCGTTCCTGCGGCGGGCCACGGGCGAGGTGGAGCGGCTCGCCGCCACCGGCCCGCTGGTGGGTTCGCTGATCACCGAACCGGACGGCTCCTGGTCGGTGCGCAGCACCGCCTTCGCCCGCGGCGACCTGGTGGTGCTGTGCACCGACGGCCTCACCGAGGCCCGCAACGCCGCCGGCCACCAGCTCGGGGACACCACCGTCGCCACCGTCCTGCGGGACGGCCCGCCGGACCCGGTCGCCATGGTGCGGGCGCTCTACCTCGCCGTCGAGGACCACGGCGCCGACTGGCAGCGCGACGACGTCACCATCCTGGCCGCCGACACCACCTGCCGGCCCGCACCGGCCCGCACCACGGCCACCGGCGGTGACCGGCGGCGCTGACCGGCAGCACCGACCCGGCGCGCTGACCGGCCCGGCCGGCGCGGGGCCTGACGGAGCGTGGGCCCCGGGGCCCGGCCGCAACCGGCTGTGCTCCGGGGGCGTCCGTACCTCGTGGCGGCGCGGTGTCGCGTCGTCAGGGGCCGGTGTCCGTACGACCTTTCCGGGGAGGGGGCACGGTGGCACAGGGGACGTCCCGGGACGGGAGCGGCCGGCCGCAGGGACCGGGGCCGCGGCGGCCGGCGGTGGGGGAGGAGCGGGCCCCCGCAGGCGCGGGCCGCCTCGTCGTGCCGTCACCGGGCCGAGCGGGAGCGGCCCCGCGACCTCCTGGCCCGGCACCGGGCGAAGCAGGCCGCCGGGGCCGTTGCCGGCGGTGGCTGAGGTGATGGACCACTCCGCGCTGGCCCGCCGCCTGGACGGCAGGAGCGCCGAGGTCGTGGTCAGGAGTTTCTGCCGGGGCCCGAGCTGGCGCAGCAGATCTGGGCAGCGGGCCTGTACGGGTATCGCCTGGAGCGCCACGACCCCGGAGCGGTGCCGGGCCTGGCCGGCCCACGCCTGCACTTCGTCCTCGGCCCGGACCCGGCCGCGCGGCGGCGGGCCGCCTGGATGCGCCGTCCCGACCTGCGCCCCGGTGTGCTCGCCCCGGTGCGGTGGGGGACCAGCCGGGTGGGGGAGTGGCCACCGGTGTGGACGCCGCCGGGCCGGCCGCCCGGCCACGGCCCCGTGCCGCCGGCGGACGGGGACCTGCCGTCCGCGCCGTGGATCGCCCCGTGGCGCACCAGGCTGAGTCCGGGCAACATCGCCCTGCTGGCCGGCTTCGTGGTGCTCGTCCGGACGCTGGCCGCGCTCGGGCTGACCCGCAGCGGCCGGGCGGTGGCGTTCGCCGCCTGGGACATTGGCACCGCATTCCTGGTGGCCGTACTGCTGACCGGGGCACTGGTCGCCCGGCGGGTCCGCAACCGCGCCCGCCGGGCACCCGGCACCTGACGGCCCGTCCGGCCGGGCACCCGTCAGGTGCCGGGTGCCCGGCACAGGGCCTGGTCCGGGGCGTGCGTGGGCCCGGTGCCGGGCTGGTGCATGGTGTCAGTCCTGGTCCGGGGCGGCGCTCCGTCCGTCCTCGGGGTCCGGTCCGGCGGTGCCGTCCGAGGCCGTCGCGGGCATCGAGTGGAGGATCTCGCGGGCCTGTTCCGCCGCGCGGGCGATGCTCTCGGAGACGAAGTCGAGGAAGCGGGCGATGTTTTCGAGGCGGGCGCCGGCCGGGGTGCCGGAGCCGAAGACGCTGACGCCCTGCCGCGCGGTTTCGACTATCTGGGCGGTGGAGCGGGCGCTGGCCATCATCGACCGGTACCAGATGTCGTTGTCGACGATGTAGCGCTCACGGCGGCGTTCGTCGCGCTCCCGGCGCACGAGGCCCTGGCTCTCGAGGAACGTGATCGCCTTCGAGACGGACGCCGGGCTGACCTGGAGGCGCTGGGTGAGCTCGGCCGAGGTGAGGCTGCCCGTGTCGGTCAGGCAGAGGCAGGACATCACCCGGGCCGTCATCTGGGGCATGCCCGACTGCAGCATGACGGTCGTGAAGACCTCCTCGTACTGGCGCACGGCCTCGGGGTCGCGCCCGTGCGCCTGCGGGGAGGCCTCCGACCCCCGGGGCGCGGCCTGCCGGCGCCGGTGGGCGCGGTGCTCGGTGGCGCGGTGGGCGAGGTCGGCCCGGTAGGAGGTGGGGCCGCCGTTGCGCATCACCTCGCGCGTGACGGTCGAGGTGGGGCGGTCGAGGCGTCTGGCGATCTCGGCGTAGGCGAGGCCGTCGGCCAGTCCCAGCGCGATCTGCTGACGTTCCTGCTGGGTGAGCCTGCCTCCCGGCATCGCGGTCTCCTTCGTCGTCCGTGGTGTCCCCAGTATAGCGTTCACGCTCATTCCATTGCAACGGAACACCCGGGGCTCGTTGCGTTAGCGTCGAGACTATTGCAATGAAAAAGCGGCAACTGCC
>NZ_BNBO01000069.1 GCF_014655955.1 Kitasatospora indigofera
GGCCCAGACCCTCGCCGAGATGAAGACCCAGGGCATGGAAACCGGCTGACCATCATGCACCCCACACCCACCACACCCACCACCACCCCGGCCCCGGAACGCCCGCACGAGGAGCACACCGGGCCCGCCGGGGCCACCGCGAAGCCCGCCCGCCCGGCCGGCCCGCCGCCCGCCGCCCGCCGTCGCGTCGTCGACTGGCGTCGCTGGACGCCGCTCGGCTTCCTGCTCCCGTTCGGCACCCTGTTCCTGATCACCTTCATCGCGCCGATCTGCTACGCCCTGCACCAGAGCCTGTTCAAGCTCCGGCGCTCCGGCCTCGGGCTCACCCCGCCGACCACGGTGTTCACCGGCCTGTCCAACTACACCGACGCACTGGCCGACGAGGCGTTCACCTCCTCCGTCGTGCGGGTGCTGCTGATCGGCGCCGTCCAGGTGCCGCTGATGCTCGGCCTGGCCCTGCTGCTGGCCCTGCTGCTCGACGCCCGCCGCACCCCCGCCAAGCGCCTCTTCCGGCTCGCCTTCTTCCTGCCCTACGCCATCCCCGGCGTCATCGGCGGCCTGATGTGGTCCTTCCTCTACCAGCCCGACGTCAGCCCGATCGCCCAGGCGCTGGCCGGCATCGGCCTGCACGTCGACCTCACCTCGGACAACTGGCTGCCCTGGTCGGTCGGCAACATCCTCACCTGGGGCTGGACCGGCTACAACATGATCGTCATCCACTCCGCCCTCAAGGCCATCCCCGGCGAACTCACCGAGGCCGCCGCACTGGACGGCTGCACCGGCTGGCGCCTCGCCTGGCACGTCAAGATCCCCCTCGTGCGGCCCGCCCTCCTGATGACCACCGTCTTCTCGATCATCGGCACCGCCCAGCTCTACAACGAACCGGTCGTCATGAAGGCGGTCGCGCCCAACCTCTCGGGCAGCTGGACACCGATCATGGCGGCCCAGAACGAGGTCGCGGCGAACAACTACAACGCGGCCGCCACCCGCTCGGTGATCCTCGCGCTGGTGATCTTCATCCTCTCGTTCGGATTCATGCGGTTCGTCAACAAGCGCGGAGCGGCACTGTGAACAAGGCACCCAGGGGCCCGGTGAAGCAAGCACCCGGCGGCCCGGCGCGCATCACCCGTCCGGCCGGCCGCATCGGGGTGCTCGCCGTCCTGCTGCTCGCCGCCCTCTACTCCCTGCTGCCGGTGTGGTGGCTGATCGTCTCCGCGACCAAGGACAGCAGCGACCTCTTCTCCAGCAACGGCTTCTGGTTCGCCGGCCGGATCGAGATCGTGCAGAACATCTCCACCCTGCTCGGCGTCCAGGACGGCATCTACGGACGCTGGCTCCTCAACAGCCTGCTCTACGCGGTCGGCGGCGCCCTCGTCGCCACCCTGCTGTCCGCGATGGCCGGCTACGTCCTGGCCAAGTACACCTTCCGCGGCCGCGAGGCGGTCTTCAACACCGTGCTCGGCGCGATCCTGCTGCCCGCCCCGCTCTTCGCCCTGCCGCTCTACCTGCTGTTCTCCGCCACCCACATCGTGAACACCTTCTGGGCGGTGTTCATCCCCAGCATCGTCAGCCCCTTCGGCGTCTACCTCTCCCGCATCTACGCCGCGGCCGCCGTCCCCGACGAACTGCTGGAAGCCGGACGCATCGACGGCGCCGGCGAGTTCAGGATCTTCCGCTCCATCGCCCTGCGGGTCCTCCAGCCCTCACTGGTCACCATCTTCCTGTTCCAGTTCGTCACCATCTGGACCAACTACCTGCTGCCCTCCCTGATGCTCGCCAACGACCGCCTGCAACCCGTCACCGTCGGCCTGGTCGCCTGGAAGGAACAACGCGGCCAGACCGTCCCCTACAACCTGATCATCACCGGCGCCCTGCTCTCGGTCGTCCCCATCGTCGTGATGTTCCTCCTCCTCCAGCGCCACTGGAAGGCCGGACTCACCTCCGGCAGCGTCAAGTAGCCCACCAACCAAGCCCCCCGCCCCGCCGGCCGAGCCCGCCCGCCCGCCGTCCGTCGGGTGTCGTGGCCCGCCGGCGGGGCCGGGCCGCCCGCGCACCGCAGGGCCTCCCGCCCCGCCGGCCGGGCCCGCCCGCCCGCGCACCGCCGGGACTCGTGGCCCACCACACAATTCTCCGAAGAGGCAGAGCAACAGATGAGTGAGCTGCGGCTGACCACCCTGACCCTGCCGACCGCACCGGTCGGCCCCGTCAACCCCCTCCCGCCGCTGTTCGGCGGCGCCGACCTGCACCAGGTCGAGGACACCACCCAGGCCGACGAGGAGATGCGCCACAACATCGGCTACGGCCGCGTCCCCTCCGTCATGCCCTACCTCATGCAGGACGGCTACACCCGCGAACGCGCACCCGCCGAGCACCCCGCGGCCGTCCTGGAGAACGCCACCCTGAAGGCCACCTTCCTGCCCGGCGCCGGCGGCCGCCTCTGGTCCCTGATCCACAAGCCCACCGGACGCGAACTCCTCTTCCGCAACCCGGTCTTCCAGCCCGCCAACCTCGCCCTGCGCGGCGCCTGGCTGGCCGGCGGCGTCGAGTGGAACATCGCCACCATCGGCCACACCCCCACCACCTGCGAACCCCTGCACACCGCCCGCCTCACCCGCCCCGACGGCACCCCCGTCCTGCGGATGTGGGAGTACGAACGGCTCCGCGGCGTCGTCTACCAGATCGACGCCCACCTGCCCGACGACTCCCAGGTCCTGCTCGTCCACATCCGCATCACCAACCCCCGCGACACCACCGTCCCCATGTACTGGTGGTCCAACATCGCCGTCCCCGAGGCCCCGGACGTGCGCGTCCTCGCCCCCGCCGACGCCGCCTGGCAGTTCACCTACGACCGCCGCATCCGCCACCTCGGCCTGCCCGCCCCGCACGGCACCGACCTCACCCGCACCACCCGCTCCCGCGACGCCGCCGACTACTTCTTCGACATCCCCGACGGCCGGCGCCACTGGATCACCGCCCTCGACGCCGCCGGCCGGGGCCTGGTCCAGGCCTCCACCCGCCGCCTGCGCGGCCGCAAACTCTTCCTCTGGGGACAGGGCGACGGCGGCCGCCACTGGCAGGAATGGCTCTCCGAACCCGGCCAGGCCTACCTGGAGATCCAGGCCGGCCTCGCCCGCACCCAACTCGAACACCTCCCGATGCCCGCCGGCGCCCAATGGTCCTGGACCGAGGCCTACGGCCTGCTGGAGGCCGACCCCGACGCCGTCCACGGCCCCGACTGGACCACCGCCCGCGACGCCGCCCGCGACAGCCTGGACACCCTCCTTCCGCAGAGCGTCCTCGACGCCGAACTCGAAGCCGCCGCCCACTGGGTGGACCAACAGCCCGACGAGGTCCTGCACACCGGCTCCGGCTGGGGCGCCCTCGAACAGCACCGCCGCGCCAAGGCCGGCGAGGCACCGCTGAGCACCCCCGGCACCCCCTTCCCCGCCTCCACCCTCGGCCGCGAACAGCAGCCGTGGCTGGAACTCCTCGACCACGGACGCATCACCGCCACCGACCCCGCCGAACCCCCCGCCTCCTACCAGAGCGACCCCGCCTGGCAGGCCCCGCTCCGCGCCGCCGACGGCTGGCCCGCCCACCTGCACCTCGGCGCCCTGCACGCCCACGCCGGCGACCACGAAGCCGCCCGCAAGGCCTGGCAACGATCCGTCGAACTGCACCCCACCCCCTGGGCCTGGCGCAGCCTCGCCACCCTCGCCGCCCACACCGGCGACCTCCAGGAAGCCGCCCAGGCCTACCGCCACGCCCTCCACCTCGCCCCCACCCTGCTGCCCCTCGTCCTGGAAGCCACCCAGCTCCTCCTCCGGGCCGGCCACCCGCACGAGGCGCTGGAGCACCTCGAAGCACTCGACGCCACCCAGCGCGCCCTCGGACGGGTCCGCTGGACCGAGGCCCGCGCCGCCCTCGACGCCGGCGACACCGACCGCTGCGGACACCTCCTCCACGAAGGCATCCGCATCGCCGACATCCGCGAAGGCGAAGGCTCCCTGCACGAACTCTGGTACGCCCACCAGCAGGCGACGGGCACCAGCACACCCGGCCTCCCGCTGCCCCGCGCCTACGACTTCCGGATGCTCGCCGCGGACCAGAGCGGCTGACACACGACACGGCCCACGTCAGGCCGCTCCGCGCACTGACGCCACCACCGGTACCCGGATGCTGGCGGCCCGTCGTCGTCCGCCGTCGTCGTCCTGCCGTCCCGCCGCCCGGCCGGCTGTCCGGCGGCTCCGCGACGGCGAGCCGGTTCCGCCTGCCCCGACCCGGTGGCTGCGTCCCCCCACGTGTCCGTGGGGGGACGCAGCCACCGGGTCGCGTCCGTTCCGGGTGACCCAGGCGGTGCCGCAGCTGCGGCCTGGGCCGGCCCCGGAGCCACCGGACGGACGGTCGCACCCACCCCGCCGCCGCAGAGCGGCGGACGGTCGGCGGTCACGCCTGGCCGAGGAGCACGCCCCGCCGGTGCAGGCGTGCTCCTCGGCCCGTCCTCGCTCGGCGGTACCTGGCGTCGCGCGGTCGGCCGAGGCGGCGCACCTCGCCCTGGCCGACCTGCCGCCGGGGGATCACCCGGGCACCGAACGGCCGTCCGTCGGCCGGCGGCGGCCGGGGTGAGCCGCGCGGGGTGCTCCGTCGAAGCGGCCTCCCGGCGGCGCGGCTTCGCCCCACGGAGCGCCGTCCGGCAGGATCGGGCGGCGGCTCCGTCCGCCGCCCGGGGGCGGCATCGTGGCGGCCCGCGGCCGGGGTCAGTTGGCGGCGATCTCGATGCCCTTGCTCCGCATAGCCTCGACGGTCCGGTCGCGTACGGTCTGGAGGGCGGTCCGGAGCGGTGTCCGGTTGGCCACCGCCTTGGTCAACTCGGCGCTCAGGGCGGCGGAGGTCTCGTTCATCACCGGTCCCCAGGCCCAGTCGGTGCTGCTCCGGGCGGTGCGGAAGACGTCGAAGATCACCTGGTCGCCGAAGTACGGGTCCGGCCGGTTGAGCGCGGGAAGGGTGTCGGCGGTGATCGCGGCGGGATAGATGCCGGCCTTGTCCACCAGGATCTCCAGGGACTTGCGGTCGCGGCCGAACCAGTTGGCGAACTCCAGCGCCGCCTCGCTGTTTCGGCAGCCCTTGACCAGCGCGGTGGCGGATCCGCCGTCGAAGCCGCTGGCCGCGTCGCCCGCGCTCCACCGGGGCATGGGCGCGACCGCCCACTGGCCCGCGGCCCCGGCCGCGTTCCGGGTGAGCAGGCCCGAGAACCAGGCGGGTGCCGGCAGGGCCGCGATCGTTCCGTTCTGCAGGTCGGCGAACAGGTCGTCGCTGTAGGCCTTCTCGGTCTTCACCAGGTCCTTGTCGAGGAGGGACTGCCAGTACGCGGTGACCTTGGTGGCGTTCGGGCCGGTGGTGTTCACCTTCCAGGTGTGCCCCTTGACGTCGAACCAACTGCCGCCCGCCTGTGCGGTGAGGGCGGTGAACCACCAGGGGTCGTCGGGCGTGAAGACGGTCAGGTGCCGCTCCGGGGCCGCCTGCCGCAGTCGCGCGGCGTCCGCCGCGAAGTCCTGCCAGGTGGCCTCCGGCTTGAGGCCGTACCGCTCGTACACGTCCCGGCGGTAGAAGAGGGCCATCGGGCCGAGGTCGACGGGGAACCCGTAGACCTCCCCGGCGACGCTGGTCTGCTGCCAGGCGGACTCGCTGTACTGGACCCGCTCGCCGACGACGCCCTGGCTGATCGGCAGCAGGGTCCCTTCGGCGACGAAGCTCGGCAGGGACTCGTAGCCCATCTGGACCAGGCAGGGGGCGGTGCCGTCCTTGACGGCCGTCTGCAGGGCGGCATAACCGCCCTGACTGCCTGGCGAGATCGTCCGGAACTCGACGTGGACGCGGGGATGGGCGCTGTTGAACAGGGCTGTTGCTTCCTGGTACCCGGGAGCCCAGCCCCAGAACGTCAGGGTGGTGGGCGGCGCCCCGCCGCCTCCCGCGGATCCGCAGGACGCGACACCGGCGAAGGCGGCGAGCGCGGCGAAGGCCGCGAGCGCGCGGCGGGGGACGGAGGGTCTGCGCATGGCTGGTCCTTGTCGAGGAGCGGGATCGCGTGCGGGACGGGCGGTGGGCACCGCGTGCCGGGCCCGCGGGGGCCGTCGCCGGACTGTGCGGGGAGTTCCTCGGCGTCGAGGACGGGGCGGACCCGGCAGGGCGACACCCGGGGCGCCCCGGCGTGGAGTTCCCACGGGGCGGCCGCCGCGGCTCCGGGGTGTGGCCGCTGCGGCGTGGTGGAGGCTGTCCGGACGCGCCGAGGAAGCGAGTCTGCAATAACATGCAGTATCCAGCCCGGTATCAAGCAATTGTCAACAGAAAAGCTCAAGATGTTGCACTGGCGGCCCGCATTGTGACGCCCCGGGCGTGGGGGAACCGGTCCGGGCGGGTGCCGGGCGGACCGGCCCGGAGGGTGGATGGACTCATCCGGGCCGAGGTCGCTCCCGACCCGCAACCGACCGGCCGGGCGTGGAGATGCCCACCGGTGGGTCACTGCCGGTGGGCATCGAGGCATCCTGGCGAGCGGGCGTCCGCGGTGAGTCAGTCGAACCGGATGTGCCTGACCCCCGTCCAGGCCCGGCGAAGGCGCCCGCGCAGTGCGCTGTCGGTGTTCGGGGCGAGCGTCAGTCCGCACGAGGCGGCAAGGCGGTCGGCGACCTGCGGGACCGTGAGGCGGTCGGTCCACAGGTGCTCGGCGAACTCCGGCCCGCCCAGGCGCTCCAGGCACAGGTCGAGCTTCGAGAGGGCGAAGCTCTCCCGGCGCAGGGGGGCGTCCTTCCCGGCGACGAACTGCGCGGCATGCCCGAAGCCACGCTCGCGCAGCCGTCGCAGCACGGTCCCGCGCTCCGCCAGCAAGGCGAAGTGCCGGACGTCATGGCCGCCCTCCCGCAGCCGGCCGACGATCTCGCGGAAGTACAGCGGCTCCACGACCGTCATCGGCGCGATCACCACGCCCTCGTGCGCGGTGAGAACGCGGTCCAGCACCTCGTGGACACCCTGCCGCCAGGCGGGAAGGTCCTGGAAGTCCCCGCGCAAGGACGGGGGCATCATCCGGTGAAGGCCGAAACCCACCTGCTCGGGGTCGCAGATGACGCTGCCGGCGAGCCGTCGCCGGATCTCGTGCGCGGTCTGCGTCTTGCCACCGCCGAAGGGGCCGTTGATCCACAAGAGCATGCACGGACCCTACTGCGCCGACGGGCACCTGGCACCGCGGCGCCGTCCGCCCCACCGTCGCGGCCCCCTCGCCCGGCGATTCCTTCCCGGCCGTCCCCCCGGCGGCCAAGGACCTTGGGCCGCCCGCCGGTGGGATCGGTGACGGCCGGTCAGGAGGGCCGGCCGGTCACCTGGGCGGCGGGCGGGTTCGACGGTCCGTCGGCTCACGTCCTCCGATCCGGCGGGCGACCTGGGGAGGATCAGGCCGGTGGCGTCCAGACGTACGGAGTGGTGGTGGTGATCGCGGTCAGGCCGAGGCGTCGCAGGATCGGGTCGCTGTCGTCGGAGGCGTCGACGTGCAGGTAGCGGTGGCCGTGCTCCAGGGCGATCCGGGCGCGCCGCGCCACCAGGGCGCGGTAGACGCCGCGGCCGCGCCAGGCCTCCAGCGTCGAGCCGCCCCGCAGTCCGGCGAAGTCCCGGTCGCGGTCCAGCATCAGCCACGCGGCCGACACCACCTCCCCGCCGGCCTCGGCGACCAGCAGGGCGGTCTCGTCCGGACGGGCGGTGAGCAGGCCGAGCAGGTGCCCGGCGAGGAAGCCCATGTCCTCGCCCCACACCGCGCTCTCCATCGCCGCGATCCGCGGCAGGTCGGCCGGGTCGGTGGTGCGGCGGACCGTCACCCCGGCCGGCGGTGCCGCGTCGAGGTCCAGGTCGGCGACCCGGCCGACCAGCACCGTCTCGCGCGGCTCGGGCACGAAGCCCGCGGCCAGCAGCCGGTCGGGCAGGTCGGCGGGGAGGTCATGGCCGCGGGTCTTCCACTCGAAGGCCTGGCCGTGCGCGGCGAAGTGGGTCTTCTGGCGGGCGATCAGGTCGTCGAGAGCGGCGCCGCGCACCCCTACGTCACGCGGGGTGCTGACGAACCCGCGGTGGCCGCCGGTCAGGCGCACCAGCGTTCCGTCGTGGTCGAGCACCGTGTCCGGCCCGGGGGAGAAGCCCCGCATCTGGTCGTCGTAGGCCGCGAGCAGCCGGCTCGGCAGATCGTCCTGGGTCATCGGATCGTCGTCAGTCATCGCTCCGAGCCTAGGGACGGCGTCAAGGCGATTCTCCCGCCGGTCGGTGGCCGGGCGGCTTCCGCTCCCACGCCCTTGCTGTCCGCGCCGGCGGGGCCGCGCCGGGACGGCCGAGGAGCGCGGGCGGCACGACGGGGCAGCAGTGCACCCTCCACCCGACGACCCCTCCCTGGCCGGACGACGTGCGGTCGACCCGGCGGTCCCCACAGTCGCCCGCGGGGGCCGCCGCCGTCAAGACTTCACGTCAGGAAACCCTGCTCACCGCAGGCTTGCCCGATGTGTGCCTGCCACGGTCGGCCGGGTGATGTCCCTGTGCGAGCCCGCTGCGCAGGGCCCGGGCGAACGCGGGGCAACGTTCTTTCATCAAGTGAAGGCAAATCAGCAGCTGGGCCGTCCATCGCCTCCACTCTATTGACTCAACCTATTGACGTCACATGTCCCCGGTGTTTCACTTCCCTCCGCGAGAGAGCGCTCTCACGCCGTTGACAACCTGCTCGGTCCCCCTCCCCACCCGCCATGCCAGGGAGAGTCATGTCCTTCGTCCCGACCCGCCGGACCGTCCTTCGCGGTGCAGCGGTCGCCGCCGCGCTGCCGATGGTCGGCAATCTCTCGGCCGGCTCGGCCTCCGCCGCGTCAGGCGGCCACGGAACGCCGCCCGTCCTGGGCACCAACGTCCTGGTCTTCGACCCGTCCATGGGCGACGCGGCGATCCAGGCCCAGGTCGACGCCGTGTTCAAGGTCCAGGAGTCCAACCAGTTCGGCTCCGAGCGGTACGCCCTGGCCTTCAAGCCGGGCACGTACCACGTCGACATCAACGTCGGCTTCTACACCCACGTGCTGGGCCTCGGCGAGAGCCCCGACGACGTCGTGATCCACGGTCATGTCACGTCGGACGCCCAGTGGTTCGAGGGCAACGGCACCCAGAACTTCTGGCGGGCCGCCGAGAACCTGTGCATCGTCCCGCCGGACGGCCTGAACCGCTGGGCGGTGTCCCAGGCGGCGCCGATGCGGCGCACCCACGTCAAGGGCGACCTGACCCTGTGGCCCAGCCCGCCCGGCAACCGCTGGTCCAGCGGCGGGTTCCTCGCCGACAGCCTGGTGGACGGCCAGGTGGAGTCGGGGTCGCAGCAGCAGTGGCTGTCGCGCAACGACACCTTCGGCAGCTGGACCGGCGCCAACTGGAACATGGTCTTCGTCGGCACCCAGGGCGCCCCCGCCCAGAGCTTCCCGACGCCCCCGATCACCACGGTGGACCGCACCCCCGTCGTCCGGGAGAAGCCCTTCCTGACCGTGGACGCCCACGGCTCGTACCAGGTCTTCGTCCCCGCCCTGCGCCGCAACTCGACCGGGACGACCTGGTCCGCCGGCAAGGCCGCCGGTCACAGCATCCCGCTGTCCCGCTTCCACGTGGCCCGGCCGGGCGACTCCGCCGAGACCCTCAACCGCGCCCTCTCCCGGGGCCAGCACCTGCTGTTCACCCCGGGCATCTACCCGCTCTCCGCACCGCTGGAGGTCTCCCGCCCCGGGACGGTCGTCCTCGGCCTGGGGCTGGCCACCCTCCGGGCGGTCAAGGGCAACGCGCTGGTCGAGGTCGACGACGTCGACGACGTCACCATCGCCGGCGTGCTCCTGGAGACCGCCTCCGCCGGCTCCCGCGTCCTGCTCAGCGTCGGGGACGGCCGCAGCCGCCGGAACCACGCCGCCCGCCCCACCCTGCTCTTCGACGTCTTCGTCCGCGTCGGCGGTTTCGTGCCCGGCGGCACCGAGGTCGGCATCCGGATCGACAGCAACGACGTGATCGTCGACCACGTCTGGATCTGGCGCGCCGACCACGGCCTCGACGGCAGCGTCGGTTGGTCGGTCAACCCGGCCGGCGTCGGCTTCCTCGTGAACGGCGACCGGGTCACCGTCTACGGCCTGTTCGTCGAGCACTTCCAGAAGCACGAGGTGCTCTGGAAGGGCAACCAGGGCCGGACCTACTTCTTCCAGAACGAGCACCCGTACGACGTCCCCACCCAGGCCGCCTGGGGCCACCAGGGCACCCGTGGCTACGCCGCGTACAAGGTCGCCGACTCCGTCACCGAGCACCGGGCCTGGGGGCTGGGCAGCTACTGCTTCTTCAACCTCCAGGCCGACATCTACACGGACCGGGCCTACGAGGTCCCCGACACGCCGGGCGTCGTCCTCACCGACCTGATGACCGTCTGCCTCAACGGTCCGGGCGGCGGGGGGATCACGCACTGCGTCAACAACAGCGGCGACCCGGTGCAGAACGGATTCGGCACCTTCTTCCTGAAGGGCTACTCGAACGGGGTGGCCACCGCCTGACGCACCGTCGGGGCGGTACCCGCCCTGACGGGTGAGGCCAGGGGCACGGGGGCGGCGCGGGGAGATCCGGCCGCCCCCGTGGGCCCGTGGACCCGTGGACCCGTGGACCCCGGGGCCGACCGGGTCGGCCCCGGCGGTGCCGTTCACACACCGCGCGGCCGCCCGAGCCGGGCCGCCGCCGCGCGCCTGGCCTCCGGTGTCTCCAACGGGTCGTCACGCAGTTGCGCCAGCCGGTCCCGTACCTGCGGCAGGTCGGGCGCCCCGGCGATGCCGAGCATGCGGGCGTCCGCCTCGCAGTCCCACAGCGACTCGGTGTACGCGTGCTCCAGCCCGTCGGGGTCGATCGCCGCCAGCGCCTCCAGGTAAGCCGGCCGTTCGTACGAGTGCGGCGTGTGCAGCCAGTACCGGCGCAGCAGGGGAAGGGCCTCGGCGGCCTGCGGGCCGAAGCGGGCCAGGCTGGCCGCGAGTACCTTGGGGCCGCACCAACTGCCCTGCTCCAGATCGGCGGTGAGGTGCGCCGTCAGAACCGGGACGTCGGAGGCGTCGCCGTGCTCGGCCAGGATCTCCAAGCCGATCCGGACGAGCCAGCCCCGGCCGTCCTCCACCCACGTGCGGGCGTCCGGCACCGCGAGAGGTCCGCACCGCGCGACCGCCCGGGCCAGACCCGGAAGCGGGAACCGTCCGTCCTGGTCGCTCAGCGACGGCACCAGGGCGAGGAGGCCGGGCTCGGACGGTCGGCAGGCGAGCAGGCGCAGGGCATGGACCTTCGCGTCCTTGCGCGCGCCGGGATCGGCGAGGAGGGTCAGCAGGGTGCCGCCGGTGGGCGTTTCATCGAGGTGGCGCACGCGGCGGGAGGGACGCGGCACGGTGGCCGGCCCGAGCAGGGACCGCAGGGTCTCCCTGGCGTATGGGTCACTCCGCAGCCGCTCATTCCGTCTGTGGATGCGCGGGCCGAGGCCGGCCGGTCGGGAAGCGGCGGCGTTGCCGTCGGTGCGTGTGCAGGAAGCTGCCTCCGTGGTCCCGCTCCGGCGGTACGTTGGGCCGTGGAGAGCCGGCAGCGGCACCGCGCACCGGACGAAGCAGCGCAGGGAGGGGCTGTGCCGCAGGACATCGAGTTCGACCTTCCGTTCGAGCTGCGGACAAGCCCCGACCTGGAGGGAGCCCGGCGGCGGAACCTGCGATGGGTCCAGGACCAGCGACTGGTGGTCAGCGAACGGGCGCTGGACTGGTACCGCTCCTGGGACATCCCGCGCCTGGCCGCCTACGGCTTTCCCCACGCGACGGGCTCCGGGCTGGACCTGTGCGCCGACGCCATGGCGTTCTTCTTCGTCTTCGACGACCAGTTCGACGGCCCCCTGGGCCTGGCTCCCGGCCAGGTCGCCCGCCTGTGCCAGGGCCTGGTGGACATCGTCCACGGCGCCGGGCCTGGCGCCGTGGCCGATCCCTGCTCGGTCGCGTTCGCGGACCTGTGGCGGCGCTCCGCCGAGGGAGCCCCGCCCGGCTGGGCGGCGCGGGCGGCCCACGAATGGGAGTACTACTTCGCCGCCCACGCGCACGAGGCGATCAACCGCCGCCGTGGGGTGCCCGCCGGCATGGAGGAGTACCTTCAGGTGCGCCGGGGCGTCGCCGCCACCGGACTGCCGCTCTCGCTCGGGGAACGCGCAGCGGCGATCACCGTCCCCGCGGCCGCCTTTCACAGCCCGCAGCTGCGGATCATGCGCGAGATCGCCGTGGACGTCACGCTGATGTCCAACGACGTCTACTCCCTTGAGAAGGAGGAGGCGCGCGGGGACGTGGACAACCTCGTGCTGGTCGTCCAGCACGCCCGAGGCTGCTCCCGCGAGGAGGCCGTGACGGCGGCCCGCGACGAGGTCCACGAGCGTGTCGCTCGTTTCCGGCACCTCGCGGCCGAGGTCCCGGCCATGTGCCGCCGGCTCGCCCTGACGCCCGGGCAGTGCGGCGCCGTCGATGCCTATGCCGAGGTCATGGCCGGCTGGATGGTGGGCTACCACACCTGGCAGACCGAGACCCTGCGCTACCGCACCGCGCTGCGGACGCTGCCCAGGTCGGGCCCCGGCCACTTCGAGACCCTCCTCGAAGCCGAGCGCCGGGCGGACCATCCGCCCGGTCCGTCGTAGGGCGTCCGGCCCGGCCCGGCCGGTTCGGGTCGGGCCGGACGCCCGGGTGCCGTGCCCGGCCCGACCCGTCAGCGGCGGGGTCCACCCCGTTCTCCGTTGCTCCCGGTGGGCTGCGGACCGCGAGGCGTCCCCGGCGGCCGTGATCGCGACCGTGACGGCGGCCGCCGGGCCCGAACGGTCTCATCCGGGCCACCGGGCCCTTCGCGGACGAGGGTGGACGGGGACCGGACAGGCCCGGAGGGCCGCGGCGGGCGCCGGGTCACCAGGTGACGAGCAACTCGTCGAGGCTGTAGAGGGTGAGTTCGGTGCTGAACGGAAGCTGCTCCAGCGGAAGGACCAGCTGCAGGTCCGGGATGCGGCGGAACAGGGTCTCGTACGCGATGCTCATCTCGGCGCGGGAGAGTTCGGCGCCGATGCACTTGTGCGGGCCGTGGCCGAAGCCGAGGTGCCGTCCGGCCCGGCGGGTGATGTCGAAGGTGTCGGGGTCGGGGAACGCGTCGGCGTCCCGGTTCGCGGAGTCGAGCTGGACCAGGACGCCGTCGCCCTGCCGGATCGGCTGACCGCCGAGGGTGAGGTCCGCCAGCGCGGCGCGCTGGCGGCCGTTCACCGAGACCGTCGCGTAGCGCAGGGTCTCCTCGACCGTGGAGGCGAGCAGCCCGGGGCTCGGGTCGGCCTTCAGCAGCGCGAGTTGCTCCGGGTGGAGGAGGAGGGCGAGCACCCCGAACTCGATCATGTACGAGCTGGGCCCCCACCCCGCGAAGAAGAGCACCTGGATGGTGGAGACCGCCTTGGCGCGGGTCAGCCCGTCGGTGGCCGCGTAGGTGGCGAGCAGCCTGCTCACCATGTCGTCGCCCGGCTCGCGCATCCGCAGGTCCACCAGGTGCTCGAAGTACTCGTTCAGGTCCTGGAACGCCTCGCTGCCGGTCTCCTTGGACACCCGGCGGGAGCCGATCCGGCGGCTGCCGGCCTGGAGCAGGGGCCGGTCGGCCGGCGGCACGCCGAGCAGTTCGCCGATGGTGTGGGTGGCGACCGGGAGGGAGAGGGATTCGTACAGGTCGCACGGCTTGGTGCCGGCGAGCATGCCGTCGATCGCCTCGTCGACGATCCGCTGGATGGCCGCGCGGGCCTCGCGGGCCTTGCGGGCGGTGAACTCCTTGACCAGCACCCGTCGTTCGATCAGGTGCTCGGGCCCCTCGACGAAGGCGAACGGCAGGTCGATCTCCTGGCGGGCGGCCGAGGTGGGCTGGGTGTGCGGGAATCCCGGTGTGCGCGGGTCCGAGCTGAGCCTGCTGTCGGACAGCGCGGCCCGGGCGTCGTCGTGGCGGGTGACGAGCCAGGGCTCGCTGCCGTCCCAGGCCCGGACCCGGACCAGTCCGCCGGCCTCCCGGAGCGGCCGGTAGGCCGGGGGCGGGTCCATCGGGCAGCGGGCGTCCCGCTGGAGGGAGTAGTCGGCGGGTGCGGTGGTGGACGGGTCCGTCATGGTGTCTCCGTAGGGCTCAGGGATCAAGGGCGGCAGGGGATGTGGGGCTCAGGGGTTCAGTCGGTCGAGGGACGGGGGCGCTGCGGCAGCAGTTCGGACAGCCGGGCGGTCGGGCGCAGGGCGACGGCGTCCAGCAGCGCGAGGTAGCCGGTGAGGAGGTCGTCGGCCTCGACGGGGGGCACCACGCGGGTGTCGTGCTCCACCCGGACGCTGCTCCGCCGGGGGCCGGGGTGTTCGGAGATCCGCAGGGTCAGGTCGAACCTGGAGGCGTCGGACGGCAGGTCGAGCTCGCGCACCCGGCACCCCGGCAGGGCGAGCGAGCCGGTGCTGCCGGCCGGGTGGTGGGCGAGGGTCGGCAGGGTGCGCCGACCGCCCGGCGTTTGCTGCCAGGGGAGTTCCTCCCAGGGCAGGTCCTTGTGGGCGAAGGCCCGGCCGGCCGTGGTGGCCAGCCGGCGGGCCAGCTCGGTGAAGGGCGGGTCGCCGGTGAGGTCGACGCGCAGGGGGAGGGTGCCGACCAGGAAGCCGAGCAGGTGCTCGGTCTCCGGGAGGTCGCGGTGGGCCACCGGGGTACCGATCACCAACTCCTCCCGGTGGATCCGCCGGCCGGTCGTCGCGCCGAAGGCCGCGGCGAGGACGGCGAACAGGGAGACTCCTGCACGCCGGGCGAGGGCGCGCAGGGCTTCCTCGGTACGGGCGTCCAGCGAGCGGGTGACGGCCCGGCCGGGCCTCGCCACCGTGGCGCCGGCGTGTGTCGCCGTGGTGGTGGTGACGTCCGTGGCGTGCGCGGTGGCGCCGGTGGCCGTCGCGGCCGACGCGGCCGTGTCGGCGTCGGTGCCGGCGGCCGGCGGGCCGAGGCCCGGGGCCGCGCCGTCGAGTTCCCGCTGCCACCAACGGCGCAGCTCGTGGCGGCGGGCCCCGGTCAGCTGCCCGTGCTGCCAGTGCGCCCAGTCGGCGTACTGCAGGGGGAGGCCGGGCAGCCGCGGATCGGTTCCGGTGAGCGCGGCCGCGTAGCAGGCGCCGAGTTCGCGCAGCAGCACGTTCCAGGACCAGCCGTCCGCCACCAGCAGGTGGACGGCGACGACCAGCAGCAGCCGGTCGGGGCCGGTGCGGAGCAGCCCGGCCCGGGCCAGCGGCCCGCGGTCGGCGGCGAACGGCTGCTCGGCGAACTCCCGTGCGGAGATGAGTGGTTCACTGCCGTCCTCGGCGGCCAGCGGGGTGAGCGGGAGGGTGGCCGCGGGCAGTACCAGCTGGACGGGCTCGCCGGTCGCGGAGAGCGGGAAGACGGTGCGCAGCGGTTCGTGCCGCTCGACCAGGTGGTCCAGCGCCCGTTGGAGGGCGTCGAGGTCCGGCCGGCCGTCGACCTGGAAGCATCGGGCGGTGCTCTGGAGGGCCCCGGTCGGGTCGAGGGTGTGCAGGAGCCAGAGCCGGCGTTGCAGGTGCGAGAGCGGGAACGGCGTGCCGTCGGCCGGGGCCGCCGTGACCGCGGGGTTCGACGTTGCGGGGTTCGACGCCGTGCCCTTCGACGCCTCGCCCTTCAACGATGCGCCCTTCAACGTTGCGGCGTTCAACGATGCGGTGTTCAACGCTGCGCCCGGGCGGCTGGGCCGGGGACCTTGCGCGGCAGCCTGCGCGGGGGCTCGGCGAGGGCGGGCGGCGCCGCGCTGGCGCCCAGGGCGGCGGACAGCCGGGCGACGGTCGGGTGGGCCAGCACGGTCGCCAGGTCGATGTCCAGGCCCAGCGCCCGGCCGGCCGTGGCGGCGTACCGCATCGCCAGCAGCGAGTGGCCGCCGAGCTGGAAGAAGTCGTCCTCGGCACCGATCTCGGGCAGGTCCAGGAGCTCGGCCAGGACGCGGGCCAGCACCTCGGCGGCGGGGCCGTGGTCCGCCGGCCGGCCCTGCGGGGTGACCGCGGGCGGTGGCGGCACGGGCAGCCGGGAGCGGTCCACCTTGCCGGTCGCGCCCCGGGGCCAGTCCTCCACGATCAGGATGCTCTCGGGCACCAGGTGCCCGGGCAGGCGCTCGGCCAGGGCGGCCCGCAGGGCGGCCGGCTCCAGGACACCGCCGGGCCCGGCCTGGGCGTAGCCCACGAGCCGGGCCTGCGGCTCCCCGGCACGGTGGGCGACCACCTCCGCCTCACGGACGCCCGCCAGGGCGGCCAGCGCCGCCCGTACCTCCTCCGGCTCGATCCGGAACCCGCGGATCTTCACCTGGTGGTCGAGGCGGCCGAGGAACCGCAGGTTGCCGTCCGGCAGCCACTGGCCGCGGTCCCCGGTGCGGTAGAGGCGGGCGCCGGGCTCGGTGGAGTACGGGTCGGGCACGAAACGCTCGGCCGTCTCGGCGGGCCGCCCGAGGTAGCCGCGGGCGACCCCGGGGCCGCCGACGCAGATCTCGCCCGCGAAGCCGTCGGGGACGAGGTTCAGCCGGTCGTCCAGCAGGACGAGGTGGGCGTTGGAGACCGGGCGCCCGACCGGCACCTCGGAGCCGATCCGCCCGGCCCTGTTGGCCTCGAACGCCGTTGCGTAGACGGTGACTTCGGTGGGTCCGTACGAGTTGACCAGGCGGCGGGCGCCGAGCGCGAGTGCGGCCCGCACCACGTCCGGGGGCGCGGTGTCGCCGCCGACGACGAGTGCCTGGAGCCGGGCGAGGGCGTCGGGCGACGTCTCCGTCATGACCCGCAGCAGCGGGGTGACCAGCGTCATGTGGCTGATGTCGTGGCGGACGATGCGCCGGGCGATCTCCTGCGGGCCCGCGGCGGCCGGCAGGAGGTGGAGCGCGGCGCCGTTCAGCAGGGCGGACCAGACCTCCATGGCGAAGACGTCGAAGACGGTCGCGTTGGTGGCCAGTACGCGCCGGCCGGGGCCCGGGGCGGCCATGTCGGACGCGCGGAGGCGGGCGATCAGCGACCGGTGCTCGATCTGGACCCCCTTGGGGCGTCCGGTGGATCCGGAGGTGTAGATGACGTGGGCGAGGTCGCGGGGACTGCCGGGCACCGGCGCCCCGGGCGGCCCGGTGTACGACGGGTCCGGACGCGGGGTCAGGACCTGCCACCGGCCTGCCGGGAGCCGGCCGGCTCCGTCCGGGTCGGCCAGTACCGTGCGGGTGCCGCTGTCCTCCAGCAGCGCAGCCAGCCGGGCCGGCGGGTGCGTGGGGTCCAGGGTGAGGGAGCCGGCGCCGGTCATCAGGGTGGCCAGCATCGCCACCACCAGCCGGGCCGAGCGGGGCAGGTGGAGCGCCACCACGTCACCCCGGCCGACCCCGGACTCGGCGAGGACGGCCGCCAGTTCGCCCGCCCTGAGCCAGAGCTGACGGTATGTCAGTTCCTCGTCGTCCGCGGACACCGCCGGCGCCTGCGGGGTCCGGGCGACCCACTCGGCGACCACCTCGGGCACCCGGTCCGCCGACGGCTCGTCCTGGCGCCCGAGCGCCCGCCGCAGCAGCCGTCCGCGCTCTGCGCCCGAGACCAGCGCGAGTTCGGAGAGCGCGGTCCGTGGGGCGCGCACCACCGCCCGCAGGATCTCCTGGTAGGCGCGCATCAGCCCGGTGACGAACCCCGCCCCCAGCTGGTCGGAGTCGAACTCCCAGGAGACGGTGACGCCGTCCAGGGCGGCGGCCGGGCTCGGCGGCACCGGTCCGTCCGAGGCGGGGACCTGGAGGACGTTGCCCGGGCCGCGGCCGGTGCACCCGGCGGCGCGGTACCGCGGGAAGGCGATGAGGTTCAGGTCGAACTTGGCCGAGCCGGTGCCCAGGCCCTCGATGACGTCCAGCGAGAACGGGGCGGCTCCGAGCCGCCCCGGCATGGCGTCGTGGAAACTGAACGAGGCCTGGACCAGCGGGTTCACGCCGGGGACGTGCTCGGCCCGGCTCTGGGCGAGGATCTCCTCGAAGGGCAGGTCCTGGTGGTCCAGGGCAGCCCGTACGGTGTGCCCGACCTGGTCCAGCAGTGCGGTGAAGGGGGGATCGTCCGCCGTCCTGCCGCGCAGGACGACGGTGTTCACGAACATGCCCATCAGGTCCTCGGTGTTCTGCCAGCGGCGGTTCGCCACCCCGGAGCCGACCAGGACGTCCTCGGCGCCGGTGCTGCGGGACAGCAGGGCGAAGAACGCGGCCAGCAGCACGGCGTACAGGGAGTGGCCGTGGCGCCGCCCCAGCGCCTCCAGCGCGCGGGCCAGTTCGGCGTCGATCTCGACGCGCGGCGCGGCCCCGACGAACCGCCGGCCGGCCGCGGCCGCGCGCCGGGGGAGCGGCAGCACGGTCGACGCACCGGCCAGCTCCCGCCGCCAGAAGTCGCGCTGGCGCTGCGCCTCCGGGCCGAGGCACCATGCGCGCTGCCACCGCGCGTGGTCGTAGTACTGGATCTCCGGTTCGGGCCTGCGGACCTCGCCGTACCGCTGGTGGTCCAGGCAGCCCTCCACCAGCTCCCGCAGGAAGACGTTGAACGACCAGCCGTCGTGCACCAGATGGTGCTCCGCGTGGACCAGGACGTGCTCCTGCCCGCCCAGCCGGATCAGCAGCCAGCGCACCAGCGGTTCGGAGTCCAGCGCGAAGGGGCGCACGACGAACCGTTCGACGGCCTCGCCGAGCAGCTTCCCCTGCAGGCCGGCCGGTCGACCGCTCAGGTCGAGCAGCGGCAGCTCCACCGGCCGGGGCGGCTCGACGGTGCAGCGCAGCCGGCCGTCGTCGTTGTGGAAGCGGCTGCGCAGCACCTCGTGACGACGCACCAGGTCGGTGAGCACGGCGGACAACGCGTCCGGGTCCAGCGGGCCGCCGATCCGCAGCGCCGCCTGGGCGTGGTAGGCGAGGGAGCCGGGGCGCAGCTCCTGCATGAGCCAGATCCGCTCCTGCGCGAAGGACGGCACCCGCCGGGAGCCGTCCGGCCGCCCGCGCACCGGCCCCGGCACGGCCGGCGGCGGTGGTCCGCCGTCCCCGGCCGCCGCCAGCTCGGCCAGGGTGGCGCCGGAGAGGAGAGCCGCGAGCGGCAGCCGCCGGCCGAGTACGGCCTCGGCGCGCGCCGCGAAGCGGGTGGCCAGCAGCGAGTTGCCGCCGAGCGCCAGGAAGCTGTCGTCCCGGCCGACCCGGCCGAGTCCGAACAGGTCGGCGGCGAGCGAGGTGAGGGCCTCCTCGGCCGGTGTCCGGGCGGCGCGGTAGCCGGCGGCCGGGTGGGGGTCCGGGAGCCGGGCCCGGTCCACCTTGCCGCTCGCGGTCAGCGGCCAGGCGTCGAGCACCAGGACGGCGCCGGGCAGCAGGTGGGCCGGGAGGCGACGGGCGAGTTCGGCCCGGAGGCCGGCGCCGGTCGGCCGGTGGCCGGGCTCCGCGACCGCGTACCCGACGAGGTTGCGGTCGCCCTCACCGGCCGCCCCGGCGGCCACCGCGACGGCGTCGCGCACCCCCGGGAGCGCCGCCAGGGCGTTCTGGATGTCGTCCAACCGGATCCGGACGCCGCGGATCTTCAGTTCGTTGTCGCGGCGGCCCAGGAACTCGGTCCCTCCGCCGGGCAGCAGCCGGCCGAGGTCGCCGGTGCGGTAGAGGCGGGCGCCGGGGACGGCGCTGAACGGGTCCGGGACGAAGGCCTCGGCGGTCGGGCCGGGCCGGCCGAGGTAGCCGCGTCCCACGCCGGCGCCGCCGATGCAGAGCTCGCCCACCTCCCCGGCCGGCACCGGCCGGAGGTCGTCGTCCAGGACGACCACCCGGACGCCACCGACCGCTTGGCCCACCGGGACCCGCTCGGCGCCGGCATCGGCGCCGCCCCGGTGCAGGGTGGCGCAGACGGTCGTCTCGGACGGGCCGTAGCCGTTGAAGAAGCGGTGGCGGCCGCTCCAGAGCCGGGCGGTCTCGGGGAGGCAGACGTCGCCGACGCTCAGGACCACGTCCAGGTCGTCGAACCGCTCGGAGCCCAGGGTCCGCAGGACGGCGGCCGGGAGCACGGCGTGGGTGACGCGCCGGCGCCGCAGGGCCGCGGCGAGCGGCTCGCCCGAGGTCTCCGCCTCGGTGATCGCCTCCAGCCGGCCGCCGTGCGCCAGGGCCAGCAGGAGGTCGAAGACCGCGCCGTCGAAGGTGGGGTGGGAGAACTGGAGGACCCGGGAGCCCGGCCCCAGGGCGGGCAGGGTCTCGGCCTGGGCCCGGACCAGGTTGGCCACGCCCCGGTGTTCCAGCATCACCAGCTTCGGCTCCCCGGTCGAGCCCGAGGTGGCGACCAGGTACGCGAGGTCGCCGGGGGCGGCCCCCTCCCGCCCCGCGGGCTCCTCCCACCCCTCCCGGTCCGAGTCCGAGCCTGGGGCCGGGGCCGACGCCGGGTTCGGGCCTGCGTCGGGGTCCGGGTCCGGGTCCGGCCAGACCAGGTGCGCCACCCCGGGCAGCGCCGGCTCCGCCGAGGCCGCGACGGCGACCCGGGCCCCCGACGCACGGGCGGCCTGCTCGCGCCAGGCTGGCGGATCGCCCGGCTTGAGCGGGAGGAAGGCGCCGCCGGCCTTCCACACCGCCAGGGCCGCCTCGGCGAAGGCGGACCCGCGCTCCATGGTCACCAGGACCACGTCACCCCGGCGCACGCCGGCCCGGCGCAGCCGGTCCGCCAAGCTCTCCGTCCTGGCCAGTAGTTGACGGTACGTCCAGGTCCTCCGCCCGTCGCCGAGCGCGATCCGGTCGCCGTCCGCGCGGGCGATCCGGTCGATCACCTCGCCGGCCGGGACCCAGGCGTCGGTGCGTACGGGCGCGGCCGACGGCGGTTCGGCGGGACGGTCCGCCGGGTCCTCGACGGGATCGAGTGCGACCGCGGCCCACGGCGTCTCCAGCCTCAGTGCGCCGAGCAGTTGCCCGTACTCGGCTCCGGTCGGCAGAACAGGTCCGTTCATGACACTCCCTTGGCAGGTGACACGATGTCCTCCGGTGATGGCCGGGCGGGCGGCACCGCGACCTGCGCGGCGGCCCTGACGTGCTGCGTCGTGCCGGTCAGCGGGCGCTGAGCGGGCGCAGGTCGGTCCAGACCCGGTCGATGTGGCGCAGGCACTCCGCCTTCGTGCCCTGCGGCCCGGCGCTCCGCCAGCCGTTCGGCAGGGGCCGGCCGAGCGGCCAGACCGAGTACTGTTCCTCGTCGTTGCACACGACCTGGTGCTGGGTCTCGCTGGGCCGGGTCGGGCTGTCCATCCGGGGTCTCCTGTCTGGGGGGCGGGCGCACGGGGTGCGCGAAGGTCAGCGCCTGTCCGGCCCGGTCGCGGGCCGCTTCGGCGATCTCCTCCAGCCTCCTCGCCGGCCAAGGCGGTTGGATCCTTGGAACCCCTTAATGCACCCCGCGGCGGACCGGGTGCGCACTACACTCCGACCATGATCCTTTTCGGTCGCTCCCGGTTGAAGCGCACTGTCGACGCGCAACTCGACGCCGCACGCGAGGGACTGAGCGGCGTGCTGGTCCTGAAGGGGCCGCCCGGCATCGGCAAGACGACGCTGCTGGCGTACGCGGTGGCCCGGGCCACCGGCATGCGGATCACGCAGATCAGCGGAAAGGAGGCGGAGCAGGACCTCGCCCTGGCCGGCCTGCACCGCCTCCTGCTGCCCTTCCTGTCCGACCTCGACCGGCTCCCCGCCCCGCAGCGGGACGCGCTGAGAGCGGCGTTCGGACTGGTCGCGGACATCCATCCGGACCGCCTGCTGATCGGGCTCGCGACCCTCACCCTGCTCGCGAACAGCGCCGCGAGCCAGCCGCTGCTGTGCGTCTGCGACGACGCGCAATGGCTGGACGAGGAGTCCCTGACGATCCTCGCGTTCGTCGCACGCCGCCTGCACGCCGACCGCATCACCCTGCTCTTCGCGGTCCGCGAACCGGACGCGGGCGTCCGGCTCCTGGACGACCTGCCGCAGGCCGTCCTGCCGGAGCTGGCCCGGTACGACTCGCACGCCCTGCTGGCCCGGACGCTCTCCACGCGGATCGAGCAGGACATCGCCGAACGGATCGTCACCGAGGCCGCGGGAAACCCGCTGGCGCTCCGCGAACTCGCCGGCGACCTCGAATCACCGGCGGGTGCCGACCCGGTCCCGCTGTCCGAGCGCCTGCCCCTGGGCCGGCAGCTCCAGGCCCGCTACCTGCGCCAGTCGCAGGCCCTGCCGCAGCCCACCCGGACGCTGCTCCTGGTCATAGCCGCGGACCCGACCGGTGACCGGGCGCTGGTGTGGCGCGCCGTCACCCGCCTGGACGGCACCGCCGGAACCGGCGAACTGGCCGATCTCGCCACCCCCGCCACCGCGGCCGGCCTGCTCCTGCTCCAACCCGCGCCGGCCTTTCGCCACCCGCTGATCCGGTCGGCGGTCTACGACGGATCGACACCGGCCGACCGGCGCCGGGCGCACGCGGCGCTGGCCGCCGTCACGGACGCCCGCACCGACGCGGACCGCCGAGCCTGGCACCTCGCGGCGGCCTGCGAGGGCCGCGACGAGACGACCGCGGCCGAACTCGAACAGGCGGCCGCCCGCGCCCAGGCGCGCGGCGGCTACAGCGCGGCGTGCGCCTTCCTCGCCCGCGCGGCCGACCTCACCCCGCGCGCCGCTCCGCGCGCCGAACGCCTGCTCACCGCCTGCGAGGCAGCCCTCGCCGCCGGCCTGCCCGACCGCGCGGAGGCCCTCCTCCACCAGGCCGCCTCCGACGCCGGAACCGCGCACCTGGCACGCCGCCTGCGACTGCAGGGCGCGATCCACATCCAGAACGGCCGCGAGACGCCGGCCGCCACCGACCTGCTCGCCGCCGCCCGGGCCTACCGGCCGAGCGACCGCCGCGCCGCACGCGACACCCTGCTCGAAGCCTTCCAGGCGGTCCTCGGCGCCTCCTGGCTCGGCGGGGACGTCACCGCGTCCACCGTGGCCCAGGCCGCACTCGACCTGCCCGCCGCCCCCGGGCCGCCGGACCCGGCCGACCTCCTGCTGACGGCGCACGCCACCCAGGTCCTTCAGGGACCGCAGGCGGCGGCCCCGCTGCTCCGCGCGGCGGTGGGCGCGCTCGCCGGGGCGGACACCGGGCCGTCGGACGTCCGGCTGCTCCTGCTGGGCCTGATCGCCGCGCACGAGCTCTGGGACGGCGAGGCATTCCGCGCGATCGCCGCGCGCACCGTCGAAACCTCCCGCGACCTGGGCGCCCTGGACATGCTCAGGGTCTCCCTGCACGCCGTGGCCAGCGTGGAGACCTGGTGCGGACGGTTCACCGAGGCGGAGAGCAACTTCGCCGCCTTCCGCGAGCTGGTCGGGGCCATCGACGGGTCCGGCCGGCTCGCCGAGGGCAGTGACGTCATCCTGCAGGGCTGGCGGGGCAACGAGGAGGCCACCCGCGCGGCCATGGCGGCGATGGACGTGGAACGGTCCGAGCGGGCGTCGGGCGGCGTGCGCCTGCACACCACCCGGACCGCCCTGGCCGTCCTGGAGAACGGATCGTCCAACTACGCGAACGCCCTCGCCGTGGCGCGACAGGGGTACGCCGAGGACCCGGTGTACTACGGAAACCCCGCGCTGGTCGAGATGGTGGAGGCGGGCGTGCGCAGCGGCGACCGCGACGCCGCACAGGCCGCGCTGCTGCGCCTCAGCCCGCGCGCGAGCGCCGCCGGCACGCCCTGGGCGCTCGGGCTGCTCACCCGCTCGCAGGCACTGCTGGCCGACGACGCCGAGGCCGGCGGGCTCTACCGTCAGGCCCTCGGTCACCTCCGGGCCGGCGACATCCGGACCGAGCTCGCCCGCACCCACCTGCTCTACGGCGAGTGGCTCAGGCGGCGGCGGCACCGCGGCGAGGCCCGGGAGCAACTGCGCAGCGCCTTCCACCTGTTCAGCGGGATGGGGGCCCAGGCCTTCGCCGACCGGACCCTGCACGAACTGCGCGCCATCGGTGACAAGACGCCCCGGCGCACCCCCGCCACCGTCAGTGAACTCACCCCGCGCGAAGGGCACATCGCGGGGCTCGCCGCCCGCGGTGCCACCAACCAGGAGATCGCCACCCAGCTGTTCATCAGCTCCAGCACCGTCGAGTACCACCTGCGCAAGGTGTTCCAGAAGCTCGCGATCACCTCCCGGCGCCAGCTTCCCCGGGTGCCGGAACAGCCGGTCGTCTCCTGATCCGGTCCGGGGACCGGTTCGAGCCGGCGGCCGTCGCCCGGCGGCCGTGGCCCGAGTGGCCCCGGCCCGGGGGCGCTGACCCGGGGGCGCCGACCCGGCGCTCCTGATCTGCGGCGACGACCGTAGAGTGGGCCGCGCAGCTGGTTCGCCCTGTCCGCCAGGCAGGCGCGTCGTAAGAGGGAACCCGGTGGGAATCCGGGACTGCCCCGCAGCGGTGAGCGGGAACGACCGCCGTCATACGCACTGGGCCCGCCGGGTCCGGGAAGCGACGGCCAGTAGGGGTCCGCCCTTCACAGGGGTGGGCGCGCCCGCGAGTCCGAAGACCTGCCGCTGCCCGCGGACCGCTACGGTCCGTGGTCCCACCGGACCTCGCGGGCGGGTCGGCGGCGGCGAGGGACGCGCACGCGCACCTCACGCTCCTGCGCGCGCCCGGGGTCTCCTGAACTCGCGAAGGAGAGTTCCGTGCAGCAGACCGACCGGCCGGGTGCCCCCAGGGCCGTGACCCGCCGATATGTGGACAGCAGGGCGACGGCAAGGCGGTCCGTCGGCCCCGGCCCGGCCGGGATCCGGCCGGAGGCCGCGACGGCCTGCGGGGTGACGGCCCGGTGACGACGCCCCCTGCCGTCTCCAGGACCCCGACGGACTCGGCGGTCACCCTGGCCCACATCATGAGCGAGCACGACACCAACCTCTACGGGACCGTGCACGGCGGTGTCGTGATGAAACTGATCGACGACGCCGCGGCCGCTGCGGCCGGCCGGCACGCCGGCGTGCCCGCGGTCACCGTGTCGGTGGAGGAGATGTCCTTCCTCGCGCCGGTGCGGGCGGGTGACCTCCTGACGGTCCGTGCCCGTGTCGATCACGCCGGGCGCAGTTCGATGGACGTCTCGGTGTTGGTGACGGCGGAACGGTGGAACCTCACCGGGCCGGTGACGCGGGTGGCCACGGCGCAGCTGGTCTTCGTCGCGGTCGACGCGGACGGGCAGCCGCACCGGGTACCGGCCCTGGTCCCGCAGAGCGCCGTCGAACAGCGCCGTGAGCGGCTCGCCCGTGAGCGGCGCGTCCGGCGGGCGAAGGGTTCTGCCGGCTGACCCGGCTGACCCGGCCGACCCCGGCCGCCCGGCCGACGCCCGGAGTAGCCCGGCCGCCGGGCGCGGGTCCGGACCGCCGAACGGTCCGGGCCCGCACCCGGACCTGCCTCCGGACCCGCACCCTGACCCCGGCCCGGCCCGGCGCGGCCCGTCCGGGCCCGGCAGGCCCCGTGCGCGGCGCGGGTGACGGCGTGCCACCTCGGGGGCGGGAGGACGGACCGACGGGACGCCCGCCCGCGTTCCGGAGCGGCCGCCGTGGTCAGGCGGCGCGGGCGGTGGCGCGCGGTGTGAGGGCGGCGTACTCCAGCGGGGCCGAGGGGTCGACGGAGAGGTCCATCGGCGCGGGGCCGGCGCCGGAGCGCACCAGCAGGTCGCCGATGGCGGCGACCATGGCCCCGTTGTCGGTGCACAGGCCGAGGGCCGGCACGCGCAGGGTGATGCCGGCGGCGGCGCAGCGCTGCTCGGTGAGGGCGCGGACCCGGGAGTTGGCGGCGACGCCGCCGACCACGACGAGGGTGTCGATGCCGTGGTCGGTGCAGGCCCGGACGGCCTTGCGGGTGAGAGTGTCGGCGATGGCCTCCTGGAGCGCGGCGGCGGCGTCCGGGACGTGCGGTTCGGTGCCGGCGGCACGCCGGCCCTCGACCCAGCGGGCGGCGGCGGTCTTGAGGCCGGAGAAGGAGAAGGCGTACGGCGGGTCGTTCGGGCCGCTGAGCGGGCGGGGCAGGCGGACGGCGGCCGGATCGCCGTCGCGGGCGGCGCGGTCGACGGCGGGCCCGCCGGGGTAGGGCAGGTGGAGGATGCGGGCGACCTTGTCGAAGCACTCCCCGGCCGCGTCGTCCAGGGTGTCGCCGAGGTGGACGATCGGATCGCGGGCCAGGTCGCGCACCAGCAGCAGGGAGGTGTGCCCGCCCGAGACGATCAGCACCACGGACGGGTTCGGCAGCGGCCCGCCGTCCAGGGTCGCGGCGGCGACGTGCCCGGCGAGGTGGTGCACGCCGTACAGCGGCACGCCGAGCGAGTAGGCGTAGCCCTTGGCGGCGGCCACGCCGACCTGCAGCGCGCCGGAGAGCCCCGGACCGGCCGTCACCGCGACGGCGCCGACGTCGGCCAGGGTGAGTCCGGCCCGTCCCAGGGCCTCCTGGACGACGGGGGCCATGGCCTGGACGTGGGCGCGGGCGGCGATCTCGGGGACCACACCGCCGTAGCGGGCGTGCTCCTCCATGGACGAGGCGACGGCGTGCCCGAGCAGTACGCCGTCGCGCACCAGACCGGCCCCGGTCTCGTCGCACGACGACTCGATCCCGAGCACCACCGGCGGTCCCGCCATCCCTCGACTCCTTATTGCTCATCAGGTGCAAATGCATGACTGAAGCAATAAGGATAGTGGAGGGCCGGGCCGGGGCACCCGGCCGGGCGGTGGCCCCGCTCGGGACGCAGGGCCGGAGGAGCGGTGCTGCGCGCCGTGCGCGTCCGTGGTCACACCGGCCGGTGGGGGTGGAACCCCCTCCCGCTCTTGCGGCCGAGCAGTCCGGCCTCGACCATCCGGGCCAGCAGCGGCGGGGGAGCGTAGAGCGGCTCCTTGTACTCGTCGTACAGCGACTCGGCGATCGCCTGCACGGTGTCCAGGCCGATCAGGTCGGCGAGTTGGAGCGGACCCATGGGGTGGGCGCAGCCGTGCACCATGCCGGCGTCGATGTCGGCGGGGGTCGCGTGGCCGGCCTCGGCCATCCGGATCGCGCCGAGCAGGTAGGGGACCAGCAGGGCGTTGACCACGAATCCGGCCCGGTCGCGGGAGCGGACGACGTGCTTGCCGAGGGTGTCCCGGGCGAAGCCCTCGACCCGGTCGAGCACGGCCGGCCCGGTGTGCAGCGAGGCGACCAGCTCGACCAGCGGCATGACCGGCGCGGGGTTGAAGAAGTGCAGGCCGATCACGTGCGAGGCACGGGTGGTGGCGATGCCGAGCCGGGTGACGGGGATGGCCGAGGTGTTGGTGGCGAGGACGGCCTGCTGGTCGGCGAGCACCTTGTCCAGACCGGCGAGCAGGTCCGTCTTCACGCGCTCGTCCTCGACCACGGCCTCGACCACCAGCTGGCGGTCGGCGAGCGCCTCCAGGTCGTCGGCGAACAGCAGTCGCGCCCAGGCCTCCCCCCGCGCGTTCGGGTCCAGCCGGCCGCGGTCGACCGCGCGGTGCAGCGAACGGTCGATCCGGGCGCGAGCCGCGCGCAGCGCGTCCGGACTCCGCTCGCAGACGACGGTGTCCAGTCCGGCGCGGGCGAAGACCTCGGCGATGCCGGATCCCATCTGTCCGGCGCCGACGACGGCGACCCGGCGGATCTCGTTCATGGGGCTGTCTCCTTGCGGGTTCGGTTCAGGCCGAGGTGCGGACACGGACCAGGTGGCGGGCGTACGCCTCGGTGGTGAGGAAGGCGGGCAGGTCCGCGCCGAGCGCGGTCTCCTCCAGGACCCGCACCGCGTCGTCGACCAGGGCCGGTTCGGCGCCTTCGGCGAGCAGGGCGGCCCGTTCGCCGTCGATCAGCCGGCGTACGGTGCCCGGCGTGGCCAGCGTGCCCCCGCCGAGCCGGGAGCAGTGGTGCTGCCACTGCCAGAGCTGGCAGCGGGCGATCTCCGCGGTGGCGAGGTCCTCCATCAGTCCGAACACGGCGACGGCTCCGGCGCCGCCGAGCCAGGCGGTGAGGTAGCGCAGCGCGACGGCGACGTTGGAGCGCAGGCCCTGCTCGGTCGGCAGGCCGACGGTGAGCCGGTGCACGGCGAGCAGGTCGGCGGCGGTGACCTCGACGTCCTCGCGGGCCTGGTCGAGCTGGTTCGGCCGCTCGCCGAGCACAGCGTCGAAGGCCGTGCGGCAGGTGTCCACGAGGCCGGGGTGGGCCACCCAGGAGCCGTCGAAGCCGTCGCCGGCCTCGCGCTCCTTGTCGAGCCCGACCTTGGCGAGGGCGGCCTCGTTGGCGGCCGGGTCCCGGCTGGGGACGGCGGCGGCCATCCCGCCGATGGCGTGGGCGCCGCGCCGGTGGCAGGTGCGCACCAGCAGGTCGGTGTAGGCCCGCAGGAACGGCTGCGTCATCGTCAGCGAGGATCGGTCGGGCAGCACGAAGCGGGGGCCGTGGCCGGCGAAGTTCTTGATCAGGCTGAAGAGGTAGTCCCAGCGCCCGGCGTTCAGGCCGGCCGCGTGCTCGCGCAGCTCGTACAGGATCTCGTCCATCTCGAACGCGGCGGTGATCGTCTCGATCAGCACGGTGGCCCGGATCGTGCCGTGCGGGATGCCCAACCGGCGCTGCGCGAAGGTGAAGACGTCGTTCCACAGGCGGGCCTCTAGGTGGTTCTCCAGCTTCGGCAGGTAGAAGTACGGACCGCTGCCGTTCTCGATCTGCCGCTGCCCGCAGTGGAAGAGGTAGAGGCCGAAGTCGACCAGGGCGCCGACGGCCGGGCGGCCGCCGATCAGCAGGTGGGCCTCCTCCAGGTGCCAGCCGCGCGGGCGGACCACGACGGTGGCGGGGGAGTCGCCGATCCGGTAGCGCTTCCCGTCGGGCGTGGTGTCGTCGATCCGGCGCCCGATCGCGTCCAGCAGGTTGAGCTGACCGGAGATCAGGTTGTGCCAGGTGGGGGCGGTGGCGTCCTCGAAGTCGGCGAGCCACACCCTGGCCCCGGAGTTGAGGGCGTTGACGGCCATCCGCCGCTCCGGCGGGCCGGTGATCTCCACCCGGCGGTCGGCGAGTCCGGGACCGGCCCCGGCCACCCGCCAGCTGCGGTCCTCCCGGACGGCGCGGGTCTCCGGGAGGAAGCCGAGGGTGCCGGTACGGGCCAGGACGGCGGCCCGGCGGCCGCGTTCGGCGAGCAACTCGGTGCGGCGGCCGGCGAAGGCGTCGTGCAGGTCCGCCACGAAGCGCAGGGCCTCGGCGGTGAGGATCTCCTCGAATCGCTCCTCGGGCTCGCCGAGGATCTCGGTACGGCTGGTCAGGGTCATCCGGCTCTCCAGGAAGGTGGGCCCGAGGCCGCGTTGTCGGCGCGGCCCCGGGCGCGGGCGGCCGGCGGAGCCCGTCCCTCAACGGGCCCCGCGGCGTGGATCGGAGTCGGCCGGCCGGCCACGGGGCAGCCGGCCGGGCCCGGTCAGTGGAACTGCTCGGCCTCGGTGGAGCCGGTCAGCGCCAGGGTCTCGGCGTTGGGGTTCAGCGCGGCGGAGACCTGGTCGAAGTAGCCGGTGCCGACCTCGCGTTGGTGCCTGACGGCCGTGTAGCCGTCCGGGACGGCCGCGAACTCGGCCTCCTGGAGGTCCACGTAGGCCGTCATGCCGCTCTCGGCGTAGCCCTTGGCGAGCTGGAACATCGAGTGGTTCAACGCGTGGAAGCCGGCCAGCGTGATGAACTGGAAGCGGTAGCCCATGGCGGCCAACTCCCGCTGGAACTTGGCGATCTGGTCGTCGTCCAGCGACGCCTTCCAGTTGAACGAGGGCGAGCAGTTGTAGGCCAGCATCTTGTCCGGGTGCTCGGCCTTGACGGCCTCGGCGAACTCCCGGGCCTGCGCGAGGTCCGGGGTGCCGGTCTCCATCCAGAGCAGGTCGGCGTACGGGGCGAAGGCCAGGCCGCGGGAGATCACCGGCGCCATGCCCGGCTCGACCCGGTGGAAGCCCTCGGCGGTGCGCTCGCCGGTGCAGAACCGGGCGTCGCGCTCGTCCACGTCCGTGGTCAGCAGGTTGGCGGCCAGGGCGTCGGTGCGGGCGACGATCAGGGTCGGCACGTCCGCGATGTCCGCCGCCAGCCGGGCCGCGTTGAGGGTGCGGACGTGCTGCGCGGTGGGCACCAGCACCTTGCCGCCCAGGTGGCCGCACTTCTTCTCGGAGGCCAGCTGGTCCTCGTAGTGGATGCCCGCCGCGCCGGCCGCGATCATGCCCTTGGTCAGCTCGAAGGCGTTCAGCGGCCCGCCGAAGCCGGCCTCCGCGTCGGCGACGATCGGCACCAGCCAGTCCGGCCCCGCGGTCCCCTCGGCCGCGTCGATCCCGTCCGCCCGCAGCAGCGCGTTGTTGATCCTGCGCACCACCTGCGGAACGGAGTTGGCGGGGTAGAGGCTCTGGTCGGGGTAGGTCTGGCCGGCCTGGTTGGCGTCGGCCGCGACCTGCCAGCCCGAGAGGTAGATCGCCTGCAGGCCGGCCCTCACCATCTGCACCGCCTGGCCGCCCGTCAGCGCGCCCAGCGCGTGGATGTGGTCCCGCTCGTGCAGCTGCGACCAGAGCCGCTCGGCGCCGCGCCGGGCCAGCGTGTGCTCCTCGCGCACCGTGCCGGACAACCGCACCACGTCCGCGGCGCCGTAGCTCCGCTCGATGCCCGCCCAGCGGGGGTCGGACGCCCACCGGGCGGCCAGCTCCGCCGCCTGCTGCTCCTGCTGCTGCCGGACCGACTGCGTCATGGGTCTGCTCCTGAGAGTGCTTGTTGCCAAGGATGTGACGCACCTCACCGGGCGGGTGCGTGGGCGGCCGGCCGGCGCCGGGCGGCGCAACGAGACCGCCGGAGGCCGTCGCCCGGGAAGCCGAACCAGGGTGACCGACCTGGCACTTCCCGGCTTCCTGGGGTGCCTTCCGGCCGCATCGCCGACTCTGCCAGGCGGCGATGCCCGCCGTCACCGATGGATCCGTGCCAAGTTCTGTGAAGCGCCGTCACCGGTCCTGCGAAGACTGCGAAGACCGGGCCGGCGGTCGTCCGGCTAAGCTGCCCCACCGGACGGGCTGGAACGGACCGGGGAGCGACAGCATGGCCAAGACCTTCGCGGGCGCCCGGCTGCGCCGCCTCCGTGAGGACCGCGGTCTCAGCCAGGCCGCCCTGGCACGACTGCTCGAACTCTCGCCCAGCTACCTCAACCAGCTGGAGCACGACGCCCGCCCGCTCACCGTGCCGGTGCTGCTCCGGCTCACCGAGGCGTTCGGCGTCGAGGCCGGCTACTTCGCGCCCTCCGGCAGCGCCCGGCTCACGGCCGAGCTGCGCGACTCCCTCGGCGAGGAGCTCGCGGCGGGCCGGATCACCCCGGGCGACCTGGACGAGGTCGCCACCCGCACTCCCGCCGTGGCCCGGCTGCTCACCGACCTGGCCCGCGGCCGCCGGGACGCGGCCGAGCAACTGGCCGTCCTCGCCGGGGACCGCGGCCCCGGGGCCGGCGCCCGCACCCCGCACGAGCAGGTCCGCGAGTTCTTCTACCGCCGCCAGAACTACGTCCACGAACTCGACGTCGCGGCGGAGGAGTTGGCCGGAGCCGTCAAGCTGAGGCGCGGCGGGGTACGGGAGGCCCTGGCCGGGCGGCTGGCCACCGGTCACCAGGTCCGGATCGTCGCCGGCGGCGGGAACCTGCACCGGTACGACGACCGGACCCGGGTCCTGCACCTGTCCGACCGGCTGCGGCCCGGCCAGCAGGCCTTCCGGATGGCCACCCAGCTGGCCTACCTGGAACACGACTCGCTGCTGTCCGAACTCGCCGCCCAGGAAGGCCCCGAGGGCTCCGCCGCCTTCTCGCTCACCCGGATCGGCCTGGCGAACCACTTCGCCGCCGCCCTCGTCCTGCCCTACCGGGTCTTCCACGACGCGGCGGAGGCCGCCCGCTACGACATCGAGCACCTCGCCGACCACTTCGGGGTCGGCTACGAGACCGTCTGCCACCGGCTCAGTACCCTTCAGCGCCCCGGGCGGCGAGGAGTGCCGTTCTCCTTCGTACGGGTCGACCGCGCGGGCAACGTCTCGAAGCGGCAGTCCGCCACCGCCTTCCACTTCTCCCGCACCGGCGGCACCTGCCCGCTCTGGAACGTCTACGACGCCTTCGCCGCACCCGGCCGGGTCCACGTCCAGGTCGCTGGCATGCCGGACGGCCGCCGCTACTTGTGGACCGCCCGCGACGTCACCCGCTCGCCCGGCGGCTGGGGCCGCCCCGGCAAGACCTTCGCGATCGGCCTGGGCTGCGAGATCCGGCACGCCGGCCGGCTGGTGTACGCGGCCGGCCTGGACCTCGGCGACGAAGCCGCCGCCACACCGATCGGCCTCGGCTGCAAGGTCTGCGAGCGTCCCGCCTGCCCCCAGCGCTCCGCCCCGGCGATCGGCCGGACGCTGGCCGTCGACGAGCACAGCAGCACCTTCGTCCCGTACGCCGTCCGCGCCGACCCGGAAGGCTGACGTACCCGGTCGCAGACCCGGGAAAGAAGGTGCTCCGGGAGCGCGCGGCTCCTGCCGTTCGTGCACGTCGTTACTGGTCAGGGCGGTGACGGCGGGCCCGGGTGCCGGTAGGTTGGGCCGGTGCGCACACCGGAGAGCCGTCGGGAGCGGGCCCGTACGGGGCTGCTCGGCGCTTCGGCGTCCCTGCTGCTCGGCATGGTGGCGCACGTGACGGCGGGCGGCGACCTGCCCGGCCCGGGCGTGCTGTGCGGCCTGTTCGCCGCCCTGCTGGCCGTCGGCGTGCTGCTGCCCGGAGCACGGGACGGCCGGTCGTTCCGGAGCACCGTCACCGCGCTGGCCGCCGCCCAGTTCGCGCTCCACCTCGCCCTCGACCGGCTGTCGATGCCGGCCGCCCCGGCCGCCCCTGCCGGTGCCTCCGGGCCCGGCCACGCCGCCGGGACCGTGACGTTCCTCTGTACGAGCGACGGCCTGTCCGTCGTCCCCGACAGCCTGCAGATGCCGGCGGACATGGACATGGGCCTGGGCCCCGGCGTGCTGCCGGACCCGGCCGGCGGGGCGGTGGACGCGGCCGCCATGGCCGGACCGATGCCGCACGGCATGGGGTGGGCGATGACGGCCGCGCACGCGCTGGCCACCTTCGGCACCGCGGTGTTCCTGCTGCACGGCGACCGGGTGCTGCGGCGGCTCGCCGCCCTGGTGGTGCGCCGGCTCATCCTGCCGCTGCTGCGGAGCCCCGCCCCGCGGCGGCCGAGCGTCCCGGTCCGTGACGCGCCGTCCGTCCGTCCGCACGCCGTGCTGCTGGCCCGGTGCGAGCCCAGGAGAGGACCGCCGGCGGTGGCCCGGGCCTGACAGCGACACCCCTGCCTGCGGGTGCGCTTCGGCCTGCCGTCCTCGCCCCGACCGGGTGAGGCGTCCCCATCGGCCCCCCTTGCCGCGCCGCCGGGCCATGTCCGTGTGCGCGGAATCCCCTGGAGCAGACATGTCCTCCACCACGGAACCCGTAACCCCCGTCCTGCCGCCCGACCAGGCACCGCCCGGCCCCGAAAGGTCCTGGGCGGGTGCCCGGGCGCTGCTGGTGCGCCTGCACTTCTACGCCGGGGTGTTCGTCGCCCCGTTCCTGCTGGTCGTGGCCGTGACCGGCCTCGCCTACACGTTCACCCCGCAACTCGACCGGCTCGTCTACGAGAAGTGGCTGACGGTCGGGCACCCCGGCGGCCCGGTGCGCCCGCTGGCCGAGCAGATCGCCGCCGCCCGTCAGGCGTACCCGGAGGGCACGCTCGCCGCGGTCGTCACCCCGCCCGGCCCGGAGGACACCACCCGGGTGGTGCTGTCGCTGCCCGAGCTCGGCGAGAAGCAGCGCACCGTCTTCGTCGACCCGTACACCGCCCAGGTGAAGGGGCACCTGACCACCTGGTGGGGGTCGACGCCGCTGGCCACCTGGCTGGACGACCTGCACCGCAACCTGCATCTCGGGGAGGGCGGCCGCCTCTACTCGGAGGTCGCCGCGTCCTGGCTGTGGGTGATCGTCGCGGGCGGGCTGGTGCTGTGGCTCGGCCGCGCCCGAGGCCGTCGCGCCGCGTCCGTCCGCGGTGTCCTGCTGCCCGACCGCACCGCCCGCGGCGTGCGCCGCACCCGCTCCTGGCACGCGGCGACCGGCGTGTGGCTGGCGCTCGGCCTGCTCTTCCTCAGCGCCACCGGCATGACCTGGTCCCACTACGCCGGTGACCGCTTCGGCCGGCTGCTGGACGCCACCCGCGGCCACGCGCCCGAGCTGGACACGGCGCTGCCCGGCGCCGGGCAGGGCGCGGCCGCCGACGGCGGGGAGCACGCGGAACACGCCGGCCACCAGGGCGGGGCCGCGACGGCCGGCCCGGGCCCGGCCGACTTCGAGAAGGCCCTCGCCGTCGCCCGCGGCGCCGGCCTCGGCGGCACCGTGCAGATCACCCCGCCCCAGGGCCCGGCCGCCGCCTGGACGGTGGCCCAGAAGGACAACACCTGGCCCGTCCACTACGACCAGGTCGCCGTCGACGCCGGCGCCGGGGAGGTCACCGCCCGTACCCGCTGGGCCGATTACCCGCTGCTGTCCAAGCTCAGCAAGCTCGGCGTCCAGGGCCACATGGGCGTGCTCTTCGGCCTCGTCAACCAGATCCTGCTCGCCGTGATCGCGGTGGGCCTGATCCTCGTCACCGCCTGGGGCTACCGCATGTGGTGGCAGCGCCGCCCCACCCGGGCCGACCGCAGCTCCAGGTTCGGCACCCCGCCCGCCCGCGGTGCCTGGCGCACCGTCCCCCGGCCGCTGCTGGCCGCCGGCCTCCCCGTGCTGGTGGCGCTCGGCTGGGCGTTGCCCGTCCTCGGCGTCACCCTCGCCGCCTTCGTCGTCCTGGACGTGGTGACCGGTCTGATGCGCCGCACCCGCCGCACCGGCTGACCTCGACGGCGTGGTTCCGGCCCGGCGTGGAGGCGCCGGGCCGGTCGCCGGCCTGCGCATTCCTCTGTTCCGTCAGTTCCCGTGCGGGCGCAGAGTCGATCATGGTTGAATGCTGCGCGTCGCGGCGCCTCCCGGGGGCCGGTGCCACGCCCCGGACCCCCGCCGAGAGGCGTGACGCGGGTCACAGGGGCCCGATGTCACGAACGGAGCGGCAGCTTGCGTCTGGTGGTCGTCCGCACGGCGGGAACGACCGGCACGAGAGCGAGAGCACAGTGATGAAGGCGACAGCGGAGCAGCGGCACGAGGTCCTGGTCCTGGGAGCCGGCTACGCCGGGCTCGCCACCGCGATCCAGCTCGCGGCCCGCACCAGGAGGCGCGGGAACCTGCGGGTGACGCTGGTCAACCCCTACGACACCTTCACCGAGCGGCTCCGGCTGCACATGACCGCCACCGGCCGGCGGACGCCCGTGCTGAACATCCCGGACCTGCTGGACGGCACCGGGGCCGCCTTCGTCCGGGGCTGGGTCACCGCCGTCGACACCGCGGCGAGGACCGTCCGGATCGACGACGACCAGGTCCTGCGCTACGACACCCTGGTCTACGGCCTGGGCAGCATCGCCGACACCGACGCCGTCCCCGGCGCGGACGACCACGCCTACACCCTCAACGGCCCGGAGGACGCAGCCCTCCTCGCCGATCGGCTGGCCCGGCTCGACGGCGGGACCGTCGTGGTCGGCGGCAACGGCCTGACCGGCATCGAGGCCGCCGCGGAGATCGCCGAGCGGCACCCGGGACTCCGGGTGGTGCTGGTGGGCCGGCAGGAGCCGGGCGCGAGCATGCACCCGAAGGCCAAGGCCTACCTGGACGCGGCGCTCGCCCGCCTCGGCGTGCAGGTGCGCAGCGGCGTCGAGGTGGCCGAGGTGCTGCCGGACGGCGTCGAACTCGCGGACGGCTCCGGCATCCGGGCCGACGCGGTGCTGTGGACCAGCGGCACCCGCGTCCCGCCGCTGGCCGCCGCCGCGGGCCTGACCGTCGACGAGCGCGGCCGGGTGGTCACCGACGGCGCGCTGCGCTCGGTCTCCCACCCGGAGGTCTACGCCGTGGGCGACGCGGCGGCGATCCGGCAGGGCTACGGCGTGATGCACGGGACCTGCCAGGGCGGCATGCCCAGCGGAGTGCACGCGGCCCTGTCGATCCTGCGGGTGCTGGCCGGCAAGGAGCCCAAGCCCTTCCGCTTCGGCTACTACCACACACCGGTCAGCCTAGGCCGGAAGGACGCCGTCGTGCAGTTCACCCACCCCGACGACAGCCCGCGCCGGATCGTGCTGACCGGCGGGCGGGCCGCGAAGTACAAGGAGACGGTCAGCGCGGCGCCGTGGCCGACCTTCGCCCGCATGAAGCGGATGCCCGCCTCGGGCGCCCTCTGGCCGCACGGCGGCCGTTACACCCGGATCAGGAGCGCCAAGTGACCCAGCCCCAGCAGACCGACGCCGACCAGCTCGCCTTCCAGCAGTACCGCACCCTGCTCTTCTCCGTCGCCTACCGCATCCTGGGCACCGCCGCCGACGCCGAGGACGTGGTGCAGGACGCCTGGCTCAAGTGGTCGGCGGCCGAGCGGTCCCGGGTCGCCGACCCCAAGTCCTATCTGACCAGGATCATCTCCAACCTGGCGATGGAGCGGCTCCGGTCGACCCGCCACCAGCGCGAGACCTACGTGGGGCCGTGGCTCCCCGAGCCGATCCTCACCGGCCCGGACACCGCCGACGGCGTCGCCACGGCGGACTCGGTCTCGATGGCCCTGCTCGTCGTGCTGGAGACGCTGAGCCCCCTGGAGCGGGCGGTGTTCGTCCTGAAGGAGGTCTTCGCCTTCAGTCACGCGGAGATCGCGGAGGCGGTGGAACGCTCCGAGGCGGCGGTCCGGCAGGCCGCGCACCGCGCCCGCGAGCACGTCCAGGCCCGCCGGCCCCGCTTCACCGCGGACCGCGCCCACCGACGCGACGTCACCGAGCGGTTCCTCGCGGCGGCCACGGGCGGCGACATCAACACCCTGATGGAGCTGCTCTCGCCGGACGTCACGCTGTGGACCGACGGCGGCGGCAAGGTCCGCCAGGCCCTCAAGCCGGTGATCGGCCTGGAGACGGTGGCCGGCTGGTTCGCCGCGCTCGGCAGCGCGACCTACCAGGGCATCGGGCCGGGGGAGATGCGGGCGGAGCTGACCGGGATCAACGGCGGCCCGGGTGTGGTCTTCCGCGGCCCGGACCGCGTGGTCGCCACGATGACCTTCGACTTCGACCCGGAGGGGCGCATCGCGGCCATCCACAACGTGGCCAACCCGGACAAGCTGCACGCCGTCACCGGCGGCACCCGGCACGACGTCTCCTGAGCCGTCGGCCGGTCGCCGGGGCCCGCCGGAACCTCCGGGTGGGGGCAGGGGCGCGCTTGCCCGGCACCGTCCGGGTGGGGGCGGCGGGCCGTGCTCCGCCCGCCGCCACCCACCCCCTGACCGCGCGGCGGGCCGCCGGACGTCAACCCGTCCGGCCGTGCCCCCCGCGCCGCGACCCGTCAGGTCGCCTCCGTCAGGTCATTCCGCCGTCAGGTCACTCCGCCGGCAGGCGCGGCGTGCGCGGCGGCACGGTGCGCCGGCTGCCGGTCGCCTCGAAGGCCGCACCGAGGGCCAGCAGGGCGTTGTCGTCGTAGGCGCGGCCGGCGAAGGTCAGCCCGACGGGCATGCCGGTGTCCGCCATGGTGCCCATGGGCACGGTGACCGTCGGTATGCCCAGGTGACGGGGCACCAGGTTGCCGTTCGCGACCCAGACGCCGTTGCGCCAGCCGAGTTCGGCGGACGCCTCGGAGACGTCCATGTCGGCGGGCCCCACGTCGGCGACGGCGGGGAACACCACCGCGTCCAGCCGCAGGTCGTCCATCCACAGCTCCAGGTCGACCCGGCGGGTCTCCTCAAGCCCGCGCAGCCCCGCCTCGAGGTGCGGCATGTCGGTGAAGGACGCGTACGGGCGCTCGCGCACCAGGCGCGGGTAGTCGCCGATCGTGTCGTCGAAGCCGGTGTAGCGGTCGGGGAGTTCGCCCTGCTGCTTGGGCCAGATACGGTCGGGGTCGACCTCGGCCAGGGTGGCGAGCGCCGGGTCGCCGTTGGCCCGGAGGAAGTCGTCCCACGCCCAGGCGGACAGGTCCTCGATCTCGACGGTGAGGAAGTCGCGGCCGACCAGGCCGCGGGTGTGCAGCGAGGGCGCCCCGGGGCGGTCGGACTCGTAGTTCGACACGACGGGGAAGTCGACCTCGACCACCTCGGCGCCGGCGGCCTCCAGGTCGCGGCGGGCCGCCTCCCACAGGGCGATCACCGAGGCGCGGGTGTCGATCCGCCGGCCGGTCGGGCCGCCGATGCCGCCGTCGGGGTTGGTGCCGGCGCCGGGGTCGGCGTTGATGTACATCCTGGGGACGCCGACGCGCCTGCCGGCGAGTGCGGCGTGCGCCGTCGGGGCGTCGGCCGGCGCGAGGGCCGGGTACGAGGCGGGGCGCACCTGCGACGGTGCGGGCAGCGGCACCCACGGCTGCGCGCGCCACAGGTCGCCGCGCGTCTCCGGGTCGTCGGCCACGATGACGTCGAGCAGTTCGAGCAGGTCGGCCATGGTCCGGGTGTGCGGGACCACGACGTCCATGGTCGGCACCAGCGGCCAGTTGCCGCGCACCGAGATCACCCCGCGGCTGGGCGTATAGGCGCACAGCGCGTTGTTCGAGGCGGGCGCCCGGCCGGAGGACCAGGTCTCCTCGCCGAGGCCGAAGGCGCCGAACGACGCCGCCGTCGCGGTGCCGGAGCCGTTGGAGGAGCCGGAGCCGTAGGCGCTGGTGAGCCAGTCGGCGCTGTACGGGCTCTCCGCGCGGCCGTACACGCCGCGCTGCATGCCGCCGTTCGCCATCGGCGGCATGTTGGTCAGCCCGATCAGGACCGCCCCGCCGGCGCGCAGCCGCTCGACGGCGAAGGCGTCGCGCTGGGCGACGAGGTGCTCGAAGGCGGGCGAGCCGGCCGCGGCCGTCAGTCCCTTCGCGAGGTAGCTGTCCTTCGCGGTGTACGGGATGCCGTCCAGCGGGCCGAGCGTCTCGCCGCGCGCGCGTCGGGCGTCGGAGGCCTCCGCCTCGGCGCGGGCCTCCGGGTTCAGCACCACCAGCGCGTTGAGGGCGGTGCCGGTGCCGGGCCGGTCGTACGCGTCGATCCGCGCGAGGTAGGCGTCGAGCAGGCCGACCGCGGTGGTCTCGCCTTTCTCCAGCGCCGCGCGCAGGTCGGCGATACCGGTCTCCACAACGTCGAATCGGCGCGTCATAGGGGTGTCTCCTGGGAGGTCGGGTCGGGCCGGCCGAGCCGCCGGGCGTCGAACCGATCGCCCGCGGCCGCCGTGCTTCCACTGCACTGACTAGATTTTCAGTCTAGACTACAGATCTAGGTCACCAGAATCGAGACGAGCCATGCCGACGCCAGAGTCCGAGCCCGCACGGCCGCACCGCCTCCCCGCGGCGGAGGGCGTCACCGGGCCTGTGCCGGGCACCGGTCCCGGCGGTGCCGCGCAGCCCGTCCGGGCCCTGGCCGACCGGAAGCGTCAGCCCAGCGGCGACGAGGCACGGGGGCGGGCGATGCGGGCCGCCATCAGCGCCATCGCGGAGAAGGGCACCGCGGCCGTGCGGATGTCGGACATCGCCGCGCGGGCCGGCATGAGCACCGGGCACATCCTGTACCACTTCGGCAAGAAGGACCGCCTCCTGCTCGAAGTCCTCGCCTGGAGCGAGGCGGACCTCGGCGCCCGGTTCCAGCAGGCCGCGGACGAGGCCGCGTCCCCCGCCGAGAAGCTGGCGCTGTTCGTCCGCTACTACCTGCCCCGCCACCAGGGCGACGAACGCTACGCCCTGTGGACGCAGGTGCTGGCCCAGCGTCACGACGACGCCGGCCGGCACCTCCTCACCGCACTGTCCGACGCCTGGGAGGAGCGGCTGGAGGCCATCCTCCGGGAGGGTCAGGCCCTGGGGCGGTTCGCCGCCGTGGACCCTTCCGAGTTCGTCATCAGGGCCGTCGCCATGCTCAACGGGCTCTCCGGCGACGTGATGTTCGGACGGTCGCGCTGGCAGCACGCCTCCGCGCACTCGTTCGCCCTGTCCGCCCTCGAACGGGAACTGCGGCCGGGCGGCCGGGCCTGACGACGCGGCCGGGGCGGGGTGCCCGGTCGAAGCCCGCACGTCGCGTTCTGAGGCATCGTCATACCTGTTACTGGTGAGGGGTTTTCCTCGCTGAGCCCCCGGTCCGGTCTTCGGGGTTCGCGTCACGGGCCAGGCCCTGCGGGGCTAGGGTCGCGGTACTGACGAGCGCGTCCTGCGGGGGAGCGAGCATGGTGGGTGGGGAGCCGGCCCGGGAGGGGCGCCCGGACCGGCCCGGGCGGCCGGGCGGGTGGCCGGTGCGGGCCGCGGCGGGTGCCCGGCGAACGGGCCGGCCCTGCTGCACGGGCCGGGCACGGGCGTGACCGGGCACCGCCGCCGGGGCGATCACCTCGGATCCCCGTGACCGGCGCGGAGCGGGGCGGCCGCCGCACCGCCCTCCGCGGATCGGTCGCGCTGCAGTACGGCGACCACAGTGTCCAGAACAACTACTTCACCCTGGTCTTCCCCGATCCGGTCGAGGTGGGGGCGCAGCGGCTGGGGCGCGTGGTGCTGGGGCAGTGGCGGCAGGAGGCCGCCCTGCGCGGCCTGTTGGGGTCGCGGCCGATCCCGGTGCGCTGGCGCGTGACGAGCGGCGGGGAGGCCGGTGACCACCCCGGACCGGGCGGGGACCAGGGCGAGGGCCAGGGCGAGGGCCAGGGCGAGGGCCAGGGCGGGGACCAGGGCGAGGGCCAGGGCGAGGAGAGCGCGGCGGACCTGGCCGCCTTCGCCGACGCGTTCTCGGACTCGGAGCGGCGCCGGCTGGTGGTGCTGGGCGGGGCCGGCAGCGGCAAGACCAGCCTGGCCGTCCTGCTGGTGATCGAACTGCTGCAGCGGATGGACGAGGGCGATCCGGTCCCGGTCCTCCTGTCGCTCGCCTCCTGGCGGCCGGGCGAGGAGCACTTCGCCCGTTGGCTGGAGCGGCAGCTCCTGCGCGAGTACCCCTATCTGGACCTGGACACCGTCCGGGTGCTCCTGCGCGATCAGCGCGTCCTGCCGGTGCTCGACGGACTGGACGAACTGCCCGCGCCGGAGCGACCGGAGGCCCTGGAGGCGCTCAACACCGCCCTCGCGGAGGGCGGCCCGCTGATCCTGACCAGCCGGACCGAGGACTACGAGGCGGCGGCCGGCTCGGCCTCCGTGCTCCAGGAGGCCGCCGTCGTCCGGGCCGAGCCGCTGACCGTCGAGGAGGCCGTGCGGTACCTGCTCGCGAGTGCCACGCCGCAGCACCGGGAGCGCTGGCGTCCGCTCACGGACGCGCTCGGCGAGGACCCGTCCTGCCCCGCGGCCGAGGTGCTGAGGGTGCCGCTGATGCTCTGGCTCTGCCGCACCGCCTACCGGCGTCCGATCGCGGGCCGGCTCCCGGGGGACCTCGCCGACCGGTCGCTCTTTCCCAGCGCCGTGGCGATCGAGGACCACCTGCTGGACTCGCTGGTCCCGGCGGTCTGTCCCGCGGGGCCCCTGCCACCTGCCCAGCCCGGGCGGAGGGCCTCCCGGGAGGCGCCGTGGCAGGGCCGGCAGCGGGACCCGGAGCGGGTGGCCCGCTGGCTGGGCTTCCTCGCGCGGCACCTGCAACAACGCGGGACGGCCGACCTCGCCTGGTGGGAGCTGGGCACCGCCGTGCGGCTCGTGCCGCGCATGATCGTGACCGGGCTGGTGTGCGCGCTCTGCCTCGGCGTCGTCGTCGGCCCGCTGGACGGGGTGGCGGCCGTCCTCGGCCACACCGGGCCGGACCCGGGGCTCTGGCCCGGACTCGTGCAGGGCGTCCTGCTCGGGGCCGCCGACGTCCTGATCAACGGTGTCCCGGCGGCCGTGGCCTTCGCCCTGGTGCACGGGGCGGGAGTGCTGTTGAGGGGCGGCGCCCCGGAGCCGTCCCGGGTGCGGATCCGCCTCGGTGGCCGGGCCGGGCGGTCACGGGCCAGGTCGGGGCCCGAGATCCTCGCGCGGGCCGGGCTGGGGATCGCCGGAGGGCTGGCGGGCGGGTTCGGAATCGGCCTCGTGCAGGGGCTCGTCCGCAAGCTCCTCACCGGAGATCCGCTCGCGCTCAGGGTCGGGCTGGTGGACGGCGTGATCTACGGGGCGATGTTCGCGTTCGCGGGCGGCATCAGCGGTGCCCTGATGGCCTGGTGCGAGGCCTCGGTCGACATCGTGTCGGCCCCCGCCCCCCCCGGGAGCTGCTGGGCCGCAACCGCCGGACGGCGTTCCTGCAGTGGTTCATGTTCGCCCCGCTGTTCGGGGTCGCGACCGGGGCGGCCGGCTGGCCCGCCGTCGAGTTGCTGGACGGGTACCGGTGGGGCGTCCGGCTCGGCTGGACCGTCCCGGACGCCCTCCGGTTCGGTCTCCTCGCCGCCTTCGGGGCCGGGATCGGCGCCGGGCTCAGCCTGACCGCGTGGGGGCAGTGGGCGGTCTTCGCGCGCCTGTGGCTGCCGTTGACCGGGCGGCTGCCGAGGGCGGCGATGACCTTCCTGGAGGGGGGCGTGCTGCGGAAGGTCGGCGCGGTCTACCAGTTCCGGCACACCAGGATCCAGCAGCACTTCGCCCGCTCACCGCTCACCGCTCACCGCCCAAGCACCCGGAGGAGGCGGCCCGGCGGCG
>NZ_BNBO01000070.1 GCF_014655955.1 Kitasatospora indigofera
GTGACCAGCTCGAACACTCTGGAAATGATCACCGGAGGTAAAACGACAAGCTCAGCTCTGGTTGTAGAACCCGGTCTCGTCCAGCGGCCGGTCGATCACCATGACCTCGACATCGGCCGGCGTGAGCAGGAAGACCCGGCGGGCGATCCGCTCGATCCCGCCGCAGGTGCCGAAGATCAGACCGGAGGCGAAGTCGACCATGCGCTTGGCCTCGGCGTCGTCCATCTCGGTCAGGTCCATCACCACGGGCGTACTGGCCCGGATGTGCTCGCCGACCGTCCGGGCCGCCTCGAATCCGGTCGGCCGCAGGGAGACGATCTTCGTGGGAGCCGGGGCGGCCGGCATCGTCTCCTGGTCCGCCCACGGATCGTCGTACGCCGCGGCCGGGTAGTTCCCGGAGGGCATCAGCCACCCGTTGTGGTGCTCGTCGCGAAGTGCTCCCATGCCGCGCCTCCCTGTCTCGTCCCGAACGCGTCCCCCCGGGTGCGCGTGCCCTTTTGACACGTCATCCACTCGTCGGAACTGTCCGAGTATCGCACTGATCACCGGTTCGGTGCCCGCTCGCGACCGCCGTACGGGTCGTGGCGCGCCGTGCGTCCGGGCCGACCCGGACAACAGGTGCGACGCCCCAGCTCGCCGTATGGTTGCGCGGGTGGACGATACCGGTACGGGTCAGCCCCGAATTGACCGTCCGTCAATCCGGGGGAAGTGGATTCATTCCCCCGTGGAGCCGTCCACAAGCTCCCGGAGCAGATCCGCGTGCCCGTTGTGCCGGGCGTACTCCTCGATCATGTGCACCTGGATCCAGCGCAGGGTGACGTCCGCGCCCCGGCGCTTGCGCCGGCCGACCGTCTCCAGCGGGAGGCCTTCGGCGGCCCGGCGGGCGAGGTCGATCTGCGCCTGCCAGGTGGCGAAAGCCTCGGCGGTGTCCGCGGTGTCCACGCCGTTGAAGTCGCCGTCCTCGTCCTCGGCGGACCAGTAGAGCCCCTCGCTGTGCTCCTCGCCGAGCAGGATGCCCTGGTACCAGTGCCGCTCGACCTCGGCCATGTGCCGTACCAGCCCGAGCAGCGAGAGCGTGGACGGCGGGACGGAGCGCAGTCGCAACTGCTCGTCCGTCAGGCCCTGGCACTTCACGGCGAGGGTGGCCCGGTGGAAGTCGAGCCAGGAGGCCAGCATGGCGTTCTCGTCGGCGGCGAACGGGGGCTCGATGCGGTCGGTGCCGCTCGTGGTGGTGGTCATGGCGGCCATCCTGGCGCAGAGCACCGACAGTGGCGACCGAATAGTCGGGCGGCGCGCCAGGGCGCCCGGGCGCCGTCGGGTGCGGCGCGGCGGAGGCGGCGCGGGTGAGGCCGGGGGCGCCCGTGGGCCGGCCCGCTCGGCACGGGCGCGGTCTCAGGCGGCCTCGGCCGCGCGCGGCCGGCGCCGGGCGGCCCGCCACACCGACACCAGGCTGATCAGCACCATCAGGGCGATGGCCGCCGCCGAGACCACGAAGGCCGACGAGCCCGGTGTCCGCGCGCTCGCGGCGGCGACCACGTAGGCGGCGGTGGACGGGACCACCCCGATCGCGGTGGCGGCCAGGAAGGGCGCGAACCGGACCCCGGAGAACGCGGCGGCGAAGTTGCCCGCCTGGAACGGCAGCCCAGGGAACAGCCGGAGCAGCAGCACGCTGCGGAACCCCTGTTCGGTGAAGCGGCGGTCGAGCGCGGTCAGCGCCCGGCCCCGCAGCAGCGGCCGCAGCGCGTCGCGGCCGAGCCACCGGCCGAGCCCGAAGGCCGGCGCGGCGCCGAGGGCGGTGCCGAGAACGGCGAGCAGCAGCCCCTGCTCGATGCCGAACAGCAGGCCGGCGGCGGCGTTCAGGGCGGGCCGCGGCAGGAAGGCCAGCGTGCCCAGCGCGTACACCGCGACGAAGGCGGGCGCCTGCCAGACCCCCGGCACGGCCGAGGTCAGGCCGCCGGAGAGCAGCGCGGCCGGGTCCCAGAGGAGGAGTGAGCCGGCGGCCGCGCCGAGGATCACCACCAGCAGGGCCGGCCTGGTCCAGGGCGACAGCGCCACGCGGTGCGGCCACGGCCGGGCCGGCGGGGCGGGCGGGGCCGGCGGGGAGGGCTGGGGAGCGAGCACCGGGCGAGCTTAGCCGCCGCCCCCGGCCGGAAGGCCGGCCGGGGCCGGGGCCCCGGCCCGCCGCGGGGGAGGTGGCCGGCCGGGGGCGGGCGTCGCCCGGTGCGTCGCGGGGAGGACGGGGCGGTCAGCGCCGGGCGTCGCTCGGTATGCCGCCGACGGCCTCCACCGGGCCGCCCGCCGCCGGCTCGGCCTGGCCGGCGGCGGACGGCGGCCGCCGCAGGGCCCCGGCGCTGAGGATGAGCGCCGCCGCGAGCAGGGTGACCAGCGCGAACGACACGCTGAGCGAGGTCGCCTCGGCGAGCACGCCGATCACGGCCGGCGCGATCAGGCTGGAGGTGTAGGTGACGGTCGCCACGCCCGCGATCGCCTGGCTGGGGTTCCCGCCGGTCCGGCCGGCCGCGGCGAAGGCCAGCGGCACCACGACCGCGATCCCGATCCCGATCAGCGCGAAGCCGGGGATGGCCAGCCAGGGCGTGTCGGCGAAGACCACCAGCAGGCCGCCCACGGTGGCGATCGCGCCGCTGACCCGGGTCGCGGGCACCGGCCCGAGCCTGCGGATCGCCGCGTCGCCGGCCAGCCGGCTGACCGCCATGGTGAGCGCGAAGGCGGTGTACGCGGCGGCCGCGACGGTCGCCGAGGCCCCGGTGACGTCCCGCAGGTAGACACCGCTCCAGTCCATCGAGGCACCCTCGGCGAAGACCGCGCAGAACCCGACCAGTCCGATCGCCAGCGCGCTGCGCGGCGGCAGGGCGAAGTGCGGCGGCGCCTCCTCGCCGGGCTTGGACCGGATGTCCGGCAGTTGCCGGGAGGCCAGCAGGGCCAGGACGGCCAGCACCGCGGCGGTGACCGCCAGCTGGAGCCGGGCGTCGAGGTTCTGGTGCGCGGCCAGCACGCCCACGGCGGAGGCGATCAGGGTGCCGACGCTCCACATGCCGTGCAGGCCGGACATGATCGAGCGGCCGAGCCGCTCCTCGATCTCGACGCCCTGGGCGTTCATCGCCACGTCGGCCATGCCGGCGGTGGCGCCGTAGACCAGCAGGGACAGGCAGAAGAAGAGCAGCGAGGGGGCGAGCGCGGGCAGGGCCAGCGACAGGCACCACAGGGTGATCAGCGCGCCGGTGGCGGCCCGGCCCCCGAACCGGTGCACGATCCGCCCGGCCAGCGGCATGGCCAGCGAGGACCCGATCGCCGGCATCACCAGCGCGAGGCCGAGCTGGCCGGGCCCGAGGTCGAGGTGGTGCTGGATCCAGGGGATCCGGGTGGCGAAGGTGCCGGTCACCGAGCCGTGCAGGGCGAACACCAGGGCGATGCTCACCCGGGCCCGGCGTGGGTCCTTCAGGATCTCGGGCATTCCAGGTTCCCTCCGAGTCGCGGGGCGGACGCGACGGTTCCGTCCATGGTCGGGGAACCCGGATGGGCGCCCGGTCCGATAAATTATCAGGAAGGGACCCTGATAGAAACAGTTGCAGCGACGCAGTCTGGAAGGATGCAGCCTCATGACCTCCGTTCGAACGGCGACACCGAGCACCGCCCGGGCCATCAACGACCGGCTGGCACTCAACCTGCTGCTCGAACAGGGCCCGCTCACCGCGACCGAGCTGCGCGAACTCACCGGCCTCTCCCGGCCCACCGTCGCCGACCTGCTGGACCGGCTGCAACGCGGCGGCCTGGTCGCGCTGGCCGGCGAGCGCGGGGAGGCGCGCCGGGGCCCGAACGCCCGGCTCTACGCGCTGGTCACCTCCCGCGCGCACATCGCGGCCATCGACGTCCGCTCCGTCGGCGTCAGCATCGTCATCGCCGACCTGGCCGGCCAGACGCTGGCCACCGCCGAGATCCCGGCCGGCCCCGAAGCCGGCCACGGCGCCGGGGGACTCGCCGGACGGACCGTGAGCACCCTGCTCGACACCGCCCGCCGGGCCGGCGTCGACCAGCTGCACACGGTGGCCGTCGGCATCCCGGGCCTGGTCGACCCCGCCACCGGGCGGCTCGACAACACCGGCGGCCTGCCGGGCTGGCACACCGAGCTGATCGCCGCGCTGCGCGAACTGCCCGGCACCGGGCTGATCCTGGAGAACGAGGTCAACCTGGCCTGCATCACCGAGCACCGCGCCGGCGCCGCCCGCGACCGCGACACCTTCGTCCTGCTCTGGCTCGGCCACGGCACCGGCGCCGGCGTGATGCTGGACGGCAGGCTGCGCCGCGGCGCCTCCGGCGGCACCGGCGAGATCGGCTTCCTGCCCGTCCCCGGGACGGACCGCCTGCCCACCGCCTCCGACTGCGAGGGCGGCTTCCACGCCCTGGTCGGCAGCAGCGCCGTCTGCGCGCTGGCCCGCGACCTCGGACTGCCCGCCGACGAGGCCGGCGACGCCGCGGCGGCCGAAGCGGTGGTGCACGCCGCGGTGGCGGCGGGCCCGGCCGGCGCGCCCTTCCTGGACGCCTTCGCCGACCGGGTGGCCGTCGGGGCCGCCTCCATCTGCGTGGTGCTCGACCCGGGCTGCGTGGTGCTCGGCGGTGAGGTGGGCCGGGCCGGCGGCGCCGAGCTGGCGGGCCGGGTGGCCGGCCGGCTGGCCCGGCTCTCCCCGTTGCGGACCGAGGTGCGGGTCGGCGTGGTCGGCGGCGGCGGGGTGCTCGGCGGCGCCGTCCTGCTCGCCTGCGACGCCGCCCGCCGGGACCTCTTCGGCGGGCCCTGAACCACGGGCGGTGTTCCGGCCGGACCCGGTCCGGACAGGTCCTGCACCGTCAGGCGCCCTTCGGCCCGCGCGGTTCGGCCCGTCCGGTTCGGCCCGTCCGGTTCGCCCCGGGGCCTCAGTGGTGGCCGCGCGCCGGTGCGGGCCGGGCGCCCGGAGCGGTGCCCGGGCCGGTGCCCGGGGCCGAGAGGGCCGGGGTGCCCAGGGCCACCGCCGCCACCAGGCCGGCCACCAGCAGCAGGCCGACCGCCGCCCGTCCGCAGACCGTCCGCAGGGACGCCCGCGCGCGGGCCGGCGGCGCCACGTTGCTCACGTACCCCGGGGCGGGCCCGCCCCCCCGCGCCCCCGCGGCGAACGCGAACGGCACCGGTTCGGTGGCCCGGCCTGCCGCCCGGCCGCCGGGAGCCCGTACCCGGGCGATCCCTGCCCGGCCGAATCGTGCGGCGCCGTGACCCGCCGAGCCTTGCCTCGATGACCCGTCCATCCTCGCCTTCCGTCCGGGGCCGACCGGCGATCCGGCCGAGGGCGGGCGGACGCCTGTCCGGTTGATCCACTTTACGGCGGAATCATGGCTGAATCTCCGCCACCGCCCGGCCCCGCGCGCGGCGGGCGGGCGGCCGAAGGGCGGCGCTCCGCTTCGCGATCGGCCGGTGCCGTACGGCAGGATGGCCGCGACAGTGGATTTGCCGACACACCGCCAGGAGTTCCACATGGGCCTGCCCGCGCCGGTCAACCCGTACCGCATCGGCGAGGCCGCCGCGATGCTCGGCGTCAGTGCCGACACCATGCGGCGGTGGGTGGACGCCGGGCGGGTCGCCGCCGAACGGGACGAGCACGGTCACCGGATCATCCCCGGCGCCCAGCTCGCCGCCTTCGCGCGCGAGCTGGCCCGGAGCGACAACCCCGAGGCCGAGGGACGCCCCTCCTCGGCCCGCAACCGCTTCCCGGGGATCGTCACGCACGTGGTGCTCGGGGACGTGGCGGCGCAGGTCGAGATCCAGGCCGGCCCGTTCCGGGTGGTCTCGCTGATCAGCCGGGAGTCGGCCGAGGAGCTGGGCCTGGTGCCCGGCGCCGCCGCCACCGCCGTCATCAAGTCGACCAATGTGATGGTCGAGCGCGCCTGACCGCGGCCGAACGCGGGTAGGCGTCCTCCTGCCCGCCGCCGCCGGACGGACGGCCCGGCCGAAGGGCCGGGACCGCCGCTCCGACGGCCGTACCGTCCTGGCGCCACTGCCCAGGAACGCCCGCCGCCCAGGAACGCCCGCCCAGGATCCGGAAGAGGTCGCCGCACCCATGCCCGCCCACCCGTCCCCGTCCTCCGCGCAGCGTGCCGTGCCCGCCGTGGACGCCCGCGGGGCCCGCCCGCGGGTGCTCGCCGTGGCCCACCGCGGCGACCCGTACCGCCACCGCGAGAACACCCTGGCGTCGGTCGCCTCCGCGCTCGCCGCGGGCGCCGACGCCGTCGAGGTGGACGTCCGGCTGACCCGCGACGGGGTGCCCGTGCTGCTGCACGACCGCACCCTGGAGCGCCTCTGGGGCGACCCGCGCCCGCTCGCCTCGGTCACCCTCGACCAGCTGGACGCCGTCGGCGCCGGCGAGCTCCGGGTGCCGACCCTGGCCGCCGCCCTCAAGGCGGTGGCCGACACCCCGGCGGCCCGGCTGCTGATCGACCTGGACGCCGCCGCCCCGGCCGCCGCGGCCCACGCCGCCGTCGCCGGCCTCGGCCTGGCGGACCGGGTCGCCTGGTGCGGGCCGGTCGCCGCCATGCTCGCCGTCCGGGAGCTGGACGACGCCGCCGGGATCGCGCTGACCTGGACCCAGCCCCGGCTACCCGCCGCCGCCCTGCTGGCCGACCTGCGCCCGTACTGGGTCAACCCGCCGTTCGGCCTGGTCGGCCCGGAGTTCGTCGCGGGCGCCCACGAGGCCGGACTGGCCGTCAGCACCTGGACGGCCGACCTGCGCCGCACCATGCGCAGGCTGCGCGACTGCGGCGTCGACTCGATCACCAGCAACCGGATCGCGGTGCTCAGGTCCGTCCTGGACGGTACCCGGTGACCGCCCGGAACCAGGCCGCCGCCACCCTCAGCACCCGGGAGCTGGGCCGCGCCCTGCTGGCCCGGCAGCACCTCCTGGAGCGAACCGCGACCACGCCCGCCCGGATGATCGGGCACCTGCTCGGACTGCAGGCGCAGGCCGTGTCGCAACCGCCGTACCTGGGCCTCTGGTCCCGCCTCGACGGCTTCACCCCCGGGCAGCTGACCGAGCTGATGGAGCACCGCGAGGTGGTCCGGATCGCCCTCCAGCGCGGCACCATCCACCTGGTCACCGCCGACGACTGCCTGACGCTGCGCCCGCTGCTGCAACCGGTCCTCGACCAGGCGCTGCGCAACACCTACGGCAAGCGGCTGGCCGGCGTCGACGTCGACAAGCTCGCCGGGGCGGGCCGGGCGCTGGTCGAGCAGGAGCCACGGACCTTCCAGCAGCTCGGCGCCCTGCTCGCGGAGGAGCTGCCCGGCCACGACCCGGCCGCGCTGGCCCAGGCCGTCCGCTGCCGGCTGCCGCTGGTGCAGGTCCCGCCGCGCGGCATCTGGGGCCGCAGCGGGCCTGCCGCGCACACCACGGCCGAGCACTGGCTCGGCCGGCGGCCGGACGAGCGGCCCTCGCTGGACGCGATGGTCCTGCGCTACCTCGCCGCCTTCGGCCCGGCCACCGCCACCGACGTGCAGAAGTGGTGCGGCCTGACCCGGCTCGGCAAGGTCCTGGCCGCGCTGGCCCCGCAACTGACGACCTTCCGGGACGAGCAGGGCCGGACCCTGTACGACCTGCCGGACGCCCCGCGCCCGGACGCCGCCACCCCGGCGCCCGTCCGGCTGGTCGCCCCCTTCGACAACCTGCTGCTCTCGCACGCCGACCGCAGCCGGATCCTGCCCGAGGAGCACCGCTCCCGGGTGATGACCGTGAACGGCCTGGTCCTCGGCAGCCTGCTGGTGGACGGCCTGGTGGCGGGCAGCTGGGAGCTGACCGAGGTCCGCCCCGAGCGGGCCCGCCGCTCCGGCCGGGCCGAGACGCCGGGCGGTGGCCGGGGCGAGGCCCCGGAAGGCGGGGGCGGGCCCGCTCGGGGCCCGGACGGTCAGGGCACCTGGGTGGTCCGGGTCCGGCCCTTCACCGCGCTGAGCCGGCGGGACGCGGCGGCCGTCGAGGAGGAGGCCGGGCGGCTGCTGGAGTTCACGGGCGGCACCGGGGTGCTCCGGATCGAACCGCCCGAGCTGGCGTAGCCGCCGTCGCGCTCGAAACGCCGCCCGGCCGAGGGGCGGCCGGCCTCGGGCGGCCACACCGCAGGGGACGCCGGCCGTCGGTGGCCACGCCGCAGAGCCCGCAGACCGGGCTTTCCGTCAGATTGTGTGCTGGTATGTCCCCAATGGGTACCTAGGGCACACCGGACGGCGGCGGAGGCGGGATGGCGGCAGAGGGCACACCGGACCACGGCACGCCACCCGGGGAACCCCCGGAACGGGCCGGCGCCGAGCCCGCCGCCCGCCGCGCCGGAGCAGGCCCCGCCACACCCGGCGCCGCCCCTGACCGCACCCGCCCGGACGGGCCGGACGGACCGGACGGACCCGACGACGGCAGCCCCCCGTACGCGCTGCTGCCCCGCCCGGTCCGCGCCGCCGCGGCCTGGTCGGCGGCGGTCATCCTCTTCATCACCGTCGCCGTCCTGTTCGTCTTCGCCGTCGTCGAACTGCGCGCCGCGACCGTCCCGCTGATCCTGGCACTGCTCGGCACCGCCCTGCTGTACCCCGTGATGCCCTGGCTGACCCGTCGGGGGCTCGGCCGCAGCGGGGCCGCCGCCCTGACCTGCGTCGTGCTCGTCCTGGCCGTCGGCGGCGCGCTGGCCCTGCTGGTCAACTCGCTGTCCCACAGCGCCGCGCAGATCGGCTCGGCACTGCAGGACGCCGGCAGCCGGCTGGCGGACTGGCTGGGCCCGACCGGCCAGAAGATCGAGCAGGCCCTGCAGAGCGCCCCGGGCGAGGGCAGCTCGCTGGTGAGCTCGCTGGCCGGCGGACTGCTCTCCGGCCTCGGCGTCGCCGTCCAACTGCTGACCGGGGCGATCCTCTCGCTGGCACTGGTCTTCTTCTTCCTCCGGGACGGCCACCGGGCGGGCGACAGCATCCGCTCCGTCCTGCCCGCGCACCGGGCCGAGACGGTCATCGCCTGCGGACAGGAGGCCTTCGCCGCCACCGCCGGCTTCATGCGCGGCACCACCGTGATCGCCCTGATCGACGCCTTCTTCATCACCGTCGGCCTGGTGGTGCTGGGGGTGCCGGGCGCCCCGGGCCTCGGCGCCCTGGTCTTCATGGGCGCCTACATCCCGTACGTCGGCGCCTTCCTCTCGGGCACCGTCGCCGTCCTGGTCGCCCTGGCGGACGGCGGGCTGGCCACGGCGCTCTGGGCGCTCGGCGTGGTGCTGGCCGTGCAGGCGCTCGAAGGCTACATCCTCCAGCCGCTGATCCAGAGCCGGACCGTCCAGCTCCATCCGGCCACCATCATGGTGGTGGTGATCGCGGGCGGGGGAGTCGCGGGCGTGATCGGGGCCCTGCTCGCCGTCCCGGTCAGCGCCGCGGTGCTCGGCATCATCTCCGTCCTGCGCGGCACCGGGGGCCCGGCGGGCCACCGGCTCGCCCCCGCGGGCGGGCCCGGGAGCGCGCCCGGCGGCACCGCGCCGGGCGAAGCCGGACCGCAGGGCGAAGGCTCCGGCAACGCCCCGCCGGGCGAGCGCTCCTGACCGTCCGTCCACCGCGCACCACAACCCCAGGGCGCCCGGGAAAGCCCGCGCGGCCGCCGGCCCCCGGAGGTAGCCTCGCGAGGTCGCCCCCACCGATCCGGAGGACCGCCGCCGTGGCCCAGCAGCACCCCGCCCCCGAGCACGCGCCGCCCACCGAGCCCTTCCCCCCGATCGAGCCCTACGCCCACGGACTCCTGGCGGCCGGCGACGGCCAGCAGGTCTACTGGGAGACCTGCGGCAACCCGGACGGCAAGCCCGCCCTGGTCGTGCACGGCGGCCCCGGCTCCGGCTGCAGACCCGGCAACCGGCAGCTCTTCGACCCGGCGCGCCACCGCGTGGTCCTCTTCGACCAGCGCGGCTGCGGCCGCAGCCGCCCGCACGCCGCCGACCCGGTCACCAGCCTGGAGCACAACACCACCGAGCACCTCATCGCCGACATGGAACTCCTGCGGGAGCACCTCGGCATCGACCGCTGGCTGCTGTACGGCGGCTCCTGGGGCTCCACCCTGATCCTCGCCTACGCCGAACGCCACCCCGGGCGGGTCTCCGGGATCGTCATCAACGGCGTCACCATGACCAGGCCGGAGGAGACCGACTGGCTCTACCACGGCGTCGGCCGCTTCCTGCCCGGCCCCTGGGAGGCCTTCCGGGACGCCCTGCCCGAACCGGAGCGCCACGGCAACCTGGTGGCCGCCTACAACCGCCGCCTGAACAGCCCCGACGCGGCCACCCGGACGGCGGCGGCCCGCGACTGGTGCGCCTGGGAGGACGCCGTCATCGCCCACGAGGTGCTCGGCAAACCCGGCCAGTACAGCGACCGTCCGAGCGAGGCACTCCAGGCCTTCGTCCGGATCACCGCCCACTACTTCGCCCACGACGCCTGGCTGGAGGACGGCGCGCTGCTCCGCGACGCCCACCGATTGGCCGGCATCCCCGGCACCCTGATCCACGGCCGCCTCGACCTGGGCTCCCCGCTGCGGACGGCCTGGCAGCTGGCCGCGGCCTGGCCGGACGCCGAACTCGTGATCGTCGAGGACTCCGGCCACACCGGCAGCCCCGCGCTGCGCCGGGCCGTGCTGGCCGCGATCGCCCGTCACGCCGAGGCTTCCTGACACCCGGTCGGCCGCTCGCCCGCCACCGGCCCCGGGAGGTCCTGGCCCGGTCGCGGCGGACGGACGACGGGCGGAGGACGGCTCGTTCCGGCCGCCCTCCGCCCGTCGTGCGTTCCGCCTCTTTCCCCGTCCCTCAGCCCACGGCGGGCGCCGGGACGGTGGCACCGGCGGTGCCGCGCGGCACCAGCCGGATCCGCAACGCCTGGGTCGGCTCGGCCGCCTGACGCTCCCAGCCGACGTCCAGCACGTCCTGCGGGTCGTCCGCCAGCCAGTCGGCGGCCGCCTGGAAGAGCGCCTGGGCGTCGTTCCCGGCCAGCACCAGGGTGGCGTCCGGTTCCACCCCGACCCAGAGGTCGACATGGCTGTTGACGAAAGCCCCGGCCCGGTCCTTCAGTGCCTGTGCGAGCGTTCTGCCGTCCTGATCCGTCTTCACCGGCTTCTCCTCGTCTCGTCACACGCTGTGTGACGCTCCGTACCCCGCCGCGGGGCGATCACACACCCCGTCCACCGTTCGCCGCCGGCAACGGGTCGTCCACCGGCCCCTTTGTCCCGCTGTGCGTTGTCTTCGGCCTCCCGGCGTCCGGGTCCCCCGACGGGGAGGACTCAGCGGCCGGCCCGTACCGACAGCGACGGGACCAGGCCCCGGGCGGCGAGCCACCGGCTGACGAGCAGAACGAGCACCGACGCCGCCAGGACGACCGCGCCACCGGTGCGCAGCACGGCGTCGTACGCGGCCTCCGGCCCGTGGCGGGGCGTCAGGGACGCGACGGCGGAGGCCGCGCCGGCCAGCGCGACCGCGCCGAGGGTGACCAGGCAGGTGAGGACCACCCCCGAGGCCTCGCCCGCCCGGGCCGGGGCCACCACCTGCTGGGTGGCGACGCTGGAGAACGTCCACCCCAGTCCCAGGCCGAGCCCGCACCAGGCGAACACCGGCACGTACAGCCACCAGGCCGACACCAGCGTCAGGACGATCATCCCGCTGCCCGCCAGCGCTCCGGCCGACGCCATCACCAGGGCCGGCGCGACGCGCGGCGCCAACCACCCGCCCGTCGGACCGGCCAGCGCCACCACGACGGCCGGGGCGAGGAAGACCGTCCCCGCGGCCAGCGCGGACAGGTCCCGGACACCCTGGAGGTAGAGCGTCGCGATGAACACCGTGACCGCGTACCCCATGTTGCAGATTGATCCGACGGCCGTGACCAGGTCGAAGGAGACGTTGCGGAACAGCCGCAGGTCGACCAGGGGGTGCCGGGCCGTCCGCTCGCGCAGCACGAAGAGCACCCCGCTCACCGCGGCGACCGCGAGCAGGGTGAGGGTACGGGCGGTGGTCCAGCCCCAGGCGCTGCCGCGCTCGACGGCGAGGGTCAGCGCGGCGAGGCAGCACACGACGGTCAGACAGCCGAACAGGTCGAGCTGCCGGGGCGCCGACTCGTCCCGGGAGTCGGGTACGTAGACCAGCCCGATCACCAGGGCCAGCCCGCTGAGCGGCGCCAGCAGCCAGAAGATCCACCGCCAGCCGGGCCCGTCGGTGAGCCCGCCGCCCACGAAGGGGCCGAGCGCCGTGCCGATGTTCGCCACCCCGAAGACCGCGCCCAGCGCGTGCGCCCGGCTCCGCTCCGGGAAGGTGTTGCTGATCACCGAGACCGCGGTCGGGAAGATCAGCGCGGCCCCCACCCCCTGGACCACCCGCGCCACCACCAGGACCGCGAGATCCGGCGCCAGTGCGCACCCGACCGAGGCGGCCGCGAACAGCGCGGTCCCGGCCAGCAGCACCGGCCGCCGGCCGAACACGTCGCCGAGCCGCCCGCCCACGATGAAGAAGCACCCGATCGCGAGCATGTACGCGGACAGCGTCCACTGTGCGGCCGAGACGGTGACATCCAGCTCGGCCGCCATGCCGGGGACGGCCAGGTTCAGGGCGAAGAAGTCGAGCTGGATGCAGAACAGCGCCACGGCCACCGACACGAAGGCCCCGGCCCGTACCGCCCTGTCCCGTACCGCCCTGTCCCGGTTCCCGGCCACCGTCGGCTCCCTTCGTCCGCCGCCTGCGATTCTCCGGTGCCGTCACCGGCACCGAGCGCCCGCGCAGCCGGGCGCGAGGACGGCCCACCCTCCTGGCCCAGCCGCCACGCCGGCCGGGGGAGCCCGGCACCAGGCGGGTGGCCCAGTCCGGCGCGCCCCGTCCGGCCCGGACTGGTGGACTGGACGACGGAGCCCGGCCGAGGTCCGGCACGGGCGGACGGCAGGTCGCCGGCCGCTCCGGGCATCCCCCCGAGGAGACACGTCCATGGCAGCCACCACCCCGACGTCCTACGCCGACCTGAGCGCCCTCGTCATCAACTGCACGCTCAAGCGCTCCCCCGAGCGCAGCCACACGCAGGGACTCATCGACGTCAGCCTCGGCATCATGGAGCGCCAGGGCGTGACGACCAACGTGCTCCGGGCCGTCGACCTCGACATCGCCACCGGCGTCTGGCCGGACATGACCGAGCACGGCTGGGAGACCGACGAGTGGCCGGTGATCTACTCCCAGGTGATGGCCGCGGACATCCTCGTCCTGGCCGGCCCGGTCTGGCTGGGTGACAACTCCTCGGTGATGAAGCAGGTGATCGAGCGGTTGTACGCGTGCTCGTCGATCCTCAACTCCGAGGGCCAGTACGCGTACTACGGCCGGACGGGTGGATGTCTGATCACGGGGAACGAGGACGGTGCGAAGCACTGTGCGATGAACGTGCTGTACAGCCTGCAGCACCTGGGGTACGTGGTCCCGCCGCAGGCGGACGCGGGGTGGGTGGGGGAGGCGGGGCCGGGGCCGTCGTACCTGGACGAGGGGTCGGGCGGGCCGGAGAACGACTTCACCAACCGGAACACCACCTTCATGACGTGGAACCTGTTGCACATGGCGCGGATGCTGAAGGACGCCGGCGGCATCCCGGCGCACGGCAACCAGCGCTCGGAGTGGGACGCGGGGTGCCGCTTCGATTTCGAGAACCCCGAGCACCGGTGAGCGCGGCACGCAGGCCGGAGCCCTGTCGCCCACCGATGCTCATGAGAAGGAGCCTGCCGTGACCTACACCGTGGATTTCGTCACCGTCTCGACCGTCGGTCTGGAGTCGTCGCCCGTCGCGGACGCGCTGGCCGGTCTGCGGGCGAACGAGGCCCGCTACTTCAAGAACAAGTACGACCACGTCTTCACGGTGGAGCCGGCGGGCGAGGCGAAGGCGGCCGTCGACTGGGTGCACCGGATCCTCAAGGAGGAACGGGACATCGTCATCTCCTCCCGGCCGCTCGAAGCCACGGCCTTCCAGGTCGAGAACATCCGGATGGCCTACGTCTTCTACGAGAGCGGACTGTCGGTCAACGTGATGTACACCGTCGACGACGCCAAGAAGCGGGCTGTCGGGTTCAAGCTCTCCGAAGGGATGGACGTCCCGGAGGAGCTCGCCTCCCGGTTCAAGTTCGCACGCCAGAAGTCGAAGCTCGCCGGCACCATCCGCGGTTCGTACTTCGTCGTCAAGAACGAGTACTGACCGAGTTCAGCGCGGTTGCCGCCGGTGTCGAGCCGGTGGCGGACGTTGTTGCCGCTGGAGGCGTCCAGGGGCGTGCTGCTGGTGCAGCTGGCGAAGTCGTGCCCGATGTCCTCGTCGCGGACGTGGAGCCCCTCGGCGCCAGCCGCGCACGATGCTCCGCTCGTCCTCGTACGCCGAGCGGATGCCGGCGGCCGTGACGTCCCGCCCGCGTACTCGGATGCCCAGGCCGGCGGCCATGGCGTCCTGGGCCTGGATGGCGAGGACCCGACGGACGACCGCCGCGGCGGAGGCTTCCCGCACTGTGCCGGCCAGGGCCTGCGCGCGGGCCCGCAGCCCGCGGACGCTCTCGTGGTCGAGCATGCGCTGTGCATCGGTCCCGGTCAGGAGACGGCCGTGTGGAGGATGTCGGCGAGCTCGGCGGGCGCCGACAGCATCGGCCAGTGCCCGGTGGGCAGGTCGAAGCGCCGCCACGGCGCGTGGTTGAGGAAGGCCAGCATCGGCACCCCGCTGTCCAGCAGGCCCTGGAAGTCGCGGCAGGCGACCAGGACACGGTCCACACCGGGTCCGGGCTCGACCGGACCGGCGAGGCGCTGGGTGTAGGTGCCGAACGGCTGAGGGGTGGCACGCGCGCTCAGCACGTCCCGCCGGCCCTCGTCCAGCCCGTCGAGGCTGCTGGACAGACCCAGGACCTCGAACGGCGGCATCGGCAGCCGCCGGCCGTCGCCGTGGGCCGCGACCTGCTGGCTCAGCTGGTCCGCCGCCTCCGGTGGCATGAGGTCGAGCATGCGCATGCCCTCGGGGAACGGGGCGCTGTCCACGTAGACCACGCGCTCCAACCGGTCGCCGAGCCGCCCGGCCGCCCCGGTGACGGGGGCGGCCGCGTAGCTGTGCGCCACCAGGGTGACCTCGCGCAGGTCGTTCTTCTCGACGAAGTCGGTGATGTCTGCGATGTGCGCGTCCAGATCCGTCTGGGGCCCGCCCTCCCCGGCGCGCTCGGCCAGGCCGGTCAGTGTCAGCGGCAGCGCCGTGTGGCCGTGCCCCCGCAGCGCTTCGGTGGTGTCTTGCCAGGCCCACGCGCCGAGCCAGGCGCCGGGAACGAGTACGAAGGTGGTCATGTGATCTCCCTGAATTGAGGTGCTGTGGGGAGCGTAGAGTCGATACAGGACAGAATCAGCCCTGAAATATCGAGGATCCATGTCGCATCCCCTGACCCGCGTGCTGACACTGCTGGAACTGCTCCAGTCGAACGCCGGGCTCACCGGGACGGAGCTGGCCGACCGGCTGGACACCGACGTCCGCACGGTCCGCCGGTACGTCGCCCTCCTGCGCGACCTGGGCATCCCCGTGGAGGCCGAGCGCGGCCGCCATGGCGGTTACCGACTGGCCCGCGGCTACCGGATGCCGCCCCTGGTGCTCACCAATGACGAGGCCCTCGCCGTCGTCCTCGGACTCCTCGCGGCCGAACGCCTCGGGATGGGTACGACCGTGCTGGCCGGCGCGGGCGCCCGGGCCAAGATCGAGAGGGTGCTTCCGCAGGCCCTGCGGGAGCCGCTCGCCGCCATGCGGGAGACTCTGTCCTTCACCGCCAACGCCGTGAGCGCGCAGGCACCCGGGAGCGGTGTCCTGCTGGCCCTGGCTCAGGCCTCGCGCGGCAGGACAACCGTCGGCATCAAGTACCTGTCCTGGCGGCAGGCCCAGACCGAGCGCGACATCGATCCCTACGGCGTGGTCTTCCACACCGGCCGCTGGTACCTCGTCGGCCACGACCGCCTCCGCGACGACCTGCGGACCTTCCGCATCGACCGCATCGCCTCCGTCACCCCCCGCCCGCAGACCTTCGCCGCCCCTGATGGCTTCGACCCGGTCGCCCACCTCACTGCGACCCTCGCCCAGGGGCCGTACCGCTGGCAGGTCGAGGTGACCATCCACGGCCCCCTCGACGAGATCGCCCGCCGCCTGCCCAGCACGGCCATCACACTCACCGACCAACCCACCGGCGTCCTGCTGCAGGCACGGGCGGAACGCCTCGACGGCATGGCACACCTGCTCGCCTCGCTCGAATGGCCCTTCACCATCCACGGCCCCGACGAACTCCGCCAAGCCCTCAGGGACCTGGCGGGGCAACTCGCTGCCGCCGCCGAACGACAGCCCGGAGCCCTGCCGCGGTGAACTACGCATTCACCGCTACGGGACCTCCCCCCTCGGAACAGCGTCCCTGCGATCGCCTTGCATGGTCGAGCGAGCCTGGCCACCACCGCCGGGGGCGAGGTGTACGCATTCGCCGCGACAGCGACGGAAGGGTGGGCGGAGTGGCGATCGAACGGGCGGCCGCTCCGGAAGCCGGGGGCTCATCGCGTCTTCCGGGTGCCCACGTGGTGGGCACGCAGCGCGTGCCCACCACCGGATTCACCCATTCGGTTGGTCGGATGCCGCAGCAGGTTCCGGGACGCGGGGGTGTCCGGGCCGGCGGTATCGCGGGCGGTCAGGACGATCAGGGCGAGACGGGTGCTGAACACGGCCAGGCCCTCGCCGACTTCGAGGGCGAGCCAGTGATCGACTGAGCCGGCGGAGAGGCTCACCGGCCGGAAGCGACATCTCGCCGTCGACCTCGGCGGCCTGATGGTGGACCTGCTGGTGACCCCCGCCGACGTCCCCGAGCGCGACGGCGCCCGCCGGCTCCTGGCCCGCCTGCACGCTTCCCACTCCGAGATCACCACCGTCTGGGCGGTCTGGGCGGACTCCGCCCACGTCGGCGAACTCGTCGGCGAACTCGTCGACCGGGTGAGGCGCGAGCTCAACATCACCGGCACGATCGTCCGACGACCCTCGGACGCCCAAGGCTTCATCGTCCTGCCCCGAAGGTGGGTGGTGGAGCGATCGCCGGCGTGGTTCGTGCGAGCCCGCCGCAACTGCCGCGACTACGAACGCCCCCCGCCCACACCCAAGCCCACCTCGCCCGGAGCGCCATCACCGTCATGACCCGCCGACTCGCCCGCGTTGACAGTCCGGAAGTCGACGCCGTCCCCGCCACGCTCGCAGCGTGACAGGGACGGCATGACAACGGCCTGCCTACGTCCGCGACGGCTGTGCCTCCCCCGGCCGAGTCACGGCTTTCTGGTCCGAGAAGGAGACGGACCCGGCCGGCAGGGCAGGCATGCAGTCGGGGCCCGGGCCGTCCGCCAGCCCCCCGGTGAGGACGGCGGAGGCGTGAGCAGGGTCGGTCTTCGCCAGCGGGAAGACGATCTGCAGCTGCTTGTCTGCGGGCATCTTGCTGGGGCTGACGGACAGGACGAGCTTGCCGTGCTCGCTGTCGATCCCCCAGCCCTCGTACCCGGCCTCGGCCGGGGGGCTCGCGGAGGCGGACGGGGAGGCCTCGGGTGCAGTGCCGGCCGAGGTGGACGGCGAGGGACCCGCCTGGCCGGGCAGTGCGGCCTGGCAGTCGGGGTCGCCGGCGTAGATGCGACTGTGGACGCCGAGCCGGTCCAGGTCCTTCTGCAGCCCGCCAAGGTCGATCTTGCCCGCCGGGTTGACGATGGTGAGCTTGACGGTGCCGTCATTCGCGGTCTGCAGGGTGTAGGCGGCCGCGGTCTGGGCCGGCAGTGCGGTCAGGGCGATACCCGCCGCGGCGGCGGCCAGACCCGCCGGCAGTGCGATGCGCACTCCAAGGTTCCGGCGTTTGTCGTCACGGCGGGACATGGTCAGCCAACTGGTCATCAGATGTTCCTCACGCTGGTGCCGGCGGCCGGCCGGAAAGTCGCGCTCGGCGGGCACCCGCAGCATCCGACGCAGCGTCTGCAGGTCGTCGTCCTGGTCCCGGTTCATCACGCGTTCCTCTCCTGCGGCCCGACCGCATCGGTGCGGTCATCTGTTAGCTGCCAGCCTGCGGCTGCGAGTTCCATGGTTGGACCGAAATTCTTCCGGGCGAGCTTGTCCAGTCGGCGCCGGGCCCGCGACAGGCGGGAGCGGACCGTGCCCACCGGCACTCCGAGTGCGTGGGCGGCCGCCGCGTAGTCCAGCCCGCCCCACACGCACAGGGCCAGCACCTCCCGGTCGGACCGTGAAAGACGGTCGAGAACCTGCCGCACCGCCGCGATGCGCTCCTGGTCCTCCAGGCGTCCGACCACCTCGTCCGCGAAGTCGGGCAGCAGCCCGGGCTCGGGCATCCGCTCCATCAGTGCGTGGTGCCGGCGGGCCACCCTGCGGCGCCGGTGCACCACGTAGGTCGAGATCCCCAGCAGCCACGGCAGTAAGCTCCCCCCGCTCGGCTCGGCCTTCTCCCGCAGGCGCCATGCCTCCAGGAACACCAGCGAGGCGCAGTCCTCCGCCCCCGCCCAGTCACCGGTCAGCCGGAAGCAGTGGTTGTACACGGCCTTGCCGTGCTCGCGGAACAGCACGCTGAACGCGCCCTCGTCACCTGCCCGTATGCGGGCCCGAAATCCTGGATCCATACCTATCTCCGCCAGTCACGGGCGCAGGGGTTCCATGTGATGTGGACCACATCGAAGGTTCGGGTCCCGCCCATGGTCTCCAGAGCGTCGCATGCGCCCGGAATCACCACCGCCGACCAGCGGCCGGTGGTCGTTCGGCATGCCGTCACTGTGACGCCCGTCCGAACACCACACCAGCACCAGGCGCCCTGGCAGGCGGCTGCACCGCCGTCATGCTCCTGGTCAGCGGGTGCTCCTCGTCCGGCGGCTCCTCCACCTCGGGCTCAGCGTCTGCCGCCTCGTCCGCGACCGCGACGGTGAGCGGCACGGTGACCGTTCTCGCCGCGGCGTCGTCGCTGGAGAGGTTCACGCAGATCGGCAAGCAGTTCGAAGCGGCGTATCCCGGACCGAGGTGGTGTTCAACTTCGCCGGGAGCAACACCCTTGTGTCCAGCATCGTCTGGGGCGCCCCCGCCGACGAGTGCGCGGCCGCGAGCCCCGCCACGATGAAGACCGTCACCGACCAGGGCGAGGCGGCCGGCACCCCGAAGACCTTCGTCCGCAACCAACTGCGGGCCACACGATTGACCGGCCACGCGGTCCGGCCCGGCGACGCCGTGAGGCGACGTCCTCGCGCGAGGATGCTCCGCATCCCGGCTGTGATCCGCCCCGGGCGCGCGGCCTGCGGATCATTGCTGCCTGAGTGGAAGTCCGAGAACTCCGGCGTCGTGTCCGACGACCAGGACCGGGCCCGCAGTGGCAACGCAGGTGACCACGACGTCCAAGGCGATGCGCTGCACAGAGCCGGTGTCCGGTTCCCACACCCGGAGGCTGCGCGCGCCTTTGAGGGCGGTGACCAGGACGGTGCGCCCACCCCGCAACGTGGTGGCAGCCATGGCCGGGGTGCCACCGGCGCTCGTCGCGGGAGGCAGGCCGTCGCCGACCGGCGCACCGGTTGCCGGGTCCCAGAGCATGACGACGCCGCGCCTGTCCCCGGTGGCCAGCAGGGTTCCCTCGGCTCTGGGCACCGCTGCCACAGTTGCCACCCGGTGGTCGGCGTCCTTGAGCGCCCGTTCGTTCAGCTGGACCGCAGCGCCCCGGTCCCAGGGGTCGTCGACGGCCGGGTCCCACACCTGAACGCCACCCTGGGCGTCCGCGGCCGCGATCAGCGTGTGCCCGGCGGCGATCGGGAGCGCGGTGATCGCGTGGATCGGCCGCCCGGAGGGGTTGAGCCGTCCGATGGTCTCCCCGGAGGCCGGGTCCCTCAACCGGACCGCGCCCCGGGAAGTGGCGCTGACGAGCAGGGTCCGGCCGTCGGGAACGACGGCGGTGCACATCCCGGTCACCTCGCCCAGCCAGTTCACGACCGGTTCGAGCACCGGCTGCCCGGTGACGGTGTCCCACAGGGCGATCGTCCCCGTGCCGCCGCCGCTCGCCAGCAGCACCCGGCCATCGGGCAGGAGCAGGGACGCCATCGACAGGACGGGGTCAGGATGCCCTTCCAGCGGCCCGTGGACGAGTCGGCCGTCGGCCGGATCCCACAGGCACACCACCCCCGCGTCCCCAGCTCCGGCCAGAAGCACCGACCGGTCGGGACGGGTCACCACCGCCAGTGAGTTGACACCGCCGAGTGGACCGGGCACCGCAGCGGAGAACACCGGCACGGGACCCCAGGGCACGCTGCCGGCCGCGAGCAGGGCGTTTCCGTCCTGACGGGGCCGGGTCACGGCTTCGCCGCTTCGACCGGCTGCTTCCGGCTTCGTCGCAGCGCCTGCCCCGCCGCCGGCCGCCGCCTGCGGTATCAGGATCTGCGGTTTCAGGATCCGCGGCAGAGGGCCCGGTGACGGGGTCTGCGGAAGGGGGCTCCGGGGGTGGGCGTCGTCCGGGTCACCCGACAGACCGTCAGCGATCGTCCACGTCTGCTCGCAGCTCCAACAGCGGAAACCACCGGTGAGCAGCATCAGTTTGCGGGCCCATTCCCTCCCGGCCCACTGCGGGGTGCCCTTGGCCGCGACCATGCCCGCGACCAAGCACAGGGCGGCCTGCCCCGGCGTCTCGGGGGGCACCTCCGCCTCGGCGGCTCTGCGCGCCACTCCTAGGAAGGCCTCCCAGCCCTCCCCGAGCGCCGCACCCCGCAGCACGTCGGCGACCTCACCCCAGGGGTGCCCTGCCGGACGGGCATCGGCGGAAGCGGGCAGCCCCGGGGCTTCGAACGGCGGGCGCACCGGATCCACGAAGAAGTCGGGGATCTCGGTGTCGTACCCGCAGCCGGGACACACCAGCAACAGGTGGCCTTCCTGCAACTGAAGATCCCACAGTGCCGCGCCGCTCCGGTGGCCGGCGAAGGCGACGCAGCTCAGCGCGAGACGGGCGCAGACCCGCGCGGGAGCATCGGCGACGAGGAAGCTCCGCAGCGCCGCCTGTTCGGCCAGGCGCAGTGCGGCGCTGAACCCGGCCCGGAGGTCGGCCGGAACGGGAGGCCTGTCCTCCGCGGTCACGATGAATCCCAGGTCCACCCAGAAATCCACAGCCTGGCCCGCCGGCAACGCCGCCGCTGCCTCGACGAGATGCGGTAGGGCTGCGTAGGCCCCGTCAGAGACGGTTCCGTCGTCGATCAGGTCCTCGGCCAGGCAGGCCCAGGACTGCCGCCATCCATCGCCCGTTCCGGTCCCGGTGGCGGCCGCCATCTGCTCCAGGATCGCCTTCACATCCTCGGCCCTCGCACCGCGCAGGTCGCGCCAACGAGGGTCGTGCAAGGGCAGCTTCGGAATCATCATGGGGCAGGGCTCGCAATCGGCGGGGACGAGAAGGGGTTCGGTGATCACCGGAGGCGATCCGGATCAGAGCGTCAGCTGATCGGCGACCACGGCCACTGCGCGGGGCGCGATCCGCTCCAGGACGGGCAGGGCAGCGGTCCAGCCGTCCAGGAGTACCACCTGAGCGGCGAGCCTGCGGGCACGGGACGGCTCCGACAGCTCCGCAAGTCCGGCAAGGGCTCGGGCTCGTGTCGCACGGTGCACGACCGAGCGGGTGAGTGCCTCGGCACGCTCCCGGTCGCCACGCCGAGCCAGCTCCCGGACGACCGCCACCCGCGCCTCGCCCCGTGCCCACTCGTCCGTGATCACGTGGACGAGTCCCTCGGCCCGGTCCGGATCGCCGCGCCGGGCAAGCTCCCGCACCAGGGTGATCAGCGCCCTGGCCCGAGTCTCGTCGTCGGCTATCGCACGGGCGAGAGCCTCGGCCCGGTCCGTGCAGCCGTGGCGGGCCAGTTGCTCGACGATCATCGCCTGCTGCGCCGCGCGGTGACGGGGGTCGACCGGGCCGACGACAGCCATGGCTCGCTCGACCTGACCCAGCCGGGCCAGCAGGCGTGACACGGACGTCACCAGAAGGGCGCGGTCAGAGGCGAGGCCGGTGTCCAGCAGGCGCTCCGCGCGGTCGGCCAGGGCGAGGGCCACGTCGTGGTCGGTTGTTCCGGCGAGTGCGTCCAACAGTCGAGCCATGTCCCGGGCCCTGAGGAAAGGTCCGGCGGCGGGCACGCGGGCCTGCTCCGCCTCCTCCCCTCCCGTCCCGCCCAGGTCGTCCGGCTCCTCCGGCGAGGTCCCGGTCCGGGGTCCGTCCAGGGCCGCGGATGCCCCCGGCACCCACCCGCACAGTGCGGGCCCGTCCGCGGCGGGAGGCCTCGGTGACGGGCGCAGCAGAGCATCGATCCGGTCGAGGTCTCCGTTCTGGGCCTCCCAGGCCAGTACCGCGGCCAGGGCCGGGGGCCGGGACCCGGTGTTCCGGTGACGGGATCGCGCGAAGTCCTCCACGCGGTCGGCGAGCGCAGCCGCCCAGGCCCGGTCGCCGGTGGCTGCGGCCACTTCCACCAGGACGGCCAGGACCTCTCCGGTGCCGTCGAAGACATAGGAACGGACCTCGTCGTCGGCGCGGGCCGCGAACCCACGCGCCCCTACGGTGTCGCCACGGGCCAGCACCGCCTTCGCCAGCCCGGCCCAGGCCGCCCCCCAGTTGTGCGGATAGCGGATCTGCTCAGCCAGAGCGGCGGCCCTGTCCCGGTCACCGGCACGGGCCCATGCCGCCACGAGGTCCACCATCGCCCGGTCCTGCGCTCCCCGCAGCGGAATCGACTCGGCCAGCGCCTGGGCGCTGTGCAGGTCTCCCGCGTCGGCTGCAGCGTTCACCAGGGCATACAGCTCTTCGCCCTGCTGGAGCCCGTCGCTGATCGCGGACGCCAGCTCAACCGCTCGGGGGAGGTGACCGGTCCGGGCGAGCGTCTCGCGGAACCAGCCCGAGGTGGTACGGCTGTCGGTCGAGCTGCTCATCGACAGCCGGATGACGGCCAACAGGCAGGGCTCGAAGCCTCTTTGAACGACGGACGTTCCCATGTCGTTGTCCGGCACCAGGCCGGAGCGCAGCTCCACGCCCCGCCTCCAGAAGAACTCCTCGCCCCACTGGACCATCTTGTTCGGCATACCTGCAGCGCCCCTTCGGTGCCGGTCAACGCCCCGCCTCGTACGATACGGGCGCACTCTGACACGCCGTCATCCGAGTGCGTTCCCCGCTGCCGCCGGCCCGGGCCTGCGTCTGGACGGGCTCTCGCGGTGGGGTGCCGGGTGTGGATGAGGGCTTGGTTGAGCGGTTCGACGGCGGGGCCAGGCTGGGTCAGCCAGATCGAGCCAGATCGACCGGTAGGAGAAATCGGAGAGGATGCCGGCGCCGAGGTCGCGGCGGCGTGCGCGTCGGCTAGAGCCGCGTTCCAGAGCTTGCCTGCCGCGAAGTGCTGGCCCTGGTCGAAAACGGACGTCGCAGCCGGCGGCCCGAGGGGGCGTCGCTGTGCAGTCCTCGGTGGCGCGTGTCTGGTCACCGAGCTGAGGGCACACCGTGGTTCTACGAGAGTTGACCGCGGCGCGTACCGTGCGTCGAGGGCTGTCCCGTAACTGATGTCTGGCAGGACGAGAGGGGCTGGCCGGTATCGCATCCCAGGTTCCCTTCGGGGGTACTGGCCTCCGCTCACCTCTACGACCGAACGGCACAACAGGGGTGGCAGACGCCTCCTCCCGACCACGTGCGGGCCCCCCGACCTGCGGAGATGAGCAGGGCCCTGTTATCGTGCGCCGATGTCAACGATCAAGCAGATCCAAGTGACCTTCGACTGCGCGGAGCCTGCGCGCCTCGCTGCCTTCTGGTGCGAGGTGTTGGGGTACGTCGTGCCGACGGCCCCGGAGGGCTTTGCCACGTGGGAGGAGTACCACCGCTCGCTGCCACCCGAGGAAGAGGTCTACTTCGCGTGCACCGATCCCTCGGGTGCGGGCCCGCGCTTGCTCTTCCAGAGAGTTCCCGAAGGCAAGGTTGTCAAGAACCGGTTGCACATCGATGTGCGGGCCGGCGCCGGGCTCGTGGGTGAGGAGCGACTCGCCACACTCGAGGCCGAATGCGCACGGCTGATGGCGCTCGGCGCGAAGCACGTGCTGACGCAGCGCGCCGATGGCGTCAACGAGTCGTGCATCACGATGCAGGACATCGAGGGCAACGAGTTCTGCCTCGCCTGATTCTCCACCGGGACTGCGAGGTGGGGGAGCCCTCTCCGGCCTTGGGGAACATCGGCTGCCCCGATGCTCCCCGAGGCCGCTCTCCCGTGGACCTCTCAGGTCCCGCACGCGGCGGGAGTCATCCCGGGAGAGCGAGGTCGTGCAGGCGGGCAACGCCGGGCATCGCGTGGCGCACACCGTCGTCTTTCAGGTGGCAGTCGCGCAGGATCTTCCAGGTCCCGTTTGCGGGCCTTGCTGTGGGCCTGCTTCCAGTCGGGCAGTTCCTCGCCCTTGCGCCGGCGGTGCGGCATGATCAGCCCGCTGCCCGGAGTGCCGACCGCTGCCCGGAGTCCCCGCCCGGTGCACTGATGTCCGGGCGGGGACTCCTGGGACATGGCCCGGTACCCGGCTCAGGTTCCGGGAAGGATGCGGCGCGTTTCGTAGGCCCACATCGCGATCTCGACCCGGTTGCGGGCGCCGAGTTTGGCCATCAGGCTGGCCAGATGCGTCTTCACCGTGCTGAGGCTGATGTGCAGTTCATCGGCGATCTCGGTGTTGGTCAGCCCGCGAGCCACGGCGAGGAGCACCTGCTCCTCGCGGGCCGTGACGGGTGAGACCGGCTGGGCCGCGGGCCGGCCGGCGGGCAGGTCCGCGAATGCCTGGAGCAGACGGACGGTGACGCTGGGCGCGATGAGTGCCTCCCCGTCGGCCGCGGACCGTACCGCCTGGGCCAGAAGGTCTGGTCCCGTGTCCTTGAGGAGGAATCCGCGGGCGCCGGCGCGCAGCGAGCCGTAGACGTACTCGTCGAGGTCGAACGTGGTGATGACGACCACGGCCAGCGGGTCGGCGACGCCCGGGCCGGCGACCAGCCGGGTGGCCTCGAGTCCGTCGAGTACGGGCATGCGGATGTCGAACAGGCAGACGTCGGGGCGCAGTTCGCGGGCCATACGGACCGCTTCCTGTCCGTCGGAGGCCTCGCCGGCCACCTCGATGCCGGGCTGGGCGTTCAGCATGATCCGCAGCCCGGTGCGGATGATCGTCTGGTCGTCAGCCACGAGGACGCGTATGGACACCGCTCTCGCTCCTCGCTCTCGGCAGCTCGGCCTCGACATGCCAGCCCCGGTCGGTGCCCGGGCCCGCTCGTAGTGTGCCGCCGATCAGGGTCGCGCGCTCGCGCAGTCCGGTAAGTCCGTATCCGTCGCGACCCCGGCCGGTGCGCCGGCCGTTGTCCCGCACGCTCACCCGTACCGTGTGCCGTTCAGCGGCGACCCGGACGACGACCTCGGTTGCGTCGACCGCGTGCCGCAGCGTGTTGGTCACCGACTCCTGCACGATGCGGTAGACGGCGGCGTCCACGGCCGGGGGCAGCGTGTCCAGCTCGCCGTCGAGCCCCAGATCGACCCTGATGCGACCGCCGGGGGTGCGCACCAGGCGCTCCAGATCCGCGACGCCGGCAGGGGGCGCCAGCTCGGCGCCGAGCCCGCGGTGGCGCAGCGCGGCGACCATGGCGCGCATCTCCTCCAGGGTGCGCGCCCCTTCCTCCTCGATCCCCTCCAGCGCCTCGACCGCGGCGGACGGGTCGGTGCCCGCGAGCACCCGGCCCGCCTGGGCGATGATCACCATGGCCGACACGTGGTGGGCCACCGTGTCGTGCAGTTCCCGGGCGAGCTGCTCGCGCTCGCGCGAGCGCACCTGCTCCAACTCCCGGTCGCGAGCGGTCACCCGGAACCGCACCGCAGCCCCGAGCACGCCGGGCAGCAGCCCGAAGACGAAGCCCACGACCTGTTCGAGGACCGGGGTCCCGTCCGTGAAGGCACACAGTGCGCACGCGGCGACGATCATCGCGCCGCCCAGCACGATCTCCCGTCCCGATCCCCACCGGGGCAGCGCGTACACCAGCACGAGCACGACCGCGCCGGTGTACAGGCCGACGGGCTCGCGCGGTGCGGCGACGAGCGAGGCCACCTGAAGCAGGATCACCGAGCCGAACGCCAGCGTGGCCGTCGCCAGCGGGCGGGTCCGGCGCCGCAGGGGCAGCAGGCACAGCCACACGGCGAACACCACCGCCACCGGACGCCACACGAGGTTCTCGCGCAGAGTGGCCTCCAGCGCCACACCGGCAAGGCCCGCGGCGAGCAGCGCCCAATCCCGCCGCACCCGGGCGGGCGGGTCGGGCGGCCGGGGTTCGGTCCACAGGGTTCGCAGGTCGTCTCGGAGCATGGTTCCCAGCCTAGGGACCGCGGCGTGCCGCGCATCGGCCGAAAGGACGGGTCGTCACTCCGCCCCGGGGCCGGGGGATCCGCGACCCGCGGGCCGATGCCGCGGAGCGCCGGGGCGACGAGCCTCGACATCGGCGGCCGTACAAGGACGGCCGACGAAGTGGTTGGAGGACCCGATGCTCTCGAAAGCCCTGTTGCGCCTGGGCGCAGGCGCCGCGCGCCATCCCTGGCGGGTGATCGCGGCATGGCTGGTCGTCGCCACGCTCGCCGTCCTCGCAGCCGTCGCCCTCGGCGGGCGGAATGCGGATTCGATGACGGCTCCGGGACTGGACTCCCAACGGGCCGCGGAACTGATCGAGCGGGCCGGCACCGGCCAGGAGGGGATGACCGCCCAAGTGGTCGTCACCCCCCTAGACGGCGCCGCCACGTTCTTCGGCCACGACGGTGCGCGCACCGCTCTCGTGCGGCTGCAGACCGAGGTGCAGCGGCTGCCGCACGTGCTCGGCACGAGCGACCCGGCGGGGGCACTCGACGCAGGCGGGGACACCGCCGTGCGCGGCGGCCTCGTCTCGGCCGACGGGCGGATCGCGGTCGTCCGGGTGCAGTACCCCGACCAGAGCCGGCTGTCGGCCGAGGACCTCGACGCCCTCGTCGACCTCGGCGCCCGGCTGCGTGCCGAACTGCCCCTGCGCATCGAGATGGGCGGGAGCCTCTTCTACGCCTTCTCCGACGCCGACGGCGGCGCGAGCGAGTTGATCGGCCTCCTCGCCGCGGCCGCGATCCTGTTCCTGGCGTTCGGTTCGCTCGTCGCCGCCGCGCTGCCGATCGGCATGGCGGTCTTCGGGCTGACCGTCGGGGTCGCCACGATGACGGTACTGGCGGGGGTGACGGACGTCCCGACCTTCGCACCGGTCCTGGGCAGCATGGTCGGGCTCGGAGTGGGCATCGACTACGCGCTGTTCGTGCTCGCCAGGCACCGGGAGTACCTCGCGCGCGGGCTCGATCCGCGCGAGGCGGCGGGGCGGGCGGTGGCCACGGCGGGCAGGCCCGTGGTCTTCGCCGGCGGCACCGTCGTCGTGTCGATCCTCGGCCTGGCAGTCGCGAACGTCCCGTTCATGACGGTGGGCGGGCTCGCCGTCTCGATCGTCGTTCTGATCATGGTGGTCGCGTCGGTGACGCTGCTGCCGGCCTTCCTCGGCGCCGCCGGCCCACGCCTGGCCCGGGCCGGCCGCATCGGCCGGATCGGCCGGGCACTGCGGACCGGGAGGCCGGGCCGACTCGCACGGCGGCGCCACCCGGCGGCAGGCGCCGCCCACGCCGCCGGGTGGCGCCGCTGGATCGGGCACGTCAGTCGCCACCCGGTGCCGTACGCGGTAGGTGCGGCGGGTCTGCTGCTGACCGCGACGCTGCCCGTGCTCGGCCTGCGCGTCGGCCTGCCCGACGACGGCTCACTGCCCCGCAGCCGTACCGAGCGCCGGGCCTACGACCTCGTCGCCGAGGGGTTCGGCCCGGGCACCAACGGTCCCCTCGTCATCGCCGCGGACGCCACCGGTGATCCGGGAGCGCTGGACCGAATCGTCGGGGCGGTCGCGGCGGATCCGGGCATCGCATCCGTCGCGCCGACGCACATCGACCGGGCCACCGGCATCGCCACCCTCGTGGTGTTCCCGACCACCGGTCCCCAGGACAAGGCCACGGCCGACACCATCGCCCGGCTGCGCACCGACGTGCTGCCCACGGCGATCGGGCACGGCCCGGCCAGGGCGCACGTCGGCGGCGCCGCCGCGAGCCTGTCCGATGTGGGCCGCCGCACCAGCGAACGCCTGCCGGTGCTCGTCGCCGCCGTGCTGGCGATGTCCTTCCTGCTGCTGATGCTGGTCTTCCGTTCGGTACTCGTACCGCTCAAGGCGGTCCTGCTGAACCTGCTGAGCATCGGCGCGGCCTACGGCGTCATGGTCGCGGTCTTCCAGTGGGGCTGGGGAGGCGCACTCATCGGGCTGGAAGCGACGGTTCCGATCGTGTCGTTCATCCCGATGTTCCTCTTCGCCATCCTGTTCGGCCTGTCGATGGACTACGAGGTGTTCCTCCTCTCCCGCGTACGCGAGGAGTACCTGCGCACCGGCGACAACGGCACGGCGATCGTCGAGGGCGTCTCGCGCACCGCCCGGATCATCACCTCGGCCGCCCTCATCATGGTGGCGGTCTTCCTGTCCTTCGCCGTCGCCGAGGACCCCTCCACCAAGATGTTCGGGCTCGGCCTGGCCACCGCGATCTTCATCGACGCCACGGTCGTCCGCATGGTGCTGGTACCGGCGACCATGACACTCCTCGGCCGGGCCAACTGGTGGCTGCCCGAGTGGCTTGACCGGATGCTTCCCCGCGGCCCGGTCGGCACCGACGACACCGACGCTGAATCCACGGGTGAGGCCCCGCGTCCACGGCTGGCCGACCGTTGACTCGACTCCTGCCCGCCGTCGGCGTCCGGCACCTCAGCGCGTCACCCAGGGGCATGTCGGGTCGTGATCATCGGGTGGTCCTGGTGAGGTCCTTGATCCAGATCATCGAGGCGCGCAGGAGGAGACCGGCGAGGTAGCTGTCGGGAGATGTGCGCATCGGGTGGCGACCGACCTTCGACGACGCCCGCGCCACGCCGGTGGGCGGCCCGCGAGCCTGCCTGGAGCACCCCGGCCTCCCCCACGGCGGACATCGGGGTGCCGCCCGCCGGCCCGGCGGCGCGCGCCGTCGCCCGCACACCGCCGACTGCCTCCCGGACCTGGGACCTGGACCCGCACGCCCTGGCGCACCTCGGCGCCGCCGACGCGCGCCCGGCCGCCGTCGACGCACGGCTGGACAGCGCTACCGCAGCCGTCGACGCCGACCTCGGAGGTGTCGACGCCGCCGCCGCACTTCGGACGATGCGGGTGCGCGCCGCCGGCCGGCTCGGCCTGTGCTCACCGAAGTGGCCCGCCCGGCCCAGGGCGTTGATCGTGGCGGCCCATCCCGACGACGAGGTCCTCTGCCTCGGTGGCACGATCGCAGTCCCGGCGGCGGCCGGTGTCCGGCTTCGCCTGGTGTCCGTCACGAACGGGGAGGCCTCCCACCCCCACAGCGGGGCGCCGGCCGCCCGGTACCTCGCCGCCGTCCGCACCCGGGAACTGCACCACGCCTTCGGCCGGTTGAACGACGACCTGCAAGGCGTGGGCCTTGAGTCCCGACGGCTGGATCGCCCGCCACGAGCCGGACCTCACCGAAAGCGGTCGTGCGGCCCGGCGTTCTCAGCGGGGCCCGTCGTGGCGGGCCCGGCCCGGCCTCGGAGCGCCCTGCGAGGTGCTGGGGACGGGCGGAGGCTTCGGGGCCACTTCGGCGGGTAGACGCATGCCCGACAGCCGGGGGGCGTTCGACGAAAGGGTGTACGCCATGCTGTTGCTGCTCGGCCTTCTGCTGCTCGGGGCGACCGGAGCCTTCGTCGGCTTGTTGATCGCGGACAACACCGGTGGTCCCAGCTACGACGTGACGATCCTCGGACACCAGATCGCCACCATGACCGGCCTCGCGATCTTCCTCTCCGGTGTGGCTCTGACACTGGTGGCCGGCCTCGCCCTCGTCATGATCAAGGTCGGTGCCGCCCGGGCCGGCCGACGTCGCCGGCTCATCCGCTCCGCTCGGCTCGCGGTCGCGGGGAAGGCCGGCCAGGGCGACCGAGCACCTGGACAACCGGCGGCACCGAGGCCGACCGACGAGGTCGGTAGCACCGCTCTGCCGCGTACGCGCCGGCGACTCCACTTCGGGCACTGACCCGGCGGGCCGGGGGTGGGTACACAGGTTTCGGAGAGTCCGGGCTGCCCCCTGCCCTGCCGGTACCGCCACCGGCCCGCCCGCGGCCGACGGCGGCGGCCGCGGCCGCGGTTCCGGGTACCCGACCCGGGCGGGCAGCCGGATCGGAGCAGTCCGGCGGCCCGGGGCGGGTGTGTCGGTGTGGTGCGGCAGGATCACCTGCATGACGGACGGAATCGCCTGGCTCGCGGAGCCACGGAGCATTGCCTTCGGCGGCTACAACGTCGTCCTGGCCCGAGGGCTCGGGGTCGAGGTGCTGGCGGCGCGGATCGCGGCCTCGGCCCAGTGGTCGGAGCGGACCGTGGAGCCGGTCGGGGAGCTCACCGGGGACGGACTGGTCGAAGCGTTGGACTCGGAGTACGGGGACGCCTGGGACGGGATCGGGCTACGCCTGGGGGTGAGCGGCGGGTGGACCTTCGCGGTGGCGTACGGGGGCTGGTTCGGGGAATTCCGGAACGATCCGGCGATCTCCGAGGGCGGGGCCGACGTCTTCCTGCTGGAGTACGAGGAGGAGAACGGCAAGCCGGTGCCGCCGACCTTCCACTACCACCGGGACGGCCGGACGGTCTGCTCGTTCAATCTGCACCTGGACGACTCCTGGGGCAACGGCCAGGTCGCGGGAGATCCCGAACTCGTGGACAAGGTCAGGGGGTTGCTGAGCATGGAAGGCCTGCCGGACGAGAAACGAACGCACCGGGAGGTGCACCGGACGACCCTGGCGGTGCTGGAGCGGCAATTCGGTCTGGCGCTCCCGCGCGCCGTGGTGCTGGAGGCCCCGCTGCCGGCCGTCCTGCTCGCCGACCGGAGCGTGACTCCTTGACGGGTGGGGCCGTTGAAAGGAACTTGCCGACCGCTGGGAGGCCGAGCAGGACGGCTCCGGCTGATCTCCGTCTGCTGGTGGCTGGTGTCACCTGCCGGTGCTGCACGGTGGGCTGATCCTCATCCGGTGACGGGGTGACGATCCGCCGCCAGGACACCGCCCGGTGCGGGGACGTCGTCGCGGCCCCCCGCGACGGCGGGGCCACCGTCAAGCATCTGCGGATCGTGGGCGGCCGCACCTGGCTGATCCCCCGACACCCCGCCTACGATCCGGTCCCCGCCGGGCAGGCGACCATCCCCGGCACGGTCGTCTCCCTCCTCCGCCGCCCGTGGAGCGGGCCGGGGCGGGCCGGCTCCCCGGACGAAGGCGGTCGGGTCAGGGGCTCGACTGCGTTGCAGCGGTGCGCGTGGCGATGGTGAGATCAGCCGCCCCTTGCAGGTCGGCCGCTCCCTGCCCCGTTTCGATCTTCGTGCTGAAGGCCGCTACGACGCCGATCGTCCAGCTGTCAGCCCAGGCGCACACCGGGATGTCGTGCGAGGAGGCCGATCCGCGCAACGTCGCCACCGTGCAGTGCAACACCACCGCTGTGTCCTTCGTCGCGAAGCCCTGGGCGGGGGTGGAGGCGAGGGTGAGCGTGGTGTTGGACGTGTTGGCCAGCGCTGCCGCCCGCAGAGCCAGATCTGCCTGCCCCGCCAGGTCCTGCGGGTAGGGCCGCGGAAGGTTGACCCCGGCGAAGTAGAACGGCTTGTTGATGTCGAACCCGGCCGCGACGGCGGCCGGCGAGCGCTCGGCGAAGAGCGAGGCCAACTGCACGCCCATCTGCTGCGCGTAGCCCGCTCGGATGATCTTCCGAGCGTCACCGACGGCCTGCGGGGCCGTCAGTTCGTTCTTGGCGGGCAGCTCCGGCGTCAGTGCGGCACTCCCGTCGCCCGCCGAGGTGACGGTCCCGCCGGCCGGTTCGGCGGCGGAATCGGCCGTGGTGCATCCGACCGCCAGTACGGCCAGGACGCCAAGCAGGGCTATCGACCGGTACGTATGCATGCGTGGAACTCCCTTGGCCGGTCCGGCCGGTCCCTTGAGGCGGGGCAGCGCTTCCCGCAGGCCCATGATCAGCAAGGTACCGGCCCCGAAGGGAGAGCGGGTCCGACTTACGGGCCCGACGCCGGTCCGGCAAACGCGCTGACCGCGGCTGCGTCGTGCACCGCCGGCCGAACCGGCACCCATCGCGGAGGGCACCCCGGCCGGTGTCCCGCAAGCCCGCCCACGACCCCGACCCGGCCGGTCGGACGGCCATCCTCGGCCGGCTCTCCCGCTCCTGCCCGCCTCCAGGTAGGGCGGGGGCCGTCTGCTGCTGCTCCCGGATCGGCCCGGTTCTGTGCGCGGGGGGCCTCCGGGAGGAGGTTGCGCCCCCTGCGTCCCGGGGGCAGCAGCTTTCCGAACGGCCTGCGGGTGCGCCCCGAAGTGGCGGAGACTGGAGGCCGCACCGGGCGTCGGTCAGGGCCGGCCGGTGCCGCCGTACGTCGCGTCAACGGCCCTCGCACCGTGCGCAGTTCATGAGGGCCGGCGCCAGCCGGCCCGTCCAGTCACCGTCCAGCCGATCTGCACAGTCGACGAGACAGGAACCGAACGTCATGAGCACACCCGCAGCCACCCGAGCGATCTTCCGCACCACCGGCGCGTTACGGGCCGCCGTCGCGGTGGCCACCGCCACGGCCGCCGTCGCCCTCGCGGCGCCGGCCGTACCCAGCGCGGCAGCCGCCGGCCCTGGCACGGCCCCTTCGGTGGCCGTCGTGCTGCCCACCCCGCCCGGCGCCCCCTACGGCGACCCCACCGGGGTCAACAGGTTCGGCGTCGTCATCGGGAGCGTGTCCTCCGGCAGCCCCGGTGACGGTCCCCGTGCGGTGCGCTGGGACAACGACCACACCGTCGCCGTCCTCGACCCGCTCCCCGGCGACCACTACGGCAGGACCGTCGCGCTCAACGACGCGGGCACCGTGGTCGGGTTCTCCTGGCAGTCCGGCCTGCCGGGCGGCGGACACGCCGTGCGCTGGGCCCCCGGCGCCGCCCCCGCCGCCCTGGCGGCGCTGCCCGGCGACCTCTACAGCCGGCCCACCGCGGTCAACCGCGGCGGAACCGCGGTCGGGTACTCCTGGAACGACGCGGGACAGGAGCACGCCGTGGCGTGGCGCCCGGACGGCACGGTGATCTCGCTCGCCGCGCTCGCCGGCGATGTCCGCACCGTCGCCACCGCGGTCAACAGCTCTGGCACGGTGGTCGGTTACTCCGCGGGGGCCGGCCCCCTCGACCCCCGGCACGCGGTGCTCTGGAGCCCCGGCGGGGCCGTCACCGCCCTCGGTGCACCGTCGGCCTACCGCTACACGTCCGCCACCGGCATCAACGACGCGGGCACCGTGATCGGTGGCGGGACGACGGATCCCGACTCCGGCGCCGGGCACGCCCTGGTCTGGGGCGCCGGCCACAGCCGCCGGGATCTGGGCGCGGGCACCAGTGCCACGGCCCTCAACGCCTCGGGCCACATCGCGGGCACCGTGCCGCCCGCCGACCCGGACACCGCCCGGCAGGACGCGGCCCTCTGGCGCCCCGACGGTGCGCGCAGGACGCTCGCGGCGCCCGCCGGCACAGCGGGCACCGTCCCCAGCGGCATCAACGCCGCCGCCACCGTCGTCGGATACACCTGGAGCGGTATTCCCGCCCGCGAGTACCAGCAGGCGGTGCGCTGGAGCCCCGACGGCACGGCCACCGTGCTGCCGCTCGCCGGGGGCGAGCAGTACGCGGCCGCCCTGTTCGTCAACGACGCCGGTCTCGTCGCCGGGGTCCAACTGCTCCACGGCGGCGCCATGTACGCGTCCCACCTGGCCGTGGTCTGGCGACCGTAGTCCCTCGCGGTTCCGCCCCTGCGACCGGTTCCCCCGTCGCAGGGGCGACACCGGCCGCTCCTGCCGAGTCCGCCGGTGCACCGCCGACGGCCGCATCCGGGAGGTCAGGGAGTTCCGGTGGGGTCGGGCCGTAGCCGGGAGCGAAGGGTCGGACACCCCCCCAAACACGGCACCCCGCGGGCGCTGGGACCAGGTGGCGGGTCCCTCGACCGAGTGCCAGGCGTTCATGACACCGTCTGCTCCCCGCGCCCGCGGGGACCCGCTGGTGAGCCGCTCCCGGTGCGGTCCCCGGAACGGGGGCTTCATCGGACGACCGTCACCCGTCCCCGGCGCCGCCGGCCTTCCCGGGCACTGCTGATGCGGAAAAGCTCTTGCCCCGGAACCTGTTCGGGCTGATAGAAGGGGGCATGGACGACGAGATCATTCCCCCGGTCGAGCGGATGCTCGCGGAACGCGCCTGCGAGCGCATCGTCGTGGACTTCGTCCACCGCCTTGACCTCGGCGACCCGGGTTCGGTGGCTGAGCTGTTCACGCCCGATGGTGTCTGGCACTGGCCCTTCGGGGACCGGCGCATTGAGGGGCGCGAGGCCCTGCGCGCCTACTTCGCCTCCCGTCCGGCGGACAGGCTGTCGCGCCGTCTGATGACGAACATCCTGGTCACGGTGGAGTCCGAGGCGGCAGCGCGGGCTGTCTCGTATCTGACGACATACCGGGTCGACGGCTACTCGGGCGGGATGACCCAGCCCGGGCTCCCGGCGAACGTCGGCCACTACGAGGACATCTTCCGCAGGGTCGAGGGTGCCTGGTTCCTCGCCGGCCGCACTGTTTTCCTTCCCTTCGGCGGCGGGACCGAACGGCTCCCCGGCACGGATGCGTCGCCCGCCTGACACCGGCTTCCATGACCCCGATCGCATCCGGAACCGTGCGGCGGCGGACGCTCATGCCGCCCGGCTCGGACAACGCCCACACCATGACGCGGCACTCCTGGCTGCACTACGGCAGGTGGTCCCTGATGAAGGGGAGGCCCCGTGGACGGCCGGTGGACGACCTCCCTCTCGACCAGGGGCGTGCCGCCGACGACGGGGTACTGACCCCGCACCGGCCTGATCACCGGCACCGCTGCCGGCCCTCGAAGAGGCCGCGGCCAAGGAGTGGCACCTGCCGACGGATACAGTCTGGGGCTGTTCCTGGTCGAATGCCTCACGGGGAACGGCGAATACACCGGATCTTCCGGCGCCCGGCCCCACCGCCCGCCAACCCGCCTCGCCTGCCCCCGTCCAAGTGGGCAGCCCCTCGACGGGCCCGGCGCGCCGATGTCCGCTTGGCAGGACAGATGCCCGTGCTGTCGTTCCCCGCGACTACCGGCCGTCCAGTCGGGGGAACACGAACTCGTCGAGGACCAGGCCGAGGGCGACCGCGGCGGGGACGGCGACCAGCGCGCCGACGATGCCCATCAGCGCGCCGCCGGCCAGGACGGCCACCACGGTGACGAAGGGGTGCACGTCGACCGCGAACTGCATCGTCCGCGGCATGATCAGATAGTCCTCCAGCAGCCGGAAGCCGACGTAGAAGCCGGCCGTGGCGAGCGCGACCGGCCAGGAGACCGCCAGCGCGACCAGGCTGACGACCACTCCGCCGACGGTCGAGCCGACGATCGGCACCAGGTCCATCAGCGCCACGAACACCCCCAGCGCGGCCGCGTACGGCACTCCGACCGCCGCGCACCACACGGCGGTGGCGATCCCGGCGATCGCCGAGGTCACCACGTTGCCCAGCATGTACCGACCGGTCCGCGACAGGATCTCCTCCGTCAGCTCACGGGCCCGGTCCCGACGGCGGCCGGCGACGAAGCGGTAGCAGAACTCCTTGATGGCAGGCAGCCCCGCCATGAAGTACAGCGTCATGGTGACCACGACGACCAGCGACGTCACCGTGTCGAGCAGCAGCCGGCCCGCGCCGAGGACGCCACCCAGCACGCCCGGCCCGCCGTCGCCGCCCAGGGCCTGCTTCGCCCGCGCCACCAGGTGGTAGCGGTCCTCGATCCGGCCCAGCGCGGAGTGATGGTCGTGCAACTGCTGCAACCAGCCCGGAACGCTGCGCATCAGGACGCCGGCCTCCCGGCTCACCGGCGGTACGACCAGCACCAGGAACCCCGCGGCGAACAACAGGAACACGCTCAGGACGGTGGCCACCGCCCACCCGCGCCGCAGCCGCCGGCGGCACAGCGCGGCCACCACCGGCTCCAGGCTGACCGCGATGAACGCCGACAGCACCAGCAGCGTCAGCAGTGCTTCCAGCCGTAGCAGTTGCTCGAACAGGAACCAGCCGACCAGCGCACCCAGCGCCAACCGCAGGCCCGCCGAGAACCAGGGCACCGACGCGAGCACCCCGCCCGCGTCCCGCCGTGCCACCGACGCCGGCTCCCCGGCCGGAGGTGCCGCCGGCGCCGACGACGGGGCGGCCCCCTCCGGCACGAACAGCCGGCGTCGGACCTCCCCCGACGCCGTGGTCGTCATCACCCGCAACCTCGGCGGCACCTTCATGCCCGGATTCCGTTCTCCCACGGGCCACGCCCGCCGTAGCCCACCGCCCGTGTTCCCCGTTCCGCCCCGAACACGCCACGGAACCCGCTCCCTGCCTGCTGGGGGCTCCGGTGGCCGACCGGCGGGCGCGCGCGGGCGGGGTGCCGCGTCGCCGCGTCGCCGCGTGCACCCCGCCCAGGTCCGGTACCGGGCCGGCCCTCCAGCGGTGCAGCGGTCGCGGCGCCCGGAGGAGTGGGTGCCACGGGCAACGAAGCCGACCAGCCAAAGCACCAGCAGGACGACGGCCACCCACCAGAGGTTCTTCACCGCGAAGCCGGCATCGAACAGGAGCAGGGCGAGCAGCACGATGAGCTTGACCCGACCGGCCTTCGCGGCGCCGGTACCCACGCCGGCGGGCCGCACTGCTGGACCGACTGCGGGAGCCCCGGCTGCCCGACGGCTGGCACACCCGGATCCCCGCCTTTCCCGCCGACCCCGGGGGGCTGGCCACCCGCGCCGCCTCCGGCAAGGTGCTGACCGCCCTGGTACCTGTCCTGCCCGAACTGCGGGGCGGCTCCGCCGACCTCGCGGGCAGCAACAACCCGTCGAAGTCCTGGTCGGGGGCGGTCTCGCAGGAGAAGCGCAGAAGGTGCCCGTCCTCGACCGCGGCCCGGACGGCTGCGCCCGCGCGGAGGGCGCCGCGCTCGGCGGCTGCGTGCTGCGCGACGCGGCCGACGGCGAGCAGCCCCAGGTGCTGCTGATGGCAACCGGATCGGAGGTGCACCTGGCCCTGGCGGCCCAGGTGCTGGCCGACCGCGAGGAGTTCCTCCCGCCCGCCCTCACCGCGCGGGTGAGCGTGGAGGCCGGCGTGGCCCTCGGCCGGCGCCAGGGGGTCGGCCCGCGGGGCCGGATCGTCAGCCTGGACCATTTCGGCGCCTCCGCCGACCACCAGCGGCTCTACGCCGAGCTCGGCCTCACCGCCGAGGCGGTGGCCGCCGCACGCGAGAGCCTCGCCGGGACGGGATGACGGCCGGCACCCGGCAAGGGCGGCGGTGGCACCGGTGGTCCGCGCATGCAGCCGACCCCGCGCGGGGCGCCCCCACCTCGCCGGTGCGAGGGCTTCCCCGGTGCCGGCTCCTCCGTCGACACGGTCCACGCGGTCGGCGCGGGGCCGGCCGGGTCCGCAGCCGCCTCCCTGTTCCTTCAGCACAGGTACCGGCTTACTTGTCCAGCAGCCGGGCAGACGACCGGGGACGAGGATCCCGATGCTGAGGGGCCGCTGTGACCGACACCGATCTTGCCCGAATCCTGAGTCGAGCCATGCGGCGACGGCATCTGACCGCTCAAGCCGTCGCGGACCTCACGGGAATCCGCACCCCCCGCATCCGTGCCTTCGCCGAGGACGGCACCGAAGGGCCCGTCCGCCCCACGCCCGAGGAACTGGCGGAGCTCACCGACGTGCTCGCCCTGCCTCGGTCCGCCGACCCCCTAGGAGAACGGTAGTCGCGCCATGGTCCTCTTCCTGTTCCTGCTCCTGCTGGCGATGGTGCTCGGCATCATCGGCGCCGTCGCCCACGGACTCCTCTACCTGCTGATCATCGCGATCGCCCTCTTCATCGCCGACCTCACCTACGCCGGTCTGCGGCTGCGCCGAGGCACCGGCCGTCACGCGGTGCGCTGACACCGATCGCTCGGCGCGCCGACCGGAGGGGGCCGCCGGGGGCCTGCCGCGTCCACACGGTCACACCGCCGCTGCCGCGCACCTCACCACGGGCGAACGGCCCGGAGCGCAGCCGGCCGGAGGCGTGGAGGACCGGCTCCAGGTCTACGGACCGTGACGACCTCCGGGTGCGGCCGCCGTCGAATCTCCGCTCAGATCGCCGCGCGGACGAAGGTGCCGGGGGTGATGCCGTACATCCGCTGGAACCAGCGGCCGAAGTGGGCCTGGTCGGCGAAGCCCGCCGCCGCGGCCGCCTCGGCGGGCGCGGCGCCGGCGGTGAGCAGCGAACGGGCGTGGCGCAGCCGGAGCTGGCGTTGGTATTCGCTGGGGGCCAGGCCGAACTCGGCGCGGAAGGCCCGGTAGAGCGCGAACCGGCTGCAGCCGACCGAGTCGGCCAGTTCCTCGGCCGGGATCGGCCGCAGATACGCCTCGCGGATCAACTCGCGGGCGTGCACTGCGGTTCTGCGCTGCGCGCCCCCCGTGAGCGAGCGGGTGCGGGGCGGGTGGGCGGCGCCGAGGTGCGCGATCGCGGTGACGGCCGCCGACAGCCGCTCGTCGCGCACCAGCGGGTCCGCCTGGCAGGACAGGGCCGAGTGCAGCCGGGCGAGGGCCCCGGCGAGCACGGGATCGGTCAGCACCGGCTGCGGGAACAGCGGCATCGCGGTGATCCTGCCGTCAGCCGCGTCGGTGAGGATCTCCCTCAGCAGCGTCGGGCCGATGTGCACGATGCGGTACTGGTAGCCGAGTTCCGCCGCGGCCCGGCCGTCGTGCACCTCGTCCGGGTTGAACACCATCACCATCCCGGCGCCGCTGGTGTGGGCGGCGCCGCGACACCGGAAGCGCTGGGCACCGGCGTCGGTGATGCCGAACGAGTACGAGTCGTGGCTGTGCGGCGGATAGACGTGGTCCAGGAAGTGCGCGTGCATGGCCTCCAGCGGGCGGCTCCCGTCGCGCCAGTACCGCGCCCAGCCGTCCCCGATCCCCATGCCTCCCATTGTGGCCCGCGCACCAGCGTTCAAGACCTGTGGGGGACCGGGCGGCCAGGGTGGGGCGATGGAAGCGAAACAGAGGACGGGCAGCCCCTACCTGCTGCTGATGGTCACCATGGTGCTCTGGGGAAGCGCGTTCTCCAGCTCGAAGTCGGTGGTGGAGCACGTCCCGCACACCGTGGCCGCCTTTCTGCGCTTCGGCGGGGGCGCACTGGCGCTGCTGGCGGCCGTGGCGATCTTCGGCAACCGGTCCGCGAGGGTACCGCCGCGAGCCGGACGGCGGGCGATGACGGCAGGCGTCCTGGGCGTCTTCGCCTACAACGGCTTCTTCTTCTGGGGGCTCTCACTCGCCCCCTCGCTCGACGCGGGCATCCTCATTCCCGTCATGAGCCCCGTCCTCACCAGCTCCTTCCTCCTGGTCACCAGGCGGGAGACGGCCTCCAGGGCGCGGCTGGCCGGACTCACCCTGGGACTGGTCGGGGCGGTGGTCTTCTTCCTCGGCGCGGGAGGCAGCACGCACGGGAACTCGACCCAGCTCGCAGGGGACACGCTCTTCCTCCTCAGCGCGGTGTGCTGGGCGGCCTTCACACTCGTCGGTCCCAAGGTGATGGCCGCTGTCGAGCCCCTGCGCGCCACCACCTACGCGACCTGTGCCGGCGCGGTACTGCTCGGCCTGCTCGCCGCGCCCGACATCCCGGGCATGCACTGGAGCACACTGCCGGCGGGGGTGTGGCTGAACACGGCCTATCTGGCCGTGGGCCCCGCCGCTGTCGCCAACCTGTTCTACTACCGGGGTGTGGCGGCCGTCGGCCCCGCGTCGGCCTCCTTGATGATGTTCGCCGTGCCGGTCGTCAACACGCTGTGCGCGACGATCCTGCTCGGCGAGTCCTTCGGCGCGCTGCAGGGAGCGGGCGCGCTGGTGCTGCTGTCGGGGGCTGCCCTCGCGGTCACGCAGGGACGGCTGCCGTGGCGGTCGACTGCCCGGCACCACCGGGGTGTTGGGCCCGCCGGCCGGGGTGAGTCCGAGGATGTGGTCCGCCGCTGACCCGGCGGCTGTGCTCCGCGGTACCGAGCCCGCGCGCACCACTGCTTTCGCCGGCACGAGCGAGCCCGGTCAGGACGTCGCAGCCCGCGAGCAGGCACTGCCGGCGCCGGGAACGGCTGATCGCCATCGCCGCGACCGGGGGCATCGCTCACGTGGTCCCTGTACGCATCGGGTGATGCACGGCAGGGCCGCAGCGAAGCGCGCTCCCGCTGGACGGTGACGGCGGCCCCGGCGAAGCACGGTGCCGGAGCCGCCCGGATCGGCGCGGGGGGAGTGCTCACGAGCGGGGCGGGCAGACGATCACGGTTCCAAGGTTTCGACAGGTCCTGCGCGCGCCACAGTTCGATGCCGCGGTGTGCCGGCCTGGTCGTGGGCAGGAGCGAACCGTGCAGCAGAGATGAGGGAGAGGGTCGTCCGTGAAGGGTTTTCGAGGCTTTGTGCTGCGTGGCAACCACAGGCAGGCGGAGAAGCGGGGCAGCCCCGGAAGCCTGTCCTCGGTGCCCGTGCCCGCAGGTCGCCTCGCCTTGTGCACCGCGTGCCCTGTCCGGACGCCGGAGCGGGCGTGACCGCGGGCGACCGACGGGCGGCTCGGTGGCCTGCTGCGCCTCGCCGGCGCCAACTTCGCCACCATCGGCCTGGCCGTCGGGGTCTGCCTGGCCATGGGACGGCTGCTGCGCCTGGGCTCACAGCCGGCCGATGACCGGCACCTGCTGACGGTCCACCGCTCCGGGTGTCCGTTTCTGCGCGCCCTCATGCGACCCGGGCCACCCTGCTGCGCGCCCGCATCGACGCCGAGCGTGAGGGGGCGCCCGACCCCGCTGGGGGGCCGGGCGCTGGAAACCATCGGGCCCACGGCGCCGACGAGGGGGCCGTGCGGTTTCGCGGACGTGGTGCCGGAGGCCTGGAACCGGTGGGGACGGCTCAGTAGTAGTGGCGGCGTCCGCCGACCTCGTGGCCGACCGCGCCCATGACCCACAGGATCAGGCCGACGACGAGCAGGACGATGCCGATCGTCCAGAGGAAGGAAAGACTGGTGAGGAACCCGATGACGAGGAGGATGACTCCGAGGACGATCACGATGGTCTCCGATGCTGGCCCCCCGTCGATGCAGATTCTCCGTCGGTGCGGAGGTGATGCTTCGCTTCCTGTTTTCCGTGCCGGCTGTGAGGAATGGGGTGCTGTGCCGTTTCGTCCCTGCCCGTGGCGCTCCTGCGCGAGGGGCCGCTACGGCTGCGGGGCGAGGGTGGCGGTGAGGCCGCTCAGGAGGATG
>NZ_BNBO01000071.1 GCF_014655955.1 Kitasatospora indigofera
TCGGACGGCGGCGAGGCCGTCCGGTCCGCGCGGCGCCGAGGAGCGTGCCGCTCACGTGGTTCAGTGGGGTTCAGTGGGGATGAGTGGAGATCAGTGGGGTCAGTGCGTCTCGTGGTCCTCGGAGAAGGCCTCGCGCAACCGGGACTCCTCCTCGGCCGAGAGGTTCGTCTGGATCAGCTCGGCGTCCCAGCCCTCGAAGGCCGTCCGGATCCGGTCCAGCACGGCGTCCGAGCTCAGCACGAACAGCGCTGACGTCCCGGGCGTGACGCTCTCCCGCACCTGCCGGATGAAGTCCTCGTCGATGCCGCCGGCCTTGGCGAGCGAGCCGCCGAGGGCGCCGAAGGCGGCGCCGACGGCGATGCCGAGGATGGGCACCAGGAAGATCACTCCGAACAGCATCCCCCAGAACGCACCGCCCAGGGCGCCCCGCCCGGTGAGGTTGGCCAGGTGCCGGGTCCTGGGCTTCTTGGCGCCCTCCGGCCAGTTCACCACCGCACCGTCCTGCACCGTGATCAGCTGCTGCCGGTGCAGCTCCTTGAGGCTCTCCAGGGCGGCGTCGGCCCCGGTCGGGGTGGGGAAACGCCACACCGTCAGGGTTGGCATCACGGTCTCCGATCTCCGGGCGGGCAGGGTCGCGCACCTTCATCGTCGGATCCCCCGGCGGCCCGCGCCGCGCGCCGGGCCCGAAAGGGTGAGGCCCCGGCGCACCGCCGGGCCGGCCGGCCCGGAGCCGGCCCGGCCAACACCCCCGGCCGGCCCACCGGGTAGCCTTCCGCGCATGTCACAGCCGGTACACCTCGTCATCCTGATCACCACCCGGCCCGGCCGGGGCGGCGACCAGATCGCCGCCTTCGAACGGCTGGCCCCGATCGTGCGGGCCGAGCCCGGCTGCCTCCGGTACGACCTGCACCAGGTGACCGGGGAGCCCGACCGGTTCGTGCTCGTCGAACGGTGGTCGTCCGAGGCCGCCCTCGCCGCCCACGACGTGACCCCGCACATGACCGAGGCCGACGCGGCGAGTCCGGCGTTCCGGGCCGGACCGGCCGAGGTCATCCGGCTGGACGCCGCACCGCTGGCCTGACCGGGCCCGGCCGGGCGGGCGGTTCCGGGCCACGGCGGGCGCCGGTCACCCGCACGCCTCGTCCGTGCCGTGCCGGTGCCCGCGCCGCCGAGCCCCTACCGCGAGGTCCTCGGCGCCGCACCCATGTCGCCGATTCCCGTCCGTCCCGGCCGGGGCAGCAGTACCGTCGGATGCGCACCCCTGTGACTGTGCGTCAGTTCCGAACGTCGGCCGTGGAAGAGGGAGTCGCCGGTGCCGTTGCAGCATCTGGTCGTGGTGGTGCCGGGCATCGGCGGAAGCGTCCTGCAGACGTCCGACGGGGCGCCGCACTGGGACGCGCACCGGCGGCGACTGCTCGGGGCGCTGGCCCGTCCCGCCAGGTTGGGGCTGGACGAGACACCGGAGCTCCGTCCGGTCGACGTGCTGCCGGACATCACGGTCGCCGGCCCGTTCGTCGTCCCGGGCTACGGACGGCTCGTCCGCAGGATCGTCCACCACTTCGGGGACGTCCGCATCGACACGGCCCGCCCGGGGCAACCGCCGGACACCGGGGCGGACGTCCTGCTGTTCCCGTACGACTTCCGCCTCGGGGTCCGGCACGCGGCCGAACGTCTCAGGAGCGAGATCGCCGCCCGCCTCGGCGACCTGCACACCACCGCCCGGCATCGCCGGGTGATCGTCGTCGCGCACTCGATGGGCGGGCTGGTGGCCCGCCACTGGCTCGGCCCGGGCGGCGGTGCGCCGTTCTGCAAGGCGCTCATCACCCTCGGGACCCCGCACCGAGGCGCGCCGAAGGCCCTGGACGTCCTTGTCAACGGACTGCCCGTCGGACCGGTCCGGCTCGCCGGGCTGACCCGTGTGCTCCGGACGTGGCCCTCGGTGTACGAGCTGCTGCCGCGCTACCCGGCACTCGCCGACCCCGACGGCGTCGATCCGCTGTACCCGCACCAGTGGGACGCCGATCCCGCGTTCGCGGTCCGGGCCAAGGCCGCCTTCGAGGTCCACCGCGACATCGAAACGGCCTGGACGCGCCTGGCCGGCACACCGCAGCGCCCGCTGCTCACGGCGGTGTTCAGCCGCGGCCACGGCACGCTCCAGCACGGCCTGCTCACCTCGTCGGGCATCACGGTGACCAAAGAGGCGGCACCGTGGCTGCCCAACCCCACCTGGCACGGCGACGGTACCGTGCCGGCGATATCCGCGATCCCCATCGACGCCGGGACCGACCTCAACGCCCGCCACGTGGTGACCGAGCGCCACCTGGCCCTCGCATCCACCGCCGCCGTCGTCGACCTCCTCGCCGAGCACGAGGGCGAGCCGCTCACGGCGGTCCGCGGCGACACGCCGGACGGCCCCTGGCTCGGGCTCGACCTCGACGAGGCCGCCCCCGCCGGCAGGCCCGTCCCGTTCCGCGTGACCCTCCACGGCACGCAGGCCGACGAGCGGACGCGGGTGCGGTTCCGGTACCGGACCGCCGGGGACCGGACGGCAGCACCCGCACCGTGGAGGGAGGCGGTTCGCGCCACCGACGGCTCCTCCTGGCACGCCGTCCTCGACAGCCTTCCGGCCGGGGCCTGCCACCTGGAGGTCTCCGCGACCGGTGTGCCCGACGTGGACCGGCTGACCACCGGCGACACGGTCGCCGTCATCGCCACCGACGACTCGGAGTACGAGCAGTGAGCACGATCTGGCCCCGATGGCCCACCGACGCGCCCGCCGGGCTGCCGGCCTACGTCCAGAGCAGCCGCGGAAGCGGCGCCGACCCCGGAACACCCCACGCCCTGCTCGCCCTCCCGGTGCCCGCGCAAGGACGGTCGGCTCCACTCGACCGCGCCCGCGCCCTGTACGACGCGTTCGCCGCCCGGCGGATCACCTACGCCGACGAGCCGGCCAGCAGCTCGCCCGGCAGGCAGATCATCCGCACGCCCTACGAGGTGCTGCACCTGCCCCGGCACGGCACCTGCCTCGACCTGGCGGTCACCTACGCCGGAGCGTGCCTCGACGCCCGGCTCCACCCCCTCCTCCTCGTCACCACCGGCCGGCCCGGTGCCCCCGCCCACGCCCTGGTCGCCGTCTGGCTGGGCGGCTCCGGCGGCGGTGGGCACGACTCCGACTACCGGGCGGACGAGCTCCGGCCGGACTGGCAGTCGCTCCCGGAGGGGTTCCTCGACGACCTCGCCGACGCCGAGGACGAGCCCGGCACGTACCTGGTGATCGACATCACCGCTGCCGCCCGACAGTCGGGCAGCAGCTCCGAAGGGCGTGAACCCCGTCCCTGGGCCGAGGCGGTGGCCCGGGGCGCACGGCTCCTTCGCGAAGCCGTGGCGGAGAACCGCCTGCGTGCCGCCCTGGACATCGAACTCGGGCGCTCCGGCATCGAACCGCACCCACTGCCGGACAAGCCCACCGCCCCGGTCCTCACCCCGCCCTACCACCCCCTGCCCACGGAGCCGGACGAGGCGGGCCCGCTCAAGCTGCTGTCGGCCCGCCACGACATCATCCGCTTCCAGCGCCGCGACGAACTCGACTCCCTGCGTGAGTACTTCCAGGCGGCCGACAGCGGCGGTGCGCGGACCCGCATCGCGCTGCTGCACGGCACGGGCGGCGCCGGCAAGACCCGCCTCGCCGCCGAACTCGCCCACCAGCTGGCCCAGGACGGCTGGTACAGCGGCTTCTTCAACCGCGAACCGCACTCCGAGGACTGCGCCTGGCTCGGTCGGGTCGCGTCACCCCTGCTCGTGGTCGTCGACTACGCCGAGGACCACAGGACCACCGACGTCATCAACCTGCTGCGCGTGCTGCGGGACCGCGAAGCGCCGACCTGCCTGCTGCTCACCGCCCGCTCGGTGGCCGGCTGGTGGGACAATCAGATCGCCGTGGACCTCCGGCGGACGGACCACCGCCACACGCTGAGGAACGTCCCGCTCGCACCGCAGCACCCGCGCCAGGCCGGGGTGTACCGATCCGCCCTGAGGTCCTTCGGGGCCGCCGAGGCCGCCGTCCTCGGCGCGGCCCCGCCGGCCGACCTCGCCTCCGGCCCGTGGACCACGCTCGACCTGGTCATGCTCGCCTGGCTGGAAGCCCATTTCCCCGGTGCGCACCACCCGACCGAGGCACCCGGGTTGTACGAACACATCCTCGACCACGAGTTCCAGTACTGGGAGCGTGCCTACAGCTCACAGATCGGCCGAACCTCCGACGACGTCCTCCAGGTTCTACGGGAGGCAGGGGCCCTCCTCACACTCCTTGCGCCCAAGCGCTGCCGGATCGGGCAGGTCCTCAAAGGCATTCCGGACCTCGCCACCGACGGCTCCTGGCGCCGCGAAATGGTCGGCCTGTTCGAGGACCTGCTGCCCGAGGCGCCCGAGGACGGCACCGTCGCGGTACGGCCCGACCCTGTCGGTACCCACCTCAGCACAACGATCATGACAGCCCGACCGGATCTGCTCTCCCGTTGCCTGCAGCTGGCCAACGAGGCCGAACTCCGGAACGTGTGCGTCGGCATCTCGCGGTTCGCCACCACCGCGCACCTCGACGGCGGATCCGACGCGGCCGTGGCAGCACTCGATGCCGTACCCAGGCTCTGGCGGGCCGCTCTGGACGTTGCCACATCACAGGGCGGACCGTTCGTCCGAGCCCTCGAACGCCTTGCACAGGCGGACCCGACTCCACTGCCGCTGGCCGAACTCGCCGGGGAGCTTCCCGTCAGTCACGCCTTCCTGCCCCGGCTCGCCCTGATCGCCACCCAGCGCTCACGGCCTCGGGAGAGCGGGGCCAACTCCGAGGAATCACAGTCCGCGATGGCGAACTGGCTCAACAACCTCGCCGTACGGCAAGGCGAGATGGGTGACCGGCGGGCCGCGCTGGAGTCGGTCACCGAAGCCGTCGGCATCCGCCGCACCCTCGCCCAGGACCATCCGGACGAGTACCTCCCGGGCCTCGCAACCACCCTCACCAACCTGTCCAACCAGCAGTCCGAGCTGGGCCGGTTGAGCGCCGCGTTGGATTCGGTCACCGAGGCCGTCGGCATCCGCCGCACCCTGGCGGAGAGCGACCCGGACACCTGTCTGCCGGACCTCGCCCTCTCCCTCAACAACCTCTCGCTCCGGCAGGCGGAGCTCGACCGGTTGGGCCCCGCACTCGCGTCGATCACCGAGGCCGTCGCCATCCGCCGCGCCCTGGCGGAGAAGGACCCGGACGAACACCTGCCCGACCTCGCCACTTCACTCAACAACCTGGCCCTGCGCCAGCAGGAGGCGGGAGACTCACGGGCCGCGCTGGAGTCGATCACCCGCGCCGTTCAGATCTGCCGCGATCTGTCGGTGCGCAGCCCGGCCGCCCAGCTCCCGGCCCTCGCCCACCTGCTGGGCAATCTTGCGGCCAGGCAGGCCGACTCAGGCCGGCGGCAGGCCGCGCTGTTGTCCATCGCCGAAGCCGTCCGGATCCGCCGGGCCCTGGTGGCGGAGAACCCCGAAGCCCACCTCCCCGGCCTCGCCTCCGTCCTGAGCGACTTCTCCGTGCACCACAGGAAGGCCGGCGATCCGGAGGTTGCGGGGCCCGCCATCACCGAGGCCGTCCGGATCCGCCGGGCCCTGGTGGCGGAGAACCCCGAAGCCCACCTCGCCGACCTCGCCGCGGCCCTGAACAACCTGTCCAACCAATTGGCAGGCACCGGTGAGATTCGGGAGGCCGTGGCCCCTGTCGCCGAGGCCGTTCGGATCCACCGGGCCCTGGTGGCGGAGAGCCTCGAAGCCCACCTCCCAGATCTGGCACTGTCGTTGACCAACCTCAGTGTCCGGCAGGGAGCGGTCGGCAACTGGCGCGAGGCCCTGGTGTCGATCCGCGAGGCCGTCCAGTACTACCGCACCCTGGCGGAGCAGGAGCCGGCGGCGTATCTTCCTCAGCTCGCCACAGCCCTCAACAACCTGGCCAGCCAGCAGTCGAAGACCGGCGACCATCGCGGGGCACTGGTGTCCGCCGAGGAAGCCGTTCGGCTCCGCCGAGCGTTGGTGCAGCGGGACACCGCGAACCTCCCCGGCCTCGCCATGTCACTCAACAGCCTCTCGGTCCAACAGGCCGACTCGGGTGACGTACCGGGCTCGTTGGTGTCCGTCACCGAAGCCGTCCGGATCCGCCGGGCCCTGGTGGCGGAGAGTCCTGCCGAGAACCTGCCTGAACTGGCTCTGGAGCTGAATAATCTGGCTGTCCGTCAGATGAATGTGGGTGAGCAGCAGGAGGCGCTCGGCTCGGCCGTCGAAGCCGTCCGGATCAGCCGCACCCTGGTGGAGCAGAACCGCGCTGCACACCTCCCTCAACTCGCCAGGGCCCTGACCACCCTGTCCAACGCGCAGTCCGAGACCGGACAGCCGGGCCCGGCGCTGGAGTCGGTCACCGAGGCCGTCACCATCCGCCGTGCCCTGGTGGAGGAGAATCCTGCGGTACACCTCGGCGATCTTGCCCTTTCGCTCACTAACCTCTCCGTCCACCGGGCAGGCGCCGGGCAAGCACCGGAAGCACTGGAGTCGATCACCGAGTCCGTCCGCATCTGGCGCACCCTGGCGGACCAGAACCCCGCCCTGCACCGTCCCCAACTCGCCCTGGCTCTCAACAACCTCTCCGGTCAGCAGGAGGAAGCGGGCGAGGACCAGCCGGCACTGGAATCGATCACCGAAGCTGTCGAGATCCGTCGTGCGCTGGCAGCGGACGATCCCGCCGTCCACCTGCCCGGGCTGGCCTCGTCGCTGAGCAATCTCTCCAACCGGCAGGCTGACGCGGGGCAGCCGGCGGCGGCGATGGTGACGATCACCGAAGCCGTCCGGATCTGCCGTGCGCTCGTGGCGGAGAACCGGGCGTCCCACCTCCCGGCCCTCGCCGGGGCGCTCACCAACCTCTCCAACCGGCAGCACGACGCGGGCGACTCGCCGGCTGCCATGGCGTCCGTCAGCGAGGCCGTGGAACTCAACTGTGCCCTGGCGCTGAGGAACTCCGAGGCCTACCTGATCGACCTCGGTATCTCCCTGAAGAACCTCCACCGCCAGTTCCGGGCCGGTGGCAACGGGCCTGCGGCAATGGCCACGTCCGACGACGTGGTGTCCCGCTTCGACCCCGGCTCCGCCGCGGCCCTCCTCACCTATCGAGGCCACTGGCGGCACGTCAACGACGATCCTTCCGGGGCCGTCGACGACCTTCTCGACGCGGCCCGGCGCGTCCACGACACGACGGAGAACAAGCAGACCGGCCCGGCGCGCCGCGCGGTCCGCATGCTCGTCGAACTGCTCCGTGAGGAGAGCGGCCCGCAGTCCGCCATCACCCGGGCCCTGCCCGGGCTGCCCGACTGGGCGACGGTCGAGCTCCCCGAGGAGTCGCTGGACCAGCTGGAGCCGTGGCTGTCCGCGGGGAACTGGCCGGAGAAGGAGGAGCTCCTGCGGCAGTCGCCGTCCCTTCTGGAGGACGGCCCGGACCGTGCCCTGGTCGCTCACGTCCGTACGGTGTACCCGGAGATCACTCCCATCGTCGAACTGGACGACCTCCTGCGCGCCGTCGCGGCGCGCGGTCTCCAGGAGGTCGCGGCCGAGCAACGCGCGCTCCACGAGGCCACCGTCCTCGTCGACGGGTGGCTCGCCGCCGCCGGCTGGGCCGAAGACATGGACCACCTGCGCGGCCACCCCGGGCTGGCGACGGATCCGCTCGCCCGCGACCTCCTGGCATCGCGGCCGGACGACCCGGCGGCCCGCCAGCACCTCGGGATCCTGGAACTGGCCGACCATCTGGACGTGCCGGAGATCTACGACGCCGTCTGCGACCCCGCCGCCGCAGCCGACGCCGCGATGGACCTCATCGACCGGGGCAACACCGCCGGACTGGGTCCCCTGCTGAGGGCCGCCCCCGCACTGAACGGCGTACCCTTCGTGGCGCCCTACCTGGCGGCGGTGGTCGCGGTCTGCGAGGCCGGTCACGAGGCGTCGCCGGAGGCGTTGTTCGCCGATGCCGCGCGGGAGGGGACACCCGTCCAGCGCGCCGCCGGTGCGGGCCGCCTCCGCTCGCTCGCCCGCCACCGCCCGCAAGCTGCTGCCGCACTCGGGGGGTTCGCCGATCGCCTGTCGGCGGCGACGACGGATTGATCACCGGCACTCGCCGTTCCGCGATCCGTCCGGCAGAGCGGCGCAGAAGCCGGCAGGCCTACGCGACCAGGGCACTCATCGGCCCGGCGCGCCGCGGCCCGGCCCAGGAGGGGCCCCGGGCGAGCCGGGGCCGCCGAGGTCCGGCCGGCCGGGGAATGCGGCGGGCCTCCGGGCCGTGGGGTGGGTCCCACGGCCCGGAGGCCCTCGCCGGTCAGGGCGTCGGTGCGGGTGGGGCGGTTACGGGGCCGGGGTGTTCGGGGTCCCGTTGATGACGAACTGTGAGCCGGGCTCGATCAGGACGTTGCCCTGGGCCGAGTTGGTGATGGTCACGTTGGTGAGCGTGGCGGAACCACGCGCGCCCCCGTGGGCCAGGATGCCCGAGCCGTTGACGGACTTGTCGATCCGTACGTTGCTGACCTGGACGTTCGGGGTCGCCCCGCCGCCGGTCTTGAACTGGATGCCGTCGTAGGTGGAGTCGTAGATGTCGGTGTCGCGGATGGTGACGCCGGGGATGTCCTGCGAGGAGGCGAACAGGGTGATGGCCCCGAACTCCTGCTGCTCGCCCCAGAAGGCGCCGCCCGTCCGGTACAGGGCGTTGTTGGCGATCAGGGTCTGTCCGGAGAAGGGCAGCGGGTCGTGGTCGGTCGCCAGCATGATGCCCGGGTAGTTCATCGTGTCGGAGACGATGTTGTTCTCGATGGTGTTGCCGTAACCGCCGTACACCGCGATGCCGTTGGCGCGCCAGGGCAGCTGGACGGTGTTGTTGCGGAAGTGGTTGTCGTGGCCGATGTCGACCGACTGGTCCTTCACGGCCTTGTTGGACCAGACGGCGAGCGAGTCGTCGCCGGTGTTGCGGAAGGAGGAGTTGAAGACGGTCGAGTTGCGGGTGCTGTTGGCGAAGTTGATGCCGTCGGCGTAGGTGTTGCGGATGCGCATGCCGGTGAACTCGAGGCCGTCGCCCGGGCCCCACAGGGCGGGGATGTTGTCGTAGTCGCGGCCGACCCAGACGGCGACGTTGGCGTGCTCGATCCAGACGTTGCTGATCTTGGTGTTCTTGCCGAACCGGCCGTTGAGGCCGACACCGCCCTCGGCGTTGCCGTCACCGCCGCGGATGGTTCCCGAACCGAAGATCGCGATGTCCGAGATCTGGGTGTTGTCGTCGATGTCGAAGCCGAAGTTGCCCTCGTGCGGGTGGTTGATGCCGCCCGCGTCCTGCGGCGCCGTCAGCGTGTAGAGCTGGGTGTGCCACATGCCCGCGCCGCGGATCGTCACGTTGCTGATGCCGACCTGGTTGTACTGGCCGCGGTTCAGCGGGTCGTCCGTGAGGATCTTCTGCTCCTGCCGCCACTGGCCGGCGGGGATCCACACGCAGCCGATCTCGCCCTTCTGGTCGGCCGTGACGGCGCGCTGGATGGCGTCCGTGTCGTCGATGCCGTCGTTGGGAACGGCGCCGTACGCGGTGATCGAGGTGCAGCCGGCCGGCTGCGGGAGGGCCGGGGCGACCTGCTCCAGGTCGACCAGGTCGAGGATGTAGAACGCGGCGTTGTCGCCCGCGTCCCGTTGGAGGCGGAACTTGGTGCCCGGCGGGTAGGACTGCGGCAGCAGCGCGTTGGACTCGTCGAACAGGCGGCGGGCGTCGCCGCCCGGCGTGTTGGTCAGGCCCTCGGGGCTGTCGGTGCTGCCGTACAGCCAGCTGTGCTTGGAGGACAGGGTCAGCTTCCGGTTGAACGTGCCGTCGATGTAGAGGCTGATCGTCGCCGACTGGCCGCCGCCGCCCGGCGCGTCCGGGATCGAGTTGCGTACGACGATCGAGTTCGAGGCGTTGGTGGAGGTGAACTCCACGTACTGGCCCTGGGAGTTGAGCTGGACCGACCGGCGGCCGGAGGACTCGGTGGCGAAGTTGGTGTGGCTGAACGTGCGCTTCTGGTCCGACTGCAGCAGGACGCCGTTGTACTGGGCGTCCTCCGCCTCGTACTCGGTGTACGGCAGCGCGGCGCCGCGGCCGACCACGATCGAGCGGGCGAACACGTTGTTGTTCTCGTTGGTCTCGGCGATCACCCCGGTGGCGTCCGCCGTGGCGGTGAGCGTGGCGCCGCCGCTGGCGGCGGTCCAGGTGCCGCTGACCGGCACCTGGGCGGTCGCGCCGGCCGCGATGGCGCCCGTCGTCCCGTTCAGCGTGGTGCCGCCCACGGCCAGGCGGGTGACCGAGCCGGCGGCGACGGCGGTGGTGCCGCGGTTCTGCACGGCCACGGTGAAGCTGACGGCCGCCCCGACGGCCGGGGAGGCCGGGTTCGAGGCGATGCCCGTGACCGTGAGGTCCGGGCCGGGGCTCTGGGCCACCGCGAGCTTCGTCGAGCCCGTCCGGCTGTTGTTGGAGTTGTCCTGCTCGGCGACGGTGTCGGTGGGGTCGACCACCGCCGACACGGTGTAGCTGCCCATCGGGCGCTTGCCCACCGCGACCGGGACGGTCGCCGAGGCGCCGGCGGCCAGCGCACCCACCGGGGCCGAGCCGGCCACGACGCCTTCGAGGCTGACGTTGACGGTCGTCGCCGGGGAGGCGGCGGTGCCGGCGTTGCGCACCGTCGCGTTGACGGTGACGTTGTCCGCCTCGGTCGGGGCGGTCGGCGACCAGGCCAGGTCGGTGACGGTGAGATCCGGGTTGGGCGCGGCGGTGCCGACCACCTGGAGCTCGGCGACCTGCGCGCCGGGGGCGCCGGTGTTGGAGGAGAACGTCAGCCGGACGTCGGCGTAGCGGCCGGTCACCGGGATCGTCACGGTGTTCTGGCTGCCCGGGCTGAACGCGTAGTCGGCCCGGGCGCGCAGCGTCGTGAAGCCGGCCGCCGACTGCTCCCGGCCCTCGACCTGGATCGCCTGTGTCCTGGCGCCCCAGGCCGGGTCGGGGTTGAGCTTGACCACCACGGCCTCGACGTCGGCGTTGGAGCCGAGCTTCACGGTCAGGGCCGACGGGAACCCGGCCGACTCCCAGTAGGTGGAGACGTTGTCGTCGACGGCGTTGGCGGCGGTGTAGGACTGGGTCGTCGAGGTCGCCTCGACGGGCTTGTTGCGCGCCAGGTTCGAGCCGGTGACGGGCGGGTCGACCGGTCCGCCGCCCTCGCCGTAGACCTCCAGTTCGGAGATCTGGCCGGCGTTCCAGCCGGTGTTCCCGGTGACCTGCACCCGGACGTAGCGGACGGCGGCGGCCGGGAAGGTGATGTCCACGGTGTTCGCCCCGGACGGGTCGAACACCCGGCCGGTGGAGCCGGCCAGCGTACTGAAGGCCGAACCGTTGGTGCTGCCGAGGACGCTCAGCGTCTCGGTGCGGGAGCCCCAGGAGGACGGGAGCTTCAGTGCCACCTCGTTCACGTTGACGCTGCTGCCGAGGTCGACCTGCACCCACTGCGGGAACGCCCCCGAGGGGCTCTCCCAGTAGGAGGCCTGGCTGCCGTCGGTGATGTTGCCCGCCGGGTACCCGCCGTTGGCTCCGCTGGCGGTGGCGGGCTTGCCGAGTGCGAGGTTGGGGCCGGTGGCGGCGTGGGCGGCGCTGACGGGCGTCAGCCCGACGGCGACCAGGCCGGCGACCACCGTGCCGGCGAACAGCCGTCGGCCCTGGTGTTTCCGTCTCATCTGTTCGGGTCCTCTTGTTCGTGGCCGGGCAGCGGGACGCCGCGCCCTTCCCCGGGGGACCGCCCTCGGGGCCGCCGAGGTGTGCGGCGACTTGGGGAGCCGGGTGAGGGGCGCGGGTGCCGGTGCGCCGGTCGGACAGGGTGGGGGAGGTCCCGCCGGGCCGCGCGACACGGTTTCGGCGGAGGGCGACAGCATGAGTGAAAGGCTTTTGCGTATCTCGGTCAATCATTTGCGCTGTCTGGGTGACAGATTTCCGTCAAGTAACCAATTTGTCAACGGTCCTGACGCCCCGGCCGCCCGGGCCGGCATGTTCCCGCAGCTCGCAGTGGTCAACGCCGCAGGCGATTCGGGCGGCGGTGCCTCGGGTGCCCGGCGTCCGCCGGCCGCGCCGTCGGCCGTGTCCGGGGGTGATTGCTCCTGCGGGGCAGGTGCGGTGATCCGCCCGGCCGGCGCGGCGGCGATGGGTGGTCAACTCGGCTCTGGGCGGAGGACGTTGCCGAAGTCCGTGGGGCGGCGCGGACTTCGCCGGCACGACGGGGTGTCGCCGTTCCGTCGGAAGTCCGTGGGGCGGCGCGGACTTCGCCGGCACGACGGGGTGTCGCCGTTCCGTCGGCTGCTGCCCCGTCGCGTGCGGGTCGGTCAGGGCGCGGGTCGGTCAGGGCGCGGGGGAGGGGTGGAGTCGGTCACGGGCGCGCGGCCGGGGCCGGACAGTGGGGCGAGGCGCTCGCTTGCGGGCGCTGCCGGCAGCCGCCGGGGTGGGGGCCGGGGCGCGGGTCGGGACGAGACCGCTGGGTCGCGCGCCACCGGCGGCCGGGGGCTCCTGCCCGGGCGGTCCGGGCGACGGGGACGGCCTGGCGGCTCGGCCGCCCCGGCCGGGCTGGTGTGCCCCGCTCAGCCCGCGTCGCGCAACATGCCTGCAGTCAGTCCGAGTTCGCGCTCCGCCGTGGTGAAGACGAGGACGTCGAGCGCGGGGTGGGTGAACTGCGGTTCGTCGTTCGCGTAGGCGCCGAGCCCGTCGATCGCCACCAGGATGACCAGGCACGCCCCCAGTGGGTCCGGGGTGGTGAAGTCGCCGCTGCGCACGCCGTCCTCGATCACGGCCGTGAGGGCGTCGCGCATCACCGCCTCCTGCTCGGCGACCACGCCGCGCAGCGTGGGGCGGTAGCGGGAGAGGTGCCGGGCGTTGAGCCAGAGCCGGCCGAAGTCGACGAAGTCCTGGCCGTTCAGGCGGTGCAGCAGGCGGCTCAAGCGACGGAGCGGTGCCAGTCCGGCGTCGGCCGCCGGCAGCAGCGACTCGCGTTCGCCGGTCACCGCGCAGGCGAACGCCTCGCACAGCAGGTCGTCGATGCTCGGGAAGTAGTGGCCGATCAGGCCCGGGCGCACCCCCAGCTCGTCGGCGACCTGCTGCATGGTCGTGCGTTCCAGCCCGCGTTCCAGTGCCAGCCGGGCGGCGGTCCGCAGGATCTCGTGCCGGCGTTCCTCCGCGGTCTTGCGCGTCCGGGCGGCCCGGGGGGTTGACGTCATGCGGAACAGCCTATTGGATGTCGCACCAACAGCTTATTGGTGTCAGCATCAATAGCGACCCGGTGCCCGCCCTCGCCCTCTCCTGCCCAGCCCTCACCTGGCCCCACCCTCCCGGGCTCTCGCCCGTCCAGCGAGGTGCCGCCCAGCGCGGTGCCACTCGGAACGGTGCCGCCCGGCGCGGTGCTGCCGCCTCCCCCCACCGAAGGAACCCCCATGGAGCGTTCTGCAAGCGGCCCCGACGTGGCCGCGGCCCCCTCCGGACAGGACCGCGCCGGTTCGTTCGAGAGCCGCGGCATCGACTGCGTACCCGACTCCGAACGGCACGGCGCAGCCCGCGAACTGTTCACCCTCTGGGCCGCACCCAACGTGAGCTACCTCAGCTTCGTGGTCGGCGGAGCCCTGGTCCTGACGGGTCTCTCGCTCGCCGAGGCACTGGCGGTCACCGTCGCCGGCAACCTCTTCTGGCTCCTCACCGGCTTCATCGCGGTCAGCGGCCCCGCCGCCGGCACCTCCGGGTCGGTCATCTCCCGCGCGATGTACGGCGTCGTCGGCAACAAGGCCGTCGTCGCGCTCACCGGCTGGCTGATCGCCTCGCTCTACCTGGCCCTGAACTGGTCGGCGGCCTCCGTCGCCGGGCTCGGCCTCACCAGCCGCGCCGGCCTGCCCGACACCCCGGCGGTGGACGCCCTGGTCGTCTGCCTGATCGCCGGCGCCACCATCCTGGTCGCGATCTACGGGCACGCCACCATCGTGCGCCTCTACGGCGCGCTGAGCGTCCTGCTCACCGTGGTGTTCCTCGCGGTCGGCGTCATGGTCCTCACCCGTGCGAACTGGTCCTACACCCCGACCGAACCCCTCACCGGCCTCGGCCGGTTCGTCGCCCTGGCCTCCGGCTTCACCATCGTCGCCTCCGCCCCGCTGTCCTACGCCAACAGCCCCGACCTCACCCGCTACCTGCCCCGGGAGACCAGCCCGAAGGCCATCACGCTGTGGACCGCGTCCGGCGCCTTCCTGCCGAGCGTCCTGTTCACCGCGGTCGGCTCCCTCGCCGCCACCACCCTCGACATGAGCGACCCGCAGGCCGCGCTGGAGAGCGTCGTGCCGGCCTGGTTCGTCCCCGTCCTCGTCATCGCGGTGGTGCTGAACACCGTGGCGAACAACGGCATCACCGCCTACAGCTCCGGCCTGTCGATGCAGTCCGTCGGCGTCCGGCTGCACCGGGTGGTCGCCGTCCTGGTCGTCGGCCTGATCGGCACCGCCATGACGCTCTTCGCCCTCCTGGTGTTCGACTTCCTCACCGCCGTCAACACCCTGATGGAACTCGTCGTCGTCGTCACCGGCCCCTGCATGGCCGTCTACGCCACCGACATCGTCCTGCGGCGCAACCGCTACGACGGCGAGCAGCTCCACGACCAGAGCCGCACCAGCCCCTACTGGTACCGCGCGGGCGTCAACCGGGCCGGCGTGCTGGCCACCCTCGGCGGCGCATCGGCCGCCACCCTCTGCGCGAGCTCCAGCTCCTGGGCCGGCCCGCTGTCCTCGGCCATGGGCGGCCTCAACCTCGCCGTCCCCGTCGGGGTCCTCGGCTCGGCCGTCCTGTACTGGGCCCTGTCCCGGGCCTTCGGCACGCTGCCCGCCGCCACCGCGCTGCCCCCGGCGACCGCCCCGCACCCGGTCATCGCCCCGCACCCGGCGACGGCCGCGCCGCCCGCCACCGCCCAGCCCCCCGCGACAACTCTGCCGCCCACCACCCCCCAGCACTGAGAGACCGACCATGACTGCCGACCTCATCGTGCGCGTGGCACGGATCGAGAACTTCGATCCCGTGCCCGGCCCGGCCACCGACACCGTGGTCGCCGTCCGTGACGGCAGGATCCTCGCCGTCGGCGGCGACGACCTCCTCCACCGGTGGACGGGCCCCGCCACCGCCGTCCTCGAATTCCCCGGCGCGACCCTCACCCCTGGCCTCACCGACCCCCACGCCCACCCGGTGTGGGGCGCGATCGAGGCCGGCACCGGGCTGGACCTCGACGGCCTGACCACCCTCGACGACGTCTGCGCCCGCATCGCCGAGCACCTGGCCGCCCGGAGCACCGGCTGCACCCCCGGCCACACCCCGGCCCGCCCGCCCGCCGGCACATCTCCCGGCACGTCGCCCGGCACGTCTGCTGACGAGCCCGCCGACACGCCCGCCGAGGCGACCGGCCAGGGCATCGAGCCGTGGGTCACCGGCTTCAACCTCGACATCAACGTCTTCGACGCCGAACCCACCGGCGAGCCGTTCGAACAGCACCTGCCCGGCGTGCCGGTCTCGCTGATGACCCGCGACGCGCACTCCCTCGTCATCAGCCCCGCCGCCGTCACCCGCGTCGGCCTGACCGGCACCGAGACCTTCGACGACGCCTCCCGGATCGCCACCGGACCCGACGGGCGGCCCACCGGCTTCGTCGTCGAACTCCAGGCCATGGACCTCGTCCTCGCCCACTACCCCGAGGTGCCCCTGGCCGAGGCCGCCGGACACGTCGCCGACCGACTGCGCCGGTTCGCCGCGACCGGCCTCACCGGCCTGCACGCACTCGACTTCACCCCGCCCTCCGAGGAGGTCTACCGGCGGATCGAGGCCGACGGGGACCTCCCGCTACGGGTGCGCTGCTCACCGCTGGTGCCCGCCGACTCCACCCGCGAGGTCTGGGAGGCCGTCGCCGCCCAGCAGCGGCTGGCCGGCCGCCGCTGGCACGTCGCGGGCGCCAAGTTCATGCTGGACGGCACCGCCGACAACGGCTCCGCCTGGTTCGAACACCCCGACCTGCACGGCCAGAACCGCCACCCGCTGTGGCGCAACGTCGACGGGTACCGCGAAGCCGTCCGCTTCTTCACCGAACGCGACATCCCCACCGCCACCCACGCCATCGGCGACCAGGCCGTGCGCACCGCCCTCGACGTGATCGAGGAGACCGGCCACGCGCCCTCCGCCCCGCACCGCATCGAGCACATCGAGTCGATCCCCGACGACCTGCTCCCGCGCTTCGCCGCCCTCGGCGTCGTCGCCGGCCTCCAACCCGCCCACGCCACCCGGCTGACCAGCGCCGACCAGAGCGACAACTGGTCCGTCCGGATCGGCCCGCAACGGGTCGCGCACGGCTGGCGCACCCGGGACCTGCTCGACCACGGCGCGGTGGTCGCCCTCGGCTCCGACTGGCCGATCGGCGTCGCCGACCCGCGCACCGCACTCGCCGACGCCCAGCTGCGCCGCCCGGTCGAGCAGCCCGACGCCGTCCCCGTCCAGCCCGGCCAGCGGATCACCGCGCGGGAGGCCTACGCCGGGATGACCCGTGCCCCGGCCGTCGCCGCGGGCGACACGGGCCGGCTCGGCCGGATCGCCCCGGGCCACCTGGCCGACCTCACCGTCTTCGCCCGCAACCCGCTCCACCTCACCCCCGAGGAGCAGGCGGCCAACCCCGTCCTCGCCACCGTCGTCGACGGCACCCCGCTGCTCCACGCACCCCGGCCCGCCGCACAGGAACGAACCCCGTGACCTCAGCACCCTTTCCCCGCCCCGACCACCGCGCGCACGTCCGCGTCGACGCCGCCGACCCCCGCGAGCGCGGACACGCCCGGGGCCGGCAGCTCGCCGACACCCTCCACCTGGCGCTGGACGGCTACGACCGCCTCTTCGCCCTCGCGGGCATCCGCCCGGCGACCGTCCGCGACGACGCCGGCCGCGCCCTCGAAGCCGTCGACGCCTTCCGCCCCGGCTTGTGCGCCCAGATCGAGGGCATCGCCGCCGGGGCCGCCGTCGAACCCTGGCGGATCGCCGCGCTCAACGCCCGCACCGAGATCCTCGCCCGCGGCAGCGCCGTCCCGCCCGGCGAGTGCTCCACCCTCGTGCGACGCCTGCCGGCCGCCGCCGGGGCCACCGCCCATGTCGGCGTGCAGACCTGGGACTGGCACGTCGAACTCAGCGCCGCCTGGCACACCGTCGACTCCGCCGGCGCCGCGCACCGCTACACCGGGATCACCGAGCACGGCATCCTCGCCAAGATCGGCGTCAACAGCGCCGGGGTCGCCCTGCACTTCAACATCCTCGGCCACCGGGACGACCGCGTCGGCGGCGTACCCGTCCACATGCTGGCCGCGCTCGTCCTGGAGGAGGCCGGCAGCGCCCGGCACGCGAGGGAGATCCTGCGGGAGGCGCCCCTCACCTCGTCCGGGTCCTTCCTGCTCTTCGACGAACGGGAGGCCCTGCTCCTCGACCTCAGCCCGGCCGGGATCTTCGAGGCGCCCGAGGCGGCCCCCGGGACGCTCCTGCGCACCAATCACTTCCTCACCGCCGTGCCCGCCGAGCACGAGAAGAGCCGGCTCTACCAGCCCGACTCCGGCGAGCGGTACGCCTTCCTCCGCGACCGGATCGCCCGCGAACCCGTCGAGCATGCGGGGCACCTGGTCGAGCGGCTGGTGACCGGCCCGGGGGAGCCCCCGGTGACCTGTCTCCCCGACCTGACCGGCCCGCCGGGGCACCGCTGGGCGAGCCTGGCCACCGTCGTCCTCGACCCGGCCGCCCGCACCGCCCGCGTGCTGGACGGCACCCCCGCCGAGCACGCGACCCGCCCCTGGCGCACCCTGCGGGTGTGACCGGCGGAGTCCCGGCACCTGGCCGGGCCGGTGCGGCCCGGCCAGGTACGGGGAACGACCACCGGCCCGTACGTGTTTCCCGCTGCCCGCCGCGCCCGCTGCTCAGGGGTGGTAGGCGGCCGTCGCGATCCCGACGAACGACCGGATCAGCGGATTGGTGTCCCCGTCGTTCCACGCCACGACCACCCGGCTGGGCGCCATGTCGACCAGCGGGACGACGGCCAGGTTCGCCGGCAGGTCGTGCCCGAGCGGGGCCAGCCCGATCGTGCCGTTCCAGAGCACGGCCTGCAGGCATTCCTGGACGACGCGCACCACCGGCCCCTCGCGCGGCTCGCCGCCGTTCCAGTACGACTGCCAGACCGGGTCGGTGCCCTGCGGGAACTGGAACCAGCGCCGGCCGGCCAGGTCGGCGAGCCTCAGGTGTTCGCGACGGGCCAGCGGATCGTCGGCGCGCAGCACCGCCCCCACCGGATCGGTGCGCAGCCCACGGACCGTCAGGGCGGTTTCGTCGAAGGGCGCGCGGGTCAGGGCGACGTCGACCAGTCCGGCGCGCAGCCCGCAGGTCGGGTCGGTCAGGTCGGTGTCGCGGACGCGGACGTCGACACCGGGGTGGCTCTCGCGGAAGGCGGCCGCCAGCCTGGTGGTGCCGGGGTCCGTGCCGTCGCCCAGGATGCCGATGGTGATGGTCGCGCCGCCGGCGGCCGCGCTCACCCGCAGGCGCAGCCGCTCGGCCTGGTCGAGCAGGGCCCGCGCCTCGTCGAGCAGCACCGCCCCGACCGGGGTGAGCGCGACGCCGGCGGGCGAGCGGGTGAACAGCAGGGCACCGGCCTCCGCCTCTAGTTGCTTGATCGCCCGGCTCAGCGGCGGCTGGCTCATGTGCAGCCGGGCGGCCGCCCGCCCGAAGTGGAGTTCCTCGGCGACCGCCACGAAGTAGCGCAGGGTACGTAGCTCCACGCTGCAACGATACCCGAGGGGTATCGGCGTGCCGGAACAGGTCTTGGACACCGGCGGGCCCCCGGCGGTGCACTCGGACCATGACCACGACGGGGAGCCCGGTGGGCCGTGGACCGGCCCGCCGGATCGGTGGCCGGCCCGGCCGGGAGGCCCGGCCCTCCGGGCGTCCGGCCGACCGCCCGGGCTCACGTACCGGCTCCGGGGCTCCCCGGCACCATCGGGTCACCGACGAGCGGTGACCAGGAAAGGGAATTCATGACCGTCGCCTACTGGACCGTCGCCGGCCTGCTCGCCGCCTTCTACCTCTACGCGGGCGCGCTCAAGGTGATCCGCAGCCCCGACCAGCTGCGCCCGATGATGGCCTGGGTCGACCGGGTACCGCTGCCCGCCGTCCGCGCCCTGGGAACGGTCGAGGTCCTGGGCGCCGTCGGGCTGATCCTGCCGCCCGCGACCGGCATCGCGCCCTGGTCGGCCCTGGCCGCGGCCGTCGGGTTCGTGCTCCTGCAGATCGGTGCGGTGGCCGTGCACCTGACCGGCGAGGACCGCCAGGTGGGCCTCAACGTCGGGCTCCTCACGGCCGCTGCCGCGACCGTCTGGCTGGCCACCGGTCAGCTGTGACCGGGTCACCCGCAGGGGCGGCCCCCGTGGGGCGGATTGCCCGGCAGGGCAGCAACCGGTCAGAATAGTTATGTGATGCATGCCTTTCCCTGCGGGACTCTGCCCCTCGACTTCGTCGGGACCCTTCGCGCGCGGCGCAACGAGGCACCGGGGGAGAAGCTGGCCGCCCCCCGGCACCTCGACGCCTGGTTCGTCGAGGCCGGGATGTTCGACGCCGCGCCCGGCGCCGACGAGACCGACCTCGCCGTCGCCCTGGACCTGCGCGAGTCGATGTACTCGCTCATCGGTGCCCGGCTCCACGGCGAGGCGCTCCCGCCGCGGGCGATCGCCGAGGTGAACAAGCACGCCGCGGGACTGCCCGTGACGCTTCGCCTGCACGCCGACGGCGCCACCAGGACCGGCGGTGCGGCCCAGGGGCTCGCGGCGCTCGCCCGCGAGACCGTCGAGATCCTCGGCGGCGACGACGCGGTGCTGCTCCGTGAGTGCTCCCGGCCCGAGTGCACCCAGGTCTACCTCGACCGCTCGCGCGGTCACCGGCGTGAATGGTGCGCCATGAAGACCTGCGGCAACCGGGTCAAGGCCGCCACCTACCGCGCGCGCCACAGCGGTGAGCCGAGCGCTTGATGATCACCGGGCCGGTGCCCCGGGCCGCCTTCGAGTGAGGGCACAACTGGTGAGCGGCCTCGGCCAGTTCGGTCTTTTCTCCCGCCACGGCCACCCCGCGGGTGCAGCCGGCTGTCATCTCCTGCCTCCCTCCGAGCTGCGGGACATCTCCTGCACGGGGTCGAGTGAACCGCCGAACGTAACTGCTCGAAGGGGTTAAGAGAGGGGCGGCTCCCGACGACGCTCGGAAGGACTCCGGCCGCTCCGGCCCCGCCCGGTCCAGGCGGCAGGCCCGGTGACGGTGACCCGACCGGCCGTCATTTGACGCATGCCGCATCCCCCTTCGACCGGTCACGGTGGGAGTGCTCACCGCGGGGCGGCCGTCCGTAGCGGCCGGCCGTCACCTCGGTGGCTGCCTGTCCGCGGGGCCCGCCGCCCTGCGGCTCGCCGGCAGTCCGACTCTCACCAGGAGCCCCCATGACCCCCAGCAGCGTGACCTTCCGGAGCAACGGCATCGACATCGCCGCCCACCTCCACCTCCCCGACCCCGACCGCCGGGCCCCGGGGCCGCTTCCCGCCGTCGTGGTGGGCCACCCCGGCACCAGCGTGAAGGAGCAGTCCTCCGGCCTGTACGCGCGGCGGCTGGCGGAGCGCGGCTTCCTCGCCCTCACCTTCGACGCGGCCCACCAGGGCGAGTCCGGCGGCGTCCCCCGCGGCCTGGAGGACCCCGGCCAGCGGGTGGAGGACTTCAAGGCCGCCGTCTCCTACCTCACCACCCGCACCGACGTCGACGCCGGCCGGATCGGCCTGCTCGGCATCTGCGCCTCCGGCGGATACGCGCTCACCGCCACGGGCGGTGACCGGCGGGTGCGGGCCGTCGCCACCGTCAGCGGCGTCGACGTGGCCCGCCAGTTCCGCCTCGGCGCCGACGGCACCCAGGACCCGGCCGTCTTCCGGAGCCTGCTCGACGCCGCCGCGCGGGCCCGCACCGCCGCGGCCCGGGGCGAGGACCCCGGCGCGCTGCCGATCTTCCCCGAGACCGCCGAGCAGGCCGGCGCGGCGGGCGGCGAACACGCCGTCGAGGGATTCGAGTACTACTGCACCGACCGGGGCCGGCACGACCGGTCCGCCAAGAGCTTCGCCTGGCCCAGCATCGACAGGCTCGCCTCCTTCGACGCCTTCCACGCCGTCCCGCTCATCGGCCCCCGCCCCCTGCTGCAGATCGCCGGCACCCGCGCCGTCACCTCCTGGATGGCGGTCGACGTCCACCAGCGGGCGACCGGCCCCAAGGAACTCCACTGGATCCAGGGCGCCAGCCACGTCGACCTCTACGACCGGAAGGAGTACGTCGACCCGGCGGTCGACAGGCTCGCCGCCTTCTTCACGGACCACCTCACCGGCACCGCGTAGCACCACCGGGCCGGGCCGGGCGGGCACTGCCGGTCCGGCCCGGCGACCGACGCCGGGGGCGCGGGCGGACGTCCGTGGGACAAACAGGTCCGCCATGCGGACATCGCCCGTGAAGGGCGTCGACTTGATCTACCTTCCTGCGGATGGGGACGGACGAAGGCACATTCGGTCAGCTGCTGCGCGAGGCGCGCCTGCGCGGCCAGTTCACCTTGGAAGGACTCGCCCAGGCATCCGGGGTGAGCGTGCGGGCCATCGGTGACATGGAGCGGGGCAGGAGCCTGCCCCGCCAGGCCACGCTCAACGAACTGATGGACGTCCTGGAGCTGGAGGGCACCGACCGGCGGCTCCTCGTCCAGGCCTCGACCCGGCGCACCCAGCAGGTGCCCCAGCAGCTGCCCCCCGACCTCGCCGCCTTCCGCGGCCGCGAATCGGAGCTGGCCGGCGTCCTCGGCCACACCGACCGGGCCTCCGGGCAGGGCGGGCACGTCGTCATCTCGGCGATCGGCGGCATGGCCGGCGTGGGCAAGACCGCCCTGGCGGTGCACTGGGCGCACCAGGTGGCCGACCGCTTCCCGGACGGTCAGATGTACGTGAACCTGCGGGGCTTCGAGGACGCCCGCAGCCCCCTCGACCCCGGCGCCGCCCTCGGGGGATTCCTCCGCGCGCTGGGCGTCGCCAGCAACGAGATCCCACCCGGCACCGAAGAGCGCACCGCGATGTTCCGGAAGCGGACCCGTGACCGGCGGATGATCGTCCTGCTGGACAACGCCCGGTCCGCGGAGCAGGTCCGGCCCCTCCTGCCCGCCTCCCCGGGCTGCCTGACCATCATCACCTCGCGCAACCAGCTCGCCGGCCTCGCCGCCACCGACGGCGCCGCCCTCGTCGGCCTGGACGTGTGGACGGAGGCCGAGGCGGTGGCGGCGCTGTCCGCACGGATCGGCGAGCAGCGCTGCCTGGCCGAGCCCGAGGCGGCGGCCGAACTGGTCGGACTGTGCGGCCGCCTGCCGCTCGCGGTCGCCGTGGTGGCCGCCCAGCTCAGCGCCGCCCCGATGATGTCCCTCAGCACGGCCGTCCGGGACCTGCGCCGGACCGAACCGCGCCTCGACGCCCTGGCGGGGGAGGACCGGCGGGCCGACGTCCGTGCCGTCCTCTCCCTCTCGTACCACTCGCTGACCCACCAGGCGGCACGCTTCTTCCGCAGCCTGGCGCTCCACCCGGGGCCGGCGGTGTCGGCGGAGGCCGCCGCCTCCCTGGCGGGCGCGGAGCTGCCGGCCGCCCGACGGCACCTGCGCGAACTCACCTCGGCCAGCCTGCTCTCCCGCGACGCCGACGGCCGTTACGTCCTGCACGACCTCCTGCGTGCCTACGGAGCCGAACTGGCGCGCCAGGAGGGCGACGACCTCCTCGCCGCCCGGAGCCGGCTGCTCGACTACCTGCGCCAGAACGCCCACGCGGCCAACCACTTCCTGTCCCGGTCCCTCGCCCTGCCGATCGGCGCCCCGGAGCCGGGAGTCGTCCAGGTCGCGTTCGAAAGCCGCGAGGACGCCCTCGACTGGTACGGCCAGGAGGACCCGGCCTTCCTCGCCGTCCAGCGCTCGGCGGCGGACCCGGCCCTGCTGCGCCACCGCCTGAACCTCACGCTCGAATGGGCGGCCTACAACGAGGTGGAGGGCCGTTGGAGCGAGGAGATCGCCGCGTCCGGCAGCGCGCTCGAAGCCGCGCTGGAGGCCGACGACCCGGTCACCATCAACAGGGCCGGCCACAATCTGGTCCGGGCCCTCATCGAGACGGGCCGCCTCCAGGACGTCGACGGCCCGCTCGGCCTCGTCCTCCAGCACCTGGACCGCCTGCCCGTCGAACGCCGGGCCCGGGCCGAACGCGATGTCAGCTGGGTGTACCTCTACCTGGAACGACCCGCCGAGGGCCTGCGGCACGCCCTCGACGCCCTGACGGTCGCCCGGAGCCTCGGCCAGCACAACGAGGTCGGACGTGCGCTCACGGACGCGGCCTGGCGGCTGGTGCAGTTGGGCGATCACCAGGAGGCCGTCGCCAGGTGCGAGGAGGCGATCCCCATCCTGCGGGAGGCCGGCGACCGGCGCTACGAGGCCGGGGCCTGGGGCACCATCGCCTACGCCCACCAGGACCTCGGCAACCTCCACGACGCGGTCGCGGGCCACCGCCGGGCCCTGGAGGTCTTCGAGGAGATGCACGACCGCTACAACATGGCCGAGGCACTGGACAACCTCGCCTCCGCCCAGGCGGAACTCGGTGCGAAGGAGGAGGCCCGTACGAACTGGAACCGGGCCGCCGAGCTGTTCACCCAGCTCCGCGTCGCACGCGCCGCGGACATGCGGGCCAAGGCGGACGCCCTGCACTGAGCGGTACCGGGCGGAGGCCCTGCGGCGAGCGGCACCGCGCCGGTCTATCCGCCTGCCGACCTGCCCGCCGATCTGCCTGCCCGACCGGCGCCGGTGCACCCCCGGCGGGGACCGGGGGTGCACCACCACCGGTCCCCGCCGTACCTCGGCCCGCCGTGCCTCAGCCCGCGGTGCCCGGCCGGTCGGCCGCCACCGTGTAGAGGCCGCGCCCGGGGCGCTGCGCATGACCGGACTTGGCGAGGCGCTCCAGCCGGGTGCGGATCGCGTTGACGGTCGCGTCGGCGCCGTCCAGGCCCAGCAGGCCGGCCACCTCCCGGGCACGCAGCGGGTTCTGCGCCTGGGCCAGCACGGCCAGGACGCCCTCGGCATCGGCCAGCCGACGACGGCCCGGGGCCGAAGCCGCCTTGGCAGGGCCCGCGTCGACCGGAGCGGCGGTCGCAGCAGCCGGGGCGTCGACGGTGGCCGGTGCGGCCTCCGTCGCGGGCACGGCCTTCTTGGGCGCCACCTTCTTGGGCGCCGGCTTCGCAGACGCCGCCTTGCGGGAAGTCGCCTTCCGGGAGGCCGCCTTGGCGGGCGCCGCCTTCCTCGCCGGAGCCGCGGCCTTCTCGACCGTCGCGGGCCCGGCGTCGTTCGGAGCCGCGTCGGGCACGGCCTTCGGCGCGCTCCTGCTGGTGCGCTTCTTCGGGACGGTGACCACTGCCGGGACTTCGCCCGGCTGGGACTCGGGTGCGGCGCCCTTCGCCGTCGCCGCGACCGCCGTCCCGGCGTTGGCCTTCCCTCCCGTGCTCGCCTTCCTTCCCGCCGTGGTCCTCTTCGCCGCCGTCGTCCTCTTGGCGGCCGCGCGGGTGGCCGCGCTCCGGCCGGTGGTCCTCCGCGCGGGCCTGGCGGCGGGTTCCGCCGTGGGCTCGGCGGAAACCGGTGCGGTGTCCGCCGGGTCCTGTACCGGGTCCTGGGCCGGGCCCTCCGCCGAGGAGTCCGCCGCGGTGCCCTGTCCGCCCGACGTCGACGTCACCGTCCCCGCGGCCTCGTCCGGGCCCAGGGCCAGGTCGGGGGCCAGGTCGGGGGCCAGGTCGGGGGCCGGGTCGGGGACGGGGGCCTCGACGGCGTCCCGCGGCTCGGCCTGGCCGTCGAGGTGCGTGCCGGAGAGGGCCCGCAGGCCCTCCAGCACGCTGGTGATGGCGCTCTCCCGGGCGACGGCGGCCGCGAGTTCCTCCTCCAGCCGGCCCCGCCGTTCCCGCGCGGCGGGCAACTGCGCCTCCAGCAGCGCGATCGTCGATCCCACACCACTGTCCGTACCGAACGTTGCTTCGCCTGCCACAAGCACTCCTGTCGCATCGTCAACCACGGTTCCTGACACCAAATCTACGACCAGAACCCCTGAATGCCACAGGGAACGGCACAATCCGCTCCGTTTCCGGCGGATGCGACGTCCCTCGGGTCCCCCGGAGAGGTGAGGACGCGGGTGGCGAGGGCGGGCGCCGGGCATCGGGTGACACCGCCGCCGGCTCCGGTCCCGGGGGTCGTCCGCCGTGCTCAGGGGCAAGAGTTCACCCTGCGGGGGCCGGGCGCCGCGTGGTCGACCACGTGTCGTCGGGAGTCGGCCGGAGGAACATGACGGGTGCAGTCCCGCGTTGTCGGCGGCCCTGCTGGACTCCGGCCTGCCGGAGGGTACTTGACCTGATGCGACACGCGACGACGGCCTTCGTCGATCGCTCTCGAAGGCCGTCGTCCTGTCGCTGGGGGGACGCGTCGGTACGTCGGGCCGGCCCCACGCCGGTAGTCCCGGCCCGTTGCTCAGTCGTCCAGGCGGCGCTTGCTGAGCCAGGCGACCATCTCCGGGTCGTGGTGGTCGAAGAAGAGGGTCCCGCCGGTGTCGAGGGCGGTGACGGCGGACATCTGGTCGTCGGTGAGCCGGAAGTCGAAGACGTCGATGTTCTGCGCCATCCGGGCCGGGTCGACCGACTTGGGGATGGTGACGATGTCGCGCTGGAGCAGCCAGCGGAGCACGACCTGGGCCACGGACCTGCCGTGCGCGTCGCCGATCCCGGCGAGGACGGGGTTCGAGAACAGGTCGTTCCTGCCCTCGGCGAAGCCGCCCCACGCCTGGTGCTGCACGCCGTGTTCGCGCATCAGGGCGTGGTCGGGGCCGCGTTGGAAGAAGGGGTGGGTCTCGATCTGGTTGACCGCCGGGGTGATCTCGTTGTTGAGGAGCAGGTCCAGCAGCCGGTCGGGGGAGAAGTTGGCGACGCCGACCGCCCTGGCCAGGCCCTCACGGGTGAGCGCCTCCATGGCGCGCCACTGGCCGTACACGTCGCCGTAGGGCTGGTGCATCAGGTACAGGTCGACGTGGTCGAGGCCGAGCTTGCCCAGGGACGTCTCGAACGCGCGCCGGGTGTTCTCCTGGGCGGGGGCGTCCTGGACCCACAACTTGGTGGTGACGAACAGTTCCTGGCGCGGGATGCCGCTGTTCCTGACGGCGCGGCCGACCGCCTCCTCGTTGCCGTAGGCGGCGGCGGTGTCCAGCAGCCGGTAGCCCGCGGCGAGGGCATCGGAGACGGCCTGCTCGGTCCGGTCCGGCGGGATCTGGTAGACGCCGAAGCCGAGGGCCGGCATCCGGACGCCGTTGTTCAGGGTGATGTGCTGCACGGAGGTTCCTGGAGGTGATCGTCGGACGGTGGGTGGTGGTCAGTCAGCGGGAGGCCCGGTGGCCCATGGGTGGGGGCGGTGGGCGGGGTGGGACGCGGCACGCGGGCCGGTCCCGGGGCGTCAGCGCTCCATCATCCGCATGCCCGCCTCGTTGTGGGTGTCGCCGGCGGCCGGGGGCAGGCTGCTGAGCCGGGTGAGCTGTTCTTCGGTGAGGCGGACGGCGTCGGCGCCGGCGTTCTCCTCGACCCGGGCCACGCGGCGGGTGCCGGGGATCGGCGCGATGTCGTCGCCCTGGGCGAGCAGCCAGGCGAGGGCCACCTGTGCCGGGGTGGCGCCGGTCTCGGCGGCGACGGCGGCGACCTGGTCGGCCAGGCGCAGGTTGTGCCCGAAGTTCTCGCCGGTGAACCGCGGGTTGTCGGCACGGAAGTCGTCCGGGTCGAACTGCCCGGTGGAGCGGATCGTGCCGGTCAGGAAGCCGCGCCCGAGCGGGGAGAAGGGTACGAAGCCGATGTTCAGCTCCCGCAGCACGGGCAGGACGCGGGCCTCGGGGTCGCGGGTGAACAGCGAGTACTCGGACTGCACCGCGGTGACCGGGTGGACGGCGTGGGCGCGGCGGATGGTCCCGGGGCCGGCCTCGGAGAGGCCGATGTGCCGGATCTTGCCCTCGGTCACCAACTCGGCCAGCGCCCCGACGGTCTCCTCGATCGGCGTGCCCGGGTCGACGCGGTGCTGGTAGTACAGGTCGATGCGGTCGGTGCCCAGGCGGGTGAGGGAGCCCTCGACGGCGGCGCGGATGTTGGCCGGACTGCTGTCGGTGGGGCCGGTGCGGCCGGTGTGGGAGATCAGGCCGAACTTGGTGGCGAGCACCACCTGGTCGCGGCGGCCCTTGAGGGCGCGGCCGACGAGTTCCTCGTTGACGCGGGGGCCGTAGACCTCGGCGGTGTCGACGAGGGTGACGCCCAGGTCCAGGGCGCGGTGAATGGTGCGGACGGACTGGTCGTCGTCGGTGCCGGCGCCGGTGTAGCCGTGGGACATGCCCATGGCTCCCAGGCCGATGCGGGAGACGTCCAGGTCACGCAGGTGGATGTGCTTCACGGGAGGATCCTGTTCGTTCGCTGGTCGATGCCGGTTCGCCGGCACCGGGTGCGGCCCGTCGCGCACGGGCGTCCGGGACGGGAAGCCCGGAGGACTCCGGTGCTGCGGCCGGCGCCGCGGTCGGCGTCGGCACGGCTGGTGGGGCGGGGCGCGGGCGGCGGGGCGGGGCGCGGGTGGTGGAGCGGGGCGCGGGCGTTGGGGCGGCGTCCTCGTCCCCCCTGCGGGCGGGCACGCCGCTCGCGCACGCCGCTCGCGCACGCCGCTCGCGCACCGAGGGGGTCATCGGGTCAGAGCGCCTGGCCGGCGGGCCGGAGCAGGATCTCGTGAACGGCCAGGTGCCGGGGGCGCTGGAGGGCGAAGGTGATGACCTCGGCGACGTCCTCGGCGGTGACCTCGGCGACGTCGTAGAGCTGCTGGGCGCCCTGGCGGGTCGCCTCGTGGGTGATGTGGGTGGGCAGCTCGGTGGCGACGACGCCGGGCTCGATCACGGTGACCCGGACGTCGGGCAGCAGCTCCTTGCGCAGCGACTCCGACCAGCCGTTGATGCCGAACTTGGTGGCCGCGTACACGCTGCTGCCGGCGTTGGCCACCCGGCCGGCGACGGAGGAGATGTTCACCAGGTCGCCGCCGCCGTCCTTGAGCTGGTCGAGGAACACCTCGGTGGCCGTGATGGCCCCGAGCAGGTTGACCTCGATCATGGTGCGGTAGTCCGCACGCCGCTCGGCGGAGAACGGGCCGAGCAGCATCACCCCGGCGTTGTTCACCAGCACGTCCGTACCGCCGAACTCCTGCCGCACCTGTTCGGCCGCCGCGACCAGGCTGTCACGGTCGGTGACGTCGGCGGAGCAGGCGACGGCACCGTCGCCGAGCTCGTCGGCGAGGGCCTTGATGCGGTCCGTGCGGCGGGCGAGAAGCGCCACCCGGTAGCCCGCCGCGTGCAGGGACCGGGCGGTCGCGGCGCCGATGCCGGAGGAGGCCCCGGTGATGACGGCGACGCGTCCTTGCTGCTGGTCCTGACTCATCGTGTGTCCTGTCCTTCGTGGTGACAATGCGTGGCGGCCGCCGGTGACGGCCGGGTGCCCGGTGACGCCGGACCGCGGGTGACGGGGGCGCTCCCGGCGGCCCGGAAGATCCGGACCGCCCCGACGTAGCCATTGCAGCACCGGCCCGTGGAGGACGCGAGGGACGGCCTTTACGTGTACTGGCAGTCCCTCCTACAGATCCTCGGCCGGCCGTACCGTGGACTACATGGACAACCAGGCCGAGGTGCGGGACTTCCTGCGCACGCGACGCGACCGGATCACCCCCGAGCAGGCGGGGATCGTCGGTGGCGGCCGTCGTCGCCTGCCCGGCCTGCGCCGCGAGGAGGTCGCCATGCTCGCGGGGATGAGCAGCGACTACTACGCGAAGATGGAACGCGGGAACCTCGCCGGCGTCTCCGCCGAAGTGCTCGACGCCCTCGCCCGGGCGCTGCGCCTCGACGAGGCGGAGACCGAGCACCTGCACGACCTGGCCAGGGCGGCGAACCCCTCACCGGCCCGGCGCCGCTCGCGCCCCGCACAGTCGACGGTCCGGCCCTCGCTCCAGCGCTTCCTCGACGCGATCACCGGCGCACCCGCGTGGATCGTCAACCAGCGGGGCGACATCCTCGCCACCAACCCGCTCGCCCGGGCCCTGCTCGCCCCGCTGCTCACGGACCCGGACGCCCGCGACAACAGCGCCCGGTTCATCTTCCTCAGCCCCGCCGCACGCACCTTCTACCCGCAGTGGGAGCGCGCCGCGGACGCCTCCGCGGCGAACCTCCGGACGGCCGCGGGACGCAACCCGCGCGACAAGGACCTGACCGACCTCATCGGCGAACTCGCGGCCCGCAGCGACGCCTTCAGCAGCCGCTGGTCCGCCCACGCCGTCCGCCTGCACCGCACCGGCACCAAGCACATCCACCACCCCGACGTCGGCGACCTCGAATTCGTCTACGAGGGCGTGGAACTGCCCGACCACCCCGGCTGGATGATGTATGCCTACACGAGCGCGACGGGATCCCCGACCGAGGAGCGGGTCAAGCTCCTCGGCAGCCTCGCCGCCACCGCAGCCGACGCGCAGGCCACGGCCCCGGCCCTCCAGCCGGACGACCGGTGAGCGGGTCGCGCCGGCCGTGCGTGCCGGGGGCACGGCAGCGTCAGCAGGTCAGACCTGGAGCAGCAGGCTCTTCCTGAGACCCGGGTCGCGGATCAAGGACGGCTCGCAGGCGGGCGATGCTCTGTCGCCATTGCGGTCTCTGGCCGCTGTCGTCCCAGAGTTCGGCGAGTTCGGACTCGTCGGCGAGGACCCGGCCGAGTGCCTCGGCGGCAAGTGTCCGAAGATCGGTGGCGAAACGCGGCAACGCGTTGTCAGGGCCGTAGCTTGTGGTGATCGGCTCGCCGGCCGGGCATTGGGCCGCGACGAGGGCGGCGGCAGCCACGGTCTCCACAGCTTCTGGACTGTCGAGGTAGTCGCGGGTCTGGACGGTGCGGGCCGGCGTGGTCCGGATGAGGTTCTCCCGCTCGCCCGGGGGCGTCTCGTCCAGGGTGTAGGAGAAGTCCGCTGCCGTGTCGTTCCCGAAAGGGCCGATGTCCCAGGTGCCCATGGTGATCTCCTCGGCTTGCCCTCCGGCTTCAGCACCGCACCGCCGTGCGGGCACCGGCCCGGCGGTCACCCGCCCCCGGCCCGGGCCGGCCGTCGGCCGCTCACCGCCCAGGCGCGGACGGTGAACGCGACGGACCCGTCCGGTCGGGTGGGAACGGTCCGGCCCAGCTCGTCCCGCAGGCGGTCCCGGACGAGGGGGGTGAGCGTGGCGACGTAGCCGGGGGCGGGGCCCTGCCCGGCCAGGAACGGCTCCCACAGGTCCGCGAAACCGGCGAAGACGGCGGGTACCTCGATCGCCGTGACCGACACGTCCCGCAGCCCGGCCCCGGTCCACAGCCCGCGCAGCGGATCCGGGTGGCACACCGGGAACCGGCGGCCTTCGTGCAGCGCGGCCGCCGCCGGGTCCACCGTGGCCGCCGCGTCCCAGAAGTGGCGCAGGAACGGCAGGCCGCCGGAGTAGTCCCACACGTACGCCGCGACCGGCCCGCCGGGCCGGACCACCCGGGCGGCCTCGGCCACGGCCGCCGCCGGCGCCGGAAGGAAGTTGAGCGCCAGCCCGCTGACGACCCCGTCGCACCCTCCGTCGCGCACCGGCAGCGCCAGGGCGTCGGCCACCGCGAAGCAGGCCGGGGCCGGCGTGCTCGCCCGCGCCGAGGCCACGAACCCGGGGGACCGGTCCAACCCGAGCACGACGCGGGGCCGGTAGCGGGCGGCCACCGCCGCGGTCAGGGCCCCGGTACCGCAGCCCACGTCCAGCCACCGCGGACCGCCCCCGGCGTCGAGCCGGCTGAGGAACCGGTCCGCGACCGGACGGCTCCACCGGCCCATGTACCGCTCGTAGGCCGCTCCGTCCGCCCACACGTCGAACCGCTGCTCGCCCATCCGACCACCACGGCGCAGCCGGGCCCGTCCCGGTCAAGGACACGCGCGGTACGGCCGTCGGCGGTTCGCCTGGCCCCGCCCGCCGCCCGCCGCCCGCCGCCCGCCATCCGCCGTCCAGCGGTCCAGCGGTCCAGCGGTCCGTTCGGGCCGAGGGCCGGATGTGACAGAACCAGGTCGTTGCGGCCGCCGCGGCGCGGCGCGAGGATCGGGGCATGGCCGATCCCCGTACTGTCCTCGTCGCCGCCTTCCCGGGCGTCGAGCTGCTCGACGTCACCGGGCCCGCCGAGGTGTTCTCCATCGCCTCGCGGCTGATCGCGCCCGGCGGGCGCGGCTACCGGGTGCGGGTCGCCGCACCCCGGCCGGGCGAGCTGACGACCTCCTCGGGGGTCCGGCTGGTGGCCGACCTGGCCCTGGCGGAGGTGCCCGCCGGGATCGACACCCTGCTGGTGGCCGGCGCGATGGAGATGACCGCGGGGCGGGTGGAGGCGGTGGTCGACCCGGAGGTGACGGCCTGGCTCCGCGCGGCGGCGCCGGGCGCCCGCCGGGTTGCCGGGTTGTGCGCGGGAGCCCACATCCTGGCCGCCGCCGGGCTGTTGGACGGCCTGCCCGCCACGACGCACTGGCTGACCGCCGAGCGGCTGGCCGCCGCCCATCCGCTCGTCGCGGTCGACCCGGACCCGATCTTCCTCCGGGCCGGGCGGGTCTGGACCTGCGCCGGCGTCACCGCGGTGCTGGACCTGGCCCTGGCGATGGTGGCCGAGGACCACGGGCAGGAGCTGGCACTGAACACCGCCCGCGCCATGGTGATGTACGTCAAACGAGCCGGCGGGCAGAGCCAGTTCAGCGTTCCGCTGTCCCTCCAGGACTCGGCGGACGACCGGATCGAGGACCTGCTGCGCTGGATCGACGAGCACCTGGCGGAGGACCTGCCGGTGCCGGTGCTGGCCGACCACCTGCACGTGAGCGTCCGCCACTTCTCCCGGCTGTTCCGCCGCCGTACCGGCCGGACCCCGGCCGACTACCTGGAGGCCGTCCGGCTGGAGGCCGCACGGCGGCTGCTGGAGGAGAGCGAGCGGTCGCTGCCGGGCGTCGCGGCCGGTACCGGCCTCGGCTCGGTGGAGACCCTGCACCGGGTGTTCCGCAAACGCCTGGGCACCACCCCGGCCGAGTACCGGCGGCGGTTCCGCTCGCCCGACGCACCCGCCCACCAGCCGGCGGTCTGACCCCGTCCGGGCCCCCTGCCCGGACACCGGCCGGGAGGGGCGTCCGGTCCGCACGACGCGTTCCGGTCCGCATCGCGCCCCTGGCCCCCACCGCACGCCCCGGTTCGCCCGGCCGGCCGGCCCACGTCCCGCTCGCACGCACCGACCTGCGCCGGGTGCCGCTGTCGCGCGCCCCGCGCCGCCTCCGCACGCCCATCGACGCCCGCCCCACCGACGCACCCGCGGAGCCCGTAAGCCCCTAACCCCGCAACCCCGCAACCCGTAGGACCACCCCACTCCACAGGGAGCCCACATGTCCCGTACGAAGGTCATCCCGATCCCCGTCCTCGGCAGGCACGCCGTCAACGCCCACCTGCTGCTGGGCCGTCACCCCGTGCTCGTCGACGCCGGGACCCCGGGCAGCGCCGGGCGGATCCTCGACGCCGTCGCCCGCAACGGCGTCGACCCCGCCGATCTCCGGCTGATCGTTATCACCCACGGTCACCTGGACCACTTCGGGTCCGCCGCCGAGCTCCACCGCCTCACCGGCGCCCCCGTGGCCGGCCACGTCGCCGACCTGGGGCAGTACCGCACCGGCCGGGTCCGGGAGCCGTACCTGCCGACCGGCCGGATGGGGCGCCTGATGGCCCGCAACCGCAAACTCCACGTCGCCGTCGACCCGTTCGAGCCGGAGGTGCTCCTCGACGGCGAGCTGGCGCTGCACGAGTTCGGCGTCGACGCCCGGATCATGCCGACCCCCGGGCACACCGCCGGCTCGGTGTCCGTCCTCACCGACGACGGTGACCTGGTCGCCGGTGACCTGATCGCCAACTCCTTCATGGGCCTCGTCCCCGGCCGCCCCGCCAACCCGCCGTTCCACGACGACCCGCGGCGCAACCTCACCAGCCTCCGCGCGATGCTCGCGCTCGGGCCCGCCCGGCTGCATGTCGGCCACGGCGTCCCGCTCGACCCGGAGCGCGTCCGCAACTGGGCAGCCCGCGAACAGCGGCGGCTCGACCGGGCGGCCGCCGCCGGCCGCCTGCGCGTCCGGCCGGCCGAGCCCGAGTCCGAGCCCGGCCGGGGCTCCGCCGACGGCCCGGCCCGGACCGCCTGACCGGCCACCAGCGGCTGACCGGGCCGGAGCCGGCCGACCGGCCCGTCAGCCTCGCTCCCGGGTGACCCGCTCCGGGGCGAACCGAGGACCGAGAACCGCGTACCGTACGGCGAACCGCGAACCGCGAACCGCAAACCGCATCACGCCGACCCGTCTGCACGACGTTGGCCGTCGCTGGCCGGCGTCGTGTCGGAGGCGGCGCCCAGTGCTGTGACCACGTACCGTGACCAGGTTGGGCCGTAGGGGTAGGCCGAGTGGCCAGGGCGTCCGCCTGTGCTCAGCTCGTGCAACCGCTCTCCGGCAACAGCGATCCGTTGATCAACGCGTTCCCGGTCGAGCTTTCAGGCGATGCCGAGGCCGCTCTGGCGATCATGCCTGTTTCGCGATTCCGGCCGCTTGACCCGTTCTCGGTCGTCGTAGAGGGCCAGCGCGTCTCCATCCCCGGGCGCCTCTACAACGACGAGCCGCCGACTGACGCGCTGGCGTCGCTCTCGTCGCGGCAGCGACAACTCCTGCACTGCCTGTACTCAAGGCACGACGACGGGATGGTCAGGCAGCGCCACCTGGCGAAGGTCGTCGGCTCCGTGGACCCGTGGGTCGTCCCGTTCGTCGTGCAGTTGGTCGGCGAGTACGTCGTGGAGATCCTGATCGTCATCTGCGATGAGCTTCGTGATCTCGCGATGCCCGGCACCAGCAGCCATCTCGCCTACGGGCAATTCATCGTGGACAACCCGGCCTTCTTCGCGCGCACTCAGCGGCGGGTCGTGAGCTACTGGAGCTGCTACTACCGTTCCGCCTGTGCGAGTTTCCAGGGCCACCCGGGGTCCACCCTTCTTGAACTCCTGACGTCCGCTGCCTCCGACCGAGCAGGACGCCCCTGGCCCAGCCTCGCTCCAGCTGTCGGCACAAGGGTGGATGGCTACTGCCAGCTCAGCCTCAAGGTTCGCCCGACCGGTCAGGGCCGAGGTCCTGGAGGAGCACGGCGACGTGGCGATGCCGGTCGCCGCCTACGGGACGTTCGCCGCAGCGTCCGACCGGATGGGGCACGTGGCCGTCCCGCTGTCCGGGCGGCTGGTCCGGCACGGGCGGGGCGACGAGGCGATCGAGCAGATCCGGACGCACCCGGAAGGCGACACCTGGTACGCGGCCTGGTCCCGGTCCGAACTGCTCGCCACGGCCGGCCGTGCCGAGGAGGCCCTCGCCGTCCTCGAACGGCACCCGGCCGGCAACGCCTCGCTCCGGGCCGGGCTCCTCGTCGGCCTGCGCCGGATCGGGGAAGCGGTGCAAGTCCTCCAGCAAGGCCCGCCGCCCGAACCTGCGGACGATCCCCGGGCCGACACCGGCACCTGCTCCACAGAACCGCCGTTCTGACGCTCTCGCGCGCCAGTTCTGGGCCGCCGGTGACCGCCGTGGCCGGACTGCGGTGAGACGGAGCCTGCTCAAGCCTCGCCGGGACAGGTCACCCGGCGCCGCGACCGTGGTTTCCCCGGCCCGAGCCGGGTCAGCCGTTCCGGCGGTAGTAGTCCATGGAGATCCGCACCGCACCGTCCTCGGTGCCGGCCGAGAGCACCCGCACCACGGCGATCTCGCGGCCGGCCTGGGTACGGACGCAGAAGGCCCGGCCGTCGCGCAGGGTGCTGAACGGCAGCGTGGTGGCGGGCCGGCTCTCGATGCCCTTGGCGCAGTCCTCGGGAGTCAGCCGGCCGTCGGCGGCGATGTAGGTGTCGCTGTCCTCGGGGACGAAGAACTCGGTGGCGCTGCGCCCCAGGTACCAGGTCGCGTTCTCCTGCGGGGCCACCCGGCCGGTCTTGATGTCGAACTCGTACGTGGGGTCCGGCGAGGTCAGTTCCGTCCCCGTGTACACCGGCGTGTAGCCGGGGCCGGGGGCGGTGGTCGCCGGCGCGGCGGGCGTGCTCGGGGCCGGTGTCGCAGGCCCGGTCGGGGGCGTGGCCGGAGGCGCGCTGCCCGGGACGACGTCCATGGTGCCGGCGTCCGCCAGGTCGTCGCCGAGCAGCGGGGAGAGCAGGACGGCGGCCGCGCCCGCCGCGCCGATCAGCAGGGCGGCGGTCGCGGTGAGGGCCGTCCGCCGGCGTCTCGGCCCCCGGTGCCGGTCGCGGTCCTGTCCCGGCTCGCCGCCCGGGGCCAATGCCGGTGCCGGTGCCGGTGCTGGTGCCGCTGCCGGGGCCGGTGTCGCGACGGTCACCGGCGGGCGGGCCGGGACGAGGGCGGTCGGTGCGTCGGCGGTCGCGGCCCGGGACGGGTCCAGGGTGGTGGCCGGTCCGCTGGTGACGGGCTCGCCGGCGACGGGCCCGGCGGCCACTTCGGCGGCGGACGGGCCGGCGGGGGCCGTGGGCAGGTCGGCGCGGCGCCGGATCTCGGAGCTGACCGGCTGCGGCAGCCAGCCGTCGGCGAAGCGCAGGTGTCCGCCGACGGCGGGGTGGCTGCAGGCGGCCTCGATCACCTGGAGGGTGCCGGGGCGCTGTCCCGGGTCCTTGGCCAGGCACTGGCGCAGCAGCGGGCGCAGCCCGGCCGGCACCCGGGCGAAGTCCGGGTCCTCGTGCACCGCGCGGTACATGGTGGCCGACTCGGGGCCACCGCCGAACGGCGGGGTCCCGGTGCTCACGTAGACGGCGAGGGCGCCGAGCGCGAAGACGTCGGTGGCCGGGCCCGCGGCCTCTCCGAGGACCTGCTCCGGCGCCATGAAGCCGGGCGAGCCGATCCGCAGGCCGGTCGAGGTGAGCGCACTGCTGTCGGCGGCTCGGGCGATGCCGAAGTCGATCACCCGCGGGCCGTCGGCGGCGATCAGGACGTTGGCGGGCTTGAGGTCGCGGTGCACCACGCCCGTCGCGTGGATCGCCTGCAGCGCCTCGGCGATACCGGCGACGATCAGCAGGACGGTCCGCTCTGGGAGGGCGCCGAACCGGTCCACCACCTGGTGCAGGGAAGGGCCGGCCACGTAGGCGGTGGCGAGCCACGGCTGGGCGGCGTCGACCCCGGAGTCGACCACCTGCGCGGTGTAGAGCCCGTGGATGCGGCGGGCGCTGGCGACCTCACGGGCGAACCGGTGCCGGAACTCCGGGTCCTCCGCCAGCTCCGGCCGGACGACCTTGATGGCCACCGGCCGGCCGCCCCGGGTGTAGGAGAGGTAGACCCGTCCCATCCCGCCCGCGCCCAGCCGGGCGAACACGCGGTAGCCGCCCACCTCGCGCGGATCGTCCGCCGAGAGCGGTTGAAAGGTCGAGGGCAGCGGGACCGTGCGGTCTCCAGGGGTCACGATGGCCTCCGGCGGCTCGGGGGTGGTCGGGCGGGGTCGGTGCGGCGGCCGGGGCCGGCGCGGGCCGGTGCGGGCCCACCGGCCGGGGCCGGCACCGCGGCGGGATCCGGCCCGGGCGGCCGGGGCAGCCGGATCAGGGCAGCCGGATCAGGGTAGGTGGGTCGGGGTAGGTGGGTCGGGCTTGCTGGAGGCACTCTAGCCGACTGTAATTTCAGTCAGGTCCGAGGGTTCTGTCCTGGTGGGGCCAACGGGTAGGGTGTTGCCCCGTGGCAGACCGTAGAACCTCGATCATGGAAGCGGCCGCGCGGGTGATTGCCCGGCGCGGGGTCCGCGGGCTGCGCGTGGAGGAGTTGGCGGCCGAGGCCGGTGTGTCCACAGCGCTAATCTACTACCACTTCAAGGACCGCACCGGCATTCTGCGGTCGACCCTGGAGTTCATCAGCGACCGCGCCGAGCGCTACACCACGCAGCGCGAGCCGGGCGCCCCGCCGCTCGACGCCAGGGCCGAACTGGAGCAGACCCTGCTGCTGGAGTTCCAGGACGTTCCCGAGGTGCGGGAGAACAGCACCGCCTGGGGGGAGTTGCGGGCGAGTGCGGTGTTCGAGCCCGACCTGCGGGAGGACCTCGCCAGGTCCACGCTGATCTGGGTCCAGGAGATCGCCGAACTGCTCGGCAGGGTCCGGCCGATGGGCGGCGCCGCGGCTCTGGCCGGCTCGGCCGAACGCCTGACCGCCCTGCTCGAAGGCCTCAGCGTGCGCTGGCTGAGCGGCAGCCTCCCGTTGTCCCACGCCCGCGAGCTGATGGCCGGCGCCATCGACGGTGAGCTGGAGATGCTCGCCCGGCGATAGGCCGGACCGGGCCGGGGCGCCCCGGCCGTCCGGGCCCATCCCGGCCGTCGAGCCCGTGCCGCCCGTGCCGCCCCGACCGACCGGTGGAGCCGGCCCGCGGCCGGCCATCGAGGGGCAAGGCCGGACGGCCCGCCGCGCTGCGCCCGGCCGGTCCGGTCCGTCCCCGCTGCGTGCCGGACAGCCCGGCCGTGGGGAGCGTCACGCTCGCCCGCCCCGTCCGGGCGGTGCCTCGGTCGGAGGCCGCAGCGCCCGTCAGGGGCATCGCCGGCCCCCGGCCGAGGGTGGCCGGGGGCCGGACGTCGCTGGTCACCCCTGCTCCGACCGCTCCGCGGCACCGGGCCACCGCCCCGGGTCGACCGCAGCCCGGGATGCCGGGGAGCCCTCTGTAGTCATTCTTGACTGAAAATTCAGTCAATGCGAGAGTGTGAGGACGGCCCGCCCTCCCGGCGACCGCCGTCGGTCCACGGCCGGCCAGGACGGCGGCGTCCGGCCCCCGTACGGCCCGCGCACCCGGCCAGGACCGACCCTTCGGCCCCCGGTGCGCTCCGCGTACCCCGTCCGGCACCGGCGTCGGACGCCGCCGGGCGCCCTCCCGGCCGGTCGCAGGCGATACTTGATCTGGAGACTGCTATGAACGACCCCGGCACTGCGGGACCTTCCCTCGTCGACCGCCTCTTCGGAGCCGGCCCCTCGCGGCGCTCCCTGCTGGGCGCGGTGGGCCTGGGTGCGGCGGGACTCGCGCTCGGCTCCCGTGCGGCGGCCGCCGCGCCGGCCGCGCACGAGCCGCTGCCGCGCTGGTGGGTCCCCGCGGACGACGTGCCGCACGCCCGGACCTGGATGTCCTGGCCGTCCCGGCGGTCCGTGTGGGGGCGCCGGCTGGGCGGTGTCCAGGAGGACATCGCGCTGATCGCGCGGACCGTCGCGCGGTTCGAACCGGTGGTGCTGTGCGCCCCGGACGCCGGGACCGCCGCGGACGCCCGCGCCCGGTGCGGCCCCGGGGTGACGGTCACCGACGCGATCCCCACCGACGACCTGTGGATGCGCGACACCGCCCCGGTGTTCCGGCGCGACGGCTACGGGGCGCTGGACGCGGTCGGCCTGAACTTCAACGGGTGGGGGAACAAGCAGACCCACGCCGACGACGCCGAGGTCGCGCGCGGCATCGCGGGCCGCAACCGCCTGCGCTTCGGCACCGCCGACTTCGTGGGCGAGCCGGGCGCGATCGAGACGGACGGCGACGGCACCGTGATGGCCACCGAGAGCAGCCTCGTCAACAAGAACCGCAACCGCGGGTGGAGCCGGGCCGAGGTCGAGGAGGCGGTGCTGCACGTCTACGGCGCCGACAAGATGATCTGGGTGCCCGGCATCAAGGGCCAGGACATCACCGACGACCACATCGACGTCACCTCACGGTTCGTCCGGCCGGGCGTCGTGATGGTGCAGCTGCCCCCGGCGGACCGGAACGACGCCTGGGCCCGCGACGCCCGTCAGCAGTTCGACATCCTCTCCCGGGCCACCGACGCCCGCGGCCGCAGGCTCCAGGTCCTCCGGGTCGACGGTCCCGACACCGTGCGCTCCCGGGACTCGGCGTTCGTCGACTCCTACCTCAACTTCCACCTGGTCAACGGCGCGGTGATCACGGCTCAGTTCGGTGACCGGGTCAAGGACGCCGCGGCCCGGCAGGCACTGGCCGCGGCTTTCCCCGGTCGTGAGGTCGTCCAGCTCGACGTCGACCGGCTGATGGCCGGCGGCGGCGGGATCCACTGCTCGACCATGCACGAGCCGCTGCCGTAGCCCGGGGCGGACCGGTCCGTCCCCCCATCCCGCCCGTGGCCGCACCCCGCCCGCTCGCCGGGCCCGTCCGCGCCGCCGCCGCCCGGCCGAAGTCACCCCATTCCCCTCGGAGTTGTCCTGTGCCAGATTTCGCCCTGTCCCGTCGGACCATGCTGCGCGCCGCCGCCGGCGTCGGCCTGCTGACCCTCGGTGGTGTCGCCTGCGCCCCGTCGGGGGACGAGGAGCCGGCGCCGGAGCCTGCCCCGCCCGGCGGTGGCGCGCCGTCCGCCCGACGGTTCGGGGCGGAGTGGGAGAGCCACGCGCGGACCTTCATGTCCTGGCCCGCCTCCACCGGCATCTGGGACAGCCAACTCCCGGACGTCCGGCAGGACATCGCCGGCCTGGCCCGGGCCGTCGGCCGTTACGAGCCGGTGGTGATGTTCGCCCGGCCGGCCCAGGCCGAGGCCGCGCAACGCGCCTGCGGGGACGGGGTGGAGGTCGTCCCGCTGCCGGTGGACGACCTGTGGGCGCGCGACACCGTACCGGTCTTCGTGGAGGACTCCGGCACCCTCAAGGGCGTCGATCTCAACTTCAGCGGGTGGGGCAACAAGCAGAAGGAGCACGGCAACGACACCGCCCTGGCCGGCGCGCTGCTGGCCCGGTACGGCATCGAGCGGGTCAGCACCCCACTGGTCGCGGAGGGCGGCTCGTTCGAGACGGACGGCCGCGGCACCCTGCTGGTCACCGAGAGTTCGGTGGTCAACGACCGCCGCAACCCCGGCAGGTCCAGGGACGAGATCGAGGCCGAGCTCAAGCGGGCCCTGGGCGTGACGAAGGTGATCTGGTTCGCCGGCGTGCGTGACCAGGACATCACCGACGCCCATGTGGACTGCCTGGTGCGGTTCGCCGCGCCCGGCGTCGTGCTGCTGGACCAGCCGTTCCCCGGTGCGCCCGAGGACGTCTGGTCGCGCTCCGCGGCCCAGGCGAAGGAGGTGCTGAGGGAGGCCACCGACGCGAGCGGCAAGCCGCTGCAGGTGATCGAGCTGCCGCAGCCCGACCCGGACCGGATCACCGGCCGCGGCGACGCCTTCGTCTCCTCGTACATCAACTTCTACGTCGCCAACAAGTCGCTGTTCCTGCCGCGCTTCGGCGACGCGGCGGCCGACGACCGCGCCCAGCAGATCCTGCGCGAGCACTTCCCCGGGCGGGACATCGTCCCGCTGAAGATCGACAACATCGCCTCCGGCGGCGGCGGGATCCACTGCTCCACCCACGACCAGCCCGGTACCCCGGCGTCCGGCTGACCCCCGTCCGGCTGCCCCCGTCCGGCCCCGGCCCCCGTGCGCCGGGGCCGGGCCGGACGGGCGGCCGAGGTGCGAGGCCCGCCGCCGTAAGGCCCACCCGTGAGGTCCGCCCCGGGCATTCCGTCGTGCGGCAACTGTGGACGTGCGGAGCGGGGCAGGGGACGTGCGGAGCGGGGCAGGGGACGTGCGGAGCGGGGCAGGG
>NZ_BNBO01000072.1 GCF_014655955.1 Kitasatospora indigofera
CGCAACGCCCGAGGGCGCCCCCACCAGGGGGCGCCCTCAGCCGTTCCCGGGACCGCGTCCGGGCTACTTGGTGTCCGGCACCGCCGTGTCGTTCTTGAAGGCGTCGAAGACCTGCTTGGCCTTGGCCGAGTCCCACTTCACCGCGGACTCGCCGGTCGGGGTGCGGAAGTCCGGGTTGGCGATCGGGACGGTGATGCTCTTCCCGCCGCCGCCGTTGACGTCCTTCATGGCCAGGAACAGCGAGCCGAGGTCGGTCAGGCCGGCGTCCTCGTCCACGATCAGGGTGCCCAGGCCCGAGCTCACCAGCGGGTAGAAGGTGAACGGGTTCAGCAGGGTGGCCGGCGAGGCGGCCTGCTTGGCCAGCGCGCCGAGGAACTTCTGCTGGTTGCGCATCCGGCCGAGGTCCTGGTCGGCCATCTGGTGGCGCTGCCGGACGAAGGCCAGCGCCTGGGTGCCGGTGAGGGTCTGCTCGCCCGCCTTGAGGTCCAGGCCGGAGTCCTTGTCCTTGACGTCCTGCTCGATGTTCATCTCGACGCCGCCGACGGAGTCCACGATGCCCACGAAGCCGGCGAAGCCGATCTCCGCGTAGTGGTCGATCCGGATGCCGGTGTTGGTCTCCACGGTCTGCGCGAGCAGCTTGCCGCCGCCCGCCGCGAAGGCCGCGTTGATCTTCGAGGTGCTGGCCTTGACCGTCTTGCCCTTGTCGCCGGGGTGCTCGGGGATCGGCACCCAGGAGTCGCGCGGGATGCTCATCAGGGTGTTCCCGTTGTCCCCGACGTGCAGGATCATCATCGAGTCGCTGCGCTTGCCGCCGGCGTGGCCGGTGTGCAGGTCGTTCTCCTGCGAGTCGCTCAGCCCGTCACGGCTGTCCGAGCCGACGATCAGCCAGTTGGTGCCCTTCCCGGCTGCGGGTCTGCCGGGGTAGTCGGCCAGCACGTTCTCGTGGTTGAGCTTGGAGTCCGCCCAGAACCAGGTGCCGACGGTGGTCACCATCAGGGCGATGACCAGCGCGAAGACCGTCACCTTGATCTTGCGGCGACGCGGCCAGCGGGAGCGCGCGGCGGACGGCGCGGCGCCGCCGGGGCCTGTCGGCCCGCCGGACCCGCCCGGGCGCTGCGGCGGCACCCCGCCCGGCCGCGGCGGCTCGGCGCCCTGACCCTGGCCCTGCGACGGGCCCTGGCCGGAGGGCGCACCGTAGCCGGACGGCGGCCCGTACGACGGCGGCGGGCCGTAGCCGGCGGGCTGCTGCCCGTACCCGGACTGCTGCGCCGGACGCTGCGGCGCGGCCGCCCCCGGGCCGCGCGGGTTCAGCGAGGCCGGCAGCGGCGGCTCGGCCGCTCCGCCACCCTGCCCCTGCGGGCCGTTCCCGTCGCCGTACGACGCCCCGCCACCGCCGCCCGGGCGGCCCTCCTGCCACGTGTTCATGTGGGAGAGGATGCCCGAACCCGGGCCGGTGGACTCCCCCGGGGGGCCCGACCAGGCCTCTTGTAGCCGATTTGATGCAGATCCCGGATCGTCCCGGCGTATGTTCACCAGCTGGAACGAACCTTGACCGGTTCGGACGCTGCGTGTTTGCATGAGTGGCATGGAGCAGCGATGGACCCTCACGCGTCGGCGGCACGTCGACCTTCAGCGTGTGTCCTGTTCGCTGTGTCGTGGCTGACCGCTCGCCACCGTTCAACCCTCTCGCAACCCTCTGATCCCGCCACCGTGCGCCCTCGGCCCTGAGCCGTCGACGGGCCGGTGCGCGGTCCCGCTTCCCGCCCGGTGCCTCCCCACGGCGCCGCCCTGCCCCGAGGTGAACTCCATGGCCGTCGTCCTGTCCGTCTCCGGCTCCCCGTCCCGTACCTCCCGCACCACCCGGCTGCTCCGGCACGTCGACGCCCGCCTCGCCGGCCGCGGCCACCAGGTGATCCCGTTCGAGGTGCGCAGCCTGCCCGCCGAAGCCCTGCTGGCCGGTGACACCTCCCACCCCGAGATAGCCGCCGCGCTCGAACTCTTCGCCGCCGCGGACGGCGTGGTGATCGGCACCCCGGTCTACAAGGCCGCCTACTCGGGCCTGCTGAAGACCCTGCTGGACGTGCTGCCGCAGTACGCGCTGGCCGGCAAGGCCGTCCTGCCGCTCGCCACCGGCGGCTCCACCGCGCACGTCCTCGCGGTGGACTACGCGCTGCGCCCGGTGCTCAGCTCGATGGGCGCCGGCCACATCACCCAGGGCTGGTTCGTGCTGGACCGCCACATCACCGTCCGCGAGGACGGCACCACCGTGATCGAGCGGGAGACGGACGTGCTGCTCACGCCGGTGGTGGACGGCTTCGCGCTGGCGCTGGAGCAGCGGGTGGAGCCCGCACTCGCCCGCTGACGCACCGTCACCGGCGCGGCCCGCCGGGGCCGGACCCTGAGCCGGGAGGCGGGGACCCCTAGGGGGAGGGGCCCCGCTTCCCGTACATCTGAGGTTGGGCGGCTTCCTCCCGGCGGATGACGAGACGTTCCCCGAGAACTCCTAACGTGGTCCTTATCCCCACCCGGTACCGGAAACGGCACCACCGAGGTGGGGCTAACCCCCGGTCGCACACACCCCCTGCCACCATGTCCGCGGACATCCGGCACGGGACAGACTCGGGGGCAACGGGCGGGCACACATCTTTAGGAGAACCCAGTGACGACGGCAGCAGCGGCCGTGTACGACCCCCAGATTCCCGGCGGAGCGTCCGCCGTCGCCGCGTCCGCGCGGCAGGTGACCAAGGCGTACGGAGCCGGGGAGACCCGGGTCACCGCACTGGACTCGGTCGACGTGGACATCCAGCGCGGCAGGTTCACCGCGATCATGGGCCCCTCGGGCTCCGGCAAGTCGACCCTGATGCACTGCCTGGCCGGGCTGGACACCGTCTCGGAGGGCCGGATCTGGATCGGCGACACCGAGATCACCGGCCTGAAGGACAAGCAGCTGACCAAGCTGCGCCGCGACAAGATCGGCTTCATCTTCCAGGCCTTCAACCTGCTCCCGACGCTCAACGCGCTGGAGAACATCACGCTGCCGATGGACATCGCCGGCCGCAAGCCGGACGCCGCCTGGCTCGACCAGGTCGTGCAGACCGTCGGCCTGGCCGACCGCCTCAAGCACCGGCCCACCCAGCTCTCCGGCGGCCAGCAGCAGCGCGTCGCGGTGGCCCGCGCACTGGCCGCCCGCCCCGAGATCATCTTCGGCGACGAGCCGACCGGGAACCTCGACTCCCGCTCCGGCTCCGAGGTGCTGACCTTCCTCCGCCGCTCGGTGGACGAGCTCGGCCAGACCATCGTCATGGTCACCCACGACCCGGTCGCCGCCGGCTACGCGGACCGCGTGCTCTTCCTCGCCGACGGCGTGATCGTCGACGAGATGCACGCCCCGACCGCCGACTCCGTCCTCGAACGCATGCGCCGCTTCGACGGCAAGCGCACCAGCTGAGCCCGGGGGATACCGACCGATGCTTCTCAAGACCTCACTACGGAGTTTCCTCGCCCACAAGGGGCGCATGATCCTCTCACTGATCGCCGTCGTCCTGTCGGTGGCCTTCGTCTCCGGCACGCTCGTCTTCTCCAACACCGCCACCAGCACCTTCGACCGGCTGTTCGCCTCGACCGCCTCCGACATCTCGCTCCAGCAGGAGCCGCCGAAGCTCGGCGGCAAGGACGTCCGGGAGCCCGGCAAGGTCCTCACCGTCCCGGTCGGGAGCGTCGAGAAGATCGCCGCCCTGCCCGGCGTGAAGAGCGTCGTCGGCCAGGTGTTCACCGAGGACGCCACCCTGGTCAACCCGGCCAACAACAAGGCCGTCGGCCCGACCACCGGCGCCCCCACCCTCACCGGCAACTGGGCGGACTCCCCGCGCAACTCGGTCGAGATCACCTCCGGCAAGGCACCGCAGGGCGAGAACCAGCTGATGCTGGACGCGGACACCGCCAAGAAGGCCGGCCTCGGCCTCGGCAGCCCGCTGCAGGTCGTCGCGACCAGCGGCACGTACAACTTCACCATCTCCGGGATCGTCACCTTCAAGACCACCAACCCCGGTGCGGCGCTGGCCTTCATGGACACCGCCACCGCCCAGAAGGACCTCCTCGGCACCACCGCCTACACCTCCGTCGAGGCCTACGGCGACGGCAGCCGCAGCAACGAGCAGCTCAAGGCCGACGCCCTGAGCGCGTTCGGCAGCGGCTACAAGGTGCTCACCGCCGAGGAGCAGAAGGCCGAGAACAACAAGGACGTCGGCTCCTTCCTCGACTTCATGAAGTACGCGATGCTCGGCTTCGCGCTGATCTCGCTGCTGGTCGGCGGCTTCCTGATCATCAACACCTTCTCGATGCTGGTCGCCCAGCGCACCCGGGAGATCGGGCTGCTGCGCGCCGTCGGCGGCAGCCGCCGGCAGGTCAACCAGTCGGTGCTGGTCGAGGCGCTGATCCTCGCGGTGGTCGGCTCCACCCTCGGCCTCGGGGCCGGTCTCGGCCTGGCCGAGGGCCTGATCCAGCTGATGAAGGCCGTCGGGATGAACCTCTCCGGCGCCGAGCTCAAGATCGGCCTGAACGTGCCGCTCGCCGCGTACGGCGTCGGCGTCGTGATCACCGTCCTGGCCGCCTGGATCCCGGCCCGCCGGGCCAGCAAGATCGCCCCGATCGCCGCCCTGCGCGACCACGGCACCCCGGCCGAGGGCAAGGCCAACCGGATCCGCACCGCCGTGGGCCTGGTGCTGACGGCCGGGGGCGGGGCCCTGCTGGTCGCCGCCGCGGCCGCCGACACCGCCGCCACCGGCGGGAAGCTGCTGGGCGTGGGCGTCGTGTTCACCCTGATCGGCTTCGTGGTCCTCGGCCCGCTGCTGGCCACCACCGTCGTCCGGGTGCTCGGTGCGGCGCTGCCGAAGCTGTTCGGCCCGGCGGGCCGGCTGGCCCAGCGCAACGCGATGCGCAACCCGCGCCGCACCGGCGCCACGGCCGCCGCGCTGATGATCGGACTGGCCCTGGTGATCGGCGCCTCGGTCTTCACCTCCTCCGCCACCAAGTCCATCAACGACCAGGTCGACAAGTCGGTCGGCGCGGACTACATCATCGCCGGCGGCCGGGGCGGGCTGACCCCGGACATGGTCAAGGGCATCAAGTCCACCGAGGGCATGGACCACGTCACCCTGCAGTTCGAACTGCCGGCGGTGCTGACCACCGCCGACGGCGCCACCACCGAGGCCCCGGTCCTGGCCGTCACGCCGTCCTTCGTCCAGGACTTCAAGCTCCCCGCCTCGGCGGGCACGCCCGAATCCCTCAACCAGGGCGCGATGTCGGTCGGCGAGGACTTCGCCAAGGAGCACCACCTGGCGGTCGGTGACAGGATCACGGTGGAGTACGCCGGCGGCCGGACCCAGTCCGTCCCGGTCGGCGTGATCGTCACCAAGGGCAACTCCTTCTTCGACGGCGGCTACTTCGCCGGCACCGACACCGTGGGCAAGGCCGTCCCCGAGACGGACCTCAAGCTCGCCGCGGTGGCCTTCGGCAAGGCCGCGCCCGGCGCGGACGTCGCCAAGACCCTGACGGCGCTGGAGGACTCCCTCAAGGCGTACCCGCAGCTCACCGTCCAGGACCAGGCGGGCTACAAGGAGCTGGTCCAGGGCCAGTTCAACCAGCTGCTCTACATGATCTACGGCCTGCTCGGCCTGGCGATCATCGTCGCGGTGCTCGGGGTGGTCAACACCCTCGCCCTGTCGGTGGTCGAGCGGACCCGCGAGATCGGCCTGCTGCGGGCGATCGGGCTCTCCCGCCGCCAGCTGCGCCGGATGATCCGCCTGGAGTCGGTGGTGATCGCCGTGTTCGGCGCCGTCCTCGGCACCGGCCTCGGCCTCGCCTGGGGCATCACCTCGCAGAAGGTCCTGGCCAGCAACGGCCTGGCCACCCTGGCCGTGCCGACCACCACCATCGTGGCGACCCTGTTCGCCTCGGCGCTGATCGGTCTCTTCGCGGCCCTCGTCCCGGCCTTCCGGGCCGGCCGGATGAACGTCCTGGCGGCCATCGCCACGGACTGACCTCCCGTCACACAGGGGCCGGATGCGCCGCATCCGGCCCCTTCGGCGTGCCCGGGGCGCGCCGCCGTCCGCCCCGACCCCTTCGCCGGGCCCGCCCGGCCCGCCTGAGAGCATCGACGCATGCCCAGTCCCGACATGAGCGGCCCCGGTCTGCCCGGCCCGGGCGGGCCGTCCCCGGCCCTGCCTGCCGCACCGCCGCTCACCGCCGCCGCCGCCTCCCGCTGGCGGGCCGCCCGGACGTCCTGGCCGCCGGAGCGGCGGCGACTGGACAGCCGCCTGCTGGCGCTGGTGCCGGTCGCCTTCATCGTGCTGGCGAGCGCGCTGGAACCGGTCGCGAGCGCCTGCACGCCGGCGCAGCCCTGCGTGCAGTCCTGGCCGAGCGCCCTGGCGACCTTCTCGGTGTTCGCCGAGGTGATCCTGCTGCTGGCCAGGCCGCGCGGGCTGGCGCTCGTCCCGGTCGCGGTGGCGGCCGGGCTCTGGTACCTGCCCGGCGGCCTGCAGAACGAGGTCTGCCGCTGGACGGCGCTGGCCGCCCACGGTTTCCTGGCCGTCGTCCTGATCGGCGCGGAACTGGGCCGGCGGCGGGCCCGGCACCAGCTGGACGTCCTGATGGGCACCCCCGAGCCCTACCCCTGGACGCTTGCCGGCGTGCCGTCCCCGGTGCCGCCGCCGGCCCGCCGCGGCGGGCGGCTGCTGCTGGGCCGGCTGCTGGTCGCGGCCGGTGTGCTGCTCGCGCTGACCGGGCTGGTGCGCCAGGCGCAGAGCGACCACCGGGCGGAGGGCGCGGCGCGCGTCCCGGGCACCGTGCTCTCCGTCGACGGGCCGTCCGGCACCGCCCGGATCGGCTACCGGCTGCCGGCCGGGGAGGCGGCCCGGGCGGAGGCGGCCACCGGCGACGCCGGGCGCCCCGCGGCGGCCCGCCCGGACCACGAGTTCGAGGCGGACATCCTGTGGAGCCCGCTGCCCGCGGTGGGCGACCCGGTGCCGCTGCTGGTCGACGGCGAGGACCGGGCCGTGATCGAGGGCCAGCCCTACGACCCGACCGACCTCGCCTTCGCCGGAGCGCTGCCGGCCCTGCTGGGCCTCCTGCTGCTGGGCTCGGCGAGCCGCTGGGTACGGATCCGGCGGGGGCTGGGGGAGCCCTGTGCGCCGGCGCTCGCCGTACTCGTCCAGCCGGACGGCCGGGGCAGCCTGCTGGTCCGGCCGGTCGACGGCGACGGCACCGGCGAGGGCCGGCCGCTGTGGCGGCTGCGGGCCGCCGAGTCCTACGCGTGGAGCGAGCGGCGCGGCTGGCGCGAGGACGTGCCGCGCGACGGCGACGACGAGGACGACGACGAAGGTGACGACGAGGACGGCGCCGACGACGGCCGCGAGGAGTACGACGAGGGGGACGGCGCGGAGCACGAGTACGCCGCCGCCCCCGGGCCCGCCCGCCGGCCCGTCCCCGCGGTGCTCTACCGGGGGCCCGACGGGCCGTACGCGCAGCTGCTGGTCCGGCCGCGGATGCCGATGGCCGGGCCGGAGCCCGACTGGCTGGCGGTGGTCTGCCGGGAGGACGTGCTGACGCCGGGGCGCGGCCCGCGCCACCGGCACCACCCGCAGGACGGGCCGGCCGTCCCCGCAGCGGCCGGCCGGACGATCGCGGCCACCCCGGCGGACGGCCCGCCGCTGCCGCCGCAGCGCTGGGAGATGCCGCTGCCGCTGCGGCTGGCGGCCGGGCCGCTGGTGGCCCTGGCGATGGCCGTGCTGGTGCACCTGCTCGGCTCGCGCTCCTGGGGCACCGGGCTGGTGCACCCGCTGCTCGCGGGCATACCCCTCTTCCTGGCCGCGGCCGGCGCGCTGACCTGGCAGGCGGCGATCGACGGGCGCGGGGTCGCGGTGGTCTCCGGGATGACCCGCCGGTTCGTCCCGTGGGACAAGGTCAACGCGGCGGCCGTGCACCGGCACCGCCTCGCCGTCCAGCTCACCGACGGCCGGGAGCTGCGGATCGGCAGCCGGCCGGCCAGCCTGCTCAGCCGCCACCTCGGCGGCCCGTACGACCCGCAGGCGGTCGCCACGGCCATCGCGACCGCGGCCCACCGGCCCGCCCGCCGCCCGGGCGCGGCCCTGCGCGAGCGGCTGGTCAGCCCCCAGCTGCTGGTGAACCGGGCGGCGCTGACCGGCTACATCGTGTTCGTGATCGCCCGGTTCGCGTTCTGACCGTCGGGGCGTGCCCGGCCCCGTGACGGCCTGCCGGCCGGCGAGCGGCCGGCCCCGGCAGCGCGACGGCGGCCCGCAGGCTCAGGGGCAGGCGATCCCGGCGGCCGTCGCGGCGCCGTTGGCGGCGGCCCCGGAGGGCACGGCGGCCGCGGGGGCCGTGGGGGCGGCGGCGGACGCCGAGGGCGTGGCCGCGGCGGGCGTCGCGGCCGGCGGGGGAGCGGCCGGGCCCTGGTAGTCGCTGCCCGCCACCACCTGGAGGGTCCCGCCCAGCCCGGGGACGGCGACCAGTTCGGCGCCCGGCAGCGCGGCCGCCAGCGTGCGCGCGGACTCGTCCCACCGCGGGTCGTGGCGGACGACCGTCCGGGCCGCCGCCTCGCCGCCGGGCGCGTTGGCGGGGGTGCCGGTGGTCGCGAAGCCGGCCCGGCGCAGGTCGGCGTCCACCCGCGCGCCGAGCCCGGCGACCCCGGCGCCGTTCAGCACCTGGACGTGCACCTGTTCGGGCGGCACCGCGGGCACCGGCACCGGCGTGGCCGACGGAGCGGCGGCGGGGGCCGGTGCCGAGGGCCCGGCCGCCGGTGCGGCGGGGTCGGCCACCAGCGGCCGTCCGGCCCGGACGGCGTCGAACAGGGCCTTCGCGCCGGCCTGGTCCCAGAGCACGGTCGAGCCCCAGCCCGGCACCTGGTGGTCCAGGACGCCCAGCGGGACGGTCGCGAAGTCGGTGGTCGCGGCGGACAGGCCCCGCAGCCGGGTGGCCAGCGTGACCATCTCGCCGGCGTCGAGGTCCTTGTCGGCCTTGACCGAGCTGAGCACGCCGTCGGTCAGCCGGGCCAGCTTCACCGGGTTGAGGAGCGTCCCCGAGTCGGCGGCCTGGCGCAGCAGCTGCGCCATGAACCGGTGCTGGCGGTGCATCCGCCCGAGGTCCGCGCTGCCGTCCACGTACCGGGCCCGGACGTACTTGAGCGCGCCCGCGCCGTCCAGGGTGGTCGTCCCGGCCGGCAGGTCCAGGCCGGAGTAGTCGTCCTTGAGCGGCTTGGAGGTGCAGACCGGAACCCCGCCCAGGGCGTCCACGGTGGAGACGAAGCTGACGAAGTCGAGCTGCAGGTAGTGGTCGATCCGCAGGCCGGTGTTCTGCTCGACCGTCCGCACGGCCAGCTGCGCCCCGCCCATCCCGTACGCCGCGTTGATCTTGCCCTTGCCGGCCGGCACCTCCTTGCGGGTGGCCTGGTCCTGGTGCGCGGGGATGTCCACGTAGGAGTCGCGCGGGATGCTGATCACGCTGGCCCGGCCGCCGTCCGCGGCCAGCTGGACGATCATCATGGTGTCCGTGCAGTGGCACGACCTGCCGCCCGCGTGCAGGACGTTCTTCAGCGTCTCCTCCGGGATGCCCTCCCGGTCGTCGGTGCCGACCACCAGGAAGGTGGTGGCGCCGTCCTCGGCGGGGCGGGCCCGGTCGCCGCTGAAGGCGTCCACCCGGTCGACCGCGGACCCGAGCCCGTTCAGCACCGCCCAGCCGCCGCAGGAGGTGGCCAGCACGGCCAACGCGGCGCCGCCGGCCAGCCGCCGGGCCCAGCGGCGGTGCGGCACGGGTGCGGCGGGATACGGGGACGAGGGCATCCTCCGGATGGTATGCGTGCGTGCGGCCGGGCCGGGTGAGGGCACGCCGGGCTCGCCGGGGCGGGCACGCGTCCGCCGGAACGCCCCGGCCCGGGCCGGGCGGCCGGAGTCCCGGGACCGGGACGAGACTGCGACCCACCTGCACCGGTACGGTTGTCCTCGATGAACACCAAGGCTGCTGAGGAGCTGCCGGCGGTCTCCGTGATCATGCCGGTGCTCAACGAGGAACGACACCTTCGCACCGCCGTCCGGCACATCCTGGAACAGGACTACGCCGGCCCGATGGAGGTGGTGATCGCCCTCGGTCCGTCGAGCGACCGGACCGACGAGATCGCCGCCGGACTGGTCGCGGAGGACTCCCGGGTCCGTACGGTGCGCAATCCCACCGGGCGCACCCCGGCCGGGCTGAACGCCGCGATCCGCGGGTCCAGCCATCCGATAGTCGTGCGCGTCGACGGCCACGGGCTGCTCACGCCCGGGTACATCGGCACGGCGGTCCGGCTGCTGGGCGAGATGGAGGCCGCCAACGTCGGCGGCATCATGTTCGCCGAGGGTGAGACGGAGTGGGAGAAGGCGGTCGCCGCCGCCATGACGTCCAAGATCGGCGTCGGCAACGCCGCCTTCCACACCGGCGGCCTGGCCGGCCCGGCCGACACCGTCTACCTGGGCGTCTTCCGCCGGGAGGTGCTGGAGCGGCTCGGCGGCTACAACGAGGAGTTCATCCGCGCCCAGGACTGGGAGCTGAACTACCGCATCCGCCAGGACGGCGGCCTGATCTGGTTCACCCCGCAGCTGCGGGTCACCTACCGGCCGCGCCCGAGCGTGCGGGCGCTGGCCAAGCAGTACAAGGACTACGGCCGCTGGCGGCGGGTCGTCACCCGCTACCACCGGGGCTCGGTCAACCTGCGGTACCTGGCCCCGCCGGCCGCCTTCCTGGGCGTGGTGCTGGGCCTCGCGCTCAGCGCCGTCCACCCCGCCTTCCTGGTGCTGCCGGGCGGTTACCTGCTCGCCATCGTCGGCGGAGCGGTGACGGAGGGCCGCGGCCTCTCCCTCAAGGCCCGCGTGCAGCTGCCGGTGGCCTTCGCCACCATGCACCTCAGCTGGGGCTTCGGCTTCCTGACCTCGCCGCGGTCGCTGGCCCGCAAGGTGATCGCCAGCCGGCGCCCGGCCGGCAGCACGAGCGCGGTGACCGCGGCCGAGACGGGCTGACCGCAGGCGCGCCGACGGCGGGCGCGCTGACAGTGGGCGGACCGATCCCGGCCCGGCCGGCGGCGCCCGTCCGCCGGCTGTCGGCGCGCCGGCTCAGCGGACGAAGGTGCCGAACCTGGCGCCGCCCGAGCAGGCGGTCTCGTCGCCGGTGTGCACCGAGGCGTCGCTCGGCACGGCGGTCGGCACCGGCGCGGGCCCGGCGGCCGCGCCAGGGGCGCCGGCCCGGTAGTCCGCGCCCAGGGTGACCAGGACGCTCCGGCCGCCGCCCTCGACGGCGACGGCGGAGTCCGGCAGGCCGAGCGCCCTGGCGACGGCCTCGGCGGCGCCCTTGCGGTCGGCCTGGCCGTAGCGCACGGTGCTGGCGGCCACCGGCTGCGGGGTGTTGTGGCCGAGGGTGACCGGGTAGCCGAGCCCGGCGAGGGTCTTCTGCGCCGAGGTGGCCAGGCCCGGGGTGCCGACCCCGTTGACCACGTTCACGGCGACCGTGGACGGAGCGGCGGGCTGGTCCGCCGGCGGTGCGGCGGCCGGGGCCGAGGCGGCCGGCGCGGTGCCGGCCCCCGCGCCGGCGGCCGGGTCCGGCGCCCGGTCGGGGCCGCCGGTGAGCGACTTGTCGGCGCGGACCAGGGCGAACAACTGGTCGGCGGCCGGCTGGACCAGGCGGTCCTTCTGCCTCAGCTCGCGGTCCGGATCGTCCTGCGTGTACTCCACCGGCGGCTGGGCGAAGGCCACCTCGGCCGGCTTGATGTCCTTCAGTTCGGAGGCCAGCCCGACCAGCTTGGTGGTGCCGGCTATCGCGTCGTCCACGGTGATCGACCGGGTGGCGGCCTCGATCACCGGGAAGGCCTTGGTCGGGTCGAGCAGGGTGCCCCGGTCGGTGAGCTTGCGCAGCAGTGCGGAGAGGAAGTCCCGCTGCATCGAGAACCGGCCGACCGCGGTGCCGTCCTGCACGGCGTGCCGGGTCCGGACGAACTGCAGGCCCTGCTCGCCCGTCAGGTGGCTGAGGCCGGCGGGCAGGTCGAGGTGCGAGTCGCTGTCCTTGATGGGCCGGCAGAGGGTGACGTCCACGCCGTCCACGGCGTCCGTGAGGTCCTTGACGCCCTGGAAGTTGACCACCGCGAAGTGGTCGATCTTCAACCGGGTGACGGACTGCACGGTGTCCTGCACGCAGCCGGGTCCGCCGCGGCCCATGGCCTCGTTGAGCGGGCGGTGCCTGACGGCCGGGGCGGTCCGGCCGCTCTGCGGGTCCTTGCAGGCGGGCAGGTCGATCAGGGTGTCCCGGGGGAGGTCGAGCGCGACGGCCGAGCGCCGGTCGGGGTAGACGTGCAGCACGATGTTGACGTCGTTGTTGCCCTCGCCGACGTTCTGCCGGTCGCCGTAGGCACCGCCGAGGTCCTTCCGGCTGTCGGTGCCGATGATCAGGATGTTCATCGCCGTCCGGCCGTGCTCGTCGGCGGCGCCGCCCGGCGGCGGCGCGTTGCCGGCGCCGAGCGGCGCGTGCTGGATGTTGGCGTCCAGGTGCCGGATGTAGAGGTAGGCGCCGGCGCAGCCGCCGACCAGGGTGAGGCCGGTGGCCAGGGCCACCGGCCGGAGCCAGCGGCGCCGGGCCGGGCGTTCGGCGGCCTGCCTGCGGCGGTGGCCCGGCCTGGCCGGTGCGTGTACTGCCATGGCGGTGCGCCACCCCTCGCGACCACGGCCCCCGATGGGCCGTCCGGGTGGGAACCTACCCGAGGTCACGACGGATGATCGGATGTGTTACATAGTCAGAACAATTTCGGGGCGGTCACTTCGCGCAGAGGCCCGCGTCGTCCGCCTCGACCCGCTGCAGGTCCTCGGGGGCCTCCGCGGGCGCCGTCCCGGGTGCGGTGGCGGCCGCGGCGGCGCCGGTCGCGTCCTTGCCGAGCACCACGACCAGCGGGTCCTTCGCCCCCGCCCGGGGGTCCGCCTTGAGTGCCGTCTCCGGCAGCCCGAGGGCGGTGGCCAGCGCCGCCGCCTGGCCGGCCCGGGCGGCCGGGTAGCCGATCGAGCTGGCCGCCGTCGCGGTGGCGTTGGCGGCCGTGACCGCCCGGGTGAAGCCCGCGGCCCGCAGCCGGTCGACGGTCTGCTGCGCCTGTCCCGGGGTCCCGGTGCCGTTGCGCACGGTGACCGGCACCGTCCCGGGGGCGACCGCCGGGGCGGCGGCCGCCGAGGGCGCCGGGGCGGCGGTGGCCGGTCCGGCGGCGGGGGACTGCGGGGCCGTGGCGTCGGTCAGCGAGCGGTCGCCGGCCACCATCGAGAACAGCCGGCCGGCGTCCGGCTGCTTGAGCGCCAGCCGGTTCTTGTCCTGCGGGTCGTCCAGCACCGGCACGGTGGCGAAGGTGATGTGCTTGGTGTCCACCTTGCTCACGTCCAGCGCGAGGTCCTTCAGGTGGTCGACGGTGTTCAGCCCCGAGTCGACGGTCAGCGCCTTGGTGGCGGCGTTCGCCAGGTTCCACAGCTTGGCCGGGCTGGTCAGGGTGTCACCGCTCTTGGCCGCCCGGATCATCGAGCTCAGGAACTGCTGCTGGAGCGGGATGCGGGTCAGGTCGCCGCCGAGGCCGACGGCATGCCGGGTGCGGACGAAGGCCAGCGCCTCGTCACCCTGCACCAGGTGTTTTCCCTTGGTCATCCGCAGGTGGGAATCCGGGTCGTTGATGTCCTTGGCGGCGCAGACCTCCACGCCGCCGACGGCGGTGGAGAGCGTCTTCACCGCGTCGAAGTTCACCATGACGAAGTGGTCGACCCGAATGCCCGTCAGCTTTTCGACGGTTTTCCAGCTGCAGCCGGGATCGCGGCCGTCCTGGCCGAGACTGGTGTTGAACATCGCCCGGGCCTCGCCGGGAATCCGCTTGTCGCCGCTCTGGCAGTCCGGGATGCTCACCATCAGGTCGCGCGGGATGCTCAGCACGGTCGCGTTGCTGCGGTCCTTGGCGATGTGGAACAGCAGGGTGGTGTCGGCGTGCCCGGTGCTGCCCGCGTCACCGTACGAACTCCCCAGGCCCTCGCGGCTGTCGGTGCCCAGCACCAGGATGTTCATCGCGTCGCCGGCCGGCTGCGGGCGCTCGGCCTCGTCGCCCAGCTGCACCTTGACGGCGGTGATGTTGTTGTTGAAGTGCTCGTACAGGTACAGCGCGCCGCCGCAGCCGGCCACCAGGACGAGCGCGGCGGCCCCGGCCGTCCACTTCAGCGCCCGGCGCCGGCGGCCCCGGGCGGCGTCGGCACCGCGACGGCGGGCGGCCCGGCCGCCCGGCGGCGGGGTGTCCGAGGGCCGGGTGTCCGAGGGCGCGGTGCGCGGCCCGGGCACCCGCGGGTTCAGGTCGAGCCGGTACTGCCCGGTGTCCGGGTCCAGCACCCAGCGGTCGGCGGGGTCGACCTCCTGCGGGGTTCCCTGCACGGCTGTCTCCCTCCCCGGCGCGGTGGAGGCCACGTGGTTCGTGGCCGACCCGGACACCCTAGACGAGCCCGGCGGGGGGTTTGAACAGACTGTGATCTCCGCCATGTCCTTTATTCCGGGCATTCACGGACAAAGCCCTGGACATTCCGTCGGAACGCCGCCCGTGACTTCAGGAAATGGACTCTTTCGGGGATTTCCGCCCGCCCGGCTGACGAACTCCTGGCGGGACCGTTCCGGTACGGAACGTGTTCAGTGCATGACGCAGCCGTCGGTGTCGGCCGTCCGGCCCTCGAAGACGGGCGAGGCGCTCGGGCCCGGGGAGGCCGCCGCCCCGAAGGCCGCCCGGCCGGGGCCGGCCCCGGCGCTCGGTGAGGCCCCGGTGCCCGAGCCCGGCGGCCGGACGGTGAGCAGCCGGTCCTCGCGCAGCTCGGTGAAGAGCTGGGTGGTCTGCGGCTGCACGAACTCGTCGCGGTCCGGGTCGGGCCGGTAGGGGCGGCGCGGCGCGGTCAGGAAGACCACGTCGGCCGGCCGCATCGAGCGCAGGTCCCAGGTCAGGTCGTAGAGCGCGCCGAGCGAGGACAGGCCCTCATCGGCCTCGACCGACGAGGTGGCCGCGTCCAGCACCGGCCAGAGCCGGGCCGGGTTCAGCAGCACCCCCTGCGACTGGACCTTGCGGATCAGCGAGGCCAGGAACTGCTGCTGACGTCCCATCCGCTGGGTGTCGCTGCCGTCCCCCAGGCTCTCGCGCGCCCGCACGTACCCGAGGGCCTGCTCGCCGCGCAGGGTCTGCCGCCCGGCCGGCAGGTCGAGCTTGGCGTCCTTGTCGTGGATCGGCTGCGGGACGCAGACCTCGACCCCGCCCACCGCGTCCACCATCGTCTTGAACCCGGTGAAGTCCAGGATCATGTGGTGGTCGATCCGGATGCCGCTGAGCTGCTCCACGGCGCGGATCGAGCAGGCCGGCCCGCCGGTCTCGAAGGCCGCGTTGAACTGGACCAGCCGGGTGCCGGTCCGGGTCCCGTCCGGCAGCTCGCAGGAGGGGACGGTCACCATCACGTCGCGCGGGATGCTGACGGCCGTCGCGTGCCGCCGGTCGGCCGCGATGTGCAGCAGGATCGTGGTGTCGGAGCGCCGTCCGCCGGCCGCGCCGTACGCGGCGTTGGCTCCCGTCCGGTCGTCGCTGCCGATCAGCAGGATGTTCTCGGCGCCCCGGGCGCCGGCCGTCCGGCTCGGGCGTTCGGCCTCCAGCTCGGCCAGCAGCCGCTGGGTCGCGGTGTCCGTCCTGATGTTCCCGTCGAGCTTGCGGTACGCGATCCACACCAGCGCGCCGCAGGCCGTCAGGACGAGGGCGAGGGCGCCGGCGATGATCAGCAGCCATCGCCGGCGCCCTCGGGCGGGCTTCTTCTGTCCGGACGGGGCCGGGGAGTCCGAAGTCGGGGAGTCCTGGGTGTGCTCGTCCTCGGCCATGGCAGGGATGCCTACCCGCGGGCCGGGGGGCGCCGGGTCACCCCAGGCGCAGAGTCACCCGTTCGGAGTCGGTCCGCTTCTCCCACTGATCGGCCGTCAGCGATCCGGAGTTGCGGCACAGCACCACCGAGGCGCCGGCCGCCAGCGGAGCCAGCAGACCGGCCTCCAGGCCGGACCAGTCCTCGTAGCTCAGGGTGGAGAGCACCCGGTCGCCGGGGCCGATGCCGAGGCGGGCCGCGCCCTCGCGGGCCAGCTGGACGGTCTGCTCGCCGGTGAGCTTCAGCGGCAGGCCGTCCACCGTGGTCTCCAGCGCGGGGGCGTCCGGCGGTACGGGGGAGTACGGCGCGAAGCGGTCGCCCTGGCCGGGCACCTCGGCGGCGTAGTCCAGGAACCCGTCCGGCCGCTGCGGGAAGCGCCCGCCGAGCGGGCGCAGCGCCAGGGCCACCCGTTCGCCGGTGCAGGCCTGGGCGGCCTCCAGGCCGTCCGGGCCGCTGACCACCAGGTCGGCGTCGGCGGGGTCGCCGCCGGGGGCGGCCGTCACCCCGACCGACCAGCAGGCGAGCAGCCAGACGGCGCTCTGCCAGTGGGCGGGCAGGAGGAGCGAGGCGCGGTCGTCGGGCCCGGCGTTCAGCTCGTCCTGGAGCAGATTGGCGGTCTTGGCGACCCAGTTGTCGAAGGTCCGGGCGGAGAGTTCGACTCTCTCGCCGGTCGCGTCGTCGTAGAAGGTGACCAGCGGGAGTGAGGGATCCGCAGCGGGAGTGCCACCTCGCAGATATGCGTGCAGCAGCTCGACAGGGGTGCGGGCATCGGCAGCGAAAGGCGCAGTCATGGTGCGCCCCAGCCTACGGCCTAGGGGGTCGCCACCGGGAGGGGTGACGGGCCCCCCGAGAAGCGGCGTCGCGTCAGAAACGGTGCCCGGCCGGGCCCGGGGCGCCGTCCGGCGGATGTGATCTTGGGCACCAGGCCGTCCCGCGGCGCGCCGGGCGCCCGGACGGCGGGCGCGGAAGGTCCCGCGGACGGCGCGCGCACCCGTCGCGCGCCGACGCCTGAGGCCGTTCGGCGGCGCCGCCGCGCGCCGGGACGGCCCGGTCGGGACGGGCTCAGCCGGCCGGGCCGGGGGTCCGGGCGGCCAGCGCCCGCAGCTCCGCGGTGAGGGCCTCGGCCAGGTCGGGGCGCGCGTGGAAGACGGCCGGGGTCTGCTGCAGCAGCGCGATCCGCCAGCCGGCGCCCCGGTTCACCGCGATCACCGTGTGCAGCGCGTTGAGCGCGGGATCGATGTCGACGGCGTCCGGCGGCACCATGCCCGCGACCGCGTCCAGCAGCGCCGCCCCGGGGGCCAGCGGGCGGACCCGGCGCACCTTCGCCACGTACTCCGCCGGCTCGCGCTCGGCGAGGATCCGGCCGAACTCGGCGGCGATGCCGGACCTCCCGGCGTACCGGCTCCCGTCCAGGCCGATGGCCTCGCCGTCACGGGCGAACGGCCCCGCGAAGGCCGATCCGTCGCACATGTTCCAGCCGTCCAGCACCCGGTGGTAGAGCCCGCGGACGGCGCTCTCGTCGGCGTGGGACAGCTCCGGCAGCCGCGTATCGTTCATAGGTCCATGGTCGGCGAAGGCGACCCGGCGGGACAGCGGAGCGGGGCCGGCGGGCGGCCCGGCACACAGGAGGCGGCTGCGGTGACGGAGGAGGCGGTACGGCGCTGGCGGCCGGGATTCCCGGTGGAACCGGGCCGCGCCCTGCTGCCGCTGCGCCGTGGCCCGGCCGACCCCTCGTACCGCCGGACCGGCGACGGCGCCGTCTGGCGGGCCTCCCGCACCCCGGCCGGGATCGGCACCCTGCGGGTGCTCGGCCGCCCGGCGGACGGCGAGGTCGAGGCGCGGGCCTGGGGGCCGGGCGCCGGGTGGCTGCTTGAGCGGCTGCCCGCGCTGCTCGGCGCGGAGGACGACCCGGCCGCGCTGGTGCTGCCGCCGGGGCCGTTGCGGGACGCGCAGCGGCGGCTCGGCGGGGCCCGGCTGGGCCGGACCGGGCTGGTGATGGAGTCGCTCGTCCCCGCGGTCCTGGAGCAGAAGGTCACCACCGACGAGGCGTACCGCGCCTGGCGCTCCCTGCTGCGCGACTTCGGCACCCCGGCCCCCGGGCCGGCCGAGGGCATGCGGGTGCCGCTGTCCGCCCGCGAGTGGGCGATGCTGCCCAGCTGGGAGTGGCACCGCGCCGGCGTCGACCCGAAGCGCTCGGCCACCGTGGTGCGCGCGGCCCGGCTGGCGCCCCGGCTGGAGGAGGCCTCCGGCCTCGCCCACCAGGAGGCCTTCGCCCGGCTGACCTCGGTGCCCGGGATCGGCATCTGGACGGCCGCCGAGACCCTGCAGCGCAGCAACGGCGACCCGGACGCGGTCTCGGTCGGCGACTTCCACCTGCCGAACCTGGTGGGCTGGGCCCTGGCAGGCCGCCCCCGCAGCGACGACACCCAGATGCTGGCCCTGCTGGAGCCCTACCGCCCGCAGCGCCACCGGGTCTGCCGGCTGCTGCTGGCCACCGCCGGCCACGCCCCGCGCTACGGCCCGCGGCTGGCGCCGAACGACCACCGGGGGCGGTGAGGGGCCGGTCCGGTCCCGGGGGCGCCGCCCGCGGGCGGGGGCACCTCCCGGGGTCAGCGCACGGTGACGAAGGCGTCCGCGCTGCGGGTCGGCCGCTCGCGCGGGGGCTCGGCGGGCCGGCCGACGGCGACGGCGCCCATCGGGTCCCAGCCGGCGGGGAGGTCGAGGACGGCCCGGACGGTGTCCCGGCAGAACATGGTGGACGAGACCCAGGCCGAGCCGTAGCCCTCGCCGGTCAGGGTGACCAGCAGGTTCTCCACGGCGGCGCCGATCGCGACGGTGAACATCTCCCGTTCGGCGGCGGCCCGGCGGGCGTCGGGGTAGGCGTGCGAGCCGTCCATCACCAGGCAGGGGACCACCAGGTAGGGCGCGTCCCGCAGGACGTTGCCGCGGGCGGTGCGGCGGGCGATCTTCGCGTCGTCCCAGCCGTCGAGTTCGCGCAGGTCACGCTGCCAGGCGGCGAGCATCGCGTCCAGCAGCCGGGTGCGGACCTCGGGGCTCTCCAGCAGGACGAAGCGCCAGGGCGTGGTGTGGTGCGGGGCGGGCGCGGTGACCGCGGCGGCCACCGCCCGGCGGACGGCCGCCGGGTCCACCGGCTCGGCGGTGAAGGAGCGGATGGTGCGCCGCAGGGTGACGGCCTGGCGCAGCGCCTCGGAGGTGCCGAGCCGGAACATGTCGTCGGCGGCCGCCCGGACCATCGGGCGGGTGCCCGCGCCGTCCTCGGCGGTGACCAGGCCGGCCAGGCCCCGGACGACGGCGACCGGGGTGCCGGTGGCCTTGCCCTTGACCAGGTCGCCGGCGGCGGCGAGCTCGTCGGCGGTGGCGGTGACGGTCATCGCCAGCTCGTTGCCGTGGCTGTCGGTGCGGCCCCGGTGGTCCTCCAGCACGGGCAGTCCGGCGGCGCCGATCGCGACGTCGGTCAGGCCGTTGCGCCAGGGCCGGCCGAAGGTGTCGGTGATGACGACCGCGAGCCGGCGGCCGGTCAGCTGCTGGAGCCGGGCGCGCAGGGCGCGGGCCGAGGCGTCCGGGTCCTCGGGGAGCAGCAGCACCGTGCCGGGGGCGGTGTTGGAGGCGTCCACGCCGGCGGCGGCCATCACCAGGCCGTTGCGGTTCTCGACGATCCGGGCCGGGCCGCGCCGGGCCACCACCCGGACGGTCTCGGCGTCGATGGCGGCCTCGCGGTCGGCGGCGCGCAGCAGCCGGCCCTCCGCCTTGCTGACGATCTTGGAGGTGACGAGCAGGATGTCGCCGTCCTCGAAGTCGCCCGCCTTGGCGATCAGTTCGGCGAGGTCGGAGTCCGCGTCGATCTCCGGCAGGCCGGTGACGGGCAGGATGTGCAGGCTCACCGGCGGACCGACTCGGCCAGCGCCAGCGCCTCGCGGGCCATCGCCGCCGTCGCCCCGGTGTCGGTCATCAGCAGCGGGACCGCCCGGCAGCTGATGCCGGCCGCCTCGACGGCGGCCACCGACGCGGCGTCGGCGGTGTCGACCAGCCAGCCGTCGATCAGGCCCTCGGCGGCCCGGGAGCCGTAGTGCAGCGCCACCGCGTCGGCGGTCGCCTCGACGCCGACGGCCGCGAGCACCTTGTCGGCCATGCCGCGGACCGGTGCCCCGCCGATGATCGGGGAGAGCCCGACGACCGGCGCGGACGCCGCGCGGACGGCCTCCCGGATCCCGGGCACGGCCAGCACGGTGCCGATGCTCACGACCGGGTTGGACGGCGGGAAGAGGATCACGTCGGCGGCCGCGAGGGCCTCCAGCACGCCGGGCGCGGGCTTCGCGGTGTCGGCGCCGACCGGGACGATCGCCTCGGCGGCGACGGCGGCGTGCAGCCGCACCCAGTACTCCTGGAAGTGCACCACCCGGGGGCCCTGCTCGTCGGTGATCCGGACGTGCGTCTCCACCCGGTCGTCGCTCATCGGCAGCAGCCGCACGCCGGGCTGCCAGCGGTCGCACAGCGCCTCGGTGACGGCGCTCAGCGGGTAGCCCGCGCCGAGCATCTGGGTGCGGACGATGTGGGTGGCGAAGTCACGGTCGCCGAGCCCGAACCACTCGGGCCCGACGCCGTACGCCTTCATCTCGTCCTTGACCGACCAGGTCTCGTCGGCCCGTCCCCAGCCCTGTTCCTCGTGGATGCCACCGCCGAGGGTGTACATCACGGTGTCGAGGTCCGGGCAGACCTTCAGCCCGAAGAGGTGGATGTCGTCGCCGGTGTTGCCGACGACGGTGATCTCGTCCGCGGGGGAAACGATCTCCTTGAGGCCGCGCAGGAAGCGCGCTCCGCCGATTCCGCCTGCCAGTGCCACGATGCGCATGCGCCCATCCTGCCAGGCGGACGGGGCGTCAGTGGGCGGCGGCCGGGTCCGCGCTGTGCCGCGCGGGCCCGCCGTCGCGCTTGACGGGCTGCGTCTCGGGGACGACCGGCGCGCCGTACTGGTGCATCTCGGTCAGGCCGGGCGAGTAGAGGTGGATGCTGACGGCGGGTTCGAGCGAGGCGTTGACCACCTCGTGCAGGTAGCCGGAGGAGAACACCCGCTGCCCGCCCGGGCGCAGGGTGCGCGCGCCCTCGCCGGCGTGGGTGAGCGAGCGCTCGACGAGTTCGCCGCCGACGACGGTCATCACGCCGGAGGAGTCGCCGTGGTCGTGGAAGCCGCTGCTCTGGCCGGGCAGCCAGCTGAGCAGCCAGACCTCGTAACCGGGGCCGGTCTCCAGCCGGGCGTACCAGCGGGTCAGCGCGTCGTAGCGGACCAGCGGCTCCCAGCGGTCGCGGTCGGCGGCGATCTCGCGGACGAGCTGCGCGTAGCCGGCGACGGTGGTGGGGTGCTGGGGCAGGTCGGTGCGGGCCAGGTGCGGGAAGGCCAGCGGGTCGCCGGCGATCGAGACGTCGCTCAGGCCGTCGGCCCAGGGGTGGACGGGCTCCGGGGCGGGCGACGGGAGGAGGGGCGACGGAAGCAGGACGGGGAGGGCGGCCTGGGGCCGGCGGGCGTGCTTGTTGCGGTCGCGGTTCCGCTTGCGGATGCGGTTCATTCGCATGGGATCGTCCTCGGACTACGGCTGGTTCGAACGGGGATCAGCCGGATCCGCGGGGGTCCTGGGGCGGGAGCGCGCGGGCGGCCTCTGTGGTCCTGGGCGGCGCGCGGTGGGACGCGAGCGCCTAGATACAGCAGGAACAGAGGCGACAACAGCGGAAAGAGTGCGCGGCACGGCGGAGCTCGGCCTGGCGGCTCCGGGGGGCGGCGGACTCTGACATGAGAGCAAGGAGACCGCAAGAGGGGTGCGTGTGTCAACCTGCGGGACCGGACATTGGGTGGGCAGACCCCATGAACCACCGAATGGGGTGATAAATCACCCTCTATGTTTCGATGTGAAGATCGCCGGGAAGGCAGCCCGATGACCGGTTCGGACGGGTACCCGCACCCGGAGCCGGTCCCCCGGAACCCTGGCCGGCCGACGGACGTCCCTCCCCGTGAGGGAAGGTCAAGATCGAGGCGGCCCTTGGCGACCAGGGCTCAGCGGGTAGACGGTTGCGGATGGTTCAGCGGCATCCGGGCGACATGTTCCCTATGTCCGGATATGTACACTATTCGTAACGGCTTGGTGCCGGGGAGTGAATCCTGGACCCAATACCAGAGCTCGGCTTGACTGGGCCAGAGTGACGCAACTGTAATTTCACTCGTGTCGTTCAGCCGCACTCAGCAGCGGCAACACGGGGACGCCAAGAGGGGCAGAGGAGGCGCGCCACATGAGCGAGCTCTTTGAGCTGTTGATCGGTGAGGGCATCGAGGAGGAAGAGGAGGAGTTCGGTTGGCAGGAGCGCGCACTGTGCGCCCAGACCGACCCCGAGTCCTTCTTCCCGGAGAAGGGCGGCTCCACCAGGGAGGCCAAGAAGGTCTGCCTCGCCTGCGAGGTCCGCTCCGAGTGCCTGGAGTACGCCCTCGCCAACGACGAGCGGTTCGGGATCTGGGGTGGTCTCTCCGAGCGCGAGCGCCGGCGGCTCAAGAAGAGCGCGGTCTGAGCCGACCAGGCCCCGGACCCGGCGGCGTCCACCGCGGCCAGCGGCCCGCCGACCACCACGACAGTTGCGCCGGCGCCCCACCACATGGTGGGGCGCTCCTGCGTTCCCGGCCCCCTCTGCACCGACACCGCTGACACCGGCACCGTCGAGAGCCGTTAGTGTGGTGCGCCATCCGGGTGCCTCTGCTCCCGGCCCGCGCACCACCGCCCGCCCCGAGTGTCGAACGGCTCGCCCGGACCGGTACCGCGCACCACCTGCCGTGCACCGGCTGCATCCACCGGCTGCATCCACTGAAAAACTGGGGCCAGCGCACTCGATGACTGTCTACAGCCACCAGAGCGGCTTCTCAGCTGCCAGGCCGCCCGCGTACCCGCGCCACCTGGTCACCGCCGTGATCGTCTCCCACGACGGCGCCCGCTGGCTGCCGCAGGCCCTGGCCGGCCTGCTCGGCCAGGACCGTCAGGTGCAGCGCATCCTCGCCGTCGACACCGGCTCCACCGACGCCTCCCCCCAGCTGCTCGCCGACACCCTCGGCGACTGGCTCCCGGAGAGCGGCCCGCTGATCCTCGGCCGCCGGGCCGGCTTCGGCACCGCCGTCGCCGACGCGGTGTTCAACAGCCCCCCGCTGCGCCCCGAGGACCTCCCCTACAGCCTGGACCCCTCCGGCTACGACCCCGTCACCGGCGGCTGGGACGACTTCGGCGACCCGCTCGGGGCCGAGGACGAACTCGGCCGCGGCGGCCCCCGGGAGACCCAGCCGGTCGAGTGGCTCTGGCTCCTGCACGACGACTGCGAACCGCAGACCGACGCCCTGCGCCGGCTCCTCCAGGTCGCCGACTCCACCCCGACCGCCGCCGTCGTCGGCCCCAAGCTGCGCAGCTGGTACGACCGCCGCCAGCTGCTGGAGGTCGGCGTCAGCATCGCCCGCTCCGGCCGCCGCTGGACCGGCCTCGACCGCCGCGAGCAGGACCAGGGCCAGCACGACCAGGTCCGGCCCGTCCTCGCCGTCTCGACCGCCGGGATGCTGGTGCGGCGCGACGTCTTCGAGGACCTCGGGGGCTTCGACAAGGCGCTCCCGCTGATGCGCGACGACACCGACTTCTGCTGGCGCGTCAACGCCGCCGGCCACCGGGTGGTGATCGCCCCCGACGCCGTCCTGCGGCACGCCGAGGCCGCCAGCCGCGAACGCCGGGCCATCGACTGCGCCTCCGCCCACCCGCACCGGGTCGACAAGGCCGGCGCCGTCTACACCCTGCTGGCCAACTCCAAGGGCCTGCTGCTGCCGTACGTCCTGCTGCGGCTCGTCCTCGGCACCCTGCTGCGGGTCTTCGCCAACCTGGTCGGCAAGGACCCCAAGCAGGCCTTCGACGAGATCGCGGGCCTCGGCCACGAACTGATCCGGCTGCCCCGGCTCCTGCTCGCCCGCAAGCGCCGGGCCAGGACCAGGGCCGCCGAACCCGGCGACGACCGCACGCTCTTCCCCGCCCCCGGCGCCACCGCCCGGCTCGCCGTCGAGGGCGCGATCAGCTCGCTCGGCATCGGCGGCGCCGACGACTCCGGCGCCGGCCGGCACGGCTCGGTCGAGGCAGGCCCCGGCGACGAGGACTCCGAGGACCTGGTCGTCGAGCAGTTCGCCCTGATCAAGAAGCTCGCCCGGCGCCCCGCGCCGGTGCTCTTCGCCGGGCTGCTGCTCTTCGCCCTCGCCGCCTGCCGCCCGCTGTTCGGCGGCGGCCACCTGCTCGGCGGGGCCCTGCTGCCCGCCGCCGACGGCGCCTCCGGCCTCTGGGACATGTACGCCGGCTCCTGGCACCCCGTCGGCACCGGCTCCACCGCGACCGCCCCGCCCTACCTCGGCGTCCTGTCGGTGCTCTCCTGGCTGCTGTTCGACCACGCCGACCTCGCACTGACCCTGCTGGTCGTGCTGGCCGTCCCGCTCGCCGCCGTCAGCGCCTACCTGGTCTCCCGGCCGCTGCTGGACTCCAAGCTCGTCCGCGCCTGGGCCAGCGCCACCTACGCGCTGCTGCCCGCCGCCACCGGCGCGCTCGCCCAGGGCCGGATCGGCACCGCCGTGCTCGCCGTGCTGCTCCCGCCGCTGGCCCGCGCCGCCGCCATCACCGTCGGTCTCGGCATCCGCGCGGAGACCGCCGCCAAGGGCGCCCGCCCCGGCTGGCGCAGCGCCTGGATGACCGTCCTGCTGCTCACCCTCGCCACCGCCTTCGTCCCGCTGGCCTGGGCCCTGGCCGTACCGCTCGGCCTCGCCGCGCTCGCCACCGCGGTGGCCCGCGGCGGCGCCTTCGGCTCCGGCCTGGACGCGCTGCGCCTGCTCGGCCTGCGGGTGGTGGTCATCCTCGGCATGCCGGTGCTGGTGCTCGCCCCCTGGTCGCTGCACGTCCTCGCGCACCCCTCGCGGCTGCTGCTGGAGGCCGGCCTGCCCGGCCCGAGCGGCCACTCCGCGACGCCGCTCGGCCTCGTCCTGGCCAACCCCGGCGGCTCCGGCGTCCCGCCGGTGTGGCTGTCGGCCGGTGTGGTGATCGCGGCGCTCGCCGCGCTGCTGCGCGCCGACCGCCGCCGGGCGGTGCTCGCCGCCTGGGGCGCCGCCGCCGCCGGCATGGTCTTCGCCGTCGCGGTGGCCGGCAGCGCCGTCACCCCCGCCTCCGGCGGCGCGGCGGTGCCCGCCTGGGCCGGCCCGGCCACCCTGCTCACCGGGCTCGCCCTGCTGGCCGCCGCGGCGATCGGCGCGGACGGCGCCAACGCCCGGGTCGCCGGCATCGCCTTCGGCTGGCGCCAGCCGGTCGCCGCGCTGGTGGTCGCCGCCGCCGCGCTGGCCCCGCTCGGCACCGGCCTCTGGTGGGCCGTCACCGGCGCGGACGGGCCGCTGCGGCGGGCCGCCTCGGCCGTCCAGGTGCCCGCCTTCATCGCGGAGGAGGCCGGTACCACCGACCGCTCCCGCACCCTGGTGCTGACCGGTGACGCCGACGCGGCGGCCGTGCGGTTCGCGCTCGTCCGCGGGGCCGGCCTGAGCCTCGGCCAGGCCGAGGGCACCGTCGCGGCGGGCTCGCCCGACGGCAACGGCCTGAACACCGTGGTCGGCAACCTGCTGGCCGGCTCCGGCGCCGACCAGGCGAGCGCGCTGGCCGGCTACGGCATCGCCTACGTCCTGGTCGAGGACCCGATGATCGCCAAGGCCAGGGAGGTGCTGGACGCGACCCCCGGTCTGACCAAGGTCAGCCAGGACGCCGGCACCGCGCTCTGGCAGGTCGGCGGCGTCCCCGCGACCCGCGCCGTGATCACCGCCCCCGGCACCGCCCCGACCGCCGTCCCCTCCGGTGAGCGCGACATCGCCACCACCGTGCCGGCCGGCCCCGAGGGCCGGGTGCTGCGGCTCGCCGAGCACGCCGACCCCGGCTGGACGGCCACCCTGGACGGCACCTCGCTGGAGCCGGTCACCGTGGACGGCTGGGCCCAGGGCTTCAAGCTCCCGGCCGGCGGCGGCAAGCTCGCCGTCACCCGCGAGGGCAGCCTGGCGCACACCGGCTGGATCTGGGCGCAGCTGCTGATCGGCCTGACCGTCCTGGTGCTCGCCCTGCCCGGGCGGCGCAACCACAACGACGACGACCTCCCCGAGGAGGTGGTGGCCGCCGCCGCGCTGGCCGCCGCCGCCCAGGCGCAGGCGCCCGCCCCCGGCAGCCGCCGGGCCCGCCGGATGGCCGAGCGCGGCGAGGGCGACGGCGCCGCCGGGGACGACGCCGGCGTGTACGAGGGCGGGGCCGGCATCCCGGCGCAGCCCGCCGGCGCGCCCGAGCCGCTGCGCGCCGCCGAGGCCGCCGTGCAGCAGGGCGGCCAGCCGTACACCGACGCGTACGCCGACCCGTACCAGGAGCAGGCGTACCAGCAGGCGGACCCGTACAGCTGGGACCCGTCCCAGTCCGGCGGGCCCGGCCGGCCGGGCGGCGGGTACCCGTACGCGGACCAGCAGCAGCCGGCCGCCGCGCCCTACGGCGGGCAGGACGGCTACCAGCAGCAGCCCTACCAGCAGGGCGGCTACGACCAGTACCAGCAGCAGTACGGCTACGACCCCTACCAGCAGCAGCCGGGCGAGCAGCAGCCGTGGGTTCCCGGCCAGCCGCAGGGCGATCCCTACTACGACCCCAACGACCCGGGCGACCGGGACCAGCAGGGCCGCCCCTACCCGCACCACAACGGATCGGGGAGCTGACCCGCGATGAAGAAGCCCACCTTCAAGTCCCCCTCGGCCAGGCTCTCCCCGGCCAAGGCCAAGGCCCCGTCGGCCCCGGCGGGCGCCCCGGACGAGCCGTCCGGCGCGGTGCCGGCCCCGGCCGACGGCGGCGCCGGCGTCACCCGGACCACCCAGTCGCTGCTGGCCGCGGCCGTGGTGCTGGCCGCGGTGTTCGGCATCGCCGAACTGCGCCCGCCCGCCGTCGCCAAGGGCGCGGCCGCGTCCGCGAGCAGCGCGCAGGTCGAGCGCACCGCGCTGGTCTGCCCGCAGCCCCTGCAGGGCCTGACCGGCACCACCACGCTGACCGGCTTCACCCCGCCGGGGGCCACCGCCGGCGGCGGCAACGGCTTCGCGGCCGACCTCGTCCCGCCGCCGGCCGCGCCCACGGCGGCACCGTCCGCGTCCGCCGCGGCGACCCCGGCCGCTGCCCCGGCCGCGCCCGCGCCGGCCGCACCGGCCACCGACGCGCCTCCGGCCGACGCCCGGCTGGCGCTCGCCAAGCCCGGCGTCCCGGTGGCGGCCCCGGCCGCCAACGGCGACACCGCGCCCGGCAGTTCCGCCACCGCGACCGGCGGGTTCGCCCCCGGGTTCACCGTCGGCCAGACCACCACCGTCACCGACCAGCGCGGGCTCGGCCTGTCCGGCGTCACCTGCGGCCTGGCCGGCACCGGCTTCTGGTTCGCCGGCGCCAGCACCCTCGACGGCCGGACCGACTACGTCAGCCTGACCAACCCGGGGTCGGTCGCCGCGGTGGTCGACCTCAAGCTGTACGGCGACAAGGGCAAGATCGACAACGAGGCGGCGACCGGCCTGACCATCGCGCCGGGCGCCTCGCAGTCGGTGCTGCTCTCCACCCTGAGCAAGGGACCGGTCGCCGACCTCGCGGTGCAGGTGGTCGCCCGCAGCGGCCGGGTCGGTGCCGCGCTGCACGCCGCCGACGGCAGCAAGGGCGCGGACTGGGTGCCGGTCTCGGCGGCCCCCGCGCCCGTCCAGGTGCTGCCCGGCCTGCCCGCCGACACCGCCTCGGCCCGCCTGGTGGTGGCCGCCCCCGGTGACGACGACGCCGACCTGAAGATCGAGCTCTCGGGCAAGAACGGCTGGTTCACCCCGGCCGGCAACGAGTCGATCCACGTCAAGGCCGGCATGGTGGCCGCCGTCGACCTCGGCAAGGTCACCCGGGACGAGGTCGCCTCGCTGCGGGTCTCGCCCAGCGACGAGAAGCACCCCACCCCGGTGGTGGCCGGCCTGCGGGTCGACCGTGCGGACAAGGGGAAGTCGGACGCCGCCTGGCTGGCCGGCGCGGTGCCGGTCGGCAAGCGGGCCACCGTCGCCGACAACCGCTCCAAGGCCGGCACGCTCTACCTGACCTCGACCGGCGAGGCCGCGACCGTCCGGGTCACCTCCTCGGCGGGCAGCGGCGGCGGCACCCCCGCCACCCAGGACGTGCAGATCCCGGCGGGCGGCACGGTCGGGCTGCCGGCCCCCGAGCCGGCCGGGCTGAGCGGCACCTTCGCGGTCACCCTGGAGACGGTCTCCGGCGGTCCGGTGGTCGCGGCCCGGATGCTCGCGCTGCCGCTCAAGGACGTGCCGATGTTCACCATCCAGTCCTTCGCGGACGACCGCAGCACCGTGAGCGTGCCGCACGCCGCCCAGGACCCGGGCCTGCTGGTCCGCTGACGCCCCCGGCAGACACCCTCCGGTGGGGCCGCCCGTCCGGGCCGCCCCACCGGGCTCCTGCCGGCCGGGCGCCGGCGCGCGCCCTCAGCGGCGCGTCACTCCTCGTCGTAGCGGGGGTCGATGGCGTCCGGCGACATCCCCAGCAGGTCCGCGACCTGCTCGATCAGGATCTCGTGCACCAGCGCCGCCCGGTCCTCGCGCGACTTCGCCCGGATCTCCACCGGCCGCCGGTAGACCACGATCCGGCTCTTGCGCCCCTGCTTGGCCGGCTGCAGCCGCCCCAGCGGCACCCCGCCCTCCGGGTCCGCCTCGCCCTGCCCGGGCTGCGGCACCTCCTGGACGGCGAACTCCACGTCGATCAGCTGCGGCCAGCGCCGCTCCAGCCGCTCCACCGACTCGCGCACGTAGTCGTCGAAGAGTTCGGATCGGGTCAGCGAGATCGGTACCTGAGGCGGCGCCAGCGGGCCGCGCAGACCCCGGCCGTGCCGGTCGCGGTGCCGGGGCCGGCGCGCGGGGCCCGGTGATGACTGAGGTGCGGAGCTCTCCATATCACTGTCGAGCGTAGTCCTTGCACGCTCCGAAGTGGACCACCTCGACGGCAACTCACCGCCGCGGCCGCCACGACACGTGCCACTCGCCGGGGGCGGGTCTTCGCTCCCCGGCGGCGAGTGCGGTACCGTCCACCCTCGTGAGCTCTGTACGTCGTTGTTCGCGGACCGCGTGCGGCCGACCGGCCGTCGCCACGCTGACGTACGTCTACGCGGACTCCACGGCCGTCCTCGGCCCGCTCGCCACCTACGCCGAGCCGCACTGCTACGACCTCTGCGCCGAGCACGCCGAGCGCCTCACCGCCCCCCGCGGCTGGGACGTCGTCCGCCTCGCCGCCGAGGCCGGCCCGCTCCGCCGCAGCAGCGACGACCTGGAAGCCCTCGCCAACGCCGTCCGCGAGGCCGCCCGCCCGCAGGAGCGCACACCCCGTCAGGGCCGCGGCCCCGAGGGCGATCCCACCGAGGCCGGCCGCCGCGGCCACCTGCGGGTGCTCCGCTCGCCCGAGAACTGACCTCCGGCCCTACCCCGCCCGCTCAGGCCGGAAACCTCCCGGCCACCGTGTCCCGGTACGCTGCCCTGACCGAGTACCCGCTGACCGCGGCGCCCGGACGTATCGTGACCAGGGGCCGACCGGCCCGCAGACCGGAAAACTCAGGGTGGAGCCGTAGTGCGTGACCTCAAGCAGCTCGTGAAGGCGTACGACGTCCGTGGCGTCGTGCCGGACCAGTGGGACGAGAGCCTGGCACGCGCCTTCGGTGCCGCATTCGTCCGGGTCACCGAGGCGGCCGCGATCGTCGTCGGCCACGACATGCGCCCCTCCTCCCCGTCGCTGAGCCGGGCCTTCGCCGAGGGCGCGGCCGCGTACGGCGCCGACGTGGTCGAGATCGGCCTCTGCTCCACCGACCAGCTCTACTACGCCAGCGGCAAGCTCGACCTGCCCGGCGCGATGTTCACCGCCAGCCACAACCCGGCCGAGTACAACGGCATCAAGCTGTGCCGCGCGGGCGCCGCCCCGGTCGGCCAGGACACCGGGCTGACCGAGATCCGCGAGCTGGTCGAGTCCTGGACGGCCGAGGACGACACCGTCACCGTCCCCGCCGCCGACGTGAAGCCGGGTGCCCTGTCCGCCCAGGACAGCCTGCGCGGCTACGCCGACCACCTGCTCGGCCTGGTCGACCTCACCGCCATCCGCCCGCTCAAGGTCGTGGTGGACGCCGGCAACGGCATGGGCGGCCACACCGTCCCCACCGTCTTCGACGGCCTGCCGCTGGACCTCGTGCCGATGTACTTCGAGCTCGACGGCACCTTCCCCAACCACGAGGCCAACCCGCTCGACCCGAAGAACCTGGTCGACCTCCAGGCCAAGGTCCGCGAGACCGGCGCCGACATCGGCCTGGCCTTCGACGGCGACGCCGACCGCTGCTTCGTGATCGACGAGCGCGGCGAGCCCGTCTCGCCGTCCGCGATCACCGCCCTGGTCGCGGCCCGCGAGATCGCCCGCGCCCGGGCCGCCGGCGAGGAGAAGCCGACGATCATCCACAACCTGATCACCTCCTGGACCGTCCCCGAGGTGGTCCGCGAGCTCGGCGCCGAGCCCGTCCGCACCCGGGTCGGCCACTCCTTCATCAAGCAGGAGATGGCCGTCACCGACGCCGTCTTCGGCGGCGAGCACTCCGCGCACTACTACTTCCGCGACTTCTGGCGCGCCGACACCGGCATGCTGGCCGCCCTGCACGTGCTGGCCGCGCTCGGCGGGCAGGACGGCACGCTCTCCGCGCTGACCGCCGAGTACGACCGCTACGCCGCCTCCGGCGAGATCAACAGCACCGTCGCCGACCAGGCCGACCGGGTCGCCGCCGTCCGCGCCGCCTACGGCGAGCTGCCGGGCACCACCGTCGACGAGCTCGACGGCCTCACCGTGGCCGGCCAGGACTGGTGGTTCAACCTGCGCGCCTCCAACACCGAGCCGCTGCTGCGCCTGAACGCCGAGGCCAAGGACGCGGCGAAGATGGCCGAGGTCCGCGACGCCGTGCTGGCGATCGTCCGGGCCTGACCGAGCACCCGCGGGGCGTCCGGCAGCGGACGCCCCCGGTCCTCCGGCGGCCTGACACCGCGACGGCCGACTCCGTCACGGCCTGGCCCCGGCTCTGACCTCCCAGGTGCCCCGGCCGGTAGGGTTGCTACCGGCCGGGGCACCGCTCTGCCGCCCCTCCCCGCGAGATCTGGAGCCTGACGCCCAATGAAGCTGGAACCCTTCCTGCTGGAGATCCTGGTCTGCCCCGAGTGCCGGGCCCCGCTCGCCGAGGGCGGCACCGAGGAGCAGCCCGAGCTGCGCTGCACCGGCGACAGCTGCGGGCTGGCCTACCCCGTCCGGGACGGCATCCCGGTCCTGCTGGTCGACGAGGCCCGCCGCCCGGCCTGAGGCCGTGCCCGCAGGCCCTCGTCCGGAGATCCGGGTGCCCGGCGCCCGGACGGCACCGGGCCGCCCCACCCCCGTCGGTAGCACCATGTCTTCGGCCGGAGGCCAGCGCATGCTCGACGACACCCTGCTCGACGACCCGGCCGCCCTCCAGCGCGCCGACCACGACCACGCGCTGCTCGCCCTGGCCGGGGCCGGCGCCCGGGTGCGCACCGCCCTGCGGCTCGCGGACGCGGCCGGGGTCGCCGCGCTGCGCCCCGACGGCCGGCCGCGCGGCGTCCTGATCGCCGGCCACGGCAGCGCCCTGCTGGCCGGCGAGATCCTGGCGGCCCTGGCCGGCACCGCCTGCCTGGTCACCGGCCTGCCCCCGGCCGACGCCGGGACGGTCGCCCGCGAGGACCGCCGCCTGCGGGTGCCCGCCTTCGCGGCCGGGATGACCTGGCAACTCCCCGGCTGGGCCGGGCCGATGGACCTCCTGGTGATCGCCTCCGCCGACGGCGGCGAGCGCGGCCTGATCACCCTCGCCGAGCAGGCGTACGCCCGCGGTTGCTCGATCGTGGTGATCGCCCCCGAGGGCAGCGGCCTGGCCGACGCCGCCCTTCAGGTCCGCGCACTGCCGCTGCCCTACGTCCGGCCGTCCCTGCCCGAGCAGGACGACCCGGCCGCCGGCGAGTACCTGCCCGCCGAGCCGGACCTGCCCGCCGAGGACCCGGGCGCCCTCTGGGCCTTCCTCGCGCCGCTGCTCGCCCTCACCGAGAAGACCGGCATCACCCAGCTGCCGCCCGGCTCGCTGCCGGCCACCGCAGACCGCCTGGACGAGAGCGCGGTGCGCTACCGCCCCGACGCCGCCGCGTACACCAACCCGGCCAAGAGCCTGGCCGCCCGGCTCTCCGGCACCGTGCCGCTGCTCTGGGCGGAGGGGCCGCTGGCCGGCGCCGCGGCCGCCCGGTTCGCCGCGCTGCTCGCCGACCGCGCCGGGCGCCCGGCGCTGGCCGGACTGCTGCCGCAGGCGCTGCTCGCCCACCGCGGCATGTTCGCCGGCCAGCTCGGCGGCGGCGCCGACCCGGACGACTTCTTCCGCGACCGGATCGACGAGCCGGACCCGCTGCTGCTCCAGGTCCTGCTGCTGCGGCACACCCCCGGCCGGTCCGGTGCGCCCGCGGAGCCGGGCGAGGGCGCCGACGCCGAGGGCCCGTACGAGCAGCCGGCCGACGACGAGGCCCCGCGCGGCGTCGCCGTCTCGCGCGCCCACCGGCTGGCCGCCGCCCACGAGGTCAGGCTGACCGAGTACGCCAGCGGCCGCACCGACCCGCTGCACGCCCTGGCCGACCTGGTCGCCCTGACCGACTTCGCCGCCGTCTACCTGGGCCTGGCCGCCACCGCCGGCTGACGCCGGGCCGGGCCCGCCCGGCCCGCGGTCCGCCGCTCCCGGCGGCCCCCGGCGTCCGCCCGCTGCCGGCCCGGCGTCAGCCCGGTGCGGCCCGAGGGGCGAACCAAAGCCCGGCCGCCGTACCCGGGCGGGATACCGTATGCGCTCGACAGCAGAGCAGCGCAGGCCGTAGCACCGGCCCCGTCGGAGGGAACGAACCCGAGCATGAGTACCGAAGGCGGGACCAAGGCACTGGTGGCGGCGCTGTCCGCGAACCTGGCGATCGCGGCGGCGAAGTTCACGGCCTTCGGGTTCACCGGCTCCTCCTCGATGCTCGCGGAGGGCGTCCACTCGGTGGCCGACTCCGGCAACCAGGTGCTGCTGCTGATCGGCGGCAAGCGGGCCCGCCGGGAGGCGGACGAGGAGCACCCCTTCGGCTACGGCCGCGAGCGCTACATCTACGCCTTCCTGGTCGCCATCGTGCTGTTCAGCGTCGGTGGCCTGTTCGCCGTCTACGAGGGCTACGAGAAGATCCACGACCCGCACGAGCTGCACGGCTGGTACTGGGCGGTCGGCGTCCTGGTCTTCGCCATCCTGATGGAGGGCTGGTCGTTCTGGACGGCCATCCGGGAGTCCGACAAGGCAAAGGGGAAGCTCGGCTGGGTCGAGTTCATCCGCCGGGCGAAGGCCCCCGAGCTGCCCGTCGTCCTGCTGGAGGACACCGGCGCGCTGATCGGCCTGGTGCTCGCGCTGTTCGGCGTGTCCCTCACGGTGATCACCGGCAACGGCGTCTGGGACGGCATCGGCACCCTCTGCATCGGCATCCTGCTGGTGGTCATCGCGGTGGTGCTGGCGATGGAGACCAAGTCGCTGCTGCTCGGCGAGTCGGCCGACCGGGAGAGCGTCCTGCGGATCCGCGAGGCGCTGGTCGACCACGACTCCGTCACCCGGGTGATCCACATGCGGACCCTGCACCTCGGGCCCGAGGAGCTGCTGGTCGCCGCCAAGATCGGGGTCAACGCGGAGGACAGCGCCGCCCAGGTGGCCGAAGCCATCGACGCCGCCGAGGCCCGGGTCCGGCGCGCCGTCCCGATCGCCCGGGCGATCTACCTGGAGCCGGACGTCTACGACGCCGCCAAGGCCGCCGCCGGCGACGACCCGCTGGCCACGCCCGGCGGCCCGGGGCCGGACACCACCCACTGACCCGCCCGCCCCGCCGCCCGCCGCGGGCGGCCGCGGCGAGCACCCGCACCGGCCCCCGCGGCCGGGTTCCGCAGGCCGGATCCGGCCGTACGGAGCCCGGTCGCGGGGGCCGTCGGTGTAGATTCGTCACAGTGCCAAACGTCGCTGCTGATGGCGGTCGATCGGTCACGGCGGTCCAGCCGTCGTTCCCGGTCGAGGGAGAGAGGTCCTCCGACGGATTGTGCCGCGCAGCGGGCCCGGCCACGGCCGGTGCCTGTGGCGATGCCGCGCACCCGTGGCCCCGCCGTGCCGCGACGCACACCGGACCTTGGCCCGCATTCCCCCATTCACGCAGCGAGGAGCAGACGCATGTCGTCGAACACCACCGGTGACTTCAAGGTCGCCGACCTCTCCCTGGCGCCGTTCGGCCGCAAGGAGATCCAGCTGGCCGAGCACGAGATGCCCGGCCTGATGTCCATCCGCGCGGAGTACGCCGCCGCGCAGCCGCTGGCCGGCGCCCGGATCACCGGTTCGCTGCACATGACTGTGCAGACCGCCGTCCTGATCGAGACCCTCACCGCGCTCGGTGCCGAGGTCCGCTGGTGCTCCTGCAACATCTTCTCCACCCAGGACCACGCCGCCGCGGCCATCGCGGTCGGCCCCGAGGGCACCGTCGAGAACCCGGCCGGCGTCCCGGTCTTCGCCTGGAAGGGCGAGACCCTGGAGGACTACTGGTGGTGCACCGAGCAGGCGCTGACCTGGCCCGACGGCCAGACCCCCAACATGATCCTGGACGACGGCGGTGACGCCACCCTCCTGATCCACAAGGGCGTCGAGTTCGAGAAGGCCGGCTCCGCGCCGGACCCGTCGACCGCCGACAACGACGAGTTCCGGATCATCCTGGAGCTGCTCAACCGCACCCTCACCGAGTCGCCCAGCAAGTGGACCGAGGTCGCCGCCACCATCAAGGGCGTCACCGAGGAGACCACCACCGGCGTCCACCGCCTGTACGAGATGCACCGCGACGGCAAGCTGCTGTTCCCGGCCATCAACGTCAACGACGCCGTCACCAAGTCGAAGTTCGACAACAAGTACGGCTGCCGTCACTCGCTGATCGACGGCATCAACCGGGCCACCGACGTGCTCATCGGCGGCAAGGTCGCGGTCGTCTGCGGCTACGGCGACGTGGGCAAGGGCTGCGCCGAGTCGCTCCGCGGCCAGGGCGCCCGGGTCATCATCACCGAGATCGACCCGATCTGCGCCCTCCAGGCCGCGATGGACGGCTACCAGGTCACCACCCTGGACGAGGTCGTCTCGACCGCCGACATCTTCATCACCACCACGGGCAACAAGGACATCATCCTTGCCTCGCACATGGAGCGGATGAAGCACCAGGCGATCGTGGGCAACATCGGCCACTTCGACAACGAGCTGGACATGGCCGGCCTGGCCAAGCTCCCCGGCGTGGTGAAGACCGAGGTCAAGCCGCAGGTCCACGAGTGGCGCAAGGCCGACGGCCGCACCATCATCGTGCTCTCCGAGGGCCGCCTGATGAACCTGGGCAACGCGACCGGCCACCCGTCCTTCGTGATGTCCAACTCCTTCGCGAACCAGACCATCGCGCAGATCGAGCTCTTCACCAAGACCGCGCAGTACCCGGTCGGCGTGTACGTGCTGCCGAAGCACCTGGACGAGAAGGTGGCCCGCCTGCACCTGGACGCGCTGGGCGTGAAGCTCACCGTCCTGACGCAGGAGCAGGCCGACTACATCGGCGTCCCGGTCGAGGGCCCGTACAAGGCGGACCAGTACCGCTACTGATCCACCGCTGTCGACCGGGGCGGACCGCCACCCCTGCTGATCACGGCAGGCCGGTGCCTCCCCCCCCCGGTCCCCGGGCCCTGACGGCCCGCCGCGCGGCCGCGGCCGCAGCCGTCGATCCGCCCCGACACGTCCGGCCGGTGCCCCTGCGGGCGCCGGCCGGACGCGTTTCGTCGGGCGGCGGGCTGTGGGCGGCGGGCTGTGGGTGGTGGGCGGTGGGCGGCCGGACGAGGCTCGCGACGTAGGCTTCGGTCCATGCCCAACGGCCGGTACTCGCTCCACACCTCCGCAACCCCTGGCCACGACCACGTCCTGCTCGGCGAGGAACGGTTCAGCTGCGCCCCCGGCCCGGCCGGCTGGCGCTACGTCTCCAAGACCTACGGCCCCGACGGCAGCACCATCGGCACCGTCGACCTCACCCTCGACTCGCGCTGCCGTCCGCTGCGGCTCGAAGTCCGCGCGGGCGGCTGGCAGGTCCGCGGGGGTGCGGTGGACGGCGTGGCCTGGGTCCGGACCGACGCCGCCGACCCCGCCGGGCAGCACGCGGTGGAGGGGCACGACCGGGCGCACGGCTTCGCCGGCCGCTCGCCCGCCTTCCTGATCGCCACCGCGCGGATGCTGCGGCTGCGCGAGGGCGCGAGCACCCGGGTCCGGCTGGTCGGCTTCAGCGACCCGGTGCTGGCTCCGCGCACCTTCGACCAGGGCTGGCTGCTGGAGGGGACCGAGACGCACGGGACCGACTCCGGCCCGCTGCTGGTCGAGCGGTACCAGGTCAGCGACCTGGAGACGGGCGAGCAGCAGGTGGTCCACCTGGCCGGTGACGTGGTGCTGGCCGCCCCGGGCATCGAACTGGAGGAGCTGGCCTCGCCGCCCAACCCGTGGCCGGCCGAGTTCACCGGCTGACGGCTGACCCGCCGGGCGGGTCGCCCGCCGGGCCGGGACGGGCTGGGCTGTCAGGCGGGCGGGGCGAATCCGGTGTCCGTGGCCGGGCGGGACTCCGTGGCCGGCGCCGCCGCCTGCGGGGGCACGGCCGCAGGTGCGGCCGGGGACGCGGCGACGGGTGCGGCCGGGGCCCGCTCGGGTGCCCACGCTTCGGCGGGGACGGGTGCCTGACCGTACGGGTACGGGGGCTGACCGCTCGGCGGCGGTGCGTACTGCGCGTAGGGAGACGCCACGGGCTGCCCGGGGTGGGGCTGCGCGGCGTACGGCGGTGCGGGGTACGGGGGCGCGGGGTACGGCTGCGGCGCGTACGGCTGCCCCGCGTACGGCTGCGCGGGGAAGGGCTGCGCGGGGAAGGGCTGTCCCGGGTACGGCCGCGCGGCGGGGTCCGCGCCCCAAGGGGCCGGCCCGGCGGCGCCCGGAGCGGTCGCCCTGGCCCACTCCCGGCGCTGGCGCTCGGCGAGCACCGCGCCGAGGTAGGCCGCCGGGTGGACCCCGACGGGGGCCGGATGCCCGGTGCTCGCGACCAGGTCGGCGCTCAGCTGAGCGGCCATGGTCTGCGCGATCTGCGGATCCAGCTGCGTCAGCCGGCCGAGGAACTGCCGCACCGCCAGCCAGAGGCCCTCGGGGACGGCCGACAGGTCGAGCGCCACCAGCTCGCCGCCCAGCGCTTGCATCAGCTGCGGGGGCAGCGGCGGCAGGCTCACCCCGCCCCGGCCGGCTCCGGGCACCCGCTCGCGCACCACCAGGGTGCCCGCGAAGACGTCACCGAGCCTGCGCCCGTCCTGGGAGACCAGCGAGCAGATCACCGCGGGCACCCCGCTGAACGAGACGATCTCGAAGAAGCCGATCAGGCCGCGCACCAGCGCGTGCCGGAACCGCACCGGCCCGCCGTCCCGCCGGACCACCCGCAGACCGAGCGCCAGCTTGCCGAGCGAGCGCCCGCCGGACAGCGTCTCGACCATCACCGGCAGCCCGACCAGGAAGAACACCGTCATGGCGAGCATCGTGGCGACCGCGGCGGCGGTGTCGAGGTCCGGCGCGACGAAGGCGAGGACGACGATCGCCAGCAGCAGGCCGCCGCACTGCACCAGCAGGTCGAGCGCGACCGCCAGCGCGCGGCTGGGAAGCTTCGCCGCCCGCAGGCCGAGGACGACCGCCTCACCCGTCACCAGGTCGCTCACAACACCCGTCCGTTCCACTGCGTCGCCGACGGGGAGGCGGGCCGCCCGAGCGTCCCGTGCAGACCGGCCCCCGAGATCCCTTGGTCTGACGCCCGCCAACATACGGGGAGCCGTGCCCGCCCGGGAAGTGCGATTCGCCGCCCCCTGCGGACGCCGGCCCGGCCTCTGGCAAGCTAGCCCCGCCCGGCCTTCTTCACCGCACCACCGAGCACCGCCGGGGGCGAGCCGTTCCGCGGCCCTCCCCGCCCGGCCCGGACTCGCGCCCGCCCGTCATCCCCGTTCTCCGCCTCCTCCCGCCGAACCTGGAGCGTGCCGCATGGACCTGGACGTCTTCGTCACCACCCACCAGGGGGAGTGGGCCCGACTGGACGCCCTCAGCCGGTCCCGCCGCCTCACCGGGGAGCAGGCCGACGAACTGGTCACCCTCTACCAGCGGGCCACCGGCCACCTGGCCAAGGTCCAGGCCGCGGCGCCCGACCCCACCCTCGAAGGGCGGCTGACCACCCTGGTCGCCCGCGGCCGCGACGCCGTGACCGGCAGTCGGAGCAGCGGCTGGCGCGACGTCGGCCGCTACTTCGCGGTCAGCTTCCCCGCCACGCTCTACCGGTCGCGTCGCTGGTGGATCCCGATCGCCCTGGTCTCGCTGCTCGGCGCGGCCCTGGTCGCCTGGTGGGTGGCCAACCACCCCGAGGTCCGCGACAGCCTCGCCGCGCCCGCCGAACTCCACGAGATGACCCGGCCCGGCGGCGCCTACGAGGCGTACTACTCGGACCGCCCGGCGAGCTCCTTCGCCGCCCAGGTCTGGACGAACAACGCCTGGATCGCCGCCCAGTGCCTGATGTACGGCATCTTCTTCGGCGTCCCGGTGCTCTGGGTGCTGGCCGGCAACGTGATCAATCTGGGCCTCGGGATCGGACTGATGGCCTCGGCCGGCCGGCTGGACCTCTTCCTCGGCCTGCTGCTGCCGCACGGCCTGCTGGAGCTCACAGCCGTGTTCGTGGCCGCCGGCCTGGGCCTGCGGCTCGGCTGGACGATCATCGACCCGGGCCCCCGGGACCGCCGGACCGCCCTCGCCGAGGAGGGCCGGGCGATCATCGGCGCCGTGATCGGGCTGACGGTGGTGCTCTTCGTGAGCGGCCTCCTCGAAGCCTTCGTCACTCCCTCCGGCCTGCCGACCTGGGCACGGATCACCATCGGCGCCGTCGCCGAGGTGCTCTTCCTGGCCTACGCGCTGGTGCTGGGCCGCAAGGCCGCGGCCAACGGCGAGTACGGCGACGTGGACGCGGCCGACCGGGCGGACCTGCAGCCCGTGGCGGCCTGAGCCGGATGTGCTGATCAGGCCCCTGACCTGCTAGTCTTCCTGCATCCCGCACGAACCGTTGACGTGGTCCGTGGGGGCTAGTAGACTCAAACGGTTGCGTCGGACTGGACAAAGGTCGGGCGCGGGCGCTAGTGTCCACGACACCGCCAATTCGGGCCAGAATGCATTCACGGATGCCTGCTCGATTCGGTAAATCCCGGAACTGAGCACACCGAAACCTTTGATAGGCTTCGGAGCGAAGTTGAAGGAAAGCCCCATCAGCGGGAATTCAGAGAAACAAGCGCCGGTCAAGCCGGCCGAGCGGATCTGATAAGCTGAGAACACGAAAGAACGAAGCGCCCGGAGAGTTCACGAGAGTGGCTCGAAGGAAGTGT
>NZ_BNBO01000073.1:0-9088 GCF_014655955.1 Kitasatospora indigofera
GGCCGCCCTTGGCGTCGAAGATCTGGGTCGCCTGGGAGAGCGCGGGGGTCTTGAACTCGTCGGGGATGCTGTCGAAACTGTCCGCGGTGTTCTTGGCCGTGAGCCCGAGCGCGCCGACGGCGGGCAGCGCCATGCCGGCCAGCAGGACGCCGGACAGCACACTGACCGTCAGGAAGGTCGCTCCGTGGCGGGTGTGGCGGAGTGCCGCGCTCCCGCGGCCTGCTCTGAGTCGTGGGGTCTCGGAGGAGTCGGGCCTCGGGGGGCGCGTCGGTGCCATGCCCGAACACTATGTCCACGCGTGCCGCACACGGGGACAAGTGTTCGCACACGGCTGTCACAAAGCTGCGACAACTTCACCCGGTCAACCTTTTGACCCCGGGGTGCCGGTGACGCCGCCTCACCCCGCGCCGGGCCCGGGCCGGGCCCGCCCCACCGGGACGGCCGGGGTCACCCCACCGGGACGCCGGCCCCGCCCCACCGGGACGGCCGGGGTCACCCCACCGGGAGGGGCCGCGCGAGCACCGGCGCGGGCGCCGGCCGGAACCAGCCCCGGGCGCCGAACAGCAGCAGCCCGCCGAGCCCGATCCCGCCCACGGCGCAGAGCGCGACCGCGCGCAGCGAGGTGTCCACCAGTGCCCCCGAGACCGCGTAGCCGAGCGCGTTGCCGGTCGCGAACAGGGTGATCAGCCAGGCGAAGGCCTCGGTGACGGTGCCGGCCGGCGCCAGCTCGGCGATCAGCACGAAGGCGGCCGCCAGCAGCGGGGCCAGCCCGATGCCGGAGAGCAGCGCCAGCGCGCAGAACGCCGCCGGGCCGGGGAGCAGCAGCAGCGGCAGGTAGGCGGCGGCCATCCCGAGGGCCATCACCCAGGTCCGGGTGGCGGTGCCGCTGTGCCACTTGACCGCGCCGTAGACCAGCGCGCCGGCCAGCCCGCCGACGGCGGCCAGGGCGAGCAGGGTCCCGGCGCCGCCGGGGACGCCGCGGTGCTGCTCGGCGTACGCGATGAAGAGCACGTTCTGCGAGCCGACCGTCCAGCCGGCGCCGGCCAGGCCGATCAGCAGCAGCACCAGGCCGGGGGAGCGCAGCGGGCCGAGCAGTCCGGCCGACTGCGCGCGCGGCGGGGCCTGCCAGGCGCGGGCGGGCGCGGCGGTGGCGACCACCAGGGCCCCGGCCAGGCCGAGTCCGGCGGCCGTCCACAGCGCGGTGACGGGGCTGAAGGCGGCGGCGATGCCGGCCACCGCGAGCGGTCCGGCGACGTAGAGGATCTGCTGGGCGGCGGAGTCGAAGGCGTACGCGGTGTCCAGCTGCTCCTCCTCGACCACGGCGGGCCACAGGGCGCGCAGGCAGGGCTCCAGCGGGGGCATGGCGAGACCGGCGACGGCGGCGCCGACGGTGGCGGCGACCGGTGAGCCCGGGGCGAGGGCGAGCAGGGCGTACCCGAGCCCGGCGACCACGGCCGCGCTGAGCAGCACCCGGGGCTGGCCGGTGCGGTCGACGATCCGGCCGAGGACGGGCCCGCCGACGGCGGCGGCGATCGCGTACGCGGCGGTGGCCAGGCCGATCCGTCCGTACGGGGCGCCGGCGTTGCGCAGGGCGAGGGCGATCACGAGGGCGGTCATGCCGGCCGGGAGGCGCCCGAGCAGGGTGCCGAGCAGGAGTCGGGTGACGTGCGGGGCACGGAGCAGGGCGAGGTAGCCCATGAGGGCGGGTCTCCGGTGGGCAGGGGGCGGTAGGACAGTACTCAAAGTTATACGTATAACCGGACGGGGTCAATCGAGCCGTCGGAGGCGGATGTGATGGGGCGTCAGCTTGGTTCGTGCCCGCATCTCAAACATGTGCTTTGAACATCTCAAAGCTTTACTGCTAATGTTCCGCTCATGACCACCACAGGCGCACCCCGAATGCAGGGCCAGGGCTCGACGCCCGCGGCCGGCATGCGCCTGTCCGGTGCTGTGGACGGCCCGCGCGCCTGTCGCGCCGGCAGCTGTATCTAGGCGGCACGCCCCGAGGCGCCTCCCCCGAGGTGCCGGATCCGCGCCGTGCCGCCTCCCCGTCTCCCCTCCCCGTTCCGCACTCCCTCCCCCGGAGCCGCACCGCCATGTCCGCAGCGCCCGACGCCACCGCGTCGCCCTCCCTGCTCGCCCGAGTCCGGAAGACCCCCTTCTGGGTCCAGATCGTCGCCGGCCTCGTGCTCGGCGTCGCCCTCGGCTACCTCGCCCGGGCCGCCGACATCTCCTGGCTGGCCACCACCCTGGAGACGATCGGCAAGACCTTCGTCCAGCTGCTCAAGCTGGCCGTCCCGCCGCTGGTCTTCACCGCGATCGTGGTGAGCGTCGCCAACCTGCGCAACGTCACCAACGCCGCCCGGCTGGCCGGCCGCACCCTGCTCTGGTTCCTGATCACCTCGCTGATCGCCGTCGCGATCGGCCTGGGCCTGGGCCTGCTCACCAACCCCGGCCAGGGCACCGAGCTCTCCACCGAGGGGCTGAAGGCACCCAAGTCCTCCGGCACCTGGGTCGACTTCCTGACCGGCATCATCCCGACCAACATCGTCACCTCCTTCACCGAGGTGAACGTCCTGCAGATCGTCTTCCTGGCGGTCGTGGTCGGCGCCGCGATCATCAAGCTCGGCGACAAGGCCGCCCCGGTCCTCAAGCTCAACGAGACCGTCCTGGAGCTCACCCAGACCGCTCTCTGGTGGGTCATCCGGCTCTCCCCGCTCGGCACCCTCGGCCTGATCGGCAAGTCGGTCGCCAAGTACGGCTGGGACCTGCTGGAGCCCTTCGCCACCCTCACCGCGGACGTCTACGTCGGCTGCGCCCTGGTGCTGTTCGTGGTCTACTCCCTGCTCCTGAAGTTCGTCGGCGGCCTCAACCCGCTCAACTTCTTCAAGGGCGCCTGGCCCGCCATCCAGCTGGCCTTCGTCTCCCGCTCCTCCGTCGGCACCCTGCCGGTCACCCGCCGGGTCACCGAGCGCCTCGGCGTCCCGAGCGACTACGCCAGCTTCGCCGTCCCGTTCGGGGCGACCACCAAGATGGACGGTTGCGCCGCGATCTACCCCTCGCTGGCCGCGATCTTCGTCGCCCAGGTCTACGGCGTGCACCTCGGCATCGGTGACTACCTGCTGATCGCCTTCGTCTCGGTGATCGGCTCGGCCGCCACCGCCGGCCTGACCGGCGCCATCGTGATGCTGACCCTGACCCTCTCCACCCTGGGCCTGCCCCTGGAGGGCGTCGGCCTGCTGCTGGCCATCGACCCGATCCTGGACATGGTCCGTACCGCGACCAACGTGGCCGGGCAGGCGGTCGTGCCGATCCTGGTGGCGGCCCGCGAGAAGACCCTCGACCTGGTGGCCTACAACAACCCGACGGGTGACCTGTACGCCGAGGCGCCGGTCCCCGTGCCGGCCCAGGGCGGCGAGAAGGTGCCCGCCGCGGCCTGACCGGCCCCGCGCGCCCCGCACGTCACGGCCCGCGAGCCCACTCCCCGGCGGGGGAGCGGGCTCGCGGGCCGTTGCCGGTCCGGGGCGGTCCGCCGCCGTCGGACGAAAGGCAGGGGGCCCGCCGCGTCCAGGACGTGGCGAGCCCCCTTGGGTGCTGCTCGTTGTGCTCATGGTGGCGGCAGTAAGGGCCACCGTCGGACCCAGTCGGGTCCCGAGCGATCAGATCATCATGAGGATGGTCAGATAGCGGTGACGTTCTCCGCCTGCGGGCCCTTCGGGCCCTGGGTGACGTCGAAGCTGACCGCCTGGTTCTCCTCCAGCGAGCGGAAACCGTTCGCGTTGATGGCGGAGTAGTGGACGAAGACGTCGGGGCCGCCGCCCTCCTGGGCGATGAAGCCGAAGCCCTTCTCAGCGTTGAACCACTTGACGGTTCCCTGAGCCATGCCGTTCTCCTTGCGAGGGACGTATTGGGTGCCACACCGCGTGGCACCCGGTCCGCTGCGCTGATCGCCCCGCCTCCGGAGTGGGTCCGGAGTTTTTCGATATTGCTGAAAAACTACAAAAAGCCCGCGGTTACATGCTCCGCAGGCTTCAAGTACTGCAAGGGGAATCAAACTGCAACTGAGGGCAACGCTAGCACGCGGTCGTGGTGGCGACCAGGGGTGACTTGAGGCGCGGACAGGGCGTGTCGGACGGCCGGTGAAGGCTCCAGGGAGCCCCGGGCATACCCTGCGGGGAGAGTACGAACAGCAGAGGAGCGAGCAGTGGCAGTGCGGGATGGGAGTGCCCCGGCAACGCCGGCTACGCCGGTCAGGCCCCGGGTCGGACATATTCAGTTCCTGAACTGCCTGCCCCTCTACTGGGGCCTGGCGCGGACCGGCAACCTGCTTGACCTGGACCTCACCAAGGACACCCCGGAGAAGCTCAGCGACCTGCTGGTGGCCGGCTCGCTCGACATCGGCCCGATCACCTGCGTCGAGTACCTGCGGCACGCGGACGAACTGGTGGTGCTGCCCGACATCGCGGTCGGCAGCGACGGCCCGGTGATGTCCTGCGTGATCGTGAGCAAGGTGCCGCTCGCCGACCTGGACGGCCGCAAGGTCGCCCTCGGCTCCACCAGCCGCACCTCCGTCCGGCTGGCCCAGCTGCTGCTGGAGGAGCGCGAGGGCGTCCGCCCCGAGTACTTCAGCAGCCCGCCGGACCTGGACGCGATGCTCGCCCGGGCCGACGCCGCCGTCCTGATCGGCGACCCCGCGCTGCGGGCCTCGCTGGAGCAGGCGCCCTCGCAGGGGCTGGCGGTGCACGACCTCGGCGAGATGTGGAAGGAGTGGACCGGCCTGCCGTTCGTCTTCGCGGTCTGGGCGGCCCGCCGGGACTTCGTGGAGAGCCGGCCGGAGGCGGTCGCCGCCGTCCACCGGGCCTTCCTGGAGTCCCGCGACCTCTCGCTGGCCGAGGCCGGCCAGGTCGCCGCGCAGGCGGCCCGCTGGGAGGAGTTCGACGCCGAACTGCTGGAGCGGTACTTCACCGAGGCCCTGGACTACTCGCTCGGCGAGCGGCAGCTGGCGGGCATCGCCGAGTTCGCCCGCCGGGTCGGCCACGACAGCGGCTTCGCGCCGGACGTCGCGGTGCGCCTGCTGGAGGCCGTCCCCGCCGTCTGAACCACCCCCCGGCCCCGCCCCCGTGCGGTCGGAGCGCGGGCCCGGACGGCCGGACGCCCCGGGCGCGCGCTTCCGCGCCGCGTCGCCGACGGCGGCGCCGGGCCCCGCCACCGGTACCGTCGTGCTGTCGGCCGGCCGTTGAGGGGAGCGCGGGGGATGGAACCACTGGGATCTGACGATCCGGCACGGATCGGCGAGTACCGGCTGCTGCGGCGGCTCGGCGCCGGCGGCATGGGCCGGGTCTACCTGGGCCGCACCGCCGGCGGCCGGACGGTGGCCGTCAAGGTGGTCCGCGGCGAGCTGGCCGAGGACCCGGAGTTCCGCGCCCGGTTCCGTCAGGAGGTCGCCGCGGCCCGGCTGGTCGGCGGCGCCTGGACGGCCCCGGTGCTGGACGCCGACACCGAGGGCGCCCGGCCCTGGGTCGCCACCGGCTACGTGGCGGGCCCCGCGCTCGGCGCCGCCGTACGGGACTTCGGCCCGCTGCCCGCCGCGGCCGTCCGGGCGATGGGCGCGGGCCTGGCCGAGGCGCTGGAGCACGTCCACGCCCAGGGGCTCGTCCACCGGGACGTCAAACCGTCGAACGTGCTGCTCACGCTGGACGGGCCGCGCCTGATCGACTTCGGCATCGCCCGGGCGCTGGACGCCGCGACCGGGCTCACCCAGTCCGGCTTCGTGGTCGGCTCGCCCGGCTACATGTCGCCGGAACAGGCCCGGGGCGCGGTGGCGGGACCGCCCAGCGACGTCTTCTCGCTGGGCGCGGTGCTCGCCTACGCGGCCACCGGCGCGGCGCCGTTCGGCGACGGGGTGAGCGCGGCCGTCCTGCTCTACCGGGTGCTGCACGAGGAGCCCGGGCTGACCGGGCTGGACGCCGGGCTGGGCGCGATCGTCCGCGACTGCCTGGCCAAGGACCCGGCGGCCCGGCCGTCGCCCGCCCGGCTGCGCGAGCTGCTGGCGGGCGCCGGGGGCGGCACCGTCCGGCTGCGGCAGGCGGCCTGGCTGCCGCCGGCGGTGGCCGAGGCCGTCGGCCGCAGCGCGGTCGAGCTGCTGGAACTGGACTCGGAGGCGCCGGCCGGGGCCGGGCCGGTACCGGCCGACGCGGTACCGGCGGGCGCCGTGCCACTGGGGTCCGTAGCACTGGGATCCGTAGCACTGGGATCCGTACCACTCGGATCCGTGCCACTGGGCGCCACGGCTCCCGGCGCCGTCCCGCCGGGAGCCGCATCGCCGGGATCCGCGTCGGCCGGCGCCGGACCGGCCGGCGGCCGGCCCGCGACCGGGCGGGCGAAGCGGACGGCGCTGCTGGTGGCCCTCGCCGTGCTGGCCGCACCGCTGCTGGTCTACGGCGGCATCGAGCTCCGCGACTCGCTGGACGGCGGTACGCCGTCGAGCGGCGGCACCCCCACCACGACCACCCGGGTGACGACCGGCGTCACCTCCTTCACCACCAGCTGGTCGACCTCGTGGACCACCGGGCCGAGCTCCTCGGCCCCGGCCGGCAGCCTGCCGCCGCCCTCCCCGGCGAGCCCGGCGCCGGGCGGGCCGAGCGCCGTGCCGGCGGCCTTCCTGGGCAGCTGGGAGGGCGACATCACCACCAAGATCGTCCCGCTGCCCAGCACCTTCCGGGTCGAGTTCGTGCCCGGCGCCGTCGGCCAGGTGGTCGCCCGCACCAGCAACGCCTCGCACTTCAGCAGCACCGTCTGCCGGGGCAACGGCACCCTGGTGTCGGCCGAGGCCCGCACGCTGGTGATCCAGGAGGCCCCCGCGGAGACCACCCCGGAGTGCAGCGGACAGCCCGAGCGCCAGACCTACACCGTCGCCGCGGACGGCCGCCTGCACCTGGAGGTGACCGGCGCCGCGATGGGCTCCGACCCCTCCGGCGACCTGTCGCGCAAGGGCTGACCGGGCGCCGGAAACCTCTGGCGTAGGCTGGTCCGGTCGTCCCGGGTGCGGCTCAGTGACGCGCCCGTCCGCAGTACCGCAGCGCAGTACCACCGAGAGAGAGAAGGCCGCCAGGTGTCCGAGCTCGCAGCGATCCTCGATGCGCCCAGCACCGACCTGCAGGCCGTCCTCGACCGGGCGGCCGCCGGTGGCAGGATCAGCCCCGAGGAGGCCCTGGCGCTGTACCGCTCGGCGCCGCTGCACGCGCTGGGATCGGCGGCCGACGCCGTCCGCCGCCGCCGCTACGCCGGCACCGAGCACATCGCGACGTACATCATCGAACGCAACATCAACTACACCAACGTCTGCGTGACGGCGTGCAAGTTCTGCGCCTTCTACGTGGCACCGAAGAGCGACAAGGGCTGGTCCCGCGACCTCGACGAGATCCTGCGCCGCTGCGCGGAGACGGTCGAGCTGGGCGGCACCCAGATCATGTTCCAGGGCGGCCACCACCCGGACTACGGCGTCGAGTACTACGAGACCGCGTTCGCCGCCATCAAGGCGGACTTCCCGCAGCTGGTGATCCACTCGCTGGGCGCCTCCGAGGTCGAGCACATGGCCCGGATCTCGAAGGTCTCCGTGGAGGAGGCCATCACCCGGATCCACCGGGCGGGCCTGGACTCCTTCGCCGGCGCCGGCGCCGAGCTGCTGCCCGAGCGGCCGCGCAAGGCGATCGCCCCGCTCAAGGAGTCCGGCGAGCGCTGGCTGGAGATCATGGAGACCTCCCACAAGCTGGGCGTCGAATCCACCTCCACCATGCTGATGGGCACCGGCGAGACCAACGCCGAGCGGATCGAGCACCTGCGGATGATCCGCGACGTGCAGGACCGCACGGGCGGTTTCCGGGCCTTCATCCCGTACACCTACCAGCCGCAGAACAACCACCTCAAGGGCTCCACCCAGGCCACCGTCTTCGAGTACCTGCGGATGATCGCCATCGCCCGGCTCTTCCTCGACAACGTGGCCCACATCCAGGGCTCCTGGCTGACCACCGGCAAGGAGGCCGGCCAGCTGTCGCTGCACTACGGGGCCGACGACCTGGGCTCGGTCATGCTGGAGGAGAACGTCGTCTCGGCGGCCGGTGCCAAGCACCGCTCCAACCTCACCGAGCTGATCCACCTGATCCGGGCCGCCGACCGCACCCCCGCGCAGCGCTCCACCACGTACGAGCACCTGCGGGTGCTGGACGACCCGGCCAACGACCCGGTGGACCCGCGGGTCGCCTCGCACATCGCCTCCACCGCGATCGAGGGCGGCACGGCGCACCCCGAGCTGAAGATCCTCTCCACCAACTGACCCGGGCCCGTACCGATGCTGACCCTGCACCGGGCCACCCTGCTGCTGTCCGCCCCGGCGGACCCCACCGCCCCGCCGGTCGCCGACGGGGCGGTGGTGGTGCAGGGCGACCGGATCGCCGGACTGGGCCCGTACCCGGAGCTGGCCGCCGCCTTCCCGGCCGCCCGCACCCGGGAGTGGGACGGCCTGCTGACGCCCGGTCTGCGCAACCCGTACGGCCACTGGCTGCTGGAGTGCGCCTACCATCCGGACCCGCGCGAGGAGATCGGCACCGAGCCGCTGCACGGCCCGGCACTGGCGCGGCTGGGGCTGGACGAGGCCCGCTGGGGCGGCAGCGCCCGGCGCGGGCTGCAGCGGATGCTCGGGCACGGCGTCACGGCGGTGGCCGGCCCGTTCGAGCGCCCCGCGGTACGGACCGCGGTCACCCGCTCCGGCCTGCTGGCACTGCCCGGTGACGGTGCGCGGGGCCCGCTGGACCCGCTCGGCCCGCCGGCCGGGCTCTCGCTCGCCGAGGCCGCCCACGGCTCGCTGACGACCGGCGGACGGGCCGACTTCACCGTCCTGGAGCTGGACGCCGAGGGCCGGCGGACGGGCGGCTGCCTCGCCACCGTGCTGGCCGGCCGGCTGCTCCACCGGCGTCGCTGACACCCGTCCTGCGCGTCGCGTCCGGCTCTCCTGTCACGGGCCTTTCCCGGTGCCCTGCGCGTCGCGTCCGGCTCTCCTGTCACGGGCCTTTCCCGGTGCCCTGCGCGTCAC
>NZ_BNBO01000073.1:9185-39588 GCF_014655955.1 Kitasatospora indigofera
CGTCCGGCTCTCCTGTCACGGGCCTTTCCCGGTGCCCTGCGCGTCACGTCCGGCTCTCCTGTCACGGGCCTTTCCCGGTGCCCTGCGCGTCACGTCCGGCTCTCCTGTCGCGGGCCTTTCCCGGTGCCCTGCGCGTCGCGTCCGGCTCTCCTGTCACGGGCCCTGTCAGTCGTCCCGCCCGTCGCCTCCGGCCCGCCGGGGCCCGCCCGGTCCTGCCCGTCCCCCGGATCCGGAGGGGCACTGTCGCAGGTCCGGGGTGCTGGGCGCCGTCGAAAGCACCGCAGAATCCGCCGGGAACCTCCGCAATCCGGCGGGAACCTTCGCGAACGCCCTAACTCCGATGCGGGCCGGAGCCCCTGATTCCCCCTTCGCCGTGACCTGAGGGCCCGCCAGCGGATACGATCCCGGACAGCTCACTCCGTACCCTCACCACACCACCCGGCCCCGGGTGGCAGGGGCCCGTCCCAGGCCCCGTTCAGGCAAGCCAGGACAGGAACCATGCGACCCGCGACCGTCCTCCCGCCGCGCTCCCCGCGGTTGGGCCGTGGTTGGTATCTGGCGGCGGTGCTCAGCGCCGTGCTGGCCGTCGGCATGTGTCTGCTCGGCTGGCGCCAGGCCGAACAGGCCGACCGGATCGGTGCCAACCCCGTCCAGGTGCAGGGCACGGTCACCCAGCTGTCCACCGGCAGCGGCTCCTACAGTTCGGTCACCTACCGGGCCGGCGGCCAGCAGCACACCGCCGCCGCACTGCCGCTGCAGGACTCCGCCGCGGTCGGCGACTCCGTCTGCCTGGAGCACGCCGCCGACGACGCGGGCGCCGTCCGCCTCTGCGGCGACACCTACCCGCAGCCGGCCGGCGTCGGGCTGGCCCGCGCCAGCGTGCCGGTCGCCGTGGTGCTGTTCCTGCTCTGCGTCCTGCGGATCGTCCGCCACCGCCGGGCCCGGGCCGCGCAGGCCGCCCGCTCCGGCGGCGGCCGGGTCCGCACCACGGTCGCCTTCGCGACCGAGGCACTGGCCGACGGGATGCCGGCGATAACCCACGGCAAGCGGTCCCGGCGCCGCCGCAAGGGCGGCCGGCGGGCCCTGCACTGAGCGCGGCGGGCTCCCGGCCGGGCGGCCCCCGCCGGGGCGGCCCGCCGTCCCGTGGTGCCCCCTGGCCCGGCCGCCCGGCCGGAGGGTGAACAATGGGGTCGTGACCCGAGCCTCTCTGGACAAGCAGCCGCACGAAGTCGCCGCGATGTTCGACGACGTCGCGGCCAAGTACGACCGTACGAACGATGTGCTCTCCCTCGGCCAGGCACGCGCCTGGCGGCGGGCGGTGGCCGAGGCCGTCGGCGCCGGGCGGGGCGACACGATCCTCGACCTCGGGGCCGGCACCGGCACCTCCTCGCTGCCGTTCCTGGAGTCCGGCGCCAGGGTCGTGCCCTGCGACTTCTCGGTCGGGATGCTCAGCGAGGGCAAGCGCCGCCACCCCGAACTGCCGCTCACCGCGGGCGACGCCACCCGGCTGCCGTTCGCGGACGCCTCCTTCGACGCGGTGACCATCTCCTTCGCGCTGCGCAACGTGCAGGACACCGGCGCGGCGCTGAGCGAGATGCAGCGGGTCACCAAGCCCGGCGGAAAGATCGTCATCTGCGAGTTCTCCACGCCGACCTGGACGCCGTTCCGGACCGTCTACACCGAGTACCTGATGCGGGCGCTGCCGCCGGTCGCCACCGCGGTCAGCAGCAACCCGGACGCGTACGTCTACCTCGCCGAGTCGATCCGCGCCTGGCCCGACCAGCCCGGTCTGGCCACGCTGCTGCAGGAGGCCGGCTGGTCGAAGGTGGCCTGGCGCAACCTCACCGGCGGCATCGTGGCGCTGCACCGGGGTTTCAAGGCCTGAGGCCCGCACCCGCGCGGTGGCCGCCCCCCGTGCGACGGTCCTTCCCGGCGCGGCGGGCGCGACCCGGCGCCGCCCTCCGGAGCCCACCGGAGGGCGGCAACTAGACTGCGAGGGCCAGGCAGCCCGAGCCACCGTCGCAGTTCCCAGGAGAGTGCCCGCCGTGACCGACACCGCAGCCGATCTGACGAAGCCGGACAGCCCCGTGGAGAGCACGGCGGACGTCATCGTGGTCGGCGCCGGGCCGGCAGGCTCCACCACCGCGTACTACCTGGCCCAGGCCGGCCTGGACGTCCTGCTGCTGGAGAAGACCGAGTTCCCGCGCGAGAAGGTCTGCGGCGACGGCCTCACCCCGCGCGCCACCAAGCAGCTCGTCGACATGGGCATCGACGTCTCCACCGACAACGGCTGGCTGCACAACAAGGGCCTGCGGATCATCGGCGGCGGCGTCCGGCTGGAGCTGGACTGGCCCGAGCTGTCCTCCTTCCCCGACTACGGCCTGGTCCGCAAGCGGGCCGACTTCGACGAGCTGCTGGTCCGTCAGGCCGAGAAGGCCGGTGCCCGGCTGTACGAGCGCTGCAACGTCAGCGGGCCGGTCCTGGACGACCGCACCGGCCGGATCGTCGGCGTCACCGCCAAGCTCGGTGAGGACAAGCGCGCCGTCACCTTCCGTGCCCCGCTGGTGGTCGCCGCCGACGGCAACTCCACCCGGCTCTCCCTCGCGATGGGCCTGCACCGCCGCGAGGACCGCCCGATGGGCGTCGCCTACCGGACGTACTTCACCTCGCCCCGCCACGACGACGACTACCTGGAGTCGTGGCTGGAGCTGTGGGACACCCGCAACGGCGGCAAGCAGCAGCTGCCCGGCTACGGCTGGGTCTTCGGCATGGGCGACGGCACCTCCAACGTCGGCCTCGGCATCCTCAACTCCTCGCCGGCCTTCGGCGAGCTGGACTGGCGCGAGGTGCTCAAGGCCTGGTGCGCCGGCATGCCCGAGGAGTGGGGCTACACGCCGGAGAACATGACCGACCCGATCCGCGGCGCCGCCCTCCCGATGGCCTTCAACCGCCAGCCGCACTACACCCGCGGCCTGCTGCTGGTCGGCGACGCCGGCGGCATGGTCAACCCGTTCAACGGCGAGGGCATCGCCTATGCGATGGAATCCGGCCAGCTCGCCGCCGGTGTCATCGTCCAGGCCCACGCCCGCCTCACCCCGGCCGGCCGTGAGCGCGCGCTGGAGGCCTACCCGCGCGTCCTCAAGGACGTCTACGGCGGCTACTACACGCTCGGCCGGGCCTTCGTGAAGCTGATCGGCAACCCGAAGATCATGCAGCTCGCCACCCAGCGCGGCCTGACCCACCCGATGCTGATGAAGTTCACCCTCAAGATGCTCGCCAACCTGACGGACCCGCAGGGCGGCGACGCGATGGACCGCATCATCAACGGCCTGGCGAAGGTCGCGCCGAACGCCTGACCCAGCCTCCGGGTGCTGCCGCGGCCACCGTCGGCGGCAGCACCCCGGGGCCGGCCGGTACCGGCCGCCCCGGCGGGACCGGTCATGGCTCCCGTCGTCGTCGGCGGCCCCGGCCCGGCCGGGGCTCCTCAGGCGCCGGCGCCCCGGTAGACGAAGCCGGCCAGCGGCGCCCGGACGGTCCAGCCCAGCGACTCGTACAGGGCGCGTCCCTCGATCGTGGCGCCGAGGATGCCGGTGCCGGCGCCCTGGTCGAGGGCGGTGTTGCCGAGGCTGCGCATCACGACCGTCCCCAGTCCGCGGCGCTGGTGGGCGGGGTCGGTCTCGACCTGGTCGACCACGGCGGTGGGGCCGGTGGGGGCGATCTGGCCGCGGGCCGCCAGCGAGCCGTCGGGAGCCAGGACCCGGACCCGGGTGACGCCCCGGGCGGTCTCGCTGCCGAGGCTGTAGCCGTCGGGCACCCGGACGGCGGACGGGCGGAGGGTGGTGGCCATCAGGAAGCCCGGGATGTCCTCGGCCCAGTCCTCGGGCGAGAGGTGCGGCGCTATCGTCCCCGGCTCGACGAAGGCCTTGATCCAGGTGGTGGGAGCGGTGATGGCCCCGGCCAGTCTCCGGACGGTGTCCCCGGCGGTGTCGAACAGCACGTGCCGGGTGACCTGCTTGGGGTGGCCGACCTCGATCCGCAGGCCCCAGGGCTCCTCGACCGGTGCGGGGGTCGCCCGGGAGGCCGCCCAGCCCGCCACCCAGGCCCGTGCCAGTTCCGATGCCATCCCGATCACCCCATGTAATAGATGCTATGCCTATTGGCAGATTACATGTCGGAGGGCGGCGCGAGGCGGCGAACGGGACACTGCTTCCGCCCCGGCCGGGGCGCCGGCGGGACCGGCCCGGTCTCCGGCCGGCGGGTCGGGGGGGCGGGCGGCCGGCCCCGCCCGTCAGGCGACCGTGGGCCAGGAGGGCGGCGCGACCGGTCGCCAGGAGGCGGCGCAGGTGTCGTCCGCGCCCGGGCGGGGCGGATTGGTCGCCCTGATCCGTACGGTGTGGGCCTCGGTGCCGAGGAACGCCAGGGTGCGGGTCTCGCCCGTCCTGATCAGGTGATGCGCTATCCGGCGGCGGCCGGCCGGGGAGAAGAACTCCTGGAAGGTCGCGTGGTCCTGCGCCGAGAGGGGCAGGTCGCGCAGCGACCCGGCCAGGGCGTCGAGCGCGAGGTCGAGCCGGGGGTAGGTGGCCGCTCCGGTCAGTCCCTTGATCTCGACGGTGGCGAGGCCGATGTAGTCCTCCGGCCGGCGGTCGGCCAGGGAGCTGTCGGGATCACTGAAGGACATGGTGGTGCACTACCTCGCATCGGGGCGCCGGGGCGGCTTCATGGGCCCACGCTAGCGCTGCGACTGCCAGGGGTCACGGGCGGCATTGGGTGAGATATGTCGGAATCCGGCACATTGCCCTTCAGGTCCGGCCGTCCGGCGGGGGTGGATCCATCGCCGGCCGTCCTGCCCGGCCGCCGGACGGCCCCGCGAGCGGCGGCCGGGCGTTGCCGGTGCGGGCCGCCCGTGCGGCCGGGTTCCCGGGCCGGCGGCCGCGCGGCGGCGCCGAACGCGCACGCCCACGACGGAACAGCCCGAGGGGGCGTGAGCAACCGCTCACGCCCCCTCGGGCTGTTCCGTCGGGCGGCCTACAGCTGCGCGCCCTCCCGGGCCGTGGCCTGCGCCGGCACCCCGGCGGCAGCGGGGCCGTGCGCGGCCGGCGCTGCGGAGGTGCGGACCAGCAGCAGCACGGCCACGCCGCCCAGCAGGCCCAGCACGCCCGACACCAGGAAGGTGTCGCGGAGTCCGTCCGCGAAGGCCGCGTGCACCAGGTGCGCGGACTGCGGCGCCCGGGCGATCACGCCGGCCGCGCCGCCGCCGGTCAGCGCGTCGGCGGTGCCCTGCGGATCGGGCACCGCGCGGGCGGAGCGGATCGAGTCCAGCAGCCCGGCCTGGAAGACCGCGCCGAGGACGGCGATGCCCAGCGCGTTGCCCAGTTGGCGGGCGGTGTTCAGGGCGCCGCCCGCCATCCCGGCCCGGGCCGGCGGCACCGCGGCCATCGCGGCGGCGGCCATCGCCGGGGTCGCCAGGCCGACGCCCGCGCCGGTCACGGCCAGGCCGGCCGCCAGCGCCACCCAGGTCGAGTCCGCGCCGATCACCGTCTGCAGCAGCGCGCCGACGCCGATCAGCAGCAGCCCGCCGCCGACGGTCAGCCGGGGCGGCGCGCCGTGCAGCTTCTTGCCCGCGATCGCCGCGGCCACGAAGGCCACCACGCTCATCGGCAGCATCGCCAGGCCGGCCGTGACCGGGCCCATCCCGCGGACGGTCTGCAGCCAGAGCGAGGAGTACACCAGGTAGGAGAAGGCGGCCACGGAGAGCAGCAGGCCGCCGGTCATGATGCCGACGAAGGCCGGGCTGCGGAACAGCGCGAGGTCCAGCATCGGCCGGCTGCTGCGCAGTTCGACGACGACGAAGGCGAGCAGCGACAGCGCGCTGAGCGCGAACAGCCCGAGCGTCGTGGTGGAGGTCCAGCCGTTGTCGCCGACCCGGATCAGCGCGTACGTCAGGGCGCCGGCGAACAGGGTGAAGGTGACCATGCCCGGCAGGTCGACGCCGCCCGCGTGCGGGTTGCGGGACTCCTTCACCACCCGCAGGGTGACCAGCACCGCCAGCACGCTGACCGGCAGGTTGACGTAGAAGATCCAGCGCCAGTCGAGGTGCTCGGTGAGCAGGCCGCCCAGCACCGGGCCGGCCGCCGCGGCGGCGCCGTTGACCGCGCCCCAGACGCCGAACGCGATGCCCCGGTCCTTGCCCTGGTAGGCGCCGCTGAGCAGGGCCATCGTGGTGGCGAACATCGCGGCGCCGCCGACGCCCTGCAGTCCGCGGAAGGTGATCAGCATGGCCGGCCCGGTGGCCAGGCCGCAGGCCAGCGAGGCCAGCGCGAACAGGCCGAGACCGGCCAGGTACACCTTGCGGCGCCCGATCAGGTCGGCCAGCGAGCCGGCCCCCAGCAGCAGGGCGGCCAGGGCCAGCGCGTAGACGTCCATCACCCACTGCAGGTCGGCGAAGGTGGTGTGCAGGCTGGCGGCCATGTCCGGCAGGGCGACGGTCACGATGGTGACGTCCACCAGCAGCATGAACGCACCCAGGCAGACCGCTGTCAGCGGTAGCCACTTACGCATCGGGGTCTCCTCGGTGATCGCGCCGGGCACCCCTGCCCGGCTGGTCCGAAGATGGCATCCGCCGCGTGGATCGATCCATCCAGCACGGCCCATCCGGTGGATTCCGACCTGTGAGCGCCCTGCGATGATGGAAACCATGAAGAGCCAGGAGCCCGATGTCGACCTGGACGACCTGGACCGGGCGATCGCCCAGGCCCTGATGGTGGACGGCCGGGCCGCCTTCAGCCGGATCGCCGAGGTGCTGGGCGTCTCCGACCAGACGGTGATCCGCCGTTACCGGCGGCTGCGCACCGCCGGGGTGCTCCGGGTGCTGGGGCTGCCGGTCGGTCACCGGGTCGGCCTGTACGAGTCCTGGCTGCGGATCCAGTGCACCCCCGACGCGGCCGTCGCGGTCGCCGACGCACTGGCCCGGCGCCCGGACATCGCCTGGGTGACGCTGGTGGCCGGCGGCACCGAGATCCACTGCATCACCCGGGCCAGGACCAAGCAGGACCGCGACGCCCTGCTGCTGCAGAAGCTCCCCGGCACCCGCCGGGTCACCGGGATCTCCGCGTTCAGCATCCTGCGGATGTACATCGGCGGGCCCCGGCGCTGGGGCGGCGTGGACGTCCTGACGGCCGGGCAGCTCACCGCGCTGGAGCGTCCCGCGCCGGCGGGGCAGGGCGGCCGGATCGAGCTGGACGAGGCGGAGCTGGCGATGCTCGGGGTGCTGGCCACCGACGGCCGGGCCGGCTACGCCGAGCTGGGCCGGGCGGCCGGGCTCTCCGAGTCGACCGCCCGCCGCCGGCTGGACCAGCTGCGGGACGCCGGCGCGGTCTACTTCGACCTGGAGGTGGACCCGGCGCTGTTCGGGTTCCGCACCCAGGCGCTGCTGCTCGCCACCGTCGCCCCCGCCGACCTCGCCGCCGTGGGCGCGGCGCTCAACACCCATCCCGAGGTGCCCTTCGCGGCCGCCATCACGGGTGCGGCGAACCTGGTGGCGGTGGTGATCTGCCGGGACAACGACGCGTTGTACGAGTACCTCACCGAGCGGATCGGCGCCCTGCCGCAGGTCCGCCAGGTGGAGCTGATCACGGTGATCCGCACGGTGAAGCGGGCCGGGATGCTGGTGGACGGCTCCCGGCTGGTCGACCCGCCCGGGGCCGGCCGGCCGGAGGTCTGAGCGGCCGGCGGTCCGGGCGGCCGCCGGTCCGGGCGGCGCGAGGTCCGGGTGCGCCCGGTCCGGACGGCCGCCCCCGCGAACGCGCCTCGCGGGGACGGCCCTCGGCGCCGAACGGTGTCCGGCCGGTGCCGGCGGGGGCGGTCCGGCGGGCCCGGGGTCAGCGGTTGCCGATCCGTACCCGCTTGAAGTCCACCGGCAGGGTGGGGAAGCCGTCGCCCGGGCCGTTCTGGTCGTCCTCGCCGCCGGCCGCGATCCGCTGCAGGACGTCCATCCCGCCGGTCACCCGGCCGAAGGGGGTGTAGGCGGGGGAGAGCTTGGTGTCCTTCCAGACGAAGAAGAACTGGCTGCCGTTGGTGTTCGGCCCGGCGTTGGCCATCGCCACGGTGCCGGCCGGGTAGGTGGCGCCGTCCAGGTTCTCGTCCGGGAAGGAGTAGCCGGGGCCGCCGCTGCCGGTGCCCGTCGGGTCGCCGCACTGCAGCACGTACAGGCGCTGGGTGGTGAGCCGGTGGCAGTGGGTGCGGTCGAAGTAGTCGTGCTCGGCGAGGAAGCGGAACGAGAAGGTGGTGCAGGGGGCCTTGTCCGTCAGGGCCTGGAAGGTGACGGTGCCCTGCGAGGTCTTCAGCGTCGCGGTGTAGGGCTTGGCGGCCTTCTTGGCGTCGAAGACCGGGATGCCCTTGAAGTTGTCGGCCGGCACGGCCGGGGTGTACGTGCAGGTGACGGCGGGTGCGGGGCCCTGGCCGGGGGTCTCGGCGGCGGCACCGGTGGTCACGGCCAGTGGGAGGGTGGTCGCTGCGGCGAGCAGCGCCCAGTGTTTGCGCTTCACGTGACGGGCCTTCCTGGACGGGATGGTTGTCATGGATGCATCATCCATGCCCGGCCCGGGCCCTGTCATGCGGCCCCGCCCGCTGCCGTTCCCCGGCCGCCTCCGCACCGCCCCCGAGCCGTGCCGCACCCCGCCACGGCTCCGGCCGCCGCCCTCGCCGGGCGGGCTCCCGAACAGGGCCCGGCGGCGGCAAATCCCTTGGACAGAGGGCGGCTTGTGCTGGTCCGATGGGGTGATGACCTCATTCTGGACCGGGAAGCGCGTCCGCCTGCGCGGAATCGAACCCGAGGACTGGCAGACCTTCCGACGGTTCGACGAGCACTCCGGGCACCAGCGGTCGGTGGACGCGATCCACCCGCCCCGCTCGGCCGAGGGCTACCGGGCCTGGACGGCCGAACGCGCCGTCGCCACCCCGCTCGACAACCGGTTCCAGCTGGCCATCGAGGAGCTGCGCAGCGGCGAACTGGTCGGCGCGCTCTCCACCGACGCCACCGACCTGCGCGCCGGCCGCTTCCACTACGGCATCGGCATCGTCGCCGACCACCACCGCCGGGGGTACGCCGCCGACGCCGTCGTCCTGCTGCTCCGGTTCATGTTCGGGGAGCGGCGCTTCCACAAGTGCGAGGCCGGCGTCTACGCCTTCAACGACGCCTCGCTCGCCCTGCACCGCAGGCTCGGCTTCACCGAGGAGGGCCGGCTGCGTGACCACGAGTACTTCGCCGGCCGCCACCACGACCTGGTGGTGCTGGGGATGACCGCCCAGGAGTTCGCCCAGCGGCACCCGTTCGAGGAGCTCTGAGCACCGAGGAGTTCCGGGCGTCGCGGAGCCGGGGTGCCGGGCGGCCGCCGCCGGCGCCGGGGTCAGGGCAGCTTCGGGTTCCCGTGCTCGTCGGTCGAGAGCGTCTGGGTGTTGAACTTCAGCTGCCAGACGACGATCCGGCCGTCCGGGTGCTCGCAGACCACCGCGCCGTCCTGCCAGATCCCGTTGGCGGCGTAGTGGTCGCCGGGCGGGTCGCCCTGGTTCTGGTGCACGTCGTGCACCCCGAGCCCCTCGGTGAAAGCCTGCCCGAACACGTAGATCCGGCTCGCGGCGCGTAGGTGCGGCTCCAGCACGTCCAGCGCGTTGTCGCCGTTGCTGGCGATCCAGGGGAAGAACCGGACGCCGATCCGGCGGCCGGCCAGCCAGCCGCCGATCAGGTCCACCAGGTCGGGGCCGAAGGCGGGCGCGCCGATCGCCGGGCGCTGCAGGGTACGGGCGAGCGCCCGGCCCGCCGTCCGGGCCCGGGCCACCCAGAGCCGGTTGCGCAGCTGCGGGCTGCGGGCGTAGTCCAGCGCCCCCGAGCCGGGGTCCGACGCCAGCGGGTGGAACCCGTCCGGCAGGGCCCGGACGGTCGCCAGGTCGGCGGCGCGCAGATCGTCCACCAGCCGGTAGCTGACCCCGGTGACGGCCGGGGCGTCCACGTCCAGCGCCGCCTCGTACACGCCCTGGGGCGTGTTCAGCCGGACGTGGCCGTGGTACCAGTGCCCGTACTGGTGGCTCGGGTCACGGTGGAACTCGTCGAACGTCCCGATGGTCACGCCGTAGTGCGCCAGCGGCATGGCTCTCCTCCTCGGCAGCCGAGATGATCACAGCAGCCCCAGGGTTCCGCCCCGGGACGCCCGCCGCCAGCCACCGAACGGGTGCCGCCCGCCGCCGGCCACCGAACGGGTGCCGCCCCGTCCGCGGCCCGAAAGCCGCTGGTCGCCGCAGGCGAAATACGGGAGGATGACGCACTCGCTCCTCGCGCACGCGATGCCGTCCGCCGACGCACGGGATCCGTACTGCCGACCCCGTACGCCCCGGAGGGACACCCACCCATGCGCACCTCCTCGCCCATCGTCAGGGACCTGCCCGTCCTGCTCGTCGCCGTGGTCTGGGGGTCCAGCTTCCTCGCGGTGAAGCAGGTCGCCGAACCGGACACCGTGATCGCCATGCTGGTGGTCCGGTTCGGGCTGGTGCTGCCCGTCCTCGGCCTCGTCGCCCGGCGTGCCCTGCGCGGCCTCGGCCCCCGGGAGTGGCTCGGCGGCGGGCTGCTCGGGCTGATCCTCGGCGGGATCTTCCTGCTGGAGACCTACGGCGCGGTGCACACCTCGGCCACCAACGCCGGGCTGGTGATCAGCCTGACCATGATCTTCACCCCGCTCGCGGAGAGCGCCGTCGCCCGCACCCGGCTGCCCCGGGCCTTCCTGGCGGCCGCCGCGCTCTCGCTGCTCGGCGTCGCGCTGCTCACCGGGGACGGCGGGCTCCGGGCGCCGTCCGGCGGCGACCTGCTGGTGCTCGGCGCCGCCGTGGTCCGGACGGTGCACGTGCTCACCATGGCGCGGATGAAGGCCGTCCGGGGGGCCGATTCGCTCGCCCTCACCTGGGTCCAACTCGCCGCGGCCACCGTGGTGTTCGCGCTCGCCTCGCCGTTCGCGGGGCCGTCGCCCTGGTCGGTGGCGGCCTCCTGGGGCCCGGCGCAGTGGGCCTGGTTGCTGCACCTGACGGTGTTCTGCACGCTGTTCGCCTTCTTCGTGCAGATGTGGGCGGTCCGGGCCACCTCGCCGTCCCGGGTCAGCCTGCTGCTGGGCACCGAACCGCTCTGGGCGGCCGTCTTCGGCATCACCGTGGCGGGCGACCGCTTCGGGGTGCTCGCCCTCGGCGGGGTGGTGCTGATCCTGGCCGGCACCGAGTGGGGCCGCCGCGCGATCACCCCGGCCCCCGCCCCGGCCCCCGGGCAGCAGCCCGCCCCCGAGCAGGAGCCGGCCGCCGAGGCCGGGCAACTGCCGCAGCCGGCCTGAGCGGAGCGCCCCCGGGCCCGCCGCCGAGCCGCTCCCGACGCCGTTCCCGCCCTGCCCCCCGAGCCCTTCCCGCCCCTGCCGCGAACCCCGCCCCCGGACCGCTCCGCGAGTCCGCCGGGGCGGGGTTCGCGCGCTTGTGAACGAAAGGTCAAGCGGGTGTTCGGAGGGTGCCACCCTGGAGGGTGAGTTCATATAACACGTCAACCTTGCGCCCAGAAATTTGCGGTGAGCGAGGCGTAGTTGATATAGGAGTGCGGCTCTGACCAGCCAGTTCATAGATGAATGCGACTGGTTGTGACCATATGGCGGCTTTGGGTTGATGAATAGCGACTTGATGCCATTGGGTGCCATTCACGGGGTGGCGTAGATCACAAAGATCGTCCCGAACTGCGTGTCGCAGATCACAAGCCGACGGGCATAGGATGCGCTCGATCCTGGCTTTGTGAACTGCCTCACATGAGGTGGATCTCAGAAGTTGGATCACGGGTCCACCCCAGCGTGACCCGTCGGTTCCGATCTGCAGTCAACGACGACTGGACGGAGGGAGCGGGGGCTATGAATGCCTACGCGCCGATCCTCGTACTCGGTGCCATCGCGGCGGCGTTCGCGGTCGGTTCCGTCGTGATGGCCTCACTCACCGGCCCGAAGCGCTACAACCGGGCCAAGTTGGAGGCGTACGAGTGCGGCATCGAACCGACCCCGCAGCCCGTGGGCGGCGGCCGGTTCCCGATCAAGTACTACCTGACGGCGATGCTCTTCATCGTCTTCGACATCGAGATCGTCTTCCTCTACCCCTGGGCGGTCAGCTTCGACGCCCTGGGGATCTTCGGGCTGGTCGAGATGCTCCTGTTCATCGCCACCGTCTTCGTCGCGTACGCCTACGTATGGCGCCGCGGCGGTCTGGAGTGGGACTGACCTCTGCTTGTGAACGCGAGGACAAACCACCGGACTTGAGAGACTGAGAGGGATCTGATGGGAATCGAGGAGAAGCTGCCGAGCGGCTTTCTGCTCACCAGCGTGGAGACCGCCGCGGGGTGGGTGCGCAAGTCGTCGCTGTTCCCGGCCACCTTCGGGCTCGCCTGCTGCGCGATCGAGATGATGACCACCGGCGCCGGCCGCTACGACCTGGCCCGGTTCGGCATGGAGGTCTTCCGGGGCTCGCCCCGGCAGGCCGATCTGATGATCGTGGCCGGGCGGGTGAGCCAGAAGATGGCGCCGGTGCTGCGGCAGGTCTACGACCAGATGGCCAACCCCAAGTGGGTCATCTCGATGGGGGTCTGCGCCTCGTCGGGCGGCATGTTCAACAACTACGCGATCGTCCAGGGCGTGGACCACATCGTCCCCGTCGACATCTACCTGCCGGGCTGTCCGCCCCGCCCGGAGATGCTGATGGACGCGATCCTGAAGCTGCACGACAAGATCCAGCACGAGCCGCTCGGCGTGAACAAGCGCCGCGCCGAGGAGCTGGGCGAGGCCCTCGCGCTGCAGGCCACCCCGGTCAGCGAGATGCGGGGGCTGCTGCGATGACGGACCAGAACGGCACCGCCGTCCCCGCCACCCGCAAGGAGATCCCGGTCGAGGTGGTCGGCAGGCGCCAGGGCATGTTCGGTGCCCAGGGCAGCGGCGACACCTCCGGCTTCGGCGGCCTCACCGCCCCGATCGCGCTGCCGCCGGCCAGCGTCCGCCCGTACGGCGGCTGGTTCGACGAGGTGGCCGACGAGCTGGAGGGGGCGCTGGAGGAGCAGGGCCTCGACCCGGCCGACGTGATCGACAAGATCGTCGTCGACCGGGGCGAACTGACCTTCCACGTCGACCGCGAGCACCTGCTGCGCACGGCCCGCACCCTGCGTGACGACCCCGCCCTGCGCTTCGAGCTCTGCCTCGGCGTGAGCGGCGTGCACTACCCGTCCGACACCGGCCGGGAGCTGCACGCGGTCTACCACCTGCGCTCGCTCACCCACGGCCGGCTGATCCGGGTCGAGGTCACCGCGCCCGACGCGGACCCGCACATCCCGTCCGTGGTGAGCGTCTACCCGACCAACGACTGGCACGAGCGCGAGGCGTACGACTTCTTCGGCCTGGTCTTCGACGGCCACCCGGGGCTCACCCGCATCATGATGCCGGACGACTGGCTGGGCCACCCGCAGCGCAAGGACTACCCGCTCGGCGGCATCCCCGTCGAGTACAAGGGCGCCCAGATCCCGGCGCCCGACCAGCGGAGGTCGTACTCCTGATGACCACTCACTACGAAGAAGCAGGTGCCCGGGAGACCACCGAGGGGCGGGTCTTCACCGTCACCGGTGGTGACTGGGGCGAGGTGGTCGAGGCCGTCGGCCGGGCCGACGACGAGCGCATCATCGTCAACATGGGCCCCCAGCACCCGTCCACCCACGGCGTGCTGCGGCTGATCCTGGAGATCGACGGCGAGACCGTCACGGAGGCCCGCTGCGGCATCGGCTACCTCCACACCGGCATCGAGAAGAACATGGAGTTCAGGAACTGGGTCCAGGGCACCACCTTCGTGACCCGGATGGACTACCTGACACCGCTGTTCAACGAGACCGCGTACTGCCTGGCGGTCGAGAAGCTGCTCGGCATCACCGACCAGATCCCGGACCGCGCCAGCGTCGTCCGGGTGCTGATGATGGAGCTCAACCGGATCTCCTCGCACCTGGTGTGCCTCGCCACCGGCGGGATGGAGATCGGCTCCACCACCCTGATGATCTACGGGTTCCGGGACCGCGAACTCATCCTGGACATCTTCGAGCTGGTCACCGGCCTGCGGATGAACCACGCGTACGTCCGCCCCGGCGGCCTCGCCCAGGACCTCCCGCCCGGCGCCGTCGACCAGGTCCGCGAGGCGGTCAAGCTGCTCCGCTCGCGGATGCACGAGTACGACAAGCTGGCCACCGGCAACCCGGTCTTCAAGGCCCGGCTGGTCGACGTCGGCTTCCTCGACCTGGCCGGCTGCCTGGCCCTCGGCGCGACCGGCCCGATCCTGCGCGCCACCGGCCTGCCGAACGACCTGCGCAAGTCCGACCCGTACTGCGGCTACGAGGACTACGACTTCGAGGTCGCGGTCGCCGACACCGCCGACTCCTACGGCCGGTTCCTGATCCGGCTGGAGGAGATGCGCCAGTCGCTGCGGATCGTCGAGCAGTGCCTGGACCGGCTCCAGCCCGGCCCCGTGATGGTGGCCGACAAGAAGATCGCCTGGCCGGCCCAGCTGGCCGTCGGACCGGACGGGATGGGCAACTCGCTCGACCACATCCGGAAGATCATGGGCACCTCGATGGAGGCCCTGATCCACCACTTCAAGCTGGTCACCGAGGGCTTCCGGGTCCCGGTGGGGCAGGCGTACGCGGCGGTCGAGTCGCCGAAGGGCGAACTCGGGGTGCACGTGGTCAGCGACGGCGGCACGCGGCCCTACCGCGTCCACTTCCGCGACCCCTCGTTCACCAACCTGCAGTCGATGGCGGCGATGTGCGAGGGCGGCCAGGTCGCCGACGTGATCGTCGCGGTGGCCGGGATCGACCCGGTGATGGGAGGCGTGGACCGTTGAGTGCCGATTCACCGACCGGCGTCGGGCTCGGAATGCCGGCCCTGCCGGCCAAGCCGTACCCGGCGGACGTCCTGGCCCGGCTGGCCGAGGACGCGAAGGAGCTGATCGGGCGCTACCCGGTGGCCCGCTCCGCGCTGCTCCCGCTGCTGCACCTGGTGCAGGCCGAGGAGGGCTGCGTCACGCCCACCGGCATCCGGTTCTGCGCCGAGCAGTTGGAGCTGACCACCGCCGAGGTCACCGCCGTCGCGACCTTCTACACCATGTACCGGCGCAAGCCCGCCGGTAAGTACCACGTGGGCGTCTGCACCAACACGCTCTGCGCGGTGCTGGGGGGCGACCAGATCTTCGACGAGCTCCAGCAGCACCTGGGGATCAAGAACAACGAGACCACCGCCGACGGCGAGGTCTCGATCGAGCACATCGAGTGCAACGCGGCCTGCGACTACGCGCCCGTGGTGATGGTCAACTGGGAGTTCTTCGACAACCAGACCCCGGAGAGCGCCCGGCAGCTGGTCGACGACCTGCGCGCCGGCGCCGAGGTGCAGCCCACCCGGGGCGCCAGGCTCTGCTCCTTCAAGGAGAGTTCGCGCATCCTGGCGGGCTTCCCCGACGAGCGCCCCGGCGCCGTCGACGCCTCCGGCGCGGGCGGCGCCCCCTCGCTCGCGGGCCTGCGACTTGCCCGGGGCGAGGCACTGCCCGGCACGGCGGGGACGAAGGTCGTCTCGCCCCGGCACGAAGGGACGGAAGCGTGATGACCTCCGCAGAGCCGGCCGAGAAGCTGCTCACCCCCGTACTCTCCGCCTCCTGGGACGACGACCGCCCCTGGACGCTCGCCACCTACCGCCGGCACGCCGGGTACGAGGGCCTGCAGGCCGCCCTCGCGATGCCGCCGGACGACGTGATCGCGCTGGTCAAGGACGCCGGACTGCGCGGCCGCGGCGGCGCCGGCTTCCCCACCGGCATGAAGTGGCAGTTCATCCCGCAGAACGACGGCAAGCCGCACTACCTGGTGGTCAACGCCGACGAGTCCGAGCCGGGCACCTGCAAGGACATCCCGCTGCTCTTCGCCAACCCGCACTCGCTGATCGAAGGCATGATCATCGCCTCGTACGCGATCCGCTGCGACCACGCCTTCATCTACCTGCGCGGCGAGGTCGTCCCGGTGCTGCGCCGGCTGCAGGCCGCCGTCGCCGAGGCGTACGAGGCCGGCTACCTCGGCAAGAACATCCTCGGCTCCGGGATCGACCTGGACATCACCGTCCACGCCGGCGCCGGCGCGTACATCTGCGGCGAGGAGACCGCGCTGCTCGACTCGCTGGAGGGCCGCCGCGGCCAGCCCAGGCTGCGCCCGCCGTTCCCGGCCATCGCCGGCCTGTACGCCTGCCCGACGGTGGTGAACAACGTCGAGTCGATCGCCTCGGTGCCGCCGATCCTGGCCCGCGGCAAGGAGTGGTTCAAGTCGCTGGGGACGGAGAAGTCCCCCGGCTTCACCCTCTACTCGCTGTCCGGCCACGTCACCAACCCCGGCCAGTACGAGGCCCCGCTCGGCGTCACGCTGCGCCAGCTGCTGGACATCAGCGGCGGCGTCCGGGCCGGCCACCGGCTCAAGTTCTGGACCCCGGGCGGCTCCTCCACCCCGATGTTCACCGACGAGCACCTCGACGTCCCCCTCGACTACGAGGGCGTCGGCGCGGCCGGCTCGATGCTCGGCACCAAGGCGCTGCAGGTCTTCGACGAGACCACCTGCGTGGTCCGCGCGGTCACCCGCTGGACGGAGTTCTACGCCCACGAGTCCTGCGGCAAGTGCACCCCCTGCCGTGAGGGGACGTACTGGCTGGTCCAGCTGCTCCGCCGGATCGAGGCGGGCCAGGGCTCCGCCGGAGACCTGGAGAAGCTGCTCGATATCGCCGACAACATCAACGGCAAGTCCTTCTGCGCGCTCGGCGACGGCGCCGCCAGCCCGATCGTCTCCTCGCTGCAGCACTTCCGGGCCGAGTACGAGCAGCACCTCACCGAGCGCCGCTGCCCGTTCGACCCGGCGGCCTCCACCGTCTGGGCCGACGCGCACCGCGACGGCCACCAGCCCGCCACCGAAAGGGAGGTGCACGCATGACCATCACCGAGCCATCCACCTCCAAGGCGGCGGTGGAGCTGGTCACGCTCACCATCGACGGAGTCGAGGTCCAGGTCCCGAAGGGGACGCTGGTCATCCGCGCCGCCGAGCAGATCGGCACCCAGATCCCCCGCTTCTGCGACCACCCGCTGCTCGCCCCGGCCGGCGCCTGCCGGCAGTGCATCGTGGAGGTCGAGGGCCAGCGCAAGCCGGTCGCCTCCTGCACGATCCCGGTGGCCGAGGGCATGGTGGTCCGCACCCAGGTCTCCTCGCCGGTCGCCGAGAAGGCGCAGCGCGGCGTGATGGAGCTGCTGCTGATCAACCACCCGCTGGACTGCCCGGTCTGCGACAAGGGCGGCGAGTGCCCGCTGCAGAACCAGGCGATGTCCACCGGCGGCGCCGACTCCCGCTTCGACGGCATGAAGCGGACCTACCAGAAGCCGGTGCCGATCAGCAGCCAGGTGCTGCTGGACCGTGAGCGCTGCGTGCTCTGCGCCCGCTGCACCCGGTTCTCCCAGGAGATCGCCGGTGACCCGTTCATCGACCTGGTCGAGCGCGGCGCGCTCCAGCAGGTCGGCACCGGCGAGGGCGACGACTTCCGGTCGTACTACTCGGGCAACACCATCCAGATCTGCCCGGTCGGCGCCCTCACCTCGGCCGCCTACCGGTTCCGCTCGCGGCCCTTCGACCTGGTCTCCTCGCCGAGCGTCTGCGAGCACTGCTCGTCCGGCTGCGCGCAGCGCACCGACCACCGGCGCGGCAAGGTGCTGCGGCGCCTGGCCGGCGAGGACCCGGCGGTGAACGAGGAGTGGAACTGCGACAAGGGCCGCTTCGCGTTCCGCTACGCGCAGCAGCGCGACCGGCTCACCACCCCGCTGGTCCGTGACGCCGACAGCGGCGAACTCGTCCCCGCGTCCTGGCCGGAGGCGCTGGCCGCCGCCGCGGCCGGGCTCTCCGGCGCCCGTACGGGCGTGCTGGCCGGCGGCCGGGTGACGGTCGAGGACGCGTACGGCTACGGGAAGTTCGCCCGGGTCGTGCTCGGCACCAACGACGTGGACTTCCGGGCCCGCCCGCACAGCGGCGAGGAGGCGGACTTCCTGACCGCCGCCGTCGCCGGGCGCGGCGTGGACCTTGGGGGCACCTCCCGCCCGGAGGGTGGGGGAGGCGAGGGTGTCACGTACGAGCAGCTGGAGGCCGCACCGGCCGTGCTGCTCGCGGGCTTCGAGCCCGAGGAGGAGTCGCCGATCGTCTTCCTGCGGCTGCGCAAGGCCAACCGGGCCCGCGGCCTCAAGGTCTTCTCGGTCGCCGACCACGCCTCCCGCGGGCTGGCCAAGCTGCACGGCGCGCTGCTGCCCGCCGCACCGGGCACCGAGGCGGAGTGGCTGTCGGCGCTGGCCGCCGACGAGGCGCTCGGCGACGACGCCGGCCGCGCGGCCGTCCTGCTCCGGGAGCCCGGCGCGGTGATCCTGGCCGGCGAGCGGCTGGCCGCCATGCCCGGCGCGCTCACCGCCGCGCTGCGCCTGGCGCACACCACCGGCGCCCGGCTCGCGTGGATCCCGCGCCGGGCGGGGGAGCGCGGCGCCGTCGAGGCGGGCGCGCTGCCCGGGCTGCTGCCCGGCGGCCGGCCGGCCTCGGTGCCGGCCGCCCGCGCGGAGACCGCCGCCGCCTGGGGCGTCGCCGAGCTGCCGGCCCGGCTCGGCCGGGACACCGACCAGATCCTCGCGGCCGCCGCGCACGGCGACCTGGACGCGCTGGTGGTCGGCGGCGTCGACCCGGCCGACCTGGCCGACCCGGCGCTGGCCGACGAGGCGCTCGCCCGGGTGCCGTTCCTGGTCTCGCTGGAGCTGCGGCCCTCGGCCGTCACCGCGCACGCCGACGTGGTGCTGCCGGTGGCCGCGGTCGCCGAGAAGGCGGGCACCTTCCTGGACTGGGAGGGCCGGGTCCGGATGTTCGAGCCGGCCCTCAAGCCGGACCAGCAGATGGGCCGCCACCTGTACTCGGACGTCCGGGTGCTGAGCATGCTGGCCGACGCGCTGGGCCACCGGCTCGGCCTGCCGGACGTCCGGGCCGCCCGGCTGGAGCTGGACCGCTTCGCCCCCTGGACGGGCGACCGCCCGGCCGCCCCCGCCGCGCACCCCACCCCGCTGCCCCGGCCGGCCACCGGCCAGGCGGTCCTGGCGGGCTGGCGGCAGCTGCTGGACAACGGCTCGCTGCAGGAGGGCGACACCCACCTGGCGGGCACCCGGCACCCGGCCGTCGCCCGGCTCTCGCCGGCCACCGCCGAGGAGATCGGCGCCACCGCGGGCCTGCGGCTCACCGGCCCGGCCGGCTCGGTGGTCCTGCCGCTGGAGATCACCAAGGAGATCCCGGACCGCACGGTCTGGATCCCGCTCAACTCCACCCCCGGCGGCGCCCACCGGGCGCTCGGCACCACGGTCGGCCACCTGGTCACCGTCGCCGCGGCCGAGCTGCCGGCCCCCGTGGCCGCGGCACCCGCCGGAGCCGAAACGGAGGAGGCCCGATGAATCACCTCGCCGCCTACGAGACCCTGGGCTTCTTCGGCCGCGACCCCTGGTGGCTGGTCCTGCTCAAGGCCGTCTTCGTGTTCGCCTTCCTGGTCGGCACGGTGCTGATCGCCATCGTCTGGGAGCGCAAGGTGGTGGCCTGGATGCAGTTGCGCATCGGGCCCAACCGGCACGGCCCCTGGGGCCTGCTGCAGTCCCTCGCGGACGGCATCAAGCTGGCCCTGAAGGAGGACCTGGTCGTCACCGGGGCCGACAAGGTGGTCTACATCCTGGCCCCGATCGTCTGCGCGATCCCGGCGTTCATGGCCTTCGCGGTGATCCCGTTCGGCCCGGCCGGCGACGAGATCTCGATCTTCGGCACCCGGACCCCGATGCAGCTGACGGACTTCCCCGTGGCGCTGCTCTACATCCTGGCGACCGCCTCGATCGGGATCTACGGCATCGTGCTGGCCGGCTGGTCCTCCGGGTCGACGTATCCGCTGCTCGGCGGCATCCGCTCGGCCGCGCAGATGGTCAGCTACGAGATCGCGATGGGCCTGTCCTTCGCGGCGGTGTTCATCTACTCCGGCTCGATGTCCACCTCGGAGATCGTCGCCTCCCAGCAGCCGACCTGGTTCGCGGTGCTGCTGCCGGTCTCGTTCATCGTCTACGTCATCGCGATGGTCGGCGAGACCAACCGGGCGCCGTTCGACCTCCCGGAGGCCGAGGGCGAGCTGGTCGGCGGCTTCAACACCGAGTACAGCTCGCTGAAGTTCGCGATGTTCATGCTGGCGGAGTACGTCAACATGGTCACCGTCTCGGCGGTCGCCTCGACGCTCTTCCTCGGCGGCTGGCGGGCCCCCTGGCCGGTCTCGGTCTTCTGGGAGGGCGCCAACCACGGCTGGTGGCCGATGCTTTGGATCACGCTGAAGATCCAGCTGCTGCTGTTCTTCTTCATCTGGCTCCGCGGCACCCTGCCCCGGCTGCGCTACGACCAGTTCATGAAGCTGGGCTGGAAGGTCCTGATCCCGGTCTCGCTGGTCTGGCTGGTGATGGTCGCCAGCGTCCGGGCGCTGCGCAACGAGGGCTACGGCTTCGGCGAGGTGGTGCTGTACGTCGGCGCCCCGATCGGCGCGCTGCTGCTGCTCGCCCTGCTGCGGGACGTGCTGCGCCGCAAGGCGGAGCCGGACGGCGAGGAGGGCAGCCCGGCGAACGGCGGGGCCTTCGACCCGATGGCCGGCGGCTACCCCGTGCCGCCGCTGCCCGGGCAGCAGCTGCCGCCCGTCCCGCGCCGGCGCAGCCGGGCCCCGCAACTCCAGGACGCGCTGAACGGCGCCGACCATTCCGAAGGGAGCTGAACCGAGATGTCGGACGATACCGAGAAGTCATCGATCCTGGGCCCGGCCGCAGGCTTCGGCGTGACCTTCCAGGCCATGTTCAAGAAGCGGCTGACCGAGCAGTACCCGGAGCAGAAGAAGCCCACCGCTCCCCGCTTCCACGGCCGCCACCAGCTCAACCGGCACCCGGACGGCCTGGAGAAGTGCGTCGGCTGCGAGCTGTGCGCCTGGGCCTGTCCGGCCGACGCCATCTACGTCGAGGGCGCCGACAACACCGACGAGGAGCGTTACTCGCCGGGTGAGCGCTACGGCGCGGTCTACCAGATCAACTACGCCCGCTGCATCCTCTGCGGGCTCTGCATCGAGGCCTGCCCGACCCGGGCGCTGACCATGACCAACGAGTACGAGCTGGCCGACAGCTCCCGCAAGGACCTGATCTTCACCAAGGAGCAGCTCCTGGTGGGCCTGACCGAAGGCATGGTCGACTCGCCGCACGCGATCTACCCCGGCACCGACGAGGGCGCGTACTACCGCGGTGAGATCACCGCCGCCGCGCCCGGTACGGAGCGCCAGGTGCCCGCTTCGCGCCGCACGCTGGACGAGGAGGTGTCCGGGTGAACGCCCTCGCCCTGACCGGGGCCACCTCCACCGGTGAGGCGGTCCAGTTCTGGATCCTCGCCGTGATCGCGGTCGGCGGCGCGCTCGGCATGCTGCTGATGCGCAAGGCCGTGCACAGCGCGCTCTGCCTGGCCGCCACGATGATCGCGCTGGCGGTCTGTTACATGGCCCAGGGCGCGGTGTTCCTGGGCGTCGTGCAGGTCGTCGTCTACACCGGCGCGATCATGATGCTCTTCCTGTTCGTGATGATGCTGGTCGGCGTGACCTCCGAGGACTCGCTCAAGGAGCAGCTGAAGGGCCAGCGGTTCGCCGCCGTGTTCTGCGGCCTCGGCTTCGGCGTGCTGCTGATCGCCGGCATCGCCAACGCCAAGCTCGACCACTTCACCGGCCTGGCCGACGCCAACGCCGAGGGCAACGTGCAGGGCCTGGCGCGGCTGATCTTCACCAAGTACGTCTGGGCCTTCGAGGTCACCGGCGCGCTGCTGATCACCGCCGCGATCGGCGCCATGGTGCTGACCCACCGCGAGCACGTGAAGGCCCCGAGCACCCAGCGCGAGCTGGCCGCCCAGCGGGTCAAGGACAACATCCAGGTGCCGCCGATGCCGGCCCCCGGCGTGTACGCGCGGCACAACGCGGTGGACGTCCCCGGCCTGCTGCCGGACGGCTCGATCGCCGAGGACTCGGTGATGGCCACCCTGCGCGAGCGGGGCCAGATCCGGGACGTCAGCCAGGAGATGCTGCAGCGGATGGCCGAACTGGAGGAGACCACCGCCGACTGGCTCGGCCGGCCCTCCTCCGCCCGCCCGCCGGTGGCACCGCCCGAGCAGCGCCGGGCGCTGCAGAAGGTACCGACCGCGAAGTCCCCGTCCGCAGAGGAGGGTTCGGAGTGAACCCCGTCAACTACCTCTACCTGGCCGGCCTGCTGTTCACCATCGGGGCCAGCGGCGTGCTGATCCGGCGCAACGCGATCGTGCTCTTCATGTGCGTCGAGCTGATGCTGAACGCCTCGAACCTGGCCCTGGTCACCTTCTCCCGGCTGCACGGCAACCTGGACGGCCAGATCATCGCGTTCTTCACCATGGTGGTCGCGGCGGCCGAGGTCGTCGTCGGCCTCGCCATCATCGTGTCCATCTTCCGGACCAGGCACTCGGCTTCGGTCGATGACAGCAACCTGATGAAGCTGTAGGCGGAGGGCCCACGGTGAACTCTCTCATTCCGCTGCTCGTGGCGGCTCCGCTGGCGGGCGCCGCCCTGCTGCTGCTCGGCGGGCGCCGGCTCGACCGCTTCGGCCACTGGCTGGCCACGGCCTTCGCCGCACTCTCCTTCGCCTTCGGCCTGGCGCTCCTCGCGTCCATGCTGGGCCGGGAGACCGCCGAACGGCAGGTCGACGTCAACCTGTTCAGCTGGATCCCGGTGAACGGCTTCCAGGCCGACGTCGGGTTCCAGCTCGACCAGCTCTCGATCACCTTCGTCCTGCTGATCACCGGCGTCGGCACGCTGATCCACCTGTACTCGGTGGGCTACATGGCGCACGACGAGCGCCGGCGGCGGTTCTTCGCCTACCTGAACCTGTTCCTGGCGGCGATGCTGCTGCTGGTGCTGGCGGACAACTACCTGCTGCTGTACGTGGGCTGGGAGGGCGTGGGCCTCGCCTCGTACCTGCTGATCGGCTTCTGGCAGCACAAGCCCAGCGCTGCGACGGCCGCCAAGAAGGCCTTCCTGGTCAACCGGGTCGGCGACATGGGCCTGTCGATCGCGATCATGCTGATGTTCGCGGAGTTCGGCAGCTTCGCCTTCGGCCCGCTGCTCGGTTCGGAGGGCACGGCCGGCGCGGTCGGCCAGGCGAGCGAGGGCAAGCTGACCGCCATCGGGCTGATGCTGCTGCTGGCCGCCTGCGGCAAGTCCGCCCAGGTGCCGCTGCAGTCCTGGCTCGGGGACGCGATGGAGGGCCCGACCCCGGTCTCGGCCCTGATCCACGCGGCCACCATGGTGACCGCCGGCGTCTACCTGATCACCCGGTCCGCCTCGATCTTCAACCTGGCGCCGGACGCCCAGACCACCGTGGTGGTGGTCGGCGCGGTCACGCTGATCTTCGGTGCGATCGTCGGTTGCGCCAAGGACGACATCAAGAAGGCGCTGGCCGGCTCGACCATGTCGCAGATCGGCTACATGATCCTGGCGGCGGGCCTGGGCCCGATCGGCTATGTCTACGCGATCATGCACCTGGTCACGCACGGCTTCTTCAAGGCCGGGCTCTTCCTCGGCGCCGGGTCGGTCATGCACGGCATGAACGACGAGGTGAACATGCGGCACTACGGCGGCCTGCGCAAGTACATGCCGGTCACCTTCGTCACCTTCGGCCTCGGCTACCTGGCGATCATCGGGTTCCCCGGCCTGTCCGGCTTCTTCTCCAAGGACAAGATCATCGAGGCGGCCTTCGCCAAGGGCGGCACCGAGGGCTGGATCCTCGGCGGCGTCACGCTGCTCGGCGCCGCGATCACCGCGTTCTACATGACCCGGGTGATGCTCCTGACCTTCTTCGGCGAGAAGCGCTGGCAGCCGGACGCCGAGGGCCACGAGCCGCACCCGCACGAGTCCCCGAGCACCATGAAGATCCCGATGATCGTGCTGGCCTTCGGCTCGGTCTTCGCCGGCGGCCTGTTCACCCTGAACAGCTCCTTCCTGCACTGGCTGGAGCCGGTCACCGGCCACGCGGAGGGCGACTCCCCGCTGTCCCCGCTGACCGTCACGCTGATCACCACGCTCTGCATGGTGGCCGGCGTCGCGGTCTCGTACCTGATGTACGGGCGCTCGCCGGTGCCGGTCGTCCCGCCGGTCGGCTCGGCCCTCACCCGTGCGGCCCGCCGCGACCTGCTCCAGGACGACTTCAACCACGCCGTCCTGGTCCGCCCCGGCTCGGCCCTGGCGGCGGCCCTCGTCTACTTCGACAGCAGGGGCCTGGACGGCTTCGTGAACGGCCTGGCCGCCACCATCGGCGGCGTCTCCAGCCGCCTGCGCCGGATCCAGAACGGCTACGTCCGCTCGTACGCGCTCTCCATGTTCGGCGGCACGCTGGTGCTGGTCGCCACCACTCTCCTGATGAGGTCGGTCTGATGGTCGTGACTCGCCCCTACCCCACACGTCAGGAGGTCCGGCCATGAGCTACCTGCTGACCGCCACCTGCGCCGTCCCGGCGGCCGGCGCGGTGCTCACCGCCGCGCTGCCCGCCGGTACGGACGACGGCCGCCGGCGCGTCACCAAGATCGTCGCGCTGGCGGTCTCGCTGGCCACGCTGGCCCTCGCCGCGCTCGTCGCGGTGCGCTTCGAGCCGGGCGGGGCCCGGTACCAGCTCACCGAGTCGTACAGCTGGATCCGGTCCTTCGGCATCACCTTCTCGCTCGGCGCCGACGGCATCGGCACCGTCCTGGTGCTGCTCACCGCGGTGCTCGTGCCGGTGGTGCTGCTCGCCTCCTGGCACGACGCCGACCCGGAGCGCGGTGCGGGCGGGACGGCCGACCCCGCCACCTTCGAGAACCGCCGCCGCACCCAGGCCTTCTTCGCGCTGATCCTGGCCGTCGAGGCGATGGTCCTGGTGTCCTTCCTGGCCACCGACGTCTTCGTGTTCTACGTGTTCTTCGAAGCCATGCTGATCCCGATGTACTTCCTGATCGGCGGCTTCGGCGACCGCGCGGGCGGCCCCGAGTCGGCCCGTCAGCGCAGCTACGCGGCGGTGAAGTTCCTGCTCTACAACCTGCTCGGCGGGCTGGTCATGCTGGCCGCGGTGATCGGGCTGTACGTGATCGCGCAGGACCAGGGCTTCGCCACCTTCGACCTGCCGACCCTCACCGGCGCCGTCGCCGACGGCAAGCTGGTCGTCAACCCCACCGCCGAGAAGGCGCTCTTCCTGGGCTTCTTCTTCGCCTTCGCGGTGAAGGCCCCGCTGTGGCCGCTGCACACCTGGCTGCCCAACGCGATGGGGGAGTCGACCGCCGGAACGGCCGTGCTGATCACCGCCGTCGTCGACAAGGTCGGCACCTTCGCGATGCTGCGGTTCTGCCTCGGCCTCTTCCCGGACGCGTCGAAGACCTTCGCCCCGGCGATCCTCGTCCTCTCGCTGATCGGGATCATGTACGGCGCGCTGCTGGCCGTCGGCCAGAAGGACATCAAGCGGCTGATCGCCTACGCGTCCATCTCGCACTTCGGCTTCATCATCATGGGCATCTTCGCGATGACCAGCCAGGGGCAGAGCGGCGCGACCCTCTACATGGTCAACCACGGCATCTCCACCGCCGCGCTGATGCTGGTCGCCGGGTTCCTGATCTCCCGGCGCGGCTCGCGGCTGATCGCCGACTACGGCGGCGTGCAGAAGGTCGCCCCGGTGCTGGCCGGCTCCTTCCTGATCGGCGGTCTGGCGACGCTCTCGCTGCCGGGCCTGGCGCCGTTCGTGAGCGAGTTCCTGGTCCTGGTCGGCACCTTCACCCGGTACCCGGTGATCGGCATCATCGCCACCTTCGGCATCGTGCTGGCCGCACTGTACGTCCTGGTGCTCTACCAGCGCACCATGACCGGCCCGGTCAAGGACTCCGTGCGCGGCATGCACGACCTCAAGGTGCGCGAACTGGCCGTGGTGGCGCCGCTGGTGGCGCTCACCATCCTGCTGGGCGTCTACCCGAAGCCGCTCACCGACATCGTCAACCCGGCGGTGGACGCCACCCTCTCCCAGGTCCACGAGACCGACCCGGCGCCGGCCCACCCGGTGGCCGCCACCCCAGGAGGTGAGCAGAAGTGATGAGTCATTGGCTCGCCGCCGCCGGCGGCAACAGCGCGAGCATCCCCGCGCCGCACGTCGAGTACGGCCAGCTCTCCCCGATGCTGGTGGTCTTCGGCGCCGCCGTCGCCGGGATCCTGGCCGAGGCCTTCCTGCCCCGGCGGGCCCGGTACTGGTCGCAGGTCACCATCGCCCTGCTCGGCCTGGCCGGCGCCTTCACCGCGGTGATCGTGCTCGCCTCGCAGGGCTACGGCAGCACCAGGGTCGACCTGCTGGCGATGGGCGCGGTCGCGCTGGACGGGCCCGCGCTGTTCCTCCAGGGCGTGATCCTGCTGGTCGCCGTGGTTGCCGTGCTCACCTACGCGGAGCGCAAGGTCGAGCCGAAGGCCGGCGGTGTCCCGGTGGACGCCTTCGTCGCGCAGGCCGCGGCCACCCCCGGCGGCGAGCAGGAGCGCGCCGCCGTCCGGGCGGGCTTCGCCAGCACCGAGGTCTTCCCGCTCACCATGTTCGCGGTCGGCGGCATGCTGCTGTTCCCGGCCGCCAACGACCTGCTGACCATGTTCGTGGCGCTGGAGGTCTTCTCCCTCCCGCTGTACCTGCTCTGCGCGCTGGCCCGGCGCCGCCGGCTGCTCTCCCAGGAGGCGGCCGTCAAGTACTTCCTGCTGGGCGCGTTCGCCTCGGCGTTCTTCCTGTTCGGCACCGCCCTGCTGTACGGCTACGCGGGCAGTGTCCGGCTCGGCGACATCGCCGACGTCATCTCGGGCGAGGCGCCGGCCACCCAGGCGCTGCTCAGCACCACCCAGAACGACGCGCTGCTGCTGATCGGCCTGGCGCTGCTCTCGGTCGGCCTGCTGTTCAAGGTCGGCGCGGTGCCGTTCCACTCCTGGACCCCGGACGTCTACCAGGGCGCCCCGACGCCGGTCACCGGCTTCATGGCGGCGGCGACCAAGGTGGCCGCGTTCGGCGCCCTGATGCGGCTGTTCTACGTGGCCTTCCCCGGCCTGCGCTGGGACTGGCGGCCGGTGATGTGGGGCGTCGCGATCCTCACCATGGTGGTCGGCGCGGTGCTGGCCGTCACCCAGCAGGACGTGAAGCGGCTGCTGGCGTACTCCTCGATCGCGCACGCCGGCTTCATCCTCACCGGCGTGATCGCCACCAACAAGCAGGGCCTGGGCGCGGTGCTCTTCTACCTGCTGGCGTACTCCTTCGTGACGCTCGGCGCCTTCGCGGTCGTCACGCTGGTGCGCGACTCCCGCGGCGAGGCCACCCACCTCTCCAGCTGGGCCGGCCTAGGCCGGCGCTCGCCGCTGCTGGCGGCGGTCTTCGCGCTGTTCCTGCTGGCCTTCGCCGGCATCCCGCTCACCTCGGGCTTCACCGGGAAGTTCGCGGTCTTCCAGGCCGCGGCGGCGGGCGGCGCCACGCCGCTGGTCATCATCGGTGTGCTGAGCTCCGCGGTGGCGGCGTTCTTCTACATCAGGGTCATCGTGCTGATGTTCTTCTCCGACCCGCAGCCGGGCGGCCCGACGGTGGCCGTGCCCAGCGCGTTCACGGCGACCGCCATCGGCGTCGGCGTCCTGGTCACCCTGGGCCTGGGGCTGCTCCCGCAGTACTTCCTGGACCTCGCGTCGAAGGTCTCGCCGTTCGTCAGGTAGCCGCTTCGCCACCGGGGTCCGGTCCGCGCCGACCGGCGCGGACCGGACCCCGCGCTCTTCCCGCCCGTGCCGTCCGGCCCGGGCCCGGTCGGCCCGACCATGACAGACCCGCACGCCCGTGCAGTGATCCACTCGTGACCGGATACCCTGCCTGTATGGCCAGCGGCGGCACTCAGGGACCAGGCCGCTAGATCGACCAGGGACAGGAGTGGTCTTCGTGACCGTCGTGGGACCCTTCGGGCTCAGCGTGCAGGACCGCGATCTGACCCGCGACGTCCAGACCGGCATGGACGCGGTGGAAGCCGCCCTCGCCGAGACCGTCAAGAGCGACGTCTCCTTCATCACCATCACCGCCAGCCACCTGATCGAGGCGGGCGGCAAGCGCTTCCGTCCGCTGCTGGTGATGCTCGCGGCACAGTTCGGCGACCCGTACGCCCCCGGCGTGGTGCCGGCCGCCGTGGTGGTCGAGCTGACCCACCTCGCGACGCTCTACCACGACGACGTGATGGACGAGGCGCCCGTCCGGCGCGGCGCCCCCAGCGCCAACTCCCGCTGGGACAACTCGGTCGCCATCCTCACCGGCGACTTCCTCTTCTCCCGCGCCTCCCAGGTGCTGGCCGACCTCGGCCCGGAGGCCGTCCGGCTGCAGGCCGACGCCTTCGAGCGACTGGTCACCGGCCAGATCCTGGAGACGGCCGGCCCGGGGCCCGACGACGACCCGCTGCGGCACTACCTCGACGTGCTCGCCGGCAAGACCGGCTCGCTGGTCGCCGTCTCCTGCCGGTTCGGCTCCCTGATGGCGGGGGCCGAGCCGTGGGTGGTCGACATCCTGACCCAGTACGGCGAGCGGATGGGTATGGCCTTCCAGCTCGCCGACGACGTGCTCGACATCGCCAGCGACGGCCACGAGTCCGGCAAGACCCCCGGCACCGACCTGCGCGAGGGCGTCCCGACGCTGCCGATCCTGCTGCTGCAGGAGATGCCGGCGGACGAGGACGACCCGGCCGACGCCCGGCTGCGCGAGCTGCTCCAGCTCGACCTCGCCGACGACGACCTGCACGCCGAGGCGCTGCGCCTGCTGCGCAAGCACCCGGCCCTGGAGCGGGCCCGGCGCGAGACGCTGCGCTACGCCGAGGAGGCCCGCGCGCTGCTCGACCCGCTGCCCGAGTGCCCGGCCAAGGCCGCCCTGCAGGGGCTCTGCGACGCGGTGGCCATCCGCACCATGTGAGGCCCGCCCGTGCCCCGCCCCGGCCCGCACCGGCGGGGCGGGGCCGGCCCGGCTCCCGGCCGTTCCGGGTTCGTGGCCCGGCGTCCACGCCGATAGGGAAGACTGAACCAGTCAGTCCAGCCCAGCCGGAAGGCCGCCATGCTTCGCGTCGTCATCGCCGAGGACTCCGTACTGCTGCGGGAGGGCCTGACCCGGTTGCTCACCGACCGCGGCCTGGAGGTCGTCGCCGGTGTCGGGGACGGCGAGGCGCTGCTGAAGACCCTCCACGACCTGGCCTCCGACGAGGCCCTGCCGGACGTGGTGGTCGCCGACGTCCGGATGCCCCCGACCCACACCGACGAGGGCGTCCGGGCCTGTGTGACCCTGCGCGGCCTGTACCCGTCGGTGGGCGTGCTGGTGCTCTCCCAGTACGTCGAGGAGCGCTACGCCTCCGAACTGCTGGCGGGCTCCACCCGCGGGGTGGGCTACCTGCTCAAGGACCGGGTCGCCGAGGTCCGGGAGTTCGTGGACGCGGTGGTCCGGGTGGCCGGCGGCGGCACGGCGCTGGACCCGGAGGTGGTGCAGCAGCTGCTCAGCCGCAGCCGCAAGGGCGACGTGCTGGCCGGCCTCACGCCCCGGGAGCGGGAGGTGCTGGGCCTGATGGCCGAGGGCCGGACCAACGCGGCGGTGGCCAAGCAGCTGGTGGTCTCGGACGGCGCGGTGGAGAAGCACGTCAGCAACATCTTCCTGAAGCTGGGCCTGGCCCAGAGCCCGGAGGACCACCGCCGGGTGCTCGCGGTGCTCACCTACCTGAACTCCTGACCGGCCGGGGCCGGCGCTTCCGGGGTCCGCTTCGGGGTCCGCCGCCCGCCCGGGCGGCGGACCTGACCGGATTCCGGGCAGGGGGTATGGCGGAGCGGACCCGCGGCGTTGACCTGAGTGTGGAAAAAAGACATCGGTGATGCAGTTTTTCGCCGCACGTCGAAGTTCCGGCCTTCGGATTACCCACGCGCATAAGATGCGAAGGGTGCACCAGGCGGACGGGGCACACGGCTCACGCCCGCGGCTGGATGCCCACGAGGAGGTCCGCCGCAGTGACCAGCCAGGTCGATCAGTCGGAGGCAGTGGACGGCTCGGACGGACACGACGACCAGTCGGGTCCGGTGCCGCCGGGGGGAGTGCAGCCCAGGCGCGCCAAGCCGGTCAGACGATTGGACCGGGTGATCATCCGTTTCGCGGGTGACTCGGGTGACGGGATGCAGCTGACGGGTGACCGGTT
>NZ_BNBO01000074.1 GCF_014655955.1 Kitasatospora indigofera
CGGCGCCGCGCGCGGGACCGTCCCCGCGCGCGGCGCCGTCCGGACGGGCCGGGCTCAGTCCGCGAACCGGCCGCCCTCGGCCGCCAGCCGCTCCAGCATCGCCGGCGGGGCAAACCGCTCGCCGTACGCCGCCGCCAGCTCCCGCGCCCGGGCGGTGAATCCGGGCAGCCCGCCCCGGTAGCCGTTGATGTACTGGAGCACACCGCCGGTCCACGCCGGGAACCCGATGCCGAGGATCGAGCCCACGTTGGCGTCCGCGACCGAGGTCAGCACGTTCTCCTCCAGGCAGCGGACGGAGTCCAGCGCCTCGGCGAACAGCATCCGCTCCTTCATGTCCTCGAACGGGATCTGCGCCTCGGCGCCCCCGGTGAAGTGCTCGCGCAGGCCGGGCCAGAGCCGGACCCGGCGGCCGTCCTCGTACTCGTAGAAGCCGGCGCCGCCGCTGCGGCCGGGGCGGCCGAACTCGTCGAGCATCCGGTCCATCACCACGTCGCCGGGGTGCTCGGTCCAGGTGCCGCCGGCCTCCTCGACCGCCCGCCGGGCCTCGCCGCGGATCTTGCGCGGCAGGGTGAGGGTGAGCTCGTCCAGCAGTGAGAGCACCTTGGCCGGGTAGCCGGCCTGGGCCGCGGCCTGCTCCACCGAGACCGGGTCGACGCCCTCGCCGACCATGGCGACGCCCTCGTTGATGAACTGCCCGATCACCCGCGAGGTGAAGAAGCCGCGCGAGTCGTTCACCACGATCGGCGTCTTGCCGATCAGGCGGACCAGGTCGAAGGCGCGGGCCAGCGCCTCGGCGCCGGTCTCCGGGCCGCTGATGATCTCCACCAGCGGCATCTTGTCGACCGGCGAGAAGAAGTGCAGGCCGATGAAGTCCGCCCGGCGCTCCACGCCCTCGGCGAGCAGGCCGATCGGCAGGGTGGAGGTGTTGGAGCAGAGCAGCGCGTCCGGCGCGACGACCTGCTGGACCTCCTGGAACACCTTGTGCTTCAGCTCGGGGTTCTCGAACACCGCCTCGATCACCACGTCGCAGCCGGCCAGGTCGGCGGCGTCGGCGGTCGGCGTGATCCGGGCCAGCAGCTCCGCCCGCTGCGCCTCGGTGGAGCGGCCGCGCGCCACCGCCTTGTCCAGCAGCCCGGCGGAGTAGGCCTTCCCGCGTTCGGCCGCCTCCAGCGTGACGTCCTTGAGCAGCACCTCGGCGCCGGCCTTGGCGCAGGAGTACGCGATGCCCGCACCCATCATGCCGGCGCCCAGCACCGCCACCTTGCGGACCTCCCGGGGGTCCACGCCCTTGGGGCGGCCCGCACCGGAGTTGACGGCCTGCATGTCGAAGAAGAAGGCCTGGATCATGTTCTTCGAGATCTGGCCGCAGGCCAGCTCGGTGAAGTACCGGGCCTCGATCACCATCGCGGTGTCGACGTCGACCTGGGCGCCCTCGACCGCGGCGGCCAGGATGTTGCGCGGGGCCGGGTAGTCCGCGCCGGCCAGCTGCTTGCGCAGGTTGGCCGGGAAGGCCGGCAGGTTGGCCGCGAACGCGGGGGTGCTCGGGGTGCCGCCGGGGATCCGGTAGCCCTTGACGTCCCAGGGCTGGACGGCCTCCGGGTTGGCGGCCACGAAGGCGTGCGCCTTCTCCAGCATCTCCTCGCGGGTGGCGGCCAGTTCGTGCACCAGGCCGTTCTCCAGGGCCTGCGCCGGGCGGTACTGGCGGCCCTGCAGCAGGACCTTGAGCAGCGCGTCGGTGATGCCCATCATCCGCACGGTGCGCACCACGCCGCCACCGCCGGGCAGCAGCCCGAGGGTGACCTCGGGCAGCCCGATCCTGCTGCCGGGCACGTCCAGCGCGATCCGGTGGTGGCAGGCCAGCGCGATCTCAAGGCCGCCGCCGAGGGCCGCGCCGTTGACCGCCGCGACCACCGGCCTGCCGAGGGTCTCCAGGGTGCGCAGGGCACGCTTGATCCGCATCGAGTTGGCGAAGACCTGGTCGGCGCTCTCCGGCGTCGCCGCCGAGATCAGCCGCAGGTCGCCGCCGGCGAAGAAGGTCTTCTTCGCGGAGGTGATGATCACGCCGCGCAGGCCCTCGGTGGCCTTCAGCCGCTCGACCGTCGCCTCCAGGGCGTCGGTGAAGCCGGCGTTCATGGTGTTGGCGGACTGGGCGGGGTCGTCGAGGACGAGGGTGACCACACCGTCCTGGTCCTGTTCCCAGCGGATGGCAGTCGTGTTGCTCATGAGGTGGAGGTCTCCCGTTTCAGATGCGCTCGATGACGGTGGCGACGCCCATACCGCCGCCGACGCAGAGGGTGGCCAGGCCGTAGCGCAGGTCGCGGCGCTCCAGCTCGTCGATCAGGGTGCCGATCAGCATCGCGCCGGTCGCGCCCAGCGGGTGCCCGAGGGCGATCGCGCCGCCGTTGACGTTCACCTGGTCGTGGCGGAAGCCGAGTTCGCGGATGAAGCGGAGCGCCACGGCGGCGAAGGCCTCGTTGATCTCGACCAGGTCGATGTCGGCGGCGGTCAGGCCGGCCTTGGCGAGGGCCTTGCGGGTGGCGGGGGCCGGGCCGGTCAGCATGATGGTCGGCTCGGAGCCGGAGACCGCGGCGGACACGATCCGGGCCCGCGGGCGCAGCCCGTACCGCTCGCCGATCTCGCGGGAGCCGATCGCGACCAGGGCCGCGCCGTCCACGATGCCGGAGGAGTTGCCGGCGTGGTGGACGTGGTCGATGGACTCGACCCAGTGGTACTTCTGCAGCGCGACGGCGTCGAAGCCGCCGGCCTCGCCGATGCCGGCGAAGGAGGGCTTGAGGCCGGCCAGGGTCTCCACCGTGGTGCCGGGGCGGATGAACTCGTCGCGGTCCAGCACCACCAGGCCGTTGACGTCCTTGACCGGGACGACCGAGCGGTCGAAGTACCCGTCCGCCTGCGCCTTGGCGGCGCGGGCCTGGGACTCGGCGGCGAAGGCGTCCACGTCGGTGCGGGACAGGCCCTCGATGGTGGCGATCAGGTCGGCGCCGATGCCCTGCGGCACGAAGCCGGTCCGGTAGCTGGTCATCGGGTCCATCGCCCAGGCTCCGCCGTCGGAGCCCATCTTCACCCGGGACATCGACTCGACGCCGCCGGCCAGGATGAGGTCCTCCCAGCCCGAACGGACCTTGGCGGCGGCCAGGTTGACGGCCTCCAGGCCGGAGGCGCAGAAGCGGTTCTCCTGGACGCCCGCGACGGTGTCCGGCAGGCCGGCGGCGATGGCGGCGATCCGGGCAATGTCGGAGCCCTGGTCGCCGATGGGGCTGACCACACCGAGCACGATGTCGTCGATCGCGGCCGGGTCCAGCCCGGGGAACCGGGCCTGCAGTTCGTGGATCAGGCCGACCACGAGGTCGATCGGCTTGGTGCCGTGCAGCGAGCCGTTCGCTTTGCCCCGGCCTCGCGGCGTGCGGACAGCGTCGTAGACGTACGCTTCGGTGGTCACGGTGGGTGCCTTTCCGGGAGGGTCTAGCCGAGGAGGGAGCGGCCGATGATCTCTTTCATGATCTCGGTGGTGCCGCCGTAGATGGTCTGGATCCGGCCGTCGGTGAACGCCTTCGCCACCGGGTACTCGGCCATGTAGCCGTATCCGCCGTGCAGTTGCAGGCAGCGGTCGGCGGTGCGCTTCTGCAGTTCGGTGGCCCACCACTTGGCCATCGAGGCGTCCACCGGGGTGAGCGCCCAGCGGTTGTGCTCGGTGATGCAGCGGTCCACGAAGGCGCGGGTGACCGCGCACTCGGTGGCCAGTTCGGCGATCTCGAAGCGGACGTGCTGCAGCTTGCCGAGCGGCCGGCCGAAGGCCTCGCGCTGCTTGACGTACTCCGTGGTGATCTCGACCAGGTGCTCGGCGGCGGCGATCGCGGAGACCGCGATCGCCAGCCGCTCCTGGGCGAGGTTGCGCATCAGCGAGACGAAGGCGCCGTTCTCCTCCCCCAGCAGGTTGGCCTTCGGCACCCGGACGTCGTTGAAGAACAACTCGGCGGTGTCCTGGGCCTTCTGGCCGATCTTGTCGAGGTTCCGGCCGCGCTCGAAGCCCGGCATCCCGCGCTCGACCACCAGCAGGCTCAGTCCGTGCGCGCCGCCCTCCGGGGTGGTGCGGGCGACCACCACGACCAGGTCGGCGATGATCCCGTTGGAGATGAAGGTCTTGGAGCCGTTCAGCAGGTAGTGGTCGCCCTGGTCCACGGCGTGCGTCCGGATGCCCTGGAGGTCGGACCCGGCCCCGGGTTCGGTCATCGCGATGGCGGTGACGATCTCGCCGCTGCAGAAGCCGGGCAGCCAGCGGCGCTTCTGCTCCTCGTCGCCCAGCGAGGTGAGGTACGGGCCGATGATGTCGTTGTGCAGGCCGAGCGCCAGGCCGGAGGCACCGGCCCGGGTGAACTCCTCGGCGAGGACGGCGCTGTAGCGGAAGTCGGCGCTGCCCCCGCCGCCGTACTCCTCGGGGACGGCCAGGCCCAGCAGGCCCTGCGCGCCGGCGGCCGTCCAGGCGGAGCGGTCCACGATGCCGGCCCGCTCCCAGCGGTCGTGGTGCGGGAGCACCTCCTTGGCGAGGAAGGCCCGGACGGTCTCCCGGAAGGCCTCGTGCTCCTCGGTGTAGATCTCTCGCTGCACTGCGGTGTCCTCTCGGGGCGGTCGGAGCCGTGGCGGCGGTCAGCGGGGGGCGAGCGCGGGCACGCCCCAGTCGCGGGCGACCTCGGCGGTGTCGGCGCCCGGGCGGGCCGGGGGCCGGCGCAGCGTGCCGGGGGTGGCGGAGAATCGCGGGGCCGGGGCCGGCTGGGTGACGCCGTCGACCTGGGTGTAGGTGCCGCGCGCCGCCAGGTGCGGGTGGCCGGCCGCCTCCCGCATACTCAGCACCGGCTCGACGCAGGCGTCGGTGCCGTCGAAGACGGCGGTCCATTCGGCCAGTGTGCGGGTGGCGAACCGGGCCGCGATCCGGGCCCGCAGCTCCGGCCAGCGCGGGACGTCGAACTGGCCGGGCGCGTCCGGCTCCAGGCCCAGCAGCTTGCTGAACTCGGCGTAGAACTGCGGCTCCAGGGCGCCCACCGCGAGGTGGCCGCCGTCGGAGGCCGAGTACACGGCGTAGCAGGGCGCGCCGCCGTCGAGCAGGTTGACGCCGCGCCGGTCCTGCCAGCGGCCGGCGGCGAGCAGGCCCCAGAGCATCGAGGTGAGGTGGGCGGCGCCGTCCACCACGGCGGCGTCCACGACCTGCCCGGCGCCGGTCTCCCGGGCGTGGTGCAGGGCGGCCAGCAGGCCGACGACCAGGTACAGCGAGCCGCCCGCGTAGTCGCCGAGCAGGTTGGCGGGGATGGCCGGCGGGCCGTCCGGGTCGCCGATCATGCCGAGGGTGCCGGCCAGCGCCGTGTAGCCGATGTCGTGGCCGGCCCGGGCGGCGAGCGGGCCGTCCTGGCCCCAGCCGGTCATCCGGCCGTAGACCAGGGCGGGGTTGCGGGCCAGGCAGGCGTCGGGGCCGACGCCGAGGCGTTCGGCGACGCCGGGGCGGTAGCCCTCGATCAGCAGCTGGGCGCGTCCGACCAGGCCGAGCACCTGGCCGGGCCCCTCCGGGGACTTGAGGTCGACCAGGACGGACCGCTTGTTCCGGTTGGTGACGTCGTAGGCCGGCTCGATGCTCAACGGCCCGGCGCCGGGACGGTCGACCCGCACCACGTCGGCGCCCAGGTCGGCCAGCAGCATGGCGGCGAAGGGGCCCGGGCCGATGCCCGCGAGCTCCACCACCCGCACGCCGGCCAGCGGGCCGGGGTTGGTCGCGCCGTCCATCCGCTGCCCCTTCGTCGGTTTGACAGTAAAGCTGTAACACTGGCGATGATAGATAAGCAACCCGCCGGTAACAAGGGCGGCGCGCACCCGGCCCGGGGGTGCCGGACGGGCCGGACCGGGGGCCCGGAGCCGGCCGGGGAGGGACCGGGGCGGGGCGCCGGGCGGTGCGGGCGGCGGACGGGCCGGGGCGACCGGACGCCGGGCACGCTCCCCCGCCCGACGGCGCCGGGAGCGGGCGGGAGCGGGGCCGGCAGGGCGGGGCAGGCGGGAGCCGACCGGCGGGACGGCGGGCACCTGACGTACAGTCGGTCCGGTGAACGCGGGGGTACGGGGGACCGGCGTCCGCAGGACGGGCAGCGCGCTGCTCGGACGGCGGCCGCGCCGACGGTGGGTGCATCTGGTGCTGGGCGGCGCCCTGTTGATGCCGTACTGGCTGCTGTCCTCGGTGGTGCTGGGCGCGGTCTACCCGGGCGGTGAACCGCTGCGGCGGGTCGCCCTGCAGTTCGTCGCCTTCGGCACGGCACTGCCGCTGGCCGCGCTCACCGCGCTGCTGCCGGTGGTCCGGGTCCTGGAGGGCACGGCCGCCCGGATGCTCTGCGCCGGGGCCGCCGGGGAGCTGTCCACCGGACCGGCCCGGTCCTGGGCGGCCCGAAGGCGGACCGCCGCCTGGTACGTGCTGCACCTCTTCCTCGGCGGCGTGGTGAGCGGGATGTCGCTCGCCGTACCGCCGGCCGCCGTGACGCTGCTGCTGCCGCTCGGTGCCCTGGACCACGCCCCGGCCTGGTGGCGGGAGCACCAGTGGTTCGGCGGCCCGGCGCTCGGCCTGGCGCTCCTCCTGCTCCTGCTGGTCACCAACGCCGGGGCGGGCGCGCTGCTCGCCCGGTCGGCGCCGGCGCTGCTCGGGCCGACCCCGGACGAGCGGCTCGCGGCGGCCGAGCACCGGGCCGCCGTCCTGGCCCAGCGCAACCGGCTGGCACGGGAGTTGCACGACTCGGTGGGGCACGCGCTGAGCGCGGTCGGCCTCCAGGCAGCCGCCGCCGCCCGGGTGCTGGCCGCCGACCCGGCCTTCGCCGCCGAGGCGCTCCGGGCGATCGAGCGGACCGCCCGCGAAGCGGTGGCCGAACTGGACACCGTGCTGGGCCTGTTGCGCGAGGAGGAGCCGGCGGGGCCGGCCCCGGCCGGTCCGACGCTGGCCGTCCTCGACGACCTGCTGCGCCAGCTGGAGCGGACCGGCGTCAAGGTCCGGGCCTCGCTGCCGCCCGGCCTGCCCGGGCTGCCGCCGGCCGTCTCCCGGGAGGCGTACCGGATCGTCCAGGAGGGGCTGACCAATGTGCTGCGGCACGCCGGGGCGGCGCCGGCCGTGCTCCGCATCGGCCTGCGGCCCGACCGGCTGGAGCTGGAGCTGACCAACCCGCTCGCCGCCGGGCGGCCGCCCCGGCCGGGCGGGGGCCGGGGGCTGCGCGGGATCGGCGAACGGGCCGCCGCCCTGCGCGGCGGCTGCGAATCCGGGCCGACCCCGGACGGCGGGCACTGGCGGCTGGCCGTCCGGCTGCCGCTGGGCGCGGAGACGGCCACGGACCCGGACCAAGACCCGGGCCAAGACACCGGCACGGCACCGTCGCGGAGCCGGACGGCGGGGATCCCCACGACGGGGAGCCCGACGGCGGGGGCGGCACCATGACGGCGCCGGCCGGACGGTACCGGTCGGCGGGGCGGGGACGACGGATACCGGGACACCGGGTACCGGGGGCGAACGGGTGACGGGGGCAACGGGGATGACGACGAACGACAGGGCGCGGCAGCGCGCGGGCGCGCAGGGCGCGCCGGCTCAGGACCCGACGCCGGGCCCGGCTCAGGGCCCGGCTCAGGACCCGGCTCAGGACCCGGCTCAGGACCCGGCTCAGGGCCCGGCTCAGGGCCCGGCGGCGGCCGGGCGCGCCCACGGCGAGGACCCGGGGCCGATCCGGGTGCTGGTCGTGGACGACGAGCGGCTGGTGCGGACGGGACTGCGGGTGGTGATCGACGCCGAGCCGGACCTCACCGTGGTCGGCGAGGCCGCCTCCGGCGCCGAGGCCGTGCCGCTGGCGCGCGAGCTGCGGCCCGACGTGGTGCTGATGGACGTCCGGATGCCCGGGACGGACGGCATCCGGGCCACCGAGGAGCTGATGGCGACCATGGACGAGCCGCCGAAGGTGCTGGTGGTGACCACCTTCGAGCACGACGACCACGTCTACGACGCGCTGCGGGCCGGCGCCGCCGGGTTCCTGCTGAAGCGGGCCAGGGCCGAGGAGATGGTGCAGGCCGTCCGGCTGGTGGCGCGCGGCGACTCGCTGCTCTTCCCGGCCGCCCTGCGGGAGCTGGCCCGCCGGCAGGCCCCGGCGCGCCGCCCGGACCCGGGCCTGGGCCCGGTCGGCCGGCTCACCGGGCGGGAGGGCGAGGTGCTGCGGCTGATGGCGGCGGGGCTGAGCAACGCGGAGATCGCCGGCCGGCTGGCGGTGAGCCCGGAGACGGTCAAGACGCACGTCGGCGCGGTGCTGGCGAAGCTCGGCGCGCGGGACCGCACCCAGGCGGTGATCGTGGCCTACGAGTCGGGTTTCGTCCTGCCCGGGTGACGCCTGCCGCCTCCCCGCCGTGTCCCGGCCCCTGCCCCGCCGGACCGGCTGCGGACCTCCGCAGGGCCCGGTCCGGACGGTGTGCCACCGGCCCGGCGGCTCCGAGCCGGAACGATCCTTCACGACCGCCCCTACCAGCCAGTAGAGTGCGACGACCTTCCCGTCCGATACCTCCCGAAAAGATCAGGTGACAGTATGACCGTCTGGACCCGACCCGCGCTCTGGTGGCGCCTGGCCATCGTGATATCGGCGGGCACGGGCCTGACCCTCGGCACCGGCTCCCTGGTCTACTTCACCATCCAGAGCAACGTCTTCGTGCTGGCCTACTTCGCCGGCGCGGTCTACTGGATGAAGCGGCGCGGCACCGTCGACGCCCCCGCGCCCCGGCTGCGCGGCGCGGTCACCCTCTACATCCTGATCACCGGGCTGGTCTCGCACATCCTGCTGGAGCACGGCGCCAACCCGCTGCCCGGGCTGTTCGACGGGCCGGACAAGCTCCAGCACTGGTCCTCGTTCTTCCTGCACTACGTCACCCCGGTGCTGGTGATCCTCGACTGGCTGACCCTGCGCCCGCGCAACGCCTCGCACTGGCGCGACATCCCGCTCTGGCTGGCCTTCCCGCTCGGCTACGCCGGCATCGTGATGGCCCGCGCGGCGCTGTTCTCCAACTACCCGACGCCGTACCCGTACTTCTTCTTCGACCCGACCGAGAAGGGCTACGGCTACGTCTGGGGCCAGATCGTGCTGCTCACGGTCGAGTTCGTGGTCCTGGCGGCCGTGGTGGTCGGCCTGGACCGGCTCGGCACCCTGGTCGCCGGCAAGCTGCGGCGGACCGTCCCGGCCGAAGCCTGAGCGCAGACGCCCGGAGGGCGGTGCGGTGTCCGGCCCGGACACCGCACCGCCCTCCGTCGCGTCCGGCCCGCCCCGCCCGGGGCCGGGCCGCGCGACCGGCCGGATCAGGCCGACGGCCCCGGCTTGGCCGCCGTGTAGAGCCAGGCGTCGAACAGCGGGCCGAGGTCCCGGTGCGAGATCTTCTCGGCCAGCCGGAGCAGGTCGCAGGTGGCGGCGTTGCCGTGCCGGTAGGTCGCGGCCCACTCCCGCAGCAGGGTGAAGAAGTCCTGGTCGCCGATGGTGTCGCGGAGCGCCTGGAGGGTCATCGCACCCCGGACGTAGACCACGTCGTAGTTGAAGATGTCGTCGCGCCCGGGGTCCCCCGTCCTCAGCAGCCAGAACGGGTCCCCGGCCGGCGTCGCCCAGTAGCCGTCGAAGGTCTCCTTGGCGCTCGGACCGCCGTGCCCCTCCTGCCAGAGCCACTCCACGTAGGTGGCGAAGCCCTCGTTGAGCCAGATGTCCCGCCAGGTCGCGGGGGTGACGCTGTCACCGAACCACTGGTGGGCCACCTCGTGCACGACGGTCAGCTCGTCGGGGGCGCCGTCGTACACCGGCCGGCTCTGGGTCTCCAGGGCGTAGCCGGCCCCGACCCGGTCGATGATCCCGCCGGTCGAGCCGAACGGGTAGCGGCCGAACCGGTCCGCCTCCCAGGCCACCGCCTCGGCCGTGCTGCGCTGCAGGAAGGAGCCGTCGCCGCCGGCCGGGTCGTACGCGGTGATGTTCGGGATGCCGCCCGCGTCACCGCGGGTCACCGCGAAGTTCCCGATCGCCACCGTCGAGAGGTAGCTGGCCATCGGCTCGCGCATCTCCCACACGGCCGTGGTCCGGTCGCCGTGGGTCCGGGGTGCGCCCTGCGGCTCGCCGTTGGCCAGCGCCCGCACGCCGTTCGGCGTGGTCAGGCGGAAGGTGTAGGTGGCCTTGTCCCGCAGGTCGTCGTTGACGGGGTACCAGGTCCGGGCGCCGTCCGGCTCGTTCAGCGCGACCGCGCCGTCGTCGGTGTTGAACCAGCCGTAGTCGCCCAGCACGCTGTCGCTGATCCGCTCCGGGACGCCCCGGTAACGGACCTTGACGGTGAACCCGCCGCCGGGGCGGATCGCGCGCGCCGGACGGATCACCAGCTTCTGCCCGTCGCGCCGGTACTCCGCGGGCCGCCCGTCCACCTGGACGCTCTCGATCCGCGGCCCGGAGTAGTCCAGCCGGAGGCGCTCCAGCCGCTCCCCCGCGGTCGCCGAGACGGTCGCCTCGGCGGCCAACTCGTGCGTGGCGGGCGTGAAGTCGAGATCGAGGTCGTAGTGCCGGACGTCGTACCCCCGGTTGCCGGACAGCGGGAAGTACGGATCTCCCGCGCCGGCGCCGTCGGCCGCGCCGGGCTCGGCACCGCCCGCCGAGGCGGGCACGGCGGCCAGCAGGACCAGGGCGCAGGCGGCGGACACGGCCGCGGTCACACGTGTGCTTCTCGTCATGGGCGTCATGCTCGGACACGGCCGCCCCCGGCCCGATCTGACGCGCCGCAGGGCGGCGCCCGATGCCTCGCATGGCGTCACCGGGCCCCGGGCGGCCGGGGCCGGCCGGGCCCCGGCACGCTCAGATCCGCCAGTCGCGGATCCGGCCGGCCGCCGCGAACACGTCGGCCGTGCCCGCCGCCACGTCCCGGGCCAGTTCCACCAGGGCGCCGTACGGCGGGTCGATGCCCTCTTCGGCCGCGTGCATGTACGCGGCGGTGGCCATGCAGGCGTACAGGTTGTTGCGCACCGGCAGCGGCCGCAGCAGCACGATGGTGTGCATCAGGGTCGCCGCGCACCAGGCCGGGTCGGCGGTGTGCCCGAGCTGCGCGGTGTTGACCCGGTGCCGGGCCACCGCCGCCTGCAGCGCGGAGTAGTCGCGCACGCTGAGATCCTCCGGCGAGGCCAGCTCCTGGACGTCGAGCAGCCAGCGGATGTCGACGTGCAGGATCCTCACGCCGCGGCGGGCCTCGCCGGGGGCGCGTCCTCGGGGAAGGCCGCGTCGAACTCCTCGACGTGCTCGTTCCAGAACGCCACCGCGTGGTCGACGAAGGTGCGCCGCTGCTGCTCGCGCACGCTCAGGTCGTGGACGTACGCCTTCACGCTCTTGCCGTCGGCGGCCGCCGCTGCACGGATGGCCGCGAGTTCGTGCTCCGTGTACTCGATGTTCAGGGCCGGCATGGCGCCGATGGTACCGGCGGGGTACCGGCCGCGGTACCCCGCCGGGGCGGGAACCGGGCCGGCCCCCGGCGGGGCCGGCCCGTCACATCGGACCGGCCGGCCGCAGCGCACCGTCCAGCTCCAGCCAGCGGGTGACGCCGATCTCCCGCAGGAACGGCAGGTCGTGGCTGGCCACGACCAGCGCGCCCCGGTAGGCGGCCAGTGCCTGGGTGAGCTGGCGGACGCTGGCCAGGTCCAGGTTGTTGGTCGGCTCGTCCAGCAGCAGCAGTTGCGGGGGCGGGTCGGCGAGCAGCAGGGCGGCCAGGGTGGCCCGGAACCGCTCGCCGCCCGACAGCGTGCCCACGAGCTGATCGGCGCGCCCGCCGCGGAACAGGAAGCGGGCCAGCCTGGCCCGGATCGCGTTGTCGCCGGCCGCCGGGGCGAAGGCCTTGACGTTCTGCGCGACGCTCAGCGAGTCGTCCAGCAGGTCGAGGCGCTGCGGGAGGTGGCGCAGCGGTACCGGGGTGGTGATCTCTCCTTCCAGCGGGGCGAGTTCGCCCGCGATGGTGCGCAGCAGGGTGGTCTTGCCGGAGCCGTTGCGTCCGACCAGGGCGATCCGTTCGGCGCCGCGCAGCTCCAGGTCGGCCGTCACGCCGTACGGCAGCCGGACCTTGGCGAGGCTGAGCACCGCCCGGCCGGCCGGCACCGAGGTGCGCGGCAGGTCGACCCGGATCTCCGCGTCGTCGCGGACCGCCTCCTCGGCGGCGGTGAGCCGCTGGCGGGCCTCGTCGAGGCGGTCGGTGTGCATGCCCTGGAGCCGGCCGGCCGTCTCCTGGGCGCGGCTCTTGAAGGTGCCGGCGAAGATCTTCGGGTCGTTGCGGGTGACGGCGCGCTTCTTGCCGTAGCTGGCGCTGCGGTCCAGCCTGATCCTGGCCTCGGCCAGGTCCCGCTTCTGCCGCTGGACCTCGGCCTCGGCCGTCCGGACGAGGCGCTCGGCGGTCTCCTGCTGGGCGGCGACCGTCCGCTCGTACTCGGCGAGGTTGCCGCCGTACCAGGTGACCGCGCCGTCCCGCAGGTCGGCGATCTGGTCGACCTGCTGGAGGAGTTCACGGTCGTGGCTGACGATCACCATCACCCCGCCCCAGCCCGCGACGGCCTCGTACAGCCGCTCGCGGGCGGCCAGGTCGAGGTTGTTGGTCGGCTCGTCCAGCAGCAGGACGTCGGGGCGGCGCAGCAGCAGGGCGGCCAGCCGCAGCAGCACCGCTTCGCCGCCGGAGAGTTCGCCGGTGGTGCGGTCCAGGCCGAGCCGGTCGAGGCCCAGCCGGTCGAGGGTGGCGCGGGCCCGCTCCTCGACGTCCCAGTCCTGGCCGACGGCGTCGTAGTGCCGCTCGTCGGTGTCGCCGGACTCGATGGCGTGCAGGGCCTCGCGGGCGGCCCTGATGCCGAGCGCCTCGTCCACCCTGAGGGTGGTGTCCAGGGTCAACCCCTGGGGGAGGTAGCCGAGTTCGCCGCCGACCCGGACGGTGCCGGCGGTCGGGGTGAGCTCGCCGGCGATCAGCCGCAGCAGGGTGGACTTGCCCGCTCCGTTGAGGCCGATCAGGCCGGTGCGCCCGGGGCCGACGGCGAACTGGAAGCCGTCGAAGGCGGTGGTGCCGTCCGGCCACTCGAAGCCGAGGGCGGTGCACAGGACGGAGGTGGTGGTCGGTTGAGCCATGGTCGGCCTCCCGGGTGGTTGCTGAGGATCGGTGGAGGTAGCAACACGGGGAGACACCGCGGGCACGACGGGGTGCGGCGGGGTACGACGGGGATGCCGCGACGGGCCGGCCCGGCCGGGTCGACGGAGCTGCCTGGGCCTACGGGGGCCGGCTCATCACTGGGGTCGCACGCTCGCGCGCCGCGCTCTCGGGGGGCGCGGGGGCGGTGTCTCGGGACCTCAGTAGAGCAACGGCCTTCTCCTGTTCCGGCGGGGGCGACGTGGTCAACGGTACGAGCGGTGCCCGCCGGCCCGCAAACGGATTTCCTGCCGGGGCCGCCCCGGGGACGGCCCCGCGGAGGCACGGATCGTTCGCGTCACCGGCCGGCGGGCCGGGCCGACCAACCGGGGGGTGCGTGTCACCGGCCGGGACCGGACATGGGAGACTCCCTGCTGCTGTACCGGCGGCCCGAGGCCGTTCGGGGGAGTCCAAGGGGGAAATGATCTCGTGTCACCTGTATTTCGTGCTGCCCGCGACCGGCATGCGAAGAGCGCCCGCACCGGCCGTGGCGCCCGCACCGGCCGCGCCGCGCTCACCACGTCCGTCGCCGCGCTGACCCTGCTGGCGGCCACCGCCTGCGGCCCGGAGAACAGCGAGCCCGTTCCGGACGGGCCGCCGCCCGCGTCCGCCGCCGGCACCCCGGGCGGAGGCGGGGCGGCCGCCGCGCTGCACCTGCCGACCCTGGACGAGCTGAAGAGCTGGAAGTTCGAGGACTGGGACAAGTGGGCCCAGCAGAACGTCGTCAAGCCGGCCGTCGCGGGCTACTGGAACATCCAGCGGATGCTCGACGCCAAGCCGCCGGCCCAGGCGCCGGACGCACCGGCCCCGAGCGCCAAGCCGACCGGGCAGCCGAGCGGCCAGCCCAGCGCGAAGCCCAGCGCCAAGCCCGCCGACGGCGGCAACGACCCGCGGCCCGCCCGGATCGAGGCGAAGCCCGTCGCGCACCCGTTCGCCAAGCAGTTCCACGTGAACGGCAAGGTCTTCTTCCAGTCCGGCGGCAAGGACTTCGTCTGCTCCGGCACGGTGATCTCCGACCCGGCGCACCCGGGCAAGAGCAACCTGGTGTGGACGGCCGGCCACTGCACCCACGAGGGCAAGGGCGCCGGGTACCACGAGAACATCGTGTTCGCCCCGGCCTTCAACAGCACCGCCACCCTCAGCGGCGGCAAGAAGGGCGCGATCGAGCAGGCCGAGCCGTACGGCGAGTGGGGCACCGTCGGTGCCATCGTCTCCCCGCAGTGGGCGGGCGAGGCGGAGCCCGAGGGCGCGCTCAACGGGTCGATCCACTACGACTTCTCGATCATCAAGGTGGCCAACCCCAAGGCGGGCGGCAAGTCGCTGGAGGAGACCGTCGGCGGCTCCGTCCCGGTCTGGTTCAACGCGCCCCGCGACCAGCTGAGCATCAACACCTACGGCTACCCCGCCGCCGAGCCGTACGACGGCGTCGAGCTGGAGACCTGCGCGGGCGGCAAGCCGGTCCGGCTGTCCAAGGACGCGAGCCGTCCGCCGCTGCTCACCGTCGGCTGCAGCAACACCGGCGGCAGCAGCGGTGGCGGCTGGTTCAGCACCAAGGACGGCAAGCCCGCCCTGGTCAGCGACACCTCGATCGGCAACGACGAGGGCGGCTGGCAGGCCGGCCCGTACCTGGACGACGTGGCCGCGCACGCGCTCGACTTCATGTCGAAGAAGTGACGCCGCCGCGGTAGCGCCGCACCACCCACGACGGCCCCGGGCCCGCACAGCGGCCCGGGGCCGTCGCGCTGCGTCACCCGCCCGCCACCGCCCGGCTCGCGCCCGGGGGCACGGCGGCGCCCCCGATAGGATCGGGGACATCATGAGCGCCACTCTCGTAGTCAAAGACCTCAGCGCCGGCCACGGCGACCGCACCCTCTTCTCCGGCCTGGACCTGGTCGTCGCCCCGGGCGACGTGGTCGGCCTGGTCGGTGCCAACGGCGCCGGCAAGTCGACCCTGCTGCGGTTGATGGCCGGGCTGGACACGCCGGAGGGCGGCTCGCTCAGGCTCAGCCCGCCGACCGCCAACGTCGGGCACCTCCCCCAGGAGCCGGAGCGGCGCGCGGGCGAGTCGGTCCGGGACTTCCTGGCCCGCCGGACGGGCGTGGCGGCCGCGCAGGCGGCGCTGGACGCGGCCACCGAGGGCCTGGTGGAGGGCCGCGCCGGGGCCGACGACGCGTACGCGGTGAGCCTGGACCGCTGGCTGGACCTCGGCGGCGCGGACCTGGAGGAGCGGGCCGAGGAGGTCGCCGACTCGCTCGGGCTGAAGGTCGGCCTGGACCTGCCGATGACGGCGCTCTCCGGCGGCCAGGCCGCCCGCGCCGGGCTGGCCTCGCTGCTGCTCTCCCGCTACGACCTCTTCCTGCTCGACGAGCCCACCAACGACCTCGACCTGGACGGCCTGGACCGGCTGGAGGGCTTCGTCAAGGGTCTGCGCGCCGGCACCGTGCTGATCAGCCACGACCGCGAGTTCCTGGCCCGCACCGTCACCCGGGTGCTGGAACTGGACCTCGCCCAGCAGCAGGTCAACCTGTACGGCGGCGGCTACGACGCCTACCTGGAGGAGCGGGCGGTGGCCCGCCGGCACGCCCGCGAGGACTACGAGGAGTACGCCGACACCAAGGCCGGCCTGGAGTCCCGGGCCCGGATGCAGCGCGGCTGGATGGAGAACGGCGTGCGCAACGCGCGCCGCAAGTCGAGCGACAACGACAAGATCGGCCGCAACATGCGGTCCGAGTCCACCGAGAAGCAGGCCGCCAAGGCCCGGCAGACCCAGCGGATGATCGAGCGCCTGGACGTGGTGGAGGAGCCCCGCAAGGAGTGGGAGCTGCGGATGGAGATCGCCGCCGCGCCGCGCTCCGGTTCGGTGGTCGCCACCCTGCGCGGGGCCGCCGTGCGGCGCGGGGACTTCGCCTTCGGCCCGGTGGACCTGCAGATCGACTGGGCCGACCGGGTCGCCATCACCGGCGCGAACGGCGCCGGCAAGTCGACCCTGCTGGCCGCCCTGCTCGGCCGGCTCGAACTGGACGCCGGCAGCGCCTCGCTGGGCTCCGGCGTGGTGGTCGGCGAGGTCGACCAGGCCCGCGGGCTGTTCCTCGGCGGCGAGCCGCTCTCGGCCGCCTTCGAGGCCGCGGTGCCGGAGCTCACCCCGGAGGAGGTCCGCACCCTGCTGGCCAAGTTCGGGCTGAAGGCCTTCCACGTGACGCGCCCGGCGGCGACCCTCTCCCCCGGTGAGCGGACCAGGGCCGCACTGGCCCTGCTGCAGGCCCGCGGCGTGAACCTGCTGGTGCTGGACGAGCCGACCAACCACCTGGACCTGCCCGCCATCGAGCAGTTGGAGTCGGCCCTGTCCACCTACACCGGGACGCTGCTGCTGGTCACCCACGACCGGCGGATGCTGGAGGCGGTGACCGTCAACCGGCGGCTCGAGGTCCGCGGTGGTCTGGTCCACGAGAGCTGACCGGCCCGACCGGGCCCTTCCGCCGACGGGCCGTCATGTGCTGTGCTGACCACCATGGTTGACATCGATGCGGCCGGGACCTCCTACCCGAGCGTCCCGCACCGCCCCATGACCGTGCCCGCCCACGAGGCCGAGGCACGCAGCAGGTCCTTCCACGACGTGATGGCCCGGCGCCGGACCGTCCGCGACTACTCGGCCCGCCCGATCCCGGACGGCGTGCTGGAGTGGGCGGTCCGGACGGCGTCCACCGCGCCCAGCGGCGCGCACGTGCAGCCGTGGCGGTTCGTGGTGATCACCGATCCGGAGCGCAAGCGGCGGCTGCGGGAGGCCGCCGAGGCGGAGGAGCGCGAGTTCTACGACCACCGGGCCTCGGCCGAGTGGCTGGCCGCGCTGGCACCGATCGGCACCGACTGGCGGAAGCCGTTCCTGGAGGACGCCCCCGCCGTGATCGTGGTCTTCGAGGTGCACAAGGGGCCGCGGAGCCCCCGCCCCTACTACACCAAGGAGTCGGTGGGCATCTCGGTCGGCCTGCTGCTGGCCTGCCTGCACCAGGCCGGGCTGGCGACCCTGACCCACACCCCGAGCCCGATGAAGTTCCTCAACGAGGTCTGCGAGCGCCCCGCCGAGGAGCGAGCCGCGTACGTGATCCCGGTCGGCTATCCGGCGGAGGACGCGCGCGTCCCGGACCTGCACCGCAAGGAGCTGGACGAGATCCTGGTCCGCCTCTGACGCCCGGAAATCCGCTGGTCGGCGGCCCGGGCGGAGCGGGATACTCGCGGCCATGAGCCGAACGCAACAGAGAGTGGTCCAGACCTCGGTGCGGACCACCGCCGCCCGACCGCCCGGGCTGCTGACCGTCGCCGGCGGATACTCCCTGCACCGTCGCACGGACGCCCACGCACCGGCGCTGAACGCCCTGGTGCGGGCCAACCTCGACCACCTGCGCCCGTGGATGCCCTGGGCCGCCCACGCACCGGACCCGGCCGCCACCCTGGCGATGGTCCGGGCCGGCGACAGCGCCTGGCGGGCCGGCACCGACTTCCTGTACGTGCTCGCCCCCGACGCCGAACCCACCGCCGTGGTGGGCGCGTTCGGCCTGCACGGCCGGATCGGCCCGGGCACCCTGGAGATCGGCTACTGGACGGACGCCGGCCACGGCGGCCGGGGCCTCGCCACCGCCGCCGCCCGGGCCCTGACCGCCGCCGCGCTCGGCCTGCCCGGCATCACCCGTACGGAGATCCACTGCGACGAGGCCAACACCCGCAGCGCCGCCGTCCCGCGCAGACTCGGCTACCGGCTGGACCGGACCGACGACGCGGCGGTCGGCGCGCCCGGCGAGACCGGCCGGAAGATGATCTGGGTCCAGGACCGCACCCCGTCCTGACCGCACCCCGGCCCGCCACGCCCGGGCCCGACCACGCCCGGGCCGGGCGCAGGCCGGGCCCCACCACCCACCATCGAGAGACCGAGGAACCATGGCAGGGATCGCCTACGACCGACAGACCGCCGAGGACTACCGGATCGCCCGCGAGGTGCCCCGGGCCGGGCTGGACGCCTGGCGCGCGGCGATCGCCGCCGAGGCCGCCCTAGCCCCGGGCGGCACGGTCCTGGACGTCGGGGCCGGGACCGGTGCCTTCGCCACCGCCTTCCACGACTGGTTCGGCGTACGGGTGCTCGCCGTCGACCCGGCGGAGGCGATGCGCGCGATGATCCCCAGGACCGAGGGCATCGAAGTCCTCGACGGGCGGGCCGACGCGCTCCCCGTGCCGGACGGCTGCGCGGACGCCGCCTGGCTGGGCTCCGTCGTCCACCACCTGCCCGATCTGCCCGCCGCCGCCGAGGAGTTGCGGCGGGTGCTGAAGCCGGGAGCCCCGGTGCTGATCCGCAACCTCTTCCCCGGACGGGCCGGCCGGGACCTCCGGGTGCGGTTCTTCCCCGAGACCGAGCGACTGATCGACGGGTACCCGACCGTCGAGCAGGTCTGCGCGGCCTTCGCCGGCGCCGGGTTCCGCCGGACCGCGCTGCGCGCCGTGCCCCAGGAGAGCGCCGCCGGCCTGGGCGACTTCGCCGCCCGGATCCGCCGGGACGCCGACTCCAAGCTGCGCGGTCTCACCGACGAGGAGTTCGAGCGCGGCATGGCCCGGCTGCGGGCCACCGCGGCGGCCCAGCCCGGGCACCCCGCCACCAGCTGGATGGACCTGCTCGTGCTGTCCTGAGCCGCGGGCCGCCCGGGCCCGGCGCGGTCACCGGGCCCGGGCAGCCGGGAAGTCAGTAACGGGTGCCGGTGGGCGCGGGCAGCGCGTCCAGTTCGGCGAGGTCCTCGGCGGTGAGCCGCACGTCGGCCGAAGCCGCGTTGTCCGCCAGGTACTTGGGCGTCTTGGTGCCCGGGATCGGCAGCACCAGCCGGCCCTGCGCCAGCACCCAGGCCAGTGCGACCTGGGCGGGCGTGGCGCCACGCCGGCCGGCAACCCGTCCGACCCCCGCCACGATCGCCTGGTTGGCCGCCAGCGCCTCCTGCTGGAAGCGCGGCAGCGCCCGGCGGAAGTCGTCGTCCGGCAGGTCGTCCGCCGAGCTGAAGCGGCCCGCCAGGAACCCCCGGCCGAGCGGCGAGAAGGGCAGGAACGCGATGCCCTGCTCCTCGGTGTACGGCAGCACCTCGGCGAGCGCGTCCCTGGTCCACAGCGAGAGTTCGGACTGCACGGAGGCGACCGGGTGGACGGCCTGCGCCCGCTTGATCTGCTCGACGCTCACCTCGGACAGGCCGATCCGCCGGGCCTTGCCGGCCGCCACGACCTCCGCGAGGGCGCCCCAGCTCTCCTCGATCGGGACCTCCGGGTCCACCCGGTGCAGCTGGTACAGGTCGACGTGGTCGGTGCCCAGCCGGCGCAGGCTCTCGTCGATCGAGCGGCGGATGTGGTCGGGCCGGCCGTTGTTGACCACCGGCCGCTCGCCGTCGCTCACCACCAGGCCCACCTTGGTGGCCAGCACGGCCCGCTCGCGGTACCCGCCGCCCAGCGCGGCGCCGACCAACTCCTCGTTGCTGTACGGGCCGTAGACGTCGGCGGTGTCGATCAGGGTGACCCCGAGGTCGAGGGCGGTGCGGATCACCCCGGTGGAGGTGGCATCGTCGCGCCCACTGGGGTCGTAGGCCCAGGTCATGCCCATGCAGCCGAGACCCACCACGCCGACCTCGGGACCGCCGGCCCCGAGAGTGCTGCTACGCATGACTGATGCTCCTTCAGGTACGGGCCGGGTGTACGGGGACAGCCTGCACCTTGGAGTGCACTCGAAGGCAAGCATGATCGACCCGGCCCGGCGAGCGATCGACGGGCCTCCTCGCACCGACCTCCGGACACGGGCCTCTCGCACGGCACCCCTCGCGCCGGGCCCCTCGGGGCCCCTGGCTGCCGGCTCCCCGGCGGGCGGGCCCGCCGCGCACGCCCTTCCACAACCGGTGGCGCCGTTCTAACGTTGCGTCATGCACAGGGTACGGGTGGACCGTTCGCATCCCGACGTGGTCGACGTGGTGCTTCGCGAGGGAGCCGGGCCGCTCGTGTTCGCCGCCAGGCGTTGGCCCGGGGAGGCGCTCGGGTCGCTGGTGGCCGGCGCTGTCTTCGGCACCCCGGCCTACGTCGTCATGGCGTTGGCCTTCATGCCCGGGCCCGGCCCGCTCTGGGCCGCGGTCGGGATCGCCGCCGTGCTGGGGCTCCTCGTCAACACGTTGGTGATCGTGTACGGGGCCTTCCGGGACGTGACCCGGCTGCGGTTCTCCCCCGCCGCCGCCCCGGACACCCTGACCGTCGTCCGGAGCGCCCGGACGGACCGGCCGAGACCGCTCGCCGACGTGCGGCAGATCTGGATCGAGCACTCGGTGGTGGAGTCGTACGTGCGGGGCCGCAAGCCCGCTTCCGTCAAGATCACCCTGTACGTGCTGCTGCGGAACGGCCACCGCGTCCGGCCCGCGGCACTGCCCCCGTGGACGACCGACACCACGGCCCTCCACCAGGAGCTGGAACGGATCCTCGCCCCGGCCGGCGTCCAGGTGGACCTGGTCGTCCAGCGCCGTGTGCAGTCCCCTCCGTGGCTGGGCGTCAGCGGCGGCGGATCGACCGGCGGCGGGGCCTGAGGAGGTCCGGCCCGGCAGACCCGGCTCGGCAGACCCGGCGTTCAGGGCCCGGCGTTCATGGCCCGGCGTTCAGGGCCCGGCTGAGGACGCGTGGTGTCCGGCGAGGACGAGCCGCCCCCGGCTCAGCCGGCGGGCCGACGGCCGCCGCCTCAGTCCACCCGGGCGAACTGCTCCGTGCCCACCACCCCGAGCAGCGCCAGGCGGTCGGCCGTGTCGGTCCCCGGCGGCGGGGTGAGCAGGACCAGCCGCTGGTCCCCCTCCGGCGCCAGCAGGATCTGGCAGTCCAGGTCGACCGGCCCGATCACCGGGTGCAGCACCCGCATCCGGCTGTGCCGGCGGACCGCCACCTCGTGCAGCTCCCAGAGGCCCGCGAACTCCTCGCTGGCCCCGCGCAGCCGCTCCACCAGGCGGGTGGCGGCCGGGTCGCCCGCCCGGCGGCCCACGGCCGCACGCAGGTCCGCGACATGGACCCGGCTGTAGTGCCCGTGCTCCTCGGCCGGGTACGCCGCCCGCGCGGCCGGGTCCGCGAACCAGCGCCAGACCACGTTCCGCCCGTGCTCGGAGACGGTGCACACCCCGCCGAGCAGCGCGCGGGCCATCGCGTTCTGGGCCAGCACGTCGCCCAGCTCGCCGAGCACCTGGGCCGGTGTGCCGGGGAGCTGGTCGAGCAGGTGCAGCAGCCCGGGGGCGACGTGGTCCCCGGCCGCCCGGGCGGCCGGCGGCCGGTGGCCGGCCAGCAGGTACAGGTGGTCCCGCTCGTCCGTGCTCAGGCGCAGGGCGCGGGCCAGCGCGGCGAGCATCTGGGGCGAGGGCTGCGGGCCCCGGGCCTGTTCCAGGCGGATGTAGTAGTCCGCCGACATCCCGGCCAGCTGGGCGACCTCCTCGCGCCGCAGGCCCGGGATGCGCCGCCGCGGGCCGGCGGGCAGGCCCGCGTCCTGCGGGCGGACCCGGTCCCGGGAACGGCGCAGGAAGTCGGCGAGCTCGCGTCGGTCGATCGTCATACCGCCCATCCTGCCGGATCCTCCGGCGCCGTGACCAGCGCCTTCTCCCGCGAAAGGGCCGGGAGCCGACTCAGCGGCAGGCCCCGGACCGGGCCCGGCGGGCGCCCGGGCCGCGACCCCGCCGATCCTGGGACCGCCGGTCCCAGGGTCGGCGGGGCTCTCCCGGCCCCGCCCCGGGGACGGCAGTGTTCTCGGTGCCGGAGCGAACGACCGGCGACCAGCCCGCCGGCGCCGCAGGTGCCGGGTACCGAAGGAGCAGCACCATGGCCACCGTCACCGTCGCCGACGCCCAGGTCCACTACGAGCGCACCGGCTCGGGCCCCGTCCTCGTCCTCGTGCACGGCACGGGTTCGGCCGGCGCCGCACTCACCTGGGGCCGGACGGCCCCCCGCTTCACCGGGCGCACGGTGGTCACCCCGGACCTCTCCGGCACCGACCGGACCACCGACGACGGCGGTCCGCTGACCGTGGAGGGCCTCGCCGCCCAGGTGATCGCGGTCGTCGAGGAGGTGGCGGACGGCCCGGTGGACCTGCTCGGCTTCTCGATGGGCTCCCCGGTCGCCGCCGCCGTCGCGGCCCTGCGCCCCGACCTGGTCCGGCGCCTGGTGCTGGTGGCCGGCTGGGCCCACACCGACGGCGACGAGTACCTGCGGAACCTCTTCACCCTGTGGAAGGACCTCGGTGCGAGCGACCCCGCCTCCTTCGGCCGGAGCGTGGCCATGACCGGGTTCAGCCGCGGCTTCCTCAACGCGATCGGCCGGGCGGAGGTGGAGGCCCTGATCCCCAACATGCCGCCCACGCCCGGCACCCTGCGGCACGTGGACCTCGACACCCGGATCGACGTCCGCGCGCTGCTGCCCCGGATCGAGGCCGAGACCCTGGTGATCGGCTGCACCCAGGACGCCACCGTGCCGGTGGAGAACAGCCGGGTGCTGCACGCCTCGATCGCCCGCAGCAGGTACACCGAGATCGACGCCGGGCATGTCGCCTTCTTCGAGCGGGAGGACGAATTCGTCAAGCTGGTCGCCGAGTTCGTCGACGCGGCGTGAGCAGCACACGCACGGCACGGGACGCCCGGCGGACGGCACGCGGGGCCCTGCGGACGGGGGCCGGCCCGCGCGGGGCCGGGGCGGCGGACGGTGAGCGGGCGCCCCCGGTGCCCGGTCCGGCCGCCGAAGCGGCCGGCCGGGCACCGGGGGCGCCGCCGGGGGTGCTGCCGGACTACTGGCCCAGGCCGCTCGCGATCGCGTTCAGCAGCGTGCCGGACGCGTCGTCGTTCTCCAGGGCGAAGGCGAACATGCCGCCCAGGCCCTTGTTCTTGGCGTAGGCCGCGCGGGCCTGGATGGCCTGCGGGGTGTCACCCGTCCAGAAGTTGGTGCCGTCGTAGATCCACGAGCTCTCCGTGGTGGCGTCCCAGTGGGTGTTGGCCGCCGTCGGGGTGAGCTCCTTCCAGGCGGCGAGGCCGGACTCCGCGCTCAGCGGCTTGGCCGCCGTCGGGCCGGTCGCGCTCTGGTAGAGACCGAAGTTGGCCCCGGCCGGCACGCCCGTCCAGCCGCGCCAGTAGAACGGGATGCCGAGCACGATCTTGGCCGCCGGGAAGCCGCCGGTGATGCCGTACTCGGGCAGGCCGGTGGTGTACGCGGTGAGCGTGGTGTCCACGTTGTACTTGCGGGCGCCCGGGGTGATCGGCGTGGTCGGGTCGGCGGGGCTGTCGTGCAGCGGGTCCTGGTGGTTGGTGGGGCCGGTGGCGTCCCAGGCGCCGTGCATGTCGTACGTCATGATGTCGGCGTAGTCGAGGTACGCGCCGATCTTGTCGGTCTCCAGGTAGCTGATCTTGTCCTGGCCGCTCGGCAGGGCCGCGGTGAGCAGGAACTTCTTGCCCACGGTGGCGCCGTAGGCGTCCAGCTGGGTGCGGAACTCCTTCAGCAGCAGGGTGAAGTTGGCCTTGTCGGCGGCCGAGTAGTGGTTGCCGGTGTGGCCGCCGGGCGAGCCGGGGTACTCCCAGTCGATGTCGATGCCGTCGAAGAGGCCGGCCGCCGAGGCGACGCCGCCGGAGGCGTCACCGGCGATGTTCTTCGGCAGGTTGCCCTTGAGGAACATGTCGACGCAGGAGGAGACGAAGGCCTTGCGGGAGGCGTCCGTGGCGGCCGCGTCGGAGAAGTACTTCGAGTAGGTCCAGCCGCCGAGCGACATCGTCAGCCGCAGGTTGGGGTACTTCGCCTTGAGCTGGCGGAGCTGGTTGAAGTTGCCCTTGATGGGCTGCTCCCAGCTGTCGGCGGTGCCGTCCACGCTGTCGGCCGCGGCGAAGGTGGCCTGGTAGTCGGCGTACGCGTCGCCGGCGCCGTCACCGGCGTTGGGGTTGTCCTCGTGCGCCGCGTCGGAGGCCTTGACCGCCTCGAAGCAGGTGTGCGAGGTGGGGTGGACGTTGCCGAACGCGTAGGTGATGACGTCGAGCTTGCCCGCCGCGCCGCTGCTCCCGACGTTCTTCGGGAAGTAGGCGTTCTCGTAGATGCCCCACTGGTCGAAGTAGGCCGACTTGACCGGCTTCGCGGCCGGGGCGGCCGCCGTGGTGGTGGAGACCGGCGCGGACTGGCCGGAGGCGTGCCCGCTCGCGTCGTACCCCTGCACGGTGTACGTGTAGGAGGTGTTCGGCAGCAGCGAGGTGATCGCCACCTGGGTGCCCATCGAGGTCGCCACGACCTGGCCGTTGGCCCAGACCTTGTACGCCGGCGTGTCACCGTTCTGCGAGTTGTCGGTGGACGCGTTCCAGCTGAGCACGATCGCGTTGTGGGTCACCTTGCCGACGGTCACGCCGGTCGGTGTGGTCACCTTGCCGTCGCCGGTCGGCCCGCCGGTGGTGGTCGCGGTGACCGTCGCCGTGCCGGTGACGGTCGGGCTCGCGCTGGTCGACGGGGACGCGCTGGTCGACGGGCCGGCGCTGGACGAGGGCGACGCGCTGGACGACGGGCTCGCGCTGCCGGACGGCGACGCGCCGGCGCTGGCCGAGGCACTCGGGCTCGCCGTCGTGCCGCCCGGGCCGGCCAGGCTCAGATCGTCCGCCTTGTAGGCGCCCTGGCCGTACCAGCCGTGGGTGAAGACGGTCACCGACGTGGTGCCCGCCCCGGTGGTGAAGGTGGTGGACAGCTGGCTCCAGGCGGCGGACGAGGGCGTCCAGACGGTGGAGTTGACGCCCGTCCCGGTCGCGCCGAGGTAGACGTAGTTGCCCTGGACCCAGGCCGACAGGGTGTACGAGGTGTTCGGCTGGACGGCCACCGTCTGCTGGCACTGGCCGGTGTCGGACGCCGAGGCGCCGCCGTTCAGCGCGTACGCACCGCTGTGCACGGGGGTGGTGACCACGGACCCGTTGGAGCAGCTCCAGCCGCTGAGGGTGCCGGTCTCCAGCCCCGGGTTGGCCAGCAGGTTCACGGTGGCGGCCGAGGCCGAGCCGAAGGTCGTGGCGAGGGCCGCGCCTCCGGTGGTGAGCACGGCCGCGAGGGCCAGCGCTCCGGCTCTGCGGCTCGGGTTGGCCCGGTGCGCGGACGCGCGTTCGGGCATGGCTCGGTCGAGCATGGACAGTCCTCCGGACAGTGGGGTTTCCGGCGGTGCAGCGACCCGGGGTGGATCGGCGGGGAGCCCGGGCATGGGGGTGCGACGGGCTCCCGGTGAGGTGGGGCCCGCGCGGAGCGGCGTCGCGGTACGGCGGCGCCCCGGGTGGAGGTGCCGGGCGCCTCGCGACGACGCGGGGCGTGCGGGACTTGCGGGCTTGCAGGGCTTGCGGTGGTGCGGTCGTGCGCTTGCGGTGCGTTCCTACGGGCCGGCCGCGGACGGCGCCCCGCCGGCTTCGGCGGAGCGGGACCCGGCGGCGCCGCACCCAAAGATTGGACTGGACCAATCACCGCGTCAAGGGTGGCCCGGGGGGCCGGACCGGCCTACCCCCTCGTCGCTGTTGACACTCCGTCAACAACCTGTCCGGTATTGCGCCGGTTCGACCGGCGGCCCGGTGCGATGCGGACCGCCCGGGGTGACGCTCGGTCATCGAGAATTTCGCTCCACCCCGTAGCGCCCGGCCCCGCCCCGGGCCCGCCCCCCCTGCCCCCGCCCGGGCCCGGCCGCAACTGGTCGGCGGTCAGTTGGCGATGCCGACGGTGTGCCCGACGCTCTCCGGCTCGCCGAGGACGCGCAGCATCAGGTGGGCGACGTCCGCCCGGGAGGCGAAGGCCCCGCCGCGGATGTTCCGGTCGTAGGCCGTCCGGTAGTCGGCGGTCAGCGGCTTGTCGGTCAGCCGGGGCGGGCGCACCACCGTCCAGTCCAGGCCGCCGGCGCGCAGCACGTCCTCCATCCGGGCCAGATCGGCGTAGTGCTTGCGCAGCGCCGCCCTGACCAGCGGGGTGGCCAGCCGGCCCATCAGGAAGCCGTCGCCCGGGTCGCGGCGCGGCGGGTTCGGGCGGCCCGGCGAGGCCACGGTGCCGATCGGCGCGGCGCTGACCACGACGATCCGGCGGACGCCGGTCGCCGTCATCGCCGAGCTGACGGCCCGGGTGCCGCGCCAGGCCACGCCGGCCTCGGCGCTCGACCGTGCGCCGAGGCCGGAGAGCACGGCGTCCGCGCCGGCCACCGCGCTCTCCAGCACAGCGGGGTCGGCGTCCGCCAGGTCGGCCCGCACCGCCCGCACCGGCCGGGACAGCCGGTCAGGACGGCGGACCACCGCGGTGACTTCGTGGCCTGCGGCGAAGGCCTGGTCGAGGAGTTCGCGGCCGATGCCGCCGGTGGCCGCGAGGATGACGATCTTCATGTCGGTCTGCCTCATCTCATGGGACGGTCGGAGGGTGCTGCCGTGCGGGCGGGTGCCCCCGGGGGCGGCGCGCGCTCAGGCCCGGAAGGCGTCCGCGTGGTCGGCGGCCCAGTCGGCGAAGGTGCGGGCCGGACGGCCGAGCAGGGACCGCACCTGGTCGGTCCCGGGGTGCTGGGGCCGCCGCAGGTGGGCGGCGTACCGGGCCATCAGCGCCCGGACGAACGTCTCGGGCAGGCCCTGCCGGAGCATGCCCTGGACGGCGGCCTCGGGCGGGACCTCCGCCATCCGCAGCGGCCGGCCGAGCGCCTCGCCGAGGACGGCCACCATCTCGCGGTGGGAGAGCGACTGCGGGCCGGGCAGTTCCAGCCGGCGGCCGGCGTACTCGTCGGTCAGCAGCGCGCGGGCCGCCACCTCGGCCAGGTCCCGCTCGTCCACCGGTGACTCCTGGAAGTCCGGGTGGACGTAGCGGACCACGTCGCCGGCCCGGATCTGGGCGCCCCAGGCGGTGAGGGCGTTGCCGGCGAAGGAGCTCGCCCGAATGCTGGTCCACTCCAGGCCGCTGGCGGCGGCCGCGTCCTCGGCCTCCTTGTTGCGGTCCCCGCGGAAGCGGGAGGGCTGCTCGTCCAGCGGGTCGTCGACGTTCAGCGCGGACAGCGCGACCACCCGCCGGACGCCGCGTTCGCGGGCGAGCGCGACGAGCCCGGCGGCGGCGTCGCCGACGGCGCGCGGGTGCAGGAAGAGGGCCGTGACGCCGTCCAGCGCGGGGGCGACCGAGGCCGGCCGGGACGGGTCGCCGCCGAAGGTCTCGACGTCGGCGGGGAGGCGGGCCGCGGCGGGGTCGCGGGTGACGGCGCGGACGGCGGCGCCGCGCGCGAGCAGGGCGGCGGTCAGCGGGTGGCCGACCGCGCCGGTGGCACCGGTTATCAGGATCATCGTCTTTCCTTTCGGAGGGCCGGTCGGAGCCGGTCAGGGGCGGGCAGCCCGGTCAAGGGCGGTCGGGTCAGGCCTGGCCGGCGGCCGGGTCGAGCCGGGCGAGCTTGTCGGGGTTGGTCACGAAGTAGATGCCGCGGACCGTCCCGCCGTCCGGGTCCAGGTCCAGGACCAGCACGGCGAACGGCGAGCCGCCGATCAGGAGGACCGCCGACGGGCCGCCGTTGACCTGCTGGAAGCGGATGTCCAGCCGCGGGGCCAGCTCCGGCCCCCGGCTCATCAGCAGCCGGGCGACGTGGTCCCGGCCGTGCAGCGGCCGCAGCCCGGCCGCGACGGCCTTGCCGCCGCCGTCCGCCCAGAGCGTGACGTCCGGGGCCAGCAGCCGCAGCAGCGCGGGGAGGTCGCCGCCGTACACCGCCGCCGCGAAGCGCTCGGTCACCTGCTGCCGCAGCCGGGGATCGGCCTGGTAGCGGGGGCGGCGGGCCCGGACGTGCTCGCGGGCGCGGTGGGCGAGCTGGCGGACCGCCGCGGGCCGGCGGCCCAGGATCTCGGCGGTCTCGGTGTGCGCGTAGCCGAAGACCTCGTGCAGGACGAAGACGGCGCGTTCCAGCGGGGTGAGGCTCTCCAGCACCACCAGCAGGGCCATCGAGACGGATTCGGCCCGGTCCACGGCGTCGCCGCCTTCCTCGGGCGGCCGCCCGCCGTCGGCGAGGGTGGTGGGCAGCGGTTCCGGCAGCCAGGGGCCGACGTAGGTCTCCCGGCGGCGGCTGATCACGGCCTGCCGGGCCAGGGCCTTGTTGACCGCGATCCGGACCAGGTACGCCCGCGGGTGCTCGATCGGCCCGGCTGCGGCCCGCCCGGCCGCCCCCGCCCGGTCCGCCCAGGCCAGCCAGGCCTCCTGGAGCACGTCCTCGGTGTCGGCGACGCTGCCGAGCATGTTGTAGACGATCGAGAGCAGCAGCTCCCGGTTCCCGAGGAAGGCCTCGGTGGCGTCCGCCCCGTCGCCGTACGCCTCGTCGGGCCTGCCCCCGCCCGGCCCGGGCGGGGTGTGCGGTTCGCTGTCCGCCCCGGGGCTGCCGGGCGGCGGGACGTCGGTCATGGTGGGGCCTCCTTCGCGGTCGCCATCTGTGAGCCCCCGCGGCCCCGCGAATGTGACATCCGGAGCAGGAGCTGTGGCGCACGTCACACCCGGGCGCCCGGGCAAGGCCCTGCCCGGCGGCCGGACGCACCGACGGCCCCGGCCGGCCCGGAGGCCGCGCCGGGGCCGCGCCGGGGCCCGGCCGCCCGTCCCGTGGTCGGGCCGCCCCCGGGCCGGTCCGGCCGTCAGCCGCCCTGGGTGCCGCCCCCGACGGTGACGGACTGCTGGTGGTGGAAGACGTCGGCCCGGTCCCAGATGCTCTTCGCCAGTTGCAGCCGCGGGTAGTTCTGCTTGTAGTACAGCCGCGGGTAGAGCGGGGCCGGGTCGGCGGTGGTGCCGAGGTCGACGTCCGGGTAGTTGACGTACGCGCCGTCGGTGCCCAGGTCATGGGTGGCGTCGCTGATCTCGGGCACGCCGCCGGTCTCGGCGTAGACCTCCCGGTAGAAGCCGCTGAGGAAGTCCAGATGGGCCTGGTCCTGGGCGGGGCTGGTCCAGTACGTCTGGTACTGCAGCTTCATGAAGGAGTCCCGCTGCGGGACGGCGGTCGCGCAGGGGTCGACGGCGTTCGTCCGGCAGCCGTAGGAGTCGATCTGGACCAGGGTCTGGGTCAGGTCGACGCCGGGGTCGTCCCGGGTCAGCCAGTTCCAGATGCCCGTCACGTTGCCGGCCGAGAACGGCTTGCGGTGGTACGCCGACTTGTACTTGCCCCGCTGGTTGGCGCCCGAGCCGTTCAGCGTCATGGTCGCCTCCATCCAGGGCATCTGCCGGCGCTTCTCCGGCAGCGGCAGGAAGAGGCCGCCCGCGCCGGCCGTCTGGACGGTGGCCTCGGTGGTCAGGCCGGCCTGCATCGCCCGCAGGAAGTCGTCCAGCGGGCCGACGTCGTCGCGGACCCATTCGGTGAACAGCGCGATGTTGCCGTTGGTCTTGTGGGTGAGCTTCAGGATGCTGAAGAGGTCCTGGTAGACCTGCTCGTCGGGGCCGCTGTGGGCGGCGAAGAACTCGCCGTAGTTGGCGAGCAGCCGGGGGAAGTCGTCCGGGTTCTTCAGCAGGTCGGCCCACGGCCAGGCGATGCTGCTGAGCCAGACCCGCGGCGGCGGGGTGGGCAGCTGCTCGGCGAACCAGTACCGCAGCACCACGCCGAAGTTCCCTCCGCCGCCGCCAGTGTGCGCCCAGAACAGGTGGGCGGTGTCCGAGCCCTCCGGGTCGTCGCGGTGGGCGCTGGTGATCTCGGCCCGGCCGCCCCTGACGGTCACCACGTCGACCTGGACGAGGTGGTCGACGGTGAGCCCGTCGCGCCGGTTGAGGACGCCGTAGCCGCCCCCGCAGATGTGGCCGCCGGCCCCGACCGAGTAGCAGGACCCGCCCGGGACCGTCACGTCGTACCGGCGGAACAGCTCGGTGTACACGTCCCAGAGGCTGGCCCCGGCCTCCACGCAGTACGCGGTCCGGCCGTACTTGTCCCGGGCCCGGCCGACGCCCTTGCGCAGGCTGAGGTCCAGGATGGCGCCGCCGGTGTTCTCGACGAAGTCCTCGTAGCAGTGGCCGCCGCTGCGCACGGTGGGCCGCAGGCCCTGGCCGAGGGCGCCGTTCACGGCCGCGACCGCCTCCGCGTCGGTCGTGACCAGCTGGATGTAGCGCGGCTCGCTCGTCCACCGCTGGTTGAAGCCCTGGCTGAGCGCCTGGTAGCGCCCGTCGCCGGGGAGCACCCGCAACCGCGCGCCGGAGTCGGCCGGCCCGCCCGGCGCGGGGACGGCGGAGTCCGCCCTGGCTCCGGTGGCGAACACGCCGAGCGAGGCTCCGGCGGCCACCGCCCCGGCCGTGCCCAGGAGTCCTCGTCGGGAAATGTCTTGGCTCATGGGCCGGATCTCCTTCGCCCTGCAGTTCTGCGAAAACCACACGAAATGATCTGATTCACCGCGGAATGCGGGAGCAATTCGCTGACGAATCTTCAAAGTCGGTCATGGGAAATCGACTGGAAGCTAGCACGGCACCCCCGCACCACCGGCGCTCCGACACTCCGCGGGCGCGAGGCGGACCGGGAGCGGACCCCGGGCGGGACCACCGCCCCGACCCGGCCGACGGCACCGCCCCGGGCGGGCCCGGCGGAACCTTAAACCGGGACTAAGGCCCGCCAAGGTTCTTGACGTGCACAGTTGGTCTAGTCCACTTTGATGGCTAGCACCGCGAACCCCCGCTCGGAACCGCCCCCGACCCGCCGCCCGGCGCACCCCCACCAGCGCCCGGCAACGGCGAGCCCCGTCCCGGAAGGCTCCCCCATGGCCCGCGCGCATCACCGCCGGACAACTCCCCGGCGCGCCAAGCTCCTTGCCCTCACCGCCGCCTCGGCGCTCGCCGCCGGCACCCTGGCCGCCGTCGCCGTCAACGCCAGCGCCGCCGACACCAACCTGCTCGCCAACCCCGGCTTCGAGAGCGGCTCACCGGGCGCCTGGAGCTGCTCGGCCGGCACCGGCTCGGTCGTCGGCAGCCCGGTCCGCACCGGCTCGTACGCCCTGAAGGGAGCCGCGAGCAACAGTGACACCGCCCAGTGCGGCCAGAGCGTCGCGGTGAAGCCCAACACCAAGTACACGCTGAGCGCCTGGGTCCAGGGCAACTACGTCTACCTCGGCGCCACCGGCAGCGGTGTCACCGACCCGGCCGTCTGGACCCCGGGCGGCGCCAACTGGCAGCAGCTGTCCACCAGTTTCACCACCGGCGCGGCCACCACCAGCGTCACCGTCTACCTGCACGGCTGGTACGGGCAGGGTGCGTACGGCGCCGACGACGTGGTGCTCAGCGGCCCCGGCGGCACCCCGACCACACCGCCGAGCAGCCCCGCGCCGACCAGTGCCACGCCGACCGCGACCAGCACGCCGACGGCCACCTCCTCCCCCACCGTCCCGGTCCCGAACGTCCCGGTGCCGGCCGCGCCGTACGTCGACATGGGTGCCTGGCCCACCCCCTCGCTGCCCGCGATGGCCACCGCCGGGAACCTCAAGTCCTTCACCATGGGCTTCGTCACCAGCGTCGGCTGCAAGGCCAGTTGGTTCAACGCCTACGACCCGCGGACGGGCTGGGCCAAGGACCAGATCGACGCCCTGCGGGCCAAGGGCGGTGACGTCAAGGTGTCCTTCGGCGGCGCCAGCGGCACCGAACTCGCCGCCGCCTGCGGCTCGGTGGACGCGCTGTTCGCCGAGTACGACGCCGTGGTCAAGGCCTACGGTCTCAAGTACGTCGACTTCGACATCGAGGGCGCGGCGATCGCCGACACCGCCTCCAACGACCGGCGCTCGGCCGCGCTGGCCAAGCTGCAGAAGGCCAATCCGGGCCTGAAGGTCTCCTTCACGCTGCCCGTCCTGCCGGAGGGGCTGACCGCCGAGGGCGTCGCCGTCGTCCGCTCCGCCCGTGACGCCGGGGTGGACGTCAACCTGGTGAACGTGATGGCGATGGACTACTACCGGGCCGGCTCCGACTACGGGGACGCCGCCGTCCAGGCCGCCCAGGGCACCTACAACCAGCTCAAGGCGCTCTACCCGGCCAAGAGCGACGCCCAGCTGTGGTCCGCCGTCGGGGTCACCCCGATGATCGGCGAGAACGACGACCACCAGATCTACAACCAGGCGGACGCCCAGCAGTTGGTCTCCTTCGCCAAGCTGCACCACCTGGGCATGCTGGCCTTCTGGGACGCCACCCGGGACGCCAACGCCTGCACCGGCGCGCTCTACAAGTGCACCAACATCGCGCAGCAGCCGTACGAGTTCTCGAAGATCTTCGCGCAGTACACCGGCTGACCGGCCGGCCGGGCTCCGGGGCCGGGCCGCGGGAGGGATCCCCGCGGCCCGGCCCTCCGGGCGTCGGGCCGGCGGTCAGGGCACGGCCGGTCAGGGCACGGGCGGTCAGGGCGCGGCGACCACGGCCCGCGAGCGGTCGGCGGCGATCCGGACGGCGAAGGCCGCCAGCGCCGTGCCCATCAGGTAGCGGTGCACCCTGGTCCAGAGCGGGCGGCGGGCGAAGAAGGCCGACACCGAGCCGGCCGTCAGCACGAAGACACCGTTCATGGTGAGGCCGACCACGATCTGGGTGAGACCCAGCAGCAGGCTCTGCACCCCGACGTGGCCGCGCCGCGGCTCCACGAACTGGGGCAGCAGCGACACGTACAGGATCGCGATCTTCGGGTTCAGCAGGCAGGTCAGCAGCCCCGTCATGAACAGCCGCGCGGGCGGGTCGGCCTTCAGCTCGCGCGGGGCGAACGCCGAGTCCCCGCCGGGCCGGACGGCCTTCCAGGCGAGCAGGAGCAGGTAGCCGGCGCCGGCCAGCTTGATGGTCAGGTAGATCTCGGGGACGAGCGCGAACAACGCGGCGATGCCGGCGGTGGCCGCGCACAGGTAGGTCAGGAAGCCCGCCCCGACGCCGGCCAGCGAGATCAGCCCGGCCCGGCGGCCCTGCGCCACCGACCGCGACACCAGGTAGATCATGTTCGGCCCCGGCGTGAGCACCATCCCGAACGCCACCACCGCGATCCCCGCCACCGCCCCGGCCCCGATCACCATCACGCCCGCCTCCCCCCGGCACCGGCGCAGGCGGCCGGGCCGTGCAGATCCTAGCCGGGCGGCGCCGCCCGCTCCCCCGCGCCCACCCCGCCCCTGTCCCGCCCCACCCGCGGCGGATCCCGTACCCGCTCACGTACCGGGTCCGTGGAGGGGGGCATCGCGTGCGGGCCTGCGTCGAAGTCGTACCGCATCCGTACCGCGGCCGTACCGCGGTCGTAGAGTGCAGCCATGCACCTCGGCCTGCGGGACCTGCGCCAGGCCCACGCCTCCCTCGCCGCCCGGGCCGGCGCGCTGTCCCCCGAGCGCCGACGGCAGTACGTGGCCGTCCTGGGGGAGCTGGAGCGCGCGGCGGCCGCCGGCGACCTCCCCGCCGACCCGCACGCACCCATCGGAACGGCCCTGCTCGACACCTTCCTGGAGAACGCCGAGGCCGGCCGGTACCGCGCCACGACGACGGCCACCGGGCCGACCTCCGCCTCCACCAACCGGGTCCGGATCGGCTGCCTCAACCGCCTGTCCGAGCAGGCCGGCCACCCCTACGGCCTCCGGCACCGCACCCCGGCGCCGCCGCCGAAGCCCGGGACGTCCACCCGCGAGGCCGCCGCCCTGCGCGGGTACCTGCGGGCGCAGAACCGGCGGCCGCTGCTGGACGACGGCCACGCCCGCATCCTCGCCGCCATCGGCATCTGCCTGGACACCGGCGGGCGCTCGGGCGAGCTGGCCGCGATCCGGCTGGCCGACCTCACGCCGGGCCTGCGCGCCGTGCGGCTGCGCCCGAACCCGCAACGCCTCGCCGGTCCCGGCACCGGGCCGGGCGAGCCGATCCGGCTGTCCGCGGCCACCCGGGACGCCCTCGCCCGCTACCTCCTCGTCCGCGAGCGCCTGGTGGCCGCCCTGCGGGCCTGGTACGCGCTGCACCCCGATCAGGGCGTCGACCCGAACCACGACTTCCTGTTCGTCTCGCTGCTGCCCAACCACACCGGCCGGCCGAGCGTGGAGGGCGGTACGCCGCTGCGTCCGGAGGGTGTGCCGCTGCACCCGCAGGGCCTGCGCCGGGCGCTCGACCGGGCGGCGCTCCGGATCAACGCGGGCCGCCCGCGGGCCCGGCCGCTGCCGACCATGGAGCAGCTCCGGCGGATCATCGACGGGCCCCCCGGCGCCGGTTAGCCCGGTTCGGGTCCTGGACGCCGGAGGCCCCGGCGGCACCGGGCCCGTTAATAACTCAATAGTGCAAGTCGTACTGGCCGTAGTAGCCTCACCCGCACTGCCCGGAGGGACCGCGGAGACCGGCGGCACGCCGGTTCGGACCCGGCCGCCCGGGCAGCCTCCGGGCCCCGCGACGCGGCGGCCGGCGCTCCGGGGCGCGCCTCCGGCCGCCGCCCCGCGCCCGGTCGGCCCACCGGCGCCAACGACCTTGGGAGCGGCAGTGCGGGACAGTGCGGACGGGACCAGGAACGGGCAGGACGGGCCGGACGGCCGCGGAGCCGGCGCGGCCCCGACGGCGGACGAACTCGCCGCCTTCTCCCGCACCCTCGGACAGTTGCGGGCGCTGCCCGCCGGCCACCCGGCGCGGTGGCGCGCCGAACGGGAGGCCGGCTCCTTCGTCCGGGACGCCCGCAAGCGACGGCGGCAGGAGCAGCGGGAGCAGCAGCGCCGGACGGACGCCGAGCTGGTGGCGGCCACCGCGACCGGCGGACGCGACCGGCGGGAGGACGCCCCGCTCGCGCTGCCGTCCGAGGCCGCCCCGGTGGGCGAGTACCTCCGCAGCCGGCGTTGCTACGTCTGCAAGTCGACATACCGTCAGGCCGACGGCTTCTACCACTCCCTCTGCCCGCCCTGCGCCGGCGACAACGCCCGGCGGCGCGGCCTGAGCACCGACCTGCGCGGGCGCCGGGCCCTGCTCACCGGCGGCCGGGTCAAGATCGGGTTCCAGCTGGCCCTGATGATGCTCAGGGACGGCGCCGAACTCGTCGTCACCAGCCGCTTCCCGCACGACACCCTGCTCCGGTTCCGGGCCGCCCCCGGCAGCGGCGAGTGGCTGGACCGGCTCTCCGTGGTCGGCATCGACCTGCGCGACCCCCGCCAGGTGCTCGGTCTCTGCGAGCGCCTGCGCGCGGACGGCCGCCCGCTCGACATCCTGGTCAACAACGCCGCCCAGACCCTGCGCCGGCCGCCCGGGGCCTACGCCCTGCTGGCCGCCGGCGAGCACCGCGCGCTGCCGCCCGACGCCGCCCGCGCGGTCACCCACGCCCCCGGCTTCCGTCCGATGCCAGCGCTGGCCTCCGCCTGGCCGGCCGCCGAACTCGACGCCGCCGCCTGGCCGGCCGCCGCATTCGACAGCGGCGCGGTCCTGCCGCTCCCCCGCAGCGGCCCGGCGCACCCGCCGGCACCGGCGCCGGACGAGGCCGGGCTGCTGCCCGACCCGGCGCCCGCCAACTCCTGGTCGGCCCGGCTCGGCGGGCTCGACCCCGCCGAGCTGCTGGAGACCCAGCTGGTCAACGCGCTCGCCCCGGCCTTGCTCTGCGACCGGCTGCTCCCGCTGCTGCTCGCCTCCCCGCACCCCCGCCGCTACATCGTCAACGTCACGGCCGTGGAAGGGCGGTTCGCCGTCCGCAACAAGACGGCGGGCCACCCGCACACCAACATGGCCAAGGCCGCCCTGAACATGCTCACCCGCACCAGCGCGGCCGAACTGGCCGCCCAGGACGTCCACATGTGCGCGGTGGACACCGGCTGGATCACCGACGAGAACCCGGCGCCGAAGAAGTCCAGGATCGCCGGGCGGGGTTTCCGGACCCCGCTGGACATCGTCGACGGCGCGGCCCGGGTCTACGACCCGATCGTCCGGGGCGAGGCCGGTTCGCCGGTCTCCGGCGTGTTCCTCAAGGACTACCGGGAGGCCGAGTGGTGACCGTGCGCGGGGCGGAACCCGGCGGGCCCGTGGCGGCTACTCCCCGCGCAGGAACCGGGCCTCGGTGTCCGGGTCCAGACCGCGACGGCTGAGGTCCTCACGGATCGGGCCGCCCTCCTCGAAGCCCTGCTCGCGGCGGCGCCGGAGCCACTCCCAGGTGTCCGCGACGGTCTCCGCGAGCGGGCGGACCCGCAGGCCCGCGGCGAGCGCCTTGGTGACGTCGCCCCGGTGCATGGTGTCGTGCAGTTCCCCCGGCGGGACCCAGACCGGCAGGTCGGTCCACGGTTCGATGCCGGCGTCGACGATCCGCCGGGGGTCGCTCCAGCGCAGTTCGGCGCCGCCCCCGGTGACCTCGGCGCAGGTCTCCAGCAGGTCGCCCATGGTGGTCACCCCCGGCGGGCCGGCCAGGTTGTACGCGCCGCCGAGGCCGCGGACCGAGGCGTCCAGGGTCCAGGCCGCGAGGTCGCGGGCGTCGATGTACTGGACGGTGAGCCCGCGCGGCCCCGGGGCGAGCACCTGGCCGCCCCGGGCCGTCCGGTCGAGCCACCAGGGCAGCCGGCCGACGTTCTCGTGCGGTCCGACGATCAGCCCGGCCCGGACCAGCAGCCCCCGGCCGCCGAAGGCCGCCTCGACGGCGAGTTCGCCGCCGCGCTTGGCCTGCGGGTAGCCCACCGGTCCGGCGTCCGGCGAGCCGTCGACCAGGGCCCCGTCCTCGGCGGCGCCGGCCGGCGTCGGGTGGGCGTAGACCGACCGGCTGGAGATGTACGTGTACTGCCCCGTCCGGCCGGCGAGCAGCCGGGCGCTGTCCCGGACGGCGGACGGCGCGGAGCGCCAGGTGTCGACGACGACGTCCCACTCGCCGCCGGCGAGCGCGGCCAGGCCGTCCGGCGCCGTCCGGTCGCCGTGCAGGGCGGTGACGCCCGCCGGTGGTGCGTGCCGGCCACGGTGGAGGACGGTGACGTCCCAGCCGCGTTCCCGTGCGTCCTCCGTGACGGCCCGGCCCACGAACTCCGTCCCGCCCAGTACCAGAAGCTTCATACCGGCGACTCTGCCCACCGGGGGCCGCCGGGTGAACCCCGGCACGCTCAGAGCGGAATCGCCAGCAGCGGACGGCCGGGGGACAGTCACCGGGATCGGCTGCCGGGGAACGGGCGGGCCGGGGATGCGGGGCGGGCCGGACGGACCGGCCCGGCGGCGCAATTCGCTGGAGCGGCCCGGCTCCCCGGGTGAGGATGTCGCCCATGACCGAATCGCAGCTCACGTACATCACCGCCCCCGAGGGAGTCGCCCCGGGAACGGGCTACACCCAGGTCGTCACCGGGACGGGCCGGCTGGTCGCCGTCTCCGGGCAGGTGGCGCTCGACGAACGGGGGCAGGTGGTGGGCCCGGGCGACCCGGCCGCGCAGACCCGGCAGGTGTTCGAGAACCTGCGCCGGTGCCTGGCCGCCGCCGGCGCGACCTTCGACGACGTCGTCAAGCTCACCTACTTCGTCACCGACATCGGCCACCTGCCGGCGATCCGGCCCGTCCGGGACGAGTTCGTCGACGCCGGACGGCTGCCCGCCAGTTCGGCCGTCCAGGTCGTGGCCCTGTTCCGCCCCGAACTGCTGCTGGAGGTGGAGGCGTTCGCCGTGGTCCCGGAGCCGGCCGGCTGACGGGAGCCCGCCGCGCGGCCGGCGGCCGCCTACCGGGCCCGGGGCCGGAATGGGCCGCGACGCGCGCGAGGTGCCAATGATCTGACAGGCACTCACTCCACCAGCCCCTGAGCACTACGATCAGTCAATGACGGATACCACGGAAACCGCGACGGAACTCACCGACCTGGCCTCCCGGTTCCCGCTGCTGCATGCCCCGCAGCGCTGGACCTGGGGTGGTTACGACGCCCAGTTCTCTTCGGCACTCCCGCCGGACGAGTTGATCACCAACATTCACGTGGTCGGGTTCTCCGACGACCGGGTGGTGCTCTGCCGCGACGCCCGCGGCCACTGGTTCCTCCCGGGCGGCACCCGGGAGGCCGGCGAGAGCGTCGAGTCCTGCCTGGCCCGCGAGTTGCGCGAGGAGGCCGGCGCCCGGCTGACCGGCCCGCCGGTCTGGATCGGCGCGCACAGATGCGTGACGGACAACCCCGTCCCGTACCGGCCGTGGCAGCCGCACCCGGAGAAGGCCTGGCTCTGGGGCTGGGCCGAGGTCGACGTCGACTCCGCGCCGACCAACCCGGCCGACGGCGAGGAGGTCGTCGAGGTGCGGGCGGTCGACCCGGAGGAGGCCGGGCGCCTGCTGGTCCGGGCCCGCGAGGGCTGGTGGCGCGAACTCGTCGAGCTCGCGGTGGAGTCGCACTCCCGGCCCTGAACCGGCCGCCGCCCGCTCCGGGCGGGTGGCCGGGCATGCCGAAGGGGCCCTGTGCCCGCTCGTACGAGCGGGCACAGGGCCCCTTCGGCCGCGGCTGTCGCCGGGGGTGGTACTCGGTGAGGCCGGTGTTACTTGGTGAGGCCGGCCTTGACGGAACAGACGGGCCAGGCACCGGGACCCTGGGCGGCGAGGACCTTCTCGCCGATGGCGATCTGCTGCGCCTTGGTGGCCTGGTGCGCCTGCGGGGCGTACGCCGTGCCGCCGAACGCCGCCCAGGTCGAGGAGGTGAACTGCAGCCCGCCGTAGAAACCGTTGCCCGAGTTGATCGCCCAGTTGCCGGTCGCCTCGCACTGCGCGACCTTGTCCCAGGTCGACGCCGGCGCCGCGGAGGCGGAGGTGGCCGCGACGAGGCCTGCCACCGGCAGGGCCAGCACGGCACCCGCCATCAGGGCCGTCCGCACGCGGTTGCGCTTGGTGGCGGTCTTGGCGGTGGCAGCGGCGGTCTCGTTACGGAAGATCATGCACAGTCCTCTCCAGAACCCCGGGCAGGCACACGGAACCAGACCCCTGCGACAGGGCCGACTTTCCACGCCTCGACTGGACGAGCAACAACCCCGGCCACGTCATGGACGCAACCTGCCGGACAAACCCCCGGCGGGGCCGTGCTGCGGGATGAACCCGGGCGGTGCTCGCTGCACCGACAACAACGAAGCTACGGACCCAGCAGGTTTACATCAAGCAATCCCACGTTCCCCCAGGCCAGACAGCCGTTACCGACCGTACCGATCAAGGAAAACCACCCCGAACCACCCGAAAACACCCCAAAACCAAGATCCAACAAGCCCCCGAGTGCCCCCGCTCACACCACACCCCCCGTGACCCCCACCACACCCCCACCCACCGTCACCACCACCCCACCCACCGCCCACCGACCCACTCCCCACACCACCCCACCCCCGTGACCCCCACCACAACCACCACCCACCGCCACCAACACCACACCCACCGCCACCCACACCACCGGACCACACACCCGG
>NZ_BNBO01000075.1 GCF_014655955.1 Kitasatospora indigofera
CGCGGTGAACCTGCTCACCGCCGCCGGCACCACCGGCTGACCCGTCCGCAGTCCCCACCGGGGCCGGAGCCGCACGCAGCCCGCGTGCCGCTCCGGCCCCGCGGTCGTTCCAGGCCCCGCCCGGCGGGGTTCGGCCCTCGTCGGGCCGGGTCCAGCGCCTGCCCGGCCGGGTTCAGCCCGCGGCGGGCCGTGCCTGGGCCGCCGCGAGCTTCCGGCGCAGCCGCAGGATCATCAGGGTGCCGGCCGCCAGCGGGACGTACATCCAGCAGAAGGCCCAGCGGTAGGCATCGGCGGAGTAGCTGCCGGCCCCGGCCGGGGAGAGCGCGTCGAGCAGGACGCCGATGCCGAACAGGGTGATCATCGTCCCGATGAAACCGCCCATGTTGGCGATGCCGGAGGCGGTGCCGAGCCGGCCGACCGGGTTGTGGGCCCGGGCGTAGTCGAGGCCGACCAGCGAGGCCGGGCCGTTGCTGCCCATCAGCAGGATCAGCACGACCAGCAGGCCGGCCGGCGGGTGGGCGCCCGGCCAGGCCAGGGCGACCGCCCAGCCGGCGCCGGTGACGGCTATCACCGAGAGGGTGATCGGCATCCGGGCCTTCGTCGTCCGGGAGAGCAGCCGGCCGAACAGCAGCCCGAAGGCCATGTTGCTGAAGACCAGCAGGGTGAGCAGCCCGCCGGCCTGGCCGCGGGTCATGCCCTGGCCCTCGACCAGGTAGGGCAGCCCCCAGAGCAGGCCGAAGGCGTTGCCGGGGAACTGGGTGGTGAAGTGGACCCAGAGCCCGAGCCGGGTGCCGGGCTCCTGCCAGGAGTCCCGGATCTGCGACCGCACGGACGGCCTGGGGGCGGGCAGTCCGGCCGCGGGAACGGCGGGGAGGTCCGCCACGGCCGGGACGACGGGCAGTTCCGCCACGGTCGCCGCGGCCGGCCCGGCGCCCGGCCCGGTCGCGGGCGGGGCCTCCCGCAGGAACAGCGCGAGCAGGGCCGCCACCCCGATCCCGAGCAGCGCGGTGGTGGTGAAGGTGGCCTGCCAGCCCTCGCTGTGCAGGGCCTGGGCGAGGACCACGGTGGTGACCAGGTTGCCGCCCATCCCGGCCAGCCCGGTCAGCTGAGCCACCAGCGGGTTCTTCGCGGCCGGGAACCAGCGGGCGGCGATCCGCAGGACGGCGATGAAGGTCATCGCGTCGCCGCAGCCCAGCACCGCCCGGGAGGCCAGCGCGGGGGCGAAGGAGGAGCTGAAGGCGAACGCGAGCTGCCCGGCGCTGAGCAGCAGCACGCCGGTCAGCAGGACCTTGCGCGGACCGTGCCGGTCGATCAGCAGGCCGACCGGGATCTGCATGGCCGCGTAGACCAGCACCTGGAGGATGGAGAAGGTGGACAGCGCGGAGGCGCCGATGCCGAAGCGCTCGGCCGCGTCCAGCCCGGCCACCCCGAGGCTGGTCCGGTGGATCACCGCCAGGAAGTACGCGCTGACGCCGATCGACCAGGCGGCCCAGGCGGCGCGGCCGCCGGGCGGCGCGGCGGCGGCCGGCGGGTTCGGGCCGGCGGCCGGCGGGTTGGGTGCGGTGATCCTGGGACCGGGTACGGACAGCGGGCGGGCGGTACTGGCAGGGTCCACGCTCATAGTGGGGCCAGGTTAGTCATCCGGCCTTCCGAACCCGACCCCGGGGTCCGGGCACGAAGGATCCCGCTGCCCGGGGCCCCGCCCTCCCCGCCACCCTCCCGGCGGCCGGCCGCCGGGGCCCGCCGACGGGTCAGCCCTTGACCGTCCAGGTGACCGTCCGGGTCATGTAGCGGTCCCGGAAGGCCTCGTCCCGCACCCAGTCCGTGGTGTCCCGGACCACCGCCGTGACGGTGGCGGTGTGCCCGGACGGCAGGCTCAGCGCGGCGGTGTCCAGCGAGCCCCGGTCGGCGGGCGCCGGCTGCACCGGCACCCCGTCGACCCGCCAGTCGACCTGCAGCTGCCGGGCACCGTTCAGCGGCAGCGGACGGACCTCCAGGCGGGGCCGGCCGCTGACCTCGCCGGCCGGCGGCACCGGGCTGTCGGTGGGCGCGACCCGGCGGTAGATCTGCTCGATGATCGCCTCCCGGGAGGGCAGGTTGTAGGTGCCGCCCAGGGTGCGCATCACCGAGTCGGGGGTGGGCCGGTAGATGCCGTTGGCACTGCGGTACGCCCCGACCGTCCCGCCGCCGTCAGGGGACTGCACACCCAGCCAGCGCCACCACTTGACCTGCTTGCGGCGCATCTCGTCGGCGTTCTCGGTGGCCAGGTTGGGGTAGTCGGCGTCGTCGGGGGCGCTGTCGTACTCGTCGCCGAGGTCGCCGACCGTGTGCCCGATCTCGTGCTGGATGATCCGCCCCGCGTCGGGGCTGCCCCCGGCGAGGGTGGTCACCCCGGTGCCGCCGGCGCCGCCGTACTCGGTGGAGTTCGCCAGCGCGATCAGGTACTGCGGGCCCTCGCCGTCCCCGGCGTAGCGGGCGGTGGCGCCCTCGTCCGCGCAGAGCAGGCGGGCGGTGCCGTCGCACCAGAAGTGCATGCCCAGCGGGGTGTCGCTGTGCTGGTCGTGGCTCTCGCTCTCGGCGATGCCGGACACCGGGGAGACCACCTCGACCCGTCGTATGTTGAAGAAGCCCTGGTAGCTGCGGAACGGCTCGATCTCCATCAGGGCCTTCCAGGCCCGGTCCGCCTGCTGGCGGAACATCTCCTGCTCCGGGGCGGTGTAGCCGTCGCCGAGCAGGACGAGGGTGATCCGGTTGGCCGGGTCGCCGGTGCGGCGTATGTCGATGGTCGGGGCGGCGCCGACGGACCGGAGATCGGCCCGTTTCACCGCGTGCGGCGGCACCGCGCGGTCGGCCGGGGCACCGGCTCCGATCGCGCCGAAGGGCGCGGGGCCGGCCAGTTCCAGGGCGGCCGGGAGCACGGCGGTGGACAGCAGGACGAGCGCGGCCAGACTCCGGACGAGCCGGCCAGGGGTGCCAGGCGGCATACGAGTGCGTCCTAAGGGATCCGGTCACCCGGCGGGCGCTCGGGTGGGGGTCGCCAAGACGTACCCCCGGGGAGCGCCGCTCCCCAACCAGGAGAACCCAATGTCACTGGAGTGGCCGAAGATCCATCCCATCCCGGACATCCCAATGATTGGGCCGTCCGACTGACCCGAGCCCTACCGCCGCCGGCCGTCCCGAGCCGGACCGCGCCCGGCGCCGGGGTGCCGGGCGCCCTTGCGCCGGGGCCACCGGCAGGGCGGACGGCGCGGTACGGCACCCGTCCGGCGGTGCCGTACCGCCTCTGCGGCGCCCCTACCGGTCAGGCGGCGCCCCCGCGACCGGGGCCGGCCGGTACCCGGGCGTGCAGCAGGAGATGCGTCGCGACCCCCAGCAGGAGACCCCAGAAGGCCGAGCCGATCCCGAACAGCGACATCCCGGACGCCGTCGCCAGGAAGGTCACCACGGCGGCGTCCCGGCCCTGCTCCTCGGCGACCGCCGCCGCCAGGCTGCCCTGCAACGAGGCCAGCAGGGCGACCCCGGCGACCACCGCGACCAGCTCCTTCGGCAGCCCGGTGAACAGGCTGACCAGCACCCCGCCGAAGCTGCCGACCAGCAGGTACAGCGCCCCGGCGGACATGCCGGCCACGTAGCGGCGGCGCGGGTCGGGGTGGCTCTCCGGACCGGCGCAGATCGCGGCCGTGATGGCGGCGATGTTGACGCCGGGGGAGCCGAACGGGGCCAGCAGCACCGAGACACCGCCGGTCGCCCCGATCAGCAGCCGGTCGTCCGGCCGGTAGCCGAAGGCCCGCAGGACGCCGAGCCCGGGGGCGTTCTGCGAGGCCAGCGCCACGATGGTGAGCGGCAGCGCGAGGCCGACCAGGGACGGCCAGGAGAGCGCCGGGGCGGTGAGCACCGGCCGGGTCGGGCCGGCGGCCCCGCCCAGGTGCAGCGGCAGGCCGACGGTGACGGCCGCGAGCACCCCGCCCGCCACCAGGGCGACGGGCACGGCGTACCGGGGGGCCAGCCGCTTGGCCAGCAGGAAGGCCGCGAAGGTGCCGAGCACCAGGACGGGGGCCCCGCGCAGCGCGGTGAAGATCCCGGTGCCGAAGGAGAAGAGGATCCCGGCGAGCATCGCGTTCACGATCCCGGCCGGCACCGCCCGGATCAGCCGCCCGAACAGCCCGGTGATCCCGAACAGCCCGGTCACCACCCCGCTCACCAGGAAGGCACCGACCGCCTCCCGGTACGGGTAGGCGCCGAGGCTGGTCACCAGCAGGGCCGCGCCCGGGGTCGACCAGGCGGTGATCACCGGCATCCGGGTCCACCAGCTGAGCAGCAGGCAGGTCAGGCCGCTGCCGACCGACACCGCCCAGATCCAGGAGGCCGTGTGCGCCTGGTCGAGCTGTCCGGCGGCCGCCGCGGCGAGCACCACCACCAGCGGGCCCGAGAAGGAGACGGCGATGCAGACGAGCCCGGCCAGCAGGGCCGGGACGGAGACGTCCCGGCGCAGCGACCGGCGCCCGTCCTCGCCCGGAGGGTGCGCCACCGACTGCTCCGCGAGCTGCTGTTCGACCATCCCGGCAGTATCCCGGAGCGGGGTTCGCGAAGCCTCCGAAAAAACTTCCGGACCCACCTGCAACCCCCGGCGGGGATGGACGTCTGTAAGGGAGAAGGGCACGGAGAGCGAGACCGGCGCAGCCGGGGGGCGCGACTCCGCTCAGCAGGAGCGGGCCGGTCACCTTCACCCACACCGTCAGCACCACGTCCCTGGGGGAACACAGCATGCGCGCGTCCGGTATCTCCGCATTCACGAAGAACGTCCCCTCGCTCTCCCGTCGCTCCCGGGCCACCGGCCTGGCCGCCGCCCTGCTGCTGGCCGGCGCCGTCCAGGTACTCCCCGGCAACACCGCCTGGGCCTGCGGGGGCCCGGACAGCGCTCAGGCGGCGGCCCGGGCCGCCGACCCGGCCGTCGCCGCCGACAACTCCTTCGAGCTGCACGGACGGAGCGCCGAGGTCGCGTTCGTCGGCCCCGCGCCCGCCGCCCTGGTGGCCGGCGGCCCGGCGATCGAGTTCGGCATCGAGATCGCCAACTCCACCGAGGCCGACTACCGGCGGATCGCCCCCGGTCTCGGGTTCTTCAACGCCGCCGGGGCCACCCCCCGGCCCTCGCAGGTGACCGTCGAGGTGATGGCGCAGGGCCGGTGGAAGCGGCTCGCCATGAAGCCCGGGTGCGACCCGGCGATCCACTCCGACCCGGCCGGTCCCGGCGAGCCGCTGGCCGTCGGCCGCGCCGTCCGGTACACCTTCCGCGTCACGCTGGCGGCGGACGCGCCGAAGGACCTCGCGCGGCTGCAGATGTACGCGGGGGCCAACTTCGGCTCCGCCACGGCCGACCTCAAGGTGACCCGTCCCGTGAAGGCCGCCGCCCCCGGGTCCGGCGCGCCGGCCGCCAAGGCCGGCAGCGCGCCCGGTGGCAGGCCCGGCGCCGAGGCCGCCGGCCCGGCCGTCGAGCCGGCCGCCGGACGGGCCCCGGTGACCGGCGCCGGGACGACCGCCGGGACGGCCGCGCCGGCCGCGCCGACCGCGCCGACCGCCGGCACCGCACCCGCCGACGCCCCGGCCACCGAGCTGGCCCGGACCGGGGCCAGCAGCCCGAACGGCTTCCTGGCCGGCTCGGCCGCCGCTTTCGTCGCCCTCGGGGCCGGCGTCCTGATCGCCGTGCGCCGCCTCCGCAACCAGGGCTGAGACGGCCACGGCAAGCGGCAGGGCCGTACCCCCACGGCGGTGGGGGTACGGCCCTGCCGTGCTGTGCGGGTGATCAGCCCCGGGGTCATCGGCCCCGGGGTCATCGGCCCCGGGTGATCAGCCCCAGGTGATCAGGCGCTTCGGGCGCTCCAGCAGCGCGGCCACGTCGGCCAGCACCTTGGAGCCCAGCTCCCCGTCCACCAGTCGGTGGTCGAAGGAGAGCGCCAGCGTGGTCACCTGGCGCGGCACCACCTTGCCCTTGTGCACCCACGGCATGTCCCGGACCGCGCCGAAGGCCAGGATGGCGGCCTCGCCGGGGTTGAGGATCGGGGTGCCGGTGTCGACGCCGAAGACGCCCACGTTGGTGATGGTGACGGTGCCGCCCTGCATGTCGGCGGGCGAGGTCCGGCCCTGGCGGGCGGTGTCGACCAGCTCGCCGAGCGCCGTGGCCAGACCGGAGAGGGTCCGGGCGCCGGCGTCCTTGATGTTGGGCACGATCAGGCCGCGGGGGGTGGCCGCGGCGATGCCGAGGTTCACCTGCCCCTTGATGACGATCTCCTGCGCCGCCTCGTCCCACTGCGCGTTGATCTCGGGGTGCCGCTTGATCGCGGTCAGCAGGGCCTTGGCGACCAGCAGCAGCGGGCTGACCCGGACGTCCCGGCCCAGCTCGCCGGTCTCCTTCAGCCGCCGGACGAACTTCATCGTGCGGGTGACGTCGACCTGGACGAACTCGGTGACGTGCGGGGCGGTGAAGGCCGAGGCCACCATCGCCTGCGCGGTCGCCTTGCGGACGCCCTTGACCGGGATCCGCACGTCGCCACCGGTCACGGTCGCCGCCCGGTCGTCCTGGACCGCCTCGACCACGGGCGCGGCCGCCGGTGCCTGCGGGGCCGGGGCCACCACCGGCGCCGGCGCGAGGGCCGCGTGCACGTCCTCGCGGGTGATCACGCCGTCCGGGCCGGTCGGGACGACCGTCCGCAGGTCGACGCCGAGGTCCTTGGCGAGCTTGCGCACCGGCGGCTTGGCCAGCGGCCGGTCGCCGGCCGCCTGCTCGGGCAGCGCGACGGGCGCCGCCGGGGCGGGTGCGACCGGGGCGGGTGCGACCGGGGCGGGTGCGACCGGGGCGGGTGCGACCGGCGCCACCACGACGGCGGGGGCGGCCGGGGCCGCCGTGCCGTGGGAGGCGGTGCCGTTGGAGACGGCGACGGTCGTCTTGCGGGCCCGGCGCTGGGCGCCGCCGGTGCGCGGGCCGTAGCCGACCAGCACCTCGCGGCGCTCCGGCTCGGGGGCCTCGGCCGGCTCGCCCTGCACGGCCGGCGCGGGCGCCGCGGCGGCGGGGGCGGGTGCCCCGCCGGCCACCGCGACCGTGATGATCGCCGTGCCGACGTCGACCGTCGCGCCCGCGGGGAAGAACAGCTGCTCGACCGTCCCGGTGAAGGGGATCGGCAGCTCGACCGCGGCCTTGGCGGTCTCCACCTCGCAGACGATCTGGCCGTCGGTGACGGGATCGCCGGGCTTGACGTACCAGGTCAGGATCTCGGCCTCGGTGAGGCCCTCCCCGACGTCCGGCATCCTGAACTCGCGGAGCGAGCGAACTTCGGTGGTCATCATCGCTCCTTGGCTCAGTACGCGAACGAGCGGTCGACGGCGTCGAGCACACGGTCCAGATCGGGCAGGAACGCCTCCTCCACCCGGGAGGGCGGGTACGGCGCGTGGAAGCCGCCGACCCGCAGGACCGGCGCCTCCAGGTGGTAGAAGCAGCGCTCGGTGAGCCGGGCGGCCAGCTCGGCGCCCATGCCGAGGAAGACCGGCGCCTCGTGCACCACGATGGCGCGGCCGGTGCGCTTGACCGAGGCCTCCAGGGCCGCGAAGTCCACCGGGGAGAGCGAGCGCAGGTCCACGACCTCCAGGCTGCGGCCGTCCTCCTCGGCCGCCGCGGCGGCGTCCAGGCAGACCTTGACCATCGGGCCGTACGCGATCAGCGTGGCGTCCGTGCCGCCGCGGGCGATCCGGGCGTCGTGCAGCGGCAGGTCGGCGGCGTCGCCGACCTCGCCCTTGTCCCAGTAGCGGCGCTTGGGCTCCAGGAAGATCACCGGGTCGTCCGAGGCGATCGCCTGGCGCAGCATCCAGTGCGCGTCGTGCGCGTTGGAGGGGCTGACCACCCGCAGGCCGGCGGTGTGCGCGAAGTACGCCTCGTGCGACTCGCTGTGGTGCTCGACCGCGCCGATGCCGCCCGCGTACGGGATCCGGACGGTGACGGGGAGCTTGACGTGCCCCAGCGCGCGGGCGTGCATCTTGGCGAGCTGGGAGACGATCTGGTCGAAGGCCGGGTAGACGAAGCCGTCGAACTGGATCTCCACCACCGGGCGGTAGCCGCGCAGCGCGAGGCCGATCGCGGTGCCGACGATGCCGGACTCGGCGAGCGGGGTGTCGATGACCCGGCTCTCGCCGAAGTCCTTCTGCAGTCCGTCGGTGATCCGGAAGACGCCGCCGAGCTTGCCGATGTCCTCGCCCATCAGCAGCGTCTTGGGGTCGTTCTCCAGCGACTTGCGCAGGGCCTCGTTGAGCGCCTTGGCGATGCTGAGCTGACCGGCCATCAGAGGTTCTCCCCGCCCTCGAAGGAGGCCGCGTACGCGACGTACTCGGCCCGTTCCTCGTCGACCAGCGTGTGCGGCTCCGCGTAGACGTGGTCGAAGATCAGGGTCGGGTCCGGGTCCGGCATCGAGCGCACGCCCTCGCGCACCCGCAGGCCCAGCTCCTCGCTCTTGGCCTCGACCGAGGCGAAGAACGCCTCGTCGGCGAGGCCCTCGCGGTCCAGGTGCGCCTTGAGGCGGGAGATCGGGTCCTTGGCGCGCCAGGCCTCGGTCTCCTCGGCGAGCCGGTAGCGGGTGGGGTCGTCCGATGTGGTGTGGGCGCCCATCCGGTAGGTGAAGGCCTCGACCAGCACCGGGCCGTTGCCGCTGCGGGCGTGGTCCAGGGCCCAGCGGGTGACCGCGAGACAGGCCAGCACGTCGTTGCCGTCGACGCGCACGCCGGGGAAGCCGAAGCCGGAGGCGCGGCGGTACAGCGGGATCTTCGTCTGGTTGGTGGTCGGCTCGGAGATCGCCCACTGGTTGTTCTGGCAGAAGAAGACGACCGGCGCGTTGTAGACCGAGGCGAAGGTGAAGGCCTCGCTGACGTCGCCCTGGCTGGAGGCGCCGTCACCGAAGTAGGCGATCACCGCGTCGTCGGTGCCGTCCTTGGTGATGCCCATCGCGTACCCGGTGGCGTGCAGGGCCTGCGCGCCAATCACGATGGTGTAGAGGTGGAAGTTCTTCTCGTTCGGGTCCCAGCCGCCGTGGTTCACGCCGCGGAACATGCCGAGCAGGTTCAGCGGGTCCACGTCCCGGCACCAGGCGACGCCGTGCTCGCGGTAGGTGGGGAAGGCGTAGTCGCCGGTCCGCATGGCGCGGCCCGACCCGACCTGGGCGGCCTCCTGGCCGAGCAGCGAGGCCCACAGGCCGAGCTCGCCCTGCCGCTGCAGCGAGGTGGCCTCGGCGTCGAAGCGCCGGACGAGGACCAGGTCGCGGTAGAGGTCGCGGAGCTCCTCCGGGGTGGTGGTGAGCGGATAGTCCGGGTGCTCGACCCGCTCCCCCTCAGGGGTCAGCAGCTGGATCAGCTCCGGCTGGGCTCCCGAACCCGCGGGGAGGTTGTCAGGTACGGCCGGGGCGGCCTTCTTGCGCGCCCTTGCCGTGCTTTTGACGGTCACGTTCACTCCTCGGTCTGTCCGGCCGCCCGGGGTCGCCGGTGACCGGTCCGGTCACCGCCTCGCGAGGCGCGCTTGGGTGTGCGCACCGGCTGCGGGGCAGGTGGTGATCCTCTTCCGACGGCGTACCTCACGAGAACGTTACCCAGCGACCGCCCTTGGCGCGCTTGCGCTAGGACGTCCTAGTTGTTCACGTCCGGGAGCGGCAGGTGTGGCGCAGCTCTCACGGTGGTGCCGTGCAGGACACCTGCGCACGCTATCCGGGCAGCGGGCTCCGCGTAAGGGGGTAATGGGGATCGGTTTTTTCCGGCCCGGCACCGGGTAACGGGCCGCGCACCGGCGGTGCGCGGGCGCGGCGGCGGCGCGGGGCGGGCGCCGTACGGGCGGTGCGCGGGCGGAGCGGTGGTGCGCCCCGGGGCGGGCGACGGGTCTCCGGGCATCCGGTATGGGACTCTTTGGACGTGACGACAAACGGACATATCAGAGTATTTCTGCTCGACGACCACGAGGTGGTCCGGCGGGGCGTCCACGACCTGCTGTCCGTCGAGGGCGACATCGAGGTGGTCGGCGAGGCCGGCACCGCCGCCGAGGCCCTCGCCCGGATCCCGGCCGTGCACCCGGACGTCGCCGTGCTCGACGTCCGGCTGCCGGACGGCAACGGCGTGGAGGTCTGCCGCGAGATCCGCTCCCGGCTGCCGGACATCAAGTGCCTGATGCTCACCTCGTTCTCGGACGACGAGGCGCTCTTCGACTCGATCATGGCCGGCGCCTCCGGGTACGTGCTCAAGGCGATCCGCGGCACCGACCTGATCACCGCCGTCCGGGACGTCGCGGCCGGCAAGTCGCTGCTCGACCCGGTCGCCACCAGCCGGGTGCTGGAGCGGCTCCGCGAGGGCGGCGAGAAGCAGGACGAACGGCTCGCCCAGCTCACCAAGCAGGAACGCCGGATCCTCGACCTGATCGGCGAGGGGATGACCAACCGCCAGATCGGCAACGAGCTGCACCTGGCCGAGAAGACCGTGAAGAACTACGTCTCCAGCCTGCTGGCCAAGATGGGCATGGAGCGGCGCACCCAGGCCGCCGCCTTCGTCGCCCGCCACCAGGCCGACCAGAACCACTGAGGCCGGCCCCGGCGGGGTTCGCTTCAGAACACTGACGGTTTGTCAAGGACCCCCGGCGGGGGGCCCTACGCTCTGGCCGTGACTCCACAATCACTCTCGGCCACGGCCGCCGCCCTCCGGCCCCCCGCCCCCCGGCAGCCCCTCGCTGGGGCACTGGCCTGCGCCCCGGCCCGGCCGGACCTCCACGCCCCGCCGATAGGGACCCTCAGCCCGCCCGTGCCGCCGTCCGTACTGGCCACCGTCCTGCGGTCCTACCGGGTGGGCCCGCCGCTGGAGACCGTGCCCGTCGCCGAGGGACTGCTCAACCGTGGCTACCGCGTCACCACCGCGACCGGTTCCTACTTCCTCAAGTGCTACGTGGACGCCGCCACCGCGAGCCGGCCGGTGATCGCCGGACAGCACCGCGCCACCGCCGGGCTGCACCGGCGCGGACTGCCGGTGGCCCCGCCGCTGGCCGCCGCCGGCGGCCGGACGGTGACCGCGCACGGCGGCCGGCTCTTCGCGCTCTTCCCCTGGATCGAGGGCCGGCACCGGCACGGCACCGACCTGGACCTCCCGCAGTGCGAGGCGCTCGGTGCGCTGCTCGCCCGGCTGCACGGCGCGCTCGACGAGGTCTGCGCCGCCCGGCCGCAGCCCGCCGGGTACCGCAGCGCCGATCCGCGCGACAGCGCCCGGCTGGCCGCCGCCCTGCGCCTGCGGGCCCGCGAGCGGCAGCCGTACGGGGCCTTCGACGCCCTGGCCGAGCAACGGCTCACCGAGCGGATCGAGCTGCTGGCCGAGCTGGCGCACCGCCGCCCTGCGCTGGACGCGGCCCCGCCCACCGGCTGGACCCACGGCGACTTCCACGGCCTCAACCTGCTGCACCGGCGCGGCCGGGTGGCGACCGTCCTCGACTGGGACAAGCTCGGGCCGCAGCCGCGCGCCGAGGAGGCGGTGCGCGCCGCGACGCTGCTCTTCAACCACCCGCTGACCGGGATGCTCGACCTGGTCCGGGTGCGCCGCTACTCGCAGGCGTACCGGGCGGCCGGCGGGGCCCGCCCGGAGGAGATGGCGGCGGCCGCGCACCGGGTCTGGTGGGAGCGGCTGAACGACTTCTGGATCCTGCAGTGGCACTACCAGCGCGGCGACCACCGGGCCGACCCGCTGTTCCCGGCCTCGGCGGGTCAGCTGGCGTGGTGGTGCCAGGAGTACGAACAGGTCCTGGACGCCTTCACCAACTGACCCGGCGGCGGCTCAGCCGCCCGCGGGCGGGCTGGCCGGCGGGGCCGTCGTGACCGGCGGGTGGGCGCTGCCGCTCGACGAGGGCGTCGCCCCGCCCGTCGAGGTCGCCGTCCCGGACGAGGTCGGCGAGGCGGTGGCCGTCGGCGACTTGGTGGCCGTCGCGCTCGGCGACAGCGTCGGCGACGGCGTGCTGTGCCGGGTCGGCGCCGTGGTCTGCACGAAGGTCTGGTTGTCGCTCGGCGCCTGGGTCTGCCTGGTCGCGGACGGCGAGGGCTGCGCCGACGGCGAGTTCTGCGTCACCTCCGGGGCCGACGTGGTGGTCACCACCGGGCCGGTGGGGACGTTCCCGTTGTCGTTGTTGCCGGCCTGGACGGCGACGGCGATCCCGATCCCGGCCGCGACCAGCACGGCGACCACACCGGCCACCCACCCCCACGGACCGCGGCGGCGGCCGTCGTCGTCCCCGTCGCCGTCACCGCCGTTCGGCCCGCCCGGGCCCTGGTAGGGCCCCGAGGGGGTCTGGTAGGGAGAGGCGGCCTGGTAGGGCAGCGCGGTGGTGGGGTCGCCCTGGCCCATCGGCCCGAACGACTCGGTGATCGCGGTACCGCCGCCGGGCGGGGTGCCCTGGCCGCCGTAGCCGCCGGTCCCCGGGCCGGGGAAGGCGCCGCTGTGGCCCTGCCCGGCGGCGGCCAGCCCGGCGGCCGCGGCGGCGGCCGCCGCGCCCGGGTAGCCGGCCCCGGCGGCGCCGTGCAGCTGGCGCAGCGCGTGCTGGACGTGGGCGCGGAACTCGTCGGCGTCCTGGAAGCGGTCGTCCGGGTTCTTCGCCAGCGAGCGCAGCACCAGGGCGTCCAGCCCGGCCGGCACCCGGTGGTTGGCCTGCGAGGGCGGCACCGGCGCGTCCTGGACGTGCTGGTAGACCACCGAGAGCGGGGTGTCGCCGGTGAACGGCGGCCGCAGCGTCAGCAGCTCGTAGAGCATGCAGCCGGCCGCGTACAGGTCGGAGCGGTGGTCGACCGCCTTGCCGAGCGCCTGCTCGGGCGAGAGGTACTGCGGGGTGCCCATGACCATGCCGGTCTGGGTCATCGTGCTGGCCGCGCCGGTGAGCGCGCGGGCGATGCCGAAGTCCATCACCTTGACCGCGCCGCCGGTCGTGATGATCACGTTGGCGGGCTTGATGTCGCGGTGCACGATGCCGTGCCGGTGGCTGTAGGCGAGCGCCTCCAGGACCCCGGCGATGATGATCAGCGCCTGGTCGACCGGCGGGGCCTCCTCGTCCACCAGCAGCTCGCGGACGGTGCGGCCCTCGACCAGCTCCATCACGATGTACGGCGTGGACTCGCCGCCGCCGTCCGGGCCGCCGCTGCCGTGCTGCTCCTCGCCGGTGTCGTAGACGGCGACGATCGAGTGGTGGTTGAGGCCCGCGACGGACTGCGCCTCGCGGTTGAACCGCAGCCGGGCGATGTCGTCCTGGGCCAGCTCGGGACGGAGCAGCTTGACGGCGACCGTCCGGCCGAGCCGGACGTCCTGGGCGGCCAGCACCTCCGCCATGCCGCCGCGGCCGAGGCGGTGGGTCAGGCGGTAGCGGCCGTCGCCGACGGTGCCGAGCGGCGCCGTGCTGCCCCGGCCCGGAGTGTGCGGTCCCGCACCGGGGGTCGGGATGGCGGCGGTCGGCCCGGTGGCCTCACGTGCGGCCTCGTCCCGGCCGGCGGCGCCGTCCCCCTCGCCGTCGCCAGGATGCTGCGTGTGTGCCATCGCTCCTCGCCCCGGGCCTTCGCTCGGATCGCGGTCGCCCTGTCGCTACGTAATCCCTAGAACGCTACCGCCTCGGACAGCCTGCGTGGAACGGCCGCCCGCGGCGGGTCCCTCAGAGCAGCCCGCCGCCCGCGGACGGCAGCTGGCCCGGCTGGAGCACGGAGGCGGTGACGGGCAGCGACCTGCCGCTGTTGTAGTCGGTCGTGTTGTCCGCCTTGGTCACCACGATGGCGATGATGATGATCACCAGCACGATCACGCCGAGGATGATCCCGACCACCACCAGCGCGGTCGAGCAGCCGTTGTTGTTCGTGGGCGCCACCGGGGCGAACACCGGCTGCTGCATCGGCATCGGCGCGGGCGTGTGGGCCTGCTGCGGGAACGGCGGCGGCGTCTGCGGGTGGAAGCCGTGCGGCGGCGGCGTCTGGTACTGCGGCTGCGCGAAGGGCTGCGGCGTGTGCGGGGCCTGCGGGGCCGGCGTGCGGTACGGCGGCGGCGGCGTCTGCGGGCCGTACTGCGGCGAGGTGTGGACCGGCTGGTACGGCTGCGCGACCTGCGGGGCGGGCGTCCTCAGGTCGCCCGGGACCTGCGGCATGTTGGTGAGCGAGGTGGAGGCGTGCGCCGAGCGCGGGCCCTCGTTGATCACCAGCGGGGTGCTGGCCTGCAGCGGGCTGCCGGCCCCGCCGCCGAGCACCCGCTCGACCTCCTCGCGCATCGCCTCGGCGGTCGGGAACCGGTGCGCCGGGTCCTTGCGCAGGGCCCGGGCCACCAGCGCGTCGATCGCCGGCGTGACCGCCCGGTTGAGCGAGGACGGGGCCGGCGGCTCCTCCTGCACGTGCTTGTACGCGATCGAGAACGGGGAGTCCCCGTCGAACGGCAGCTGGCCGGTGAGCAGCTCGAACAGCATGCAGCCGACCGAGTACAGGTCGGAGCGGGCGTCCACGCTCTTGCCGAGCGCCTGCTCGGGCGAGAGGTACTGCGGGGTGCCGACGACCATGCCGGTCTGGGTCATCGAGGTGACGCCGGACTGCAGCGCGCGGGCGATGCCGAAGTCCATCACCTTGACGACGCCCTTGCGGTCGAACATCACGTTGCCGGGCTTGATGTCACGGTGGACCAGGCCGGCGTCGTGCGAGGCCTCCAGCGCGGCCAGCACCCCGGCGGTGATCTTCAGCGCGCGCTCGGCGGGCATCGCGCCGTACTGGGCGATCGCCTCGTTGAGCACGTCGCGCAGCGGCTGGCCCTCGACCAGCTGCATCACGATGTACGGCGTGGTCGCGCCGTCCGCGGCGACGTCCTCGCCGGAGTCGTAGACCGTCACGATGTTGGTGTGTTCGAGCCGGGCGACGGCCTGGGCCTCCCGGCGGAACCGCTCCCGGAAGGACTGCTCGCGGCCCAGCTCGGTGTGCAGCGTCTTCACCGCGACCTGGCGGTCCAGCACGTTGTCGTACGCCAGGTGGACGGAGGCCATGCCGCCCTCGCCGAGCAGGTGCTGAAGCTCGTACCTGCCGTTGCCCAGGGAGTAGCCCTGACCCGCGGTGCCGCCCTCGCTCATGGTCCTCTGCTCCCCCTCGGCCGTGGTGACACCCCGGCCGTGACGTTCGGTTGCGTCCCGTGCGGAGCGGGCACCGCCACCGGCCGGCCCGACCCCCGTCGCGGCCTCGGGGGGCCTGCGACAGGGGCCAGGGTATCGGCTCGGCGGGCCGTCGTTCTGTGCAGGGCCGACACTGTGACCCTGCTGGGACACCCCGCGGGCGGGCGCCGGCCTACAGGTACGGGCCCGAGCGCATGCCCCGCCCCTCGCCCGGCTCCTCCAGGTCGGACTCGGCGCCGTGCAGGCCGGGCGGGAGCGCCCGCCGCATCTGCTCCAACTGCGCCCGGGCGGCCATCTGCTGGGCGAACAGCGCGGTCTGGATGCCGTGGAAGAGCCCCTCCAGCCAGCCCACCAACTGGGCCTGCGCGATCCGCAGCTCGGCCTCGGTCGGGATGGTGTCCTCGGTGAACGGCAGCGACAACCGCTCCAGCTCGGCCACCAGCTCGGGTGCCAGGCCGAGTTCCAGCTCCTTGATGGAGCTGGCGTGGATGTCCTTCAGCCGGACCCGGCTGGCCTCGTCCAGAGGGGCCGCCCGGACCTCCTCCAGCAGCTGCTTGATCATGCTGCCGATCCGCATGACCTTGGCCGGCTGCTCCACCATCTCGGTCACCGGGAGTTCACGGGGCTCGAACCCGTCCTCCTCGCCGAGCCGGGGGGTGAAGCCCTGGCCCACCGGCATCCCGTCCGGCCCGACGATCAGCACCTTGGGGCCGTCCTGCGACTGGCCGCCCGATGCCTGGGACGACTCCTGCTGCGAGTGCTCGTTCATCGGCTTCGTCATGAATCCCATTCTCTCTCACCGGGCTTCGGTCCAGGGAAGGCCCCGGCCCGCACCGGGTCCCCGGCCGGCGCCTTCCGGCGGCCGGCGGCGCCCGTGGCCGGGCCCTCCCCCGGGCGCCGGCCGGCGGATCCGTGGCGGGCACCCTTCGGTCGGGTGCGACCGTCACGCAGATGATCTGCCGGACCGTCAGATCCGGTCAAACGGCGGGGCCGGGCGGTCGGCCCGGCGACGGCCGGGCCCGCCGCTCAGGACCGCCGCATCCGCAGCCCGACCAGGGCGAGGCCACTGCCGATCAGGGCCAGCCCGGCGCCGAGCGGCAACTGCAGGGTCGACGGGTCGGTCCAGCGGGTGGGGGCGGCGACCGGGCCGGCCACGTCCACGGTGCCGGGGCCGGCGGCCAGGGCCTGCGGGGACCCGTCCTCGGGGCCGGCGTCCGGCGGGGCCGGGGCCACCTCCTCGTCCGCCGGGCCGCCGGCGGCCGGGGGCTCGGCCCGGAAACGCCCGCCCGGCCCCGGCGACACGGGGCCGAGGTGGTGCCGGTAGGCCTGCGCGCGGTCCGGGGGGAGGAGCCGGTCCGGCACCGGGTGGCGGGCGTCCCGCCCGGGACGGGCCGGATCGGCGAACGGCGCCGCCGACGGCGCGGCCGGCCGGGAGGGCGGCCCGACGGGCCCCTGGACGGCGGGGGAGGGCCGGGCGGCCGGGGACTCCGGCAGCGGACCGGCGGCCGGGGAGGGCGCCGCCGACGGCACGGGCCCGGCCGACGGCCCGCCCTGCTGCCCGGCGTCCGGCCCGGCCGCGGACGCCCCGGGGCCCGGTGCGGCGGGCACGGCGGGCGCCGGGGGCACCGAGGGAGCGCGGGTGGTGGGCACCGGTGACGGTCCGGGCACCGGTCCGCCCACGTCGGACCCGTCCGCACCGGCGGACGGCTCCGCCGCCGGGGACTCCTGGGCGTCCGACGGCTCCGGGCCGGCGGACGACGGCCCGGCGGAGGGCCCGTCCCCGGTGGCCGGCCCGGTGGTGGCATCGGCCGTCGGATCGGCGGTGGACGGGTCGGCGGTGTCGGCGTCCACGACACCGGCACCGGCACCGGCGTCCACGGCATCGGCACCGACGTCGGCCGCGGACGGATCGGCGTCGGCCGGGCCGAGGAGCGGCGAGGTGAGGGCCCGCGCGGCGACGGGCGGCGGGGCGAGGGCCCGCGCGGCGACGGGCCGCAGTGCGAGGAACGACAGGCCCGGCAGCGAGACCGCGGCGCCGCCCCCCGAGCGGGCGGTCGCGGACCGGAGGGCCAGGGCCGTCCCGGGGGCGTCCGCCGTGCGCCGGACGACCGCACCGCCCTCCTCGCCGGGCGCCGGGGCGAAGGCGGGCGAGGAGAGCAGCAGCGGGAGGGCGAGGCCGGCCGCCGCGGCCCAACAGGCGGCGGCCGGCCGGTGGCGGCCGGCGGCGGGGGCACCGGAGCGGGCCCCGGCGCGGTACGGGCGGGCGGGGGAGAGCTCGGAGAACACGTACGGAGATGCGGCCACGGACGGAGGTCCTTCCGACGGCCGACCGCGCTTCGGCGCGGCCGGCGGCGGGACAGCTCGCATCCAGCCTCACACAACCCGACAATCCGGGCATTCCGAACAAGATCGGACACCGTACGTCACCCGGGCCGCACCACCGCCCACCGGCCCCACCGGCCCCACCGGCCACCGGGCCCGTCCCGGCCCCGCACACCCCCGGCCCGCACCCCCGACGGACGCACGCCCCTCCGGGCGCCCCGCGGCCGCCTCACACCCGCAGGACCACCTTGCCCACCTGCGCACCCGACTCCAGCAGGCGGTGGCCGGCGCCCGCCTCGGCCAGCGGCAGCACCTGGTGCACCACCGGCCGGACCACCCCGCCCTCGATCAGCGGCCAGACGTGCTCGCGCACCCCCGCGACGATCGCCGCCTTCTCGGCCAGCGGGCGCCCGCGCAGCGAGGTGGCCACCACGGCCGCCCGCTTCGCCAGCAGCGCGCCGAGGTTCAGCTCGGCCTTCACCCCGCCCTGCAGGCCGATGACCACCAGCCGCCCGTTCAGGGCCAGCGAAGCCACGTTCCGCTCCAGGTACTTGGCGCCCATGATGTCCAGCACCACGTCCACGCCGGCCCCGCCGGTCGCCTCCCGGACGGCCTCCGCGAAGTCCTGCTCGCGGTAGTTGATGCCGACGTCCGCGCCCAGTTCGGCGCAGCGCGCGAGCTTCTCCGCGCTGCCGGCCGTCACCAGCACCCGCGCGCCGACCGCCTTGGCCAGCTGGATCGCCATCGTGCCGATCCCGCTCGCACCGCCGTGCAGCAGCACCGTCTCGGTCGGCCGCAGGTGCGCCACCATGAAGAGGTTCGACCAGACCGTCGCCGTCACCTCCGGCAGGGCCGCGGCCTCCTCCAGGCTCACCCCCTTGGGCACCGGCAGCAGTTGCCCGACCGGCACCGCGACCCGCTCCGCGTACCCGCCGCCGGCCAGCAGCGCGCACACCTCGTCGCCGACGCCCCAGCCGGAGACCCCGGCGCCGAGCGCGACGATCCGCCCGGAGCACTCCAGGCCCGGGTACGGGGAGGCGCCGGGCGGCGGGTCGTAGAAGCCCTGGCGCTGCAACAGGTCGGCCCGGTTGACGGCGGTGGCCACGACCTCGACCAGCACCTCGCCCTCACCGGGCACGGGGTCGGGGACTTCGGCCCAGGTCAACGCTTCGGGGCCGCCTGGCTGGGGAACGGTGATGGCTCGCATGCCCGCCACGCTACGCCCGCCGCCCGGCCCGCCGGCGGACGACCGGCCGGGCCGGGCCCCGGGCGGGCCGCCGGCCGCGCGGCGGTGTCAGTTCAGCTCCCCGGGCCACCGCATGATTCTTCGTATGACCATCGACAGACCACCACCCCGGCCGGGCGCCAGGCCGTCGCGGCTGCGATTGGCCGGCATCGGCGCCAGGAGCGTCGCCGAGGGCGGAACGGACTCGGACCGCCAGATCGCCCTGCCCAGCCGCCGCGGCGCCCCGCCGCTGCGGCAGGTGCTCAAGCGCCTGCTGCTGGCCCTCGGCGTGCTGGTCCTGACGACCCTGATCGTCTGGGCCGACCGCGGCGGGTACAACGACAACTCGGACGGCCAGGTCGACCTCCTGGACGCCGCCTACTACGCCACCGTCACCCTCTCCACCACCGGGTACGGGGACATCACCCCGGTCAGCGACACGGCGAGACTGATCAACATCTTCGTGATCACCCCCCTCCGGGTGGTCTTCCTGATCATCCTGGTCGGCACCACCCTGGAGGTGCTGACCGAACGCACCCGCCAGCAATGGCGCATCGGACGCTGGAGGTCCACCGTGCGCGAGCACACCGTCGTCATCGGCTACGGCACCAAGGGGCGTACCGCCGTGGACACCCTGCTCGGCCAGGGCATCCGCAAGGACTCGATCGTCGTGGTGGACCCGCAGCAGAAGGTGGTCGACCAGGCCGCCCGGGACGGCCTGGTCGGCGTGGTCGGCGACGCCACCCGCACGGACACCCTGCTGCGGGCCGAACTCCCGCGGGCGGCCCAGGTCGTGGTCGCACCGGAGCGCGACGACACCGCTGTCCTGATCACCCTGACGGCCCGTCAGCTCAACAAGAGCGCCACGGTGGTGGCCGCCGTCCGGGAGGACGAGAACGCGCCGCTGCTGCGCCAGAGCGGCGCCGACGTGGTGGTGACCAGCTCCAGCTCGGCCGGCCGGCTGCTGGGCATGTCGATGCTCAGCCCGCACGCCGGCTCGGTGATGGAGGACCTGCTCACCTACGGCACCGGGCTGGACGTCGTCGAGCGCCCGGTCACCCGGGCCGAGGCCGGGCACAGCCCGCGCGAGTGCGCGGACCTGGTGGTGGCCGTGGTCCGCGGCCGCCGGGTGCTCAACTACACCGACCCGGAGGCCGCCGTCCTGCAGCTCACCGACCGGGTCATCACCATCCGGCCGGCCGGACCGGCGACCACGGGCTGACCGGCCGGCCCCGCACCCGGCCGGACCGTTCAAGCCAAGGCCCGTTCACGGCAGCCCGTTCACCGCAGGGCCGTTCACCGCAGGCCCGTTCACCGCAGGCCCGTTCACGGCACCGGCAGCAGCTCCACCGGGGCGCCCGCCGGGACACCGCCGGGCGGCACCACCGCGAGGGCCTCGGCCAGCGCCAGCCCGCGCAGCATCGCCGGCCCGTCGAAGGCCAGCGGCACGGCGCCACGGGCGCTCCGCCGGACGGGCAGCAGGCGGGTGTCGCGCGGGTGGCCGGGCAACGGTTCGGCGGCCGGCGTGACGCACGGGCCGGCCGCGGCCCGGCCGGCCAGCACGTGCAGCAGCGGCAGGGCGAGGGTGACGGCACCGGCGACGGCGGCCAACGGGTTGCCGGGCAGGCCCACCAGGTGGCGGCCGTCCGGGAGTCCGGCGAGCACCATCGGGTGCCCGGGCCGGACGGCGACCCCGTCGACCAGCAGCCGGGCACCGGCCGCCTCCAGCGCCCGGTGCAGGAAGTCGACCGGACCGGCGGCGGTGCCGCCGGTGGTGACGACGACGTCCGCGGGCGAGTGCCGGACGGCGTCCCGCAGCAGGCCGAAGTCGTCGCGGACCTGGCGGCGGCCGAGCACCTCGGCGCCGGCCGCGCGCAGCCACGGCAGCAGCAGCGGTCCGAGCGCGTCCCGGACCCGGCCGGGCCGCGGCAGCCCGGACTCCAGCAGTTCGTCGCCCAGGACGAGCAGTTCGACGGTGGGGCGGCGGTGCACGGCCAGCAGGTCGTGGCCGCTGGCCGCGGCCAGGCCGAGCACGGACGGGCCGACCGGCGTCCCGGCCGGCAGCAGCCGGTCGCCGCGGTGGCACTCCTGCCCGCGCGGCCGGACGTCCTGCCCGGGGGCCAGGCCGCCCGGGGCGCGGTCGTGCAGCAGGGCGCCGTCCAGCAGGCCGTGCTCGCGCCGCAGCACCGCGGTGGCGCCGGGCGGCAGCTGGGCACCGGTGGCGATCTCCACGGCGGCCCCGTCGGCGAGCACCCCGGCCGGCTGTCCGGCCAGCAGCCGGCCCGCCGGGCGCCAGGGGCCGGGGCCGGAGACGGCCCAGCCGTCCATCGCCGAGGTGTCGAAGGCGGGCAGGTCGGTGAGCGCGGTGAGCGGCTCGGCGAGGGTCCGGCCGAGCGCCTCGGCGAGTTCCACCCGCAGCGGCGCCACGGGCCGGCTCCCGGCCCGCCGGGCCGTCTCGCGGGCCTGCGGCCAGGACAGGTCGCGGACCGAGGCGGCGGCCGGCGGCGGGCCGGCGGCCCCGAGGCCCGGGGCACCGGCGCCCAAGGCGGCGTCTCCGGGGGCGCCGAAGCCGGGAGCGGCCTCTCCCGCAGCAGCGCCTCCCGGGGCGCCCTCGCCCGCAGCACCGTGCGGCGGGCCCGCCTGGACGGCGGTCCGCGGCTCGGCGGCGCCCGTCGCGGGCCGGCCCGCCCCGGAGGTACCCGGCTCAGCGCCCGTCAGGATGCTCACGTCCCCTCCGGCCGGGCGGCCGTCCAGCGCTCGGCGAGGGCCACCGCCCGCCGGTTGGCCTCCTCGACGGCCTGCGCCCCGCCGCCCTGCCGGGCGGCGGCGTAGCCCACCAGGAAGGCGGTCAGCGGCGCCGCCGGGCGGGCCACCCCGTGGGCGACCACCCTGGTCATGTCCAGCAGCCCGGGTACGTCGACGTCGAGCTCGATCCCCAGCTCGGTGCAGACCTCGGCGATCCAGTCGTCCAGCGTGCGCTCCATAGCCCCATGCTGCCTGATCCCGCGCCTGCCGCGATGTTGGGGCCGTGAGCGGCGCGCGTCGTTTCGCTCACCGCCGGGCGGACGGGGCTGTGAGCGGCGCCGTCCGCACGGGCCGCCCGCCGGGGCAGGGACACCGGGGCTCGGCCGCCGGGGCCGCCTCACCTCGGCCCGCGCTCCGCCGGCCGCCCGGCCCGGGCCCGCTCGCGCTCCCGGGCCCGGGCCAGCTCCTCCCAGGTGTCGCAGTCGTCGGTGACGCCGTCCGCGTCCGCCAGCCGCAGCGTGCGCAGACCGCCGGTGAGACGGCGCAGCGGCAGGCCCGCGGGGTCCCCCAGCGCGGCAAGGGCGGTGCGCAGCGCAGCGGTGCGGTAGGCGGCGGCGAGCGGCTGGTCCCGGCCCGCCGCGTCCACCAGCAGCACCGCCTCGGGGGCGTCCGGGCCCGGTGCGCCGGGACCGTCCAGGGCCCCGGCCAGGCGCCGGACGGTGCCCTCGTCCAGGAAGGGCAGGTCCGCGGCGAGCAGCAGCACCGCCGGGGCGCTCACCCGCGCCAGACCGGCGGCCACGGCGGCGACCGGCCCGCCGCCGGGCGGCTGCTCCCTGGTCCAGCGCAGTCCCGTCCGGGTGGTCGGCCGGACCGGTCCGACCACCACCGTGCCGGCGGCACCCGCGCAGGCGGCGAGCACCCGGTCGAGCAGGGTGCTCGCGCCGACCGTGAGGGCCGGCTTGTCCGCTCCGCCGAGCCGCCGGGCGGCGCCCCCGGCGAGCACGATCGCGTCGTACGGTGTCATGCCGTCAGTATCCGCCGGGGCTGCTCCGGGCCGGGCGGGCGTGCCCGGCGGGGACTGTGGACGGCGCGTGGTGACGGGGAACGGGGAACGGGGGCGGCCCCGGCCTACTCGTCCTCGACGATCTCGCCCTCGACGATCTCGCCCAGCTCCCGGGCCACGTTGGCCGCCGCCCCGTGGTCCAGGATCGCGGGCAGGGTCAGCTCCGCGTACCGCTCGTTCATGGCCGCGACCAGCGCCTCCGGGTCGGTGGGGTGCTCGCGCAGCCGGTCGTCGAAGTCCCGCAGGTACTCGCCGGTGAACGCCAGCACCTCGGCGGCGTCGTCCCCCCGGTCGGGCGCCCGGTGGCCGGCGATCACCCGCTCGACGCCGAGTTCGGCGATCCGGCCGAGGTTGCGCCGCCACTGCGCCCGTTGCTCGGGGGTGGTGTCGGCGGTCCAGACGTGGGTGCCGTTGTAGGCGAAGTCGCCGGCGATCACCGTGCGGATGCTCGGCACGTGCACCACGGTCGAGCCCTCGCAGTCGCCCTGGCCGAGCAGCAGCACCGGGATCAGCTGGCGGTCCACCATCAGCGGCTGCGGGAGCAGCTGCGCGGGCACCAGCGGGTGGTCGGGGATGTCGTCCCCGTACACCGGCTTCCACTGGGCGACCTTGGCGGCGGCGGTGCGCAGGATGCCCTCCACCACGGGCGGCGCGGCGAGCAGCTGCGCCTCGGGGAAGAGCCGCAGCACCTCCTCCGCGCCGAAGTAGTGGTCGGGGTGCTGGTGGGTGATGACGATGGCGAGCAGCCGGCGGTTCTTGCCGGCCACCCATTCGGCGAGTTCCCGGCCGGCGCTGCGGGTGAGCTGGGCGTCCACCAGGATCGCGCTCTGCTCGCCGAGGATCAGCGTGGAGGTGGCGAAGAACGCCGATTCGGGGCCGGTGAAGACGGCGATCTCCAGCGGACGGACGTCCGGGGCCCCCGTGCGGCGGGCCGTCGGATCCGGTCCGGCGCTCTCCTCGGGCGGCGACGACGTCACTTCTGCTCCTGCCGGTCGGTCGGGGCCGGGGCCGGGTCGTCCCGGCCCCGCCGTGTCTGGACCAGCATGGGAGCAAGCCCCGGCGTTTGGCGGTTAGGCGCGCCCGGCGGGGTCGCGGGCCCCGCCACGGGCGCCCCGCCGCGCACAGCCGCGCCGGGGCACGCCGTACCGTCCCGGGCCCGCAGGGGTGTCAGGCCACCAGTGCCGCGGCCTTGCGCCCGGCCTCCTGGAGGGCCTGGGCCTTGGACGCCCGGGCGTGCTCGACGAAGGCCGCCAGCTCCGGCTGGACCGGGGCCAGGGTGAACTCGGGAACGATGAAGTCCACCTCCAGGCCGAGCATCCCGGTGAGCACCTTGTCCAGGTAGGTGGTGACGAACTCGAAGCCCTCGCGCGGGCTGCCCGGCCCGTACGAGCCGCCGCGCGAGGCGATCACGGTGACGGGCGTGCCGGCCGCCGAGGGCTCGGCGCCGCCGGTGCGGCCGATCACGATCACCTGGTCGAGCCAGGCCTTCAGGGTGGACGGGATCGTGAAGTTGTACATCGGGGTGCCGATGACCACCGCGTCCGCCTGCTCCAGCTCGGCGGCCAGCTGCTCCCGCAGGGCCAGCGCGGCCTCCTGCCCGGGGGTGCGCTCCCCGGCCGGGACGAAGGGGGCGGTGACGGCGGCGGCGTCGAGGTGCGGCAGCGGGTCGGCGGCCAGGTCGCGGTAGATCACGGTGCCCTCCGGGTGCTGGGCGAGCCAGGCCTCGCGGAACACGGCGGAGACCTCCCGGGAGACCGAACCGTCGGCGAGGGCGGACGAGTCGATGTGCAGCAGGGTGGGCATGACAGACCTCCGATTGATAAGTAGCTGACCTTTTGTCGGCAGCTGCCTTTAACGTAGCAGCTTACTTTTCTATAGTCACTAGCGGGCGGCCGGTACCCTGTACCCATGGCCGCGCAGGAGGTACCGACGAGCACGACCGAGCCCTGCAACGGTGTGGGCCTCGCCATCACCCGCGCCTTCGAACTGCTCGGCAAGCGCTGGACCGGACTGGTCGTCGCGGTGCTGGACGAGCACGGACCCAGCTACTTCTCCGAGCTGCGCCGGGCCATCCCCGGCATCAGCGAGCGGATGCTCTCCGACCGGCTCACCGAACTCGCCGACTCCGGACTCGTGCTCCGCCAGGTCGACGAGGGCCCGCCGCTACGGGTCAGCTACCGGCTCACCGACTCCGGCGCGGCGCTCCGCCCGGCCCTGGGCGAACTCGCCCGCTGGGCCGAGCGGCACCTGTGCACCGGCCACCCGACCTGCTGATCACCCGGCCGGCCGGGCTGCCGGCCTCCTGACCACCCGGCTTCCTGACCACCCGGTCTGCCGACCACCCGGCCGCCGGGCCGCGGGCGGCCTCGGGCCGGGCCCGCCGGCCAGGGCTCCCGGCCGCCCCGGGAACGCAGAACAGCACCCGGACCAGGAGGTCCGGGTGCTGCTGAGTGCGAGGAGCGGCCGCGTCTAGCCGCGGGCCTGGGCGTCGTTCTTCTTCTTGCCGGTGATCCGGTCGAAGCGGTCGCTGACGCCCCAGGAGGTGACCCGCCACAGGGCCTCCAGGACGATGCTCCGGCTCATCTTGGACGCGCCGAGCTCCCGCTCGACGAAGGTGATCGGCACCTCGGCGACCTTGAAGCCGGCCTTCACCGTGCGCCAGGCCAGGTCCACCTGGAAGCAGTACCCGGCCGAGGCGACCTCGTCCATGCCCAGCCCGAGCAGCGTCTCCTTGCGGAACGCCCGGTAGCCGCCGGTCACGTCGCGGATCGGCACGCCCAGCATCAGGCGCGAGTACGTGGAGCCGCCGCGCGAGAGCAGCAGGCGCGACTTCGGCCAGTTCACCACCCGGCCGCCCGGCACCCAGCGCGAACCCAGCACCAGGTCGGCGCCGCGCAGCGCGGTCAGCAGCCGGTCGAGCTCCTCGGGGCGGTGCGAGCCGTCGGCGTCCATCTCCACCAGCACGTCGTAGCCGTGCTCGATGCCCCAGCGGAAGCCGGCCAGGTACGCCGCGCCCAGGCCTTCCTTGCCCTTGCGGTGCAGGACCTGCACGTGCGGGTCGGCGGCGGCCAGCTTGTCGGCGATGTCACCGGTGCCGTCGGGGCTGTTGTCGTCCGCCACCAGCACGTGGACCTCGGGCACGGCCGCCCGGACCCGACCGACGATCAGCTCGACGTTCTCGGCCTCGTTGTACGTCGGGATGATCACCAGCACCTTGCCGAGATCAGCAAAAGTCTGCTGGGTCGCGGTCACGGGCAAGCCTTTCGAGCGATGGGGGCGGGAAGTGCCGCCCGTACCCGCATCAGCGATGCAGGACCTTCCGGACGGCCCGCGGAGACAGAAAGTCTTGAGAACCGGCATCCTATACCGCACCCGGAGAGCGACTTCCCGCGCGGTCCGCACCCGCACGGCCGCCCCGGCCGGACGGCTTGCCAAGCCGTACGACCAGTCGGCTAGGGTCGACTCCCAGCCTCTGCCAGGATTGACCGCGCCCGCAGGGCCACCCTCCCGGCGATCCGGCGCCCACGTCAGTGCCGAAGGAGTAGGACCGCGCGCATGGACCGGCTCGTCAACACCGTCCGCCCGTATGCCTGGGGCTCGGTCACCGCGATCCCCGAACTGCTCGGGCAGGAGCCCACCGGCAGTCCGCAGGCCGAGATGTGGATGGGCGCCCACCCCGGCGCCCCCTCCCGCACCGACCGGGGCGAGGGCCTGCGCCCGCTCGACGAGCTGATCGCCGCCGACCCGCGCGGCGAACTCGGCGCCGGCGCGGTGGCCCGGTTCGGCACCGGGCTGCCCTTCCTCCTCAAGGTCCTGGCCGCGGGCATCCCGCTCTCCATCCAGGCCCACCCCACCCTCGACCAGGCCCGCGCCGGCTTCGCCGCCGAGGAGGCCCTCGGCATCCCGGTCGACGCCCCGCACCGCAACTACCGCGACGCTAACCACAAGCCCGAACTCATCTGCGCACTGGACGAGTTCGACGGCCTCTGCGGATTCCGCCGGCCGGCCGACGCGGCCGCCCTGATGGCCGCGCTGGAGGTGCCCGCGCTCACCCCGCTGATCGGGCGGCTGCGCCGCGGCCCCGAGCCCGAGGCGCTGCGCGAGGCTCTGGCGACCGTCCTGACCATGGCACCGGACACCGCCGCCGGCATCGTCCGGCTGACCGCCGAGGCCGTCGACAAGGCCGCCGCGGGCGACCCCGACGGCCCCTACGCGCCGTACGCGCTGATCAGCCGGACCTTCCCCGGTGACATCGGCCTGCTCGCCGGCATGCTGCTCAACCACGTCCGGCTGCAGCCCGGCGAGGCCCTCTACCTGGGCGCCGGCGTCCCGCACGGCTACCTGTACGGCACCGCCGTCGAGCTGATGGCCAACTCGGACAACGTGCTGCGGGCCGGGCTCACCCCCAAGCACATCGACGTCCCGGAACTGATGAAGGTGGTCGGCTTCACCCCTGCCGACCCCGACGTCCTGCGGCCCGTCCCGGTGCCCGGCACGCCCGGCGAGGAGCTGTACCCCGTGCCGATCGACGAGTTCCGGCTCTCCCGGTTCCGGCTCGACGGGCAGGACCGGCGGGTCGACGGCCGGGCCCCGCAGATCCTGCTCTGCACCGCGGGCGCCGCCCGGCTGACCGCCGCCGACGGGCAGACCCTGGACCTCGCCCGCGGCGAGTCCGCGTTCCTCCCGGCCACCGGCGCCGACACCGTCCTCGCCGGGACGGGCGCCACCGTCTTCCGCGCCACCGTCACGCTCTGAGGCCGGGCGCGGGCCGGGCGGCCTCCGCCCGGTCCGGCCGAGGGGCCTGAGACGGCATCAGCCCTCCGGCCCGCGCCCGGACGGCCCGTGGCACGATCGACCGGTGACCACCACGACGGACACCGCCCGCCCCGGACGCCTTCACCGGCTCGTCCCGCTGCTCGCGGCCGGCGCCCTGCTCACCGCCTGCGGCACCACGCCGGCACCGGGCCCGGCGGCCGCGCCGGTCCCGGTCGGCACCGACTGCCCCGATCCGGGCGTCGCCATCACCGCCGGGCCCGCCAACGCGGCGATGGGGCTGCGCGTCCTGACCATCGAGATGGTCAACTGCGGGATCCACCGCTACACCGTGACGGGGTACCCGGTCGTCCAGGTCCTGGACGACGAGCACCGGCCGCTCGGCATCACGGTCGAGAGCGGGTCCTCCGCCTACGGCGCCGTCAGCGGCCTCGACGCCACCCCCGTCCAGGTCACCCTGCTGCCCGGCGAGCGGGCCACCAGCGCACTGGCCTGGCGCAACACCCTGGTCGGCCCGGTCCTGCCGACCCCGCTCACCGCCGGCACCGGCACCCACCTGGCCGTCAGCCCCACCCCCGGACGGCCGCCGCAGACCGTGACGCCCGGCCACCCGCTCGACTTCGGCGACGCCGTCGCACCGGCGGTCGGGCCCTGGACCCCGGCGGCCGCGCGGTAGCCGCCGGCCGGGTCTCCCCGTGCGCGCACCGACTTCGCGCCGTCCCGCCGTCCCGCCGGGTCGTACCTCGTTGGTCGTGCCGCGCGATCGAACCGCCGCCTTCGGCCGCTCAGGCCTCGCCCCGGTCGCCGTCACCGTCGGGCAGCAGCGGGAACAACCGGGTGATGAGCGCCACCGGCCGGGCCCCGTCCGGTCTCGCCAACGGGCGCTGTTCGCGGTCCTGGTAGGGAGCGAGGGCCCGCCGGACCGCGGCCGCGACCGCGCTCATCTCCTGGGGCGTCAGGTAGGCGACCGCACTGAAGGCCTCGTCCTGGCGCCACCCGGCCGGCGCCTGGTCCCGCCGGGCGAGCCAGCGCTGCCAGCTCTCGTCCTCCAGCCCCCGGGCCAGCTCGCCGAACTCCTCCGCGTGCGCCTCGGCCGCGGCGGGCCGCCGCAGCCGCCAGGGACGGGCCCGGCCCCCGCTGTGCGGGGCCTCCTCCACGTACCCGTGCCGGGCGAGCTGCCGCAGATGGAACGAGCAGAGCCCGGAGCTGTGACCGAGCCGCCCGGCCGCCTCGGTCGCCGTGACGGTACCGACTTCGGCGAGCAGCTCCAGCAGGGCCTGGAGGGCAGCCTCTCGGTCCCGGGCGCCGCCATGGCCGTCCCCCGCACCGACCACGCCGTCGTACGCGGGTTCGACCGGGACGGCGAACCCCTCCTCCCCGTCGAGGGCACGGGCTACTTCGCCCGGTGCCTGCAGCACGGGAGCGACCACCCGGCCGGCCACACCTGTCTGGACCGGCTGTCCGGACGTGACCGCAAGGACGCGCTGCGGCAGACGGCGGACCGCCGCGAGGAGGTCTTCGCCCGGCGCGCCGCCCGGGCCGCCGGCCTGGGCCGCCCCGGGAGCTGACGCCCGGCCGCGCCGGCGCCGGACGTCGTGGCCCGTGACCTGCCCCGACGCCGTCACCCGGGGTCCTTCGGAAAGGTGCGAGGGCCGTGCCGGTGGCACGGCCCTCGCACCGGGTGCGGGGCGCCCCGTTCCCGCCCTCGTCGTCCGGATCTGCACCTGGTGGTGAGCTGTCAGGTGTACTGCGTCACCTGTACGCGATGCTGAGCTGCAATGTGGGTGAGGAATCGAACCCCTGCGTTGCTCTTCACGCGCCAAGGGCCGGATGAACCGCCGGCCCGCGGTGTGTGCACGCCTCCGTGACGACTACCTGCTACCCGCACCCGGCTCGTGGGGTCAGTCCTCGATCAGGTCGATCTCCCAGTTGGTCCGCTGGATCAGGGTGTCCACCTCGCGGATCTCCTTGGCCAGGACGTCCGCCCGGGCCCGGAGCTCGGCGACCGGCAGGGCGGAGAGGATCCTGAGCTCGGACCGCAACTGCCGTACGGCTCCGCGCTGGTCGCGCCCGGAGGCGGCGTCGGCGGCCGCGGTGATCACCGAGTGGCGCAGCCGCAGGACGTCCCGGCGGGCGAGGGCGTCGGTCAGGGTGCCGCCGCCCTCGATCGGCACGGTGGAGTTGGTCCGGTTGATCTGACGGATCAGCCGCTCCAGCTCGTCCAGCACCTCGCCGGCCTGGGCCAGGACCTCCGCCGCGTTCTCGGCCGGCTCCTCGCCCTCCTGGTAGCGGGCGCTGCCGACGACGCGCGCCCGCAACTGCTCCACCTGCCGTGCCGCGGCCGCGCGCTGCGCGAGTGCCTCAGCCAGTCTCACCGCGTCATCACCCCTACGTCCTGCTGATCGTCCGGCAAGTATGCACGTCGGTGCCTGACGGCGCGGTTCCCGGGGCGGGGCCGGGCCGGTCCGGCGGGCGCCGGGCAGGGCCCTGGAGGAAGCACCAGCGGTCCGCCGCCGCAGGAGGGGCCGCTGCGGGGTCTCGCCGCTCGCGACACGCCGCTCCCGCGTCGGCTTGTCCGAGCCGGCCGGGTACACCAAGCTGAGCCCCAGGCACGAGGGCCGCCGGCGGGCCCGGACCGCGCACCGACGGGCCTCCCGCACCGCGCCGGTCCTCCCGCCGGACGCCCACGGACGGAAGGCTGGGCCATGCGGAAACTGATCTACGGCATGAACCTGTCCCTGGACGGCTACATCGCCGCGCCCGGCGACGACATCGACTGGAGCGTGCCGAGCGACGAGCTGTTCCAGTTCTGGTCCGGCCGGCTGCTTGCGACCGACCTGACGCTGTACGGGGGCAAGCTGTGGCGGACCATGAGCTCCTACTGGCCGACCGGTGACCAGCAGCCCGACGCCACCCCGGCGGAGATCGAGTTCGCGCGCCGGTGGCGGGACATGGCGAAGGTGGTGTTCTCCTCGACGGTCGACACGGTCGACTGGAACACCCGCCTGGTCACCGGCGACGCGGTCGCCGAGATCACCCGGCTCAAGGCCGAGGACGGCGGCCCGATGGACATCGGCGGCGCGACGCTCGCCGGGGCCGCCATGCGGGCCGGGCTGATCGACGAGTACGTGCTGGCCACCGCACCGGTCCTGGTCGGCGGCGGCACGCCGTTCTTCACCGCGCTGGACAACTGGGTGAACCTGAACCTGGTGGAGACCCGGACGCTTCCCGACGGCGTGGTCCTGACCAGGTACGAGACGAGGCGCTGAGCGCCCCTGCGGGAGGCACCGGCCCTGTGCTCCACGGGTGCCCCGGACTCCGCCCGGGCCACCCGAACGAGTGAGGCCCCTGACCTCCCCGTCCCGTGGCCGTGGCAGGTCCGCCGCCCAGCTGCCGCTGCTGCTCCCGTGCGATTTTTCCGTGTGATTTTGCCGTGCGATTGTGCCGAGGCCCTGGCGGGCCCGCCGGGCCGCCCGCTACTCCCGGGTCATGTCCACGAAGCGCGAGTAGTGGCCCTGGAAGGCCACCGTGATGGTGGCGGTCGGGCCGTTACGGTGCTTGGCGACGATCAGGTCGGCCTCGCCGGCCCGGGGGGACTCCTTCTCGTACGCGTCCTCGCGGTGGAGCAGGATGACCATGTCGGCGTCCTGCTCGATCGAGCCCGATTCACGCAGGTCGGAGACCATCGGCTTCTTGTCCGTACGCTGCTCGGGGCCACGGTTCAGCTGGGAGAGCGCGATGACCGGGACTTCGAGCTCCTTGGCCAGCAGCTTCAGGTTTCGCGACATGTCGGAGACCTCCTGCTGCCGGCTCTCGGCCCGCCGCGAGCCGCCGGACTGCATCAGCTGGAGGTAGTCGATGACCACCAGCTTGAGGTCCTGGCGCTGCTTGAGCCGGCGGCACTTGGCCCGGATCTCCATCATCGACAGGTTGGGCGAGTCGTCGATGTAGAGCGGGGCGTTGGTGACGTCGGGCATCCGGCGGGCCACGCGGGTCCAGTCGTCGTCCGTCATGTTGCCGGAGCGCATGTGGTGCAGGGCGACCCGGGCCTCGGCGGAGAGCAGGCGCATGGCGATCTCGTTGCGCCCCATTTCGAGCGAGAAGATCACGCTCGGCAGGCCGTTGGTGATCGAGCAGGCCCGGGAGAAGTCCAGCGCCAGGGTGCTCTTTCCCATCGCGGGACGGGCCGCGATGACGATCATCTGGCCCGGGTGGAGGCCGTTGGTCAGCGCGTCCAGGTCGGCGAAGCCGGTGGGCACGCCGGACATCTGGCCCTGCCGGGAGCCGATCGCCTCGATCTCGTCGAGGGCGCCCTCCATGATGTCGGCGAGCGGGGCGTAGTCCTCGCTGGTGCGCTGCTCGGTGACGGCGTAGATCTCGGCCTGGGCGGCGTTGACGATCTCGTCGACGTCGCCCTCGGCCGCGTAGCCCATGCCGGCGATCCGGGTGCCGGCCTCGACCAGCCGGCGCAGGACGGCCCGCTCGTGGACGATCTCCGCGTAGTACTCGGCGTTGGCGGCGGTCGGGACGGAGTTGACCAGGGTGTGCAGGTAGCCGGGGCCACCGACCCGGACCAGCTCGCCGCGCTTGGTCAGCTCGCTGGCGACGGTGATCGGGTCGGCCGGCTCGCCGCGCGCGTAGAGGTCGAGGATCGCGCTGTGGATGAGTTCGTGCGCCGGACGGTAGTAGTCGAGCGGCTTGAGCACCTCGACCACGTCGGCGATGGCGTCCTTGGAGAGCAGCATGCCGCCGAGGACGGACTGCTCGGCCGCGAGGTCCTGCGGGGGCACCCGCTCGAAGCCGTCGACGGCGCCGGGACGCTCCTCGTCCTCGTCCCGCCGCTGCTTGCCCCCGCCGCGCTGGAAGCCGCCGTCGCGCCCCTTGCCGCCACCACCGCCACCGTTGCCCTGGCCGCCACCGCCGCCACCCGCGCGGCCGCGCGAGACCGGCAGCCGGTCGCCCGGCACGTCCGGGAACGGGGCGTCGGCGAAGGGGCCCGCCGGGAAGGCGTCGTCGGACGGCTGCCAGTCGTCCTCCGGCGGCGGGGCATCGTGGTCTTCGTACTGGGGGCCGGTCACGCGTGTTCCCCGATCAGCGATTGGTGCGAGTTGGAGCAGGCCTTGCCGGTGACCCGGTGGAGCGGTGGTGCGCTCCTCTTTCTACGCCACCGTGCCGACAAATCGGACGGCGGGCAGCGGTTGGAGTGTCGGGCGAGCGACCCACGCTAAGGGGCCGGGTGCCCTTCAGCCAAGATGGTTATCCACAGGGCGTGTGGATGACGGGCCCGTCCCTGTGGAGAACTGCGCCAAACCTGTGGACACCCCTGTGGACAGCACTGTGGATAACCACACCATCGCCCCACCGTCAACCTGCTGACCTGCTCTTACTCCTTCCACCGGCTGTGCATGAGAAATAGTTCACACACCGGTGGGCCCGGCCGGCCCGTCCTCCTGCCGATACCCCCGGCCCGGTTTTTCAGTAATGACTGATATCACCTTGTGACGCTTACCTGTGGATGAGTAGGCTGGCCGCCATGACGCTCCCCGCAGACCTCCGCAGCCGCGACCGGCGCCGGCACGACCGCGAGATCCTCGCCCTCGCGGTGCCGGCCTTCGGCGCGCTGGTCGCGGAGCCGCTCTTCCTGATGGCCGACTCCGCGATCATCGGCCACCTGGGCACCCCGCAGCTGGCGGGGGTCGGCGTCGCCGCCGCCGCCCTGAGCACCGTCGCCGGGGTGTTCGTCTTCCTCGCCTACGCGACCACCGCCGCGGTGGCCCGCCGGATCGGCGCCGGGGACCGCCGGGCCGCCGTCCAGCAGGGCCTGGACGGCATCTGGCTCGCCCTGCTGCTCTCGCTCGGCGTGGTCGTGCTGGCCCTGCTGCTGGCGCCGTGGGCGGTGTCGCTGCTGGGCGCCTCGCCCACCGCCACGCCGTACGCCGTGACGTACCTGCGGATCAGCTCGCTCGGCCTGCCCGCGATGCTCATGGTGATGGCCGCCACCGGCGTGCTGCGCGGCCTCCAGGACACCCGGACCCCGCTGGTGGTCGCGGTCGGCGGGTTCGCGGCCAACCTGGGCCTGAACGTCCTCCTGGTGTACGGGGCCGGTCTCGGGGTGGCCGGCTCGGCCTGGGGCACCGTGCTGGCCCAGACCGGGATGGCCGCCGTCTACCTGGTCGTGGTGGTCCGCGGGGCCCGCCGGGAGGGCGCCGGCCTGCGGCCGGACCTGGCCGGCATCCGCGCCTGCGCGAAGGCCGGCGGCCCGCTGATGGTCCGCACCCTCAGCCTGCGGGCCGTCCTGATGATCGCCACCGCCGTGGCCGCCCGGCTCGGCGACGACGAGATCGCCGGCCACCAGATCGCCATGACCCTGTGGATCTTCATGGCCTTCGCCCTGGACGCCATCGCGATCGCCGGCCAGGCGATCGTCGGGCGCTACCTGGGCGCCGGGGACGTCCCCGGGACCCGGGCGGCGACCCGGCGGATGGTCGAGTGGGGCGTCGGCTGCGGCGTCCTGCTCGGGCTGCTGCTGGTGGTCGCCCGCCCGCTGTACGTCCCGCTGTTCACACCGGACCCGGTCGTCCAGGCCCAGCTCCAGGACGTGCTGCTGCTGGTGGCGCTGAGCCAGCCGGCCGCCGGGGTGGTCTTCGTGCTGGACGGGGTGCTGATGGGCGCGGGCGACGGCGGCTACCTCGCCCGGGCCATGCTCGGCACCCTGGTGGCCTTCGTCCCGGCGGCCCTCGCGGTGCCGGCCCTGGGGCTCGGCCTGGCCGGCCTGTGGTGGGCGATGAACCTGTTCATGCTGGTCCGCGGCGCGTTCCTGTGCGGCCGGGTGCGGAGCGGCAAGTGGCTGGTCACCGGAGCCGTCCGGGCCTGAGCCGGCCCGCCCGCCCGGCCCGCCCGCCCGGCGCGTGACCCGGCGGCACGTGATCCGTCCGCGTGGTCCGTCCGCGTGATCCGTCCGCGTGATCCGTCCGCGCGTGACCTGGCGCCCGGGAACGACCGAGGGCCGGGCTCCATGACGGAGCCCGGCCCTCAGGCCACTGCTACGGGACTCAGGCAGACACGACGGCGACGTCGAGGTTGGCCTGGACGTCGGCGTGCAGCTTGACCGAGACCTTGTGGGTGCCCACGGTCTTGATCGGCGAGGCGATCGCGACGGCGCGCTTGTCCACGACCGGGCCGCCGGCGGCCTTGACGGCCTCCACGACGTCGGCCTGGGTCACCGAGCCGAACAGGCGGCCGGCGTCGCCGGAGCGAACGGCCAGCTTGACCTGGAGGCCCTCCAGCTTGCCCTTGACCTCGTTGGCGGCCTCGAGCGTCTGGATGGCGTGCACCTTGCGGGCGCGACGGATGGCGTCGACGTCCTTCTGGCCGCCCTTGGTCCAGCGGATGGCGTAGCCACGCGGGACCAGGTAGTTGCGGGCGTAGCCGTCCTTGACCTCGACGACCTCGCCGGCACCGCCGAGACCCGGCACCTCGTGAGTGAGGATGATCTTCATTATTCGGTCACCCTCTCTTAGCGCGCGGTGCTGGTGTAGGGCAGCAGCGCCATCTCACGGCTGTTCTTCACGGCCGTGGCGACGTCGCGCTGGTGCTGGGTGCAGTTGCCGGTGACCCGGCGGGCGCGGATCTTCCCGCGGTCGGAGATGAACTTGCGGAGCAAGTTCGTGTCCTTGTAGTCAACGTAGTTGACCTTGTCCTTGCAGAAGACGCAAACCTTCTTCTTAGGCTTGCGAGCAGGCGGCTTCGCCATCGTGTGCTCCATTTGGGTTTCACGGTCCGGACCCGCGGGTCAGCGCGGGGATCCGGGCCGCACGAAATCTGTCAGCTTTAGAACGGGGGCTCTTCCGAGAAGCCGCCACCCGACGGGGCACCCCAGCTGCCGCCGCCCTGGTTCCCACCAGAGGGAGCGCTGGACGCCCACGGGTCGTCGGACGGGCCGGACTGGCCGCCGCCGGAGTTTCCACCCCAGCCACCGCCGCCCTGCTGCCCGCCACCGCCGTACCCGCCGCCCTGCTGGCCGCCGCCGAAGCCGCCACCACCAGGAGCGCCGGAGCCGCCGGGGGCACCGGACCGGTTGGCCCGGGTGACCTTGGCGGTCGCCGAGCGCAGGCTGGGGCCGACCTCGTCGACCTCGACCTCGAAGACCGTCCGCTTCTCGCCTTCCTTGGTCTCGTAAGACCGCTGGCGCAGTCGGCCCTGCACGATGACGCGCATGCCGCGCTGCAGCGACTCGGCCACGTTCTCCGCCGGCTGCCGCCAGACGTTGCACGTGAGGAAGAGGCTTTCGCCGTCCTTCCACTCGTTCGTCTGGCGGTCGAAGGTGCGGGGGGTGGACGCGATGCGGAACTTCGCGACCGCCGCACCCGACGGGGTGAAGCGCAGCTCGGGATCGTCGACGAGATTGCCGACGAGGGTGATGACGGTCTCGCCTGCCATGGTGGTGGTGACCTCTCGGTGGAGTCCGCGTTCAATGCTCGCCGCGCTGTTTCACGTGAAACAGGCGACGCGAGTCACCCGACGCCCGGAGGCGTCAGAGGTGGCTCAGTGGGTGTCCGGGCGCAGGACCTTGGTCCGGAGAACCGACTCGCTCAGGCTGAGCTGGCGGTCGAGCTCCTTGACGACCTCAGGCGTGGCCTTGAGGTCGATGACCGAGTAGATGCCCTCGGACTGCTTGTTGATCTCGTAGGCCAGACGGCGACGGCCCCAGGTGTCGATCTTCTCGACGTTGCCGCCACCGGTGCGGACGACGTTGAGGAAGTTCTCGATCAGGGGGGAGACAGCGCGCTCCTCGACCGACGGGTCGAGGATGACCATCAGCTCGTAGTGACGCATGGGTAACCCACCTCCTTTGGACTCAACGGCCACGGTCTCTCCGTGGCAGGAGGGTTGTGCAGCGTCGGCACCGGAGCAGTGACGACACGGCCACCGTAGCGGCCGGGTCCGACAATGTGGCCCGCCGTTCCCGCAAGAGGGCACGAGGGGGCACAACTACACCAGTGCAGACCGCACAGCCTACCCGCACCCGGTCGGGCGAACAAAATGCATAGGGGTTGTGATCCATGCCCCAACCACCGCAATCTGGACGGAAGGCCGCGACGACCGCGACCGCCCGCTCGTTCGTCTCCTCCTCAGGAGGTGGGATCCATGGCACTGTCCACGAACCGGTTCCCCGCGCTGACCCTGAACACCGACGGCCATCCGCACCCCCGCGAGAACACCCTGGTGGGCATCACGGCCCTGCTCGGCGTGCTGGCCTTCACCACCTCGTTCTTCTACAACCTCCATCTGCTGACCTCGCTGGCCGGCCTCGTCGGCGTGCTCACCGGGATGTGGGGCCAGTTCATCTCGGTCACCACGGCCGAGCGGTTCGTGCTGGTCATCGCGACGGGCATGTCCGCCTGGGGCCTCTACCTGGGCATCGCCCACGGCGGAATCTGGTGACCCCCGCGCGCTGACGCGCCCGCCGGGTCCGCCCCCGGCGGAACCAACGGCGCCCCCGTTCCGTACCTGTCAGAGGAGAGGTGACCGGACGGGGGCGTCGCACTGCCCGCGCCCGCTCCGGTCCGGGATCCGGACGATAGGGTCACTGCCAGACCCCCTGGGCAGCAAAGCCCGACCAACAAGGAGCACCCAGCATGAGTCTGCGCCTGAGGACGATCACCCGCGAGGAGCACCTCGCCTTCATCAGGACCCGCGCCTCGGCCAGCCACATGCAGGTGCCGTCCTGGGGCGACGTGAAGGCCGAGTGGCGCTCGGAGTCGATCGGCTGGATCGACGAGTCGGGCGGGATCGTCGGGGCCGGCCTGGTGCTCTACCGCCAGCTCCCCAAGATCAAGCGGTACCTGGCCTACCTGCCCGAGGGCCCGGTGATCGACTGGTTCGACCGCGACCTGGACCGCTGGCTGGAGCCGATGCTGGCGCACCTCAAGTCGCAGGGCGCGTTCTCCGTGAAGATGGGCCCGCCGGTGGTGATCCGGCGCTGGGACGCGCCGACCATCAAGGAGGCGATCGCCGCCAAGCAGGCCAAGCGCCTGCGCGACGTCGAGGCCGACTGGTACGAGGCCCGCGCCTTCGAGGTGGCCGACCGGCTGCGGAAGTCCGGCTGGCTGCAGGGCGAGGACGGCGGCGCCGGGTTCGGCGACGTGCAGCCGCGCTACGTGTTCCAGGTGCCGCTGGCCAACCGCTCGCTGGACGACATCCAGAAGGGCTTCAACCAGCTCTGGCGGCGCAACATCAAGAAGGCCGAGAAGAGCGGCGTGGAGGTCGTCCAGGGCGGCTACGAGGACCTGGCGGTCTTCCACCAGCTCTACCTGGTGACCGCCGAGCGCGACCGCTTCACGCCGCGCCCGCTGGCGTACTTCCAGCGGATGTGGAACGCGCTGACGGCCGAGGACCCGAACCGGATGCGGCTGTACATCGCGTACCACGAGGGGGAGCCGCTGGCGGCGACCACCATGCTCGTGGTGGGCGAGCACATCTGGTACTCCTACGGCGCCTCGGCGAACCACAAGCGCGAGGTCAAGCCGTCCAACGCCATCCAGTGGCGGATGATGCGCGACTCCTACGCGCTCGGCGGCGGGGTGTACGACCTGCGCGGCATCAGTGACACCCTGGACGAGAACGACCACCTGTTCGGCCTGATCCAGTTCAAGGTCGGCACCGGCGGCCAGGCCGCCGAGTACCTCGGCGAGTGGGACTTCCCGCTCAACAAGCTGCTGCACAAGGCCCTGGACATCTACATGTCGCGGCGCTGAGCCCCGCTCGGCCGCCGTCCCCCTTCCTCGTCCGCATTCCCTCCGGGAGATGACCCGATGACGCTGTCGCTCTACCTCGACACCGACCGCTGGCGCGCTCACCAGCAGTCCGTGCTGGCCGAGTTCCCCGGTCTGGTGCCCGTGGCCAAGGGCAACGGCTACGGCCTGGGCAACCAGCGGCTCGCCGAGGAGGCGACCCGGCTGGGCACCGGCATCCTGGCCGTCGGCACCGCGTACGAGGCGGCCGACGCGGCCACCTGGTACGGCGGCGAGCTGCTGGTGCTGACGCCGTACCGGATCGGCGAGGAGGTGCTGCCGCTGCCGCACGCCCGGGTCATCCGCACGGTGGCGAGCACCGACGCGCTGCGGGCGGTGCCGGGCGCCCGGGTGGTCGTGGAGTGCATGACCAGCATGCGGCGGCACGGCATCGCCGCGGGCGACCTGGCCGCGGTGGCCGAGATGGTGGACAGCGTCTCCTTCGAGGGCCTGGCCCTGCACCTGCCGATGGACCGGCCGGACGGCTCCGACCCGGTGGACGAGGTCGCCCACTGGGTGGACGCCGCCGCGGCGGCCGGCCTGCCGACCCGCACCGTGTTCGTGAGCCACCTCGGCGCGGCCGGCATGGCCCGGCTCGCCGAGCGCTACCCCGCCACGGTGTTCCGGGCCCGGATCGGCACCCGGCTCTGGCTGGGCGACGGCGGCGCGCTGGAGGTCCGCGGGACGGTCCTCGACGTGACCCCCGTGGTCAAGGGCGACCGCTACGGCTACCGCCAGCACCCGGCGCCCTCCGACGGGCACCTGGTGGTGGTCACCGGCGGCACCGCGCACGGCATCGGACTGGAGGCGCCCAAGTACGTCCAGGGCGTCTCCTCGCGCGCCAAGGGCATCGCCCGGGCCGGTCTGGCGACCGTCAACAAGACCCGCTCGCCGTACAACTGGGACGGCAAGCAGCTGTGGTTCGCCGAGCCGCCGCACATGCAGGTCTCGCTGCTGTTCCTGTCCGCCGAGATCCGGCCGCCGGCGATCGGCGACGAGCTCGGGCTGCAGGTCCGGCACACCACCACGCACTTCGACCGGGTGGTCGACCGCTGACCCGGGCGGACCGGACCACGGGAACGGGCCGGCGGCCGCACCAGGGGTGCGGCCGCCGG
>NZ_BNBO01000076.1 GCF_014655955.1 Kitasatospora indigofera
GGTGGAGCCGGCCGAGACCGAGATCTCCGCCTCGCCCCGGTGGGCGGCGTCGCACGGGGAGGGGTTGTACTGGGTCCGGGCCGGGTTGTCGGCCGTGATCACGTTGTTCTTGACGACCGCGCCCGGCGAGGCGCCGTCGATCAGCACGCTCTCCTGGCAGGAGTACGCGATGGTGTTGTTGGTGACGGCGAGCCCGGGACTGTCCTTGACCGTGACCGCCGAGGTGCTGGTGCGGTTGAAGTCGTTGGCGGTGACCAGGTTGTCGTGGGTGCCGGCGTCGAGCGCCACACCGATCCCGAAGAAGAACAGGCTGCGGCTGAGGGTGACGTGGTCGCTGGTGCCCGAGATCCGGACGTCCGCGGTGCCGTGGGTGTTGTCGAACCGGTTCTGGTCGACGGTGATCCGGGACGAGTCCGTGATGACGATCGGGTTCTGCTTGCCGGCGTGGTGGAAGCCCCGGATCACCACGTCGTGCACGCCGGAGAGGACGAAGCTGCTGGTCGTCCCGTCGCCGGACTGCAGCGAGGGCTGCTCGCTCCAGTCGTACACGATGGGTGCGCCCAGGAACGTGATCGGCTGCTCCGGGGTGCCGGAGCGGGTCAGCCGGATCTCGTCGTTGTTGTACGCCCTGCCGGTGGCGAGGACCTTGACGGTCTGACCCGGCTGCACGGCCTTGGCCGCGGCCGAGACGGTGCAGTAGGGCTGGGCGACGGTGCCGGTGCCGGAGTCGGAACAGTGCGAGTCCTTCGCGTTGTTCACGAGCAGGACGGTGGCGGCCGGGGCCGCCAGAGCAGGGGCTGGTAGCCCGAGGACGGCGATGGCCGCCGCCACGATCAAGCCGACGGAAAGACGCAGGCGCACGGTGTGAAGCTCCCCCTGGGAGAAACAGTGAAGATCAGCAGGTCAGCTTCTCATCACATCGTCTGCCCGTCGAGCCGGTTCCCCACAGGCTTCCGGACACCGACGCAGGATCAGATGCCGCACAGAACACGGCGATCCCATGAGGTGGGCCAAGGCTCACCGGGTCGGCTCCGCCATCCGTAACGGCATCGGCCAACCCCCTGCCCGACCGCGCCGGACAGGGGCCCGCGCCCGGCTCACTCCACCCCGAGCGCTGCCAGCCGTTCCCGCCAGCCCGGTCGCGCCCCGGTACCGGCCGCCCCGGCAAGGGCGCCGGCGCCGTGCCGCTGACGTGCCGCGCCCCGCTGCCGGCAGTGACTCGGTCCGGACCTGGCCGGTGGCACTGCGACGGCGGGCGCAGTGCAGCAGCCCGGCGGCGGCGAGCTGACGGCGCGCCCGGTCGGTGGTGATCCGGCCGCCGGAGAGGCCGGACGCCAGCTCGGTGACGGTGGTGGCCCTGGCCCGCACGGGCGGCAGGGCGAGCGCCCGGACCAGGAGCCGGAACGCGGAATCGGACAGACTTTCGTCCCACACGTGCGAGTTGGCGATCTGCGTGAAGGCGCGCGAAGGCGCGACAACATGCCTGAGCATCCTCAGTGGGCCTTTCCCGCTCGGCGGGCGAAGAGCTCGGCCGGGTGCGTCAACACCCGACCGGGCTCGCCCCGTTTCCGGCAGGGGCAACCCGATACGGCGGCAACGCACACCGATGACGAACCGTCAGAAGAACGTTCCGCATTCATACGACTACTGCGAGCAACGGGCGACGGACGACGGAGGCCGCCCGCGCCCAGGGGCACGGACGGCCTCGGTCCGACGAACCACGCGACCGGGTCAGCGGACCCCGGGGACGTAGGACCGCACCCAGGCCGCCCAGTCGGACTGGAACTGCTTCGGCGGCAGCCCGGTGGCCGTGGTGATCTGCTGCTCGTACGCCTTGGGGTTGGCGTAGTGCGCCGCCACGAAGGCGAACGCCTTGTCCTCGCCGTACTTCTGGGCCAGGTACTGGACGGCGAGGGCGCTCAGTGAGTAGTTCGCGGACCGGTCCTTCGCCGCGTCCGCGTAGAAGCCCAGGCTCTCCGGGAGCGTACCGCCGAACCGGTACCCCTGGAGCGTGGCCTTCGCGTCCGCCTTGAGGAGGTCCTCCTTGCCGCGGAAGGCCAGGTACTCGGCGAAGCCCTCGATGACCCACATCCGGGTGTCCTGGAGGCCCTCGACCAGGACGGTCTCGGTGCTGAGCAGCTCGACGGTGGCGTGGCCCATCTCGTGCCGGCCGATCTCGGCGACGCCGTTCTTCCAGTCGGGGCCGGTGAAGCGGCTCAGCGAGGTGTCCATCACGATCCGGGAGCCGCCCGACTCCTTGTCCTTGGAGGCCGAGAGCGGATCGTGCACCGGGATCGGCATGTTGACGCCGGCCTCCAGGCTGTCGTTCTCCCGCCCGTCGCCCCGGTAGAGCCGGTTGTAGACCTCGCGCTGCTTCTCCAGCACGATGAAGTAGCCGCGCGCGGTCTCCCGGCCTGCGGCGGGAGGCGGGCCGGACTTCTTCCACGCGTCCAGGTCGTCCTTGGCCGCCTGCGCCAGGATGTCGGCGTCCCGCTGGAGTTCGGCCGTCTGGCTCTTGTCCGAGACCACCACCAGGTGGTCGCGGGTCTCCACCGCGAGGTCCGGGTAGATGTCCCAAGGGCCCGGATAGAAGGTGTTGCCGGAGGCCTTGCCCTGGAGGTCCTTGGTGCCGCCCACCTCGGTGATCACCGGCGCGCCGACGCCCGGCTCGACCCGCCAGTTGTACGTCTCACCGACCGGCTTGCTGTCGACGCCCTTGATCTGGTGCACGAAGGTGACCCACATGTCACCGTTCAGCGGAGCGGCGAACTGCGGCTCCCAACTCGCCTGCTCCCAGGGAATCTTGACGAGATTACGGAAGAGCCCCCGCTGCTTCGCCTTCAACTCGTCGCTCTTGAACGGCTTGACGAACGCCTCTTCGTCCTTCGCCGCCAGCGCCGAGGTCATCGCCGCGGCGAGCTTCTCGTACGGGTTGTTGTTCTCCCCGCCGAGGTCCACCGGACCCGGACGGGTGGAGATGTGGTAGACGACGAACCCCGCCCCGAGCGCGATCAGCCCGAGGAACGTCCCCAGCACGATCAGGACCGCCTTCAGGCCACGCCTGCGCGGCCGTTCCGGCGGCGGCTGCCGACCGTACGGCTGTGACGGTTGCGGTACGCCGTACGGCTGCTGCGGCTGGCCGAACGGCGGCTGCGGGGCGGCCGGTTGGCCGTACGGCTGCGGCTGCTGCGGATAGCCGTAGGACTGCTGAGGCGGACCGTACGGCGGTGACTGGGCCTGGTTGGGCTGAGGCGGATACGACATGGGCTCCCCCGTAAGAAAACGAACACGCATTCTTAGCACGGGGCCAACAACGAACCACCAACGGAAACCCGGCAGCCGACGGTGGCTCAGCACCCGTCCGCCGGCTCCCCCTTCCGGGTGCGGGTCGCACTACGCCGGGCGGTGTCGCCGCTGGGCCGTAGGGCTCCGGGGCCTGCGCCTCCTCCGGGGCGCCCCGCCGTGGATGCGCCCCGCCGTGGATGGAGCCCGCCGGCGTGGCCATGGTCGCGGAGGTGACCGCCGGCCGGCCGGATCAGGACCGGATCGCCAAGCGGCACTGCTACGCCCGCGCCGGGATTCCGCTGCACCTGCTGATCGACCGCGACAAGTCGCAGGTCAGCGTCTTCGGAAAGCCGCAACGGGACGAGTGCACCGAAGTGCGTCTCGCCCCGTTCGGGGAATCACTCGCCCCGCCCGACCCGTTCGGGTTCGAGCTGGACACCAAGCCGTTCCTCCGAGCCGTCGGCCCCGCCGGGGGCGGTCAGCCCCGGGTGGCCATCGCGCGCAGGAAGAAGGTCAGGTTGGCCGGGCGCTCGGCCAGCCGGCGCATGAAGTAGCCGTACCACTCCTGGCCGTACGGGAGGTAGACCCGCATGGTGTTGCCCTCGGCGGCCAGCCGCAGCTGCTCCTCCGGGCGGATGCCGTAGAGCATCTGGTACTCGAAGCTGTCGCGCTTGCGGCCGTTCCACTCGGCCAGCTGGCCGGCGATCTTGATCATGTTGGGGTCGTGCGAGGCCACCATCGGGTAGCCCTGGCCGGCCATCAGGACCTTCAGCGCGCGGACGTACGCGAGGTCCACCTCGCGCTTGCCCTGGAAGGCGACCGACTCGGGCTCCTTGTAGGCGCCCTTGCAGAGCCGCACCCGCGAACCCTCGGCCGCGAACTCCTTGCAGTCCTCCTCGGTGCGCCGCAGGTAGGCCTGGAGGACGACGCCGAGCCACGGGTAGTCGGCGCGCAGCTCGCGGGCGATCGACAGGGTGGAGTCCGTGGTGGTGTGGTCCTCCATGTCCAGGGTGACCATGGTGCCGGCGTCGGCGGCCGCCGCGCAGATCCGGCGGGCGTTCTCCAGCGCGATCTTCTCGCCGTCGACCGGCAGGAACTGGCCGACCGCCGAGAGCTTGACCGAGACCTCGGCGCCGGCCGCCAGGCCGGTGTCCTTGAGGGCGGTCAGCAGGTGCTCGTACGCCTCGGCGGTGCCGGCGGCCTGGGCCGCGTCCTTGGTGTCCTCACCGAGGTGGTCCAGGGTGACCGTGCGGCCGGTGGCCACCAGGTCGTCGCAGGCGGTGACCGCGTCGTCGAGCAGCTCGCCGGCGACGAAGCGCTCGACGATCGCGTGGGTCGGGGGGAACTTCTCGACGACGGTGCGCACCTGCGGGGAGCGGGAGGCGGCGAGGAGGGCGGAACGGAGCATCGGTACTCCTGGAACTGGTTCTTCAGCGGTGGCGGGGGGCCGGGACGGCGGCCAGGGGGGTTGGGCCGCCGCCCCGGGTGAGGGGCGGCACGGGGGAGAGGCGCCCCTCGTCTTGGAGGGGTGTCAGCCCATGTGCGGGTAGCGGTAGTCCGTCGGCGGGACGAAGGTCTCCTTGACCGAGCGGGTCGAGGTCCACCGGGTGAGGTTCTGCTTGGCGCCGGCCTTGTCGTTGGTGCCGGAGGCCCGGCCGCCGCCGAAGGGCTGCTGGCCGACCACGGCACCGGTCGGCTTGTCGTTGATGTAGAAGTTGCCGGCCGCGAACCGCAGCTTGTGCATGGCGTCCTGGGCGGCCGCGCGGTCCTGGGCGATGATCGCGCCGGTCAGGCCGTACGGGGAGGCCGACTCCATCTGCGCGAGCATCTCGTCGTACTTCTCGTCCTCGTAGACGTGCACGGCGAGGATCGGGCCGAAGTACTCGTCGCGGAAGTACTCGGCGGCCGGGTCCGAGCAGACCAGCACGGTCGGGCGGACGAACCAGCCCACCGAGTCGTCGTACGTGCCGCCGGCCAGCACCTCGACCGAGGGGTCGGCCTGGGCGCGGTCGATGGCGGCCTTGTTCTTGGCGAACGCGCGCTCGTCGATCACGGCGCTCATGAAGTTCGACAGGTCGGTGACGTCGCCCATGGTCAGGCCCTCGACCTCGGCGCGGAACTCGTCCTTCAGGCCGGCCCAGAGGGAGGCCGGGACGTACGCGCGGGAGAGCGCGGAACACTTCTGGCCCTGGAACTCGAAGGCGCCGCGGGTCATCGCGGTGCGCAGCACGTCCGGGTGCGCGGACGGGTGGGCGACCAGGAAGTCCTTGCCGCCGGTCTCGCCGACGATCCGCGGGTAGGTGCGGTAGCCGGCGATGTTGTTGCCGACCTCGCGCCACAGGTGCTGGAAGGTCGCGGTGGAGCCGGTGAAGTGGATGCCGGCCAGCGCCGGGTGCTTGAGGGCGACCTCGGAGACGGCCAGGCCGTCGCCGGTGACCATGTTGATGACGCCCTTGGGCAGGCCCGCCTCCTCCAGCAGCTGCATCAGCAGGTGCGCGGAGAACTGCTGGGTGGGGGACGGCTTCCAGAGCACCACGTTGCCCATCAGCGCCGGCGCGGTCGGCAGGTTGCCGGCGATGGCGGTGAAGTTGAACGGGGTGATCGCGTAGACGAAGCCCTCCAGCGGGCGGTGGTCGCTGCGGTTCCACACGCCGTCCGAGGAGACCGGCTGCTCGGCCAGGATCTGCCGGGCGAAGTGCACGTTGAAGCGCAGGAAGTCGACCAGCTCGCAGGGGGTGTCGATCTCGGCCTGCTGGGCGGTCTTCGACTGGCCGAGCATGGTGGCGGCGGCCAGCGTCTCGCGCCAGGGGCCGGCCAGCAGGTCGGCGGCCTTGAGGAAGATCGCGGCGCGGGAGTCGAAGGAGAGCGCCTGCCAGGCCGGGGCCGCGGCGAGGGCGGTGTCGACGGCGTCCTGCGCGTCCTCGCGGGTCGCGTTGCGCAGGGTGCCGAGCCGTGCCGCGTGGTTGTGCGGCTGGACGACGTGGATCTCGGCGCCGCCACCCATCCGGCGCTCACCGTTGATCGTCATGGTCAGCTGGACCGGCTCCTGGCCGCCCAGCTCCTTCAGCTTGGCCTCCAGGCGGGCCCGTTCCGGGCTGCCGGGGGCGTAGCTGTGGACCGGCTCGTTCACCGGCGCGGGGACCTGGGTCACAGCATCCATGGCGCGCGCTCTCCTTCGGGTCATGGGGGACGCCGGTGCGGGTCGCGCACCGGCCTGATCCGAAAGGTATGCCGCCACGGGACCCGACTTGATTGGCCGGACGGCTAAAATCATCCGTACGGCATTGTCCGAGCCGACGAAGGAGGCCCTGGGTGCGTGCCCGCAGAGCACCGCTGACCGCGAACCCGGTGACCGGCCCGGCGCCCCACCCGGCGGCCGGCCCGTGCGCGGACCCGGTCACGGCCCCGGCGGCGAAGCGGTGACCGAGCCGGCCCCCGGCACCGGAATCACGCTGCGCCAACTGCTGATGTCGCTCGGCGAACCGCTGGTCGAACTGCAGGCCGCCCCCGCCGGGCTGGACGTCCCCGTCCGGGACGTCGCGATCCTCGACCCGGAGGACCAGGCCACCGCCGCCGCCGGCGAGCTCGTGCTGGCCATCGGCGCCCGCGGCCGCGCCGCCCTGCCCGCCCTGCGCGCCGCCGGCCGCGCCCGGGCCGCCGCCGTCGCCGTGAAACTGGACGCCCCCGGCCAGGCCGACGCCCTGCGGGAGGCCGCCACCGAAGCCGGCGTCGCCCTGCTCTCCGTCCGCCGGGAGACCCGCTGGGAGCACCTGGACTCGCTCGCCCGGGTGATCATCTCGGGCCCGGACGCCCCCGACCCCGACGGGCCGGGCGCCGGCGACCTCTTCTCCCTCGCCCAGACGGTCGCCGTGCTGACCGGCGGGATCGTCTCCATCGAGGACACCTCCAGCCGCGTCCTCGCCTACTCCCGCTCCTCCGACTCCGACGAGGTGGACGACCTGCGGCGGCTGTCCATCCTGGGCCGGCAGGGCCCCGAGCCCTACCTCGCCAAGCTCCGCGAGTGGGGCGTCTTCCAGCAGCTGCGCGCCTCCGAGGGGGTCATCCCGGTCGACCCGCACCCCGACCTCGGGATCCGCCGCCGGCTGGCCATCGGCATCCGGGCCGGCGCCCAGCCGCTGGGCACCATCTGGGTCCAGGAGGGCGCCCAGCCGCTCGCCCCGCTGGCCGAACAGGCCCTGGTCGGGGCGGCCCGGGTCGCCGCGGCGCAGCTGGTGCGCCGGCGCCGGGAGGTCTCCGCCGACGTCCGGCTGACCCAGACCCTGCTCACCGGCCTGCTGGAGGGCTCCACCGGCCCGCAGTCCCTCGCCACCCACCTCGGCCTGGACCTGCGCCGCCCGGCCACCGTCCTGGCGTACGCCGCCGGCTCGCCGTCCGAGGGCGCCGACCTGGAGCTGACCCGCGCCGAGGTGACCGGCCTGATCTCGGTGCACACCGCCGCCCGGCACCGCGGCGCGCTGCTCGCCCCGGTCGAGTCCCGGGTCTACGTCCTGCTCCCCGAGCTGCCCGCCGGCCTGCCGATGTCGACCGTCCGCAGCTGGGCCCAGGAGGTGGTGGAGGCCGCCCGGGACCATCTCGGGGTGCCGCTGCGGGCCGCCATCGGCAGCACCGTGGACGGCCTGGCCGCCGTCCCCGACTCACGCGCGCAGGCCGACCGGATCCTGGACGCGATGCGGCGCGGCGGCGTCGACCTGGAGGTGGCGGCGCTGATCGACGTCCAGGCGCAGGTCCTGGTCAGCGAGATGCTGGCACTGCTGCAGGAGCGCACCGGCCTGCGCGACCCCCGGCTGACCGCGCTCACCGACTACGACCGCCGGCACGGCACCCGGCTCGCCGAGTCCGTCCTGGCCTGGCTGGACGCGCTGGGCGAGGTGCGGGTGGCCGCGCAGGCGCTGCACATCCACCCCAACACCCTGCGCTACCGGGTGCGCCGGGCCGAGCAGCTGACCGGCATCGACCTGGCCCAGCCCCAGCAGCGGCTGCTGGCGATGCTCCAGCTGCGGCTCCCCGCCGAGGACTGAGCCGCCCGGGGAACGCCGGCGGCCCGCCGGGTCCCCCCGACGGGCCGCCGTGCTCACCGCTGCGGTCAGGCGCCGTAGCCCTGGCCGCGGTGGTGCTCGTTCAGCCGGTGCCACGGGCCGGTGATGGCGAGCTGGATGCCCGGCACCTGGATGTTGGCGAAGAGCGTCTTGCCGTCGTCCGAGAAGGTCACCCCGGTGAACTCGCTGAACTCCGGCTTCTCCGCGGTGCCGATGTTCAGGTCGTTGCGGGCGATCGGGTAGGTCAGGCCGTCCTCGGTCGCGCCGAACAGGTGGCTGACGCCCTCGCCGTCCTCGGCGATCACGATGCCGCCGTACGGCGAGACGGTGATGTTGTCCGGGCCGTCGTAGTTGTCGTGGTCGCCGAACACGTCGGTGTTCACGCCGAGCAGCACCTTGAGGGTGATGGTGCGGCGGACGGGGTTGTAGAACCACACCTGGCCGTCGTGCTGCAGCGGGCTCTCCGAGCGGGCGAAGCTGGAGACGAAGTGGAAGCCGCCGTCACCCCACCACATGCCCTCCAGCTTGCGGGCGCGGGTCACCTCGCCGTCCTTGAACTGCTTGCGGACGGAGACGGTCTTGGCGTCGCGGTCCTCGACCTTGACCCAGTCCACGCCGTACGTGGTGCCGACCTTGGTGGCGCGCGACAGGTCGTCGATGAACTTGCCCTGCGAGTCGAAGACCTTGAAGGCCTCCAGCACGCCGGCGTCGGCGGCGAGCGAGCGCAGCTTGTAGCGGCCGTGCTTGAAGCCGGCCGGCGGGGTCCAGCGGAAGAGCAGTCCGTTCGGGTTGGACGCGTCCTCGGTCAGGTACACGTGGCCGCGCTTCGGGTCCACCACGACGGCCTCGTGCGCGTAGCGGCCGAAGGCCTTCACCGGCTGCGGGTCACGGTTGTAGTCGTTGTCGAAGGGGTCGACCTCGAAGATGTAGCCGTGGTCCTTGGTGAAGCCGTTCTTGCCGGCCTTGTCCTCGGTCTCCTCGCCGCTCAGCCAGGTGCCCCACGGGGTCACGCCGCCCGCGCAGTTGGTGGCGGTGCCGGCGATGCCGACCCACTCCTCGACCGTGCCGTTGGCCTTGGCGTGCACCACGGTGCAGCCGCCGGCCGCGCCCGGGTCGTAGACGTGACCCTCGGTCAGCGGCACCGGGTTCGGCCAGTTGGCGCGGGCGCCGCCCAGCTCGTGGTTGACGACGAGCAGGTTGCCGCCGCGCTCGTCCTCGAAGGCGGAGGTCCCGTCGTGGTTGCTCGGGGTGAACTCACCGGTCTTCAGCTTGGTGACACCGGCGCGGGTGATCACCTTGTACTTGAAGCCCTGGGGCAGCGCCAGCAGGTTCTCCGGGTCGGCGACCAGCGGGCCGTAGCCGACCGCGGCACGCTCGGCGTCGGCGGTCTCGGCGGCCTGCGCCTCCCCACCGGCCGGGGCGGCGATCGCGCCCGGGGCGGTGGCCAGCGCCTCGGCGCTGCCCGCGATCAGCACACCGGCGCCGACGAGGGTGGAACGGTTGACGAAGTCCCGGCGGGACAGCGACATGGCAGTCACTCCTGAGGGTTGGCCGTCCGCCCGGCGGAATCCCCGGTGCGCGGCGAGCTGGTGTCGAGAAGGAACGTCGACGCCGAGCAGACTGTGCCCCGCGGGTGAACCTCAGGTGAATCCGACACCGCGTCGGAGTGGTCATTTGCCGACCGTATCCGAACGCATGACTCGCACTTTGCCAAACGCCTCGGGACACCCCGGCCCCGGGCGCCCGCACCGCCGACCCGGCGGCCGCCGCGGACGCCCCGTCAGCCGGGCGCCGGGTCAGCGGATGCTGCGCTCCAGCCGCCACTGCTCCCAGGCGGACAGCCAGACCTGCTCGGCCAGCCGGCGGGCGGCGCCGCCCGGCCCGTCCTCGGCGGTCCGGTCCGGCCCGCCCTGCCACAACTGCTCCCAGGCCCGTTGGGCGGGCAGGCTCGGCACCTCGCTGGCGAACACGGTGTACCGGACGACCTCCTCCACGGCGTCCCGGCCGTCCGGCGTGCCGACCGCCCAGTCGGTGTTCCGGGCCAGCCTGGTCAAGTGGTTGACCATCGCGGCCACCGCCTCGGCGGCCTCCTCCCGGGTCTCCGAGGCCAGCCTCATCTGCTGGCGCACGGCGGCCTCCCAGCGGACGGCGCCGACCTCGCCGCGCAGCCGGCGGGGCAGCCGCGGGGTACGCCGGGCGCGCACCTGCGCGTCGATCGCCATCGACTCGGCGATGTTGTGCTCGATCAGCTCCCGGTGTGCCTCCAGCCCGACGGCGGGGGCGAGTTCACGCTCCTCCACCGGGACGTCCTGGCCGCGCCGGGCGGCCAGCCGGCGCATCAGCTCGGTGCGGCCGAGGATGTAGCGCTCGAAGTCCTCGATCCTGGCCAGCTCGACCGCGCCCGGCGGCACCCCCCGGCCGCAGACCGTGACGGTCAGCCCGTCCACCCGCAGCCGGCCGGCCCAGACCGCCCCGGCGTCCAGCAGCGGACCGGCCGCGAGGCCGGCCCCCGGGACGGCCTCGGGACGGCGGTCCTCGTGGATCTGCAGCGCGCGGGGCTCGCCCTCCACGGTGATCCACTCGCGCAGCGCCCGGACGACGCCGGGGCCGTCGCCCTCGTCGATGCCGAGCTGCTCGTAGAGGCGGTCCCGTTCGTCCTCGACCACGTCCTCCAGCTCCGGCAGCGGGTCGCCGTGCTCGGCGCCCGGCCGGTAGGTGCGCACGCTCAGGTAGGGGCCGTCGGCCGAGGTCCAGTCGCCGGAGCGGACCTCCACCCAGCTGAGTTCGCCGTCGCAGCTCTCGAAGGCGGCCAGGGCCTCGCTGTGCAGCGGCGCGTCCTCGGCCGCCCGCGCGCGCAGGAGCCGGTCCGCGGTGACCGGGCAGGCGAACCGCCCCACCCCGAACACCGGGAAGTCCGCCTCCGCGATCGTCCGGCGGGAGAACGCCTCCTGGCCGGCGTAGCGGTCGTCCGGGTCCTGGGGCCTGCTTCCGCTCTCTCGCATCATGTCCCGCCGCACCCCCGTGTCCTCGCCGTACCCGCCTGTGGCCCGCCCGGCGGTCCGGCCACCCGGCCGGCGCCCGCGCGACGCCCGCCCAACTTTACGACGGGCCGACCTGCCGGGTCATCAGCCGCCCCCGGACGACCGGCCCGGGGCCCGGCCGCGACGCACCGGCCGCGTTCCGGACGCCCTGTCAGTCGCCGTGCCTACCCTGGCGGCATGACAGCATCCAACGAGTTCCCGGCCCGTATCAGCATCGTCACCCTCGGGGTCGCCGACCTCGACCGCAGCGCCGGCTTCTACGAGCGCCTCGGCTGGCGCCGCTCGGCCAAGTCCAGCCCCGAGATCGTCTGGTTCCGCACCGCCGACTCCGTCCTCGGCCTGTTCCCGTACGAGGAGCTGGCCGCCGACGCGGGCGTCCCCGCCACCGGCGAGCCGTCCTTCCGGGGGGTGACCCTCGCGGTGAACCTGGAATCACCCGAACGGGTGGACGCGGCGCTGAAGGTCGCGGTGGAGGCCGGCGCCACGGTGGTCAAGCCGCCGGCCGCCACCTCCTGGGGCGGCTACTCCGGCTACTTCGAGGACCTGGACGGGCACCTGTGGGAGCTGGCCCACAACCCGTTCTTCCCCTTCACCGAGACCGGCCAGCTCGACCTCGCCTAGGCCGGCGGCCCCGCACCACCGCCCACGCCCGCACCGCCCACGCGCATGCACGGCACCCGGCCCCGCACGGCGGCCGCCGCGGCCGGGCCGGAGCCGTGCGCGGGACCGGACGGGGGCCCGGTGGCTCCGGGCCCGGCGCCTAGTTCTTCGAGCGGGCCTTGAACGCGGCCTTCCGGGCCTCCTTGGCGACCTGCCGGTCCAGGTGCAGCTCCCCGACCGCGTCCAGCACGTCCGCCGTGTTCGGGTGGTCCACCCGCCACAGCTCGCCGAAGTAGCTGGCCGGGTTGTCCGTCACCGGCAGCCCGGTGACCAGGTCGCGCAGGGTGCCGGCGTCGCCGCCGCTGTCCAGCAGGTGGGCCGCGAAGGTGTCCACCACCGTCCAGAGCACCATCGGCCGCTCGGGCGCCGGTACGTCCGCGGCGCCCGCGGCCGCCAGCCAGGCCCTGGCCGCGCCGCCCAGCTCCGGGTCGTCCAGCACCTCCCGGACGGCGGGCTCGGCGGGGCTGCCCAGCTGGTCCAGCGCCAGCCGGCAGAGCAGCCGCCGCAGCGGGGCGTAGGTGTCGGTGCCGCGCGCCGCCGCCAGCAGTTCGCGCGCGGCCGGCAGCGGCTCCCGCCCGTCCAGCCACTCGCGGATCTCCTCCTCGGGCAGCACGTTGGCGGACTCGGCCACCGCGGTGAGCAGTTCGGCCGCGTCGCCCTGGGCCAGCTCGCCGACCAGCGGGGCGTCGTAGCCGTCCTCCAGCAGCCACTGCCGGACGGCGTAGACCCCGAGCGGGGTCAGCCGGACCAGCCCGAACCGGGCCGACTCGGCCTCGTCCAGCGGCTCGTCGCCGGCCGGCGCGGGCGTCTCGCCGTCCTCCTCGTCGAAGAGCTCCGGGTCGATCGGGCGGTAGGCGAGCAGGCCCAGCTCGGCGAGGTCGCCGAGCATCGGGTCCAGCGCCACCATCACGTCGGTGATGTCGCCGAGCAGCTCCTCGCTCGGCTCCTCCCCCTCGGGCACGACCAGCAGCGCGGCCAGCACCCCGAGCGGCACGGTCTCGGTGCCCGGCTCGGCGAACGCGGTGGTCTCGTAGAGCACCTGGAGGGCCTCGTCCAGCAGCTCGGCGGCGGCGTCCCGGGACTCCTCGACCTCGGCCAGCCGGGCCTCGTCCTCCTCCGAGCCCTCCTCGGCCTCGTCCTCCTCCTCGCCCTCGGCGGGCAGCGAGTCGGCCTCGGCGGCCAGCTCGCGGACGATGCCGGCGGCGGTCAGCCACAGCTCCAGGACGGTCTCCGGGTCCCCCTGCTCGGCGGGCTCCAGGTCCGGCCCCGGGATCGCCACGTGCTCGCCGGCCGCGGTGGTGCCGATCTCCACGAGGTCCAGGTCGCAGGCCAGCGACCAGGCCCGCATCGCCTCGACGACCTCCTCCTCGGCCACCTCGCCCTCGGCCGCGGCCAGGCCCAGCAGCCGGGCGGCGGGCTCGCGGTCCGCCTCGGTCAGGTCGCCGAACTCGTCCACCGCCCGGTGCGGGGCCGTCCAGCGGGACAGCTTCAACGCGTAGCCGAGCATCGGGACGGCCAGCGCCTCGGCCGTCAGCTCCTGCTCCGAGGGCAGCCGGACGGGCGGCACCAGGACGGCGGCGTCGTCGAGGTCCTCGTCGTCCGCACCGTGCGCGGCGAAGGCGCCGTAGAGGTCCTCCAGGGCGAAATCGGCGGGCAGCAGGCTCTCGGCAGGGTGTTCGCCGGGCCCGGTCGCCGACGGGTTGTCAGGATTCTTGCGACGTCGTCCGGCCATGGTGTGCGCGTTCTCCCTACAGAGACCTGTCAGCCAACCGGTCCAGCCTCTGCTGTGTGTACCGGCCTATCGGCCCAGCGTATCTGCCGGGCACCGTCGATGCCCCGCCTCCAGGGGCGCGCGCCGCAGCGTGCGCCGACCGCGTATCCTTCGACGGGCGCCGCGCACACCCCGCGCGCGCCCCCGGGCAACGAAGCCCACCCCATCCCCCAAGCCCGTACGGGCGGCGGGGCCCACGCACACCCGCTCCGCCAGGGAGCCCCGCACCGAGGCCACCACCAGAGCGCCGCAGGACGGGCGCATCGGCACACCCCGCCGACCCATGGTGGCGCCCGGCCACAGGAGACCCCTGCCATGGCGGACCTCTCCCCCGCCGGCTCCGGCCTGCCCTCCGCGCCCTTCCCCGGGCGCCACGGCAACGGACGCCTGCTCTCGGAGGCCTTGCTCCCGCTGGAGCTCGCACCACGCACACAGCTCCAGCTCGCCGCCGTCAGCCGCTGGAACGCGGTACGCGGCATCCGCGTCGGCCTCTGTGCCGCCGCTCTCCTGCTCCTCCTGATCGGCGCCAACCTGGCCACCCCGATCTACCCGTACCTGCAGTCCCGGCTCGGCCTGACCGCGCTGGACACCACGGTCCTGTTCACCGTCTACGTCTTCGCGCTCGTCCCGGTGCTCGCCGCCGTGGGCCACTGGTCCGACCTGCTGGGACGGCGGGCGCTGATCCTCCCGGCCGTGGCCCTGGCCGCCGGCGGGGACGCGGTCTTCGCGACCGCCGGGAGCTTCTGGCAGCTGGCCGCCGGCCGCGCCGTCCAGGGCATCGCGGTCGGCATGTCCACCGGCGCCGCCGGCGCGGCCCTCGGCGACCTGCTGCCCGAGCGCCCGACCCTGGCCGCCAAGCTCACCCTGGCCTGCTCGGCCGGTGGCGTGGCGCTCGGCCCGATCGTCGGCGCCACGCTGTCGGGCGGCCCGAACCCGCTGCTCACGCCCTTCCTGGTGCACGCCGTGGCGCTGCTCGCGCTGTGCGTGCCGCTGGCCCTGGTGCACCCCCGGATGCCCGGCCGCCGGCGCCCGCCCGCCTCGCCGCCGCGCGTCACCACCCCTGCGCACCTGCGTCCGCGCCGCCTCGCCCTGCCCGCGCGCGGCCGCCGGGAGTTCCTGCTCGCGGCCGGCGCCGGCTTCGTCTCGTACGCGGTCTTCGGCGTCTACCTCAGCCTCGCCCCGGCGTTCTCCGCCAAGCTGCTGCACAGCGGCTCGCACCTGACCGGCGCGGTGGTCGCGGCGCTGCTGCTCGGCTCCTCGGCCGCCGTCCAGCTGCTGGTGCCGCCCACCTCGGACCGGCTGGTGATCGCGCTCGGGATGACCGGCCTCGCGGCCGGGCTGGGCCTGGTGGTCGCCGCCCAGTACACCGGCACGCCGGCGCTGCTGTTCATCGGCAGCGTGCTCGGCGGCGCCTGCCAGGGGGTGGCCTTCCGCTCGCTGTTCACCAGCGCGGTCGCCGCGATGGACCCGGAGCGCAGGGGCGGCGAGCTGAGCACCCTGTGGGTGATCGTCTACCTCGGCAGCTCGCTGCCGATCGTCGCGGTCGGCGCGCTGACCCAGCGCTACGGCCTGCTGCCGGCCGTCAGCGGCTTCGCGGCGGTCGCGGCGCTGGCCTGCGTGGCCCTCACCGCCGGCGTGCTGCGCTCCGGCCGGCCCTCCTAGGCCCGGGCCACGGCGCGCCGGGCCTGGCCGCGGCGCGCCGGCCGGCGCGGCCCGGAGGCTCCCGGTGGCCGGGGTGTCCTCAGGACGCCCCGGCCCCCGTCCTCCCGGCCACCTGCTGCACGGCGGCCGTGAAAGCGGCCGGGACCGGGCGCGGGCGGAAACGACACTGCCGCGCGGACCCGAAGGTCCGCGCGGCAGAGGTACGACCGGGTGCCGGTGCTCAGACGTTGAAGCCGAGCGCGCGCAGCTGCTCGCGGCCGTCGTCGGTGATCTTGTCCGGGCCCCACGGCGGCATCCAGACCCAGTTGATCCGCAGGTCCTGGACGAGGCCGTCGGTGGCGGTCTTCGCCTGGTCCTCGATGACGTCGGTCAGCGGGCAGGCCGCCGAGGTGAGCGTCATGTCGATGGTCGCCACGTCGGACTCGTCGATGTGGATGCCGTAGATCAGGCCCAGGTTGACCACGTCGATGCCCAGTTCGGGGTCGACGACGTCCATCAGCGCCTCGGTGAGGTCCTCGACGGAGACGGTGCCCGCCGTGGTGCCGACGATGACCGTCGGACCCTCGGTGGCGACGGTCTCCGCGGGGGCGTCGGCAGCCGGGGAGGCCGCCTCCGGGGCCGTGGTGCTGGTCTCGGTGTCACTCATACGTGTGTCCTCCTCTGCTGCTTCAGTCGTTGACGGCGGGGTGCTGCGCGAGCGCCTGGGCGGTGGCGTCCTTCCAGGCCATCCAGCTCAGCAGCGCGCACTTCACCCGTGCCGGGTACTTCGAGACGCCGGCGAACGCGACCGCGTCCTCCAGCACCTCCTCGTCGCCCTCGCCCTGGCCCTTGCTCTGCATCAGCTCCAGGAAGGCCTCCTGGATCAGCTGGCCCTCGCCGACGGTCTTGCCGACCACCAGGTCGTTCAGCACCGAGGCGCTGGCCTGGCTGATCGAGCAGCCCTGGGACTCGTAGCTGATGTCCGCGACGGTCGAGCCGTCCAGCCGCACCCGCAGGGTGATCTCGTCACCGCAGGTCGGGTTGACGTGGTGCACCTCGGCGTCGCCGTCCCGCAGCCCCTTGCCGTGGGGGTTGCGGTAGTGGTCCAGGATGATCTCCTGGTACATCGAGTCGAGCTTCATGCCCGCGGCTCCCTTCCGGTGCCTCAGCCGAAGAAGTTCCGGACGTGGTGCAGGCCGTCGACGAGGGCGTCGACATCGGCCGGCGTCGAGTACAGGTAGAACGACGCCCGGGTGGTCGCCGGGATGCCGTACCTCAGGCAGACCGGCCGTGCGCAGTGGTGGCCGACGCGCACGGCGATGCCCTGCTCGTCCAGCACCTGGCCCACGTCGTGCGGGTGGATGTCGCCCAGCACGAAGGAGATCGCGGCGCCGCGGTCGACCGCCGACCGGGGGCCGATGATCCGCAGGTCCGGGATCTCCAGCAGCCGCTCGACGGCGTACTCGGTGATCGCGTGCTCGTGCGCGGCGATCCGCTCCATGCCGATGGCCGACAGGTAGTCGATGGCCGCACCGAGCCCGACCGCCTGCGCGATCGGCGGGGTGCCCGCCTCGAACTTGTGCGGCGCCGGGGCGTAGGTGGACGAGCCCATCGTGACGGTCTCGATCATCTCGCCGCCGCCGAGGAACGGCGGGAGGTCCTCCAGCAGCTCCTGGCGGCCCCAGAGGACGCCGATGCCGGTCGGGGCCAGCATCTTGTGGCCGGTGAAGGCGACGAAGTCGGCCTCCAGCGCCTGGACGTCCAGCACCATGTGCGGGGCGGCCTGCGAGGCGTCGATCAGCACCAGGGCGCCGACCGCCTGGGCGCGGCGGACGATCGCCTCGACCGGGTTGACGGTGCCCATCAGGTTGGAGACCAGCGTGAACGAGACGATCTTCGTCTTCTCGTTGATCAGCTCGTCGAGGTTGGACAGGTCGAGCCGGCCCTCGTCGGTCAGCCCGAACCACTTCAGCTTCGCGCCGGTGCGCTGCGAGAGCAGCTGCCACGGGACGATGTTGGAGTGGTGCTCCATCTCGGTGATGACGATCTCGGCGTCGGCGTCGACCTTGTACGGCTCGTCCGCCCAGCCCAGCATGTTGGCGACCAGGTTGAGCGACTCCGAGGCGTTCTTGGTGAAGATCACCTCGTCCCGGCTCGGCGCGTTGATGAACGCCGCGACCTTGTCACGCGCGCCCTCGTACAGTGCCGTGGCCTCCTCGGCCAGGACGTGGACACCGCGGTGCACGTTGGCGTTGTGCCGCTCGTAGTACGCGTTGAGCGCGTCCAGCACCTGACGGGGCTTCTGCGAGGTCGCCGCGTTGTCGAGGTAGACCAGCGGCTTGCCGTCGTGCAGCACCCGCTGCAGGATCGGGAAGTCCTTGCGGAGCGAGTCGCCGAACTCCTGCGCCTCGGCCAGCGGACCGGTCAGCGCACGCGCCGAGCCAGAATCGATTGTCACTCGGAAGCGCCACCCTTCACGTAGGACGCGTAGCCCTCGTTCTCCAGCTTGTCGGCCAGCTCCGCGCCGCCGGACTCGACGATGCGGCCGGCCGAGAAGACGTGGACGTAGTCGGGCTTGATGTACTTCAGGATGCGGGTGTAGTGCGTGACCAGCAGGGTGCCGACCTCGCCGCTGGAGGCGACCCGGTTGATGCCCTCGGAGACCTGGCGCAGCGCGTCGACGTCCAGGCCGGAGTCGGTCTCGTCGAGGATCGCGATCTTCGGCTTGAGCAGCTCCAGCTGGAGGATCTCGTGGCGCTTCTTCTCGCCGCCGGAGAAGCCCTCGTTGACGTTGCGCTCGGCGAAGGCCGGGTCCATGTGCAGGGCGGCCATCGCCTCCTTGACCTCCTTCACCCACAGCCGCAGCTTGGGGGCCTCGCCGCGGACGGCGGTGGCGGCGGTGCGCAGGAAGTTGGAGACCGAGACGCCGGGGACCTCGACCGGGTACTGCATGGCCAGGAAGACGCCGGCGCGGGCGCGCTCGTCGACGGTCATGTCGAGCACGTTCTCGCCGTCGAGCAGCACCGAGCCGCTGGTCACGGTGTACTTCGGGTGACCCGCCAGCGAGTACGCGAGGGTCGACTTGCCGGAGCCGTTCGGACCCATGATCGCGTGGGTCTCGCCCTGCTTCACGGTCAGGTCGACGCCGCGGAGGATCTCGCGCGGGCCGTTCTCGGCCTCGACGGAGACGTGCAGGTCACGGATTTCAAGCGTTGCCATGGGGACTCAGGACTCCTGGTTGACGGAGACGAGCACATCGTCCCCTTCGATCTTTACGGGGTAGACAGGGACCGGCTTGGTGGCGGGCAGGCCCGAGGGCTTGCCGGAGCGCAGGTCGAAGCTGGAGCCGTGCAGCCAGCACTCGATCATGCAGTCCTCGACCTCGCCCTCCGAGAGCGACACGTTGGCGTGCGAGCAGATGTCGTTGATCGCGAACACCTCGCCCTCGGTACGGACGATCGCGACCGGGACACCGTTGAGGTCCACACGCTTGGGCTCGTCCTCGGCCAGGTCGCTGAGCGAACAGGCGCGGAGAAAGCTCATCAGACGTTCGCTTCCAGCTCGGCCTCGATCTTCTCCAGCAGGTGGTCCTGGATCTCGGCGACGCCGATCTGCTGGACCAGCTCGGCGAAGAAGCCGCGGACCACCAGGCGGCGGGCCTCCTCGGCCGGGATGCCGCGCGCCTGGAGGTAGAAGAGCTGCTCGTCGTCGAAGCGGCCGGTCGCCGAGGCGTGGCCGGCGCCGACGATCTCGCCGGTCTCGATCTCCAGGTTCGGGATCGAGTCGACCCGGGCGCCGTCGGTGAGCACCAGGTTGCGGTTGTGCTCGTAGGTGTCGGTGCCCTCGGCGGCGGCGCGGATCAGCACGTCGCCGACCCAGACCGCGTGCGCGTCCTTGCCCTGCAGGGCGCCCTTGTAGACCACGTTGGAGCGGCAGTGCGGGGTGTCGTGGTCGATGACCAGACGGTGCTCCAGGTGCTGGCCGGCGTCCGCGAAGTACAGGCCGAACAGGTCGGCCTCGCCGCCGGGGGCGGCGTAGGTGACCCGCGGGTGGATCCGGACGACGTCGCCGCCGAAGGTGACCACGACGGACTTCAGCGAGGCGTCCCGGCCGACCAGCGCGGTCTGCTGGGCGATGTGCACCGCGTCGCGGTCCCAGTCCTGGACCGAGACGAAGGTCAGCTTGGCGCCGTCGCCGACCAGCAGCTCGACGTTGGCGGCCCGGGTGCCGGTACCCGTGTGGTTGATCACCACGACGGCCTCGGCGAACGGCTTGACGTCGATCACCACGTGGGCGAAACGGGTTCCGCCCTCGCCGTGCACGTCGATCTTCACCGGCTCGGTGAGCACCGTCTCCTTGGGGACGGTGACGACCAGCGCCTGCTCGAAGGAGCTGTACGCCTGCGCGGCGACCCGGTCGACCGGCTTGCCGGCCTTGCCCAGACGGTCGTCGTCGCGGCCCACCTGCTCGGCGGTGACGCCGTCCGGCAGGCCCAGCTCCACCTTGTCCACGCCCGAGGCGTTGGCGGCGGCGGTGCCGTCGTGCAGCCCGGCCAGGCGGTGCAGCGGGGTGAACCGCCAGTCCTCCTCGCGGCCGGTGGGCACCGGGAAGTCGTTCACGTCGTACGAGGGCTTGACCGTGACGCGGGCGTCGATCGGCTGCTGGACACTCGCGCGGCCCGTGCCCGGGCCGGCCAGCTTCTCGCCGGCGCCGGACGTGCCGACCTCGATGGACCCGGCGGTCGTGGAGCCGGTGCTGTTGTTGACGTCAGCCATGGCTGTCGTGTTGCTCTCTTCCTGAAAGTTCTCGACTGGACTTCGCGCGGCTGACGTCAGCCGACGGAGCCCTCCATCTGAAGCTCGATCAGCCGGTTCAGCTCCAGCGCGTACTCCATCGGGAGCTCACGGGCGATCGGCTCGACGAAGCCACGGACGATCATCGCCATCGCCTCGAACTCGGTCATGCCCCGGCTCATCAGGTAGAAGAGCTGGTCCTCGCTGACCTTGGAGACGGTGGCCTCGTGGCCCATCGACACGTCGTCCTCGCGGACGTCCACGTACGGGTAGGTGTCCGAGCGGGAGATGGTGTCCACCAGCAGCGCGTCGCAGAGCACGTTGGACTTGGCGCCCTTGGAGCCCTCGCCGATCTCGATCAGGCCGCGGTACGAGGTCCGGCCACCGCCGCGCGCCACCGACTTGGAGACGATGTTCGAGGAGGTGTTCGGCGCCATGTGCACCATCTTGGCGCCGGCGTCCTGGTGCTGGCCCTCGCCGGCGAAGGCGATCGACAGCGTCTCGCCCTTGGCGTGCTCGCCCATCAGGTAGACGGCCGGGTACTTCATGGTGACCTTGGAACCGATGTTGCCGTCGATCCACTCCATGGTCGCGCCCTCGTACGCCACGGCGCGCTTGGTGACCAGGTTGTAGACGTTGTTCGACCAGTTCTGGATCGTCGTGTAGCGGCAGCGGCCGCCCTTCTTGACGATGATCTCGACCACGGCGCTGTGCAGCGAGTCCGAGGAGTAGATCGGCGCGGTGCAGCCCTCGACGTAGTGGACGTAGGCGTCCTCGTCGACGATGATCAGCGTCCGCTCGAACTGGCCCATGTTCTCGGTGTTGATCCGGAAGTAGGCCTGCAGCGGGATCTCCACGTGGACGCCCTTGGGCACGTAGATGAAGGACCCGCCGGACCACACGGCCGTGTTCAGCGCGGCGAACTTGTTGTCGCCGGCCGGGATGACCGTGCCGAAGTACTCCTCGAAGATCTCCGGGTGCTCCTTGAGCGCGGTGTCCGTGTCCATGAAGATCACACCCTGAGCCTCGAGCTCTTCGTTGATCTGGTGGTAGACCACCTCGGACTCGTACTGCGCGGCGACACCGGCGACCAGGCGCTGCTTCTCCGCCTCCGGGATGCCCAGCTTGTCGTAGGTCGCCTTGATGTCGGCGGGCAGGTCCTCCCAGGACTCCGCCTGCTTCTCGGTCGACCGCACGAAGTACTTGATGTTGTCGAAGTCGATGCCGGTGAGGTCGGAGCCCCAGGTCGGCATGGGCTTCTTGCCGAAGAGCTTCAGGCCCTTGAGACGCAGGTTCAGCATCCAGTCGGACTCGGACTTCTTCGAGGAGATGTCGCGCACGACCTCTTCGCTGAGGCCGCGCTTGGCCGCGGCGCCGGCCGCGTCCGGGTCCGACCAGCCGTACTCGTAGGTGCCCAGGCCTTCGAGCTCCGGGTGCGAAACGATGTCAGTCATGCGAGGTTCCTCCGCGCGGACGCAGGTTCCGGATCAGTGAGTGGCGTACCGGCAGTCGGCACTGCACCGGGCGTCCGCGGCTTCGCGGGCGACGATGCGGCACCGGATGCCGGCACATAGGTGGTGCAGACCCCGTCGCCATGGGCGATCGTGGCCAGCCGTTGCACATGGGTGCCCAGGAGCTGGGAGAAGAACTCGGTCTCCGCCTCGCAGAGCTGCGGGAACTGCTCGGCGATGTGCGCGACCGGGCAGTGGTGCTGGCAGAGCTGAGCGCCCGCCGGGCTGTTCGAGGCCGTCGCGGACGGCACCCGCCGCACGGTGGCAGCGTACCCGTCGGCACTGAGGGCCTGCGCGAGTGCCTCGGTCCGCTGGTCGGCCGAGGCCTGCTCCAGCGCTCCGAGGTACCTCTCGCCCTGCTTGCCGAAGCGGGCCCGGGCGAAGGCGGCGACCGCCTCCTCGCCCGCCTTGCCGCCGCCCACCGCGTCGGAGATCCAGCGCAGTGCGTCGGCGGCCAGCTGGTCGTACGCCTGGTAGAAGGCGTCCCGGCCGGACTCGGTGAGGCCGAAGACCTTGGCCGGACGGCCCCGGCCCCGGCTGCCGTAGACCCGCTGCTCGCGGGACTCGACCAGGCCGGCGGCGGCCAGGCCGTCCAGGTGACGGCGGACGGCGGCGGCCGTGAGGCCGAGCCGGCTCGCCAGGTCGGCGGCGGAGGAGGGGCCGTGGTCGAGGATCGAACGGGCGACCCGGTCACGGGTGGCCCGGTGGCCCTCCAGCAGCACCTCGGCCGCCGTTTCGGGCACGGCACAGCCGGGGGCCGACTCGGCCTCCTGCTGCTGGTTCCGTTCCCGCATGTTTTTCACAACACCAGTGTTGCGTAATTACTTCCGTCAGGACAACCCGTGATCCACGCCTCATGGGTGGCTTCAATCACGCAGGTAAGGCTTACCTGACCTGCGAAAACGATCACCGAGGCCCGTGCGGACGCCGCGTGAAGGCCTCCTAGACTCGCCGGTATGCACGCAGACCCCGACCGTCCACGGCCCGCAGTCGAGATCGCCGGGCTGGTCAAGCGCTACGGCGACAAGACCGCGGTGGACGGCCTCGACCTCGTCGTCGGACGCGGCAGCATCACCGCGGTGCTCGGCCCCAACGGCGCCGGCAAGACCACCACCGTGGAGACCTGCGAGGGCTACCGCCGCCCCGACGCCGGCACCGTCCGCGTCCTCGGCCTCGACCCGGTCACCCAGGGCGCCGAGCTGCGCCCCCGGATCGGCGTGATGCTCCAGTCCGGCGGCGTGTACGCCGGCGCGCGCGCCGTCGAGATGCTCCGGCACACCGCCCGGCTGCACGCCGACCCGCTGGACGTCCCCGCGCTGGTCGAACGCCTCGGCCTCGGCTCCTGCGGCCGCACCGCCTACCGCCGGCTCTCCGGCGGCCAGCAGCAGCGCCTCGCCCTGGCCATGGCCGTGGTCGGCCGCCCCGAACTCGTCTTCCTCGACGAGCCCACCGCCGGCCTCGACCCGCAGGCCCGCCGCGCCACCTGGGACCTCGTCCGCGACCTGCGCCGGGACGGCGTCACCGTGATCGTCACCACCCACCACATGGACGAGGCCGAACAGCTCGCCGACCAGGTCGCCATCGTCGACCACGGCAAGGTCATCGCCACCGGCACCCCCGACGCCCTCTGCCGCGGCGGCGCCGAGGACAGCCTGCGCTTCGACGGCCCCGCCGGCCTCGACCTCGGCGCCCTGCTCAAGGTCCTCCCGGACGGCGCGGCCGTCGCCGAACCCACCCCGGGCTCGTACCGCGTCGAGGCCCCCGTGGACCCCCAGCTGCTCGCCACCGTCACCACCTGGTGCGCGGCCGCCGGCATCCTGCCGGAACGGCTGACGGTGCAACGCCGCAGCCTCGAAGACGTCTTCCTCGACCTGACCGGACGGGACCTCCGCTCGTGACCGACCAGACCGCCCGGCCGCTCCCGACCGACCGCACGCCCCCGGCCGAACGCACCCCCCGGGCCGACCACACCCCCCGGCCCGGCGCCGCGCCCGTCCCCCGGATGCTGCTCGCGCAGACCGCCTTCGAGACGAGGATGCTGCTGCGCAACGGCGAGCAGCTGCTGCTGACGGTGATCATCCCCAGCGTCCTGCTGGTGCTCTTCAGCGCCGTCGACATCGTCGCCGTGGACGGCCCCGGCAAGCGGGTGGACTTCCTCGCCCCCGGCCTGCTGGCCCTCGCCGTGATGTCCACCGCCTTCACCGGCCAGGCCATCGCCACCGGCTTCGAACGCCGCTACGGCGTCCTCAAGCGCCTCGGCGCCAGCCCGCTCCCCCGCTGGGCCCTGCTCACCGCCAAGACCGGCTGCGTGCTGGTCACCGAGGCCCTCCAGGTCGCCCTGCTCAGCGCCATCGCGCTGGCCCTCGGCTGGTCCCCGCACGGGCTCGCCACGCCGCAGGGGGCGCTCGCGGTCGCCGCCCTGCTCGTCCTCGGCACCGCCGCGTTCTCCGGCCTCGGCCTGCTGATGGCCGGCACCCTGCGGGCCGAGGCCACCCTGGCCGCCGCCAACCTGGTCTTCGTCCTGCTGCTGCTGGCCGGCGGCGTGATCGTCCCGCTCTCCAAGTTCCCCGCCGGCGTCCGGCGCGTGCTGGAACTCCTCCCGATCAACGCCCTCTCGGACGGCCTGCGGGCCGTCCTCCAGCACGGCGCCGGCGTGCCCTGGGGCGACCTGGGGATCCTGGGCGTGTGGTCCGTCCTGGGGCTGGCGGCGGCCGCGCGGTTCTTCCGTTGGGAGTAGCCGGACCGGGCAGGACCCGGCGTCAGGCCGCGCACGGGCCCGGGAGGTCGGACACCGGCAGCCCTGACGCGCCGTCGGGCGCCGGGCCGCAACGCGCGCCGTCGGGCCGGTGACCGTACAGGGCCCCGGCGCGCTCCGTCCGGTCACGACGCACCCGCGCCCCGGGCCGGTTCCGGGGGTTTCGGAGACCGGCCCGGGGCGCGGGCGTCGATCGGGGCGGGGCGGGTCAGTGGCGGTTGCCCCGGCGGCGGGAGAGCAGCAGCAGGGCTCCGCCGACCAGGACGACGGCGCCGCCGGCCGCGGCGACGATCGGGGTGGCGCTGCTGCCACCGGTCTGGGCCAGGGCCGGGGTGGTGCTCGCGGCCTTCACCGTGGCGGGGGCGCTGGTGGCCGGCGCGCCGGTGGTCGGGGCCGCGGAGGTGGTGGTGCTGGTGGGGGCGACGGTGGCCGAGGCCGAGGTGCTGGGCGTCGCGGTGGCGGTGCGGGTGGGGGTCGGCGAGGTGGTGGGGGTCGGCGAGGTGCCGGGGGTGGTGGGGGTCGGGGACGGCGACGGGGTGGCGCAGACCGCGATGGTCTTGGTCTCCGTCACGTTCCACTTGGGGTTCTTGGGCTGTTCCGTGGTGGTGACGACCAGGGTGGCCGTGACCGGGGCGCTGTGCGCCTTGACGGTGAAGCTCTGGTGGTAACCGCTGCCGAACTGCTGCTGGTCCACCACCTTCTCGCCGTCGATGGTCAGGCTGACCAGGTTCTTGACGTTCTTGCTGCCGCTGTAGTCGGCCAGGTCGACGGTGACCTTGTCGCAGGTCACCGCCCAGGCCGGGGTGTGCGCCGAGGCGCCGGTGGCCAGGACACCGGACAACAGGACGGCGGTGCCGGCGGCTCCGGCGAGCGCCGCGCCGCGAATGCGCACGTGTCGCGCCATTTCGCTCTTCCCTCCGAAGGGGCTTGGGCGGCAGGGGTGTCGAGCACGCCGGGAGCTGCGCCGGGAAGTACGCCGAGAAGCGTTCCGGGGACGGTCCGGGCCTGCCTGCCGCGATGTGCGGGGGACTCTACCGCCCCCGCGGCCGCCTGCCACCCCCGCCGAACGTCCGGATCAGGAATGGCCGTTGGGCACTCCGGTGGTCCCGCGCCCCAGCAGGCCGCCGACCTCCCGGGACGGCTCGGGCGGGGGCGCCGCGGGCCGCCGGCGCCAGGACGGGCGCGGCGGACAGCACGGTGCCCCCGGTGACCGGGAACGGTCACCGGGGGCACCGGTCGGCTCAGGCCCACGGAACTCCAGGCCTTCGGGCCTTCAGGCTTTCGGGCCCGGCGCCGTCAGGCCCGGCTCAGTCAGGACCGGCCGGCCGCCCGACGGCGGCCGGCGACCACGAGGCCGCCGCCGACGGCGAGGACGACCAGGCCGCCGATCGCGATCGGCAGGGCGCCGTTCGCGCCGGTGAGCGCGAGGCCGCCGCCGGTGCTCGGGGTGGCCGAGGGGCTGGCGCTCGCACTCGGGACGGCGCCCGGGGCGGCCGGGGCGCTGCCGGTGGCACTGGGCGAGGGGGCGGGCGTGCCGCCGGTGCCGGGGGTGGCCGCGGGCGAGGTCCCGGCCGGGGTGCCCGGGGTGCCGGGGGTGGCGGGCGCCGAGGCGCTGCCGGTGGGGACGCCCGGGGTGGTCGGGACGACGACCGGGGGCACCTCGGCCGGCAGGCAGCCGGTGAACGGGTAGTGGTGGGTCTCGGCGCCGCCCTTGCCGGTGAGCGACTTGGCGATCACCGAGCCGTTGACCGGGCCGCCGCTGCCGAGGTCGAAGGCGGCGTTCGGGGCGAGCACGCTGCCAGACCACGCGGCGGCGCTGTTCTTGACGACCTTGGTGGCGGTCGGGAAGTTCCAGAGCAGCTTGGCGCGCACCGCGCCGCCCGCGGCGGACTGCAGCTTGTCGTCGAGGACGTAGCCCTTCTTGGCCGCGTCCCAGAGGAAGAACCCGGTGGTGCCGGCGGCGGCCATGTCGTAGCTGTCGCCGGTGACGTTGACGACGGTCGAGGCGCCGGCCGGGACGTTCAGGTACACCTCCTTGGCGGCCTGGAGGGTCGCGGCGGCGACGGTGAAGGTGTTGAGCCGGGCGTCGGTGCCGGTGAGGGTCAGCCTGGTCCCGGAGCTCTCGGCCTTGGCGCCTGCCGTGGCGGGCGCGGCCGCGAGGGCGGTGGAGGCGGCGCGCAGCTTGCCGAACTCGGCGGCGAAGTCGATCGGGGAGGCGCCCTTGACGACCTTGCCCTGGTGGGCGTCTGCGACGCCGGTCAGCTTGCCGCCGTAGACGCCGTTGCCCTTCATCACCTGGGTGTTGGTGCCGGTCAGGTTGCCGGCGACGACCAGGGCGTTGCCGCCGGGGAGGGCGGCCACCTGCTCGGCGGTCAGCTCCTGGCCGACGGTGAAGCCGCCGGTGAAGTCGGCGTTGCCGCCGATCGCGACGGCGCCCTCGGCGTCCGGGGTGTGGGTGTCGTCGCCCTCGACGAACTCGCCGTAGAGGTTGGCGACGCCGAGGCTCTGGCACTGCCGGCCGGGCTCGGTCGCGTGGGAGGCCGGCGCGAGGAGGGCGCCCAGGGCCAGGGAGCCGCCGAGGGCGAGGGCGGCGGGTACGGATATGCGCATGTGCAGGATCTCCGCGGTAGGTGCGGGGTGGGAGAGGTCCACAGGTATGGACCAATCGCACTCTTCCGGCCGAGCTGGCGAATGGTCAAGACCTTTGCCCCGCAGTGGTAGAGACCTGTGATCGTAATACCGACAAAACGCCCATTCGTGATCACGCACGCGAAGCGCCGCGCGCCACGGCCCGCCCCCGGCGGCCCCGCCCGAAGATCGCCAACCGTCCAATCTAGGATGAATCCGTGCGTACCCCTTCCTCCCTCCTCGCCGAACGCTGGCAGCCCTCCGCCGTCGTGGTACGGCGGGCCGCCCTCGCCGCGCTGGTGATGAGCATCGTGATCGTGGTCACCGGCGGCGCCGTCCGGCTCAGCGCCTCCGGCCTCGGCTGCACCACCTGGCCGCGCTGCACGGGCGAGAGCCTGACCCCGACGCCCGAGATGGGCCTGCACGGGATCATCGAGTTCACCAACCGGATGCTGACCTACGTGCTGTGCGCGGCGGTCGGCTGGGCGATCCTGGCGGCGCGCTGCGCCGCCCCCTGGCGCCGCGGCCTCACCCGGCTCGGCTGGGCCCAGTTCTGGCTGGTGATGAGCAACGCCGTGATCGGCGGCATCACCGTGCTGACCGGCCTCAACCCGTACACGGTGGCCGTGCACCTGGTCTCCGCGATGGCGCTGGTCTGGGTCGCGCTGCTGATGTGGGAGCGCTCGAAGGAGGGGGACGGCCCGACCCGGGCCCTGGTCGCCCGGCCGATCGTCCAGCTCTCGTACGTCCTGGTGACGGTGATCGGGCTGCTGGTCGCGGCCGGCACCCTGGTGACCGGCGCGGGCCACCACCCGGGGACGCCGAAGGACAACCGGATGGTGCCGCGGATCCCGCTGGACTACGACCGGCTCGCCCAGGTGCACGCCGACCTGGCGTTCGTCTCGGTCGGCCTGGCGGTCGCGGTGCTCTTCGTGTTCGCCGCCGTGAAGGCGCCGCCGGCCGCCCGGGCCCGGGCCCGCGAGCTGCTCGTGGTGCTGCTGGCGCAGGGCGTGCTCGGGTTCGTCCAGTACTTCACCGACGTGCCGGAGGTCCTGGTCGGGGTGCACATGCTGGGTGCCACGCTGACCTGGATCGCCGTGCTGCGCGTCCCGCTCGCCCTGCGGGTGCGGACGGACGCGCCCGCCGCCGGGCCGGCGCCGGTGCCCGCCCCCACGGCCGCCGCCACCGTCTGAACCGGCGTACGGAACGCCGTACGGAGGGAACGCGGCGGGGTCAGCCGCCGAGCTGGATGCCCGCCATCCGCTTCCACTCGTAGGCGCCGGTCTTCACCCGCAGGCCGAGCTCGCCCTCGAAGCTGTCGTGCACCGTGAGGCCCGCGAGCTCGGCGGCCCGCACGCCGACGGCGTAGGTCGGGGCGACCTGGTCGCCCCAGGCACCGTCGGCACCGACCACGACGATCCGGGTCGCGGTCCGGCCGACGTACTCGACGACGCCCTCGGCGCTGCCGCCGTGCTGGGCGGCGAAGCTGGTGAGGTGCTTGGCGATGCGCTTGGCGCGGCGCTCGGTACGGGCGTCCGTCGCGGCGGGGGTGGCGGTCTCTGCGCTGCTCATGCCCGCATGCTACCGAGCGGTAGGGGAGCTGGCGACGGCAGCGCCGTGTGCGGCGGACCACATCGGCGCGTCAGCCCTGCACCGTGAGGTCGAGGGCCCAGTCGTTGCACCGCATGAAGGTGCCCTTCGGGTACTCGAAGCCGCACTCGTCGAGCAGGGTGAACCCGGCCCGCCGGCAGATCGCGTTGGAGGCCGGGTTGCCCACCGAGGGGAAGGCGTGCAGCTCCCGGTGCCGTCCCTCGGCCCGCACCGCGGCGGTGACGGCCCGCGCGGCGGCCACCGCGATGCCGCGGCCCTGGAAGGCGGGCAGGACGCTCCAGCCGGTCTCGTACACCTTCTCGCCGCGCCAGACCGTCTCCCAGTAGCCGATGCTCCCGGCCGCCGGACCATCGGGGCCCGCCCCCGGCCGGACGGTGAACATCCGCCCGCGGCCGGTGCCCGGCAGGTCCACGTAGCGCCGGTGCCGGGCGAGCAGCTGTTCCTCGGTCTCCGGGCCGCCCAGGTGTTCGGTCATCTCCGGCGAGTTGATCAGCCGCAGCAGCCCGAGGTCCCCCTCGGCCCAGGGTTCCAGCGTCACGTCCTGCATCCGAACCTCCCCTTGGACCGGCGCGCCGTGGCGCCGGGACGGCCACCCAGCATGGCACGGGCGCCGGCGCCGGGGCGGCCGGGGGAAGCCCGGGGAAGCACGTCGCCCCGCCGTCCGGACGGACGGCGGGGCGGTGGTGCTGCGGGTCCCGGGCCGGCCGGGACGGCCGGGCTAGCGGAGGAAGGGGTCGACCGCGATGACCACGAAGAGCAGCGTCAGGTAGGTGATCGACCAGTGGAACAGCCGCATCTCCTTGAGCTTGGCGCCCACCACGCCGGCCTTGGCCCGGGCGTACAGGCCGTGCGCCTCCTTCAGCCAGGCGGCGCCGAGCACCACCGCGGCGACGGGGTAGAGCAGGCTGGTACCGGCGAGCGGCCAGAGCGCCAGCGATACGGCCACCATGACCCAGGAGTAGGCGACGATCTGCTTGGCCACGGCCAGGTTGCCCTTGATCACCGGCAGCATCGGCACGCCGGCCTTGGCGTAGTCGTCCTTGACCTTCATCGACAGCGGCCAGTAGTGCGGCGGGGTCCAGAAGAAGATCACCAGGAAGAGCACCAGCGCGGACCAGGAGACCGAGTTGTCGACGGCGGCCCAGCCGACGAAGACCGGCATGCAGCCGGCGATGCCGCCCCAGACGATGTTCTGGGCCGTCCGCCGCTTCAGCCCGAGCGTGTAGACGAACACGTAGAACAGCAGTGCGGTCAGGGCGAGCGCGGAGGACAGCCAGTTGACCAGCAGTCCGAGCCAGAGCGTCGAGCCGATCGCCAGCGCGATGCCGAAGAGCAGCGCCTCGCGCGGCGAGACCATGCCGGTCACCAGCGGCCGCCGCTCGGTGCGCGACATCACCGCGTCGATGTCCCGGTCGATGTACATGTTGAGGGCGTTGGCGCCGCCGGCCGAGAGGTAGCCGCCGACGACCACCGCGAGCACCAGCAGCGGGTCCGGCACACCGCGCTGCGCCAGGAACATCACCGGCACGGTGGTGATCAGCAGCAGCTCGATGATCCGGGGCTTGGTCAGGGCGACGAACGCGCCGACACGGGCCCCGAACGGCCGGTGCGCATGCGTCGCACCGGTGACCCCGGCGGGGCGGGATTCGACGGCGGTCACTAACACCCCAACTGAAGAAAAATCCTCGCAGGCGTCCACCGGACCAAAGGTGCCGAATTCGTCCGCTCTGCGCGTACCACGCCACCTTAGACGCTCCATATCTCCCGACCGGCCTCGGGGTCCCCCGGCGGGGCGGAACGCACACAGCTGGGTGAACGGGCGGGTGGACGGCCGCCGGCGCGGGCGGTGGCGCTCGCCCGTCCTGCCGCCCGGGGAGGCAGCCGACCAGAAAAGGGACGAGTGTGGACAAAGCCCCTGCCCTCGCGTCCGGGAACAGCGACCCGCGGTAGCGGGTTGACCCAGCACGGAGGGTGAGCCCCGGCCCTAACGGTAGGCTCGCACAGAGAAGCGGGATCTACCCTCCGTGACCGGCACCACCCAAACGTCTGGTCCACAGCGACGTGGCCGACCCGGTCCCCTTCACGGGGTCACTCTTCAATACGGAAGGAGCCCTGAGACTAGGGTGAGCACCACGCCGACGAACGCATTCGAGTGGACCGAGCTGGACGAGCGTACGGTCGACACGGCCCGTGTCCTGGCCATGGACGCAGTACAGAAGGTCGGCAACGGACACCCGGGGACGGCCATGTCGCTGGCCCCCGCGGCGTACCTGATCTTCCAGCGCTTCCTGCGCCACGACCCGACGGACCCGTCCTGGGTGGGACGCGACCGCTTCGTCCTCTCCCCCGGGCACACCAGCCTGACGCTCTACACCCAGCTCTACCTGTCGGGCTACGGCCTGGAGCTGGACGACCTCAAGGCCTTCCGGGTCGCGGGCAGCCGCACCCCGGGCCACCCCGAGCACGGCCACACCGCCGGCGTCGAGACCACCACCGGCCCGCTCGGCCAGGGCATCGCCAACGCGGTCGGCATGGCGATGGCCGCGCGCTACGAGCGCGGGCTGTTCGACCCGGAGGCCGCCGCCGGCAGCTCCCCGTTCGACCACACCATCTGGGCCATCGTCTCCGACGGCGACCTGGAGGAGGGCGTCTCGGCCGAGGCGTCCTCGCTGGCCGGGCACCAGAAGCTGGGCAACCTGGTCGCGCTGTACGACGACAACCACATCTCGATCGAGGGCGACACCGAGACGGCCTTCTCCGAGGACGTGCTGGGGCGCTACGAGGCCTACGGCTGGCACGTCCAGCGGGTCACCCCGAAGGAGAACGGCGACGTCGACGTGGCGGCGCTGGCCGCCGCGCTGGAGGCCGCCAAGGCCGAGACCTCGCGCCCGTCGATGATCGCCATGCGGACGATCATCGCCTGGCCGGCCCCGGACGCGCAGAACACCGCGAAGGCGCACGGCTCCGCGCTCGGCGCCGCCGAGATCGCCGCCACCAAGAAGGTGCTCGGCTTCAACCCCGACGAGACCTTCGAGGTGACCGACGAGGTCATCACCCACGCCCGCGAGGTGGTCACCCGCGGCAAGGCCTTCCGGGCCGAGTGGGAGAAGGGCTTCGCCGCCTGGCGGGCCGGCGACCCGCAGCGCGCCGCCGAGTTCGACCGCATCCAGGCGGGCGAGCTGCCCGAGGGCTGGAAGAAGCAGGTCCCGGTCTTCCCCGCGGGCAAGGACGTCGCCACCCGCAAGGCGAGCGGCGAGACCCTCAAGGCGATCGGCGCGGTCGTCCCGGAACTGTGGGGCGGCTCGGCCGACCTCGCCGAGTCCAACCTCACCACCATCGACGAGGACAGCTCCTTCCTCCCCGAGGGCAACCCGCTGAAGAGCGCCTCGCCCTTCGGCCGGACGATCCACTTCGGCATCCGCGAGCACGCCATGGGCTCGACCATGAACGGCATCGCGCTGCACGGGAAGACCCGCGTGTACGGCGGCACCTTCCTGGTCTTCGCCGACTACATGCGCCCGGCCGTCCGCCTGGCCGCGCTGATGAAGCTGCCGGTCACCTACGTCTGGACGCACGACTCGATCGGCCTCGGCGAGGACGGCCCGACCCACCAGCCGGTGGAGCACCTGGCCTCGCTGCGCGCCATCCCGGGCCTGTCGATCGTCCGCCCGGCCGACGCCAACGAGACGGCCGTCGCCTGGCGCACCGTCATCGAGCGGCAGACCAGCCACCCCGGCCCGGTCGGCCTGGCGCTCACCCGCCAGAACGTCCCGACCTACGACCGCGAGGTCTTCGGCTCCGCCGAGGGCACCGCCAGGGGCGGCTACATCCTGGCCGAGGCCTCCAGCGGCGTGCCGCAGGTGATCCTGCTCGGCACCGGCTCCGAGGTCCAGCTCGCCGTCAAGGCGCGCGAGGTCCTGGAGGCCGAGGGCATCCACACCCGGGTGGTCTCGCTGCCGTCCTTCGAGTGGTTCCAGGAGCAGGACCAGGCCTACCGCGACAGCGTGCTGCCGCCGGACGTCAAGGCCCGGGTCTCGATCGAGGCGGGCATCGCGCAGGGCTGGCGCGAGCTGGTCGGCGACCACGGCCGCATCGTCAGCCTGGAGCACTTCGGCGCCTCGGCCGACTACCAGGTGCTGTTCCAGGAGTTCGGCCTGACCAGCGAGACCGTGGTGGCCGAGGCCCACAACGCACTGCGTTCGCTGGAAGCCGTCAACCGCTAGCAGAGCCGGCGGGCGCCCCGCCGGCGCCCGCCGGCACAGGACGCCGCGTACCCGGCCGCACACCGGGTACGCGGCCCGTCCGACGAACACAAAGACGCAGAAGACCAAGAAGAGGACTGAGCACCATGACTGACGCATTGAAGCGCCTCAGCGACGAAGGCGTGGCGATCTGGCTGGACGACCTCAGCCGCAAGCGGCTGAACACCGGCAACCTGGCCGAGCTGGTCCAGAACAAGCACGTCGTGGGCGTCACCACCAACCCGACCATCTTCCAGAAGGCCATCGGCGGGGGCGACACCTCCTACGACGCCCAGCTGCGCGACCTCGCCGTCCGCAAGGTCACCACGGACGAGGCCGTCCGCATGATCACCACCTCGGACGTCCGCGACGCGGCCGACGTGCTGCGCCCGGTCTACGACGCCAGCAACGGCCGCGACGGCCGGGTCTCCATCGAGGTCGACCCGCGCCTGGCCCACGAGACCGCGGCGACCGTCGCCGAGGCCAAGCAGCTGTGGTGGCTGGTCGACCGCCCCAACGTGCTGATCAAGATCCCCGCCACCAAGGCCGGCCTGCCCGCCATCACCGAGGTCATCGGCAAGGGCATCAGCGTCAACGTCACGCTGATCTTCTCGCTGGAGCGCTACCGCGCCGTGGTGGACGCCTACCTGACCGGCCTGGAGCAGGCCAAGTCCAAGGGCCTGGACCTCTCCGCCATCGAGTCGGTCGCCTCGTTCTTCGTGTCGCGCGTCGACACCGAGATCGACAAGCGCCTCGACAAGGTCGGCGGCGACGCCAAGAACCTGCGCTCCAAGGCCGCGCTGGCCAACGCCCGCCTCGCCTACCAGGCGTACGAGGAGGTCTTCGGCTCGGTCGACGGCTCCACCGCGCCGAGCGCCCGCTGGAAGGCCCTGGAGGCCGCCGGCGCCAACCCGCAGCGCCCGCTGTGGGCCTCGACCGGCGTGAAGGACCCGGCCCTGCCGGACACCCTCTACGTCACCGAGCTGGTCGCCCCCGGCACGGTCAACACCATGCCCGAGGCCACCCTGGAGGCCACCGGCGACCACGGCGTGGTCACCGCCGGCACCATCACCGAGAACTACGCCGACGCCAAGTCCGTGATGGACGCCATCGCCGCCGCCGGGGTCGACTACGACGACGTCGTGCAGGTGCTGGAGGACGAGGGCGTCGAGAAGTTCGAGCAGTCCTGGAACGAGCTGCTCGACACCGTCACCGCCTCGCTGGCCTCCTTCGCCGCCGAGAAGTGATCCCCGCTCACATCGACGCACTGAAAGCGGAGCCAATCAAGTGAGCACTGATTACCCCGAGTTGACACAGGACGCCGAGGCGGGAGACCCCCCACCGGCCCCCGTCAACCCGCTCCGTGACCCCACCGACCGGCGGCTCCCGCGCATCGCGGGGCCGTCCGGCCTGGTCATCTTCGGGGTCACCGGCGACCTGTCCCGCAAGAAGCTCATGCCGGCCATCTACGACCTCGCCAACCGGGGGCTGCTGCCGCCGGGCTTCTCGCTGGTCGGGTTCGCCCGCCGCGAGTGGGAGGACGAGGACTTCGCCAAGGAGGTGCACGACGCGGTCAAGGAGCACGCGCGTACGCCGTTCCGCGAGGAGGTGTGGCAGCAGCTCGCCAAGGGCATGCGCTTCGTCTAGGGCGACTTCGACGACGACGACGCCTTCGACAAGCTGCGCGAGACCATCGAGGACCTCGACAAGGCGCAGGGGACGGGTGGCAACTTCGCCTTCTACCTCTCCGTCCCGCCGAAGTTCTTCCCGCTGGTGGTCCAGCAGCTGAAGAAGCACGGCCTGGCCGACCCGCCGCAGAACTCCTGGCGCCGCGCGGTGATCGAGAAGCCCTTCGGCCACGACCTGGAGAGCGCCCAGGAGCTGAACCGGATCGTCCACGAGGTCTTCCCCCGGGACGAGGTCTTCCGGATCGACCACTACCTGGGCAAGGAGACCGTCCAGAACATCCTGGCGCTCCGCTTCGCCAACACCATGTTCGAGCCGATCTGGAACCGGTCGTACGTCGACCACGTGCAGATCACCATGGCTGAGGACATCGGCATCGGCGGCCGCGCCGGGTACTACGACGGCATCGGCTCGGCCCGCGACGTCATCCAGAACCACCTGCTCCAGCTGATGGCGCTCACCGCCATCGAGGAGCCGGCGTCGTTCCACCCGAAGGCCCTGGTCGCCGAGAAGCTGAAGGTGCTCAGCGCCGTCAAGCTGCCCGAGGACCTCGGCAAGCACACCGTGCGCGGGCAGTACGCGGCCGGCTGGCAGGGCGGCGAGGAGGTCGTCGGGTACCTCGACGAGGACGGCATCAACCCGACCTCCAAGACCGACACCTACGCGGCCATCAAGCTGGAGATCAACAATCGCCGCTGGGCGGGCGTCCCGTTCTACCTGCGCACGGGCAAGCGCCTGGGCCGCCGGGTGACCGAGATCGCGGTGGTCTTCCAGCGGGCGCCGTACCTGCCGTTCGACTCCTACGCCACCGAGGAGCTGGGGCAGAACGCCCTGGTCATCCGGGTGCAGCCGGACGAGGGCGTCACGGTGCGGTTCGGCTCCAAGGTGCCGGGCACCTCCTTCGAGGTGCGGGACGTGACGATGGACTTCGCCTACGGCGAGTCCTTCACCGAGTCCAGCCCGGAGGCGTACGAGCGGCTCATCCTGGACGTGCTGCTGGGCGACGCCAACCTCTTCCCCCGGCACCAGGAGGTCGAGCTCTCCTGGGAGATCCTCGACCCGATCGAGAAGTACTGGGACACCCACGGCAAGCCGGCGCAGTACCCGGCGGGCGGCTGGGGCCCGGTTGAGGCGGACGAGATGCTCGCACGAGACGGCAGGAGCTGGCGCCGGCCATGAAGATCGACCTGACGGACACCACGTCCAGCAAGATCAACGCAGCCCTGATGGACGCCCGGCGGGCCGGCGGCGCCGGCGCGGCCGGGATGGTGCTCACCCTGGTGATCGTGACCGACGAGGGCAGCGCCTACGACGCCCTCAAGGCCGCCAACGACGCCTCCCGCGAGCACCCCTCGCGCACCCTCGCGGTGATCAAGCGCGCCGGCCGCTCGCCCCGGGCCCGCGCCGAGACCCGCCTGGACGCCGAGATCCTGGTCGGCTCCGACGCCGGCTCCGGCGAGACGGTCGTCCTGCGGATGCACGGCGAGCTCGCCGCGCACGCGCAGTCGGTCGTCCTGCCGCTGCTGCTGCCGGACGCCCCGGTGGTGGTCTGGTGGCCGGAGAACTCCCCCGCGCACCCCGCGCAGGACCCGCTGGGCTCCATCGCCCAGCGCCGGATCACCGACGCGGTCACCGCCGAGTCGCCGGTCGGCCAGCTCGCCCAGCGGGCCCAGAGCTACACCCCCGGCGACACCGACCTCGCCTGGACCAGGATCACCGGCTGGCGCTCCATGCTGGCCGCCGCCCTGGACCAGCGCCCGGCGAAGGTCACCGCCGCCGTGGTCGAGGGCGAGTCGTACAACCCGAGCGTCGAGCTGCTCGGCCTCTGGCTGACGACCCGGCTGCACGTCCCGGTGGAGCGGGTCGTCACCGGCGGCCCCGGCATCACCTCGGTGACCCTGCGCACCAAGGACGGCGACATCACCCTCGACCGCCCGGACGGCCTGATGGGCACCCTGTCCATGCCGGGTGCGCCGGACCGCCAGGTGGCGCTCAAGCGGCGCGAGACCTCGGAGCTGATCGCCGAGGAGCTGCGCCGGCTCGACCCGGACGACATCTACGCGACGTCGGTCCGGACGCCCGTCGAGCGGCTGCGCGAGCCGGCCAACGCCGAGACGGCGGCGGCCGACAAGGCCGCCAGGGCGGTCGAGGCGGCCACCGCCGCCCCGGCCCGGGTGACCGTCAAGGTGCCGGCCGAGCCCGCCGAGGGCCCGGCCGCCGCCAAGGCACCGGCGAAGGCGGTGGCCAAGGCTCCCGCGAAGGCCGCGGCCAAGAAGACGGCGACCGGGGTGGCGAAGAAGGCTCCGGCCAAGCGCGCCACCAAGCGGAGCGGCACGTGACCGCCGCCGTCCCGCAGCTGGTGGTCCACCGGGACAAGGAGCTGATGGCCCAGGCCGCGGCGGCCCGGCTGATCACCCGGATCGTCGACGCGCAGTCCGCCCGCGGCACCGCCTCGGTGGTGCTGACGGGCGGGCGCAACGGCAACGCGCTGCTCGCCGCGATCGCCGCCTCCCCCGCGCGGGACGCGGTGGACTGGAAGCACCTGGACCTCTGGTGGGGCGACGAACGCTTCCTCCCCGCCGAGGACGGGGAGCGCAACGCCGTCCAGGCCCGGGCCGAACTGCTGGCCCGGGTCCCGGTCGATCCGGCGCGGGTGCACGAGATGCCGGCCTCGGACGGTGCCGACGGCTCCGACGTGGAGGCGGCCGCCGACCGGTACGCGAAGGAGCTGGCCGCGGCCGCCGAGCCGGGCGACCGGCTGGGCGTCCCGGCCTTCGACGTGCTGCTGCTCGGGGTCGGCCCGGACACCCACGTGGCGTCGCTCTTCCCCGAGCACCCGGGCGTCCGGGAGACCGAGCGGACCGTGATCGGCGTCCGGGGGGCTCCCAAGCCCCCGCCGACCAGGATCTCGCTCACCCTCCCGGCGATCCGGGCCGCCCGCGAGGTCTGGCTGCTCGCGGCGGGCGAGGACAAGGCCGACGCGGTCGCGCTGGCCCTCTCCGGCCCGGGCGAGCTGCAGGCACCCGCCTCCGGCGCGTACGGACGGACCCGGACGCTCTGGCTGCTCGACCGGTCCGCCGCGTCGGCCCTGCCGGCGGAGCTGTACCGGCCCTCCTAGCCCGCCGCCGGCCAGGAGGGGCCCACTCCCGGCCCAGCACCGGGCGGAGGAGGGGACCACTCCCGGCCCAGCACCGGGCGGAGAAGGGGACCACTCCCGGCCCAGCACCGGGCAGGCGGGGGCTCGACGGCCTCGGCCTGGCGTCGGCGCCGCGGTACGGAGGCGACGTAGGACGGTACGGCCGGAGGGGGCGGGCGCCGCGGCGCCCGCCC
>NZ_BNBO01000077.1 GCF_014655955.1 Kitasatospora indigofera
CCGCCCCCGTTCCACCGGCGGCGGCCGCCGCCTGCGGCTTTGTGTCAGTCCTAGGTGGTAGTACTTGGAGCGATGAGCAGCACAGACGAGGCCGGGGGGACCGGGGCGCCGGAGCAGCTCGCGTTCATCCGCGAGACGGTCCGCCGCGCCAAGCCGCGTACCTGGCTGGGCGCCCGGCGGGCCGAGCACCTGCCGGTGGCCCGGGTCCTGGTCGACAAGGGCCTGCTCCACCTCGACCAGTTCTTCGACTACGCGGTGCCCGCGAACATGGCCGAGGAGGCGCAGCCGGGCGTCCGGGTCCGGGTCCGGTTCGGGGCCCGGGTGGTCAACGGGCGGCGCGAGGGCGGCGAGCTGCACGACGGGTTCATCGTCGAGCGCCGGGCCGAGAGCGACTACGCCGGCCCGCTCGCGCCGCTCGCCCAGGTGCTCTCGCCCGAGCCGGTGCTCACCCCCGAGCTGCTGCGGCTCTGCCGCACGGTCGCCGACCGGTACGCCGGCACCCTCGCGGACGTCCTCCAGCTGGCCGTGCCGCCCCGGCACGCCAAGGCCGAGGCCGAGCCCTCCCCGCCGCCGGCGCCGCTGCCCGCCGCCCCCGAGCCCGGCAGCTGGAGCCGCTACCCGCAGGGGCCGGAGTTCCTGACGGCGCTCGCCGCCGGCCACGCGCCGCGCGCGGTCTGGACGGCGCTGCCCGGCCCGAGCTGGCCGCAGGAGATCGCCCGGGCCGTCGCCGCCACCCTGGCCGGCGGGCGCGGCGCCCTGGTGGTGCTGCCCGACGGGCGCTCCACCGCCCGGGTCGACGAGGCCCTCGGCGAGCTGCTCGGCGGCGGCCTGCACGCCACCCTCGCCGCCGACCTCGGCCCCAAGGAGCGCTACCGGCGCTGGCTGGCGGTCAGCCGGGGCTCGGTCCGGGCCGCCGTGGGCACCCGGGCCGCGATGTTCGCCCCCGTCCGGGACCTCGGCCTGGTGGTGGTCTGGTCGGACGGCGACGGCAGCCACGCCGACCCGCGCGCCCCGCACCCGCACGTGCGCGAGGTCGCGCTGCTGCGCGCCGCCGAGGAGGGGGCCGGCGTCCTGCTCGGGGGGCACGCCGTCACCGTGGAGGGCGCGCAGCTGGTGAACACGGGCTGGGCCAGGCCGCTGGCCGCCGACCGGGCGACCGTCCGGGAGGTCGCCCCCCGGGTCCGCACCGTCACCGACCTCGACCAGGCCAGGGACGCCGCCGCCCAGCAGGCCCGGCTGCCCAGCCTGGCCTGGCAGACGGCCCGGGAGGCGCTGGCCACCGGCCCGGTGCTGATCCAGGTGCCCCGGCGCGGTTACGTCCCCCGGCTGGCCTGCGGCCGCTGCCGCACACCCGCCCGCTGCCGGCACTGCGAGGGGCCGCTGGAGGCGGCCTCGTCGGACGTGCCGCTGCGCTGCGGCTGGTGCGGGGAGGCCGAGGAGCGGTGGCACTGCACCGAATGCGGCTCGTTCCGGCTGCGGGCCCAGGTGGTGGGTGCGCGTCGGACGGCGGAGGAGCTGGGCAAGGCGTTCCCGAGGATCCCGGTCCGTACCTCCGGGCGGGACGCGGTGCTGCACTCGGTGCCGGCCGAACCCGCGCTGGTGATCTCCACCCCGGGCGCCGAGCCGGTGGCCGAGGGCGGCTACGCGGCCGCGCTGCTGCTGGACGGCTGGGCGCTGCTGAGCCGGCCCGACCTGCGGGCGGGGGAGGAGGCGCTGCGGCTCTGGCTGGCGGCGGCCGCGCTGGTCCGGCCGGCGGGCGAGGGCGGCACGGTGGTGGTCGTGGCGGAGCCGACCGCCCGCGCCGTCCAGGCGCTGATCCGGTGGGACCCGGCCGGCCACGCCGCCTTCGAACTGGAGGAACGGGCCCAGCTGCACTTCCCGCCGGTCTCCCGGATGGCCTCGCTGACCGGGTCACCGGGGGCGGTGGCCGACCTGCTGGGCCTCACCCGGCTGCCGGAGGGCGCGGACGTGCTCGGCCCGGTGCCGGTGCCCGGCGGCCGGCGTGGCGAGGAGGTCGAGCGGGCCCTGCTCCGGGTCGCCCCGGGCCAGGGGGCCGCGCTGGCCGCCGCGCTGAAGGCGGCCCAGATCGCCCGGATCGCGCTGCGGACGCCGGAGCCGGTGAAGGTGCGGATCGACCCGCTGGAGATCGGGTGACGGCACGCGGCGTCGGCCGGGGGCCGGTCGCGGGCCGGGGGCGGAGCCGGCCGGCCGGGGTGGTCCGGTCGCGTGGGTGTCCGGCCGCGTGAGTGTCCGGCCCCGGCGGTGTCCGGCCGTGGGGGCGTGCGGTGCCGGCGAGCGCCGTTGAGCCGTTCGCCGCGTCTGCGTCCGGCGTCCGCGTCCGGCGTCCGCGGGGGTCGACCCGGCAGGAGGCCCGGGCCGGACGGTCGGGCCGGACCCGACCGGGCCGGACGACGGCCCGGCCCGGCCCCGGTCAGCCGCGGATCTGCAGCCCCGAGCGGTTCAGGCCGCCCTGGCGGGCCGCCGGCACGGTCGCCGCCAGCCCGGGGTTCCCGCCGGACGGCGCGCCGATGCCCGGCGAAGCCATCGGCTGGGAGCCCAGCCCCGGCGAACCCGTCGGCTGCGCGCCGATGCCCGGCGAACCCAGGCCCGGCGAACCCGCGGCGGCCGCCACCTCCTCGGACCGCTCCCCGCGCCCCTGGACGGGCCCGGCCGGCGACGGGATGCCGCCCGCGGCCAGCAGCTCGCCGGCCGGGCGCCGCATCCCGTACCGCCGGTGCACGGCCTGCTTGGTCACGCCCAGCGCGGAGCCCACCGAGTCCCAGGAGAAGCCCAGCGCGCGGTCGAACTCCACCGCCGCCGCCACCAGCGTCTCCACGCTCTCGCGCAGCTCCTGCGCCAGCCGTACGGTCGGCGCCGGTGCGCGCCCGTACACCACGAAACCCGCGGAGGTGCTCGGCCGCCGGGGGCGGTAGACGTTGCCCAACTGGGCGGTGAGCGTCCGCAGCGCGTCGACCTGCCGCCTCACCCGCTCGATGTCCCGCACCAGCAGGTGCAGGCTCGCCCGCGCCCGGGCGTCGTGATTGATCTGCTCGGCCATGGCCTACGTGCCACCTTCCGTACGGTCAGCTCGGTCGGGGCGGCTCTCCCTCGCCCCGGTCAATCTCACTTGACCAACGCCGGACCAGGGGCCGGGGTCACGCAGCCGGGGCACTCGGGATATGCCAGAACGCCCGCGGCGGGCCCGCCGGCGGCGGTACCGGCTCGCGGGGGCGGGCCGCGCGCCCGGCCGGATTGCATAGACTTGCCGACGGCCAGCAGCCGACATCCGACCGGACGGGAGTCCACCACCTTGCCGATCCAGCCGATCCGCATCTTCGGGGACCCGGTCCTGCGCGCCACCGCACAGCCGGTGACCACCTTCGACAAAGAGCTGCGCACGCTGGTGAAGGACCTCACCGACACCATGCTCGACGCCCCCGGGGCCGGCCTGGCCGCGCCCCAACTCGGCATCTCGCTGCGGGTGTTCACCTACCACGTGGACGGCGTCACCGGGCACCTGGTGAACCCGGACCTCAGCCTCAGCGAGGAGGAGCAGGAGGGCCCCGAGGGCTGCCTCTCGCTGCCCGGCCTGCGCTTCGACACCCGGCGCGCCTTCGGTGTGGTCGCCCGGGGCTTCGACATGTACGGCGAGCCGGTCACCGTCGAGGGCACCCAGCTGCTCGCCCGCTGCATCCAGCACGAGACCGACCACCTGGACGGCATCATCTTCATCGACCGCCTCGACCGTGAGCGGCGCAAGGCCGCGCTCAGGGCGATCCGGGAGTCCGACTGGGGGGACGGGCCCGCCCCGACCGTCCGGGTCTCCCCGCACAGCACCTTCGGCGGCGCCCGCTGACGACCGGCCCGCCCGGTCCGTCCCCGCTACCCGGCGCGGCCTCGCCGCACTCCGGCCCCGCCCCGTCCAGGCCCCTCGCACGCCGGTCCCGCAGGCCGGCCCCGCTCCCGCCCAGCCCCCTACCGGAAGGCCCTTGATGCGCCTCGTCTTCGCCGGCACCCCCGAGGTCGCCGTTCCCGCCCTGGAGGCCCTGCTGGCCTCCGACCGGCACGAGGTCGTCGCGGTGGTCACCCGCCCCGACGCCCCCGCCGGCCGCGGCCGCAAGCTGGTCGCCAGCCCCGTCGCCCAGCGCGCCGAGGAGGCCGGGATCGAGATCCTCAAGCCCGCGAAGCCCGGCGACCCGGACTTCCTGGCCCGGCTCACCGAGATCGCCCCGGACTGCTGCCCGGTGGTCGCCTACGGCGCGCTGATCCGCCCGGGCGCGCTGGAGATCCCCGTCCACGGCTGGGTCAACCTGCACTTCTCGCTGCTGCCCGCCTGGCGCGGCGCCGCCCCCGTCCAGCACGCCGTGCTGGCCGGCGACGAGGTGACCGGCGCCTCGACCTTCCGGATCGAGCAGGGCCTGGACTCCGGCCCGGTCTTCGGCGTCATCACCGAGGAGATCCGCCCCACCGACACCAGCGGCGAACTGCTCACCCGGCTGGCGCACTCCGGCGCGCGCCTGCTGAGCGCCACCATGGACGGCATCGAGGACGGCGGGCTGCACGCCGTCCCGCAGCCCGCCGACGGCATCACCCTCGCCCCGAAGATCTCGGTGGAGGACGCCAGGATCGACTGGAAGCACCCGGCCCTGCGGATCGACCGGGTGGTGCGCGGCTGCGCCCCCGCCCCCGGCGCGTGGACCACCTTCCGCGGCGAGCGGCTCAAGGTCTCCGGCCCGGTCACGCTGCTCCCCGGCAGCACCGAACTCGCCCCCGGCGAGCTGGCGGTCGGCAAGAACAGCCTCCGGGCGGGCACCGGCAGCCACGACATCGAGTTCGGCGAGGTCCAGCCGCAGGGCAAGAAGCCGATGCGCGCGGCGGACTGGGCCCGCGGGGCCCGGATCGAGTCCGGCGAGCAGCTCGGACTCTGAGCCTCGGGTTCGGCTCCGCCCTCCACCCGCTCTACCGTGGAGTACCCGCTCCACCGCGCGGCACCGGCCCGCCCGGCCGGTGCCCGCGCACCGGGCCCCGCACCGCCGGGCCCGGGGCACCCCGGTCCGGGCAGTTCCGCCCGACCGGCCCATCCGTAAACCCCGCAGCACATTGAGGCACCAGATGAGCACCCCCGGCAGGACCCCCGGCAGCACCCCCGGCGCCAAGCGCCCCCCTCGCCCGCACCGCCGCCCCAAGAAGGACCCGGCCCGGATGGTCGCCTTCCGCGCCCTGCGGGCCGTCGACGAGCGCGACGCGTACGCCAACCTGATCCTGCCCTCGCTGCTCCGCGAGGCCGAGCAGAAGCAGAACCTCGACCGCCGCGACGCCGCCCTCGCCACCGAGCTGGTCTACGGCACCCTGCGGCTCCAGGGCACCTACGACGCGGTCATCGCCGCCTGCATCGACCGGCCGCTGCGCGAGGTCGACCCGCCCGTCCTGGACGTCCTCTCGCTCGGCGCGCACCAGCTGCTCACCACCCGCATCCCCAGCCACGCCGCCGTCTCCGCGACCGTCGAGCTGGCCCGGGCCGTGCTCGGCGACGGCAAGGCGAAGTTCGTCAACGCCGTCCTGCGCCGGATCAGCGCCCAGGACCTCGACGCCTGGATCGCCCAGGTCGCCCCGCCGTACGAGAAGGACGCCGAGGACCACCTCGCCGTCGTCCACTCGCACCCGCGCTGGGTCGTCTCCGCGCTCTGGGACTCGCTCGGCCGCTGGCAGCCCGACGCCGCCGGACGGACGGCCGTGGAGGAGCTGCTGCGCGCCGACAACGAGCGGCCCGAGGTCACCCTCGTCGCCCGGCCCGGCCGGGCCACCGTCGAGGAACTCGCCGAGGCCCTGCCCGAGTCCACCCCCGGGCGCTGGTCCCCCTACGCCGTCCGGCTCGCCGAGGGCGGCGACCCCGGCGCCCTGGAGACGGTCAAGGAGAACCGCGTCGGCGTCCAGGACGAGGGCAGCCAGCTGGTCGCGCTCGCCCTCGCCGCCGCGCCCCTGGACGGCCCCGACCGCCTCTGGCTGGACGGCTGCGCCGGCCCCGGCGGCAAGGCCGCGCTGCTCGCCGCCCTCGCCGCCGGCCGCGGCGCGGCGCTGGTCGCCTCCGAGAAGCAGCCGCACCGGGCCCGGCTGGTCGCCCGCGCGCTGGAGGGCAACCCCGGCCCGTACACCGTGATCGCCGCCGACGGCACCCGGCCGGCCTGGCGGCCGGGCACCTTCGACCGCGTCCTGGTCGACGTGCCCTGCTCCGGCCTCGGCGCGCTGCGCCGCCGCCCGGAGGCCCGCTGGCGTCGTCGGCCCGAGGACATCGCCGCCTTCGGGCCGCTCCAGCGTGACCTGCTGCGCGGCGCCGTCGCGGCCACCCGGACCGGCGGCGTGGTCGGTTACGCCACCTGCTCGCCGCACCTCGCCGAGACCCGGGCCGTGGTCGACGACGTGCTGCGGGAGGAGGGCGGCCGGCTGGAGTGGATCGACGCCCGCCCGCTGCTGCCCGGCGTCCCGGCGCTCGGCGACGGCCCGGACGTCCAGCTCTGGCCGCACCTGCACGGCACCGACGCGATGTACCTGGCGCTGCTGCGCCGCACCGCCTGACGGCCCGGCGCCTGACGGCCCGGCGCCCGACGGCCCGGCGTACGGGCGGTTGCCGTGCGTGCCGGGCCAGGATCCCCTCCCGGCCCGGCACACCGGGGCACTCAGCAGGTGGCGGAGTCGCTGATGCGGATCCCGGTGAGGGTGCCGTAGATGCTGGCGCTGTTGTAGATGGAGGTGGCGGGCTCCAGGCAGCTGTAGTAGGTGGTGCCGCCGGAGACGTAGCGCAGCCAGACGGTGTCGTCGTTGCGCGTGTTCACAACGGCGACGTTGGTCCGTGAGGTGTTCTGGTACCCGCTGGTCACGTCCCGGTACATCCCGATGATGCTGCCGTTGACGGTGCCGCCCGCGTAGATGCACACGTAGGGGTACTGGCAGCCGTACTGCGAGTCGGCGTGGGCGGCCGAGGCGCCGGCGATGGTGAGGGAGGCCATCGAGGCCGCCACGGCCGCCACGCTGGAGGCCTTCTTGAAGAGGGAACGCATGCGACAGCTCCGCATTCTGTGGTGACGGTGCGAACGGTGATGCCCCGCGGCGCACGTGAGGTGCGGTGCGGGGCGGTGCGACTGATCCCGCTCGCAGGGGGCCACGGGATCCGACGACCGGTCATCAGGACCTGAGCCTGTCGCGGCCCACCAACAGGCTGCCAACGCCCGGCCAACGCCCCCGTCGCGCGCCCTCCGGGGACGGACCGCCCAGGTGCGGAGGCCGGGCCCGGGACCTCCTGGCCGTGGTCCTCGCGGCCACCGCCACCGCGGGGACCACCGCCCGCACGGCCGCCGGATCGCGCCGGGACGGATCGCCGACGCCCTGATGCCGTCCGTCCCGCCCTCCGAGACCTGCTCAGCCGCCGGGCTGCCCGCGGCGCTGGGCGGCCAGTGCCCGCAGCGCCACCTCGGTCGCGAACCGGTCGTCGGAGTCGGCGAGTTGCTGTCCGAAGGCGCGGTCGAGGATCCGCATCCGGTAGCGGACCGTCTGCGGGTGGACGCCCAGCAGCCGGGCCATCTCGGCGGCGGTGCCGCGGGTGGTGAGCCAGGTCAGCAGGGTGTCGACCAGCCGGCCGCGCTGGGCCGGGGTGAGCGCGGCCAGCGGGCCGAGGTACTTCTTCGCCAACTGCGCGACCAGGGCCGGGTCCCGGAGCAGCCAGAGCGGCAGCAGGTGGTCCTCGCAGGACACCACCGGACCGCCGTCGACGATGCCCGCCGAGGCCAGGGCCAGGGCGTGCCGGGCCCAGCGCAGCGAGTCCGCCGCCTCGGCGAGCGGAGTGGTGAGGCCGTAGGCGGCCCGGCAGCCCTCCAGCGCCCGGTCCAGCGCGGCGCGCCGCTCGGCGGTGAGCGGCCCCGGCACCAGCAGGTGCGGTTCGGGGACGGCCAGGTCGAGCAGGACGTCCTTGTCGAGCAGCCCGGTCGGCGGCAGCGTGCCCGCCTCCACCGCGACCATGGTGACCTCGGCGGGTAACGGCCAGGCCGCGTGCTCGGCCAGCTCCACCAGGGCGTTGCGGGCCACCGACGAACCGGTGAGGATCCGCCGCAGCAGTTGCCGGCGGCGGTTGTCCGGCTCCTCGCCGAGTTCGGCCATCGCCTGGAGGTAGCCCTCGCGGGAGAGCGCGGCGAGGTCCCCCATGTAGGCGAAGAGCGCGTCGGCGAAGGACAGCATCACGGTCGCGGACAGGTTGTAGCGCTTGCCCAGCGTCCTGGCCCGGCGCAGCGCCGTCTGGCAGCCGATCCGGTAGGCCTCCTGCAGCATGTCCAGGCTGCGGCCCTCGTAGGCCTCGAAGCGGCCGAAGCGGCGGCAGATGTCGTCCCGCAGCACCGTGGTGGCGGTGGGGACGGCGATCTGGTCGACGAAGGCCGCGATGTTCTGCTCGATGCCGAGCCGGATCACCCGCGCGTTCGGGCCCTCCATCAGCGGTTTGTACTCCGGGATGGCGGCGACGATCTCGCTCGCCATCTCCTTGAGCAGGCCGGGGAGTTCGGGGCGCATGATCATGGCCAACTCGCGCGGCATCGGTCCCATCGGCTCGCCGCGCTCCGTCAGCTGCCTGGCTACGGCCATACCTGTTTACCCCCTGAGCTCTCCGTCACCCGTGGCCGCCGGGGCCCGCCGGCGGGGCCGTGGCGGCTGCGGGGGACGGAGGTTCGGTCAATTGCCCGGCCCCGGCGCGCTGGTGGGGAGCGGGCCGGCCGGGCGGTAGCGGGTCGCGTACAACTCATCGCGGCTGCGTGCAACATAGACCACGGCGCACACGGAGCGCAGCACCCCGGACACAGAAACCTCACTTCCGGACGGCCGTGGCCCGCCGCCGGCCGCCGGGGGCGGGATAGTCGGCCGACCGGCCGGTTTCCGGATTCCCGGCGGGCCGCTCGCTTCGTTATAACCGGGCGGCCTTCTTTGCTGCATTCGTGACAAGGGAATACCCGCCGGTAAGTTCGCCGGAAGAATCTGTGACAGGCATGTTGCACCGCCCGGTTACCCATGCGTAACGTCCCCGTTCAACAGGGCCGCCGAGGGGATTCGGGAGCAGCCGAATTCCGGACTCCGGACACCCTGGGCCCGGTTTATCGGGTATTCCACCCCTCCCGAAAGGATCAACCGTGCGCAAGCTCACCACAAGCGGCATGGTCGTCGCCGCGGCATTCGCCGCCGCCGCCGGCCTCGCCGCCGCCCCCGCCTACGCCGCACCCACCTGGACCGTCACCCCCGGTGGCGCCTGGACGGCCAAGGCGGCCTCCCCGAAGCTCACCGACACCAAGACCGGCACCAAGCTCACCTGCACCTCCTCCAGCGCGGCCGGCACCCTGCAGAGCGGCAGCGGCCTGTCCGGCACCGGCATCTCCTCGATCACCTCGGTCGGCTGGGTCAGCTGCTCCGGCCCGCTGGGCATCACCTTCACCGTCACCCCGCAGGGCCTGCCCTGGAGCCTCAACGCCGTCTCCTACAACAGCGGCACGGGCGTCACCACCGGGACGCTCACCGGCGTCAAGGCCCACATCAGCGGCGCCGGCTGCACCGCCGACTTCTACGGCCCCACCAGTACCAGCTCGGCCACCCTCACCGGCTCGTACAGCAACTCCGCGAACACCCTCACGCTCAGCGGCGGCGACCTGCACGCCTACAACGTCTCGGGCACCTGCCTCGGGCTGATCAACAACGGCGACGCCGCCACCTACAGCGCGGCCTACGTGCTGGCCTCCTCGCAGACCATCACCTCGCCCTGACCCGGGGGTCCGGGCCCGCCGTCCTGCCGGGCCCGGACCGTCACGCGCGGCGCCGGCCGCCGGGCGACCCCGCCGGCCGCCGGAGGCCGCGGACACTCATCGGAGGACAATCCTCCGCCGGCGCTTTGTCAATCGGTGACAAGAAATCCGGCCGCGGCGAAGTCGTGAAATCTTCCCGGGTTCGATCACTTGTCGCTTCTTGTTACCGGGCCGTAGTGTCCAGTTCGCCCAGGAAGTCCACCGCCGGATTCCGTGGCCCGTGCGACGGGTGCGGCCGGTGCCGTTCACGCGATTCCTGTTGTCCGCTCCGCCGTGCTCCCCTTTCCGCCGTCCTCCCGTTCCGTGCGCCGGAACCGGGTCGCGCCGGTGGGGCGGTTCGTCCGCCCCGCAGTACGCCGGAATGGCGCCCGGTCCGGTTCCACCTGTTCCTGTCCTTGTTCCGGTTCCTGTTCCGCCGGTTCCCGCTCCACCTGTTCCCGCTCCACCCGCTCACGTGTCGCCGCAGTTCGTCCGAGGAGTTCCGCCGCCGTGCGCCGAACCGGCTCCACCGACCAGTCCGAGGAGTACCGCGATGGGCGAAGCAGTGGTCCGGCGCCGTGCCTGGCGGCCGGCGGCGATCACCACCACCGTGCTGCTGGCCGGGCTGCTGCCGGCCGCGGCCTCCTCGGCCGACGTGCGGCCGGGGCGGCCGGACCTCGGGTACACCTGCGGGTCCGACCGCGGGCCGGTGGAGGTGCGGGCCGTCCTCGGGCAGGAGTACCCCGCCGCCGGTGTGGCCGGCGAACCGCTCCGGCCCGGGGCGCTGACCGCCGAGGTCACGCTGGACCGGGCCGCGCTGGCTGCCCTGCTGCCGCCCGGAACGACGGCGGTCGCCGGGGCCGGCCGGCTCACCGCCCATGTGCGCCAGGGTGCTTCGGCAGCCGACGCGGACTGGTCGGGGCTGGCCGCCGCCGGCGCGCCGCTCGTGGGTGAGGGCGCCCTGGTGCTCGCCTTCACCGGGGCGGTGGCGCCCGTGACGGTGTCCGCGCCGGGGGACGTCACCTTCACGGCCGGCGACCTCGACCTGACGCTGGGGGCGGCGGGGAGCGGTTCCGCCGCCGGGCCCGCCCCGGCGAGCGGGGCCGCATCCGCCGTGACCTCCGGTCCGGCGGCCGCCCCGCCCGCAGGGCCGGCGCCGGGCTCCCCGACGCCGGCCCCCACGCCGGCGTCCACCCCTGGTCCCACCCCTGCTCCCACCGCCGGCGAGCCGGCCCCGGTCTCCCTGCACTGCGTCCAGAAGCCCGGCCAGCGGGCCGAGTTGGGCACCGTGCCGGTGACGGCCGCCGCGCGGCCCGGGCCGGGGGGCAGCGGATCGCCCGGACCGTCCGGCCCGGCCCCGTCCGGCGGTTCGGCCTCGCCCAGCGCCACCGGACCGGCCGACGGGGCGTCGTCGCCGTCCGGTGCACCGACGTCCGCCGGCGCCTCCGCCCTGGTGGCACCCCGTGCGCAGGAGCCCGCACCGGGCGGCACCATCACGGTCGGCGGTCCGGTCCACTCCGGGGTGAGCGGCTGCCCGGCGGCCCCGCAGGGCGAACTCGACCCGCGCCGACTGCCGAAGGTGCCCGAGGGGGCGATCGTGCTCCCGATGCCCGGCGCCGACCCCTTCGAACCGGTGCCCGCCTGCGCGTTCGCGGTCGGCTACGCCAATGTCGGCAAGCTGGGCGGGGCCGCGCTGATCAACGACCCGGCCCGCGACCCGGCGATGATCCGGGTCGACATGCACAAGCGGATCGTGATGCTCTGGACGGACGACGGCAGCCCCGGCTACGTCGAGGTGGACGGCATCGGTGAACTCGAACTCCCGCCGGCCGAGGCCACCTTCCTCACCTTCGGCTTCATGCCGACCACGGCGAGGATGAAGCTCACCCCGCTCACCCCGCTGACCCTCACGGTGATCGGCAACAGCGACTGGGACCAGCCGGTGATCACCACCGCCTCCGGGTACCAGAACCTGACCCTGTACGACGTCAGGGTGAACGGCACACCGCTCGACGTCGGGCCGGACTGCCGCACGGCCGCGCCGGTCGACCTCACGCTGGTGGGGCGGCAGGACAGCGGGATCAGCACCGACGACGGCAGGCCGGACTACACCGTGCAGACCGGCGGCCCGCTCTCCTCCGACCACCTGGTCATCCCGCCGTTCACCGGCTGCGGCAGCGGCGGCGAGGACCTCAGCCCGCTGTTCACCGCGGCCGTCTCGGGCGCCGGCAACTCGCTGAACTTCATCCAGGGGGCGCTGTGCACCCCGACCAGCGACGAGCCGAACGGCTGCACGCCGGAGATCGAGATGCCCGCCCCGCCGCACCGCTGAGCCCCGCACCACCGACCCCCTTACCCGTACGGCGGTACCCGCCGCACCGAACCGCACGGCACAGCACCGCACCGAACCGCACGGCACAGCACCGCACCGCACCGAACTGCTCCGCATCACCGCACAGTCGCACCGCACAGCACCGCCGGCCGCCGGCGCTCTCACCCCCGGGAGGTGTCATGGGAATCGAAGTGATCGTCGAGGGTCTGACCAAGTCCTTCGGCCGCCAGACCGTCTGGCAGGACGTCTCGCTCACGCTGCCGCCCGGTGAGGTCAGCGTGCTGCTGGGGCCGTCCGGCACCGGCAAGACGGTGTTCCTGAAGTCGGTGATCGGCCTGCTGAAGCCGGAGCGGGGCCGGGTGCTCGTCAACGGCGTCGACATGGTGAACAGCCCCGAACGGGACATCTACGAAGTCCGCAAGCTGTTCGGCCTGATGTTCCAGGACGGCGCCCTGTTCGGCTCGATGTCGCTCTTCGACAACATCGCCTTCCCGCTGCGGGAGCACACCCGGACCAAGGAGACGAAGATCCGCCGGATCGTGATGGAACGGATGGAGATGGTCGGCCTGCTCGGCGCCGAGCGCAAACTGCCCGGCGAGATCTCCGGGGGAATGCGCAAACGAGCCGGGCTGGCACGGGCGTTGGTGCTGGACCCGCAGATCGTCCTGTGCGACGAGCCGGACTCCGGTCTCGACCCGGTCCGCACCTCCTACCTCTCCCAGCTGCTCATCGACCTCAACGCGCAGACCGACGCGACGATGCTGATCGTCACCCACAACCTCGACATCGCCGCCACCGTGCCCGACAACATGGGCATGCTGTTCCGCCGCGGCCTGGTCGCCTTCGGCCCGCGCGAGGTGCTGCTGACCAGCGAGGAGCCCGTCGTCCGGCAGTTCCTGACCGGCCGCCGGGAGGGCCCGATCGGGATGTCGGAGGAGAAGGACGAGGCGACCCTGGCCGGCGAACTCCGGTACGGCGCCCAACTGTCCGGGCCGCCCGGGCCGCTCCCCGCGCAGCTGGAGCCGTCACCCGGGCTCCCCGCCAGGTCGGCCGTGCGGCGGCGGCAGGCGAGGGTCCGGGAGCTGTGGGACGAGCTGCCGGCGCCGGCCCGGGCCGCGCTCGGCGCCGCCGCGGCGCCCGGCCCGGGGGAGCGGGCATGACCGCCGCCACCCGCCTGGCCGGGCCGCTGCGGCAGAGCGGCCGGCTGTTCGCGCTGGCCGCCACCACCGTCCGGGAGGTCTTCCGCCGGCCGTTCCAGGTCCGGGAGCTGGTGGAGCAGTTCTGGTTCGTCGCCAGCGTGACGATCCTGCCCGCCGCGCTGGTCTCGATCCCGTTCGGCGCCGTGATCGCCCTCCAGGTCGGCTCGCTCACCCAGCAGTTGGGCGCCCAGTCGTTCACCGGCGGGGCCAGTGTGCTGGCCGTCGTCCAGCAGGCCAGTCCGCTGATCGTCGCCCTGCTCATCGCGGGCGCCGGCGGCGCGGCGATCTGCGCCGACCTCGGCTCCCGGACCATCCGCGAGGAGCTGGACGCGATGGAGGTGATGGGCGTCTCGCCCGTCCAACGCCTGGTGGTGCCCAGGGTGCTGGCCACCATGCTGGTCGCCGTCCTGCTCAACGGGCTGGTGTCGGTGGTCGGCGTGCTCGGCGGCTACTTCTTCAACGTCGTTCTGCAGCACGGCACTCCGGGTGCCTACCTGGCGAGCTTCTCGGCCCTCGCCCAGCTGCCGGACCTGTACATCGGCGAGTTCAAGGCGCTGGTCTTCGGCTTCGTGGCCGGTGTCGTCGCGGCCTACCGGGGCCTGAACCCCCGGGGCGGGCCGAAGGGCGTCGGGGACGCCGTCAACCAGTCCGTGGTGGTGACCTTCCTGCTGCTGTTCTTCCTGAACATGGTGCTCACGGCGGTCTACCTGCAGATCGTCCCGCCGAAGGGAGCCTGACCGGTGGCCCTGCTCGACAAGAACCCGGCCCCCGGCGGCGGCGCGCCGCCGGACGACCTCCCGCCGGCACGCCGCCCACGCCGCTGGTTCGGCTTCCTCGACGAGAGCGGCGACCACCTGCTCTTCCACCTCGCCGCCGCGCTGTGGATCCCGCGCACCCTGCGCCGCTACCGCACCGAGGTGCAACGCCTGCTCGCCGAGGTGGCGTTCGGCAGCGGCGGCCTCGGCGTGATCGGCGGCACGGTCGGCGTGATGATCGGCATGACCCTCTTCACCGGCACCGTGGTCGGGCTGCAGGGCTACGCCGCGATGAACGAACTGGGCACCACCGCCTTCACCGGCTTCATCTCCGCCTACTTCAACACCCGTGAGATCGCGCCCCTGGTGGCCGGCCTCGCGCTGTCCGCCACCGTCGGGGCCGGCTTCACCGCCCAGCTCGGCGCGATGCGGATCAACGAGGAGATCGACGCGCTGGAGGGCATGGGCGTGCGGAGCGTGCCGTACCTGGTCACCACCCGGATCATCGCCGGGGTCGTCGCGATCGTCCCGCTGTACGGCATCGGCCTGCTCAGCTCGTACCTGGCCTCCCGGGCGGTGACGGTGCTGGTCAACGGGCAGTCGGCGGGCACCTACGACCACTACTTCAACCTCTTCCTCTCGCCGGTGGACGTGCTGCTCTCCACCTTCAAGGTGCTGGTCTTCAGCGTGATCGTGATCCTGGCGCACTGCTACTACGGCTACCGCGCCACCGGCGGCCCGGCCGGGGTGGGCATCGCGGTGGGCCGCTCGGTGCGCAACGCGATCGTCATCATCAGCGTCAGCGACTTCTTCCTCAGCCTGGCGGTCTGGGGCGCGACCACGACGGTGCGGGTGGCCGGATGAGCGCCCCCGGTCCCGTCCCGGCAGCCGCCCCCGTCCCGTCCCCCGGCGCGTCCGCACCCCCGGCCGTCCGGGCCCGGCGGGCCGCGCGGGCCCGCCGCCGGCTCGCCGGGGTGGCCTTCCTGATGACGCCCGTCCTGCTCGCCTGGCTGGCCGTCGCCGTCTACGACCGGCGGTTCACCGACAGCGCGACCGTCACCGTCGAGGCCGGCAGCGTCGGTCACGAGATGCACGTGAACGCCGACGTGAAGCTGCGCGGGGTGGTGGTCGGCCGGGTCCGGGAGATCCGCACCGACGGCGACGGCGCCCGGCTCACCCTGGACATCGACCCGGCCCGGCTCCGGCAGATCCCCGGCGAGGTGTCCGCCCAGTTGCTGCCCACCACGCTGTTCGGCGAGCGCTTCGTCGCGCTCGTCCCCGCCGCCCACCCGTCCGGGCGCAGCCTCGTGGCCGGCAGCACCGTCCCGCGCGACCGCTCGGACAACGCCGTCGAACTGCAGCAGGTCCTCGACCACCTGATGCCGCTGCTCACCGCCGTCCGGCCGGAGAAGCTCGCCGCGACCCTCAACGCGGTGGCCACCGCCCTGGACGGCCGCGGCACCCGGCTCGGGGTCACGCTCACCCAGCTGGACGGCTACCTGGGCCGGCTCAACCCCGAACTGCCCGTCCTGGTCGAGGACGTCCAGCGCCTGGTCGAGGTCAGCCGGGTGTACGACCGGGCCGCCCCGGAGATCGTCCAGGCCCTCACCGACTTCACCCGCACCAGCGAGACCGTCGCCCAGCAGCGCACCGGCCTCGCCACCCTCTACGGCACGACCGCCGGCGCCGCCCAGGACCTCGACACCTTCCTGCGGCAGAACAAGGACAACCTGATCCGGCTCAGCACCGACAGCCGGGACACCCTCGGCCTGCTCGCCCGGTACGCGCCGTCCTTCCCGTGCACCCTCAGCACCCTCGCGGGCTTCGTCCCCGCCATGGACAAGGCACTCGGCAAGGGCACCGACCAGCCCGGCCTGCACATCACCGTCACCACCGTCCCCTCGCGCGGCAAGTACCTGCCCGGCCAGGACGCCCCCGGCTACCGGGCGGGCGGCGGCCCGGCCTGTTACGCGGTGCCCTACACCGGCATCCCGGTCACCCCGGCCGACCCCGCCACCACGCCGGTCACGGCCGGGCCCGCCGGCGCCGCCGGACTGCCCAACTCACCGCAGGAGAACGCCCTGGTCACCGAGCTGCTGGCGCCCGGCATGAACGCGACCCCGCAGGACCTCCCGGACTGGACCAGCCTGCTGGCCGGCCCGGTGCTCCGCGGCGCGGAGGTGACCCTGCGGTGAAACGACGCAGCCTCGCGGGCCCGCTCGCCAAGTCGGTGGTCTTCGTCCTGGTGACCACCTTCGCCACCGCCGTCCTGGCGCTCGGCATCGCCGACACCGGCGTCGGCGTCGGCGACACCGTCGGCTACCACGCCCGGTTCACCGACACCACCGGCCTCACCGCCGGCGACAGCGTCCGGATCGCCGGGGTGAAGGTCGGCCGGGTCGACCGGATCAAGGTCGTCGACCACCGGATCGCCGAGGTGCGGTTCTCGGTGGCCAGGGGCCGTCCGCTGCCCGCCTCGGTCACCGCCTCCGTCAAGTACCTCAACCTGGTCGGGCAGCGGTACGTCGACCTCCAGCAGGGCGCCGGGCCGGTGGACCGCAGCCTCGCCCCCGGCGCCACCATCCCGCTGGAGCGCACCACGCCCGCCCTCGACCTCACCCAGCTCTTCAACGGGTTCCAGCCGCTCTTCCAGGGCCTCTCGCCCACCGACGTCAACCAGCTGGCCGGCGAACTCGTCCAGGTGCTGCAGGGCGAGGGCGGCACCGTCGACAACCTGCTGCGCACGGTCGGCTCCCTGACCGGCACGCTGGCCGGCAAGGACCAGGTGATCGGCGAGGTCGTCGACAACCTCAACACCGTGATCGGCACCGTGAACGACCGGGAGAGCGGCTTCCGCGACCTGGTCGCCACCCTGCAGCAGCTGGTGACCGGCTTCGCCGGCGACCGGGAGCCGATCGGGCGGTCCGTCACCGCGATATCCGCGCTGACCACCAGCACCGCCGGACTCCTGGAGGACGGCCGGGCCCCGCTCAAGGACACCATCGGCCAGCTCGGCCGGCTCTCCGCCAACCTCGCGGACGTCACCCCGCAGCTGGAGAACTTCCTGCGGCAGACGCCCGAGAAGATGCGGGTGATCGGCCGGGCCGCCAGCTACGGCTCCTGGTTCAACCTCTACCTCTGCCAGGCCACCGTCACCGGCGTGACCACCTCGGACGGCAGCAGGCCGCCCACCGGCATCACCAGCTCCGAGGCGAGGTGCGGAACATGACGGACCATCAGCAGAGCGAGGACCCCGCCGTGCCGGCCGGCGGACCCGACCCACGCGGCGCCGGGCGCCGGGGGCGGCGCCGGAGGCCGCTGTTCCGGCCGCTCCGGGACCGCAACCCCGTCGTGGTCGGCGCGGTCGGCCTGCTGCTGCTCGCCGTGGCCGGCACCGCCGCCTACAACGCCGACGCACTGCCGGTGATCGGCGGCGGCACCGCCTACGCCGCCGACTTCTCGGAGGCCGCCGGACTGCGCAGCGGCAACGAGGTCCGGGTCGCCGGGGTGAAGGTCGGCAAGGTCACCGGGGTGGCGCTGGACGGCGACCGGGTCAAGGTCACCTTCACCGTCCGCGACACCTGGATCGGCGACGCCAGCACCGCCGCGATCGGCATCAAGACCCTGCTCGGCGAGAAGTACCTGGCCGTCGACCCGCTCGGCGGCGCCGAACAGGACCCGGACGCCCGCATCCCGCTCAGCCGCACCACCTCGCCGTACGACGTCACCAAGGCACTGGACGGCCTCGGGCAGACCTTCGGCGCACTCGACACCGAGAAGCTCTCGGAGAGCTTCCGGACGATCGCCGACACCTTCCGGAACACCCCGGACTCGGTGCGCGGCGCCGTCGACGGGCTCTCCGCGCTCTCCCGGACGGTCGCCGACCGGGACGCCCAGCTCGCCCGGCTGCTGGCCGGCAGCCGGCAGCTCACCACCACCCTGGCCGACCAGAACGGCCGCTTCGAGAGCCTGCTCGCGGACGGCAACCTGCTCCTCGGCGAACTGCGCCGACGCCGGGACGCCATCCACGCGCTGCTCACCGGGACGCGGGACCTCGGCGTCCAGCTGACCGGTCTGGTCCAGGACAACGAGCGGCAGCTCGCACCCACCCTCGACGCGCTGGACCGGGTCACCACCGTGCTGCGCGCCAACCAGGCGAGCCTCGACCAGGCCCTGGCGCTGGCCGGGCCGTACTACCGGCTGGTCGGCAACACCGTCGGCAGCGGCCGCTGGTTCGACAGCTACCTGTGCGGGCTCGTCCCCCGCACCTACCTGCCGGCCGGCACCCCGCCGGAGACCGGATGCCTGCCGCCCCAGCCCCAGGGCGGTCACTGATGAGGTGGTCACTGATGCGCGTACGCGCCGGGCGCCCGATCGCCGTGGGCGTGGCCCTCGCCCTGCTGGCCGGCGGCTCCGCGGCCGGGGTCCTGGCCGCCGGCGGCCAGGACGGCCGGCAGGTCACGGCCTGGTTCGACCACGCCGTCGGCGTCTACGCCGGCTCCGACCTGCGCGTCCTGGGGGTGAAGGTCGGCACCGTCGAGGCCGTCGAGCCCCAGGGCACCCGGGTCAAGGTCACCCTCCTCCTGCGGGACGGGATCGCGGTGCCCGCCGACGCGGGCGCGGTGGTGGTCGCCCCCAGCGTCGTCGCCGACCGGTACGTCCAGCTCACCCCCGCCTACACCGGCGGGCCGCAACTCGCCGACCACGCGGTGATTCCCGCCGAGCGCACCGCCACGCCCGTCGAGGTGGACCAGCTGTACGCGAGCATCACCCGGCTCAGCGACGCCCTCGGCCCGGACGGCGCCAACGCCACCGGCAGCCTCTCGGACCTGCTCGACGTGGGGGCGCGGAACCTGGACGGCAACGGCAAGGCGATGGGCGAGACCATCGACCAGCTGGGCCGGGCCACCCGCACCCTCGCGGGCCACAGCGACGACCTCTTCGCCACCCTGGCCGCCCTGCAGTCCTTCACCACGATGCTGAAGGAGAACGACGGCAAGGTGCGCGCGGCGGCCGACCAACTCTCCACCGTCACCGGGTTCCTGGCCGCCGACCGGCAGGAGCTCGGCGCCGCGCTGGACCAACTCGCCACCGCACTGGGCCAGGTGAAGACCTTCATCCAGCAGAACCGGTCCCGGCTCAAGGCGACCGTCGACCAACTGGTGCCGATCACCAGGTCACTGGTCGACCAGCGGGCCTCGCTCGCCGAACTCCTGGACACCGCACCGCTCGCGGCGGACAACCTGCTCGCCGCCTACGACCCCGCGCGGCGGACGATCGACGGCCGCGCCAACCTCAACGAGCTGAGCGCGGGGTACCGGCCGGCCGGCGCCGGTACGCTCCCGCTCCCGCTGCCGCCGGTCGACACCGCCCCCACCCCCGTCCCCACCGCGACCGCCGACCCCGGCACCCCGCCGGACCCGGACCCCGGCACCCCGTCCGACCCGGCCGTCGGCCCCGGCGGCGGGAGGGCGGCCCGATGAACCGGAGCACCGCCACGGCGGCCCTCACCGCGCTGGCCGCCGCTGCCGCCCTGGCCGGCTGCACCCCCTCGCTGACCGGCGCGCAGGACCTCCCGCTCCCCGGCGGCGCCGACCTCGGCGCCCACCCGTACGAGGTCAAGGCGCACTTCGCCAACGCCCTGAGCCTGGTTCCGCAGTCCGCGGTGAAGGTGAACGACGTCGCCGTCGGCCGGGTCACCGCGATCACGCTCGCCCCGGACGACTGGTCCGCCGTCGTCACCATGAGGATCAACGGCGCCGTGCGGCTGCCCGCCGACGCCTACGCGCAACTGGAGCAGTCCAGCCTGCTCGGCGAGAAGTACGTCCAGCTGACGCCGCCGCCCGCGAAGCCGGGGACCGGACCGGCGGCCGTCACCGAGGACACGGCGGGCCGGCTGGCCGACGGATCGGTCATCCCCGTCGAGCGCACCAACCGCAGCGCCGAGGCGGAGGAGGTGTTCGGCGCGCTCTCGATGCTTCTCAACGGGGGCGGCGTCGACCAGCTCCGGACGATCACCGTCGAGCTGGACAAGGCCCTGTCGGGCAACGAGTCGCAGGTCCGCTCGCTGCTCACCCAGGTCGCCACCATGGCCACCCAACTCGACGCGCACAAGCGGGACATCACCGACGCCCTGGACGGCCTCGACCGCCTCTCCGCGACGCTGGCCGGCCGCAGCGGCCAGATCGGCGGCGTGCTGACCGACCTCGCCCCCGGGCTGAAGGTGCTGGAGGAGCAGCGCGGCGCCCTGGTCACCATGCTCCGCTCGCTGGACACCCTCTCCGGGACCGCCGTCGACACCGTCAACAGGAGCAGGGACGACATGGTCGCGGACCTCAAGGCGCTCGCCCCCACCCTGCAGCGCCTCGCGGACGCCGGGACGTCGCTGCCCGACTCGCTCCAGGTGCTGCTCACCTACCCGTTCACCGACGAGGTCCTGCGCGGGGTGAAGGGCGACTACCTCAACGCCTACCTCGACCTCACGGCCGCCCCCGGCACCACGATCATCCCGGCGCTCGCCGCCGAGGACAACGCCTACCCGCCGCCGCCCGACCCCACCCCGGACCCGGGCGGCGACCCGGGCACCGATCCCGGGACGGACCCGGGCACCGACCCCACCCCCGGCCCGGGGACGGACCCCACCCCGGAGCCGGGCACCGACCCCGGCGCCGGGGCCCGGGCCCACCGGGCCCCGCCCGTACCGCTGCCCTCCGTCACCGGTTCCGGCCCCGCAGGGAGGACGCGCTGATGCTCACCCTCGGAACCCGCCTGCGCAACCTCGCCTTCCTGCTGGTCGCCGTGCTCGTCCTCGGCGTCATCGCCGTCCGCTACGCCGACCTCGGGCGCTACGTCGGCGTCCGCGGCTACTACGTCGTCCAGGTCGAACTCCCGGAGACCGGAGGCCTGTTCGAACACTCCGACGTCACCTACCGGGGCGTCTCGGTCGGCCGGGTCGGCCCGATCGCGCTCACCGCCCACGGTGTCCGGGCCGAACTGCGGATCGACAACTCCGCGCCCCGCATCCCCACCCGGCTGGAGGCCGTGGTCGCCAACCTCTCCGCCGTCGGCGAGCAGTACATCGACCTGCGGCCCAGTACCGCGGACGGCCCCTACCTGGTGGACGGGTCCACCATCGCCGAGCAGGACACCCGGACGCCCGCGCCCGTCACCAACCTGCTCACCAGCGTCGACCGGCTCACCGGCTCCGTCCCCCTGCAGTCGCTGCGCACCGTCGTCGACGAGTTCGGCCAGGCCTTCGCCGGCCAGGACGCCAACCTCCAGGCGCTGCTGGACAACAGCGGGCGCTTCATCGCCGCCGCCGACGCCGCGCTGCCCGGCAACACCACCCTGCTGGTCGACGCCCGGACGGTCCTCGGCACCCAGGCCGAGGAGGGCGCGGCCATCGAGTCCTTCGCCACCGACGCCCGGCTGCTCGCCGAGCAGCTCAGCGCCTCCGACACCGACCTGCGCCGGGTGATCGCCGCCGGGCCGGCCGCGGCCGGCCAGGTCAGCTCGCTGCTGAGCGACCTGGACCCCGGGCTCAGCGTGCTGCTCGCCAACCTCCTCACCACCTCGGACATCGCCGTCACCCGTCAGCGCGGGATCGAGGAACTCCTGGTCCGGCTCCCGGCGGTGGCCGCCGCGGGGGCCGGTGCGGTCGACGTCGGCGGCCTGCGGGTCGGCATGGCGCTGACCTTCTTCAGCCCGCTGCCCTGCACCGACGGCTACCAGGGCACGACCCGCCGCAACGGCCTCGACACCTCCGCCGGACCGGAGTTCAACACCGCCGCCCGCTGCACCTCGGCGCCGGGCACCGGCATCGGCGTCCGCGGCTCCGCCAACGCCCCGACCGGCGGTGTGCCGGACCCGGCGGTACCCGGCGCCCTGCTGCCGGCCGCCGGAACTCCCGTCCCGGGCACGTCCGGTGCGGGCGCTGGTACGGGTGCCGGCGCCGGGGGTGCCGGCGCACTGCCGGGCCCGCTCGGGCTGCCGGCCCTGTCACCGGCCGCCCCCACCGACCTGCGCGGCCTGCTCGGCCTGGGCGGCGGTGCCGGATGACCGGGAAACGTCTCGCCCTGCTCGCCGCCGTGCCGGCCGCCGCCCTGTTCTGCGCGCTGTCCGCCACCTACTACGCGCAGGCCCGCGGCGACGACACGCTGGCCCTGGCGCGGGCCAGGGACACCGTGCTGGACACCGGCCGGCAGGAGATCGCCGAGCTGAACACCGTGGACGCGCAGCGCGTCGACGACTGGCTGCGCGAGCGCCTCGACGCCACCGCCGGCCCGCTGCACGACCAGATGCGGCGGGCCACCGAGAGCGACCGGGGCGCCCTCCGGGAGTCCGGCGCCTCGGCCCGCGGCACGGTCACCGACGCCGCCGTCACCGCGCTCGACCCGCGGGCCGGCACCGCGAAGATGCTCGCGACCGTGGAGGTCCGGGTCACTCCGAAGTCCGGTGCGCCCACCACCGACCGCAAGCGCTTCGAGGTGGGCCTGGAGCGCACCGCCGCGGGCTGGAAGATCACCACCTTGGCCGCCGTACCCGTCGCCGCGCCCGGCGCGCAGGGCTGACCCCGTACCCGAGAGGACGTCCCAGCGTGAGCACAGCAGAGGTCCGAGACCCGGTACCGGCTCCACCCGGCCGGTCCGGGGCGGAGCCCGCCGCGCCGTCCGTCCTGCTCCCGGAGGAACCGGGGGGCGGCGAGCGGCAGGGCAGGGCGGAGCCGGCCGCGCAGGCGCCCCGGCGGCCGCGCCTGCGCCGGGTGCTGCTCCCGCTGCTGCTCGTCCTGCTGCTGGCGGCCGGTGGCGGGTTCCTCCGGCTCGGTGCGCAGCTGCGCGGATCGGCGGACACCGCCGATCTGGCGCTGACCGACCCCGCGGCCGCGGCCCGGGTGACCGGCGATGTCGGGACGGCGCTCGGCAAGGTGTTCTCGTACCGGCCGACGGACACCGAGGCCACGGCCAGGGCGGCGCAGGAGCTGCTCGACGCCACCGCCGCCGAGCAGTACGGGGCGCTGATGGCCGAGCTGCGGCAGCGGGTGGCCGAGCAGAAGCTGACCCTCACCACCCGGGTGGTCCGCACCGGCGTCGTCCGTCTGACCGCCGACCGTGCGCAGCTGCTGGTCTTCCTGGACCAGGTCTCGCAGCGCGAGGGCCGGGCCGCGACCGTGGCCCCCGCCCAACTGTCGGTCTCCGCCCGGCTGGACGGCGGCCACTGGCGGATCACCGATCTCAAGGCCCGGTAGGGGGAGGAACGATGAGCGCAAGCAGCAGGAGGCCGCGGCGGAGCCCGCTGGTCGTGGTGGCGGGTGCGACGGCCGCCCTGGCGGCCGTGCCGGCGCTGTGGTCGGGCTGGTCCTGGTACGCGGCCGCGCACGACGATTCGGCGGCGTACGCCCGGGCCCGGGATCAGGTGCTGGCGGCCGGTGAGCAGGCCGCGCAGAACATGAACACCCTCGACCACCGGGATCTGGGCCCGGGCCTCGACCTCTGGGAGAGTTCCACCACGGGCGAGCTGCACGATCAACTCGTCCAGGGGAGGGCGAAGTTCGAGGGCCAGGTCCGGCAGGCGCGGACGGTCACCAGCGCCAAGGCCCTCTCCGGCGCGGTCACCGAGCTGGACGACCGGGCCGGCCGGGCCACCGTGATGATCGCGCTGCGGATCACCGTCCAGGTCCCGGACGGCGCGCCCGCGACCAAGGACAGCCGGATGCTCGGCGAACTCACCCGCACGCCCGGCGGCTGGAAGCTCAGCGCTCTCGGCCAGGCGCCGATGGGCGACAGTGCCGCCGGCGGGCTGCCGTCCGGAGCGCCGGGGCAGCCGGGGCCCGCGTCCTCGGCGGCCGGGCAGGCGGCCGGCGGGGGCTCGTCCCGGCCGGCCGTCCCGCCGTCGCCGTCCGCCGGGCCGTCCGCCCCCCAGCAGCCCGCCGGCCACTGAACCGCGCGCGAGAGGAAGCTCATGTCGACGACCCGCCACCTGGTCAACCGCCGCCGACGGCTGGACGCGGTCGGCAGCCGCCCGGGCAGCCGTCCCGGACCGGTCCGGGAGCTGGAGGAGCACCCGGTCCGGGAGCTTGAGGACGGCCTGGAGCGGACGCCGGACGCCCCGGCCCGGGAGCGGCCGGCCCGCCCGCGGCTGCGCCCGCGCGGCCGGCCGGCCGTGGGTACGGGGGAGACGGCGCCGAAGGAGTCCGACGCCGTCCCGTCCGCCGGCCCCCGCCGCCGGCGCCTGCTCGCCCCCGTCGCGCTCGCCCTGCTGACCGTCCTGCTGGGCGGTTTCGCGGCGGTCGCCGGGGGCGCGGCCGCGGATCTGCGGTCGGGCCCGGGCGTGCGCAACGCCGCGCTCACCGACGCGGCCCGTACCAATGAGGTGAAGGGGGCGGTCTCGCAGGCGGTCAACGCGCTCTTCTCCTACTCGTACGCGGATCCGGCGAAGAGCGACGAGGCCGCGAAGCGGCTGCTGGTGGGGGCGGCGGTGCAGCAGTACGCGGGCATGCTGGCGGAGGTCCGGGCGCAGGCCCCGGTGCAGAAGCTGGTGCTGACCACCACGGTCACCGGCGGTGGGGTGGAGGCGATCGAGGGGGACCGTGCCCGGGTGCTGATCTATGCCGACCAGCGCAGCACCAGTACCGCGGACACCGCGACGGCCGGGGACAGTACCTATGCCGCCGCGATGTTCGCGGTCGACGCCGTGCGCCGGGGCGGGGTGTGGCAGATCGCCGGCATCGACACCTTCGACCGCTGACCGGCGCGGGCCGTCCAACCGCTGACCGGTGCGGCGCGGCCGGCCGCCGGAGGCCGTCGGCGGGCCGCCCGGGCCGAGGGGACGACCGCCGGCACCGGATCGGGGCGGCCGGGAGCGGTCCGGAGTCCCGACGGGAGGTCCGATGCTCACGTTCGGTGTGCAGGTGGGCACCGAGCGGTGAATCCGGGGGCGGAACGACGTCGCGGTGGACGGATCCGGGCCGGCCGATGAGGTCGTTCCGGGGTCGTTCGGGGGTCCTTCCGGGGTCGCCCGGAGGTCTGGACCACTCCTCGATCGACCGTAAATTCGGACATATCAGGCACCGGTGGGGTGAGGGTCCTCACAGGCCACCGGGGACTACGGAGCCGGATAGTTGACCCGCGGCCCGGCCCGGGAGGCCTTGGCGGGGGTGGAGCTGACCAGGATTTGGTGGTGGCCGAGGTTTAAAGGGCCGACGGAGCATCGGTGCAGGTCGGAGGTGCTGCCCCAAGTGCCGGAATTGCCGGAATTAGGTGGTTTGAGGGGATGGGTCGCGGGTAACGGGGAGGGATTCCGGGCCGGTGATCCCGGGGCTCGCTACGACGCACCGTCGTAGCGAGGGGGTCTTGGCGGCCGCCACCGGGCCCGCTAACAATTGCGGAGTCGCCAGAGAGCGCAGCACCTGTCCCGCTGCGAATCTCCTTCGCCAGGCTCCGCCCCGTGCGGAAGCCCAGCGCCCCGTCCCGACGTACGAGCCCCTGTCCGGCTCTGCGGAATCCTGCGGACGTGAGCGCAGCAACCGATGAGGATCACCTTTTCATGCGCATTTTCTCCACCCGCCTGCGTGCTTCGGCCGCCGTGCTCGTGTCCGCCGCCGGTATCGCCACCCTGGGTAGCGTCGTGGCGCCCACCGTCGCCGGCGCGACCACCCCGGCCTCCTCCGCGAAGGCCCTGGCCGCGCAGATCGTCCCGGCCAACCAGCTGGCGTCCTTCAACCAGATCGTCGCCCACGAGAGCAGCTGGAACGTCACCGCCACCAACGCCTCCTCGGGTGCCTACGGCCTGGTCCAGGCCCTGCCGGGCTCGAAGATGGCCTCGGCGGGCGCGGACTGGAAGACCAACCCGGCCACCCAGATCAAGTGGGGCCTGAACTACATGAACGAGCGCTACGGCAGCCCGAACGCCGCCTGGGCGTTCTGGCAGACGCACCACTGGTACTAAGCCGAACCGGTACCTGAGCGAACTCCCCCCACCAGCCACCACCGCGGCGCCCCGGCCGTCGGACAGGGGCGACCGGGGCGAAGGTGAGGGATCCGGGGTGTGCCGACGCGCACCCCGGATCCCTCCACCGATGCTCCGACCCGCCCGGTCCGCCCCCGCCCGCGCGCGACACCCGCGCGCGGCGGACGGGTGCCCCGCCCGCTGCGCACCACCGGTGATCCCGGTGGCAGCGCCGCAGCCGCCTGCCGAATGCCGCTTCCTCAACCACGAGGAGGCGGCATTCGGCGTTCCCGCGCGGCCGGCCGGTCCCGCCCGGGAGCCGGTGCGGTGCCGCAGGGACGGCGACGCCGGGTTGCGGGCGTGGTGGGTCGACCGGCGTGGTGGGCCAACAGGCGTGCTGCGGGCGACGGACGCGGTGCCGTCGAACCCGCCGGCGCTGTCGACCGGCCGGCGCCGTCAACCGGCCCGGTCCGGCCGGACGTCCGTCCCGTCCGGGCCGTCGGCCCACCGCTCGGCCCACCCCTCGTCCCACTCGTCCTCCCAGTCGTCCTCCCACCGCTCGTCGCGGCCCCCGCCGTCGCCCCCGGGTCCCGCGCCCTCCGGGCCCGGCCGCACCGCCAGTGCCAGCAACGCACGGTCGTCCTCACCCTCCGCACCCGCCGACCAGCAGTCCGCGTCCGAGCGGACGAAGGCGGCCACCAGCCCCGGCTCCGGGCGTTGCCCGCCCGCGAAGCGCGCCGCCAGCTGCTCCAGCACGGGATAGAAGACGCCGGCGGTGTTCCGGGCCTCGCTGACACCGTCCGTGTAGAGGACGATCACGTCCCCCGGGGCGAGCGGATGGGTGGTGATCTCGCAGGCCGCCGAGGTCAGCGCACCGAGCCCCAGGGGCAGGTGCGGGGAGGTCCGCAGCCACTGGGCCCCGTCCTTGCCGACCAGTACCGGCGGCGGGTGGCCCCGGTCGACGATCCGCACCTCGCCGGCGTCGGCCGGGAACTCCAGCAGCAGGGCGGTGACGAAGAGCTCCGCGTCGCAGGCCGCCCGGGGCGAATTACGGGCGATGCTCAGCTCCAGCCGCTGGGCCAGGCTGCCCAGGTCCGCCCACTCGTGGGCGGAGACCCGGAAGCTGCCGAGCACCGCCGACACCGTCTGGACGGCGTCCAGACCCTTGCCGCGCACATCGCCGATGATCACCCGGACACCGAAGGGCGTCTCGCACAGGTCGTAGAGGTCACCGCCGACCAGCGCGCCGCGCTCGCCGGCCTCGTAGAAACCCGCCGCGCGCAGCGGCCCGACCCGCTCCGGCACCGGGCGCAGCAGGGTGAGCTGGACCGCCTCGGCCACCGAGCGGGCGCGGATCAGCCGGGTCTGGACCCGGACCCGCTGCCGGGCCAGCAGGACCGCCGCGACGCCGATCAGCGCGGTGGCGCAGTAGAGCGCCAGATGGTGCTGTTCGCCGAGGTGGCCGGGGCGGCGGGAGGCCATCCCCAACTCCAGCAGGATGCAGCCGGCGGTGAGGACGGCGACCCGGCGCGGCCCCCGGGTGGCCGCCGCCAGCGGCGGCACCGCGATCAGCAGGAAGCTCAGCGGTTCCCGGCTGTGGAGGGAAAGGTCCAGCAGGACGGCGAGGACGACCACGAGCAACGGCAGCCACCAGGACCACGTCCGGACTGCCGGCGGCGGTCGCCAGTGCCGGATCCCGGGGGTCCGGGCGGCACCTCCGCCACGGGTTTGCGGCATGGAACCACTGTAGGCACGCGCGCGACCCCCCGTCCTTCGGCCGGAGCGCGACCGGGGCCACCACCCGCTCGGCGGCGTCTGCGCAGCTCGGAGCCGGTCCCGGCGGCGGCCGGGCTCCTCGCCGGCCCCGCCCCGGCCCGGCCCGGGAGGAGTAGGAAGAGACCCGTCGGGGTTCCGCCGCCCGGTGGACGCCCGGGCGGCGGCGAGCCCGGCGGCACGGCCTGCGGGCCACCCCGCCCGGCACCGGCCGGGCACGGCCCGTCCGTGTGCGCGCGACTGTGTCAGGCTGGTGGGTGGGGCGGAGCGGGACCGAGGCTGGAGGTCTGCGATGGCCGTGATCAGGGCGAACGGTGTGGCGCTCTACTACGAGATCCGGGGCGCCGGGCCGAGCGTGGTGCTCGTCCACGGTTCCTGGGGGGACGCGGACTGCTGGGAGCGGGTGGCACCGGGTCTGGCCGAGCAGTGCACGGTGGTCACGTACGACCGGCGGGGCCACAGCCGCAGCGAGGAGGTGCTGACCCAGGGGTCGGTGCACGAGGACGCGGCCGACCTCGCGGGCCTGATCGAGGGCCTGGGCCTGGCGCCGGCCTTCGTCGCCGGCACGCTCTACGGCGCGATGGCCACGCTGCGCCTGGCCGCCGCCCGGCCCGCGCTGCTGCGGGGGATCGCCGTGCACGAGCCGCCGGCCGTCGGCCTGATGGCGGCCGACCCGGACCTGCGCCCGGCCGCCGACGAGGCCGTGGCCCGGGTCGCGCCGGTGCGGGCGCTGCTCGAACGCGGGGAGACGGCAGCGGCCGCCGAGCTGTACGTCGACACGATCACCCTGGGCCCCGGCGCCTGGGCCCGGCTGCCCGCGCCGATGCGGCACACCTACATCCGGAACGCGCCCACCTTCCTGGACGAGTTGCGCGACCCGGACGCCTACGACCTCGACCTGGCCGCGCTCGGGGGCTTCGGCGAGACGGCGCTGCTGACCCAGAGCGACGACGGGGACCCGATGTCCGGCTCGGTGCTGGACATCATCGACCTCGCCCTGCCGAAGGCGGAACGCCACCTCTACGAGGACGCCGGCCGGGAGCCGCACGTGGTGCGGCCCGCCGAGTACGTGCGGGTGACCCTGCCGTACGCGTTGCGCTGAGACCCGGCCGCGCGGCGCCCGCGGTGTCGCCGGGTACGGGCCGTGCGGGGTGCGGGGTGCGGGGTGCGGGGTGGCGGGCGGCGGGTGAGGCCCCCCACCCGCCGCCCGCGGGGCTCAGGCCGGCGGTTCGACGGTGGTGAAGAACCCGCCGAGCAGCCGGGCGTCGGCGCTCTCGGGGTCGAGTTCGCCGTGCTCGGCGATCACCTCGGCCGCGTACACCTCGGCGTCGTCCTGCGGCTCGTAGCCCAGTGCGCGGGCCGAGCTGAGGCTCCACCAGGCCCTGGTGTTCGCGCTGATGCCGTTGACGACGGTGTGTCCGACGCCCGGCGCGGTCAGTGCGGCGTGCACCAGCCGGGCGCAGTCGGCCGGGCTGAGCCAGGTGGACAGCATCCGGGGTGAGCGCGGCCGGGGGAAGCAGGAGCCGATCCGGATCGAGACCGTCTCTACGCCGTACTTGTCGGCGTAGAGGGAGGCCAGACCCTCGCCGAAGACCTTGGACAGGCCGTAGAAGGTGTCCGGCCGGGGCGGGATGTCGGTGCCGATCAGGCCTTCGCCGGTCAGCGGGGTGAAGCCGACGGCGTGGTTGCTGCTGGCGAGGACGACCCGCTTCACGCCCTCCAGCCGGACGGCCTCGTACAGGTGGTGCAGGCCCTCGATGTTGCTGCCGAGGACGGCGGCGAAGGAGTCCTCCAGCGAGATGCCGCCGAGGTGCACCACGGCGTCGACGCCGCGGACGGCCTCCCGGACGGCGGCGGCGTCGCGCAGGTCGAAGACGAGTGCGTCCTCGGCGCCGTCGACCGGCAACCGGTCGGCGAGCCGCAGCCGGTAGCCGTACGGGGGGAGCAGTTCGCGCAGCAGGGTGCCGACGCCGCCGGCCGCGCCGGTGAGCAGGATGGTCCGGGTCATCACAGTGTCCTGACGGTGTGGGACTTGATGTGGTCGAGGTCGAGGTCGTCGCCCAGGCCCGGGCGGAGCGGGAACCGCACCACACCGTCGGCGTCGATCGCGTCGATCACGGAGTTCAGGTGCGGCGGCACCTCGTCGAAGTCGAACTGCGGGTGCAGCAGCCCGCGTTCGTACCAGCGGCCGTTGGTGCCGGCGCCGAGCAGGGCGAGGTTGCCGGAGCCGTTGCCGTGCACCTCGCAGTCCATGTTGAAGGCCTCGGCGAGGTGCAGGGTGCGGACGGCGGGGGTGATGCCGCCGACGTCGGTGGTGCCGGTGCGCAGGATGTCGCAGGCACCGGAGGTGACCCATTCGGCGCGGGTGAAGTTCTTGCCCCACGCCGTCTCCGGGCCTATCACCGGGATGTCGAGCTGGCCGGCGAGCCAGCGGTAGGAGGAGACCGAGGCCTCCTCCATCGGCTCCTCGAACCAGTAGTAGTCCAACTCCTGCAGTGCGCGCCCGAGTTTGAGCGCCTCGGTGCGGGAGTACCAGTGGTTGGCGTCCAGCATCAGGTCGATGTCCGGGCCGACGGCCTCGCGGACGGCGGTGCAGGCGGCGATGTCCAGGGCGACCGACGGGGCCCCGGGCACCGGCGGCATCCAGGTGTGCAACTTGATGGCCCGGTAGCCCTGTTCGACGAGCTGGACGGCGAAGGCGGCGAAGTCGGCGGGGGTGGCGAGGCCACCCGGCGTGGTGTCGCCGCACATGGTGGAGGCGTAGGCCGGGGCGCTGCTGCGGGCGCCGCCGAGCAGCTTCCAGACCGGCAGGCCGGTGCGGTGGCCGGCGAGGTCCCACAGGGCGAGGTCGACGAAGCCGAGCGCGCGGTCGGTGAGGCCGCCGTGGGCGCCGCGCTGGCGGCGGGCCAGCGAGGTCCAGAGCCGTTCGCGCTCCAGCGGGTCCTGGCCGACGAGCGCCGGGCGGATGTGCTTGTCGAGCACGACGCTGCGCAGGTGGTCGGGCTGGACGAGGACGCGGCCGGCGGCGCCGTCGGTGTCGGTGACGGTGAGCAGTGCCTCCTGCACCTCGTGCGCGGGGGAGGGGTGGCGGTGCCCGTGCGGGTCGACGGCCGTCCGGGCGACGGTCGTGAACAGCGACACCTCGATGCGTTCGATCGTCGGGGTCATCCGGCTCACCCGTTCTTGGACTTGTAGTCGGCCTGGGCCTTGGTGAGGGCGTCCGCGACGCCCTTGGCGAAGTCGGCGGCGGACATCTTGCCGAGCAGGACCTTCTGGAAGGCGGGCTCGGCGTCCGTCTTGGTGATCTTCGAGTACTGCGGGAGGTGTACCGGCGGCTGGACGAGCTTGGTGCCGGGCGCGTTGAGCAGGTCGCCGGCCTCCTTGGTGATGCCCGACTTGGCGTACCACTCGTCGGCGTACGCCTCGGTGTTGGCGGGGATCTGGCCGACGTTCTCGTTCCAGTAGCTGTTGGAGGCGTGCGAGTCGAGGAACTCGATGAACTTCCAGGCCTCCGCCTGGTGCTTGGAGTTCTTGAACAGCCCGAAGCCGTCGACGGGGTTGGCCAGCACGCTGGTGCCGTCCGGGCCGGCCGGCAGCAGGAATCCGGCGACCTTGTCGCCGAGTGCCGTCCTGACGTCCTTGGTGGAGCCCAGGTTGTGGTGCACCATCATCACCTGGTTGGCCTGGAACTGGGCGAGCATCTGCGGGTAGGCGTTGGAGACGTCGGCCTCGGGCGTGGTGGCCTTGTACTGCGCGGCGATCTTCTCGATCAGTGCGACGTTCCTCGGGTCGTCGACCGTGGACTTCCCGCTCGCGTCGAACATCTCGGCCACCCCGGAGTAGGCGTAGGCCTCGGAGAGCAGCTGGAAGCCGGCGCCGGAGCCGCCGCGGATGGTGAAGCCGTACTGGTTGGCTCCCTTGTCGGTCAACCTGGCTGCATCGGCGAACAGTTCGTCCCAGGTCTTCGGCGCCGCGAGACCGGCCGCCTTGAACTTGTCGGCGCGGTACCAGATGACGTCCTGGTTGCCGGAGGACGGCAGTTGGAAGAGGCCCTTGCCGCCGCTCGCGGCCTTCGAGGTGGCGAGGAAGTTGGCGGCGAGCCTGCCGTTCAGCGGGCTCTTGGCGTACAGCTCGTCGAGCGGGGCGAGCGCCTTCTGCGCGGTGAGCGAGGCGAGCAGCGCGGTGGTGACGCCGCCGACGTCCGGGGTGCTGCCGGAGGCGATCGCGGTGTTGTACTTCTCGGCGACCTCGGAGCTGGTGACGCCGACGTACTTGACGGTGATGTTCGGGTTGGCCTTCTCGAACTCGTCGATCAGGTGCTGGAACAGCGGTGTTCTGGCCGGGCCGGCGTTGTTGTCCCAGTAGGTGACGGTGACCTTCGCGCCGCCGCCGGCGTCGGTGGACGATCCGGTGGAGCTGCAGGCGGTCAGCAGTCCGAGGGCGGCGAGGGCGGCGGCGGTGGTGCGCAGCATGCTGGACATGAGGGGGTCCTGACGTGTGGGTGACGGGTGGGGGTGCTCAACCGGCGGGCTCAACCCGGCGGGCTCGGCGGCGGGCGCGGCGACGGGTGCGGCCGGGGGCGGCCGGGGCGCGGGCCGGGTGGCGCTCAGCCCTTGACGGCGCCGGCGCTCATGCCCTGGACGAGGTACTTCTGGACGACCGCGAAGACCAGGACGACGGGGACGGCGGCCACCACCCCGCCGGCGGCCAGCGCCCCGAAGTCGACGGTGTTCTCGCCGATCGTGGTCTGCAGCCCGACCGGGACGGTCTGCAGCTCCGGGTCGTTGAGGAACATCAGGGCGAAGAGGAAGTTGTTCCAGCTGCCGATGAACGCGAAGGAGCCGACGGCGACGATCCCCGGGCGCAGCAGCGGCAGCACGACGGCGAGGAAGGCGCGGATCCGCCCGCAGCCGTCCACCATCGCGGACTCCTCCAGCTCGACCGGGACGTTCCGGACGAAGCCGCTCATCAGGATCATCGCCAGCGGCAGTTGGAAGGTGCTCTCGGCGATGATCAGGCTCCACCGGGAGTTGATCAGGTCGAGGGTCTGGAAGATGTTGAAGAGCGGGATCAGCATCATCGCGCCCGGCACGAACTGCGTGCAGAGCAGCGCGAGCATGAACAGCCGCCGGCCGCGGAACTCGAACCTGGCGAGGGCGTAGCCGCCCATCAGGGCGAAGAAGGTGACGAACAGCAGCGTCAGCAGGGCGATCCACACACTGTTCTGGAAGTAGACCCGGAAGCCCATGTCGTTCCAGACCGTGCCGAAGTGCTCCAGCGTGAGCGGCCAGGGCAGCAGGGAGGTGGAGCCGGCCGGCCGCAGCGCGAACAGCAGCATCCAGTAGAAGGGGACGACGGTGAAGACCAGGTAGAGGCCGAGCGGGAGGAACAGCCGCAGGAACCTGCTGCCCCGCTCGCCCCGGCGGACGGCGGCCGGCGGGAGGACGGCGGTGGCGGTGGTCACGGCGGGGCTCTCCACGGGTGCGGTCCGGTCAAGGGGGGCGTGCTGCAGGCCGGTCACCGCTGCCGTCCGAACTTGCTCAGCCGCAGGTAGAGCACCGAGCAGAACAGCAGGATCACGAACGCCGCCGTGGTGAGCGCCGAGCCGTACCCGAAGTCGTATGACTTGCGCGCGAGTTGGGCGACGTACAGCGGGAGGCTGGTGGTCGCCCCGGCCGGGCCGCCGTTGGTCAGGGTGTACAGCAGGTCGACGTTGTTGAACTCCCAGACCGAACGCAGCAGGGTGGCCAGCACGATCGCGTCGCGCAGGTGCGGGAGCGTGACGTGCAGGAAGCTGCGCACCCGGCCGGCGCCGTCGATCGAGGCCGCCTCGTACAGCTCCTTGGGCACGGACTGCAGGTCGGCCAGGATGAGGATGGCGAAGAACGGGACGCCGCGCCAGAGTTCGGCGACGACTGCGGCACCGAACACGGTGTCGGGGTTGCCGAGGACGGAGGTCCCGGCGTTGCCGACGCCGATCTCGGAGAGGTAGTGGAAGACGCCGGTGGCGGGGTTGTAGAGCAGCATCCAGATGCTGGTGGTCAGCACGCCCGAGACGGCCCAGGGCGAGAAGACCAGGGCCCGGGCCATCGCCCTGCCGACGAAGGTCTCGTTGACGATCAGGGCCAGGGCGAGACCGAGCAGCAGTTGCAGCAGGACTTCGGCGACGACCCACTTGGCGCTGAACGCCAGGCTGTCCCAGAAGCGTTGGTCGCCGAGCATCGCCCTGAAGTTGCCGAGACCGACGAACGCGTCGTCGTACGGTTCGTTGACCACGTGGTGCTGCAGTGCGTAGTGGACGACGCTGCCGACGGGGACGACCAGGAAGACCGCGAGCAGCAGCACGGTCGGCGAGATGAGTGCGTACGGGGCGAGGGCCCGGCGCAGGCGGGGCCCGCGCCGCCCGGTGGGTGGTGGCCCGGCGGCGGGCGGCCTGACGGTGGTCCTGTCGGCGAGAGCCACGGTGAGCTCGCCTCCTCTCGGGCCGGTTCCACGGGCGCCGGGGCCCCGACGGCGGGGTTCCCGGCAGCGGGAGCCGGCAGCTCGGCACGGCGAAGTGCGATGGGGGCAGGGGTGTGACGGTGTCTCGGGGAGGCCGCTGCCATGAAGGCGACACGATGGCGACACGCTCATGGACAGAGTTCACATGCTTGGACACCCTAGGTTTGTGCTGTCCCGCCGTCAACCCCCTGGTACCGCCCGGGACATCCGCAGAATCGAGGGCGCTTTGGCTGGTTCGGTGTTCACAGATGTGTCCAGCGGTCAGAATGATGTATAACGCTGAGACCCCCAGAAACCCCTCCACCCTCCACCGAGTCCCGGAGAGCACCCGCCATGCCAGAAATCGTCCCGCCCCTCGTCGACCGCCTCGACGGCCTCCTCTTCTTCCCCGTCACCGCCTTCGGGCCCGACGGGGCCGTCGACGTCCCCACCTTCCGGGCCCATGTGAGGTCCCGCATCGACCACGGCGCGGTCGCTGTCTTCGCCGCCTGCGGCACCGGCGAGTACCACGCGCTGGGCCTCGACGAGTACGAGAGCGTCGTCGCCGCCGCCGTCGAGGAGGCGGCCGGCGCCGTCCCCGTGGTGGCCGGCGTCGGCCACGGCACCGCCCTCGCCCTGGAGTTCCTGGCCCGCGCGGAGCGGGCCGGCGCCGACGGCGTGCTGGCCATGCCGCCCTACCTGGTCACCCCCTCGCAGGAGGGCCTGCTGCGGCACTACACCGCGCTCGCCGGGGCCACCGAGCTGGAGATCATCGTCTACGGGCGCGACAACGCCGTGTTCGACCCGGAGACCGTCGTCCGGCTCGCCGAGGTCGACAACATCGTCGGCTTCAAGGACGGCATCGGCGACCTCGACCGGATGCAACGGATCGTCAGCGCCGTCCGCACCGCCCGCCCCGGGCTGCCGTTCCGCTACTTCAACGGCCTGCCGACCGCCGAACTCACCGGCCTCGCCTACCGCGGCATCGGCATCACCCTCTACTCCTCGGCGGTCTTCTGCTTCGCCCCCGACCTCGCCCTGGCCTTCCACAAGGCGCTCGGCAGCGGCGACGACGACACCGTGAACCGCCTGCTGGACGGCTTCTACCGGCCGCTGGTCGAACTGCGAAACCAGGGGCGCGGCTACGCCGTCTCGCTGGTCAAGGCCGGCGTCCGGATGGACGGCCTCGACGTCGGCGCCGTCCGCTCCCCGCTCACCGAGGCCGCCCCCGAGCACATCGCTCAGCTCGCCCGGCTGCTGGAGCGGGCCCGCACGCTGATCTGACCAGGACCGCCCGTGGGCGCCGGGCCCCGGCGCCCACGTTCCCCTCCGATCCAGTCCAGGAGAACCGGCCGTGCGCAGCTCCGCCTTCCTCTACCCCTGGGACGTCGTGGGCGATCCCGGCGCCCCGCGCCGGCTCGCCGCGCTCGGCGTCCGGCAGGCCACCCTCGCCGCCGCCTACCACTCCACCCGGGCGCTCACCCCGCGCCACCCCGGCACCAGGATCGTCACCGCCCGGCACTCCGCCGTCTACTACCGGCCCGGGCCGGCCCGCTGGCGCGGGCGGGCCCTGCGCCCGTACGAGCAGGACTGGGTGCCGGGCGACGATCCCTTCGAGGCCGCCCGGTCGGCCCTGGCGGCGGCCGGGATCGACGTCCACTCCTGGGTGGTGCTCGCCCACAACTCGCGCCTCGGCGGCGAGCATCCGCGCATCACGGTGCGCAACGCCTACGGCGAGCGCTACCCCTGGGCGCTCTGCGTCGCCCAGCCGGAGGTGGTCGAGTACGCCGCGCTGCTGGCGGCCGAGGCCGCCGTCCGGCCGGGGGCGGGCGGCGTGGAGCTGGAGTCCTGCGGCTGGTACGGACTCGCGCACCTGCACGCCCACGACAAGATCGCCGGTGTGCCGCTCGGCCCGGTCGGGCAGTACCTGATGTCGCTCTGCTTCTGCCCCGCGTGCGAGCGCGGCTACGCCGCGGCCGGCGCCGACCCCGCCGAACTGCGGGCCGCCGTCCGGGCGGTGCTGGAGCCGCTCTGGCGCGGGGGTGCGGAGCCGTCCGTCGGCAGCGAGCGGGAGCGGATCGCGGCGCTGCTGGGCGACGGCCTGGCCGGTGCGGCGCTCGCCCACCGCACGGCGGCCGCGTACGCGTTCCAGCGGACGGTGGTCGAGGCCGTCCGGGCCGCCGCCGGGCCCCGGTTCCGGATCCTGCTGCACGCCGATCCGGTGGCACACCGCAGCGGTCCCAACTGCGGCGTCGAGGTGGCCCGGGTCCTGGAGTTCGCGGACGGCCTGGTCGTCCCGGCGCCTCTGGCGTCCGGTGCGGCGGCGCTGATGCCCGCAGGGACGGTGCTGGCGGCCAATCTCGGCATCATCGCGGGTGCCGGCGGTGACCCGGCCGGCCTCCATCTCCCCGAGGGAGCCACCGAACTCCGGCTCTACCACGCCGGGTTGGCCTCCGACGAGGACCTGCGGACGGCGGCCGCGGCGCTCCGCGCCCTCGGCTGACGGGCGCCCCGCCGCTCTCCGCCGCCGGCGGCGGAG
>NZ_BNBO01000078.1 GCF_014655955.1 Kitasatospora indigofera
CCCTCACCGCCCTCGGCTACCGCTGGTCCACCACCACCTTCAACCGCGACCCCAAATAGCCCCCGGTGACCACGAGGCCCGCACCACGGCCCCCACCCCGACCCCGCGCCCCACCCCCCCCAGGACGGCGCACCCCGACACCACGTCGGCCCGCGCCGCCCTCCCGGCATCCCGGCCGCCCGGACACGGGGTGCGCGCTCCCAGCTCACCTGCACGATCCCGCCCGGCGCACTCTCGCACCGCTGTCCTCCCCGGATGCCTCTCCGCCAGTACGCCTACTTCGCGTTGTTCAGCCGGCACATCTCCGCCGACGAGACGACCTCGCACCTGGGCATCACGCCTGACGAGGTGTCCGTCCGCGGCAGCCGCTCCACCGAGCCGAAGGCGATCCCGGCCGGCCACTGCTGGAAGGTCGTCTGCCGGGAGCCCGGCCTGTGCGCCGACGAGCAGATCACCCGCATCCTCGACAGGCTTCGGCCCTGCACGGACCGCATCGCCGAACTCGCGGGCCGGCATCCGGACCGCGATGTCCTGGACTTTCCTCACCGCGTCGGTGCCGGGCCGGACGTCGACGAGTACGACATGACCGGAGACGACGGGGACGCCGGCTGAGCAGGTCGCCCCGTACTTGCCCGGGTGCACGAGCCGGTACCAGCGACCCCGGCAGTCCGGGGCGCGATCCCTCTCCGGCACAGAGCCCCGCGAAGGCGGCCCCTGCGCCCCCGGGGTCGGTTCGCCGTCGCCGTGCGGGTGCTATCCGTGCCCGAGGGCCCGTCGCAGGAGCCGGTCGAGGCCGGAGCGGGTGGCACCGAAGCCCGTCTCGTGGTCCCAGACGTCGGTGCAGCCGGGGCACTGGAGGTGGAGGAGGCTGCCGGTGTTGGAGAGCAGGTAGCGCCAGTGGTCCGCGCAGTTGCGGCCGTCGCGGCAGGCGTCGCAGGTCTCGTGCGTGCGGCAGGTCGGGCAGGGCGCCCAGGCGCGCCGGCCGATGTCCGCCTGCGGGTCGATGGGGAGCACGTCAGCGCCCCCGTGCCGGGGCGAGGGCCCGGGTGGCGCGGGCAGGCGCGGGCGCGGCCGGGGGAGGTGCCGCCGGGCCGGGGAAGTTCGAAGACATGGGAGATGAAGTTAGGCAAGCCTTGCCTTGCTGTCAAGGAAGGCCCACGGCGGGCACCCTGCCCGCGGGCCGGCGCGGCGGCCTTCAGCGCAGGACCGGGACGGCGGCCTTCAGCGCAGGACCGGGACGGCGACGCGCCGTACCGTGGTGAACGGGGCCGGCGGGCACGCCGGCCGGGGCCGCGGCCGGGCAACGGGCTCAGGACCACGGCCGGGACACGGGCGCAGGACCGCCGGCCGGGACCCGCGCGTCCGCACGCACACCCCTGCGCACACCCCTGCGCACACCGAGGGAGCGAGGTGCCGATGGGCCGGTTGCCCGGAGCCCCCGGGTGGTTGCGCCGCCGCGATCCCCACCTGGTGGCCGTGCACCGCGCACTGCGGGTCACCCTGGTGGCCTGCGCGGGCTTCTACGTCTGCCGCTACGCCCTGCACGACGACACGATGGCCACCTACGCGCTGTTCGCCGCCGTCGCCACCGGTGTCCTCTCCCAGCTCGGCGGCGGCCCCGAGGACCGCGCCCGGACGCTGCTGGCGGTACTGCCGGGCGCCTACCTGCTGGTCACCACCGGCACCCTGCTGGCGGTGCGGGCCTGGTCGGCGGCGCTCGGCATGCTGGTCGTCGGGTTCGCCGTCGCGTACGGGTCGGTCGGCGGGCCACGGCTGGTCGGACTGGCCAACGGCCTCCAGCTGTTCTACATCCTGCCGTGCTTCCCGCCCTACCAGCCCGGGGCACTGCCCTCCCGGCTCGCCGGGGTCAGCATCGGACTGGTCCTGCTGGCCGGCGCCGAGCTGGCGCTCTGGCCGGAACGCACCCCCGTGCGCTACCAGGACCGGCTCGCCCGCGCCACGGAGACGGTGGCGCGGCTGGCCGACAGCGCGGCCGACGCCTGCACGGCGCCCAGGGCCAGCGCCGGCGCCACCGACCTCGACGACCCCGGCCCCGCCACCGCAACCGCCCCCACCGGCCGCGCCCCCACCGGCCCCGCCGCCCCCACCGGCCGCGACCCCACCGGGCCCGGCCCCAACGACCCCACCGGCCCCGCCGCCCAGGCCGCCGGCCCCGGCCGGAGCGCCGGCGCGAGCGGCCCGCTGGCCGCCAGCCGGGCCGCCGTCGACGGCCTGCGCCCCACCCGGGTCCCCGTCCTGGAACGCCCCGCCTCCGCGGGCGCGGCGGACCGCGCACTCACCCACGCGGCCGCCGCCCTGCGCTACACCCGCACCCAACTGGCCCGGGTCGTCACCCTCGGGGCGGGCGCCCCCACCCCGGAGACCGCCGTCCTGCTGCGGGCCACCGCCCGGGCCCTGCGCGAGGCCGCACCCGCGGTCCGCGCCCACGCACCGGCACCCGACCCCGCCCCCGTCGAGGAGGCGATCGCCGACTTCGAGACGGCCCGCGCCGAACCGGCCCAGGAACCCTGGCCCGCCACGCCCCAGGCCGCCGAGGCCAGGCTGCGGCTCGGCTGCATCGCCCTGGACGCCGCCGAGGGCGCCCGCTTCCTGCTGATCGCCGTCCGGATCAGCCGCCACGCACCCGTACCGCCGGACCCGCACCCCGGCGACCGCTGGCGCAGCCCCTTCTGGTACGCCCACCTGCCCACCCGCACGCTCTGGTGGCGCAGGTTCCGCGGACACCTCACCCCCCGCTCGGTGTACTTCCAGAACGCCCTGCGCATCGCCGCCGCCCTCGCCGCCGCACGGCTCGTCGCCGGCGCCCTCGACCTGGCCCACGGCTTCTGGGCACTGCTCGCCACCCTGACCCTGATGCGCACCTGCGCGGCCGACACCCGGACCACCCTGCGCCCGGCCCTGACCGGCACCCTGCTCGGCGCCCTCGCCACCGTGCCGCTGCTCCTCGCCGTCGGCGAGCGGCCGGCCGTCTACGCCGCCGTCCTGCCGGTGGCCATGCTGGTCGCCTTCACGGCCGGCCCGCTGCTGGGCCTGGCCTGGGGCCAGGGACTGTTCACCGTGGTGGTCGCGATGATCTTCACCCAGCTCGCCCCGTCCGACTGGCGCCTGGCCGAGACCCGGCTGATCGACGTGGTCACCGGCGCCGCCGTCGGCACCCTGGCCGGCCTCTGCGCCTGGCCGCGCGGCGGCGGCAGCGAACTGCGCCGCTCGGTCGCCGACCTGCTCCGCGACAGCGCACTGGCACTCCAGGAGACCGTCGCGGTGGTGACGGGCACCACCACCGGCACAGGAGCCCTGCGCCGCGCCCAGCACACCCTGACCTTCGCCGAGGCCTCCTACGCCCAGTTCCAGACCGAACGGCACGACCAGGCGATGGACGGCCCCAACTGGCAGGCCGCCCTGCTCGCCTGCCAGCACACCACCAGGGGCGCCGAACAACTCCTCACCCGCTGCCCGCCGGGCTCCCTCGCCCCCTGGCCCCGGACGGTCGAACGCCTGGAGCGGGACGCCGTCCTGGTCGCCGGCGCCTTCCAGCAGCAGAGCCACGGACTGCGCCGGCGCAGACGCCCCGGCCGCACCGAACTGCGACTCGCCGAGACCGAGGAGGTCCTGCTCGGCGAACGCACCCTCGCGGCCCGCCCGCCCGCCGACCCGCTGCTGCTCACCGCCACCGACCTCAGCGTCTGGCTGAGCGGACTGCTGGACGACCTCGCCGCCGTCTCGCCCCCCGGCGCCGAACCGGCCCCCGCGCCCGGCCGCACCCCCTGACCCCCGCACCCGCACCCGCCCCCTGACCCCCGCCCCCTGACCCCCGCACCCGTCCCCGTCCCGCCCCCGCGGACCCCGCTGCCCGGTGACCCCGCGCCCCGGGAGGGCGCCCCCGTTCCCCTAGGCTGGCCGTCATGTCAGGCGAGCGGCGCACCTTCAGGTACTCGGACGGCGAACGCATCCCCGGTCTGCGGCGCCCGGTCTTCGCCCACCACGCCGGCGTCCACCACCTCACCGAACTGACCGTGTACGCGGACGGGCTGGTCGACTGCTGCGGCCTGTCCACCGTGGCGGAGTTCGCCGAACGGGTCGGCTACGGCCAGGTGGCCGCCCGGATCCCCGAGGGCGCCCGGGGCACCGCCCCCGGACTCGCCACCTGGCGGTTCACCTCGGCGCACACCTTCCTCACCCCGGAGCGCCTGCTGGCCGAGGTCCGGGCGGACGTCGAGCGGCTGAACGGGCCGCCCGGGCACACCGGGCCGCCGGCCCACCCCGCGGTGCTGGTCGACGAGTTCTCGCTCGCCGAACTGCACAACGACCACCCGACCCCGGTCACCCTCGACGAGGTTTGCCACCCGTGCGCCGCCGAGGCCTTCCGGGCCCTGGACAGCCCGCCCGGCCCGGCCCGGGCCCGCCCGGCGGTGATGGCCCGGGTGCTGCGCGCCAAGTTCGCCCAGCACCCGGCGGCGGCGCGGACCCTCCTGGCGACGGGCGATGCCACCATCCGCTACCACGACCCCGCCTCCACCTACTGGGGCGAGGGGACCCGCGCCGGGCGCAACTGGATGGGCCGGCTCCTCGAACTGGTCCGGGCCGAGCTGAGCGTCACGGACTGACCGTCACGGCCGGGGCCCGCCGACCCCGGCCGGCCGGGACCGGGGCCCGCCTGCCCGGGGCTGACGCACCGGCAGAACGCGTCGGGTGTCTGCCGGACGGAGGACCGTGCCGAGTGTCCTGCCCGGTTCGGCCCGCCCCGTCCGTAGACAGTGTGGAATGACACGTACCGGAGCGGCCCTGGCTCTCGCCGCCGCCACCATGATCGCCACATCCCTGCCCGGCAGCGCCGGCGCCCTCGCCCTGTCGGACGCCCCGCACGGCGGGCACGCCTGCGTCCGCTCCCCGGAGCCCTCCGCCGGGCCGGCCAGGACGGTGCTGGACATCGCCCGGCAGGGCAAGGAGCAGTACGGCCTCAACTCGGTGCTCCTCAAGGTCACCGTCGACGGCCGCGAACTGATCACCACCGCGCTCGGCGAGTCCATGACGGGCGTGCCGGCCGAGCCGGACATGCACTTCCGGGCCGGCTCGGTGGGCATCGCCTACATGGGCACGGTGCTGCTGCAACTGGTGGACGAGCACGTGGTGGGCCTCGACGAGCCGATCTCGCGCTGGCTGCCGGACGTGCCGCACGCCGACCGGATCACCCTGCGGATGCTCGGCTCCAGCACCTCGGGCCTGCACGACTACGTCACCGACCCGGCCTTCCTCGCCGAGCTGGAGGCCCACCCGTTCCGCCACTGGACCGACGACGACGTGCTCGCCTACCCCTTCAGCCACCCGCTCTGGTACGAGCCGGGCACCAACTGGAGCTACTCGCACGCCAACTTCGTGCTGCTCGGCGAGGCCCTGGAGAAGATCACCGGCACCCCGCTGGACGAGCTGCTGGAGCAGCGCGTCACGGGCCCGCTCGGGCTGCGCAACACGCGGAACGACTTCACCCCCGAGATCCCGGCCCCGGTGCTGCACGCCTTCACCTCGGAGCGCGGCGTCTACGAGGAGTCCACCTTCTGGAACCCGTCGTGGACGACCGCGCGGGGCGCCGTGATCACCACCGACATCTGCGACCTGGCCCGCTCGGCGCAGGCCGTCGGCACCGGCGAGCTGCTCTCGCCGGAGGGCTTCCGCACCCAGCTCGACCCGGGCACCGTCGGCCTCGGCGGGCCCACCGACATCTGCCCCCCGACGGTCTGCCTCCACAACACCGAGGCGCTGCACTTCGGCTTCACCGTCCTGGTGGAGAACGGCTGGATCCTTCAGAACCCGTCCTTCTCCGGCTACGCCGCGATCCAGGCCTACCTGCCCTGCGAGCACCTGGCGATCGCCGTCTCCACCACCAAGGGACCCGGCTCGCCCGACGTCAACACGGCCGAGCTGATCGCCTCGCAGATCGCCGCCCGCCTCGCCCCGGACAACCCGATCCCGGCCCCGGCCGGCTGACCGGCCGGCTGACCGGCCGGCACCCCCCGTCACCCCGCCCCCGGCAACCCGGCAACCCGGCACTCCGGCCGGCCGGCACCCGGCCGCCGCGGCCGGGGTGACGGCCGGTCAGTCGCCGGCGGCCGGGTGCGGCCTGGTCCGGAACAGCCGCCCGGCCGCCTTGGGGAGCACGATCCACAGGATCCAGCCGTAGGGCGTCAGGAAGAACACCGGGACGGACAGCCCGAAGCCGGCCAGCATCCCGTACAGCACCGGATCCCCGGCCGCCACCAGGCCGGCGGGGACGTCCGGGTCGCGCAGCCGCCGCGAGGTCATCCGGCGTTCCATGGCGACCACCGCCGCGAGGGCCAGGAACTGCAGCAGGGCGTAGAAGCCGAACCGCAGGCCCACCGTCTCCGTGTCGTCCCCCTCCGTGGTGAGCAGCTTGGTGGCGAAGGGGTTCAGCACGACCGTCGCGAGCCAGCACGCGTTGAGCGTGCGCAGTCTGGCGTCGGTGCGTTCGGTGTAGCGGAAGACCCGGTTGTGCTGGCCCCAGGCGGCGGCGATCACGGCGAAGCTGATCAGGAAGGCCAGGTAGTGGTCGAGGTCGTCGTGGACCGCCGACCGGAACGCCGCCACCGTCGGGCCCTCGGGCACCGGCAGTTCGAGGGCCAGCAGGGTGATGGCGATCGCCACCACGGCGTCCGAGAAGAAGATCATCCGGTCCGCGGCGCGTTCCTCGTACCTCCGCAGGTTCCTCGCCCGCACCGCAGCCTCCTTCGTCGCTGCGGCCCATCCTCCCCGCGGCGGCGGCCCCGGCGGGCGCTGCGACACACCGGGGGCCGCCCGGGCCGCCGGCGGACCGGTCGTCCGGGCCCGGCCGCGCCTACTCCCGCCGGGGTTCCGCCGCGTCGGGCAGCAGCGGGCGCAGGGCCCCGAGGACGGCGCCGACGCAGACGTCGCGCAGCTGGGTGCGGGTGCAGGTCTCCTCGCCGAGCCAGTCGACGACGAGGACCTGGACGAAGACCAGCCAGCTGCGCAGGACGGCGGAGACCGCGTCGCGGGCGGGGTCGCCGGCGAGCGGGAGGACGGCGAGCAGGCGGGCCCGCAGGGCGTCCAGCTCGCCCGTCATGATCGTCTGGACGACGGGGTCGCCGGCCAGGACGCGGTTCGCGGCGATCACGGCGTGGCGGTTGGCGATGAAGTAGTCCAGGTGCACGTCCATGCCCTGGACGAGCTGGTCGGTCAGCGAGTCGGCCGGGTCGAGGCGGGTCTCGGCCAGCAGCCGGTCCGCCGCCTCCTGGTACACCGCGGCGAAGAGCGCCTGCTTGCTGGGGAAGTGACGGTAGAGCAGCGCCCGGGAGACGCCGGCCTGCCGGGCGACGTCCTCCATGAGCACGTCCTCGTAGGGGTGTCCGGCGAAGAGCCGGGCTCCGACGGACAGGAGCTGGGCTCGGCGTTCGGCCGGGCTGAGGCGCCGGCGGGGCGGTGGCACGCGGCCAGCTTACTTGACACGCGTCTACTTCCTGGGCCTACCCTGGACCCGGCTAGTAGACGTGTGTCTACTAATGCTTCCCGGGCGGACGACGGAAGACGGGGTGGTGGGTCATGGCCAGAACTCTCCGAGTGCTCGTGCGGCTCATGGGGTGGTCCTGTGTGGCGATCGGACTGTTCCACCTCGCCCTCGGCAACGCGGCGATCCCCGGCGCCGCGCACGCGGGGGCGACGATCGACAGCTGGGGCCGCTTCATGGGCGCGAGCTTCGCCGGGTACGGACTGGCCTGGCTCTGGGCGGCCCGGCAGCGGCCCGTGCCGGCCACGGCGGTGCGCCTGCTCGCCGGCGTGTTCCTGCTCGGTGGCCTCGGACGGCTGCTCTCGCTGGCGCTGAACGGGCCGCCGCAGTGGTTCCAGCTCGTCCTCGCGGTGCTCGAACTGGGCCTGCCGCCGCTCCTGTTCGGGCTCGCGGACGCCGACGAACGGGCCTTCGGGGCGACCCGTCCGCAGGCGGGCACCCCGGTGGCGGGCGCACGGAAGGGGGCCGGGGCTCCCCGGTCCTGACACCCCGCTCCTGACGCTCGGGCCCCGACGCCCCGGCCCCGACGCCGGGGGAGTGGCGGCGCCGGCCGCCGCCGGGGCGGCCGCCGCCGGGCGTCCACCGACAGGTTTTTTCGTCTTGACAAATATTTTTGTCGGACGGATCCTGGAGGGGTGCTGGACGTCGCCGTGATCGAAGAACCCGCCGCGGCCGAGGCCTCCCTGGACCCGATACGGGCCGGGATCCTCGCCGCCCTGGCCGAGCCCGGCTCGGCCACCATGCTGGCCGCCCGCCTGGGCCTGCCCCGGCAGAAGGTCAACTACCACCTGAAGGAACTGGAGCGGCACGGGCTGGTCGAGCTCGCCGAGGAACGCCGCAAGGGCAACGTCACCGAGCGGGTGTACCGCGCCACCGCCGCCTCCTACGTCATCTCCCCGATCGTGCTGGCCGCCGTCAGCCCCGACCCCGCCCGCTCGCCCGACCAGCTCTCGGCCCGCTGGCTGCTCGCCCTGGGCTCGCGGCTGGTCCAGGAGGTCGGCCAACTGCTGACCGGCGCCGCACGGGCCGGGCAGCGGGTCGCCTCCTTCGGCATCGACGCCGAGGTGCGCTTCGCCTCCGCGGCCGACCGGGCGGCCTTCGCCGAGGAACTCGCCCGGAGCGTGGCCGCCCTCGTCGGCCGCTACCACGACGAGAGCACCCCGGCCGGCCGCACCCACCGGGTGGTCGTCGGACTCCACCAGGTCCCCACCACCACCGCCCCCCGGGGGCCCGCCACCGACACCCCCGCACCGACACCACCGGCACCACCGGCACCACCCGAAGCGGCACAGGAGAACCGACGATGACGCACCCGTTCGAGATCGAACTGGAGACGACCCTGCCGGCGAGCCCGGAACAGGTCTGGGAGGCGATCGCCACCGGGCCGGGCATCGACTCCTGGTTCATGGGCCGCAACGAGGTCGAGCCGCGCGAGGGCGGCAGTGCCGCCATGGAGACCGGCGGCCACCGGCAGGAGGCCCTGGTCACCGCCTACGAACCCGGCAAACGCTTCGCCACCCGCACACCCGCCGCCGAGGACGGCCGGTTCATGGCCTTCGAGTACCTCATCGAAGGACGCGAGGGCGCCGGCACCGTCCTGCGCGTCGTCCACAGCGGCCTGCTCGGCGACGACTGGCAGGACGAGTACGACGCGCTGCGCCGCGGCTGGCCCTTCCACCTGGGCACGTTGCGCCAGTACCTGGCCCACTTCCCCGGCCGCACCGCCGTCCCGGTCTTCGCCGCGGTGCCGACCGGCCCGCGCCCGCCCCGGGACGTCTGGGCGGCGCTCGCCCGCGCACTGTCGCTGCCCCTGCCGCCGGCCGTCGGCGCGCGGGCGGCCGCCCGGCCGGCGGGCCTGCCGCCGCTGGACGGCGAGGTGGTCTGGGCGGACGAGGAGCGGTTCGGGATCCGCACCGCCGACGGCCTCTACACCTTCCACCACGGCCCCGGCATCGCCCTGGCCTTCCACCACCTGTTCGGGGCGGACACCGACGGGGCCGAGGACGCCTGGCAGCGATGGCTGGCCGGACTCCTGGGCTGACCGCGCTCCCGTACGGCCCGCACCACGATCCACCCGGCCCGATCCGGCACCGCCCGATCCGGCCCGGCCCGACACTTCACGACCCGACCCGGCCCGACACTTCACGACCCGACCCGGCCCGACACTTCACGACCTGACCCGGCACTGCACTGCACGACCTGACACTTCACGACCCGACAGACCGAAGGAAACCCCGATGCGCACCCTCATCAGCACCGCTTTCGTCTCCCTGGACGGCGTCGTGGAGGCACCCGGCGGCGAGCCCGGCTACCGCAACTCCGGCTGGACCTTCAAGGACGTCGAGTTCCTCCCCGAGGCCTTCGAGATCAAGGAGCGCGAGCAGCGGGAGTCCGCCGCGGTCCTGCTGGGCCGCACCAGCTACGAGGCCTTCAGTCCCGTCTGGCCCGACATGCCGGAGTTCGCCCGGTACAGGACGCTGCCCAAGTACGTCGTCTCCACCACCCTCACCGAGGACGGGCTCGTCCCGAACTGGGGCGAGAGCACCATCCTGCGCTCGCTGGACGAGGTCGCCGCCCTCAAGGAGACCGACGGCGGCCCGATCATCGTCCACGGCAGCGCCACCCTGAACCACGGTCTCTCCGACGCCGGCCTGATCGACCGTTACCACCTGCTCGTCTTCCCGCTGCTGCTCGGCGCCGGCAAGCGGCTGTTCAGCACCACGGACAAGGACACCCAGAAGCTGAGGCTCGTCGAGCACGAGGTCTACCCCAACGGCCTCCAGAAGCAGATCTTCGACGTGGTCCGCTGACCCGCCCGCCCGCCTGACGGCCTGCCCGCCCGCGGCCCGGCGGCCCGGCGGTGGGCCGCCGCGGGCCGCCCCGACGGGCCCGGCCGGGGTGCCGCCCTGCCGCGCGGGGGCCGGATTCAGCCATCCGGCCCGATTCGGCCGGTGGGAGCCGGGTATGGACGCAACCGCCCTTCCCTCATCGGTAAGCGATCGCCCCGGAGGCATCCGTGCCCGACATGAACGGCCCCTACAAGCCCGGCACCCCCTGTTGGATCGACCTGATGGTCCCCGACCAGCAGGCCGCCCTCGACTTCTACCGCGACCTGTTCGGCTGGCAGGGGGAGATCGGCCCGCCGGAGACCGGCGGCTACTCCGTCTGCACCCTCAAGGGCAAGCCGGTGGCCGGGATCATGCGTGCCTCCAACCCCGACGGCTCCACCCCCGACCCGATGCCGCCGACCGTGTGGACGACCTACCTGTCCACCGACGGCATCGACGCCACCGCCAAGAGCGTCACGGACGCCGGCGGCAGCGTCATGATGGGCCCGATGGACGTCATGGACCTCGGGCGGATGGCCGTCGTCACCGACCCGACCGGTGCCGTCGTCGGCCTCTGGCAGCCCGGGACCTTCGACGGGGCCGGCATCGTCAACGAGCACGGCGCGCTGACCTGGAACGAGCTGAACACCGGCGACACCGGCGCCGCCGCCGCGTTCTACTCGGCCGTGCTGCCGGTCACCACCGCCCCCACCCAGCTGCCCGGCGCCGAGGGGTACACCGAGTTCAAGGTCGCCGATCGTGCGGTCGCCGGGATGATGGACCTCTCCGCCCTGCCGCCCGGGGTCCCGCCGCACTGGCTGGCGTACTTCAGCGTCGACGACGTCGACAGCGTCCAGGACGCCGCGGTCCGGGCGGGCGGCAGCGTCATGGCCCCCGCCTTCGACATGCCCGCCGGGCGGATGGCCGTCCTCGCCGACCCCCAGGGCGGCACCTTCGCGGTGATCACCCCCACCATGCCCGGCCAGGCCGACTGACCGCGACGGGCGCCGCCCCGGCCCGCCCGCCGGGGCGGCGCCCGTCCCCGCCGCCGTCCCTCCCGCCGCCGTCCCGGCCCCACGTGAGGCCGTCCCGGCCCGGCGCGTCCCGGCCCGTACGCGCCGCGCGCTCAGGACCGCGCGGGGGCGCGGGCCGGGCGCCGGGCGCGCGAGCCGGTGGAGCACGTGCCGGCGCAGGGCGTGCCCGGCCGGGAGCCGCGGATGGTCGAAGTCCTCGCGGGGGTCGTGCGTCATGCCCAGGCGCTCCATGACCGCGCGCGAGGGCAGGTTGCCGGGGACGGTGAAGGAGACGATCTCCCGCAGGCCCAGCGCCTCGAAGCCGAAGCCGACGGCCGCGAACCCGACGGGGTGCGGGAAAGTCCCCGGCCACGAGAATTCCACCGGACCTCCCGTGCCTCCGGGCCTCCCGTGCCTCCGGGCCTCCCGGGCGGCGGACCGCCGCGTCCCACCATGATGCCCCCGGCCCCGGCCCCGGCCCCGGCCCAGCGACTTGACGGCACAGCGGCCCGGCCCGGCCCCGTCTCGCCCCTCCGGGCGGTTGCGCTGCGGCACCGCGCCCCGCGTCCCGGCCGCCGCGTTGCGGGGTGTCGCCGCGCCGGCCCGGTCCCCGCGTCGGCGCCGGGTGCCGCGGGCGGCAGGAGCCCCTCGTCCCCCCAGGGGGCTCCGTACACTGACGCCCATGGCATGCCGCATCAGTGAGCTGGTCGTCGACTGCGCCGACCCCGAGCTGCTCGCCGCGTTCTGGAGCGAGGTCCTCGGGTACCGGGAGCTGGGCCGGGAGGACGACGGGAGCATCGAGATCGGGCCGCCCGGCGCCGGGCCCGGCGGCCCGCAGCCCACCCTCGTCCTCAGCCCCAGCAGCGACCCGCGCGCCGGCAAGCTCCGGCTGCACATCGACGTCAGCGCCACCGACCGGGACCAGGACGCCGAGTTGGAGCGGCTGCTCGCGCTCGGCGCGCGGCCCGTGGACGTCGGCCAGAGCGGCGCCGAGAGCTGGCACGTCCTGGCCGACCCGGAGGGCAACGAGTTCTGCCTCCTGCGCGCCCGGGTCCGGCCCCTGTGACCGGCGGAGCCGCGCACGCGCCGCGCACCCGCCGCGGGGGAGTCCCGGGCCCGTGTCCGCGCTACGCGGCCCCCAGCGCCGCCACCAGCTGCGGCAGGCTGTCGCCGGCCACGACGAGGGCCAGGTGGTCGTGGTAGTCCCGGCTGTGGACGATCAGGCCGTCGCGCACCCGCAGCACCTGGATGTTGGCGGCCTCCACGCTCCGCCCGGTCACCCGGTGGTGCACCCGGTAGTCCCACTCGGCGACGACCACCTCCGGGTCGTCGGTCTCCCGGACCACCACGTTCGCCGACGTCAGGTCCAGCGGCGAGTGCTCGGCGACCTCCTGGAACCGGGCCCCCAGGGCGGCCCGCCCCTCGATGCGGCGCGGCCCCGCCGGCACGAAGGGGGTCTCCACCACGGCGTCCTCGGCGTAGAGCCCGGCCAGGTCCGCGAACCGTCCCGCGGTGATGCCCGCGAGCAGCTCCAGGAAGACCTCGCGCGGCGACGGCGTTTCGGACATGATCGACCTCCAGCGGGACCGGTCGCCAGAAACGGACTGGCGACTCCGGTAAGAAACGATACGGACTGGCGGATCCGGTTGTCCAGGACGCCTGGTCAGCCGTCCGGGGCGAAGGGACGACAGGGATGAGCGGCGCTCCACAGCGCCCGCTGCGCGCGGACGCGGCCCGCAACCGGGCCAGGCTGCTGGACATCGCCACACAGGAGTTCACCACCCGCGGCGTCGGCGTCAGCACCGAGGAGATCGCCCGGGCCGCCGGGGTCGGGGTCGGCACGCTCTTCCGGCACTTCCCCACCAAGGAGGCCCTGCTGCAGGCGGTGATGGTGCGCAGGCTGGAGACGCTGGCGGCCCGCACCACCCGGCTGGCCGCCGAATCCGGGCCCGCCGGCGCCTTCTTCGACTGCTTCCGCCTGGTGGTCGACCAGTCCGCGGGCAAGAACGAGTTCACCCGGGCGCTCGCCGCGGCCGGGATGGACGCGCACTCGGCCCTGCGCGAGCCGAGCGCGGTGATCCGGGACAAGCTGGCCGAACTGCTGGCCGGGGCCCAGCGGGCCGGCGCCGTCCGCCCGGACCTGGGCCTGCCGGAGCTGATCGCCCTGCTGACCGGCACGACCGCGGCGACGGAACAGCTCGGCACCGACCCCGCGGCCCGCGAACGGGTCTTCGAGGTCGTCCTCGACGGCCTGCGCCCCCGCTGACGGACCCTCGGCCCCCGTCGGCCGGGCGTCCGTTCCCGCCGGTCCGGGCGTCCGTTCCCGGCGGCGCCGAGCCGGTCGGCCGCCGGCCGGGCGTCCGCCCCGCGCCCCGCCCCCGCGCCCCTGCGGCCGGGTTCCGCACGGGGCGCCCCGCACGCGCCGGAATGCCACCGCCGGCACCCGCAACGGCGCCGGAGGTTCGCGCACGTCCCCCGGCTGTTCGTCACCGAACCACCCTTCCGCCCGACCGCGGCGGCGGGAAGGGCATACCTCCGTGGGAGCGGTGGGGACCGTCTGGTGGAAGTGCCGGATGGGATCCACTATTCGGTCCTTTGCGCACGTCCGGAATTTGGTTCGGGTGGGGGGCAATTCCAAAGAAGTTGGGCCCCGGAGCGGTGTTTACATTCGAGGCACGACTTCCGGAGGGAAAAGGTAGATGCGTGCTGTTGTGGTGAACGGGACCGGCGGTCCCGGGGCGTTGGTGTCGACCGGACGGGACGTCCCGGTCCCCGGGCCCGGTGAGGTACTGCTCGATGTGGCGGCGATCGGCGTGAATTATCACGACGTCTACGAGCGGAGCGGCCTGTACCCGCGACCCGTGCCGTTCGTCCCCGGACTGGAATGCGCGGGGGTGGTGAGGGCGCTCGGGCCCGGCGTCGAGGGCCTCGCGGTGGGGGACCTGGTCGTCACCATGGAGGTGTCGGCACCGGGCGCCTACGCGCAACAGGTGGTCGCACCGGCCGAGCGCGTCGTGGCCGTGCCCGCCGGCGTGAGCGCCGAGCAGGCGGCCGGGGTGTTCCTCCAGGGGCTGGCCGTCCACTACCTGACCCGCGACAGCCACCCCGTGCAAGCCGGCGAGACCGCCCTGGTGCACGCGGCGGCCGGCGGCGTGGGCCTGCTGCTGACCCAGGTGCTGCGCCTGCTGGGCGCCCGCGTGATCGGGACGGTCTCCAACGCGGCCAAGGAGGAGGCGGTCCGCAAGGCGGGCGCGCAGGAGGTCATCCGCTACACCGAGGTCGACTTCGTCGCCGAGGTGGCCCGGCTGACCGAGGGCCGCGGCGTGGACGTGGTCTTCGACGGGGTCGGGGTGGCGACGTTCGACGGGAGCGTGGCGTCCCTGCGCACCGGCGGCACCCTGGCGCTCTACGGCCAGCCCAGCGGCGTGGTCCCGCCGCTGGACATGAGCCCGGGCACCCGGGGCTCGATCCGGCTGATCCGCCCGACCCTGCCGGACTTCATCACCACCCGGGAGGAACTGGTCGCCCGCGCGCAGGAGGTGTTCTCCTGGGTCCACACCGACGGCGTGACCGTCCCGATCGGCGCCACCTACCCGCTGGCGGAGGCGGCCACCGCGCACGCCGACCTCGAAGAGCGCCGCTCGATCGGCAAGTTGCTGCTGATCCCCTGACGCGCGGGCGCACCGCCGGCCACGCCGCGCCCGGCCCCCGGCCGGGGGAGCGGGCCCGTGCGGGGAACGGCCCGCGCCCGGGTCAGGAGGCCGGGGCGGGGTCCTTGTGGGGCACCTGCGGGAGCCAGCCGACCGCCTCGTCACGGAAGTGCTGGTTCTCCGGGACGAGCGTGAGCTCGTCGAGGCTCATCAGGGTGACGAAGACCGCCTCCGAACCGTCGTCGAGGGCGCACATGCGGGCGCCGCAGGTGGGACAGAACCCGCGTCCGGCACCGGGGAACTCGGCGTACCAGGTGGGCTCGCCGCCCTCGCCGTCCCAGCTGAAGCCCGCCAGGGGGAACCCCACCCAGGTCATCATGGGGCCGCCGGAGAGCTTCTTGCAGTGTGCGCAGCTGCACACGTGGGGGTAGAACGGCGCGCCGGCGGCGGTGAACCTGATCCTCCCGCAGAGGCAGCCGCCGGTGTGGGTCTGCTGCTGGCCGGTGTCGCTCATGTGTGTCCCCCCGGGACCTGGCTCGGTTGTGTGCCCAGCAATATGTCATGCGCCCGGCGGGCGCACCACCGCGGCACGCGGGGCGGGGGAGCGCCCCGCCGCACGGGACGGCTGCCGTCGGCCCGGGCCGGCGGGCCGGCCGGCCGGGCGGGCCAACCGCCGTGCCCGGTGCGGTTCTTCGGGTTCCGGACGGCCGGGGCCCGGCAGGCCGGGCGCGTACGGGGCTAAGCGGGGGCGCGCGGCCGCCACGGCCGGCGTCCGGCAGGGGCGGTGCGCCGCGTTCACCCGTTCGTGGCGCGCCGCCGGCTGCCGGCGCCGCCCGCCCGCCGCGCACCCGCCCCGACCGTCCGTCAGGGCGGGCGCGCGGCACCGCGCGGGGTCAGAAGGTGCGTGCGGCGACCCGCACCCGCTGGACGTCCTGGAGGGCGTCGCGCAGGGAGGTGAGCGGGAAGGGGGCGCCGGGGGCGTCGAAGCGGTCCTCGAAGGCGGTGTCCTGGTCGGCCATGTAGAGCCAGGTGTAGGCGGACGACTCGGGCTCGAAGCGCCAGCTGTCCGCGAGCGGGCCGGTGTCGAGGGTGTCGAAGCCGATCCGGCTGATGAGGGCCGCCGCCGCGGCGTTGGCCGCGGCGTGGTCCCCGGCGATGGGCAGGGCGGTGCGGTCCGGGGCGCCGGCGGGGCGGGCGAGCTGGGTGATGTGGTGGCCGAGGATGTTGCTGAACGCCTTGACCAGGTGGGCGCCCTCCAGGTGCTGCTGGACCAGCTCGCTGGTGGTCAGCTTCTCGGAGTCCAGCTCCGGGATGCGGCCGTCGCGGATCGGGTAGTAGTTGCTGGTGTCCAGCACGGTGTGACCGCGCAGCGGCGCCGCCGGGACGGAGCGGTAGGCGAGGATCGGTACGGCCAGCAGGACGAGGTCCGCCTTCTCGGTGGCCTGTTCCACGGTGCCGGCGCCGGCCAGCGGGCCGAGCTCGCCGACGAGCGCGGTGAGGGTCTCGGGGCCGCGGGAGTTGGCGATCACGACGTTGATGTCCGCCGCGACCGCGAGCCTCGCGATCGCCGTTCCCATGCTTCCACTGCCGATGATTCCAAGGGTGGGCATGTCTCGGTTCCTTTTCGTGGGTCGGGACTTGTGGTCGTTCCGTGCCGGCGGGCGGCCCGGCGCCGCCGCCGCGCGGCGCCCGCACGGGCGGCCGGGGCGGCGCCCCGGGCGTGCTGCGCCCGGGAGCCGGGGCCGGGAGCCGCAGGGGCCCCGGCCGGTGGCCGGCTCCGGGTGTGCGCGGCGCCCTGGCGCGCCGCGGCGCCCCAGGAGGCCGCCGCCCGCCGTCGCCGCCCGGCCGCCGGGGTTCCCGGGGCCGGGCCGGCCTGGTGGGCGGTCAGATGTAGTAGGTGTTGGGCTCCAGCCCGCACAGGACGCGGCCGTAGGTCTCGGCGTTGACGTCGGGGTTCATCATGGCGTGCAGGTTGAAGGTCTGGAGGTCGCTGACGATGCGCTGCAGCGGGACCTTGGTGTAGGCGGAGGAGCCGCCGCTGGAGCCGGCCAGGATCTGCGCCGCCTCCAGGGTGAGGCGGGCGGCCGCGCCCTCGTCGGCGCGGCTGCGGGCGCGTTCGGTCATCTCCCAGCCGTCGCCGGAGGCGCACTTGGCGTCGACCAGCTCGGCGAGGCGCTGGGCGTGGAACCGGGCCTCGTCGATCTTCATGGCGGCCTCGGCGACCCGCAGGTGGGTGACCGGGGCCTCGCTCTGGCTGGGGTACTCGGTGTAGGCGATCTTGCGTCCGGGCAGCCGCTCGAAGAAGGCGTCCTGGACGGCCAGGGCCATGCCGACGCAGACGCCCACGGTGGTGGCGGCGCCCACCACGATGAACGGGGCGCGGTACATCGGGATGTCGGCGTTGAGCTTGGAGGCGGACTGGCTGCCGAGGACCGCGGGCGCGGGCAGCACGCGCTCCTGGGGGATGAACAGGTCCTTGGCGGTGGTGGTGACGCTGCCGGTGCCGCGCAGGCCGCTGGTGTGCCAGTCGTCGACGATCTCCAGCTCCGCCACCGGGACGGGGGCCATCACGGGGTAGGGCTGCCCCGCCGGGTCGAGGAAGATCGCCGCGCTCTGCTGCCACTGGCTGCTCAGGGCGCCGCTGATGAACGGCCAGGAGCCGTTGACCAGGATGCCGCCGGGGACCGGGACGGCCGTCGCGGTGCCCGGCCCGATGGTGGCGCAGACCCGCCCGTCGGGGTCGGCGAACACCTCGTCCTGGACCTCGTCCGGGAACAGGCCCAGGCCCCAGCCGGCGATCAACGAGCTGGCCAGCACCCAGCCGGCCGACCCGTCGGCACGGGCGACCTCGGTGACCACGTCGACCATGGTCCGCGCGTCGGCCTCGTACCCGCCGTAGCGCAGCGGGATCCGCATCCGGAACAGGCCGGCCCCGGTCAGGGCCTCGACCGCCTCCTCGTGCAGCCGGCGGTTCTCCGCCGACCACGCGGCGTGGGAGCGCAGCACGGGCGCTATCTCCGACACCCGCAGCAGCAGTTCGTCCCGGGACGGGACGGCGAAAGTGGACATGCCTACTCCTTGGCTGGATCTACTGGATCTACTGGACCTGTCGGAATCCGCTGGCATGCGGGCCCTGCCCCACCCCGCCGGAGGCTCTCCCGCCCGCCCCGGCGCCCGCACCGCCCGGCGCCCGCCGGGCCCGCCCCGGTCCCGCCCGTCGCGCCGCCCGTCCGGACGGCCCGGAGCGGACGCGGGCATGCCGCGTCGGCGGCCGGTCGTGGCCAGGAGGTCGGTGCGGGGAGTGTCGCAGGGGTCGGTGCGGGCGCCGGCGGGCGCGGGCGGCGCGCTGCGCGCTGCCGTGCGGGCGTCCGGTCCGGGTGTCCGGGCCGCGCCGCCGCGGGGCCTGCCGCCGCCACCGCCGTTCGCCGGCCCGCCCGTTGCCGTTGCCGAAGCCGCCGGTGGCGGGGGTGGTGGCGGTGGCGGCGGGCAGGTCCGTCCGGCACCACGGGCCGGGACGGGGCGGGCGGGTCAGGCGAAGAACGTGGTGAACTCGTCGATCACGGCCTGCGGTGCCTCTTCGACGAAGTAGTGGCCCGCGTCGGGCACCACGACGACCCGCACGTCGCCGGCCTGGGTGGGCAGGGTGGCCTGCATCTGGGCGGCGAAGAGGCCGTCGGCGAGGTTGGAGACCAGGCCGAGCACCGGGGCGCCGATCTTGCCGTAGGTGCCGAGGTCGACGATGTCCTGGCCGAACGCCTGGTACCAGCCGTTGCCGCCGCGGATCCCGTCCGCGGTGTCGTAGGCACGGGTGTACACGGCGCGGGCCTGCTCGTCGACGGCGCCGCGGTCGAGCAGGAACCCGTCGAAGACCCAGTCCACGAGGTGGCGGGCGCGGCCGGCGAGCAACTGCTCCGGCAGGCCGGCGACCGAGTTGAAGGCGAACCACCACGGGTGGAAGGGCATGCCCGGCGCCGGGAGCATGGGGATCTGGTAAAGGGACGCGTCGGGGTGCAGCACGTCCAGCAGCGCGACCTTGCGGACGGCCTGCGGGTGGTTGGCCGCGAAGCTGAAGGCGACCTGCGAGCCCACGTCGTGGCCCGCGATGTCGACCTGGTCGTAGCCCAGCGCCCGGACGAACCCGTGGACGACCTTGGCCATCGTCTTCTTGTCGTAACCGGTGGCGGGCTTGTCGGATCCGCCCATGCCGGGCAGGTCCAGCACGATGACCCGGTGGCCGGCCTCGGCGAGCGCGGGCATCACCTTGCGGAACTCCCACCAGGTCTGCGGCCAGCCGGGCAGCAGCACCAGCGGCCTGCCCTCCCCGCCGGCGACGTAGTGCAGGCGCAGGCCCTCCACGGTGATGTGGTCGCTGCGGAAGTCCCCGGCCAGCGACTGCGCGAGCTCGGCGTCGGTGGGGACGGCCGCGCCCGTCCCCGGCGTGCCCTCCTCGGGCGTGTTCGTGGTCACTGTTCCCATTCCTCATTCCTGGCGGCGGGGACATGTCTGCCGAGCCGTGCTCCGATTCGGTACCCCGGGGATCTGTCCCGGGACGGCCGCGGGTGAACCGCCTTGTCACACCGTGACCATGAGCCATCATCAGTGGCTCTGACATCCGGGCACCTCTTCCATCGTGCTCTCCTTTTCCACGCCCGCCGCGTGTACCGGCACCGTCCCGCCCGCACCGCAGGGGAGCAACCGGGAAGTAGCCGCCCACCTCGCCGCGACCCGCATACTCACCGTGTGCCGGGCCGGGCCTTGGCACCGGGCGGGCCGGGGTGGGCCCCGCGCGGCGGCCGCCCGGTCCGGCACAACACGCCCGCCGGCCAAGGGCGTTCGGGAACCGTCCGGCCAGGATCCGTGCGGGATCCGGGCGTTCGGGATCCGTACGGGCGCCGCGGCCGGCGGGCGGGAGGGGTGGGAGGGGAGGGGCGGGGCACGCCGGGGGGCGGACGGGCCGGTGGCCGTCCGCCCGCGGGCCCCGCCCCTCGGGCGGTCCGGCCCGCACCGCATCCGCGCCGGGCCCGCTGCGCCCCGTGCCGCATCCGCGCCGGGCCCGCTGCGCCCCGTGCCGTGCTGCCCGTGCCGGTGCCCGTCGCGTTCCGGGGTCCGGCCGGCAGCACAGGGGCAAGGTGCGGGTGCGTTGCGGGGACGGGGCGGGGGAGGGGCAGCGGCGGTTCAGGGAGCGGTTCAGGGAGCGGTACGGGGGCCGGGACGCGGCGGGGGAGGGGGTGCGGCCGGCGGCCGGGAACCGGTGGTCGCGGGGACGGGATCTCACCCGATCGGGGTGCAACTCTCTGGTTGCGAATGGAGGGGGGACGTGCAACCATGAGGGTGCATTCAATGGCCGTAGCGAAGGAGTCCCCTTATGAGCGCGGAACTGATCGAACGCGAAACCCTCATCGAGGCCCCGCTGGAGCGGGTCTGGTCGCTGGTGGCCCAGCCCGGCTTCTGGGTGGCCGACGAGGCGAGCCTGGCCGGCACCGTGGCCAAGGAGGGCGAGTCGATGGTGGCGAAGAACGCCGAGTACGGCTCGTTCCCGGTGCGGGTGGAGAAGGTCCAGCCGCCGACCTACGTGGCCTACCGCTGGGCCAGCGCCTTCCCCGGCGAGGAGCTGCGCGAGGACAACAGCACCCTGGTGGAGTTCACGCTGATCCCCGAGGGCGGCAGCACCCGTCTGCGCGTCGTCGAGAGCGGCTTCGGGCAGCTGGCCGCCTCCGAGGAGGTCCGCGAGAAGGCGCTGAACGACAACGCCGGCGGCTGGCCGCAGGTGCTGGGCGCGTTCAAGAAGCGCGTCGAGGAAACGTCCGTGTGACGGAAGAACGTCCCGGCTCCGTCGCGGCGGTCGACAGCGTCCTCGCGGCGCTGGCCGATCCGACACGACGTCAGCTGCTCGACCTGCTCGCCGCCCAGGGCCAGGTCACCGCGACGACGCTCGCCGAACGGCTGCCCGTCTCGCGCCAGGCGGTGGTCAAGCACCTCGCCGTCCTGGACGCGGCCGGACTGGTCGCCGGCAACCGGGTCGGACGCGAGGTGCGGTACGCGGTGCGGCCCGCGGCGCTGGACACCACGGCGCGGTGGATGTCCGCACTCGCCGCCGACTGGGACCACCGGCTGGCGGACGTCAAACGCGTCGCCGAGGCGGCCGAGCGCGACTCCCGGTAGAGCCCGGGCCCGAAGGTTCCCGCCGTTCGCGCGGCGGGAACCGGCCCCGGTCGGGACACCCCGGGCCCGCCGCCCGGGCGGCCCGGCCGGCTCCACCCGCACGTCGTACTGGCCGGCTCCCCCGCAGGGCAGCCGCACCGCGCAGAACCACGGCCGGCGACCCGGCCACCGGTCCGCCGGCCGCCCGGCCGCCGGAGGCAGCACCACCCGCACGCACAGTGATCTGACGCACAGTCACCGAACGGGCAGGCGTTCCGGCCCGGGTGCGCCCCCGCCCCGACCGGCCCACCCCCGTTCGCCCGCCCCGTCCCGCCCCCCCGTACCGCCCGTCACCCGCCACGGGCCGCCGCGGCCGCAGTCCCCGCCGCCGGTGCGGCCCGGACCGTGCCCGCGGGCACCCGCAGGAACGACGCCGCAGGGCGGCCCGTCCGGTGCCGCCGGCTGCCGGCGGCACCGGAGCCTTGAAGAAGGGAACCGTCCCATGACCACCGACACCGCCCCGACCCCACGCATCACCAGCAGGGAACGGTTAATCCTCTTCCTCCTGCTCGGCGCCGGGTTCATGCTGTCCGTCGACTTCTCCATCCTCAACGTCGCGCTGCCCAAGGTCGGCGAGGGTGTCGGACTGGGACTGACCGGACTGCCCTGGATCGCCTCCGCGTTCGCGCTGCCCGCGGCCGGCTTCACCCTGCTGTTCGGCCGCCTGGGAGACCTGTTCGGGCGCCGCAGGATGTTCCTGTCCGGGGCGGCCCTGCTGACCGGGGCCTCCTTCCTCGGCGGGTTCGCCTCCAACCCCCAGATGCTGCTGACCGCCCGCGTCCTGCAGGGCTTCGCCACCGCGATGGCCACCCCCGCCTCGCTCGCCCTGCTCACCAGCACCTTCGCCGAGGGCGCGGTCCGCGACCGCATCCTCGGCCTCAACGGCGCGCTGCTCTCCGCCGGCTTCACCGTCGGCGCGCTGGTCGGCGGCTCCCTGGTCAGCCTGTTCAGCTGGCGGGCCGCGTTCTTCATCAACATCCCGGTGGCCCTGGTCATCCTGGTGGTCACCCCCTACGTGATCAGCGAGAGCACCCTGCCCGAGCGGGTCAAGCTCGACGTGCCGGGCGCCGTGACCGCCAGCGGCGGCCTGCTGGCCGTGGTCTACTCCGTCATCGAGAGCAGCATCCCCGTCGCGGTCGTCGGCGTCCTGCTGCTGGGCGCGTTCTGGGCCATCGAGCTGCGCTCGCCCGCACCTCTCGCCCCCGTGCGCATCCTCAAGCGCCCCACCGTCAAGTGGGGCAACTACGCCGGTCTCGTGGTCTTCAGCATGGAGACCGCCATGATCTTCCTGATGACGCTCTACCTGCAGAACGTGCTGGGCTTCTCCCCGCTCGTCACCGGCCTCATCTTCGGCGTCCCGGGCCTGGCGGCCGTGGGCGCCGGCGTGGTCGCCGGCCGCTCCATCGGGCGCTACGGCAGCCGCAAGGTGCTGGCCGTCGGCATGATCGTGCAGGGCCTGGCCACCCTCCCGCTGGTCTTCGTCGGTGACGCCCGGATCGCGCTCGCCGTGCTGATCCCCGCCCTGTTCATCGGCTTCTTCGGGCACGTCACCTCCATCGTGGCGTACACCGTCACCGGCACCTCCGGCCTGCCCAACGAGGAGCAGGGCCTGGCCACCGGCCTGACCTCGATGACCCAGCAGGTGGCGATCACCGTCGGCATCCCGATCCTCAGCTCGATCGCCGCCACGCAGAGCGCCGAACTGACCGGCATCCACCTCGCCCTGAGCGTCAACGTCGCGGTGACCCTGGTCAGCGTGGCCTTCATCTGGTTCGGCCTGCGCCCGCGCCCCGAGGCCCAGGTGGCACCGGTGGCGGTGGCCGACGGGACCGGCGGGGAACTCGCCGCCTCCCTGGACTGACCCCGCCCCGGCCCGGGCCCAGCACCGCACCCGGACCCCGAACATCCCTCGCACCCCGCGCGTCCCGACCGGCACCGGTCCGGGCGCGCGGGGTGCCGCCGTTCTCCACCGGGCCCGGGCGCGCGGCCGGACGCCCCGGTGACGCGGCCCGGCAGGACCGCCCGTGCGGGCCGGCCGGGACCGCGGGAGGGGGGAGCCCGGGTCCCGGCCGTGGGAGGCTCCGGCCGCACGGGGGGAGAGCGGCCGGGCTGCTCGGCAGCCCGTCCGGTGAGGATGGTGGGGCCGCCGTGCCGGGAATGCTAGACCCGCACGGGCCTGACGAAAAGGCCTGTGACCAGGCGATATTCCGGCGCGGACATGCCAGCCGGCGGCGCCCGGCCGGCCCCCTCACGCCCACGGCCCGGGCGGGCCGCGACCGCGCACCGCGCTGCCGGGCCCGCCGCCCCGCCCCGCCCGCCCCACGACGCGCCCGGCCCGCCTGCACGCCGTCCCCGCCCCGCCCCTGACGGGCGCACCCCCTGTTCGCGGCCCTGCCGTCAATTCAAGGAACGGAAATACCCGCCGCCGTCCAGCCGGCGCCCCGCCGCATTCCCGCCGGCCTCCGCCGGCCGACGGACGGTCAGTACCCGTCCTTCCTGGGCGAGAACGGCCGTCTCCCACAGAACCGCAGGTCAGGGTGGACTGTCAGTGCCACCTCGTAGAGTGGGAACAACGCTGGAGGGGACGCCGGAAAGGCGCCGGAAACGGCGTCATGAACCGCGTCATGAAAAGCGTCGGAAGCGGCGTCGGAAATTGGGGGAGCCATGTCTGCTCACAGGATCGACCACAAGGTGAACCACGTCTCGCTCGTGGTCGACAGGTCCGGGTCGATGCGCCGGCACGAGGCGCAGCTCGTCCGTGTGGTGGACGAGTTCGTGAAGGGCCTTCAGGAGGAGTCCGACCGGCTCGGTCACGAGACCCGCATCAGCCTCTACGCCTTCGACCACGAGGTGCGCAACCTCGTCTGGGACATGGACGTCAAGCACCTGCCGTCCCTCAAGGGCCTCTACAAGGTCGACAACGGCGCGACGGCGCTGATCGAGGCGGCCGTGAAGTCCGTCGACGACCTGAAGAACATCTGGGAGGGGTACGGGGAGCACTCCTTCCTCCAGGTCGTCGTCACCGACGGCGAGGAGAACGCCTCCGGCTGCTCGGAGAGCGGCCAGATGCACATCCGGATGAGCGGCGGCAAGGGCACCGCCGTCCTGCGCACCTGGATGGACCGCATCCGCGGCGCCATGGACGACCTCCCCGACCACTGGACCTCGGCGATCCTGGTCCCGAACTCCCTCGCCAAGCGCACCGCCCAGGAGTACGGCTTCCCCGCGGGCAACATCGCGATCTGGGACGCGGACTCCGGCAAGGGCGTCGAGGAGGCCATCGGCACCGTCAAGACGGCCGCCACGAGCTTCCTGCGGGGCCGCGAGAAGGGCGTGCGCGGCACCAGGAACCTGTTCGCCATGGGCCAGGACCTGAACACCGCCGAGGTGAAGGCCAACCTCGACGCCCTGGACACCGGCACCTACATCCTGGTCCCCGTCGACCAGCAGACGCCGATCCGCGACTTCGTCACCGGCGCCGGGCACGCCTACAAGACCGGCTGCGCCTTCTACGAGCTGTCCAAGCGCGAGAAGATCCAGGGCAGCAAGCAGCTCGCCGTCGCGGAGAAGGACCCGGCCACCGGCCGGATGACAGGCAGGGTGTTCTCCGGCCCGGCGGCCCGCAGCCTGCTCGGCCTGCCGGCCTCGGAGGCCTCGGTGAAGCCGGGTGACAACCCGTCGTACACCGTGTTCGTCCAATCGACGTCCGTCAACCGCAAGCTGGTGCCGGGCACCAAGCTGCTGGTCCTCCTCTAGCCGGCGGCCGCGGGCCGGCCACGGTCACGGCCTCGGCGGTCCCCCGGTCCTGCGCGGGGAGCCGGGCGGGCGGGGGCGGCCGGGGCGCCGCCCGCGCCGCTCGCCCGCCCGGCCTGCCGCCGCTGACCCGTGTCAGCGAACTTCGGGCGTGTGCCGTTGAGCCCGGCCGGCGCGGGTCACATACTTCATGCATGAGCGACGGGTTCAGGCAGCGGATCGGATCCACCCGGACATGACTCGGATCATCGCTGACATCCCGGTCTCCCCCGACGGCTTGGTCACCGGTCCTGACCCCGGCCCGGGCCTGGGTGCCGGCGGCGAGGCGCCGCACACCTGGGCGTCCTCCGACGACCCCGACGACCGCCGGGTCCTGCACGAGGCGACCGTCCGCTCGGGCGCCGTCAGCGCCGCGCGCGAGCGCGCCGCAGCCGCTTCGGCGCGCGACGGCGAGGACCTCGACGTCGTCCTGACGGGAGGCGGCGCCCTGATCCGCCCGACGCTCGACGCCGGGCCGGTCGGCACGCTGTCGCTGCACCCGGCACCCGTCCGGCCCGGCGCCGTCCCGACGGCCACCGCGACGCACCTGACCCACGACGTCCTCTGACGACGTCGACAGGGCACCCGCGACCCCGACGGCGCGCGGTCGGCAGCCGGTGACGAAGGCGTCCCGCGCCACCGAGAAGAGGAACCAGCGATGAACCTGCACGTCAACGCGAACGAGGTGGCGGCCGTGCTGCTCGCCGACGGCTGGCACGAGGCCAGGGCCGGCACGTTCGTCACCGGGCCGTTCGCCTTCGCCGGCGCGACGGACGGCAGCTCCGCCGACATCGGGCGGCAGCCGGGCTTCAGGATCACCACGGACGAGGGCGCGGTCATCACGGGGCCGCTGTCCTCCGTCCTCGCCGTCCGGCTCGAAGCCGCGCAGGACCAGGAGCGCACGCCCCTGCAGGAGCTCGCCTACCGCCTGGACGGGCGGATCGTCACGGTGGCCGGCACCGAGGCCGTCCGGTTCGCCCACGCCGGGGAGGACTTCGAGGTGTGGCTGGGGGCGACGAAGTACGGCGCACGCTGGCTCTTCGCCGCCGCCGGGGACCGGGAGGGCGCCATCGACTACGGGTACGCCGAGAAGGACCCCGTCGACCAGGTGGCCCGCGCGGTGATGGGCGACCTCAAGGCCGGCATGCGCCCCGGCCGGCCCCGCTCCACCACGGACCACCCGTCCGCCGACTGACCCGCCGGGCACGGCCCGTCCCGGTCGCCCCGTCCGGGCCTGGGCCGCACGACCGGACCGGGCGCCGGTTCCCCTTCGTCGGGCGGGAGACCGTCCCCCCCGCCGGCCCGGGGCGCCTTGACACCGCAAGTCATTAGCCGCCATATTAGTTTCATGACGAGGGACGGGGCCGACGCCGAGACGCCCACACTGGACCAGGCCGCACGGCAGTTGCGGCACTACGGCCTGGAGGCCGATCCGCAGGCGGTGCTGGTCGCGGTGCGGCTGATCTCGGCGGGCGCGCGGGTCGGCCGGGCGGCCGAGGCCCACTTCGCCAGGTTCGGGCTGTCGACCGGGCGCTACCGCCTGCTCGCCGACCTGGAGGACCACGGCGGCGAGAAGTCCCCCTCGCAGCTGGCGGCCGACCTCGACGTCTCCAGGGCCACGGTCACCGGCCTCCTGGACGGCCTTGAGCGTGACGGCCTGGTCGCCAGGCGCCCGTCCGCCGAGGACGGGCGGGGCACGGTGGCCGTCTTGACCGCGCGCGGCGCGCAGCGCCTGCGCGACCTCGCGCCCGAGCACTTCGGGCGGCTGGAGACGATGGTGGGCGGGCTCAGTGTCGAGGAGCGCACGGTGTTCCTGGACCTGCTCGCCCGCGTCGTGCGCGGCAGCGCGGCCCTGACGGCCGACTGACCCGGCCGCGGGCCGGCCCGGGCTCTCATCCCGTGGGTGGGAGCCCTTTTTCGCACCCTGGTAATTAGCCTCCTAATTATATGCCGCGGGGCAGGCCCGCCGGCCCCGCCAACCCCTGCACCCCTTCGGAACACCGACCGGAACACCGACCAGAACAAGAGGCCAGCATGCCCGCAACGAAGGACCGCACCCGCCCGAACCGGGCCGCCGCCCGGCCGTTCACACTGTGGCGCGAGGTGCTGACCGCCTACGCCGCCCCCGCGCTGACCGCCGGCGCCGCGGGAGTCGTCACCGGCCAGGCCGACCTGACCCTGGCGGCCGCCACCTCCATCGCCGGCACCTCGGCCGTGGTGGCCTTCCTGGTCGGCACCTGGCTGCACCGCGGTGGCCGGCCACGACGCTGGACCACCACCCTGCCGCGCGTCGTCCTGACCGCGCTGCTCGTCGTCGCCGCCACCGGCGCGGCGGCCGGGCTCGGATGGCTCGCCGCCCAGTGGCTGCCGGCCCACACCCCCGTGCCCGCCGCGCCCTGGCTGCAGCGCCTGCGCATCGACCTGCCGGTCTCCGCCGCCCTCGCCACCACGATCATCACCCTGCGCTGGCGCAGCACCACCACCAAGGCACCCCGCACCTAGGGCCTGTCCGGAGGGCCCGCCGGACCCGACACCCGACACCCGACCCCCGAACGCCCGACCCCCGAACGCCCGACCCCCGAACGCCCGACCCCCGAACGCCCGACCCCCGAACGCCCGACACCCGACGCCTGAACACCCGAAGCCCGACCCGGCCCGTCCGGCAGCGCCGCCACCGGCGGCGCCCGCCACCGGGACAGACACCAACCGACGAGGACACCCGATGATCGTTGTCATGGGAGCGACCGGAGCCACCGGAACCGCCCTGCTCCACAGCCTCCGCACACTCGACGCACCCGTGCGCGCCCTCACCCGCACCCCGCACCGGCCGCTCCCCGCCGCCGCCGGCGTGCGCCTGCGGCCCGTCCAGGTCCAGCACGCCGACGCCACCGACCCCGACTCCCTGCGCAGCGCCTTCCAGGGCGCCACCCAGCTCTTCCTCGCCATGGCCAACGGCCCCGCACAGGTCGAACTCGAAACCCGCGTCATCGACATCGCCGCCCGGGCCGGGATCGGACACATCGTCAAGATCTCCGCGCCCGCCGCCGAACCCGACTCGCCCGTCGCCGTCTCCCGCGGGCACCACACCGTCGAGGAGCACCTGCGCGCCTCGGGACTCACCCACACCGTCCTGCGCCCCTACGCGTTCATGCAGAACCTCCTGCGCCTCGCGCCCACCGTCGCCCAGGGCCTCGTCCTCGGCGCGATGGGGGACGCGCCCTGCAACTACGTCGACTGCCGCGACATCGGCGACGTCGCCGCCGCCGCGCTCACCAGGGCCGACGTCGCCGGCGGCAGCTACACCCTGACCGGGCCGCAGGCCGTCGCCCACCCCGACCTCGCCGCCCGGCTGACCACCCTGACCGGCCGCCCGGTCCGCTACGTCGACCTCGCCCCGGCCGAGCTGCGCGACACCCTCGTCCGCCGGGGCGGGATGCCCGACTGGCTCGCCGCCCACGTGGCGGAGATCCAGCAACTCGCCGTCGCCCGGCCCGAGACCCCCACCGGCACCGTCGCCGGCATCCTCGGCCGCCCGCCCCGCACCCTCGACGCCTTCCTGGACGAGCACCGCGACCACTTCCGCGCGTAGGCGGGCCCCGGCACCCCGGCGGCCCACCGGGCCGCCCCTGCCGCGCAGTACCGCCGGGCAGGGGCGGCAGGGGCGGCAGGGGCGGCAGGGGCCGGACGCCGTGATGGATTCCGGCGCCCGGCGGCCGTCACTCGAAGCGGGTGGGGTCGCCCGCCCCGCGCCGGACGATCTGCGGCGCGCCCTCGGAGAAGTCGACGACCGTCGTCGGCTCCGTCCCGCAGTCGCCGGAATCCACCACGGCGTCCAGCACGTGGTCGAGCCGCTCCTTGATCTCCCACCCCTGGGTCATCGGCTCGTCCTCGCCCGGCAGGAGCAGGGTGCTGGAGACCAGCGGCTCGCCGAGTTCGGCGAGCAGCGCCCGGGTGACGGCGTGCTCGGGGATCCTGACCCCCACCGTCTTCTTCTTCGGGTGCATCAGCCGGCGCGGGACCTCCTTGGTCGCGGGCAGGATGAAGGTGTAGCTGCCCGGCGTCGCGGCCTTGACGGCGCGGAAGACGTCGTTGTCGATCTGGACGAACTGCCCCAGCTGGGCGAAGTTCTCGCACATCAGGGTGAAGTGGTGGCGGTCGTCCAGCCGCCGGATCGACCGGATCCGTTCCAGGCCCTCGTGGTTGCCCATGCGGCAGCCCAGGGCGAAACAGGAGTCGGTCGGATACGCGATGAGGGCCCCGGAACGGAGGCTGTCGACCACGGTGCCGATGGTGCGGGCCTGAGGGGTCTGCGGGTGCACGTCGAAGTACTTCGCCATCGGCCGACCCTACGGCATCCACCCGGCCCACGGGAGCGGCCGCGCCCGGTGCGCCCGCGGTCCGTCCCCACCCGGTGCGCCCGCGGTCCGTGCCCACCGCTGCGCCCGTGCCCACCCGTGCCCACCCGTGCGCACCGGCGCCCCGGACCGGTCCGGGGCGCCGGGCGGGCGCTCAGAACCAGTGCAGGCAGTGCGGGGGGCGCTCGGCGCCGAAGAGGGCGTCGGCGAGGGCGGCCGCGCCCGGGCGGTGGGCCCGGACGTGTCCGGCCCGCACGAGCGTGCTCGGCGCGGTGCCGCCGAGGTAGACCGAGCCCAGGTCGCGCACGTCCAGCGACAGGTCGGGCTCCCGGTCCGTCGGGACGCAGTCGGCCTTGCCGTCCCGCACGCTCAGCAGGTGGCGGCCGTGCTCGCCGAGGAACGGGTCCGTGACGTCGAGGACGAGCTCACCGTCGGTGGACCAGCCGCGCGCGGTCAGCGCCCGCGGGACGTCCAGCAGCCGCACCCAGAGCCAGTCGGTGTCGTTGCTCACCTTGCCGGCGCGGAAGTCCGCGAGCTGCCAGCGCAGCGGATGCCCGGGCGGGACGTGCTTGAACACGACCTGGGAGACCAGGTCGTGGCCCAGGACGTAGCGGGCCAGGGCGGTGAAGACGGCGTCGTCGGTGGCGATGGTCTCGTCGACCGTCAAGGTCCTGGCCTCGTCGACCGAGTAGCTGGCGTACCCGTCCGGGACGCCGTCGGCGTCGCGGTGCACGGCGACCAGACGCGGCGTCGGCGTGACCGGTGGCTGTCCCGCGCCCACGGCCCACCAGCGGCGCGGCCGGGCCAGCGCGCCGGGCTGGGCACGGCGGTACCGGTCGTAGACCTCCTCCAGGATCTCCCCGCACTCGCTGCGGCGCAGCAGCTCGACCGAACCGCCGTCCGGGACGCCCCGCGGGCCGCCGTCCGGGCCGCCGACCGAACCGCCGTCCGGGACGCCCCGCGGGCCGCCGTCCGGGCCGCCGTCCGGGCCGCCGACCGAACCGCCGTCCGGGACGCCCCGCGGGCCGCCGTCCGGGCCGCCGACCGCACCGGCGTCCGGGCCGCCCGCCGCTGCGCCGGCCACCGCACGACCCGCCCGGGGAACGGCGAGCGCGGCCTCGTGGCGCGCCACCGTCAGCCGCGACGTGGAGGTCGCCGGCCCGTAGCCGAACCTGCCGTAGATCGTGGCCTCCGAGGCCAGCAGCACGGAGAGGAACTCCCCGCGGGCCCGCAGCTCGGCGAGCTGGTGGCGCATCATCGAGCTGAGCACGCCCCGGCGCCGGTGCGAGGGCAGCACCCCGACGGCGCTCACCCCGGCGACCGGGACGAGGACCTCCCCGGGCAGGGTCAGCTCGAAGGAGTACGCGGCGGCGGTGCCCACGGGCCGCCCGTCCGCCGTCACGGCCAGCAGGGCGCGGTCCATCTCCAGCGCCGACCACCACAGCCCGCCGCCCCCGACCGGCGTCTCCGGGAAGCGCGCGAACGCGGCGTAGGCCGTGTCCACGAAGACCTCAAGGTCCTCATCGGTCGTGGAACGAATCTCCATAGCGTGCGCCGCCTCCTCGAATCCAAGGCACCACGACCGTGGTGCCCGGCCACAGTGCAACGCCGGTCCGTGCGCGGGGCAACCGAATTACCGCCCGGCCCGCGGGCTCAGAGCAGCCCGAGGTGGTCCAGCGCGAGGTAGGCGGCCTCCACGTCGGTCATCATGCCCCGGCGCAGGACGGTGGAGCGGAAGGTGTCGAGGGGCATCAGGACGACGTCGACGAACTCGGTGCGCCCGGGGGCCGGCTCGGCGACCCTCACGCAGTCGGTGGCGGCGAAGACGTGGCGCCGGACGTTGGAGTAGGCGTCGTCCCAGCAGGTGGCGACGGCCCGCAGGGTGCCCCGGTGGCCGGTCTCCTCCAGGAGTTCGGCGGCGGCCGTGCCGGCCGGGTCGGCGGAGGGCTCCACGAAACCGCCGGGCAGCTCGTGCAGGAAGGCGGCCGGGCCCGGGCGGAACTGGCGGGCGAGGATCACCTGCCGGCCGGGGGTGAGGGCGAGGACCGCGGCGGTGGGCCGCTCGTTCTTGAGGTAGAAGTCGCTCCTGCCGGCGTCCGGGAGCTCGAAGGTCACCCGGTCGATGCCCCGGCCGTACTCGCTGAAGACGTTGCGGCGCCCGATCTCGCGCCACGGTGCGCTGTCAGTCATGGCGCTGTACCGTACGGCATCCGACGGCGCATCACACGGGGTTCGGGAGTTGCCGTCGGGCGCGGGAGGATGGGGCACCCGGGAACCGGACGGCCTCGGAACCGGACCGCCTCGGACCGGGACCTGGATCCCCCGGGCAGGACCCCCGGGCAGGACCCCCGGGCAGGACCGCCGGACCCCGGGCCGGTGGTTCCGGGACGCGCTCCGGGGTGTCCGGTCAGTGATCTGCCGAAGGGCCCAGGGGGTGGGGAAGATGTCCGGAAGCCAGGCAGCCGGCGTGCTGGCCGGCCCGTTGTTCGTGCTGTTCGCTCTCGGCACCAGCCTGCCGAACATCGAGGCCCGCTTCGACTTCTCCGGCGCCCACCCGGTGCGGGCGACCGTCGTGAGCGCCGACTACCGGCATTCGGCCCGCGGTACCCGGGCCCTCGGCATCGTCCTCGCCGCGCCGGAGACCCTCGTCCTCGACGACCTCCCGTCCGCCCCCGACGACCTCGACGTCGGCAGCACCGTCACCGCCCTCACCGGCTCCGGCCGCCCGGGCCACGCCGTCCTGCCCTCCCAGCTCCGCTGGTCCGTCCTCGCCTTCCCCGCCTTCATGGCCCTGTGCGGTGTCCTGATGACCTTCGCCGGCGTCGATGCGGTCCGGCGGCTGCCCAGGTCGCCGAGCGGGGCCGACCCCGAACGCTGGGACTGACCGGCCCCGCCGCAGCGCCCCGGGCGGTGGCCGCCCGGCGATCAGGACACCGCGGCCAGGAACCGCCGGGCCGTCGCGACGTTCGACGGCAGATCGGCCACGCTGTCCAGCACCAGCCGGTCACCGGCCCACGGGGCGAACTCCTCCCGCCGCCGCTGCACCGCCTCCCAGTCCGGCTCCTCGAAGCCCTCGATCCCCCGGGAGCGGCCCTCAAGCCGCCGGCGGTGCGCCGCCCGGTCCGAACACACCACCTCGATGAACACCACCGGCACGCCATGACGGGCCGCCAGCAGCCGCCACTGCTCCCGCGCCTCCTGGACCGCGTTGACCGCGTCGACGATCACGCTCTGGCCCAGGGCCAGCACACCGTCGGCCACGGCCTCGGCCACCAGGTACGCGGCGAGGCCCGTGGGCTGCCCGCGCGCCACCCCCGCGCGCCACATGGCCGCCTCGATCGGATCCACCGAGACGACCGGCGCGGTCAACTCCCGCCCCAACGCCCCGGCGACCGAACTCTTCCCCGCGCCGGGCAGCCCCGCCATCGCGATCAGCATGAGCACACCCTCGCACGCCCAGGACGGCCGGGCGCGTCGGCGTCCGCCCAGGGCGGCTCCGTCGCGGCGGCCCGGTGCGCCGCCGGCCTTCCCGATGTCGTACCGGTGTTGGAGGATCTACGACATGACGCAGCAACAGACGAACGGGGCGTCGCCGGCCGACGCGGCGGGCACGTACCTGGAGGCGCTCGGCGAGCGGTTGGCCGCCGACGGCTGCCAGGTGACCACCACCACCTGGCGGGACCGGCACGTGGTGGTCGGCAGCAGGTCGGACCGCAAGGCCCGGTGGTTCGGCACCAAGTCCGAGCTGTTCGTCCTCGCCGCCGCCGTCCCCGAGATAGACACCGCCTCGCTGGCCGAGTTCACCGGATGGGCGATGGAGCGCTCCAAGAGCGTCCGCGGCGGCCTGCCCGGTGCCCGCAACGCGGCGATGGTCCTGCCGGCCCTGGTCAGCGGCAGCGTCCAGCCGTCCGCGGCGCAGTGGGCCGCGGCGGACGCCCGGCTGCTGGGGACCTCCCTGGTCGGCCGGCCGATCACGGTGGAGGCGTTGGTGCCCGGGAGCGCCCGGGTCACCATGTACCGGGGCGGGGTCGCGTGGGGCGGGATGTTCACGGGGCACGTCCTGCAGAAGGCGGCGCTGTACTTCCCGTGAGCCCCGCGCCCCGCGCCCCGCGCCCCGGTGACCGCCGGACGTGCCGTCCGGGCCGGACACCGGGGCTGGCCGGGCGGCGGCGGGCCGGCTGGCCGGGTGTTCCGGCCCCGCGGCCGTCACAGGCTGAGCAGCAGGTCCCGGACGGCGTCGGGCCGGGACAGGAACGGGTGGTGGCCGGTGTCCAGCTCGACGACGGTGCCGGCCCGGCGGGCGAACTCGCGCTGCAGGCGCGCCGGCGTGCCCCGGTCCCGGGTGCAGACGAGGTAGGTCGAGGGCACCTGCTGCCAGGCGGCCGCCCCGGCCGGCTGCCCGGTCACCCGCAGGCTCTGCCGGGCGAGGTGCCCCGCCGCCTGCCGCTGGACCTCCGCGTCGCAGTCCTGCAGGAACGTGTCCACGAGCAGCTCGGGACGCACCCCGAAGGTGCCGGCCCCGGGATCGACGTCGAGGAAGGGCGCGGGGCCGCCGTCCCCGAACTCCGACAGGCTCTGCCCCGCCTCCGGCAGGTAGCTGGAGACCAGCAGCAGGTGGCGCACCGACCCGACACCCGCGGCGGCCTCCGCGGTGACGATGCCGCCGTAGCTGTGGGCCACCACCACGGTGGGCTCGTCGTCGGCCAGCAGCGCCTGCCGCACCGCGGCGACGTCCTCCGCCAGCCCCGGACCGCCGGCCCCCGCGGGCAGGCCCGCCTCCCCGCAGCTCGGCAGCGCCGGCGCCGTGCTCGCCACCCCGCGCTCCCGCAGCAGTCCGGCGGTGCGGTGCCACCACCACGACCCGTCCCGCACACACGCCCCGTGCACGAACACGACCCTCATCGCTGCCTCCACGCCCGCCTCGGTCGTCCTCCGGCCCACCGTAGACGCCGCCGCGTCACGGCGGGGGCCCCGCAGGCCTTCGCACCGCCGCACGGGCCCGCCAGGACGGGCCCGCCAGGACGGGATGGCAGACTTCGTGCCGGTGACCGCCCGTGGAGCGGCCCGGACGCGACCGCCGGGCCCCGGGCACGACCGGCGGCGGAAGGACGGGAAGGCATGGGGACGTGGGGGACGGGGCTGTACACGGACGACACCGCCTGCGACGTCCGTGACGCCTTTCGCGACGCCCTCCGGGCGGGGGCGGACGCCCAGGAGGCCGAGGCACGGGTGCTGGACGCCTTCGCCGAGGAACTCGCGGACCCCGACGAGCGGGCCGTGGTCCGGCTGGCCCTGGCGGACACCCAGTCCCGGCTCGGGCGGCTGACCCCGTCCGCCCGGCGCGAAGCCCTGGCCCTGCTGGACGCGGGCGGCGACCTGGAGCGCCACCGGGAGGCCGGCGCCGCCGAAGTGCGCCGGCGGGCCGCGGTCCTGCGCCGCCTGCGGACCCGCCTGGAGGGCCCGCAGCCCGAACCGCGCCCGCTGCCCGCCCGCCGCCCGACGCCCGCGCAGGCCGTCCCGGGCAGCGTCTACGCCTACCGGGCGCGCAGCGGGCAGCCGTACCTGCTGAGAGTGGTGGGCCTGGCGGACGTGGGCTGCTCGACCGGCCCGGTCGTCCGGTTCCTGGACCACCCCGGACCGGACCTGCCCGACCCGGCCGCCCTGGCGCAGATCCCCGAGCGGCGCCACCACCCGCGGTGGAAGCGCACCGAGGTGGTCATCAGGGACGACGCCCGCGCCGAACGGGACCAGGCCGGCCTCGTCCTGGTCGGCGAACACCCCGTCCCGCCCCTGACCCCGTCCCCCAACGGCCGGACGGCCTCCACCTGGGCGGAACTCCGCACCTACCTGGAGACCCGCGACGACCTGGCCCGCACCACCGGCTGACCGCACCCCGCCGCCCGCCACCGCGCCGCCCGCCACCGCGCCGCCCGGCCTCGTCGGGCGCCCGGCTCCACGGGGTGACCACGCCTCGGGGCGCCTAGAAGGACCGGAAGACGCCGGCGGGGTCGAGCCGCGCGGCATCGCGGACGTCCGCGAAGTCGAGGTTGGCGATCGACAGGTTCGCGTGGATGTCCTCGATGCCGGCCGCAACGGTGCGGACCCGTCCGCCGGACGCCTCGAACTCCTCGTCGCTCCCGCACTCGTCCCTGGTCAGGACGGCCACGGCCAACAGCGTGCGGTCGTGGTCGCGCATGGTGGTGGAATCGGCGAGGAAGACGACGTTCAGCTCCTCGTCCACGGAGACGGCGGCGACCACGGCGTCGGCGTCGGCCCCGTCCCAGGCCGGATCATCGACGACATGGACGTAGGGTTCGAGGTCGCCGTCGCCCCAGGGCTTCGAAAGCTCCGCGCGCACGGCCCGCCAGGCCGCGGCATCGCCGAAATCGGTCCTGATGACCAGCGCGGCGTCGCGGCGGCCGACAACAGCGGGCAGCACCTTCGGGCTCCGTTCTCCACCGGTGTACATACCGGCAACGATGCCGGCCGCCACTGACAACCGCTCAGGGCGCCGGCGGGACCGGCCCGCCCGGGCCCGCCGGGACGGGACGGGACGCAGGGCGTCGGGCGTCGGGGCCGGCCGCCGGTCAGGCAGGGGTGCCGGTGCGACGGGCCGGGCCGGGCGGGCCGGCCCACCCGCCCGGCCCGCCCCCGGCCCGCCCCCGCCCCCGCCCGCTGCCGGTCAGCCGGCCGTCGTCAGCCCGCCGGCAGGGGTGCCGACAGGTGCGGGAAGCGGAACTCGGTGCGGCTGGTGAAGCGTTCGCCCGGGCGCAGG
>NZ_BNBO01000079.1 GCF_014655955.1 Kitasatospora indigofera
AAGCATCCGAACCACCACCACTGCTGCCACAACCCGTCAGCACCAGCGCACCGGTCACACAGGCCGCCGAAAGGAGAAGTACAGATCGGTTCATGGGAGTTACCGCCTTATGAGTTGACCTGAAGCCACCCGTGGAGGGGCTTCGAAGAGTGGGGGTCGGGCAGGACCGGGGCCGAGGTGACGCTGCCGGCCCGTGAACGCCCGGATGCTTTTCGACTGAACTTTTCGACTGCGCGGTGTGCGGCCGTGCGCGCGGCCGCAGCATGCGGGACCACGAGGTGTGCGCCAGTGCCTGGTCAAGGCTGCGGGCCACCGTCGTCTGCCGCGTGAGCCAGAGTGCACCACGTGCGGACAGAGGCCTAGACCTCTTTACCGAATCGATGCTGGGGGTGCAGAGGGTGCCTCGAAAGTGGCCGCGAATCAAAGAAATCGGCACTTGGTACAGACCAAGTGCCCGTCAGTTCCACTTCCGGGCGGGTCCGCCGGCGTCCGCGCGCAACGGAGATCGAACAGCCACCGTAGATGGTTGCGCACAGGAACAAAAGAAGAAAGGGGTTGCCCGCCCCCAACGTTGGAGGACGGGCAACCCCTGGGCCGGCGCGCCAGGCGGAACCGGGGCCGGCGCACGGGCCGGTGGCTGCCGGCCGCGGGCCGGCGAGGCGCGCGGTCCCGGACCGATGACCAGCCTCGGACCGATGACCGGCCCCGGCATCAGCGCGGCATCAGACCGGCATCAGGCCGAGCGCAGGGCGCTCACCAGCCACTCGACCGCCGGCGCCAGCGCGGGCGCCGGCGACTGCCCGCCGACCACCGCGGCCAGGTGCCAGTACCGCTCGTACCGCGAGTCGGCGGCGACCTCCAGCCGCTCCAGCAGCCAGGCCCGGAACTCCGGGCCGTCCGCCCGCCCGGCCAGCCGCGCATAGGCGTCGGCGAGCTCGTCCACGACCGGCCGGGCCGCCGCCGAGGCGGGGTCGACACCGGCCGCGCGGGCGGCCCCCGCGCGCTCCCGGAGCAGCCCGGCCACCCGGGCGGCCGCCACCTGGTCCGGCTCCCCCACCTGCTCACGGGATTCGGCCTGGTCGGCGGCGGCCCGGCGGACCCCGGCCCGGAAGTCCGCGTCCTGGACCAGTTCGGCCAGTTCCACCCACGCGTCCACCTGCTCCGCCGTGGGGTCGTCCGGCAGCCGCGGCACCGCGGCCCGCAGCCCGGCCAGGAACTCCGGGCCCACGTCCAGGCCCTCGAAGGCCTGGTCGACGAAGTCGTTGATCAGACCGGTGCGTTCCCGGTCGGAGAGCTTGGCGAGCTTGTGCATCAGTTCCATCTCCTCGGGTGTGGACCCCCGCCCGGCCGCCGCGCGCAGGACGGCCCTGCGCAGTTGCAACGTGCGGATCTGCACGTCCAGGGCCTCGGCGTGCACCGCCGCGATCTCGGCGACGCCGACCTCCCGGGCCAGCACCCGCCGGATCGTGGCGAGATCGACCCCGAGGTCGCGCAGGGTGCGGACGAGGGCCAGCCGGGCCGGCGCGTCCGGGCCGTACAGCCGGTAGCCGGCGGGGGTGCGGTCGGCCGGCGGCAGCAATCCCGCATCGGACCAGAACCGGATGGTCTTGACCGTGAGGCCGGTCAGCCCGGCCAGCTCGCCGATGCTGCGGAGGGTGTCGTCGTCCATGTCCGCCACTCTGGGGTCTCCCCTCGCAGGAGACTCAAGCCTAGGCTTCCGGACCGTTCGGCGACCGCCCGCACACCGGGGCCCGCGCCCCCGGAACGGCCCGCCCCCGCGCGCCGGGCCGGCCCCGGGCGAACCCCCCGGCCACCGTCGCCACCCCGAACCCGATCTTCGAACCCTGGCAAAAACACCCCCTGGCCAGTCATCATGTACCTGGCGGGTCGATGCGGCTGGCGGGATCCCGCCGGCCATGGACCATGAGCGCGAGCCTGGGAGGTACAAGGGTGCTGGCTGCCGTGGGGCTGAGCGACCTGGCCGAACGGCTCTACACCGACCTCGTCACCCACGGCCCGGCCACCGCCGTCGAACTCTCCCGGCGCTCCGGCACACCACCGGACGAGATCCAGGTCGCGCTCGGCGAACTGGCCGCCCAGGGGCTGATCGCGGCCCGGCACGACGACAGCACCCGGCCGGCCGCCGACCCGGCCCGGACGGACCTCGCCCCGACCGGTGCCGCCACCCCCACCGGGCCCGGGCCCACCGCCCCCGCGCTCACCGGCGCCGGCACCGGCACCGGCACCGACGACGCCGCCGCGCCCGGGCCGCCCGCACTCCGCTACTCCGCCGCGCCGCCCGCCGTCGCCCTGGAGGCCCTGCTCGCCGGCCGGCGGCACGCCCTGCGGCAGGCGGAGCTGTCGGCGGCCGCGCTGGCCGAGGCCTACCGCGCCGCGACCTCCGACGACGCCCACCGGGACCTGGTCGAGGTGGTGGTCGGCCCGGCCGCGATCGGCCACCGGGTGGAGCAGATCCAGCGCGGCGCGAAGCGCGAACTGCTGGCCCTGGTCACCGGCCAGTACGACGTCGTCCCGGCCGACGCGACCGGCGCCGAGACCGAGGCCGTCGAGCGCGGCGTGGCCTACCGGGTGGTCGTCGGACGGCACTCGTTGGGCGCCCCGCGCAGCGCCGAGGCCCTGTTCGAGGCCCTCGGGCGGGACCAGCGGGTCAGGGTCGTCGACCAGGTGCCGACCAAGCTGATCATCGCCGACGGCTCCCTCGCCCTCGTCCCGCTGACCACGCCCGGCGACGCCGGCGAACCGGCCGCGCTGCTGGTCCGGGCCCCCGGCCTGGTGAACCTGATGACCATCCTGTTCGAACAGGTCTGGGCCTGGGCCCAGCCGCTCGGCCTGGAGGCCGGCCTGCCGGTGGTCGGCGACGCCCCGGCCGGCGCACCGGTCGGCACCGACCGCCGGATCCTGGCCCTGCTGCTGGCGGGATCCACCGACCAGGCCGTGGCCAACCAGCTCGGCCTCGGCCTGCGCACCGTCCAGCGCCGGATCAAGGCCGTCATGGAGCTGGCCCACGCCGAGACCAGGGTCCAGCTCGGCTGGCAGGCCCACCGCCGGGGCTGGGTGGAGGACTGAGGGCCGAACGGGCCGCACCGGACCGTCGCCGTCACGGAAATCCGGTCGGACCGGCCACCCGCCGTGACTAGGGTCGGGATCATGCGACTTCTTGTGCTGGGCGGTACATCGTTCGTCGGCCGTGCCGTGGTGGAGGACGCGCTGCGGACAGGGGCGGACGTCACCCTCTTCGGCCGGGGCAGGACCGGGACGGACCTGTTCCCCGGCCTCACCAGGCTGTTGGGCGACCGTGAGACCGACGACTACTCCGTGCTCGGCGACGGCAGTTGGGACGCGGTGGTGGACGTCAGCGGCTACGTCCCGCGGCATGTCGGCCGGGCCATGGACGCGCTGGGCGACCGGGTCGGCCGCTACCTGTTCATCTCCAGCAACGCCGTCTACCGACGCAGCGGAGTGGGCCCCGGCGCCGACGAGGACGCGCCGCGCCGCGCTCCCGTACGCGACACCGAGGAGCTCGTGGAGGAGACCTACGGCCCGCTCAAGGTGGCCTGCGAGGACGACGTGGTGTCCCGCTACGGCTCGCGGGCGACCGTCGTACGGCCCGGCAAGGTGGCCGGCCCGCACGACCCCTCCGACATGTTCACCTACTGGGTGCGCCGCGCCGCCCGCGGCGGCCGGGTGGCGCTGCCGGGCGACCCCGGCCAGCCCGTCCAGATCGTCGATTCGCGCGACCTGGCCCGCCTGGTGGTGCAGTTGCTCGTGGACGACCGCCCGGGCGCCTTCAACGCGGTGGGGCCGGCCGAACCGGTCACCCTCGACGGACTGATCCGGACCTGCGCACGGGTCGCGGGCACCCACGTGGAGATCGTCCCGGTCTCCCCCGAGGGGGTGGAGCCGTTCTTCCCCCTCGTCCGGGACAACTGGCCGACCCAGCAACGCAGCTCGGCCCGCTCCCGCGCCGCCGGCCTGTCCGCCACCCCGCTGGAGGTGACCGCGGCCGACGTCCTCGCCTGGGACCGGGAGCGCGGCGAACCGCCGCTGCGGAGCGGGTTCACCCCGGAGGAGGAGCGGACGGTGCTGGCCCGGCACGGCGACGGGCAGGCCGGCGGCTGAGACGGGCGGCAACGGCAAGGACGGGACGGCCGGTCGTAACCCGGAGCGGGAAGTAGGGTGATCATCCCTGGTAGCGCCAGCACCGACCCGTCCGCCGCCCGCCCCGAAGGGACCCTCGCATGCCGACGCTCGGCCTCCACAAGGACTTCCTGCGGGAGTTCGCCCAGTTGGAGAAGAAGGTCCGGACGAAGGTGGCCGACGCCTTCGACAAGTTCGAGCACTCCTCGGCGACCGGCCAGCACCTGGAGAAGCTGAGCCACGGCCGGGACCCGCGGCTGAAGACCATCAGGATCGACCGGTTCTACCGCGGGGTGGTGCTCGCTCCGGACGGCGGGGACAGCTTCCTGCTGCTCAAGGTGCTGCCGCACGACGACGCCATCGACTGGGCCCTCAAGCACCGCGCCAGCGTGAACACCGCCACCGAGGGCATCGAACTGCGCAACGACATCGCCCTGGAGCAACTCGGCCCCGGGCTGGCGAAGGTGGGGGCGGACGGCACGGCCCGGCCGCTGTTCGGCCACGTCTCCGACGCCGACCTGACCCGCCTCGGCATAGACGCGCAGATCCTCCCGATCGCGCGCAGGCTCGACACCGAGGACATGCTCGACGCCCTGCGCCCGATACTTCCCGAGCACCAGTACGACGTCCTGTTCGGCCTCGCCGTGGGGATGAGCGCGGACGAGGTCTGGCGCGAGATCGTCCAGACCCAGCTCGCCGCGGGCCTCGAAAGCGCCGCCGACGCGGCCGGCGCGGGGGCCCCGCAGGACGACCTGGCCGCCGCGATGTCCCGGGCCCAGGACCGGATCGCACTCGTCTCGGGCCCCGCCGAACTGATGGACCTGCTGGAACGTCCCTTCGACGCCTGGCGGATCTTCCTGCACCCCTCCCAGCACCGGATCGCCTACCGCCCGTCGTACAACGGCCCGGCCCGGGTCACCGGCGGTCCCGGCACCGGCAAGACCGTGGTCGCGCTGCACCGGGCGGCCCACCTCGCCGCCGCCCTCCCCGACGACGCGCCGGACGACGCGATCCTGCTCACCACCTTCACCCGCGACCTCGCCGCCGAACTCCGGCGCAGCCTGCACCTCCTCGTCACCGACCCGGAGCAGCGCCGGCGCATCCGGGTGGTCAACATCGACGCCCTCGCCTCCGAGGTCCTGCGCGGCGACCGGAACACCGACCGCCTCAGCATCCTCACCGACCAGCGCGACGTCACGGCCCGCTGGGGCCGGATCGCCCGGCGCCTCGAACTGGACCGGACCGCCGCCTTCCTCGACCAGGAATGGCGTCATGTGATCCTCGCGCAGGGGATCGGCACCGCCGAGGAGTACCTGAAGGCCTCCCGGGCCGGGCGGGGCACCGCGCTCGGCCCGCTCAAGCGCGCACAGGTCTGGCGCGCGGTGACGGCGTTCACGGAGGAACTGCGGTCCACCGACACCTGGACCTTCCACCAGGTGTGCGACGAGGCCGCCCGGATCCTCGACCGGCGCAGCGCGGGCGGCGAACCCCGGCTGTTCCGTCACGTCCTCGTCGACGAGGCCCAGGACCTGCACCCCGGGCAGTGGCGCCTGCTGCGCGCGGCCACCGAAATCGGCCGGCCCGACGACCTCTTCCTCGCCGGCGACCCCCACCAGCGCATCTACGGGAACAAGGTGTCCCTGCGCAGCATGGGGATCTCGGTCACCGGCCGCTCCCACCGGCTGCGCATCAACTACCGTTCCACGCACGAGATCGTCGCCTGGTCCGCCGCGCTGCTCACCGGCGAGGCGGTCGACGACATGGACGGCGGCGACGACCGGCTCAGTGACTACCGCTCCGCCTTCCACGGCAGCCGGCCGGTGCTCAGCGGCCACCCGACCAAGGCGGGCGAACTCGACGCCCTGGTACGGCAGATCAGGACCTGGACCGACGACAGCGCGGTCCCGGCCGAGGAGGTCGGCGTCGCCGTCCGCTTCGTCCAGTTCGGCAAGGACATCGCCGCCGCCCTCGTCCGGGCCGGCATCCCCGCCACCGTCCTGGGCTCCTCCTCGGTACCGGCGGCCGGGGTGCGGATCGGCACCATGCACCGGCTCAAGGGCCTGGAGTTCCGCTGCGTGGCGGTGGCCGGCGTGTCGGAGGGGACGGTTCCGATGCGCAACGCCCTCACCCCGGCCGAGGTGGACGCGCAGCAGCACCAGGAGGACCTGCTGGGCGAGTTGAGCCTGCTGTTCGTGGCCTGCACCCGGGCCAGGGAGGCCCTGCACGTCTCCTGGCACGGCGAGGCGAGCCCGTTCCTGGCACCGGCGGCTGCCGGCGGGTGAGCCTCCCCCGGCAGCTCCCGCGGTCACCCGGTGCCGGCCGGCGGCCGCGTTCCGGACAGCCGGACGGGCGGAGGGTGGTGTGCGACCGACGGCGGGCGGGGCACTACGCTGGCGCCGCTGCCCCGCCCGGGGCCGGGCCCGCCGTGAGGGAGGAAGACCGATGGTTCTGGACCTGCGATTCGCCGACGGCGGCCTGCTCAGGGTCGGCGCGCCGGAGGCCGGACGGCCGGTCGCCCTGCTGCCGGGGCTGGGCGTGCACCGGCTGACCTTCCGGCTGCGGGTCGAGACCGTCCTGGCCTCGGCCGGCTGCAACCACGTCCACCTGGGCGGCGAGGCGTGGGCCGAGCACCTGGGCAGCGGCCCGCACTGGATCGGGCTCATCGTCCCCGCCGTGGTGCCGCTGGCACCGGCCGGCGACGCCGTCGAGGCGGCCCTGTCGATGGCGGTCACCAACGACCAGGTGCTCGCCCTGGAGCGGGCCCGGGGCGGGCGGGAGCTGCCGCTGCGGCTGGACCTCGCCGCCGCCCTGCCGCAGAGCACGGCGAACCCCTGTGCGCAGGGGCAGGAGTCCCGCCGGGTGGCCGCCGAGGACTGGGACGCCCAGGTCCGGGCCCTCACCACGATGCTCGCCGGACCGGACGCGGGAGCCGGCCGCCGCTGAGCCGGCCGCCTCCCGCACCGGGCCCAGGGCTCGGCACCGCCCACCGGGATTCGGGCTCAGGATTCGGGCTCAGGGCCGGGCCCGGCCGGCCGCCGGCCCCAGCCGGGCCAGCACGTCGAGCAGGCGGTCCCGGTCGGCCAGCACCTCCGGCGGCAGCGACACGTACAGCTGGAGGGTGGTCACCCCGGGCAGGTGGTAGCGCAGGATCTGCTCCCGGCACTCCTCGGGCGAGCCGCTGACGAACAGCCCCCGGACCAGCTCCTCGGGCAGCGCCCGGCGTGCGCCCTCCTCGTCGCCGGCCGCCCAGAGCCGGTGCGTCTCGCGCAGCAGCTCGCCGTTGCCCAGCCACTCGTGGAACTTGCGGTACGGCTCCCGGTTGAGGATCCAGGCCAGGAAGGGCCGGGCGGCGCGCTGCGCGTGGGCGGCGTCCTCGGTCGGGCTGACGAACACCTTGACGACCAGCTCCTTGCCCGGCGGCTGCGGGCCGACGGCGGCCAGCACCGTGGGGACGTCCTCGGGGCGGAGCAGGTTGCTGATCGCGCCGTCCCCCTCGGTGAAGCCGAGCCGGAGCATGCCGGGCCGCAGGGCGCCGAGCAGCACCTTCACCGGCGCGGCCGGCGGGTGCGGCAGCTGGTAGCCGGCGATCGAGAAGGTGTCGAAGTCACCGGCGACGTGTTCGCCGCGCAGGGCGCGGGTGACGAACCGCAGGACGTCCCGGGTGCGCTTGAACGGCTCCTCGAAAGGGATCCCGTTGATGTCGGCGACGTGCGCCGGGACGGACGCCCCGAGCCCCAGCAGCACGCGGCCCGGGGCGAGTTGGGCGAGCGTCGCGGCGGTCTGGGCGAGCACCGCCGGGCCCCGGGTCTGCACCGGGACGACGGCCGTCCCGATCCGGAGCGAGGGGGACCAGGCGGCGGTGGCCGCGAGCGGGGTGAAGGCGTCGGTGCCGCCGCCCTCGGCCGTCCACACGTCGGTGTAGCCCAGCTCCGGCAGCCGCTCCACCAGGAAGCGGTGCCGGTCGAGGGAGAGGCCGGGCAGCGGCAGGGTGATTCCCCAACCGGGCGGCGACGGCGCCCCGGTCGGGCCCGGCGCGTCGTGGAGGGTGGTCATGGTGGTGGTGCCCTTCCTGGTGGCGCGGGACGGCGGCGGTGGTGCTGGACAAGGGGACGGCGGGACGGCGGCGGTGGCGCGGGACGGCGGGCGCGCGGTGCCGCGCCGGCCGGCCGCTCGGGGCTACGTGCTCACCCACACCGTGGTCAGGTCGAGGAACCAGGACTGCGGCTGCACCAGGCCCTGCACCTTGGGCGAAAGCGCCCGCGGGTTGCGGTCGTTCACCACGAACAGCCACGGCGCGTCCTGGGTGACCTGGGACAGGGCACTCCGGTAGTCGGTCCGGCGCGCCGTCCGGTCCGGCGAGGCGGCCGCCGAACCGAGCAGCTGGTCCACCTTCGGGTTGCTGTAGTGGCCCGTCCAGAAGGGGCTCTTGCTGCCGATGAACAGCGGGAGCAGCGCCTCGGACTGGAACAGCGTGGTCGACTGGGCGACGGCGTCCGAGCCGAGGGCGACCTCGCCCTTCGCCTCCGCGCCGATCAGGGTGGACCAGTCGGTGGTCCGGATCTCGACCTTGATGCCCACCGCGGCGAGGTCGCGCTGGATCGCCTCGGTGATCGGCACCGGCAGCAGGTTGCCCGACCCCGCGGTCGGCACGGTCACCGAGGTGGTGAACCCGTCGGCGCGGCCGGCCTCGGCGAGCAACTGCTTCGCCTTGGCGGGGTCGTAGGAGTAGAGGTCGCCGGCCGGGTCGTAGGCGAAGGTCGCCCGGGGCGCGGCCTGGTAGGCGGGGTCGGCCGTGCCGTGCAGCAGCTTCTCCGCGATGGCCTTGCGGTCGACGGCGTAGTTGGCCGCCTGCCGCACCCGGGGGTCGTTCCAGGGCGCCTTCGAGCCGTCCAGGATCCAGTACCAGAGGTGGTCGTAGCTGTTGGTGGCGATCCGCGCGCCCTCGGCCTTGAGGCTGTCGATGTCGTCCGGGTTGGGGTACTCGATCCAGTTCACCCCGCCCGAGCGCAGGGCGGCGGTGCGGGCGGCGACGTCCGGCAGCGGCTTGATCACCAGCTTGTCGAGCCTGGGTGCCCCGCGCCAGTAGTCCTTGTTGGCGACCAGTTCGATCTGCTGCCCCTCGGTCTGCGAGGCGAAGGCGAACGGGCCCGTCCCGACCGGGTGCCGGGCGAAGCCGGCCGAGCCGGTGGCCCGCACGGCGGCGGGGCTGGCGATCAGGACGTGCGCGAGGTCCTCCGGGAAGTGGCCGTTCGGGTCCTTGGTGACCAGCTCCACGTGGTCGGCGTCGGTCTTCCGGTACTGGACGATGCCGCCCGCGTACTCCTTGGCCGCGGCGCCGAGCGCGTCGGTGTAGAACTCGCTGCCCTTGGCGAGGTAGCGGTCCAGGTTGAAGACGACGGCGTCGGCGTCGAACGGCGTGCCGTCCTGGAACTTCACGCCCTTGCGCAGGGCGAAGGTCCAGGTCCTGGCGTCGGCGGCGACCGTCCAGGACTCGGCCAGCGCGCCGGTGATCTCCGGCGGGGCGTCCGTCCCGGACAGGTCGTAGCGGGTGAGGCCCTCGTAGATCTGGAAGCTGACCAGCCGCTTGCCCTCGAACCCGGCGCCGCCGATCACGGTGTCGGGGTTGGGCAGTTTGCCGGTGGCGCCGATGACGAGGGTGCCGCCGCGGCCGCCGGAGGCCGCGTCGCCGGCCCCCGCCGCGCTGCCGGTGGCGGCGCAGCCGACCGTGCTCAGCAGCAGCGCGGCGGCGGCCAGTGCGCCGACGGACGGCCGGGCGGCGCGGCCGGGTCCGGCAGCGGTGCGGCCGGGCCGGACGGTACGTCCCGGGTGATGGTGCGTCATGGTGGTGGTTCCTTGCCGTTCGGGGGAAAGCGGGTACGGGGAAGGGACGTTCGGGGTGACGGCCGGCCTCAGGGCGGTGCCGCCGTCGGGGCCGCGGGGGCGGTCCGGCCGGTGGCGGCGGCGAGCAGGGCGCGGGTGTACGGGTCGGCGGGGGCGTCCCAGAGCGCGGCGGCCGGGCCCTCCTCGACCACCCGGCCGTTCCGCAGCACCAGCACGTGCTCGGCCAGGTGCCGGACCACGGCGAGGTCGTGCGAGATGAACAGGTAGGCCAGGCCGGTGCGCTCGCGCAGCTCCGTCAGCAGGTCGACCACCCGGGCCTGGGCGCCGCGATCGAGCGCCGAGGTCGGCTCGTCGCAGACCACCAGGTCGGGGCCGGTGGCCAGGGCCCGGGCGATCGCCACCCGTTGCAGCTGCCCGCCGGACAGTTCGCGGGGGCGGCGCCGGGCCAGCTCCGGTTCGAGGCCGACCTGGCGGAACAGCGCGGCGACCCGCTCGGCCCGTTCCGGCCGCGGGGTGCCGTGCACCCGCAGGGCGAGGGCGACGGCCTCGCCGGCCCGCAGGGCCGGGTTCAGCGAGCCGCGCGGGTTCTGCGGGACGAACTGGAGCCGGGCCCGGACGGCCCGGGCCGCCCGGCCGCGCAGCCGGTACGGGTCGTGCCCGGCGAACCGGACGGTGCCCGCGTCCGGCGCCAGCAGGCCGAGGACGAGCCGGGCCAGCGTGGACTTGCCGGACCCGGACTCGCCGACCAGGCCGGTGGCCCCGCCGGCGGCGATCCGCAGGCTGACGCCGTCCAGGGCGAGCTGCCCGCCCGGGTAGCGCTTCACCGCCCGCTCGACCGCGAGCAGCGGTGCCCCGCCGGTCGTGGTGCCGGGATCACTGTCGGGCTCACGGCCGGGATCGCTGTCGGGCTTACGGCCGGGATCGCGGCCGGACTCGCGGCCGGTGCCGACGCCGGCGCCGGCGGCCCGAGCGCCGACGGGCCCTTCCGCGCTCATCGGCCGGCTCCCGGCCGCGCGGCCACCAGGGCGGCGGTGAACGGGTGCGCCGGCCGGGCGAGCACCTGCCCGGCCGGGCCGGTCTCGACGATCCGCCCGGCCCGCATCACGGCCACCGTGCCGCCCACCCGGCGGGCGACCGCGAGGTCGTGGGTGACCAGCAGCAGGGCGAGCCCCTGCTCGGCGCGCAGCGCGGCCAGCAGGTCCAGGACCTCGGCCTGGACGAGCGCGTCGAGGGCGGTGGTCGGCTCGTCCGCGACCAGCAGGCCGGGGTCGCCGCAGAGCGCGAGGGCCAGGGCGGCGCGCTGGCGCAGCCCGCCGGAGAGTTCGTGCGGACGGCTCCGGGCGATCCGGCCCGGATCGGGGAGGCCGGCCCGGGCGAGCAGCGCGGCGGCGGCCGGCCCGGCCGCCCGGCGGTTCGCGGCCCGGCGGTGCCGGAGCAGGACCTCGACGAGCTGCGGGCCGATCCGGCGCAGCGGGTCGAGCGCGCCGGCCGGGTCCTGCGGGAGGTAGCCGATCCGGCGGCCGCGGACCCGGCCGAGGGCGCGTTCGTCCAGAGCCGTCAGGTCGGTGCCGTCGAGGTGGATCCGTCCGGTGACCCGGGCCGTCCGGCCGGGCAGGCCGAGGACAGACCGGGCGACGGTGCTCTTGCCGCTGCCGGACTCGCCGAGCAGGACGAGCGCGTCCCCGGGCGCGACGGTGAGCGAGACCCCGTCCACCGCCCTGACCAGGCCGCCGGGGGTGGGGTAGCCGACCGTGAGGTCGTCGACCCGGAGCCGGGCGGCGGCGAAGGCGGGGGCAGAGCCGGGAGCGGGGCCGGGGGCAGGGCCGGGGGCGGGGGCCGAGCCGAGGGCGGGGGTCATCGGGTGGCCTCCGGGGCGGGGTGGCGGCCGCGGTCGGACGACCCGGCGCCGCTGTCGTGGGATTCGCCGATGGCACCGGTGGCGCCGGCGCTGTGGGACTCGTCGCCGCCGATCCGTTGGCGCAGGGCCTCGCCGAGGGTGTTGAAGACCACCGAGGCGGCGAGCACGGTCAGCGCCGGCTGGATCGCGATCCAGGGGTGGGTGAGCAGGCTGGGGCGCAGTTCGTCGAGCATCGCGCCCCATTCGGCGGCCGGCGGTGCCACCCCGATGCCGAGCAGCGAGAGCCCGGCCGCGTACACGACGGCGAGCCCGACCAGCGACGAGCTGTAGACCAGGACGACCGGCGCGACCACCGGCAGCACCTGCCGCAGCGCCAGCACGAGGGGCCCGGCACCGCTGACCCGGGCGGCCTCCAGGTACTCGGCGGAGCGGATCCGCCGCGCCTCGGTGAAGGCGACCCGGGCCACCGCCGGGGTGAGCACCACCGACAGCGCGACCACGGTGGTGCCGGCGCCGGCCTCCAGCAGAGTGGCGACCGCGATCGCCAGCAGGATCCCGGGGAAGGCGTAGAGCACGTCGAGCGCGCGCAGCAGCACCTGTTCGGTGACCCGGCCGCCGAGCCCGGCGGTCACGCCCAGGGCGGTGCCGGCCAGGGTGGCGACGGCCACCGGGGCGATCCCGCAGGCCAGCGACGGCCGCGCGCCCAGCAGCAGCCGGCTGAGCATGTCCCGGCCCTGTCCGTCGGTGCCGAGCGGGTGTCCGGGGGCGCCGGGGTCGAGCAGCCGCTCGTGCAGCGAGCCCGCCGCGGGGTCGTAGGGGGCGAGCAGCGGTGCGGCCGCGGCCACCAGCACCAGCAGGACGGCGAGAACGGCCGGCAGGGCCCGGCCGCCGGCCCCGAGCACGGCCCGCCACCGGGGACGGCCCGGACGGGAGCGGGCCGAGCGGGACCGGGAGGGGCCGGAACGGGACGGACGGGGACGGGAGGAGCGGGCGGGCCGCGGCGCGCGGGCGGGGACGGGACGCGGGCCGGTCATCGCGGGCTCCGGATCCGGGGGTCGATCAGCGCGTGCGCCGCGTCGACCAGGATGTTCACGCCCACGAAGGCCACCGCGACGACCAGCACCCCGCCCTGGACGACCGGCAGGTCGCGGGCCGACAGCGCGTCGTACAGCAGCCCGCCCAGGCCGGGCCAGGCGAACAGGGTCTCCACGAAGACCACGCCCTCCAGCAGGTAGGCGAGTTGCAGCCCGCCGATGGTGAGCAGGGCCGGCGCGGCGTTGTGCACGCAGTGCCGGAGCACCGCGGCGCGGCTCAGGCCCCGGGACCGCAGGGCGTCCGCGAGGTCCCCCGCCAGGACGCCGCCGAGCGCGGCCCGGAAGACCCGGGCGGTCAGGCCGAGCGGGACGACGGCGGCCGCCACGGCGGGCAGGACCAGGTGGCGCAGCAGGTCGGCGGTCCCGCCGCCGCCGAAGGCGTCGTGGGTGCCCCCGGCCGGCAGCAGCCGCCACCGGACGGCGAGGAGCGCGACCAGCAGCAGCGCCACCGAGTACTGCGGGGCGGAGACGGCCAGGGTGCCGAGCGCGCCGGAGAGCCGGCCGGCGGCTCCGCGCGGCCGGCCGGCGCCGAGCGCGCCGAGCAGGACGCCGCCCACCAGGACGAGCAGGAACGCGGCGGCGGTCAGCAACAGGGTCTGGCCCAGGGCGGGCAGCAGGAGCTGCCGGACGGGCCGCTGGCCGGCGATCGAGACGCCGAGGTCGCCGCGGAGGGCGTGCCCCAGCCAATTGGCGTACCTGAGCGGCAACGGCTGGTCCAGGCCCAGGCGTTCGGTGAGCTCCCGGCGGGCCTCGGGCGGCGCGCCGGGGCCGAGGAAGGCCGTCAGCGGGTCGCCGGGGACGAGGGCGACGGTGGCGAACACCAGGGCGGTGACCCCGAGCAGGGTGGGCAGGGCGAGCAGCACCCTGCGCAGCAGGAACCGTCTCATCGGCGCACCCGCCGGGGCGGGCCGGCGAGCCGGCCGGCGGCTCTCCGGCGGGCGGGGGCGGGCATCTGCGGTCCTTCCGGGGCAACGGTCACGGGTCTTGGGGTGCTGGGGAGTTGGGAGGCCGGGGCGTCGGGGCCTCGGGGCGTCGGGAGGTCGGGGCGTTGCGGTGCTGGGCGGTTGGGGTCGCGGGCAGTCGGACGTCCGGCGGCGGAGGCGGCCGGCGGGTGGGAGCCCCGGGTCGCCGGCGCGGCTCGCGGGGCCGCCGGCCGCTGTGACGAAGGATCCGGATCCCGGCCGGCCGCAGCCAGGGAGGAATCGGTGCTGATACCCGGGGTCATAGCACCGGCGGCGTCGGCCGCTCACCCCTCGGACCATCCTTGACCTGCGCCGAAGCGCCCAAATAGGCTGGTGCCATGGCAGATTGGCGGACCGACTTCACCCTGGTCGGCATCGGCGGCTCGTGGCACCGCAGGTGCTTCGACGAGCGCTGTCCCGCCCGCGCCGGGCACTGACCGCCCCACGGAAGCCGCCCCGGACCACCGCCGGCCGGCCGCCCCTGGCCCCGACGGCCCCACGGCCAGCTCGGAAGCCCCGCCGTTCCGAAGCCCCGCCGCCCCGGGGAGCTGCCCCGGCCCGACGGCGGCCGACGGCCCGGCCGCGTCGTCGTACCGCCGCGCCGTACCGGGCGCGGCCCCAGCCACGCTCGATGGGAACGCCCCGCCATGCCGCACCACCCCGTCACACCGCAAGGCCCGGACGCCCCCGCCCGTACCCCGGGCCCGGCCCACGTCCCGGCCGCTCCGGCCTCCCCGACGGCCGGTGCGGCCGGCCGGGCCCCGAACCGGACCCCGGCCCCGGCCGGCGGCCAGGAACTCGGCACCTTCCTCCGGGCCCATCGCGAGCTGCTCAAGCCCGCCGACGTCGGCCTGACCGCGACCTCCCGCCGGCGTACCCCCGGCCTGCGGCGGGAGGAGGTGGCCTCGCTCTCCGGGGTGGGCCTGGCCTGGTACACCTGGCTGGAGCAGGGCCGGGTGGCGGCCTCCCGGCAGGTGCTGGAGGCGGTCGCCCGGACGCTGCGGCTGGACCCGCCCGCGCTGCGGCACGCGCTGCGGCTGGCGGGCTTCCACGAACCGGCCGGCCCGCCGACCGGGGCCGGCGCCCGTGCGGCGCTGGGCGCGGCCGTCCGGCCGGTGCTGGACTCCTGGCCGGCCAGCCCGGCGGTGCTGCTGGACCGCTACTTCGACCTGCTCGCCTGGAACTCCGCCTGGAGCGCCGTGTGGGGCGCGCCCGAGGCGGTCTCGGAGGAGCGGCGCAACCTGATGTGGCTGATGGTCGCGGACCGGCGGCTGCGGAAGGCCGTGCACGACTGGGAGCCGTTGGCGATGAACGTCTTCCAGCACTTCCGGGCCCAGGCCGGCCCCGCCGTCGCCGACCCGCGCACGACCGAGCTGTACCGCCGGCTCGACCAGGACGTACCGGAGTTGCGGCACTGGTGGGGCTGCCGGTCGGTGGCGGAGCTGACCGCCCGTACGGTCACCGTGGAGCTGCCGGGCGCCGGGCCGGTCCGGCTGTCGCTGTCCTCGTTCCGGCCGGTCGACGACCCGTCGGCGCTGGTCCTGCTGCTCACCCCGGTGACCGCCGAGGACGCTGCCCGGGTGACCGCCCGGGCGGCCGGTGCGGTGCTCCCGGCGGGCGGCGAGGCCCCGGCCGGGGTCAGGCCGGGCCGCTCTGGTCCAGGGTGACCACGGCCTCCGCCGTGTACATCAGGAAGGTCAGCGACTCCTGAAGGTAGAGCTGGACGCTGTCGTCGTCGTGCGCGTGGTAGCCGATCGCCAGGTCCTGGCCGAGGTGCAGTTCGTAGTCGCCGCCGCGGGTGGACAGCAGCAGCGCGCCCTCGATCGCGGGCGCCCAGATGATCTCGCCGTCGAGCAGCCGCGCCAGGTGGTTGTGCACCGGGTAGCCGTGGTCGGAGGTCTCGTTGACGGCGGTGTAGGCCTCGGCGCCGAGCAGCAGCGAGTACGGGCCGTTGACGCCGGCCAGCCGGAGCGCGGTCAGCGCGCGGCTGACGGTGTTCGGGTAGTCCCGGACGTCGGCCGGCAGGGTCAGCGCCGGGTTGGACGAACTCTCCCGGATGCCGGCGATCGCGGCGGGCCGGTACCCGTCGAAGACCACCCGGTCCTCGGCCCGGGCCATGGTCAGGGCGGCGTCCTTGACGGGCTGCCAGTCGGAGTCCTTGGCGCCGCGTTCGACGTCGTCCACCGCCCGCCGGTCGACGGCGAACGGCACCCGCAGCTCCACCACCGGCTTGGAGCGCCGGGCGTGCGCGGTGACGCCCTCGACCGGCGGGGCGATGTCCTCCAGGTGGCCGATGCCGACCGCCGCCAGCGTCTCGCCCTCCGGTCCTTGCAGGTCGACCACCCGCCGGCCGGCGACGTGCAGTGTGAAGGTGCGCCTGGCCTCCTCCTCGATCTCGGCCCAGGCGGCGGCGGAGATCGGGGCGAGTTCGCGATGCAGGTTGTTCATCGGGCGGTGCTCCTTTTCAGACTGCCGATGCCGAGCGAACCGTCCGCGCCGGCGGGTACCGGCGCCAGGTCGGGCGGGGGTGCGGACAGAGGTCCGGAGCCGGCGGCGGGCTCGGGGGCGGTTTCCGGCTCGGGGGCGCGCACCGGTCCGGCCGCGGCGTCGGGCGGCCCGGGCGGGGCGCCGAGCAGGGCGGCCGAGGGGGTGAAGAAGAGCGACCCGGTGACGGGGGTGGAGAAGTCCAGGATGCGGTCGTAGTTGCCCGGCGGCCTGCCGAGGAACATGTTGCGCAGCATCTCCTCGGTCACCGCCGGGGTGCGGGAGTAGGCGATGAAGTACGTCCCGAACTCGCCCCGGCCGACCGTCCCGTACGGCATGTTGTCGCGCAGGATCTGCAGCTGCGAGCCGTCGGGGGCGTTCACCGAGTTGAGCGCCACGTGGGAGTTGGCGGGCTTGGCCTCGTCGTCCAGCTCGATGTTGGCGGACTTGGTGCGGCCGATCACCCGTTCCTGCTCCTCCACCGGCAGGGCGTTCCACGCCTTCATGTCGTGGACGTAGCGCTGCACGACCACGTAGCTGCCACCGGCGAAGTCCGGGTCCTCGGCGCCGATGACGACGGCCTCCTCGGCGGCCGGGCCGGCCGGGTTCTCGGTGCCGTCGACGAAGCCCATCAGGTCCCGCTCGTCGAAGTACTTGAAGCCGTGCACCTCGTCCACCACGGTGGCGGCCCCGGCCAGCCGGTCGACGACCTGGGCGGCCAGCTCGAAGCAGAGGTCCATCCGGTCGGCGCGGATGTGCAGGAGCAGGTCGCCGGGGGTGGCGACGGCGCGGTGCCGGGCCCCGACGAGCTCCCGGAAGGGATGCAGGCCGGCCGGGCGCGGGCCGGCGAACACCCGCGCCCAGAGGGCCGCGCCGACACTGGTGACGCAGGTCAGCCCGGCGGCCGGGACCCGGGAGCCGACCGACCGGCGCAGCCCGGCCAGCTCGGGCAGCAGCTCCCGGACGGCGGGTTCGCCGCCGGGTGCCACCGTCAGCACCAGGAACACGGCGGCGCTGGTGAGCGGGCTGAGCACGGCCTGGGGGTCGGCGGTCGGCGGGGCGTCGGGGATCCGGGCCGGCTGGCCCGCGGGCGGCGTCATGTCAGCACAAGTCCTGGGGGTCGGCGGGGACCGCGGGTCACGGCGGCCCTCCGGCCGAGTATCGGCGGGGATCCCGGCCCCGGCCACCGCTGCGGCGGGCGGCCCGGGGCGGGGCGGGGCCGGGGCCCGGGGCCTGTCCGGCGGGCCCGCTCCGGCCGCCCGGTGCCCGGGGCGGGGCACCGGCCAGGGCGCCCGCCGCCACCCGGCCCACCCGTTCGGCGGAGCGACGCGGGCCCCGTTCGGCGGACCGCCGGCACCGGACGAACGGGCTCCCGGTTGTCCGGGTGGGGGCCTCCCCACGCTCCGGGCGGCCCCGGCCGGACCGGGGCCGCCCGGTCACGCCGGTCGGGAAGGCCCGCCCGCCCGGCGCCGGAGGGTCTCCCGGCGAAGGCCGGACCCGGTGACGACCGCGCCGAGGACGGCAGCCGCCACCGGCACCACCAGCGCCGCGCGGAGCCCGTCCGTCCCGGCTCCACCGGACCCGGCCCCCGCCGCCGCGTTGACGGCCACCACGACGGAGAGGCCCAGCGCCGCACCGAACTGGAACGAGGTGTTGAGCAGTCCACCGGCCAGGCCCTGCTCCTCCTGCGCCACGCCTTCGGTGGCCGCGATGGTCAGCGGTCCGTACGCGAGGGCGAAGGCGAGACCGGTGAGGATCATGGTCGGGAACATCATCGGATAGGTCCAGTCGAGCCCGACCGGCAGGAACAGGGCGTACGAGACGGCCGCCAGGCAGAACCCGCCGAGCACCACCCGCGCGGTGCCGAAGCGCTCCACCAGCCGGGGCGTCAGGGTCGGCGCGAGGACGGCGTCCACGCCGACCGCGAGCAGCGCGAGCCCGGTCTGCAGCGGGCTCCATCCGCGCAGTTCCTGAAGGTAGAGGGTGACGACGAACTGGAAGCCGAAGAACGATCCGGCGAACAGCATCGCCCCGATGTTCGCCCGTACCAGCGGGCCCGAGCGGAGCAGGCCGAGCCGTACCAGCGGCTCGGCCGCGCGCCGCTCGACCAGGACGAAGGCGGCGAGCAGCGCCGACCCGGCGACCGCTGCCGCGACCGTGACACCAAGCTTCGCGTCCGGCTCCCCGACCCGGACGACGGAGAGCACGAGCAACAGCGCGGCGGCCGTGGAGGTGACCGCCCCGGCGAGGTCGAACCTCCCGCCGCCCGGCCGCGCGGGCCGCTCCTCGCGGGGGATCAGCAGGGCGGCCGCCGGCAGGATCGCGCCGGCCAGCAGGACGGGGGCGAAGAACACCCAGCGCCAGCTCAGCCCGGTCAGCAGACCACCCGTCACCAGCCCCAGCGAGAATCCGGCGGCCGCCGTGCCCGCGTAGACCAGCAGCGCCCGGTTGCGCTGCGCACCCTCGGCGAAGCCGGTGGTGATGACGGCGAGACCGGCCGGCGTCATGAAGGCGGCCGAGACGCCGGTGACGAACCGGGCGGCGATCAGCGTCCAGCCGGAGCCGGCGAGGCCGCCCAGCCCGGAGAAGAGGACGAAGACGGTCAGCCAGAACAGGAACATCCGTCGCCGGCCGAGCAGGTCGGCCGCGCGCCCGCCGAGCAGCATGAAGCCGCCGTAGCCGAGGACGTAGGCGGTGATCACCCAGCTCAGCGAGCCGGTGGACATGCCCAGATCGGCCCGGACGGCGGGCAGGGCGACGTTCAGCATCGCGACGTCGATGCCTTCGAGGAAGATCGCCCCGCAGAGCACCAGGAGCAGGCCGAGGCGGCGGCCGGTGATCCGCCCGCTCCCGGAGCCCCCGGGGGCCGGCCGGCCCTCCGCTCGCCCCGGCGGACGGGCCTCGGAGCGGCGGCCGGGGAGGGCGGGCTCGGGGCGGGTGGGTTCGGGCAGCACGGACGGTGCGGACACGGATGTCTCCAGGGCAGGACGAAGGAGGGCGGGAACCCCGGCCGCGGTCGGTTCCCACACGGCCGGTCGGTTCTCACACGGCCGGTCGGTTCCCTCTTGTAACTGTTCGTCATCCTGCGGCAGCATCAACTGTCATGGAAGAAGGCACTTTCAAGTTACCGACGCACTGCGCGGGCACCGAGGAGGACTACGGCGTCCTGCAGTGGGACACCCGGGAGGACTGCGAGGTCCGGCAGATCCTCGACCGGATCGCGGACAAGTGGTCCCTGCTGGTGATCGCCCTGCTGGACCGGCGGTCGCTGCGCTTCACCGAGCTGCGGCGGGAGATCGACGGCGTCAGCCAGCGGATGCTCACCGTCACCCTGCGCCAGCTCGAACGGGACGGCCTGGTGCACCGCACCGTCCACCCGGTGGTGCCCCCCAGGGTCGACTACGAGCTGACCCCGCTCGGCCGCACCCTGCACGCCACCATCCAGTCCCTGGTCGGCTGGACGGAACGGCACCAGGCCGAGATCGCCCGTGCCCGTGCCGACTACGACGCCCGCGCCACCCCGGCGACAGCACCGGCTCCGGCACCGGACGCGCCGGCCGAGGCGCCGGCCGTGCGGGCGGGCTGACCCGCGGCCGGCCCGTCCCGCCGCCGATCCTTCCCGCTGTGCTCCCGCCGCCCGGACTCGCGGGCCGGAGCGGTGACGGCAGGGGCCCGGTACGAGAGTGCTCGTACCGGGCCCCTGCCGTCACCGTCGCCGCCTGCCGTCCCCCGCCAGGGCCCCCAGCGGCACCCTTGGTCGTTCGATTCAGCCGCTCAGACCCGCAGCGCGGCCAGCTGCTCGGCGAACGGGACCACCGCCTCGGCCTGCTTCGGCACCGCCGGCCGGCGGTCCATCAGGGCCGCCAGCTCGCCGGCCGCCCGGTCGATCCGGGCCGGCAGCTCGTCGGTGTGCGCGTCCCCGCCACTGCCCCAGTCGTCCGTCGCCGCGTAGACGGCGGTCGGTACGACGACCGCCCGCAGGTAGCTGAACAGCGGCCGGACGGCGTGCTCCAGGGCGAGCGAGTGCCGGCCCGTCCCGCCGGTGGCCGCGATCAGCACCGGCTTGCCGGTCAGCGTGTCGTTGTCGATCACGTCGAAGAAGGACTTGAACAGGCCGCTGTAGGAGGCGCTGAAGATGGGCGTCACCGCGATCACGCCGTCCGCCCGGGCCACCGTCCCGACGGCCGCCCGCAGCTCCGCGCCGGGGAACCCGGTGACGAAGTTGTGCGCGATCCCGGTGGCGAGGTCCCGCAGTTCGATCACCTGCACCTCGACCCGGTCGGCGCCCGACTGCCGTGCGGTGGACGCCGCGAGACGGTCCGCCAGCAGGCGGGTAGAGGAGGGCTTGCCGAGCCCGGCCGAGACGACCACGAGGTTCAGGGTGTTCATGGTGCTCACCTCTCTGCTTCCGTAATTCCCGCGGTCAGACGGTGGTGCCGGCGGCCTGCGCGGCCTCGGCGGCGTGCCGGGCGGCCAGCGCCTCGTGGGTGGGCCCGTCCGGGACCTCGGCGGGCCGGCCCTTGGCGAACTCCTCGCGCAGCACCGGGACGACCTCCTCGCCCAGCAGGTCGAGCTGCTCCAGCACGGTCTTCAGCGGCAGGCCGGCGTGGTCCATCAGGAACAGCTGGCGCTGGTAGTCGCCGAAGCTCTCGCGGAAGGCGAGGGTCTTCTCGATCACCTCCTGCGGGCTGCCGACGGTGAGCGGGGTCTGGTCGGTGAACTCCTCCAGCGACGGCCCGTGGCCGTAGACCGGCGCGTTGTCGAAGTACGGGCGGAACTCCCGTACCGCGTCCTGGGAGTTGCGGCGCATGAAGACCTGACCGCCCAGACCCACCACGGCCTGCTCGGCGGTGCCGTGGCCGTAGTGCGCGTAGCGCTCGCGGTAGAGGTTGATCAGCTTCTTGAAGTGCTCCTTGGGCCAGAAGATGTTGTTGGCGAAGAAGCCGTCACCGTAGTAGGCGGCCTGCTCGGCGATCTCCGGGCTGCGGATCGAGCCGTGCCAGACGAACGGCGGCACGCCGTCCAGCGGACGCGGGGTGGAGGTGAAGGACTGCAGCGGGGTGCGGAAGCGGCCCTCCCAGTCGACCACGTCCTCCCGCCACAGCCGGTGCAGCAGTGCGTAGTTCTCGATCGCCAGTGGTATGCCCTGGCGGATGTCCTGGCCGAACCACGGGTAGACCGGCCCGGTGTTGCCGCGACCCATCATCAGGTCGACCCGGCCCTGCGCGAGGTGCTGGAGCATCGCGAAGTCCTCCGCGATCTTCACCGGGTCGTTGGTGGTGATCAGGGTGGTGGACGTGGAGAGGATGATCCGCTCGGTCTGCGCGGCGATGAAGCCGAGCATGGTGGTCGGCGAGGACAGCACGAACGGCGGGTTGTGGTGCTCGCCGGTCGCGAAGACGTCCAGCCCGACCTCCTCCGCCTTCAGGGCGATCGCCACCATCGCCTTGATCCGCTCGTGCTCGCTCGGCGTCCGGCCACTGGTGGGGTCGGGCGTGACATCACCGACGGTGAAGATTCCGAACTGCATGCTGTTCACCACTGCTCACCACATCCCATGTCATTGAAACTTCAACCACTGTAGCACTCCACCTCCCCGCGCTGTTCCCGGCCCGGCGCCCTGCCGGTGCCACCTCCCCCTCCCGGCCCGGGAGTACGGCGGGCGCCCCGGCCGCGGGCGCGCCCACAATGGAGGGAGAGCGACGGCCGACCCGGAAGGGCGGAGAGGCGATGCCCTACATCGCGGTGAGTGCGCTGAGCCATGAGGGGCTGATCCGGGAGCAGAACGAGGACAGCCTGGTGGCCGGGCCCTGGACGCTGTGCGCCACGGTGACGGGCAACCCGCAGACCCTGCTCTTCCCGCTGGGGGGCGATCCGGTCCTGGTGGCGGTGGCGGACGGGCTGGGCGGCCACCCCGGCGGCGAGGTGGCCAGTGCGCTGGTGGTCCGGCGGCTGGCGGCGGCCGGGCCGGGGCTTGGGAGCGAGGAAGCCGTCCGGGACGCGCTGCACACCTGCAACCGGGCGGTGTTCGAGGCGGCCGGGGCGGATCCGGAGCTGACCACGATGGGGACGACGGTGGCGGGCATCGTCCTGCTCCCGGAGTCGGTCATCACCTTCAACGTGGGCGACAGCCGGGCCTACCGGGTGACCGAGGACGGACTGCTGCGGCTGAGCGTGGACGACAGCCCGCCGCTGGAACCCGGACGGCGCACCACCTCGGTCGTCACCCAGACCCTGGGCGGGTCCACCGCCCTGACCGTCGTCCGGCCGCACGTCAGCAGCTCCCCGCTGAACGCCGGGGACCGCTTCCTGCTGTGCAGCGACGGCCTCACCGATCCCGTCCCGGAGGAGGAGCTGGCCACGGTGCTCGCCGCACCGCACGAGGACGCCGAACGGGCCGACGCTCGGGCCTCGTTCGAACTCTGGAAGGCGGCGATCGAGGCCGGCGGGCCGGACAACATCACCCTCGCCCTGGTCCGCGTCCGCGACTGACCCCGCCCGCGACCGACCCCGCCCGCGCGTGCCCCGGCCGGAACGGACGGAACGGACGGCCGGGACGGCCGGGACCGCCGTTGGCGGCTCAGCAGACCGGCGCGGCGCTGTCCTGGGTGTAGTCGCGGCGCCCGCCGCACGGGAGGCGCAGCTCGATCCAGAACAGCCTGCCGGCCGTCCGCGGTCCGACCACGCCGTCCGGCTCCAGGCCCTGGCCGCGCTGGAACTCCGCCACCCGGCGGCGGGTGGCCGGACCGAACTCCCCGTCCACCACCAGGGCGGCCTCGGACCAATTGTTGAGCGCGGCCTGGAGCAGCTCGACCGCTCCGCCCGCGTGCCCGAGGCTCAGCTGCCGCCCGGCGCCGGGCGGGCCGGCCGGCACGCCCAGGGCGGCCAGGGCCACGGGCCCCACCGCGACGGCGAGCGAGCCGTTCTGCCGGAGCCCGCCCGGCTCCCCCTGCTGGTCGCTCCTGGCGGGACTGCCAACCCGACTTCCCTGCACGGGCCCACCTCTCCTCCGACTGCGGACGAACCCCGGCCGCGATCGTGGCCGATGCCGCCAACGGACGACCAACGGGCCGCCAACACCCGAGGCCCGGGCCGTGCGCGGCCTGGGCCGGGCCGGTGTCCCGGCCGCGCCGCCCCGGCGCCTTCGGCCTGCGCGGAGCGCGGCCGGCGGTGCCTTCCGGCCGGCCCACACCGGCCGGCTCGCACCGGCCGGCGATCGCCCGGGAGGAGCGATCGCGGTGCCTCCGGGGGCTGCCACCCCCGGCGGGGACGCCGGCCGCGCTCCTTGCCCGCGATCCTGACCGGAGCCACCAACAGACGGCCAACACGCCACCAACCGGGCGCCGGGGCGGGCCCCCGCCGGCCGGCCCGGCCCCCGGGCGGGAACGCGCGGAGGCCCCGGCCGGGCCGGGACCGTCGTCCCGTCCGTGCCGGGGCCTCCGCCGGCCGGCGCGCCCCTCCGCCTCCCGACCGGAAGGGGCACGCGGTGGCCGTCAGGCGCTGGTCGTCGTCCTGCGTCCGGCCGGCCCGGTCAGTTGCGCACCAGCAGGATCACACCGGCCGTGGCCAGGCCCAGCAGGATGGCGGTGGCGCCGTGGACGAGCCGGTGCTCCCGCAGCACCGGCAGGTAGCGGTCCGCGGCGAGCCGGCCGGGCCCGGTCAGGGTCAGGCCGGCGGCGGCGACAGTCAGCAGGAGTTCGTACTCGACGCCCTTGGGGGCGACGAAGCCCCCGCCCCAGCGGACGGCCAGGGCGTTGAGCATGGTGCCGACGAGGGCCGCGCCGGCCAGCGGGGTGAGCAGCCCGGCCGCCAGGCCGAGGCCGCCGAAGGTCTCGGTGAGGCCGGCCACCACGGCCATCGTGCGGCCGGCCGGGTAGCCGACCGCGGTGAAGAACTGACCGGTGCCGTCGATGCCCCCGCCGCCGAACCAGCCGAACAGCTTCTGGCTGCCGTGGACGGCCATGGTGAGGCCGAGCGCGAGGCGCAGCAGCAGGAGTCCGGCGTCGTACGCGTGCGGGGAGCCCGCCGGGGCGGCGGTGTTCGGGTCGGCGTGAAGTGCGGGGGCGGGGGCGGTGGTGCTCGGCATTCCGTCTCCTGGGGTAGGTCGTGGGATCCGGGCAGCCAGGACGGCCCGGGCGGCCTGGTGCGTCCATCCGGTAGTTCAAATTCGAATAACTCGGATCGACCGTACCGGTCCTTTCGAATTTGAACAACCTCGCGGACGACACTCCCCGGACCCGCCCCGGGCCACCGCCGGGACGGCCGCGAAGACCCCCGCGACGGCCGCGGCAGGCCGGTCGCGGAGCCGCCGCCCGACGGGCAACGCGCCGCGATCGGGGGCAGGCTGGAGGCATGTCCGAACGACCCGAGGCGCCGGTGCTGCGCCTCTTCCCCCAGGCCCTTGAGGCGTTCGGCCACCATGTGCGCCTGATCACCCCGCACCAGTGGCCCGCCCCGACGCCGTGCTCCGAGTGGTCCGTCCGGGACCTCGTCAACCACCTCACCGCCGAACAGCTGTGGGTCCCCGAACTGCTGATGGGGTCGACCGTCGCCGAGGTCGGCACCCGGTTCGACGGGGACGTGCTGGACGACGACCCGGCCGCCTTCTGGCAGAACGCGGCCGAGGCCGCCGAGGAGGCCTTCCGGGTGCCGGGGGCGGCCGGCATCACCGTGCACCTCTCGTTCGGCGACGTCCCCGCGACGGGCTACTGCGCCCAGCTGACCGCCGACGCCGTGGTGCACACCTGGGACCTCGCCCGCGGCCTCGGCGCCGATCCCCGCCTCTCCGACGAGCTGGTGGACTTCGCGCTGGCCGAGATCGACAGCTGGGGCGACCTCGCCGGCACCGGCCTGTTCGCCCCCGCCCTGCCGGTGCCCGACGGGGCGAGCCCGCTCACCCGGCTGCTCGCCCGCACCGGACGCCGGGACGGCCCCTGACGGCCCGCCCCCCCCGGCCGGCGGGGCGGCCCCGGGGCCGGGCGGATCCGGCCCACGGGGGCCCCGGCCGGCCCGCCGGCGCCCCGGCGACCGGGCCCGGGCGGCGTGGACAGCGCACACTCACCCGGCGGACGCCGGATACTGGATACACCTGACCCGCTCAGCGGACACCAGTCGCGGCGGGCCGGGCCGGCCGAGGTGACGGGGCGAACCGAAACGAGGCGAGCCATGAGCCGCAGGGCAGACGTCGTCGACGAGCTCAGCGCCGACCACCGCGCGGTGGCGGAGCTGCTCGCGCGGATCGAGAAGGCCGCGCCGGGCAGCGCCGGCACGGGGGCACCGCCCGCCACCGGGCCGCAGGACGCGGAACCGTCGGGAGAGACGGGAGCGCCGCCGCAGGCCGTGGCCGGCGGGCCGGTGCCCCCGGGCGGTACCGGCGCGCCCCCGGACGCCCCGCCGGCCGGCGACCCGGCCGGCGGCCCGGGAGGCACGGCCGACGACGGCGTGGTGACGCTCGTCGAGGCGCTGTCCGACCTGCTGCTGAGCCACTGCACCGAGGAGGAGGAGTACCTCTTCCCCGCCGTCCACGAGCAGGTGCCGGACGGCGGGGCGCTGGTGTTCACCAGCCTCGCCGACCACCTGGCGATCGGGCAGTACCTCACCGACCTGCAAGGACTCTCCCCCGGCGATCCGGCGTTCGGGCCGCTGCTGGACGGCCTGGGCAGCGCCGTCCACACCCATCTGGCCGAGGAGGCCGAACGGCTCTTCCCGGCCGTCCGCGCAGCGATGGCCCCGGAGCTGCTGGAGACGCTCGGCGAGCGGCTGCGGGAGGGCCGGCGGGAGCTCCCGCCGGTCACGCCCCCCGCCGAACCGGCGGCTACGCCGGAGGGCTGATCACCGCGAACCGGCCGCCCTCCGGGTCGGTCAGCCGCGCCACCCGGCCGTACGGGGTGTCGAACACCGGCCCGAGCAGGCCACCGCCCAGGCGTTCGGCCAGTTTGGCGGCGGCGTCCGCGTCCGCCACCGAGAACGAGACCTCCCAGTGCGGCGGGGTGCCCACCGGGCCGGTGGCCTTCTCCGCCCGCAACGCGGCGACACTGCGGCCCTCCACCCGCAGGACCACCCGCTCGTGCTCGTACCGGACCTCGAAGTGCGCCGGGTCGCGGTCGTCCCAGCGGAACACCTCGCCGTAGAAGAGGGCGGCGGCGAACGGGTCGGGGGTGCGCAGCTCGATCCAGACCGGGGAGCCGGGCAGGGCCAGCCGCCGGGCCGGGCCGGGCGGGCCCTCCCAGAGGCCGAACACCGCTCCGGCCGGGTCGGCCGCGAAGGCCACCCGGCCGGCGTCGAAGGACAGCGGGCCCACCGCGAGCGTCCCGCCGCGCTCACGCACCGCGTCGGCCGCGGTGTCCGCGCTCTCCGTCCCGAAGTAGCCGGTCCAGGCCACCGGCATCACCCAGCCGCTGCCGGAGACGCCGAGGCCGGCGACCGCCTCCCCCTCCACCACCGCGTGCACGTACGGGCCGAAGCGGTCCGGTCCGGGTTCGAATTCCCAGCCGAGCAACTGCCCGTAGAAGGCCTGCGCCGCGTCGAGGTCGCGCGCCATCAGGCTGACCCAGCACGGCGCGGCCGGCACGCATCGCACGCTGGCGGTTCGGCTGCCCATTTTCGCGGTACCTCCTCGACCCGACGCCGGGCCGGTCCCGGCAACAGGCGGCCGCCGAGCCGCCCGCCGCCCTCAGCCTAGGGTCACCGGCACGTCCCGGCGCGGCACGGCACGCGCCTTGCCCGGACCTCTCGTCCCGCCCGCACCCGGCCCGCGCCGGGCGGATGCCCCGCCGGCCGGCGCCCGGCCGGCCGCCGGCCCGGACGCTCCCCGCAGGCCCACCCCGACGCCCAACTGCGTTGGCGGAGAAGGGCGTCCGGCCCGATCGGCGCCGTCCGCCGGGGCACCCGCCGGAACGCCGGGCGGGGCTTGACAGCCGGAGGAGAATCGGCCGAAAAGCAGGGTCTCCAGGCGACAGACGGGTGGCTCGGATGGCAACGCGACGGTACTGGTTCGCTCTGGCGGTGTTCGGCGGGCTGCTGCTGCTCTCCCTACCGCTGTACCTGACGTCCGGGTCCTCCTGCACGGGCGGGGGCTGCTCGATCGGCGTCTCGGCCCCGAGCGGCCTGCTGACCGTCGGCCAACTCCCGCGCCCGCGGCTGCTGGAGGCGTACGCGCTGCTGGCGATGCTGATCGGCGGGGTCCTGCTGATCAGGCGCTACCGGCGGGCCGGCACGCTCGGCCGGCTGGTGCCGGCGCTGCTCGCGGCCACCGCCTTCGCCGGCGGGACGGCCTGGCTGACGGCCACCCACTGGGAGGGGTTCCGCCGGCCGTCGGCGCTGCTGGAGACCGCCGAACTGCTGCTCTTCAACGGGGCGACGCCGGTGCTGCTGGTCGCGGTGACCGTGCTGGCGCTCGCGGCGGGCGAGCGCAGCCTGCCGCTGCTCGCCTTCGCGGTGCTCTTCGGCGCGGTGGCCTACCTGGCGGCGACCTACGACTCCTTCTACCTGCTGGGCCGGATCGGCCTGCCGCTGGACACCCTGCACGACCCGGACGGGATCCGGCAGATGCTGAACATCGCGGTGCCGGCCGGGCTGCTGCTGGTGGCCGCGCTGATCGCCCGGCTGGCGGCCGGCCGCACTCCCGCCGGCGCCACGGCCGGCCCGGCCCGGCGCGGCCGGCACTCCCGGCACTGACCCGTGACCGGTGCGGGCGGCCCGGGCCGGCTGTTCGAACCGGCCCTGCGGCAACCGCCCCGGCCCGTACGCTGCCCAGCATGACGATCACACCGGAACCCCGCCGGCCCGGGCTCGCCGAGCACCTGCGCGACAAGGGCGCCGCCATGCGGGCGGCCGCCGGCCGCCGGCCCGCGAGCGAGGACTGGGAGGAGGAGATCGGCGCCGTCTGCGTGGCCGACGACGCCACCGGGGTCCGCAAGGTGCGGGTCGGCGACTGGTCCTTCGTCGGGGACGGCGGCCCCGACATCGGCGGCTACGGGCTGGGGCCGTCCTCGCCCGAACTGCTCTGCGCGGTGATCAGCACCTGCCTGACCCACACCGTCCTGTGCATCGCGGCGCTGGACGGCCTGCCGCTGGACCGGGTGGAGGTCGCCGTCACCGCCCGCAACAACGACGCCCGCTTCTTCGAGGTCCCGACCGACGCGCCGCCGGTGCCGTACGACCTCACCGCCACCGTCGACCTGCGCGGCCCGCTGTCCCCCGAGGCCGCCGGGGCGCTGCTCGCCGCCGCCGACGAGCGCTGCCCGATGCTGCGGATGGTCCGGTCCGAGCACGCCCTCACGGTGCGCGCCGCCGCCTCCGCCCCTCCGGCGACCCGCTGACATTCCCGCCTCCGGCCCACCACGGCGCGATGTGACCCAGATCACATCGCGCCGTGAAATTTCTGGGGACCAACTCCCCGTTTGCTCTTCTGTAGGACGAAGCGGGGAAGGATTCCCCGGAACCCGAGAGGAGCAGACCGTGACCGCCACCGCTGCACCGCGCGCGCCCAAGCTGCGCGCGGACGCCACACGCAACCGGGAGCGGATCATCACGGCGGCCCGCGAGGCCTTCGTCGAACACGGGGCCGACGCCCCGCTCGACGAGATCGCCAAGCGTGCGGGAGTGGGCAACGCGACCCTGTACCGTAACTTCCCGGACCGCTCGGCCCTCTTCCGGGCCGTCGTCCTCCACGTGAAGACCCGCATCGTCGCGCACGCCGAAGCCGCCCTGGCGGACCGCTCGGACCCGTTCGACGCCCTGCAGGACTTCGTGCACGCGGCCGCCGACGAGAAGCTCGGCGCCCTGTGCCCGATGATGTCCGGACGCTTCGACCCGTTCGACCCCGAGCTGGTGGAAGCCCGCTCGCGGCTGGAGGGCACCGTCACCGAACTGCTGGACCGCGCCCGGCACGCGGGCGCACTGCGCCCGGACGTCGGCGCCGGGGACGTCTTCGTCGCCATCAGCCAGCTCACCCGACCGCTCCCCGGCACCACCTGCGTCAACTTCGCCGACTTCGTCCACCGCCACCTGCAGCTGTTCCTGGACGGCATGCGGGCACCGGCTCCGAGCACCCTGCCCGGCCGGGCGATCACCTTCGAGGACTTCCAGCACCACACCGACGCGACACCCGGCGCCTGACCCCGCCGACCGAGCACCGAAGCCTGACGGCCCCATCAGGCACCTGACCACCGAAGCCCGTCCCGCGGCCCGCCCACCGGCAGCCGCCCAGCCCCACCTGTCGGAAACCGCCCGCCGGAGCGCAGCCCGCCGCGGCGAGAGTTCCGCACGCCAACTGCCCTGAGTTTGCAAGCCACGCACCGCAAAGTGAGTACCCCCATGCCCGAAACAGCCCTGCAGCCCGATCCCCGGCGCTGGAAAGCGCTGATCTTCATCGGCCTCGCCCAGCTGATGGTCGTGCTCGACGCGACGATCGTGAACATCGCCCTGCCCTCCGCCCAGCGCGACCTCGGGATCACCGACGGCAACCGCCAGTGGGTCATCACCGCGTACGCCCTCGCCTTCGGCGGGCTGCTCCTGTTCGGCGGCCGGATCGCCGACCTCTGGGGCCGCAAGCGCACCTTCGTGGTCGGCCTGGCCGGCTTCGCGCTCGCCTCCGCACTGGGCGGCGCCGCCGCCAACACCGCCATGCTGCTCGGCGCCCGCGCCCTGCAGGGCGTGTTCGGCGCCCTGCTCGCCCCCGCGGCGCTCTCGCTGCTCGCGGTGATGTTCACCGAGGCCAAGGAGCGCGCCAAGGCGTTCGGCATCTACGGCGCCATCGCCGGCGGTGGCGGTGCCATCGGCCTGATCCTCGGCGGCCTGCTCACCGAGTACCTGAACTGGCGCTGGACCTTCTTCGTCAACATCCCGTTCGCCATCATCGCCGCCTTCGGCGCCGTCATGGTGATCCGTGAGCCCGCCCAGGGCCGCAACCGCAACCGCCTGGACATCCCCGGCGTGCTGCTGGTCACCACCGGCCTGGTCTCGCTCGTCTACGCCTTCACCCGCGCCGAGTCGGACGGCTGGTCCGCGCCGCTCACCATCGGCCTGTTCGTGGCCGCCGCCGTCCTGCTGGCCGCCTTCGTGGTGGTCGAGCGCGTGGTCAAGGCCCCGCTGCTGCCGCTGCGCGTCGTCCTGGACCGCAACCGCGGTGGTGTCTACCTGTCGCTCGGCCTGGCCGTGATCGGCATGTTCGGCCTGTTCCTCTTCCTGACGTACTACCTCCAGGTCGTGCTCGACTACAGCCCGGTGCTCACCGGCGTGGCCTTCCTCCCGATGGTCGCGGGCATGATCACCGGCTCCACCCAGATCGGCGCCCGCCTGATGACCCGGGTGGCCCCGCGCTACCTGATGGCCCCCGGCTTCCTGGTCGCCTCGGTCGGCATGCTGATCCTCACCCAGATCAAGACGGACAGCTCCTACCCGGCGCTGATCCTGCCCGGTCTGGTCCTGATGGGCCTCGGCATGGGCACCGCGTTCATGCCGGCCATGAGCCTGGCCACGCACGGCGTCCAGCCGCGCGACGCCGGTGTCGCCTCCGCCATGGTGAACACCTCGCAGCAGGTCGGCGGCGCCATCGGCACCGCGCTGCTCAACACCATCGCGGCCAGCGCCACCACGGCCTACCTCACCGCGCACGCGGCGTCCGGCGGCTCGCCGCAGGCCCTGCAGCTGCAGTCGATGGTGCACGGCTTCTCCACCGCCATCTGGTGGTCGTTCGGCATCCTGGTGCTGGCCGCCGGCATCGCCTTCACCTTCATCAACACCGGCCACCAGGGCGGCGCCCCGGCCGGAGCGGGTGCGAGCGAGGAGGACCTCAACGCGATCCCGGTGCTCGCGCACTGATCCCGCCCCGGCCGCGACACCAGCGGCCGAGTGCACAATGATGGCCTGGTGGATCTTCAGGACCAGTTGAACCAGGCCATGGAAGCGGCCCGTCCGGTGCTCGGCACCGGGCGGGTCGCCGACTACATCCCGGCCCTCGCCGCCGCCGACCCCGCCGCCTTCGGGCTGGCGCTGGCCACCGTGGACGGCGAGGTGCACGGCGTCGGGGCCTGGGAACAGCCCTTCTCCATCCAGAGCATCTCCAAGCTCTTCACGCTCTCCCTGGCGCTCGCCGTCGGCGGGGACGAGCTCTGGCAGCGGGTCGGCCGCGAGCCCTCCGGCAGCCCGTTCAACTCGCTGGTGCAGCTGGAGACCGAGCACGGCATCCCGCGCAACCCGTTCATCAACGCCGGCGCCGTCGTCGTCACCGACCGGCTGCACAGCCTCACCGGTGACGCCCGGGCCGCCGTCCGGGACTTCCTGCGGGCCGAGTCCGGAAACCCGCTGCTCGACAGCGACTCGGTGGTCGCCGCCTCCGAGGCCGAGCACGGCCACCGCAACGCCGCCCTGGCCCATTTCATCGCCAGTTACGGCAACCTGGAGAACCCGGTCGCCACCGTGCTCCAGCACTACTACGACCACTGCGCCCTCACCGCGAGCTGCCGCGACCTCGCGCTCGCCGGGCTCTTCCTGGCCCGCCACGGACTGCGCGCCGACGGCTCCCGGCTGCTGACCCGCAGCGAGGCCAAGCGCATCAACGCCGTCCTGCTGACCTGCGGCACCTACGACGCGGCCGGGCAGTTCGCCTACCGGGTCGGCCTGCCCGGGAAGAGCGGGGTGGGCGGCGGCGTCCTGGCCGTCGTCCCCGGTCGCGGCACCCTCTGCGCCTGGGGCCCGGCCCTGGACCCGGCCGGCAACTCGGTCGGCGCGGTCGCCGCGCTGGACGCCTTCACCACGGCGACCGGCTGGTCGGTCTTCTGAGGCATCCGGGCGGCGCGGGTCACCCGGGCGGGCCGCGCCGGCCGGGCCGCCGGGGAGTTCCGGCGTAAGGCTGCGCGCCGTCGGATCCTCTGCCACCATCGGTGACGGTACGTCAGGCGGTGGCGCGGCGACGGCGGAGGAGCGGGCATGCGGTGGTCCTGGCGGAGCACGGGGTCCTTGCTGGCCTGTTCACTGCTGGCCCTCGCGGGCTGCTCGGGCTCGGACCACGGCCCCGCGTCGGCGGACGCCGGGCGGCCGGCGTCCGCAACGGCCTCCGACTCCGCGCAGAGCCCGTCGGCCTCGCCCAGCCCCTCCCCGACCGCGACGGCCGCCCACACCCCGCCGCCGGTCGCGGAGTGCACCGACACCGCGGCCTTCAGCCAGCAGCAGCTGCACGACTACCTGGCCAAGCTGCCGAGCGCGACCGGCGGGCTGAACGGCCTGCACACCTCCTACGACGGGGTCCACTACGACCCGTCGGTCGACCACCGGCCGTGCAAGACGCTGTACGTGAACGTCACCCACTTCTGGGTGGTGGTGACCGGTGCCGGCGGGGCCACCTTCAACCCCGACGACTGGCGGTCCGGCATCCCCGGCCTCCCCGGCAGCAGGCGGAGCCTCCCGCCCCTGCCCGGGCTCCCCGGCACGGGCACCGACCCCACCCCGACCGCCCGGGGCAGCCAGGAGCCGACCTTCACCTACAAGCTGATCAACACCACGCCGCTGGCGCTCACCCTGGGCGCGGGCACCGTGATCGGCAGCGGCCCGCCCGCCCCGGAGACCTGCCGGGGCACCCTCAGCGTCGTCCATCTCGGGGAGCCGGTCACCGACGCGGAGCTGCCGGACTCGCTCCGCTTCGAATCCTCCCCGATCGATCGCGGTGCCTCCACCGTCAAGGTGAAGGCCGACCGCGCCATCGACGCGACCCTCGTCCCGCCGTCGAGCCGGGCGGGCTGCTGACGGCGGCAACGGCCCGGGCCGCACCGCCCGGGCCGGGCCCGCGGACCTGATTGTCCGAGGCGGCGGGCACAATGCCACCCATGATGACCTGGGACGACTTCTGGACCTTGATCGACCTGCTGGGCGACCGGTGCCGCTGCGACTACACCACGCCGCTGGCCGAGGCGCTGGCCGAACTGCCGCCCGCCAGGATCGTCGACTTCGAGGAGCGCCTGGCGGAGGCCCTGTACCGGCTGGACCGGCGCGAGTTCGGGGTGCTGCCGGTCATCGACATGAGCAGCCCCGGGAAGCCGTTCCCGCAGTCCGACGACTCGTTCCTCTACTCCCGGTGCGCGGTGGTCGCGGCCGGGCGCGCGGAGTACGAGGCCGTACTGGCCGATCCGGCCCGGTTCGCCCCGCACACCGCCACCACCCTGCACGGCGAGGACCTGCTCCACCTGGCCGAGGAGGCCTACGAGGAGGTCACCGGCGAGGAATGGGACGTCGTCACCGCGTTCGACTACGAGAGCTGCTCCAACGAGGACGGCTGGCCGGAGCAGGTGCGGCAGTTCTGACCACGGGGCCGGTGCCCGACAGGCGGCCGACGGCAGGACTGGCCCAAGGAAACCGGCTCGGAATGGCTCTTCGGCCTGGTCCACCCGGCGCCTAGTCTCGGCCGGGTGACCAACCGAGTCGACTTCTACTTCGATCCCGTCTGCCCGTTCGCCTGGATCACCTCCCGCTGGATCCTGGAGGTCGGGCAGCAGCGCGACCTCGACCTCCGGTTCCGGGTGATGAGCCTCTCCGTGCTCAACGAGGGCCGCACCGGCCTGCCCGAGCGCTACCAGCGACTGCTCACCACCGGCTGGGGCCCGGTCCGGGTGTGCGTCGCGGCCGCCCAGCACCACGGCGAGGCCGTCCTGGGTGCGCTCTACACGGCCCTCGGCACCCGGATCCACACCGAGGGCCGGCCCGTCTCCGACGCGCTGGTCCGCGAGGCCCTGGCCGAGGCCGGGCTCCCCGCCGGCCTCGCCGAGGCCGCCCACTCGCATGACTACGACGACGCCCTGCGCAAGAGTCATCACGAGGGCATGGACCCGGTCGGCGAGGAGGTGGGCACGCCCACCCTGCACATCGACGGCGCCGCGTTCTTCGGCCCGGTCCTCACCTCGATACCCCGCGGCGAGGAGGCGGTCCGGGTCTTCGACGGCGTGCGCCTGCTGGCCGGCCACCCCACGTTCTTCGAGCTGAAGCGCACCCGTACCGGCGCCCTGGACTTCGGCTGAGCGGAAGACGCTCGGCGGGGCCCGCTGCGACGCCGACGGCGGCCGGAGCGGGCCCCGGGCGTGCGGAAGGGGCCTGGGGTGGTACTCGGTGAGGCCGGTGTTACTTGGTGAGGCCGGCCTTGACGGAGCAGACGGGCCAGGCACCGGGACCCTGGGCGGCGAGGACCTTCTCGCCGATGGCGA
>NZ_BNBO01000080.1 GCF_014655955.1 Kitasatospora indigofera
ACGGCCTCGCCGGCGCCGCCGACGCCACCCTCGTCCTCAAACGCGCACGCGGCAAAGCCGACGGCGTCCTGCACATCACCGGCCGCGACGTCGACGAAGCCGAACACGCACTCGCCTTCCAGCCCGACACCGGCAGCTGGCTCCTCCTCAACGGACCCGCCAGCGACCACACCATCGGCGACACCCGCGCCACCATCCTCAGCCACGTCCGCGCCCACCCCGGCGCCCGCCCCAAGGACATCGCCACCGCCACCGGCCTCGACATCGACCTGGCCCGCCGCACCTGCTCCCGCATGGCCGAAGCCGGCCAGCTCCACCGCGACGCCACCGGCGCCTACACCGCCCCCATCTCCCCGGACACCCTCCCCCTCACCTGAACTGTCCGGCCTGTCCTGCTGTCCCGCCAGCCCGCCTGAGCTGCAACAACAGGCCGGACAGCACCCCGGACACGCTTCGCCGACTGTCCTGCCCAGCAAGGAGAACATCACCGTGGCCAATCACCAGAACCTCAAGCTGCCTGAGGTGCTCGACGAGCTGGGCATGTCCCGCGCGGCCTTCTACCGGATGCGAGCGCGAGGCCAGGGTCCGCGCCTCATCAAGCTGCCCAACCGTCAGATCCGCATTCGGCGAAGCGACCTCGACAGCTGGCTGTCCAGCCTTGAGGAAGTCCGTCACTGACGCCACGCCCGTGCCCGGGCCCCAAAGCGTCCGGGGCCCGCCCTTCCAACGAGAAGTGAGAGCATGCCCAAGCCCACCTTCAAGGTCCGCATTTGGACCATCCGCGAGAACGTCAACCTCGGCTCCAACACCTACGAGCTGAGGTGGAAGGTCGGCGATACGCCGTTCTCCAAGACCTTCAAGACCAAGACGCTCGCGGACGGCCGCCGAGCGAAACTCCTGACGGCGACCAAGGAAGGCGAGCCGTTCGACGAGGTCTCAGGACAGCCCATGTCCGAGGTCCGCGCGAAGGATGACGTGACCTGGTACGCCCATGCTCGGGACTTCATCGAGATGAAGTGGTCGCCAGCCCCCGCCAAGACTCGTACGACGATCGCCGACATGCTGGCGACCGCCACCCCGGTGCTTGTGAAGTCTCGTCTCGGGATGCCCTCCACCGAGGACACACGCACCGCCCTCTACAGCTGGGCGTTCAACGTCAACCGCTGGCGCGAGGAGCCGCCTGCGAAGGTGCAGAAGGCCTTGGAATGGGTGGAACGCCAGTCTCTCTCTATGAGCGAGTTGGACGACCCGCTGGTGATGCGGAAGGTGCTAACCGCCTTCACTCGCAACATGGACGGGTCGATCTCCGCAGCATCGACTACTCGGCGGAAGCGCGCGATCTTTCACAATGCGCTGGGTTACGCCATCGAGGCTCGCCGACTCAAGCACAACCCACTTCACTCGGTGCAGTGGACGGCGCCGGCAGCGACCGAGCAGGTCGACCCGGCGGTGGTGGCCAACCCGCGGCAGGTGCGGAAGCTACTCGCCGGAGTGGCCGAACAGGGCAAGAGGGGCGAGCACCTCAAAGCATTCTTCGGCTGCCTCTACCATGCAGGTCTCCGGCCGGCCGAGGCTGTTTGGTTGCGCCGGACGAACTGCGACCTGCCACCCACAGGGTTCGGACTGCTGTCGCTCGACGGTTCGCGGCCCCGCGTGGGTAGCTCGTGGACGGATAGCGGCGACTCCCACGACGACCGAGGTCTGAAGTGGCGGCCGGTCAAGGACACCCGGCCTGTCCCCATTCCGCCCGAGCTGGTCGCGACGCTTCGCGAGCACATCGGGACCTACGGAGTTGCCCCGGACGGGCGATTGTTCCGGACTTCCCGAGGCGGGCTGGTCCAAGAGAGCGGGTATGGAGTCGTCTGGAAAAGGGCCCGAGAAGCCGCCCTCACCCCCGAACAGGTCGCCTCGCCGCTGGCAACCCGCCCATATGACCTTCGCCACGCGGGGATCTCCTTGTGGCTGAATTCTGGAGTGGATCCCGCCGAGTGCGCCCGACGGGCCGGCCACAGCATCGCGGTTCTTCTCCGGGTCTACGCGAAGTGCCTCGACGGTGCGACCGACGCGGCGAACAAGCGGATCGCGGAGGCCCTCCTGGGCTGGGAGTGACCGCCGGGTCCAGGAGCGGTCCCACGCATGTCCCACACACACTGGTCAGAGGCGGTACATGAGTGAGACAAGCTGGGACTTTAGGTGCTTTTCGACCACCGCTCGACCTGCGCCTCTGAGCCAAACGAAAGCGGCCCCTGACTTGCGTTTCCGCAGGTCAGGGGCCGTTCCGTTATCCGGTGGCTGGTGCAGGGTTCGAACCTGCGTAGCTTGCGCGACAACCAGCCAGGGATGTGTTTCGCGGGGCTTGCCCCGTTCGACTCGGTAAACGATACCTGATGACAGGGGGTGGTCCGCCACTCGATCGGTCACATGATGATCAAGGGCTCCCCCCGGCTGTCGGGGGCGGCGACGGGGCCGCGCTGGATAGGCTGGGGAGGCGGTCTGCCCCGTGGGGCGGGCCCCTGCCAGTGAAGCCAGAGCATCAAGGAGACCAAGACACCATGGCCGACTCCAGTTTCGACATCGTCTCGAAGGTCGAGTGGCAGGAGGTCGACAACGCGATCAACCAGACCTCCCGCGAGATCGCCACCCGCTTCGACTTCAAGAACGTCGGCGGCGAGGTCAAGCGGTCGGGCGAGAAGATCGAGATGAAGGCCAACGGCGAGGAGCGCGTCAAGGCGATCCTGGACGTGCTGAAGGACAAGTTCATCAAGCGGGGCCTGTCCCTGAAGGCGCTGGACGCGGCCGAGCCGCAGCTGTCCGGCAAGGAGTACAAGATCTTCGCGGACGTGAAGGAGGGCATCTCCCAGGACGATGCCAAGAAGGTCGCGAAGATCATCCGGGACGAGGGCCCCAAGGGCGTGAAGGCCCAGGTCCAGGGTGACGAGCTGCGCGTCAGCTCGAAGAGCCGGGACGACCTTCAGGCCATCCAGGCCCTGCTGAAGGGCAAGGACCTGGACTTCGCGATCCAGTTCGTGAACTACCGCTGACCCGGCGCCCCGCGCCGCCGAAGAGGGTCCCGATCCCGGTCGGGACCCTCTTCGCGTGCCCGGGGCATCCCGGGCCCGGAGCGCCGGGTCGCCGTGGCCGCCGTGGCCGCCGTGGCCGCCGTTCTGCGGCTACCGCGTCGCGGTTCGCGCGGTCAGCGCGTCGCCGTGGCCGCCGCCCTGCCGGCCGTCGCGGCGTCGGTCAGCGCCTTGGCCCTGGCCTTCAGCTGGTCGAGCTGCTCCCGCAGCACCGGCCCCGAGAGCTGGGAGGAACTCCGGGCCGGGGCGTTCGGTGACGTTCCCGCCGGGGTCCTGGCCGCCGTACCGGCCGGGGCCTTGGGCGCCGGGGCCGCCGGAGGCCTGGCGGCCGTCGTCGCCCGGGGACCGGCCGCGGGCACCGAGCCCTTCGGCTGCTGCTCGGCGGGCGCCGGGACCGGCGCGGCCGGGAGCCGGCCGAGCAGGGACTGCACGGTCGCCTGGAGGTCGGCGAGCAATTGTTGCAGTGCGCCCGTGTCCGGTGCGGTGGCCGAACCGAGCACGGTACCGAGCAGGCCGGTGACCTGGCCGAGGACGTCACCGAGGCCGCCGAGTGCGGTGGTGAGGTCGGGCAGCGCGGGCAGCGCCGGCAGTGCGGGGAGCGCCGGCAGGCCTGAGATGTCGGGGAGTTCGGGCAGGGCCGGGGTGGCCGGCACCGCCGGCAGGTCCGTGGCCGGCAGCCCGGCGGCCGGCGGGTCCACGGCCGGCAGGGCCGCCACGGGTGTGCCGTCGGCGGGTGTGTCCTCGGCCGGCGCCACGGCTGCGGGCCGGACGGGTATGCGGGGGGCGGTCACCGCGGCCGGGGCCGCGAAGGAGCCCGGGGCGCCCCGGCCGGGGAGTTCGGTCCGGCCGGAAGCGGTGGCGGACGCAGCGGTGACGGTGGTCAGCCCGATGGCTGTGGTCAGCGCGGCGGCCATCCAGATGGCACGCATAGGAAACGCATCCTCTCGGTGTGGTTCAGGCGATGTGCCTGTTCCACACGTTGAGTCACCGGAGTTGGCCCGGCCAGCCTTCCTACGCCGAATGATTCACCACCCGGGTGGCGCACCGGGAGCGGCGGGCCGGCGACGGCCGGCCCGCCGGCCCCGGCAACACCGGCGGCTCCGACGGATGCCCCAACTCAACTGCCACGCACCCTGATTGTCGCCTCGACGGCGAGTGTCAGCCGGCCGGGTCGGCAGCGGTGCCGGCGCCGGCCGCGCGGACCGCACCGGCCTCGGCGGCCGGTACGCCGTACAGCAGGGCGAAGGCGGTGACTTCGACGGCGTCGGGAGCGGTACTCCTTTCCTCGGCGGCGAGTTCGTCGAAGATGGCACCCAACTCCCGCCGCAGGCGCACCATCCGCTCCGGATCGAGCCGCACGGCGAAGTGGGCGACGAACGCGGGCGGGCCGGCCGAGCCGTCGTCCGGCGCGCTGAAGTCGAGCTTGCCGTCCCGGACTTGGATCCGGAAGCCGTCGCGGACCAGGTCGATCGCGGCGAGCACGGCGTCCACCGCCTCGGTCCGGGTCTCGGAGCCGGCCGAGAACATCTCCCGGGACAGCCGCAACGACCCCTGGGCGGCCACGTACCGGCTCTCGACGATGCCGGAGACCAGCCGGGTGCCGGCGACGGCGATCAGTCCGACCGCCTCCAACTGCTTGATGTGCCGGTAGAGCTTGGTCTGCGGCTCACCGAGGGCGGCGGCGAGCTCCTTGACCGTCTGGGGTTCGCCCTCGGCCCGCATCAGGGCGCTGATGATGGCCAGCCGGACGGGATCGGCGAGCGCTTTCAGCGTCGCGACGTCGTTCACCTGGCGTTCTTTGGCTTTGTCGACCACGGGCCCACTGTCGCAGCCCGTCCACCCTTGCGCAATCAATCACCCAACGGCAATCATTCACTCAAGCGTGAATGCTTCCGCTAACGCAAAAGGGGTGGGGTATGACCATGACCGGGGTCTCGCCGTCGACGGATCAGGACACCGTGGGACAGGGCGGGATGGGGCTGGGCGGGGTGGGGCTGGGCGGGGTGGGGCTGAGCGGGGCCGCGCAGGACGCGACGGAGCAGTGCCCCGGACAGGGGCCGGCGACGGCGCGGGGGACGACGGCCGGGACGGCGCAGGCGGAGCAGACGGGGACGGGCCCGGACCGGGCGGACCGGGCGGACCGGGCGGACCGGAAGCCGGCGCAGCCGGTCCCGCTGCGCCGCAACCTGCGCTTCCAGCTGCTCTGGGGCGGATCGGCCGCCTCCACGCTGGGGCTGCACGTCACCGACACCGCGTACCCGCTGCTGCTGCTCGCGATGACCGGATCGTCCACGCTGGCCGGTGCGTTCGGGGCGCTCCAGATGGCTGCGTCGGTGCTGTGCGGGGTGCACGGCGGGTCGGTCGCCGACCGGTACGACCGCCGCCGGGTGCTGATCGCGGCGGACTCCGTCCGGCTGCTGGCCACCCTGAGCGTGCCGCTCGCGATGGCGCTGGACGCCTTCAGCGTCGCGCACGCGCTGCTGGTCGCCGTGGTGACCGGGGCGACGCTCGCCTACAGCGGGCCGGTCCGGCTGCTGGCCGTCCGTTCGGTGGTGGCGCCGGAGCAGCTGCGGCAGGCGCTGGCGCAGGACGAGGCGCGGATGAGCGGCGCGGGGCTGGCCGGGCCGCCGCTGGCCGGGCTGCTGCTGGGGGCCGGGCGGGCGGTACCGTTCCTCGGCGCCGCGCTGGCCTCGCTGCTGTCCCTGGCGACCGCCTGCCTGGTGCGCTTCCCCGGCCGGGCCGAACCGGCCGCACCCGCTGACGCGGCCCCGGCCGACACGGTGGCCGACGAGGCGACCGGCACGACGACGGGCGCGGCAGCGGCCGCGAAGGACTCCGGCGCCCTCGCGGGCTTCCGCCACCTGCTCGCGGACCGGACGCTGCGCTCGACGCTGGCGGTGGTGTTCGGCATCAACCTGGTCGGTTCGGCGGTGGTCCTGCCGGTGATCGTGGTGCTCCGGGACCAGGGCGTGTCCAGCGGCGGGATCGGGCTGGCGCTGGCCGGCGAGGCGGTCGGTGCGATGGCCGGCGCGCTGCTGGTCGCCCGGCTGCACCGGCTGGCCGGGCCGGGCGCGCTGCTGCTGGCCGTGGCCTGGTTCGCCGTCCCGCTGTTCCTCGCGCCGCTGCTGCCGGGTGGCGCGGTGACGGTGTTCGCGGCGCTGTTCCTGATGGGGCTCGGGGTCCCGGCCCTGCGGGTGATGATCGACATCCTGGTGTTCCAGCAGGTCGCCGAGGAGCTGCGCGGGCGGGTGATCGCGGCCACCATGACGCTGTTCACCGTCGGGATGCCGGCCGGGCTGTTCGGCAGCGGCGTGCTGCTCGACCACGTGGCACCGGGCACCGCGCTGGCCGTGCTGGCCCTCCTGCTCGCCCTCGGCCTGCTGCCGGCGACCTTCGACCGGACCTTGCGCCGCGCCGGCTGGCCCGCCTGACCGGGCACCCGGCCGCGCCGTCACCGGGCCGTTCCGCCCCGCCCGGGGGCGGCGGAGCGGCACGCCGGCGGACCTGACAGTCGATCACCCGTGCGGGTGCGCGCGACGTGCGGGACCACTGGCATCCGGGTGAACTTGGCCTCAGGCGGTCCGAGCGGGCCGCCCAGGAGGAGGCCTGATGAGTTCCATGGACGTGCCGTCGGACAGCCGGGAGAGTCCGACGACGACACGGCGGGCGGGGCCGGCGGGCGTCAGGGCCGTCGTCGCCAACGCGCCGAAGATGTCCTGGCTGACCCTGGCCCTGATGACGACGAGTTCGGTGGCCAGCCTCCGGTCGGCGCCGACCATGGCGGTCTACGGCCTGGCGGCGGTCTTCCTGTACGTGCTGCCGGCGATCGTGTTCCTGCTGCCGACGGCGCTGGTGTCGGCGGAGCTGGCGTCCGGCTGGGACGGCGGGGTGTACCGCTGGGTCTCCGAGGGGCTCTCGAAGCCGCTCGGCTTCCTGGCGGTGTGGTGCCAGTTCGCCATGACGATCTTCTACTACCCGAGCCTGCTGGCGTACGTGGCGTCCACCATCGCGTACGTGATCAATCCGAACCTGGCGAGCAACGGGCCGTACACCGCGATCGTGATCATGGTCCTGTACTGGTCCGGGGTGTGGGTCTCCTCGCGCGGCACCGGGGCGGTGGCGGGGCTCTCCTCCTGGGGCCTGGTGATCGGCACCCTCGTCCCCGGCACGCTGCTGGTGGTGCTCGGCATGGTCTTCCTCGGCCAGGGCAACCCCTCGGCCGCGCCGATGACCGCGAGCAATCTCCTCCCCCAGTGGACCGGCCTCGCCAGCCTCGTCCTGATCGTCAACAACTTCCTCAGCTACTCCGGCATGGAGATGAACGCGGTGCACGTCTCCTCGCTGCGCAATCCCGCACGGGAGTTCCCCCGCTCGATGTTCACGGCGTCCGGGCTGGTGCTGCTGATCTTCATCCTGCCGGCGCTGGCGATCAGCTGGGTGGTGCCGTCCAGCCAGCTGAGCCTGACGGCCGGCGTGATGCAGGCCTTCGACTCCTTCTTCCAGTACTTCCACATCGGCTGGCTGACACCGGTGATCGCGGTCGCGCTGGTCACCGCCTCGCTCGGCGGCATGCTGACCTGGCTGGCCGGCCCGTCCAAGGGCCTGCTGCTGATCTCCCGCCAGGAGGGCTACCTGCCGCCCTTCCTGCAGCGGCTGAACAAGCACGGGATCCAGCAGAACATCCTGGTCACCCAGGGGGTGGTCACCACGGTGATCGCCCTGGCCTACGCGCTGCTGCCGAACGTCTCCAGCGCCTACTGGATCTTCTCGGTGATCACCACCCAGGTGTACCTGATCGTCTACCTGCTGATGTTCCTCGCCGCGATCCGGCTGCGCCGCACCCAGCCGGACCACCCGCGCGGCTACCGGGCCCCCGCCCTGGTCCTGACCTGCGTCACCGGGTTCGTGGCCTCCGCCGCGGCGATGGCGATCGGCTTCGTCCCGTCCTCGCAGTTCGGCAACGGCAGCGTCTGGGTCTACATCGCCATCGTCGGCGGCGGCCTGCTGCTGCTCGGCGGGATCATCCCGTACCTCTTCCTGCGGCTGCGCAAGCCCAGCTGGCGGATGCCCGAGGAGAGCGGCACCGAGGGGGCGGTCGCATGAGCAGCGGCATGAGCGCCGGCCCGGGGCCGGGGAAGGACCCGGGCCACGAGCCGGAACTGGAACCGGAGCTGGAACCCGAGCTGGGGCCGGGGGCGGAGCCGGAGGAGCGCACCCGGGGCGGCCTGATGGGCTCGCAGCACCGCTGGATCTACCTCGGCTCGATCGTCCTCCTGATCGCCATGCTGGTGACCGGCATCCTGGCGTTCACCCAGGTGCACGCCACCAACGAGGCCAACCGCAAGGCCTCGCAGCTGTCCGACACGCTGAGGGCGGCCGGCTACCCCGTGCCGTCCCAGGACCAGATCGTCCGCACGCTGGGCACCGACGGCGGGGCCGTCTGCGCCAACCCGTCGAACGCGCTGGTCCAGGCGCAGTGGAAGTACGGGATGTCCAACGGCGCGGCCGGCCCCGGCCAGCGGCCGGTGCTGTCGGACCGCCAGGTGGTGCTGGGCGAGGCCATCGTGCTGTCGGTCTACTGCCCGGACAAGCTGAGCGCGATCAAGGACAAGATCGACGACCTCGACCTCCGCGACACCGTCCGGGACTGACCCGCCCGCACGGCGTCCCGCGCCGCGCACAGGCCCCTCGGCACCCGTCCCTCGGCACCCGCGCCCCCGCACGGCACCCACCTGCGCACACGCGCACGAACGCACGCACACGCACCGCACCGCCGCACCGACCGGAGGACCACGCATGACCGACGACCTGGCCCGGCGCATCGACGAGCTGATGCCCCGGGCGAAGAGCGACCTGGCCCGTCTGGTGGCGATCCCGTCCGTCGCCGACCCCCGGCAGTACCCGCCGGAACACTGCCGGGAGGCCGCCGAGTGGGTCGCCACGGCCTTCACCGAGGCGGGGCTGCAGGACGTCCACCTGGAGGAGACCCCCGACGGCAGCCACGCCGTGATCGGCCACCGCCCGCCGCCGCCCGGCGCGCCGACCGTCCTGCTCTACTGCCACTACGACGTGCAGCCGCCGCTCGACGACGCCGCCTGGACCTCCCCGCCGTTCGAGCTGACCGAGCGGGACGGCCGCTGGTACGGGCGCGGCACGGCGGACTGCAAGGGCAACATCGTCATGCACCTCACCGCCCTGCGGGCGCTCGGCGAGGACATCCCGGTGGGCCTGAAGCTCGTCGCCGAGGGCTCGGAGGAGCAGGGCACCGGCGGGCTGGAGGAGTACGTCCCGCCGCACGCCGGCGAGCTGCACGCGGACGCGCTGCTGGTCTGCGACACCGGCAACGCCGCGGTCGGCGTGCCGACCGCCACCATCACCCTGCGGGGCCTGGCCAACGTGGTGGTCACCGTGCAGGCGTTGGAGGGGGACGTGCACTCCGGGATGTTCGGCGGCCCGGCGCCCGACGCCCTGGCCGCGCTGGTGCGCATCCTCGACTCGCTGCGGGACGAGCACGGCGGCACCCGGATCGACGGCCTGGACTGCACCGGCACCTGGGCGGGCGTCGGCTACGACGAGACGCAGTTCCGCACCGACGCCGGGGTGCTGGACGGCGTCTCGCTGACCGGCACCGGCTCGGTGGCGGACCGGCTCTGGGCCCGGCCCGCGGTCACCGTGCTGGGCATCGACTGCCCGCCGGTGGTCGGCTCGGCCGCGGCCGTCCCCGGCACCGCCCGGGCCCGGGTCAGCCTGCGGGTGCCGCCGGGCACCGACCCGGGGACGGCCCGGGACGCGCTGACCGCGCACCTGAGGGCCGCCGCGCCGTGGGGGGTCCGGGTGGAGGTGGAGAACGAGAGCACCGGCTCGCCGTTCGAGGCCGCCACCGGCGGGCCCGCCTACGGCGCGCTCGACTCGGCGATGCGGGAGGTCTACGGCAAGCCGATGGCGTTCCTCGGGCAGGGCGGTTCGATCCCCCTGTGCAACGTCTTCGCCCGCACCTACCCCGAGGCGGAGATCATCCTGATGGGCGTGGAGGAGCCGCGCTGCCTCATCCACGCACCCAACGAGAGCGTCGACCCGGAGGAGATCCGCCACATGGCACACGTCGAAGCCCTGTTCCTGCAGAACTACGCCAAGGCCGGCCGGCCGTGACGGGCCCCCACGTGACGGGCCCCCAGGAGGACGCGGCGGCCGCGCCCCGGCCGTTCACCCGGGAGGACTACCGGGCGCGGATGGACCGTGCGGCCGGCGACGCCACGGCCGCCGGGCTGGCCGGCCTGGTGATCGCCCCCGGCCCGGACCTGGAGTACCTCTGCGGCTACCGGCCCACCGCGATCACCGAGCGGCTGACCGCGCTCGTCCTCACCGCCGGCCGGGAGCCCGCCCTGGTGGTGCCCAAGCTGGAGCGGCCGGACGCCGAGAAGGCCCCCGGCGTGCCCGGGCTGCGGCTGGTCGACTGGTCGGACGGCGAGGACCCGTACGCGAGCGCCGTCCCGCTGCTGGACGCGGGCGGGCGCTACGGCGTCTCCGACTCGGCCTGGGCCATGCACCTGCTCGGCCTGCAGTCCGCCCTGCCGCGCAGCGGCTGGACCTCGCTGACCGCCGCGCTGCCGATGCTGCGCGCCGTCAAGGACACCGACGAGCTGGAGCGGCTGGCCGCCGCCGGGGGCGCCGCCGACGCGGCGTACCGGCGGATCCTGGAGGTGGAGTTCGCCGGCCGCAGGGAGAGCGACGTCGCCGCCGACCTCAGCGCGCTGCTCATCCACTACGGGCACAGCCAGGTCGACTTCACCGTGGTCGGCTCCGGCCCGAACGGCGCCGACCCGCACCACGAGGCCGACGACCGGGTCATCCGTGCGGGTGACACCGTGGTGCTGGACTTCGGCGGGCTCAAGGACGGCTACGGCTCCGACACCACCCGCACCGTGTACGTCGGCACCGAGGTCCCGGCCGAGGTGCAGGAGGTCCACGACGTGGTGCGGCGGGCCCAGCAGCTGGCCTTCGAGGCGGTCCGGCCGGGCGTGGAGTGCCAGGAGATCGACCGGGTGGCCCGGCGGGTGATCACCGAGGCCGGGTACGGGGAGTACTTCATCCACCGCACCGGCCACGGCATCGGGATCACCACCCACGAGCCGCCCTACATGGTCGAGGGCGAACGGCAGCGGCTGGTGCCGGGCATGTGCTTCTCGATCGAGCCGGGGATCTATCTCCCGGGGCGTTTCGGCGTCCGGATCGAGGACATCGTCACCGTGACCGACCGGGCCGGCCGCCGTTTCAACAACACTCCGCACGAACTGCAGTGCGTCAGCTGACCGCTAGCTGGGTGACATGACCGGCGATCCCAAGAATTCTCCAAGGAAGCGTTGCTAGCTTCACCCTGTATGACCGACTTGCTCCGCCCCGCGCCGCCCGACAAGAAGACCGACAGGGCATTGCGCGCCCGGCGGGGGGCCGCCCGGCTGCGTCTGCTGGCCTGGCCGGTCTACTTCGGGGTGCTGGCCTGGTACGTGGACGAGAACGGGCTCCCGTACGCCAACGACGTGGTGTTCTGCTGCCTGATCGGCGCGCTGGTCGCGGCCTCCGTGCACAGCGGCCGCGGCCTGCGCGGGTCCCTGCTGGTGCTGCGCGACTGGGTGCCGGTGATGGCCGTGGTCTGGGTCTACTCGCTGCTGCGCGGGTACGGGGCGCACACGCCGTGGCCGGTGCGGTTCGAGCCGCAGCTGAGCATCGACACCTTCCTCGGCGGCGGGGAGACCTGGACGGTCCGGCTGCAGGAGTGGCTGTACCACCCGGGCAGGCCGCGCTGGTACGATTACGCCGGCGTCGCGGTCTACATGTCCCACTTCTTCGTGATCTTCGTGACCCTCGCGGTGCTCTGGCGGCGCGACCACGGCCGGTTCCGGCAGCTGCTGGCGGGCTACGTGCTGCTCACCTACGTCGGCTTCGCGACCTACATCCTCTACCCGGCCGACCCGCCGTGGCTGACCTCGCTGCAGGGCCACATGCCGGACGTCACCCGGGTCGTGCAGGACCTGCTGAACTCCAGCGGGATGCCCAGGGCCGGGTCGATCTTCGAGAACGGCAGCCAGTTCGCCAACGACGTCGCGGCGATGCCCTCGCTGCACGCCGCCTACCCGATGCTGCTCGCGGTGTTCTTCTGGCGGACGGCCAACCGGCCGGCCCGGGTGCTGCTGGCCGCCTACCCGCCGGCGATGGCCTTCGTGCTGGTCTACGGCGCCGAGCACTTCATCATCGACGTCCTGGTCGGCTGGGCCTACGCCGCCGGGGTCTGGTACGCGCTCGACCGCTTCCTGCGGGCCCGGCGCGCCAAGCGGGAGCGGCGCGCCGGGGAGACGTCCGGGGAGCCGGCCGGGAAGCCGGCCGGGGCCTGAGCCCCGGGCCCGGCGGCCCCGGGGCTCAGCCGGCTGCCCGGCCGGTCCGCTCCTGGCCGGTCCGCTCCTGGCCGGCCGGGTCGAGGTGCGTCGGGGCGAACATCCGCAGCAGGGCGGGCAGCACCAGCACGCTCGGGCCCGGGGTAGCCAGCGCCGCGGCCAGGTCGCGCTCCAGGTCCTCCGGGCGGGTCCGAGCCGCCGGGACGCCGAAGGACTCGGCGAGCCGGACGAAGTCCGGGCGGGCCAGCTCGGTGGCGGTCGCCGCGCCGAAGGTGTCCGTCATGTACTCGCGCAGGATGCCGTAGCCGCCGTCGTCCACGATCAGCCAGGTGACGTCCAGGCCGAGCTGGCGGGCGGTGGCGAGTTCGGCGATCGAGTACATCGCCCCGCCGTCGCCGGAGACCGCGAGCACCGGGCGGCCCCCCGCGCCGGCCGCCGCGCCGAGGGCGGCGGGGAAGCCGTAGCCGAGTCCGCCGGCGCCCTGGGCGGAGTGCATGGCGCCGGGCCGGCGGGCGTCGAAGGCGGACCAGGCCCAGTAGCCGAGGATCGTCATGTCGAAGAAGACCGGGGAGTCGTCCGGCAGGGCCCGGCGGACGGCGGCCAGCAGCCCCTCCTCCAGGTCCAGCCCCTGGGCGTCGAGCCGGGCCCGGACCTGCTTCAGCAGCAGGGCGACGGCCTCCTCGGCGCGGCCGTCCGGGGCGGTCGCCGGGACGGAGTCGGCGAGGGCCGCGAGCGCGAGCCGGGCGTCGGCGTGGATGCCGAAGGCCGGGTGGTTGGACTCCAGCTTGCCGAGGTCCGCCTCGATCTGGATCACCCGGCCGCGCGGGGCCAGCGTGTGGTAGTTGCTGGAGAGCTCGCCGAGCCCCGAGCCGACCACCAGCAGCACGTCGGCGTCCTCCAGCAGGTCGGTGGTGTGCCGGTCCTCCAGCCAGGAGCGCAGCGACAGCGGGTGCTCCCAGGGGAAGGCGCCCTTCGCGCCGAAGGTCGAGGCCACCGGTGCGCGGAGCAGCTCGGCGAGGCGCAGCAGCTCGGCGGTGGCGCCGGCCCGCACCACCCCGCCGCCGGCCAGGACCACCGGCCGCTCGGCCTCGGCCAGCAGCACCGCCGCCTCGGCGATCAGCTCCGGCCGGGGCACCAGCGGGCGCGGCTCGGCCCGCAGGCCGGTCACCCGGGGCACGGTGGTCGGGGCGAGCAGCACGTCCTGCGGGATCTCGACCCAGACCGGCCCGTAGGGCGCGGTGAGCGCGGACTCCCAGGCGGCGGCCAGCGCGGAGGGGATCTGCGAGGCGGTGCGGGCGGTGTGCACGGACTTCACCACGTCGCGGAAGCTGGCCTGCTGGTCCCGCAGCTCGTGCAGGTAGCCGCGCCGGCGGCCGCCCAGGCCGGCCGAGGGGATCTGGCTGGAGACGGCCAGCACCGGGACGGAGGCGGCGGCGGCCTCCTGGAGCGCGGCGAGCGAGGTCAGCGCGCCCGGGCCGGTGGAGAGGAACAGCGGGGCGACCGTGCCGGCGGTGCGGGCGTAGCCGTCGGCGGCGAAGCCGGCGTTGTTCTCCACCCGCAGGCCCACGTAGCGCAGCGGGGAGCGGCGCAGGGCGTCGAACAGGCCCAGGGCGTGCTGGCCGGGCAGGCCGAAGACGCACGCGGCGCCGAGCGTGGTGAGCGACTCGACCACCAGGTCACCGCCGTTGCGGACGTGGCTCATGCGCGTTCTCCGGCGATCTGGCGGGCCATCAGGGTGGTCAGCTCGTAGGCGGTGTGCGAGGCGGCGACGGCGGTGATCTCCGCGTGGTCGTACGCCGGGGCGACCTCGACCACGTCGGCGGAGACCAGCCGGCAGCCGGCCAGGCCGCGCAGGATCTCCAGCAGCTCGCGGGAGGTGAGGCCGCCGGCCTCGGGGGTCCCGGTGCCGGGGGCGTGGGCCGGGTCGAGCACGTCGATGTCGACGGAGACGTACAGCGGCCGGTCGCCGATCCGCTCGCGCAGCTGTTGGGCGACCTCGTCGACGCCCCGGCGCATCACGTCGGCGGAGGTGACGATGCCGAAGCCGAGCTTCTCGTCGTCGGTGAGGTCCTGCTTGCCGTAGAGCGGGCCGCGGGTGCCGACGTGGGAGAGCGCCTCGGTGTCGAGCAGGCCCTCCTCGACGGCGCGGCGGAAGGGCGTGCCGTGGGTGTACTCGGCACCGAAGTAGGTGTCCCAGGTGTCCAGGTGGGCGTCGAAGTGCAGCAGCGCGACCGGGCCGTGCTTGCGGGCGACGGCGCGCAGCAGCGGCAGCGCGATGGTGTGGTCGCCGCCGAGCGTCATCAGGCGGGCGCCGGTGGCCAGCAGGCCGTCGGCGGCGGCCTCGACGGTCTCCACGGCCGCGTTGATGTCGAAGGGGTTGGCCGCGACGTCCCCGGCGTCGGCGACCTGGGCGAGGGCGAACGGGGAGGCGTCCTGGGCCGGGTTGTACGGCCGCAGCAGCCGGCTGGCCTCGCGGATCGCGTTGCCGCCGAAGCGGGCGCCCGGACGGTAGGAGACGCCGGTGTCGAAGGGGACGCCGACGACGGCGACGTCCGCCCGGCCCACCTCGTCCAGCCGGGGCAGGCGGGCGAAGGTGGCGGGGCCGGCGTAGCGCGGGACGCGGGAGGAGTCGACCGGGCCGCGGGGTGCTGGGGTGCTCATGGGGGTTCCTCGGTGGGTCAGTCGGTGTGGTCGGGGGCGATCCGGTGGGCCAGCCGGAGCAGGGCGGCCCAGGCGAGGTCGTACGCCTGGTCGTCCTGGAGGTCGCTGCCGTGCGCCTCGCCGGAGAGCTGGCGGGCGGTCAGCTCGCAGACCCCGTCGTCGGGCAGGACCAGCGGGGCGCCGGTGGCCTGGGCGGTGGTCTGGATCTGGCAGGCCCGCTCCAGGTAGTACATCCGCAGGAAGGCCCGGCCGGGGGTCTCCCCGACGGTGAGCAGGCCGTGGTTGCGCAGGATCATCGCCGGGTGGCCGCCGAGGTCGGCGACCAGCCGCCGCTGCTCGTCGAGGTTGAGTGCGACGCCCTCGTAGTCGTGGTACCCGAGCCGCCGGTGGAACTCCATCGACATCTGGTTCAGCGGCAGCAGCCCGCCCTGCTGGGCGGCGACGGCGCAGCCGGCCCTGGTGTGGGTGTGCAGGACGCAGTGCGCGTCGGGGCGGGCGGCGTGCACGGCGCTGTGGATCACGAAGCCGGCCGGGTTGACCGGGTGCGGGCCCTCCTCGACCGGGTTGCCGGCGAGGTCGATCTTCACCAGGTTGGAGGCGGTGATCTCCTCGAACAGCAGGCCGTACGGGTTGATCAGGAAGTGCTGCTCGGGGCCGGGCAGCCGGACCGAGATGTGGGTGAAGATCAGGTCGGTCATCCGGAAGTGCGCGACCAGGCGGTAGACGGCGGCGAGTTCCCGGCGGAGCCGGCGCTCCTCGGCGGTCGTCGTGGCCGGCTCGGTCGTCGGGGCGGTCGTCATGGCCCTGTCCGTCGTCGCGGCGGTCGTCATGGCCCTGTCCGTCGTCGGGGTCATCTCAGGCCGCCACGACCGTGGCGGGCTCGGCGGGCCGCGCCCCCGGTGCGTCCTGGCCGGCCAGCCGGTGGCGCCACTGCTCCAGGACGGCGGCGTCGGTGGGCCGGGTGGCGAGGCTGGCGGCCAGGTAGGCGACCAGGCTGACGGCGAGGCCGTAGTAGACCGGCTCGTTCGCGAGCACGCCCTTGGTGACCATCAGGACGATCACCGTGAGGCCGCCCGCGACCATCGAGGCGAGTGCGCCCTGGAGGTTGCCGCGGCGCCAGAGCAGGCCGCCCAGGATCGGCACCAGCAGGCCGCCGACCAGCAGGTTGTAGGCCACCGTGAGGGCCGAGATGACGTCGTCCAGCAGGCAGGCGACCACGATCGACACCGCGCCGAGGGCGACGATCGCCAGCCGGTTGGAGCGGACCTCGTCGTGGTCGTCGGCGACGGCCGGCGCGGGCCGCCCGCCCAGGGTGCGCAGCCGGGCCCAGATGTCGTTGTTGGCCACCGTGGCGGAGGCGATCAGGGCGCCGCTCGCGGTGGACATCATCGCGGACAGCGCCGCCGCCAGCACCAGGCCCTTGACCCCGGTCGGCAGGACGTTCTTGACGATGGTCGCGAACGCGCCGTCCGCGCTGGGCAGGGTCGGGTAGAGCGCCTTGGTGGCCATCCCGATGACCGCGCCGGCCAGCGCGTAGACCAGGCAGTAGACCCCGGCCGCCGTGCCGCCCCAGGAGGCGACCCGGTCGGTGCGGGCGGTGAACACCCGCTGCCAGATGTCCTGGCCGATCAGCATCCCGAAGGTGTAGATCAGTACGAAGGTGAAGATCGTCTCGCCGCCGATCGAGGTGAACGAGAAGTACCCGGTGGGCAGCTTCTCCTTCATCTCGGCGAAGCCGCCGGCCCGGACCACCGCGATCGGCAGCAGCAGCACCAGCACGCCGACGCTCTTCACCACGAACTGGACCATGTCGGTGAGGGTGATGGACCACATCCCGCCGAGCGCCGAGTAGCCGACCACGATGCTGCCGCCGATCACCACGGCCGCCCAGCGCGGCACGTCGAACAGCACGTCGAAGACGGTGGCGTAGGCGATGGTGGAGGTGACGGCCAGCATCAGGGTGTAGACCCACATCACCACGCCGGAGATCAGGCTGGCGGCGCCGCCGTAGCGCAGCGAGAGCATCTCGGCGACGGTGTAGACCCGCAGCCGGGCGATACGGGCGGAGAAGAGGACGCTCAGCGCCAGCAGGCCGAGGCCGATCGCGAAGACCATCCAGGCGCCGGACAGGCCGTAGGTGTAGCCGAGGCGCACGCCGCCGATGGTGGAGGCGCCGCCGAGCACGACGGCGGCCATGGTGCCGGTGTACATCAGCGGGCCGAGGCGGCGGCCGGCGACCAGGAAGTCGCTCTTGGAGGCCGCGCGTCTCTTGCCCCACCATCCGACTCCGACGATGCCCAGCAGGTATCCGGTCATCACGAGGTAGTCGACGGCCATGGGGTCCTCCGATCCGGTGCGGTCCGCGCGGTGGGACGCGGGGGCCGCCCAGGTTGCTGTTCGTGGGGGGACAGCTGCTGCGCGCCGGCGGGGTGCGGGGGTGGTGGCGGCAGGGCTGGTGGCGCGGGGGCTTGCGGTCACGGGGTCGTGCCCGGGGGTGCGGTCGTGGGGATCGCGGTGGTGGAGTGCGGTCACGGGCGCCGGGGCGGGCCGCCCCGGGGGCCGGCTGCCGGTACCGCGGGGATCCGGGACCGCGGGGATGCAGTGACGCTATCCGGGGCCCGGCCGCCGCAGAAGTGCAGGTTTCGTCCAACCTGATGGCCGACAATGGACGAAACATCCCGGAAGGCCCTCCCGTGAGCACCCCCGACCAGCCCGCCGCCGCCCCCCACGCGCCGGCCCCCGGCACCCCCGCCGTGCCGCTCGCCGTCCTGCTCGCCGACCCCGGCCTCGGCCTGGTGCAGATCGCCGGGCCCCGGGAGGACCGGCTGATCGGCACCGTCGGCACCACCGAGGTCGAGGACCCGGCGCCGTACCTGCTCGGCGGCGAACTGCTGCTCACCGCCGGCGTGCGGCTCCCGGAGAGCGCCGCGGGCATCGACGCCTACGTGCGCGGGGTGGTGGGCGCCGGGGCGGCGGCCCTGGGCTTCGGCGTCGCCCCGGTGTACGAGGAGGTGCCGCCGGAGCTGGTCGCCGCCTGCGACCGGCACGGCCTGCCGCTGCTGAGGGTCCCGGTCGCCACGCCGTTCGTGGCGGTCGGCCGGGCCGCCTACGGCGCGATGGCCGAGGCCCGCAACCGGGACCTGAGGCAGATCTCCGAGGCGCAGTCGGCGCTGGCCTCCGCCGCCGCCCGGCCGGACGCGCTGCGCGCGGTGCTGCACCAGCTCTCGGTGCATCTCGGGGCCTGGACGGTGCTGCTCGACGGGCGGGGCGGCGAGCTCTTCGCGGCCGGCCCGCGCCCCGCGCCGCAGGTCCGGCGGCAGCTGGCCGAACTGGCCGTCCGCACCACCACCCGGACCCGGCCGGACGGCCGGGGGCGGCCGCAGCCGCCGACGGCTGCCGCCGAGCACCACGCCGGCAGCTACCTCACCGTGCACAGCCTCCCCGGCGGCGACCTGGCGGGCGGCCCGCTCGCGGTCGGGGTCGCGGCCACCGCGCCGCCCTCCGTGGTGCACCGCTCGGTGACCGGGGTCGCCACCGTGCTGCTCTCGCTGCTCACCAGCCCCCGGCACGCCCTGGGCGCCGACAGCGCCGGGTCGGGCGCGCTGGTCCGGCTGCTGCTCGGGGCCACTCCCGCCGAGGTGGCCCCGGCCCTGCTGCCGGACGGCGCCCCGCCCGCCGGACGCTGGACGGTGGTGCACGGCCGGCGCACCCGCCCGGGCCCCGGCTCCGGCGCCCCGACCGGCGGCGAGTCCGTCCAGCTGGCCGCCCTCGGCACCGCGCTCGGCACGCCCTACCTGGACCTGGACGGCGACGGGCTGCGCGCCCTGGTCCCGGGCGGGCGGCCGCCCGAGGCCGGCTCCGCCGCCCGGCTCGGCTGGACCCTCGGCCTCAGCGCCGCCGTGCCCACCGCCGACCTCGCCATCGCCGACACCCAGGCCCGCCGGGCGCTGCGCCGCGCCCTGGCCACCGGCGAGGCGGTGGTGCGCCACCGCACCGAGGAGCAGAGCGTGCACGGCCTGGTCACCGGCGCCGACGCGACGGCGCTGGCACGGCTGCGCTTCGCCCCGCTGGACGCGGCCGGCGCGCCGGGGCCGGCCGTCCTGCTGGAGACGCTGCGCGCCTGGCTGTCCCTGCACGGCAGCTGGGACCGCACCGCCACCGCCCTGCAACTGCACCGCAACACCGTCCGGCAGCGGATCGCCCGGGTGGCGGAGCTGCTCGGCGTGGACCTCCAGGACCCGGACGTCCGGATGGAGCTCTGGTTCGCGCTGCACTGGCTGCCGGGCGAGCGCCCGGCCGACGGCCAGGGCTGAGACCGGCCCCGCCGCCGGGACCGGACCACCGGGACCGGGACCGGTGGCGTCCGGAGCCCCGCCGTCCGGGAACCGCTGCGTCCGGCGCTCGGCACCCGGCACGGAGACGGCGGCCGGGGCGCCCGGCACTGAGATGTCGGCCCGGGCGCGATGGGCGACGATGGGAGGACCGGCTGCGGGAGGTGCCGATGCGTCCGATCCGGGCCCGGGGCGAGGCCCTCGGCGAGTACCTGCGAGGCGCCCTGTGGGTCCTGCCCCTGGTCGCCGTGGCACTGGCGCTGATCGCGGGCAGCACGCTGTCGCGGGTCCGGGTGCCGGACTCCTCGCCGTTGCACCCGCTGGCCTTCGCCGGCACCGCCTCCGACGCCCGGGACGTCCTGACCGCGATCAGCGCCACCATGGTGACGGTGATCGCGCTGGTCCTCGGCCTGACCATCGTCGCGCTGCAGGTCGCCTCCACCCAGTTCTCGCCCCGGCTGCTGCGCAACTTCCTGCGCGACCGGCCCAACCAGGTGGTGCTGGCCGTCTTCGTCGCCACCTTCGCCTACAGCACCGCCGGGCTCTACACCGTCGGCACCGCCGAGGCGGCGGACGAGGACTTCCCCCGGATCGCGGTCACCGGCGCGATCGTGCTGGTCTTCGTCAGCCTCGGCATGCTCGTCTACTTCGTGCACCACGTGGCGCACTCGATCCGGATCGACACCGTGATGAACACCGTGGCGCGCAACACCGTCCGGGGCCTGCCCGCCCCGGCCGCGCCGGCCGCCGCCCAGGACGGCCCCGGCCCGGAGCCGGCGCCCGGCGCCGTCCTGTTCCACTCGCCGCACTCCGGCTACCTGCAAACCTTCCACCCGGAACGGCTGCTGGAGGAGGCGGTGCGCCAGGACGCGGTGGTCGCCGTGACGGCCCGGATCGGCGACCACGTGGTGGCGGGGGTGGAGCCGCTGGCACTGGCCTGGTCCCGCGCCGGCGGGCCCGTCACGGACCGGGCCGCGCTGGCCCGCGCGCTGCGCCAGGCGGTGGCCGTCGGCCCGGAACGCACCCTCCAGCAGGACACCGCCTTCGGGATGCGCCAGCTCGTCGACATCGGCCTGCGGACGCTGTCGCCCGCGATCAACGACCCGTACAGCGCCGTCCAGGTGCTCGACCGGCTCTCCACCGTGCTCTGCCCGCTCGGCGCCCGCGCGCTCGGCGACGAGGCCCACACCGACGAGGACGGCCGGCTGCGGGTGAGCGCCGCCGGCCACCGGTACGCCGAGTACCTCGACCTGGCCTGCGGCCAGATCCGCCGGTACGGCTGCGCCGAGCCGGCCGTCTGCCTGGCCCTGCTGCGGCTGCTCGGCGACGCCGCCGCCACCGTCACCGACCCGGCCCGGCGGGCCGCCGTCGCCGAGCAGGCCCGGCTGGTGCTGCTGGACGCCGAAGCGCACGTCAGGCAGCCCGCGGACCTGCTGCCGGTGCGGGAACTCGCCGCCCGGCTGGGGCTGCCCTGACCGGACGGGTCCGGGCAGGCCGGCCCCGTCCGAACCCGTCCGGGCCTGGCCGGGCCTGGCCGGGCCTGGCCGGTCCGGCCGGGAGGCACGCCGGAAGGCGGGAAGGCGGGCGAACAGGGCCGGCGGCAGGCAGGCGCACCGGCCGGGCGGGCAGACCGAGCGGGCAGACTGGGCGGGTGCAGACCTCCTCCCGCCCCACCCCGGAACAGCTCGCCGCCGCCCAGGACGCGACCATCCCCGACGTCGTCGCACCCGGCCTCACCGTGCTCTTCTGCGGCATCAACCCCGGCCTGTGGTCCGGCGCGACCGGCCGGCACTTCGCCCGCCCCGGCAACCGCTTCTGGCCGGCCCTGCACCGCTCCGGTTTCACCCCCCGCCAACTGCGGCCGGACGAGCAGGACCAGCTGCCCGCCCTGGGCCTCGGCATCACCAACGTCGCCGCCCGCACCACCGCCAAGGCCGACGAGCTCACCCGGGCCGAGCTGCTGGAGGGCGGCGCCGCCCTCACCGAACGCGTGGCCCGGCTGCGCCCGCGGGCCCTCGCGGTGCTGGGCATCGGCGCCTACCGGACGGCCTTCGGGCAGCCCCGCGCCACGGTGGGGCGCCGGCCGGAGGGGCTCGGCGACACCGAGGTGTGGGTGCTGCCCAACCCCAGCGGCCTGAACGCGCACTACACCCTGGACGCGCTGGCGGCGGAGTTCCGCAAGCTCCGCGAGGCCGTCGGCCCACCGGCGTGAGCCGGCCTCCTGTCGCCAGGGACAGGCCCCCGGAGACAGGAGGCCGGGGGCCGGGGCCGGGGCCGGGTCAGCTCCGCAGGAACTCCAGCACCGCCAGCACCCGGCGGTGCGACTCCACGGCCGGCGGCAGGTCCAGCTTGGCCAGGATGTTGCCGATGTGCTTGCCCACCGCGGCCTCGGAGACCACGAGTTCACGGCAGATCGAGGCGTTCGACCGGCCCTCGGCCATCAGTCCCAGCACCTCCCGCTCGCGCGGGGTGAGCCGCTCCAGCGGATCCCGGCGGCGGCGCAGGAGCAGGCGGACCACCTCGGGGTCGACCACGGTACCGCCGGCCGCCACCCCGGCGACCGCTTCGAGGAACTCCGCCACCTGGCCGACCCGGTCCTTCAGCAGGTAGCCGACCGCGGAGCCGTCGCCGGAGTCCAACAGCTCGGCGGCGTAGGAGCGCTGGACGTACTGGCTGAGCACCAGCACCGGCAGTCCGGGCCACCGCTGGCGCAGCGCGACGGCGGCCCGCAGGCCCTCGTCACTCTGGCCCGGCGGCATCCGGACGTCCGTGACCACGATGTCCGGCCGGTGCTCCTCGACGGCCGCCCGCAGCGCCTCGGCGTCGCCGACGGCCGCCACCACCCGGTGGCCGAAACGGTCCAGCAGGCCGATCAGGCCCTCCCTCAGCAGTACCGCGTCCTCGGCCAGGACCACCCGCAGGCCGGCCCCCGGGCCGTCGGACGGCACGGGGATCACGACGGCCTCCGCGGGCTCGGCGGGATCAGCTGGGCGGGCGGACCCGGCAGCGGCGCCAGGCCCGGCAGGGACGGCGGGCAAGGCAGGGACGGCGGGCAAGGTGCGCAGGGGATCTCCACCCGTAGCAGGGTCGGGCCGCCGGGCGGGCTGCTCACCGTCAGCGTGCCGTCGACCACCGACACCCGGTCGGCCAGCCCGGTGAGCCCGCTGCCCGCGGCCGGGTCGGCGCCGCCCACCCCGTCGTCCCGCACCTCGATCGTCAACAGGCCGCCGGCGTACCGCCCGTCGACCCGGGCACTCCGGGCGCCGCTGTGCTTGCCGATGTTCGCCAGCGCCTCGGAGACGGCGAACCAGCCGGCCGACTCGACCGCCGCCGGCAGCCGGCCGGGCAGGTCGAAGACCACCTCGACCGGGACGGGGGACCGGTCGGCGACATCGGCGCAGGCATCCGGCAGCCCGCGGTCGGTGAGCACCTGCGGATGGATACCGTTGATCAACTCCCGTAGCTCGGCCAGGACTTCGACGGCCTCCCGCTGCGCCTCGGCGAGCCGGACAGCCAGCGGACCACCGGGCGGGGCGTCCAGCCGGGCCAGCCCCAGGGCCATCGACAGGGCGACCAGCCGCTGTTGGGCACCGTCGTGCAGGTCGCGCTCGATCCGGCGCCGCTCCGCCTCGAAGGCATCCACCAACCGGGCCCGGGAGCTGACCAGTTCACCGATCCGCAGCTCCTGCCCGGTCGGCTCCAGCAGGATCCGGGCGAGCGCGGCCCGGCCCGCCGCCAGCGCCGTCAGCGGGTACGCCAGAGCGGCCGGCAGCAGCACCCCGACGACCGCCAACACGGCGGCGACCAACGGCGATTCGACCTGCCAGACCTTCAGGACGTTGACCTGCTCGCCGTCCAGCGCGAGCAGCAGCGGCGAGGCGATCAGCTGTCCGGGCACCACCAGCACGAAGCCGACCGCCACCAGGTCCACCGGCCACAGGACGAACCCCGCCAGCGCCGCGTACCCCAACTCCCGCCAGGTCGCCCGCTCGCGGAAGCGCACCCGCAGCCACGCGGCCAGGCCCGGCCGGGCCGGCTCCCGGTGCGGGGCCGCCACCGGCCTCCCGTCGACCAGCCGCAGCAACCGCCGCTCCAACGCCGCGAAGGGCACCCCCGCCAGCGCGAGCGCCGCCAGCAGCGGCAGGCCCACCAGCACCAGGGCGAGCACCCCGGCGACGGTCCCGCAGAGCAGCAGCACGGTGCCCATCAGCAGCCCGGCCGAGCCGGTCAGCAGCAGGTAACCGGCCGCCCGCCAGGGCCGGCCGGAGCGCAGGAGGCCGGGGCGCCGCAGCGCCTGCCAGGCCGTACCGGTGTCCATCCGCGCCCACTCCCCCGTCCGCCGTGCCGTCCGCCGCCGGCCCTCCTCCCGGAAGCCTAGGCCGCCGGACCAGCCGGCGCGGTAGGGCGGGCCCTACCTCCAGGACGGGGCCCAGGGCTGGTGCGACGGCTCGCCGCGGCCGGTTGCCTGGAGGCATGAGGATGACAAGGATCGCCCTGAAGTCACTACGGGCCCGCTGGACTTCACTGACCGGGGCATTCGTCGCGCTGGCCCTCGGCGTCGCCCTGACGGCCGCGATGACGCTCGGACTGGCCGGCGTCCCCGCCCTGCCGCCCGGGGAGGACGCCGTGGTGCTGTACGCCGTCCTCGGCACCGCGAGCGGCGTGTCCACCTTCGTCTCCGCCTTCGTGGTGGCGTCCACCTACGCGTACGCGGTCGCGCAGCGCCGCCGGGAACTCGGCCTGCTACGACTGGCCGGCGCCACCCCCGCCCAGGTCCGGCGGACGGTGCTGACGGAGGCCCTGCTGCTCGGCACGGCCGCCTCCGCCGCCGGGTGCCTGACCGGCCGGGCCGGCGCGCCCCGGCTCGCCGCCCAGCTGGTCACGGCCGGCATGGCCCCGCCCGGCTTCACCGCCGGCACGGCCTCCTGGCCGCTGTACGCCGCCTTCGCGACCGGCCTGCTGGTGGCCCTCGGCGGGGTCGCCGTCGCGGCCCGCCGGGCCGGCCGGACCGGACCGCTGGACGCCCTGCGCGAGGCGGACGTCGACACCGGGGTGATGACGGCCGGCCGCTGGGCGTGGGCCGCCGGCCTGCTGCTCACCGCGGCCGCCGTGGTCGCCACGGCGCTGGCCACCGACCCGGGCCGGCTGCTCGCCCGCAAGACCTGGACCACCCAGCCGATGCTGCTGATCAGCGCCTGCGCCCTGCTCACGCCCGTGCTGACGCCCCCGCTGCTGCGCCTGCTGGCCTGGCTGCCGGCCCGGCTGACCCGCTGCACCGGGCGGCTGGCCCGGGAGGGCGCGACGACCGGCCTGCGGCGGACGGGCGCCGTCGCGGCGCCGGTCCTGGTCGCGGTGGCGCTGGCCGGCTCCCTCGCGGGAGCCCTGCAGACGGTGAGCGCGGCGAGGGCCGCCGAGGCCAGGGCGCAGAGCGCCGCCGACTACGTCGTCACGCCCGGCGGCCGGGGCACCGGGGCGGCCGGCGCGGGCCTGCCCGACGCGCTGCGCGCCGTCCCCGGCCTGGTGGTCTCCCCCACCGCCGGGACCAGGCTCTCGGTGGTCGAGCCCGACGGCGCGGTCGTCGCCACCGAGGCCCGGGCGGCCGATCCGGCCGCGCTCGCGGTGGTGTCCCGGCTGCCGGTACTGGCCGGCTCGGTCGCCGCACTCGACGACGACGGCGTGGTGCTGCCCGAGGAGTGGCCGCAGCACACCGTCGGGCAGCGGGTGCCGGTGGTCCGCCCGGACGGCAGCCGGACCACCCTGCGGGTGACCGCCGTGCTGCGCGACGGCCTGGGCGACAACGGCCTGTACGTCACCGCCCGCAACGCCCCGGGCGCCGTGGTGGACCGGATCGACGTGCGGCTGCTGCCCGGCGCCGACCGGGCCGGGACGGACGCCCGCCTGCGCGCCGAGGCCCGGGCGCACGGGGCGACGGTGGCCACCCGGGACGCCTGGCTCGCTACCGCCTACCCCGCCGACAACCGGACGGCCCGGCTGCGCAGCGCCCTGGTGCTGGGCCTGGCCCTGCTCTACACCGGGATCGCACTCGCCAACACGCTGGTGATGGCGACCGCCGACCGCCGACCTGAGCTGGCCGTGCTGCGGCTGACCGGGGCGACCCGGGGGCAGGTGGTGACGCTGGTCACCGCCGAGTCGCTGCTGGTGGTGACCGCCGGCGCGGTGCTGGGCTGCGCGGTGGCGGGCCTCAACCTGGCCGGGATGCACGGGGCCCTGGCCGTGCTCGGGGTGAGTGCGCCCGTGCCGCTGCCCTGGGGGACGGTGGGCGCGGTGACGGCGGCGGCCGCGGTGATCACGGTGCCGTGCGCGGCGCTGTCGACGGTCTGGGCGCTGCGCGGCCGCCCGGTGGCGGCCGTGGCGCGGTGAGCCGTGACCGGCCGCCGGCCGCCCGGACGGGCTCGGACTCGGCTCGGGCCGGGCTCGTTCAGGCGGCGCCGAGGGCGCGCAGCGCGGTGCGCTGGGTCCAGGCCAGCAGCCCGACCGTGAGCGCGGCCATCACCAGGGCGAAGCCGACGTGGCCGAACGTCGAGGTGATCCCCAGGCCGACCGCGCCCAGCAGCAGGTGACTTCCGAGGCGCACCGCGACCAGTCCGGCCGCCACCTTGCGGGTCCCCTTGCCACGCCAGAGGGCCTTGGCCAGCCGGAGGCGGCCGCGCAGCACGGTCAGCGAGACGGTGATGTTGACCAGGCCGACCAGTACCAGCGCGGGCCAGGCCTGCGGAAAGGCCTTGATGATGTCGAAGGACGCGGCCAGGACGGCCTCGAACCCGAAGAACCAGACCGGCAGGCGCGGCACGGCCTCCAGCAGCCCGGCGGCCGATCCGGCCCGGGCCGGCCGGGACGGCGCGGTGGGCGGGACGGCGGTGACGGGGACCACCGTGGGCGAAACGGTGACCGGGACGGTGACCGGGACGGCGGCGGCTCGGTTGCCCATGGTGATCTGTTCCCCCGGAAGCGTGTGGTCCGGTCCGGCGCGTTCGCCCGATCGGTGGACACGATTCTGCTCGGGCGGCCGGTGCCCCACCACGATCCGGCGTCACCACTACCGGATGACGGATGTCATACCGCCCGGCCCCGCCGCTCCCCCGCGTGCCGGGAGCGCCGCGCGCCGGCGCGGACCCGGTCGAGCCCCGCCGGCCGGGCGTGGGAACGCGAAGGAAGGATTGTGTGAATTCCCGGTGGCGCCGTCGCCCGGGTGGCGGCACGGCCGGTCGAATCGGCCGGGCGCCCCGTCGCGCGCACCGGAATTCCCCGGTCCGGACCCAAAAGGAAGATCGTCCGGCGACCGGCACGCGGTGGACCCGATCCGGTGCTCCGGAGGTTCCGGGCGGAAATCCGCACAGAACGGCCGTGGGGCCCGCAGAAAATCTGCGGGCCCCACGGTCAGCGACTCACGCCGCGCACTTCGGCACTGTCATCAGATGACGGTGATGTTCTCCGCCTGCGGGCCCTTCTGGCCCTGCGTGACGTCGAACTGCACCTTCTGGCCCTCGACGAGCTCGCGGAAGCCCTGGGCGCTGATGTTCGAGTAGTGGGCGAAGACGTCGGCGCCGCCACCGTCCTGCTCGATGAAGCCGAAGCCCTTCTCGGCGTTGAACCACTTCACGGTGCCAGTAGCCATATTCATTCTCCTTCGGGGCTGAACCGGCGACCCGCACCTCGCGGATCACCTTGCCGTCGCACTGATTGCCCCGTCCGGAAAAGAATCCGGGCAAAAAACAAAAAAGTGCGCCTAGGTCGAAACCAGCAGGCGCACACATAAGTTCATGGGAACCAAAACTGCAACTGGTATCGAGCGTAGCACGGTCCGGGGGGCAAATGACCCGTGTCCGCCAGAAAATTCAGGCCTCGCGCCGGCGGGCTCCGATGTGCGACTCTCGACCTAGAGGACCACTCGCTCCCCGACCACACCCGTGAGGCAACATGCGTTCCACCATCGCCGGCCGCTCGTTCTACCTGGAGGCGAACGAGGTGGAGAAGGCCATGGCCGGGATCAAGCCCGAGCCCGCCCTGGCGGAGGCCGTCCGGATCGGGCGTCGCTGGTACCCCGTCAAGCAGGTCGGCGCGGTCATCACCCGCCAGGACCGCCGGGACTTCAGCGCCGCCGAGGTGTACCGCGCGATGGAGCGGCTCGGCTTCACCTGCCGCACCTCGCCCCCGGTCGCCGAGGCGCCCGAGCCCACCGAGCCCGCCGCCGGCACCGAGGCCACCGACAACCCGCTGGGCTTCTGACCGTACGGCGACCGGCCACGGCCGCTCCCCGGCCCGGCCCCCGGCCGGCCCCGCTCGCGGGGCGGCGCTCCGGACGGCCGACCTGAACCGCTGCCCGGACGGGCCCCTCGGGGCCGCCGGGCTTTTCGGTGCGTCCGGACGCGGTGGGTCCGAGGTACCTCCGAGGTACGTCCGGTCCGAGGTACGCCCGGCGGGCCGAACCGCTCCACCGGTGCCGGGGCGCCGGCCGGGGACGGGCCGGAGCCGGGCCGGAGCCGGCCCAGGAGCGCCGGGGGCCGGCCCGCCGACACCAGGCCCGCCCACGCCCGCCCGGGCCCCGCATCGACCCGTCGGGCGCCGCCGCCCGCCGAAGCGCCTGCCGGTCCGGTGAATGGATCCCGGCCCCGGGACGGACCGCCCCATGCGCCCGCCGCCGTCAGGCGCCTGCCGCCTCAGGCACCCGCCGGCCCGGCCCCGCGGACCAGCTCCGCGACGAACCCCCGGACCCGCTCGGCCGGGTCCGCCGAGCCCGTCCAGGCCGTCATCAGCAGGTGGTGGACGGTGCCCACCACGAGCAGCGCCAGCGCCGCGCAGTCCGCCGCCTCCCCCAGCCGGCCGAGCCGCTGCTCCGCCTCCAGGTAGGCCGCGAGCGAGCGTTCGACCTCCGGCATCCCGGGCGCGCCGCCCTCCATCGCCGCCCTGACCCGCGCCGACACGCCGGCCCTGGTGAGGGCGAGCGAGGCGACCGCCGGACCGCTGGAGGCGAGCAGGGCGAGCGCCGTCCCGGTCAGGTTCCCGGCCACCGTCCCCTGCCCGGCGCGCCCGGGCAGGCCCTCGGCACCCTGCGCGACGGCCCGGAAGCGGTCCAGCACCAGCTCCGCCACGAACTCGTCCAGATCGGCGAAGTGGCTGTACAGGACGCCTTTGGCGCAGCCCGCCTCGCCGGTGACCGAGCGGTTCGACAGCCCGCCGGGGCCCTCCCTCGCCAACACCCGTTCGGCGGCGGCGAACAGCCGCTCCCGGACGTCGGTGATCGGCACTCCTCGCGGTGACATCGCGCTCCTTCCCGGCCGCCCGTGACCGCGGCCGCCCCGCCCCGACCGATACCCCTTGCCGGTATGGGCGCCTGCCCATACGGTATGGGCAGGCGCCCATACTAGTGGGCGGCCCGCACCGGACCGGAGGGAGTTCGCGATGCATCCCGTCGTCAACACCGAGCAGGCGCAGGCCTGGAACGGCTACGAGGGTGACCACTGGGCCGACCACCACGACCGCTGGAACGCCGTCAACGGTGGCTTCGACGAGCCCCTGTTCACCGCCGCCGCGATCGGCCCGCGCGACCACGTGCTCGACATCGGCTGCGGCGCCGGCCGGACCACCCGGCTGGCCGCCCGGCAGGCGGCCGGCGGCCGGGCCCTCGGGATCGACCTGTCCGCCCCGATGCTCGACCGCGCCCGGACCGAGGCCGCGGGCGAGGGCCTGGCCAACGCCGCCTTCGTGCAGGGGGACGCACAGGTGCACCCCTTCGCCCCGGCCGCCTTCGACGTGGCCGTCAGCCGGTTCGCGACGATGTTCTTCGGCGACCCGGTCGCCGCGTTCGCCAACATCCGCGGCGCGCTGCGCCCCGGCGGCCGGCTGGCCTTCGTCTGCATGGGCGACCCCGGCCGCAACGACTGGCTCCGGGTGCTGACCGCGCTCGGCGAGCACCTGCCGGTCCCGCCACCGCCCACCCCCGGCGACCCCGGCATGTTCTCGCTCGCCGAGCCCGGCCGCGTCCGGGAGGTGCTGGCGGGCGCCGGGTACGCGGACATCGGCGCCACCGCCGTCGAGGCCCCGATGCACTGGGGCCGGGACGCCGCGGACGCCGCCCGCTTCCTGCTCGGCTCCGGCCCGGCCCACCACCTGCTCGCCGGGGCCGACCGGGCCACCGCGCGGCGGGCCGAGGACACGCTGACGGCCGCCCTGAGGCCGCACGCCGGCCCGGCGGGCGTCCGGCTCCGGGGGGCGGCCCTGGTGGTCACCGCCGTCGCGCCCTGAAGGCGGGCCACCGCCGCGGGGAGCCCTTCCGGCGGAGGCGGGGACGGGGTCCGGCGCCCTACTCCTCGATCGCCCCGCCGGTGGCCCGCAGGTGCTCACGGAAGGTCAGCGCCGGGTCGGCCGCGCGGGCGGCCAGGTAGTCGGCGAACCCGGTCTGCCGGCGCAGGGACGTCCCGGCCCGCATGGCGGCCGCCTGCCGTTCCTCGACGTCGCGGATCGCCTCGGCCGCCGCCACGATCTCCCGCGTCCGCTCCCCCGGCAGGAAGATCACGCCGTCGCCGTCACCGACGGCCACGTCGGCCGTCGTGACCGTCCAGGGTCCGACCCGGGCCCGCTCCAGGCCGTCCGGGAGCCGCCCGCCGACCTGGAGCGGGCCGGCCGGGGTGGCACCGAGGGTGAAGACCGGCAGTCCGATCCGCAGCAGGTCCCGGGTGTCGCGGTGCAGGCCCCAGACCACGATGCCGGCCAGCCCGGCGCGTTGGACCTCCAGCACCACCAGGTCGCCGATGCAGGCCTCGTCGAGCCGTCCGCCGTTGTCGATCACCAGCACGTCGTCCGGACGGGCGAACTCCAGCGCCTCGAAGAAGATGTCCACGCTGCCGACATGACGCACCGGCAGCACCCGCCCGGCGCAGCGCATCCCGCCGTCCACCGCCGTCAGCTCCGAAGGCCCGCAACGCACTTCGAGCCCGAGGCGCACGCAGGCGTCCGCGAGGTGCGCGGTGGACAGTGCGGCGAGTGCGGACAAGGCGGACGTCTCCACGGCCGGCGACCGGTCGCTCATCGGGCTCACTCCGATCCCCGGCCCGGCGGACTCCGGTCGGATCTCGCAGTCTCCTCCCCGCCCGCCGGACGGGGCAAGGAGCGCGGCCGCACGGTAGCCCCGGCCCGCGGCTCCCGCGCCGCCACCCACCCCGTCGGACGGCGGGCGCCGTCAGCGCGCGCCGAACTTCTCGTCCGTGGAGACGATCTCGCGGCCGAGCGGCATCACCGAGATCGGGATCATCTTGAGGTTCGCCCACCCGAACGGGATCCCGATGATCGACAGGAACAGCGGGATGCGAGTCGCCCCGGGATCGGTCAGGACGAACCCAGGTCGACTCAGGGTGGGAACCTCACCAACCGGCGAACCGCTGGTCAGTGGAGACGATCTCGCGGCCGAGCGGCATCAGCGAGATCGGGATCATCTTGAGGTTCGCCCACCCGAACGGGATCCCGATGATCGACAGGAACAGCGGGATGCTCGTCGCGACGTGGGCGAGCGCCAGCCACCAGCCGGCGAACACCAGCCAGATGACGTTCCCGACGCACGACGCGGCGCCCGCGTCCTCCCGCACCACTGTCGTCCGCCCGAAAGGCCACAGGACATATCCGGCAATGCGGAAGCTGGCGATTCCAAATGGAATTGTAATAATAAGGATAAAGCAGATGATTCCGGCGACTGCATACGCGATGGCCATCCAGATGCCGCAGAAGATCAGCCAGAGGATGTTCAGGACAGACTCGATCACCTTCATGGAACCAGCCTGCCACGCACCTCCTCGGCCCGCCCGCGATCGCCCTCGGTCACCCCCGGCCGATGCCGCGACGTGATCCGGCCCTCAGGCCGAACCGCGCGACCGAGCCCCCGCCCCAAAGCGACAATCACCTGCACCCGGGGCACGAGGCAACAGGAGACAAGGGGCACGCTGAGGGGCCGGACGGCCGTCCTCCGGACACCACTCCAGTACGGGAGCGGACAACCGCAGAAGAGCACGGGACGCTGCTGCACCGACAGGTGCCCCCTCGATGCCGGAGCGGGCCGGCCGGCCCGCCCGACGGACGCCGACCTTCCCGAACCATCGGTGTGCGCCACGCCGCGCCCGACACTGCCCCCCTGACGCGATCGGCCCGGGAAACCGGGGCGACTGGGCCACCCCGGCGGCTTTCGTCCGAGCCGAACGGCGTCGCCCGACATGACTGCGATGAAGGAGATCCGGAGTTCGACCAAACGACTGCACGGGCCGAGCAAAGCCAACATCCAAAGATCATATTAGACCCCTGGTCGGATATCCGCACATTTCACAAATCCCGGCGGAGCATTCGAGAAGGATATAGGCTGCGGTAATTAATTTACCCCGGCGGCGGCTGCAACCGCCCCGGGGCCGGCCGACCACCCGGAGCCGACATGGCCAATGAAAGCACACTCGACCGCGCCTCGACCGGCCTGACAGCTCGGACCGAATCCGGCTCCGCCCTTCGCGCGGTGGACTATCTCCGCGTGAGCACCTACGAACAGAAGTTCGGTTTTGGCATTGCCAGTCAGGGAAGGCGGACGAGCGCTCACATCGCCCGCAAAGGCTGGACCCACGGGGGGGACCTACAGGGACGAAGGCATCAGCGGCAGTCTGGATGCCGCCGACAGGCCGGACTTGAAGCGGCTGATGGCGGACGCCGCCCACGTGCCGCGCCCCTTCGACGTGGTCGTTGTCAACGAGGGTCGCACCATCGGCCGGACCGGCCGAGCCTTCTGGCGCTGGGCATGGGCACTCGAAGACATGGGCATCTTCGTCGCCATCGTGGACGCCGACATCGACAGCACCACTGTGGAGGGCCGTCGCGAGATGCGGCGGCAGGCCGACCGGGCTGAGGCCGAGTACCAAACGATCAGGACCCGCACCCAGAGTGGACTGCAGGAGAAGGCACAGGTCGAAGACTCTCCGCACATCGGGGGCCGGCCTCCGTACGGATACCGGATCCACGACAAGGGCCGCAAGGGGAATTCACACCTCGTTGTGGCAGAAGACGAGGCGGCCACCATCCGGCGCGTGTTCTCCATGATGGTGACGGAAAATCTCACCCTCCGCCAGATTGCCATCCGGCTTCATGCGGAAGGAATCAAATGCCGTTCCGGCGTTCCCTGGTCGAGCGCAAATCTCCGGGACCGGATCCTGTCCCGCGCTGTACTCGACGGAGAAATGATATTTCGCGGTGATCACGCGCAGATCGATGCCAACGGCAAGCCGGTACGGGGCGAGTCGATAGCGATCGCACTCCCACGGATCCTGACCGAGGACCAAGCCGACCGCCTTCGCGCCGCAGCCGCCGAGAGGGCCAGGAAGAGCGGTCGCCGGCGTTCGGCCTACCCCCTCACGGGCCGCCTGATCAGCCTGTGCAACACCCCCTGCACCGGTGCCAGCAACGAGACCATGGCACACGGACGCCGCAACTATCGATGCAACGGCAAGTTCGAGCGAATTCCCGGTCAGCGGACCTGCGACTGCTCGTACCTGGCAGCTGACCCGATCGAGGCTCGCGTTTGGTCAGAGGTCGTCACCCTCCTCGGGAACGTGAAGGGCCTCGGAACACCGACCCCCGAGCGGGTCGACATGACAGGGGGCAGCCAAACCGCACATGCGCACCGGATTGCCGACCTCGATCGCCAGATCAACGGAATGAACGCCGCCATCGCCGCTGTGCGCGTGGCCTCGGCCAAACAGCAGCAGTCGGCGGATGCCCTCACGGCAGCGACCAAGGCGCTCCGCGAGGAAGTGGAACTGCTGGTCGAGATGCGTGCCGAAGCAGCGGCCTGGCTCGGCGAGATCGAAGACTTCCGCCCCCGTGCCGTGAACCTGCTTGAGATCACGAAGTTGACCCGGGATCAGTTGGCAGCCATGACGCTTGAGGAGCAGGCCGAGATCTTGGCCCTCCTGCATGTGAAGGTCACCGTCGAAGGGCCCGTACCGCTACGGCGCACGGGAATGAAGTGCACGGTTGAGGCCTGGTACCGAGCGGCGAAGTTGGACGTGCCAGCGTCCGATCTCTCGGACGACGAGTGGCGCTTGATCGCGCCGCTGCTACCGAAGGGCCGAAACGGCCGAGTACGCCGGTCTGTGGAGGCGATCTTCGCCAAGGCTCGCAGAGGGGTCCCCTGGCCCGCACTGCGAGCGGAGTACGGTTCGACAAGTACCGCTTCTCAGCACTTCAACGTGTGGTCCGCAAACGGGACGTGGGAGCGAATCAACGCTGTCCTGGCGGACGTGACTCGGGTACCACTTCCAGAGCTCGACCTCGTGCCGCCCATCCGGATCGAAGCGCGAATCGACCAGCGCGTAATGCTGATCACCCAGGAATCGTTCCGAACCGAGCAGTGATCACCATCCGTTTCGACCCGCCCGCCCAAGGCCGCCCCGAGGCTCGTCGGCGGCCGTGGAGCCCCCGGCGACGGAGGATGGGAAACCGAGGGGCTGGCGGGACGGGAAGCCCTGCGCCGTGGGCGGCCGCCGAGGGTCACTGCAGCGGCTCGCGGTCGTTCTGCAGCCGGTCGAGTTCGGCGATGTCGGGGTGGTGCAGGTCGAAGGCGGGGGACTCGGAGCGGATGCGCGGGAGGGTGACGAAGTTGTGCCGCGGCGGCGGGCAGGAGGTCGCCCATTCCAGTGACCGGCCGTAGCCCCACGGGTCGTCGGCCTCGGTCCTCTCCCCGTACTTGGCGGTCTTCCAGACGTTGTAGAGGAACGGGAGGGTGGAGATCCCCAGCAGGAAGGAGCCGATGGTGGAGACGGTGTTCAGGGTGGTGAAGCCGTCCGAGG
>NZ_BNBO01000081.1 GCF_014655955.1 Kitasatospora indigofera
CGGTGTTCGCCGCCAGGATCAGCACCAGCGCGGTCGCCGCCTGGATCAGGTAGAAGAGGAGGCTGTCGCTGCCACCGAAGACGGAGGCCGCCAGCTGGGCGATCACGGTCTGCTGGGTGTAGGCCGAGCAGTCCCCCGCGATGCCGGTGAGCTGGCAGGCGTCGTCGACGTAGTGCACCTTCGCGATCAGGGCGAGCGCGGTGACGCCGACGAACATCACCACCGCGGTGATGCCCATGACGGCCATGGTGGTCGCGGCGTTGCGCGACTTGGGCGCCCGGAAGGCGGGCACGCCGTTGGATATCGCCTCCACGCCGGTCAGCGCCGTACAGCCGGAGGCGAAGGCCCGCAGGCCGAGCAGCAGCAGGCCGAGACCGGCCAGGGCGTCCTTGCCGTGCTCCGGCTCGACCCCGAACGCCGCGCTCTCGGCGACCGGCGCGTCCCCGAACACCACCCGGACCAGGCCGGTGGCGATCATCAGCAGCATGGCCCCGATGAACAGGTACGTCGGCGCGGCGAACGCGTTGCCGGACTCCCGGACACCCCGCAGGTTCATCGCCATCAGCAGGGCCACGAAGCCGACGGCGAGCAGGACGCGGTAGTCCGCGAGGCTCGGCAGCGCCGAGATGATGTTGTCCACCCCCGAGGCCACCGACACCGCGACGGTCATCACGTAGTCGACCAGCAGCGAGGCCGCCACCACGAGCCCGGAGTTGGCCCCGAGGTTGCGTGACACCACCTCGTACGAGCCGCCGCCGCTCGGGTAGGCGTGGACGACCTGGCGGTAGGAGGCCACCACGACCACCATCAGCGCCACCACACCCGCGGCGACCCACGGGGTCAGGTACAGGAAGGCGGTGCCGCCGACGGTGAGCACCAGCAGGATCTCCTGGGTGGCGTAGGCCACCGAGGAGAGCGGGTCGGACGCGAAGATCGGCAGTGCCAGTCGCTTCGGGAGCAGGGTCTCGCCCAGTTCCTCGCTGCGCATGGCCCTGCCGATCACAAGGCGCTTCAGCGCCTGGGGCAGATTGAACACACGGGCGAGCGTATGCGGCTGCGGCGTTGGGGCAATGGGCCCGAAATCGGCCCGCCGAACCTTCGAGAACCTCTCCGACCTGCCCGTTTCCGCAGGTCAGAGAGGTCCGGCACGACCGAGGGGCGTGCCGCCCGAGGGCGTTGAGGGCGCCGTTAAGAGATCGTCAAGATATGGCCGCCATATCGGACATACGAGCCATATCAGCCTATCCGTCGGATCGGTCCGTCTACATCCTCATCCGCAGCCGGCACACCACCGCGTCGGTGTGCCGCCGCAGTGCCCGGTCGATCACGGCACCGCGCCGGTTCTGCAGCGCGCGCTGCCACAGCCGGACGGGCTCGACCTCGGGGATCAGCACGGTGATCCGGTCGTAGGCGCGTTCGGCGGCGAGTTCGTTGACGAAGGCGGCGATCGGCGGCCCGAGCCGGCGGTGCGCGTCGGCCACCTCCGCCAGGGCGACGCCCGGCCGCCACAGCTCCCAGTCGCGGCGCAGCGCCTCGGCGGCCTGCTGGTCCTCGGCGTCGGGCGCGGTGTGCACGACCGTGACCGCGAGCACCTCGTCGCCGAGCGAGACCGCGGCGCTCAGTGCGTCCCGGGTCAGGCGGGTGATCGCGGTGACGGGTACGACGACCAGGGAGCGCTGCCGTTCGACCGCACCCGGTACCTGACCCAGCTCCAGCCGGGCGCCGATCCGGGCATAGGTGCGGTGGATCAGTTCGAAGAGCAGGACGAGCAGGGGCAGCGCGAGACAGATGCCCCAGGCGCCCTCGGTGAACTTGGTGCCGGTGACGACGACCGTCGCCACCCCGGTGAGCAGTGCGCCGAAGCCGTTGAGCAGGGCCTTGCCCTGCCAGCGCGGGCCACGCTCCCGGCGCCAGTGCCTGACCATGCCGACCTGGCAGATCGTGAAGCCGACGAAGACACCGATCGCGAAGAGCGGGACGAGGCTGTTGACGTCCCCGCCGGAGGCGACCAGCAGCGCCGCCGACACGATCGAGAGGAAGAGCACACCGTGGCGGTGCACCTGGTGGTCGGCGCGCAGCGCGAAGACGTGCGGCAGGTGGTTGTCCCGGGCCAGCAGGCGCAGCAGGACGGGCAGGCCGCCGAAGGAGGTGTTGGCCGCCAGCCCGAGCAGGACCACGGTGGCGAACTGCACCAGGTAGAAGCCGAAGCCGTGGCCGAGGGAGGCGTCCGCCAGTTGCGCGAGGACGGTGACCCCCTCCACCGGCTGGAGGTGGAAGCGGCCGATCAGGACGGCCAGGCCGATCAGCATCACGCCGAGCAGGCCGCCGAGCGCGACCTCGGTGTGCTGGGCGCGCTCCACACGCGGCGTCCGGAAGGACGGGACGGCGTTCGCGACGGCCTCCACGCCGGTCAGCGCCGAGCAGCCGGCGGCGAACGCCTTGAGCAGCAGCAGCGCGCCGACCGCGGTGGCGTTGCCGGCCAGCGCCGAGGCATGACCGGCGGCGGCCTCGGTGGAGGCGGGCGCGTCCCGGAACAGACCGACGACGATGATCGCCAGGATCGAGAGGACGAAGACGGCCGTCGGTGCCATGAACCAGCGCGCGGACTCCGCGATCCCCCGCAGATTGACGGCGGTGACCACGGCGAGGACCGCCAGGCAGAGCCAGACCCGCTGCTCGTACAGGCCGGGGAAGGCGGAGGTCAGGGCGGCGACCCCGGCCGTGACGGACACCGCCACGTTGAGGATGTAGTCGATCACCAGGGAGGCGGCGGCCGTCAGGGCCGTCCGTCTGCCCAGGTGGGCCTTGGCGACGGCGTAGGACCCACCGCCGTCCGGGAAGGCCGCGATCACCTGCCGGTACGAGGCGACCAGGACGGCCAGCAGCACGGCGATCGAGACGGTGACCGGCAGGGTGAAGCCGAGCCCGTAGCCGCCGGCCGCGGCGAGCACCAGCACGATCGACTCGGGCCCGTAGGCCACCGAGGCCATCGCGTCCAGCGACAGTGCGGCGAGGCCCCCCAGCGCGGTGAGCTTGTCACGGCCTTCGCCCGCGGGAGCGGCACCGGCACCGGTATCAGGGGGCTCGGGCTCACCGGCGTCCAGGGCCGGCACGGGTTGCTGCCCCTTGGTGGTACCGAACATGGATGGGACCTCCGTCGATCGAGTTGTGGTCCGATCCTGGCCGGTGCACCAGGTCGCTGCCGGCGGTCCATACGGGACCCTGACGGCCCCGCAGTGATCTCTGACGGGGTCTTGACGCCCGGGGCCGGACACCGCCGGCCCAGGACGCCGCTGCCCCGGGGCGCCCGTCGGCCTGACGGCCGTGAGCGGGCCCCGACGAATCCTTGGCGCCCCGTCAGTCGTGGGTGCTCCGCACACGGTCCGGGACGGGGAGGAGGTGCACGCGGACCGTCCGCCGGGGCAGCCCCGCAGGCAGTGACGACAGCAGCGCAGCGGCGGCGAACAGCCCGAGCCGAACGCCCTCGACACCCGCGCCGCCCCACTCCAGGGTGGCGTGACGATGGGCCACGAACCCGTTGAAGAACAGCCAGCCGGCCCCGGCGACGAGCGGCGCAGCCACCGGGCGGGAGAGCGCCCCCAGGAGGGCGCTGAGGGCGGCGAAGGCGCCCAGCGCGAACCAGGTGGCGTGCAGCTCACGCACCACGGCCAGTGCCGCGACGAGGGCGGCGAAGGCCCCGAGGGAGACCGCGCCCGACATGCTCGCCGGGAGACGGTCCACCACCGGCCGGAAGGTGCGCCGGCCCGGGCGGGCACGGTACAGCATCATGGCGTCCGCCCCTTTCAGTGGCTCGGAGCCGGCGTGGTCGGCAGGTGCCAGAGGTTGCGCCGGTGGATTGCCTCCAGCTCGCGGTGGAGCGTGGGCCTCGGCACGGCGAGCACCGGGCAGGACGCGTACCTGACGCAGTGCGCCGTCACGGAGGGCCGAAGTCCCCGGCGCAGCAGGCTGCCGCCGCCCGCCCCGACCACCAGCAGGTCGGCCGCCCGGTCCGCGGTGTGCACCAGGGCAGGGCCGCTGTCGCCGCGGATGACCTGTGCGGAGAGCCGCACCCCGGCCGGCGCACCGCCGAAGGCCTCGTCGAGGGCCTCGCGCAGACGGGCCGACGCATCGTCCTGCCAGGTCGCCAGGAGGGGCGGGCAGGGCGCGAGCCGGTAGCCGTGCTCACCGCCCGGCGGGATCCAGGCGAGCAGCGCCAGAACCTCGGCGCCGGTGCGGCGGCCCTCGGCGACAGCCCGGTGCAGCGCTGCCAGGCTGCCGAGCGATCCGCTCACACCGACCACGATCCGCCCGGGCCGCCGCTCGTCGCGGCCGGCCCCGTACAGGTCCGTCATTTCCGTTCCTCGTTCGCTCGACTGCCTCCAGCCAAGCCCACCGGCACGGGCGGAGGACCTTCCCTGACGCTTTCCTGACGGCAGTGCAGGCGATCCGAACGCGTCTCTGACGGGGGCCGGCCCGGTATCCGGCGATCCCACCCGAGCCCTCCGCCTCCGCCTCCGCAGGGCCCTCTCCGGCGCCCTTCCCTGGCTCCGCACAACCCCCGTTGCGCCGAACGGGTGAGCCACGTCAAGGCTTCGTCAGGGGAAGCCCCCGGGAGGTCAACGAGTCGTCAGGATCACCCGCTTCGTGCGTGGGCCCGCCTAGCGTCGGAGATGTTCCCCCCCGGGTCGACGAGGACCCGCCCCATCTCCTCCAGTCCTCCGGAGCGCTCGCCATGACCACCATCACCCCGGCCCCTGCGGAGCCCGAAGAACCCAGGCCCGTGCTGCACGTCCCGGTCCGGGCCGTGGGGACCGCGTTCGCACTGCGGCTCTTCAAGCAGCGCGACGGCAGCCGCTGCGCCGTCGCGTTCACCTCGGCCACCGCGCTGACGATGCTCCTCGGGCCCGCCCAGCGCTCCGTCCGGCTCGCCGAACCCGCCCTGCGCGCCCTGGCGGCCCCGCTCGGTACCACCACGCTGGTCATCGACCCGCAGCTGGTCGCCCCGCCCGTCGCCGCGCGCACCGCGGTGCGGACCTCCCGCGCCGCCGGGCACGCCGCACCCCGGTTCCCCGCCCTGCAGCCCCAGCGATGACCGCCGACCGCCCGGCCGACGAAGTGGCGTACGAGCCGCTGAGCCCGTCCCGGGCCGCCGGCTCGGCCCGGGACGCCGCCCCCGCCCTGCGGCTGTGCCTCGACGAGGTCACGGTCGGCGCCCGAAGGCAGCGCCCGACCGGCGGCGGCTCCCCCGCCGGCGCCCCCGACGGCTTCGGCCCGCACACCGCGGGACGGCCGCTGCAGGCCGTCGCCCGCATCGCCCACGGGCCGGTACCGCTGGACTTCCAGCGGCTGGCGGCCCAGATCCCCGCCCTGCAGTGGGGGCTCGCCCTCGCCGGGCAGGCCGACCTGGAACTGCATCTGGCCTGCGTCGACCAGCGCGAGCTGCGCGCCGTCGTCGCGGACCTGCGCCGGGCCGGCGCCGCCCGGGTGCAGGTCGAGCTGGTCCTGCGCCACCTCGTCCCGACCCGGGACACGGCGACCGGCATCGCACCCGTCGTGACCCTCGCAAGGAGCGCCGCCTCATGACCCTCACCCCCGTCCGCGGCTGCCTGTACGCCGACGAGCCCGACACCACCCCCGGCAGCCCCGTCGGCGCGCCCTGGCCGGCCTCGGCCCAGGACGGCCCCGCCGGGCTCACCGTCGCCGGGGTGTCCCTCGCCGACGCCGCCGACCGCTTCGGCACCCCGCTCTACGTCCTCGACGAGGGCGAGGTCCGCTCCCGCTGCCGCGCCTACCGCAGCGCCCTGCCGGGCGCGGACGTCCTGTACGCGGCGAAGGCGTTCCTGTGCAGCGCCCTGGCCGACTGGATCGCCGAGGAGGGCCTCGGGCTCGACGTCTGCTCGGAGGGCGAACTGCGCCTGGCCGCGGCGGCCGGCTTCCCGCCCGAACGGATCCTGCTGCACGGCAACGCCAAGAGCCCGGAGGAACTCCGGCTCGCCCGGCGCCTGCGGGTCGGGCGGATCGTCGTCGACAACCTCGCCGAGGTCCCCCGGCTCGCGGCCCTCAGCAACGCGGACACGCCCCAGCGCGTCCTGGTCCGGGTCGTCCCGGGCGTGTCCGCCGGCCACCACGAAGCCGTCCGCACCGGCGTGGCGGGGCAGAAGTTCGGCTTCGCCGTCGAGGGCGGCGACGCCGAGGAGGCCGTCCGGCGGATCCTGGCCCAGCCCGGCCTGGTCCTGGCCGGGCTGCACTGCCACCTCGGCTCCCAGGTCACCTCCGTCGAGCCGTACCTCACCGCCGTCGACCGCCTCGTCGAACTCCTCGCGGCGATCCGGGACGAGCACGGTGTCCAGGTGCCGGAGCTCGACCTCGGCGGGGGCACGCCGTGCGCTACCTGCCCGGGGAGGCCGCGATGGACCTGGACGAGTTCGCCGCGCTCGTCCCCGTCCGGCTGGCCGACGCCTGCAAGCGCCGCCGCCTGGACGTCCCCCGCCTCGTCGTCGAGCCGGGCCGGGCGGTGGTCGCGCCCGCCGCGGTCGCGGTCTACCGGGTGCTGACGGTCAAGCACACCGCCGACGGCCGGGTCTTCGCCGCGGTCGACGGCGGCATGAGCGACAACCCACGGCCCGCCCTGTACGGCGCCCGGTACGCGGTGCGCCTGGTCGGCCGCGCCTCCACCGCCGCCGAGCGGGAGGTCGACGTGGTCGGTCGGCACTGCGAGGCCGGTGACGTCCTCGTCCGGTCCGCCCGGCTGCCGGCCGACCTGCGCCCGGGCGACCTGCTGGCCGTCCCGGCCGCGGGCGCCTACCAGCTCTCGATGGCGTCCGGCTACAACCTGGTCGGCCGCCCCGCCGTCGCCGCCGTCCGCGGCGGCCGGGCCCGGCTGCTGATCCGGCGGGAAAGCGTCGAGGACTTCCGCGCCCGCGAGGTCGGCCGCTGAGCCGTCCTCACCGCGACCTGCCGACGACGGGGTCCTGCCGAAGGTCCGCGCTGCCGGAGGCCTGGAACTGACCGCGCGCAACAGGGGCAGATGCCGTTCGTCGCCGGTGTCGCCGGGACCTCCACCGGTTACCGCCGGGCCGCGGCCCGCACACCGCATCGGCGCCCCCGTCCGTCGTCGGCCGGGCGATGGTCAGCCGACGTGGACCCGGGGACGGCGGGTGCGGTCGGACTCGGCCTCCCGCAGGACTTCGCGGGTGACCGGGGCGACCTCGCCCTGTCCGAACAGGAAGAACCGGAGGAACTGCGCGAACGGGTTGCCCTCGGTCCACTCGAAGTAGATGTGCGGCTGCTGCCCGGTGGCGTCCCGCACGTGCAGCAGCAGCGCGGCGAGCGCGTTCGGGATGCTGGAGTGCTCCAGGGTGAGGACGCGGTAGCGGCCGTGCAGCACCTCGCCGCGGACGGTCAGCTCCGCCTCGAAGTCCGACGGGTCCCGGACGGTGACCTCCACGAAGACCAGGTCGTCCTCGACCGGGATGTCGTTGTCCGTCCGGATCTGCTGGAGCTTCTCCCGGTACTCGGTGAGGTCCCGGTTGTCGGGCTCGTTGGCGATCAGCCGGATGGTCCGGTTCGAGCAGTCCCGCACGAAGCGCTCCGCCACCTGGTCGAGGACCACGTCGGTGACCCGCAGTTCGAAGGCGCGGGCCAGCCGGGAGGCCAGCGAGACCAGCACGATCGCGGCGATGAAGCAGGCCCCGATCTTCACGCCGTCGGGCCGCTCGGCGATGTTGTCGCCGGTGGTGTAGACGAAGACCGCCGCGATGACCGCGAAGCCCACCGTCCAGCCGCGCTGGCCGGCCTTGTAGGCGGCGATGGTCACCGCGATGGCGGCCGAGGTGATCAGGACCAGGACGCCGGTGGCGTAGGCGCCGCCCTGCTCGTCGACGCTGGCGTCGAAGATCCAGGTGATCAGGAAGGCGACCCCGGTGAGCACCAGCACCATCGGCCGCACGGCCCGCGCCCAGTGCGGTGCCATGCCGTAGCGCGGCAGGTAGCGGGGCAGGAGGTTGAGCAGGCCCGCCATCGCGGAGGCCCCGGCGAACCAGAGGATGGCGATGGTGGAGACGTCGTAGACGCTGCCGAAGGCGCCGCCGAGGTACTGGTGGGCCAGGTAGGCCAGGGCGCGGCCGTTGGCCTCGCCGCCGGGCTCGAAGGCCGCGGGCGGGATCAGCAGGGTCGTGATGAAGCTGGTGGTGATCAGGAAGACGCTCATGATCACGGCGGCGGTGGTGAGGAGCTTGCGGGTGCCGCGGATCCGCCCGGCCGGCTTCTCCTCGGTGTCGCCCTCGTCGCCCTCGATGTGCGGCATCACCGCGACCCCGGTCTCGAACCCGGACAGGCCCAGGGCCAGTTTCGGGAAGACCAGCACGGCCACCCCGACCATCGCCACCACGTTGCCGTGCTCGGCGGTCAGCGCGTGCGTCCAGTCCGTGACCAGGTCGGGCGCCGACAGCACGTGCCAGAGCCCGACCGCGACCACCACCACGTTCAGCGCGAGGTAGACCGCCACCAGCACCACGGCCACGCCGATCGCCTCGCTGAAGCCCTTGAGGAACACCGCCCCCAGCAGGGCCACCAGGATCATCGTGATCAGCACCTGACGGCCGTGCAGGGCGCCCGTGAGGTGCGGGTTCTCCACCAGGTGCGCGGTGGCGTCGGCGGCCGACAGGGTGATGGTGATCACGAAGTCGGTCGCGGCGAAGCCGAGCAGGGCCAGCACGAACAGCTTGCCCTGCCAGAACGACAGCAGGCGCTCCAGCATGGCGATCGAGCCCTGCCCGTGCGGGCTCTCCTGGGCCACCCGCCGGTACACCGGCAGCGCCCCGCACAGGGTGACGATCACCAGCACGACCGTCGCCACCGGCGACAGCAGTCCGGCCGCCAGCGCCGCGATGCCGGGCTGGTAGCCGAGGGTGGAGAAGTAGTCCAGACCGGTCAGGCACATCACCCGCCACCAACGCTGCCGGTGCTCCGCGGGAGCTTCGGCGTGCGGGCCCGGGTGCTGCTTGACCCGCTCCGCCGCGCCCTCCAGCAACCACGCCCGCAACCGCTGCCGCGCCGACGGCGAGGGCCCGCGAGCACCCGAAGCTGAGGTCACCACCCTGCACTCCCGTCGACCGCCCAAGCCCTCCGGCCGCCAGGCGAGCGGCGTCGCCAGGCTATGCGAGCCGCCCTCCCCACCCCCGTAGGACGCCCACCGCCGCACCCACCGTCACCCCAACAGCGGCTGCCGCGAACCATCACGGAACGGTTGGCCACCGACGACCGACGCACCGGCGGCTGACCGGAGAAGGCGCGCGGTCTCACGGATTCCTGGAGTAGCCACGCTGGGAACCTGTGGGCCGGCACCCCGTCGGCGCGGTGCCGGCCTGCCGGCCCACAGGTTCCGCCTTCGCGGGTGCTTGCCGCTCGCCGGCAGCGGACGGGCGAGGCCCGGGAGCCGGGCTTCTGCAGCACCCGTTCTCGGCCGCGTCCGGGCAGGTGCGGCCCGTCCCCACGGCGAGCGCCGCGGTGCCCAGGGCGTCCCGGACGTGGCCGGGACGGGGGTCGGCGAACTCGTAGCGGGTGCGTCGGCCGTCCGGCACGGTGACAACCGGGCCGCAGTCGCGCAGGCACGCCAGATGGTTGGACAGGCAGGTCCGGGAGAGCCGAGGGATTCGGCCGGCTCGGACGGGTGGGCGGCGGGGGCGACGGGGGCGGCGTGCAGACTCCGCCGCAGCCCGGCGGACACCTCGGAGATCCGGACGAATCCCGGAGGGGCGGCGGGACGATTCATGGGTGGTCCCGCCGTGGCGTGCCGGGACCGGGCCCCGGGATGATGCCCACCGTGACCATCGACAAGGATCTTGCTCCCGTACGTCCGACGTACCCGATGCCGCTGGCCTTCAGCGCCGGGGCGGCCGTCGGGGCCCTGGGCGGGATGATCGGCCTCGGCGGGGCGGAGTTCCGACTGCCGCTGCTGATCAGCCTGTTCGGGTTCGCCGCACTCTCCGCGGTCATCCTGAACAAGGCGATGAGCCTGGTCGTGGTCCTCGTCGCGCTGCCCGCCCGCCTGGCGGCGGTCCCGGCCGCCGAGGTCGCCGCGCACTGGCCCGTCGCGGTCAACCTGCTGGCCGGGAGCCTGCTGGGTGCCTGGGCCGGCGCGAGCTGGGCCGTGCGGATGCGCAGCTCCACCCTCTACCGGGTGCTGGCCGCGCTGATGGTGCTCATGGCGGCCGCGCTGCTGGTCACGCACGTCTCCACGCTGGGGACGCTCGCCCTGCCGCTGTGGGCCCAGGTGCCGATCGGGGTGGTGGCCGGCTTCGGCATCGGGGTGGTGGCCGCGATCATGGGCGTGGCCGGGGGCGAGTTGCTGATCCCGACGATCGTGCTGCTGTTCGCGGTCGGCATCAAGACGGCGGGCAGCCTCTCCCTGCTGGTGTCGCTGCCGACCATGCTGGTGGCCTTGGCCAGGTACAGCCGTGACGGCAGCTTCGCGGTACTGGGTGCCAACCGCCGCTTCACCCTGGTGATGGTCGCGGGCTCGGTCACCGGCGCGGTACTGGGCGGGCTGCTCCTCGGGGTGTTCCCGGACCTGGTGCTGATCCCGGCGCTGGCCGCGATCCTGCTCGTCTCCGCGGTCAAGCTCGCCCGGCACGACTGACTCCGCCGCGACGATCCGGGCGGGTGCCACGGCGCGGCCGGTGCCGGACGGCGCCGCCCCGGTCCGTGCCAGCCCCGGTCCGTGGCCGCCCCGGTGCGGTGGACGCTTGACCTTCGAGTCGGGTCGAAGGTCTAGCGTCGGTGGTGTGACGACCTACCGCATCTCGCAGCTGGCCGAGCGCTCCGCGACACCCGCCTCGACCCTGCGCTTCTACGAGACCGCCGGCCTGCTGCCGGCCGGCCGGACGGCGTCCGGGTACCGGGTGTACGGCGAGGACGCGGTGGAGCGCCTGGCCTTCATCTCCTCGGCCAAGCTGCTGGGCCTGGCCCTGGAGGAGATCCGCGAGCTTCTCGACGTCCGCGAGGAGGGGGTGTGCGCGTCGGTCCGGGCGCGGCTGTTGCCGCTGGTCGCCGGCCGGATCGCGGAGACCGACGGCCGGATCGCCGAACTGCGGGCTTTCTCCGCGCACCTGGCCGGCGTCCACGCCGGCCTGGCCGGCCCGGCGCCCGCGGGGGCGTGCGGCCCGGACTGCGGCTGCACCAGCACCGGCGCCCCGGCGGCCGGGCCCGTGCCGATCACCCTGTCGCCGACCCGCCTCGCCCGGAGCCGCGAGCCGTGGCGGGACGTCCCGGTCGCCTGCACGCTGGACGGCGCCGAGCGCACCGGGCAGTGGCAACGTCTGGCCGGCCGGGCCGAGCGGCGCGAGGAGATCCCCGACGGCCTGCGGCTGTCCTTCCCGGCCGGCGCCGAACTCGCCGGCGAGGTCGCGGCACTCGCCGCGTCCGAACAGGGCTGCTGCGCGTTCCTCGACTTCACCCTGCACCTGACCCCGACCGCCCTCCGGTTGGAGGTACGGGCCCCGGAGTCCGCAGCCGGGGTGCTGGACGCCCTCTTCGGGGCGTCCGCATGAGCGCCCCGTCCCCGCGCCCGGCCCGGCCCTGGGGCACCGTGGGCGCCGGTGCGGCGGCGGTCGCCGCGTGCGCGGTGTGCTGCGCGGGCCCGCTCCTGGCCGTCCTCGGCGGCATCGGCGTCACCTCCGCGATCGGGGCGTTGTGGGTGCCCGCCCTGGCGGTGCTCGCCGTGGCCGCAGGGCTCGGTCTCCTGGTGGTGAGGCGCCGACGCCGGACGGCATCCTGCGGTACCGGCCGCGCGGGGGCCGACCTCGGCATGCCGACCCTCGGCCCGCCCCCGCCCCCGGACGCAGACACGGACAGCGGGAGCGCCGCCCGCTGAGCCGGCCACCGGTCGGAGCGCGCACGGTGGTCCCGGCCGGGCCTGGCAGTTCGTCCCGAGGCAGGTCGGACCTACCGGGGGAAGAGCCGGTCGACGTAGCCGTTGCGGAACTTCCCCGCGGGGTCGGACGTGGCCATCAGCTCCTCGAAGCTGCCGAAGCGGGGGTACAGCGCGCGGATCGCCTCCGGCTCGGTGCCGAAGACCTTGCCCCAGTGCGGTCGCGCGCCGAACGGCTCCAACGCCACCTCGACCGCCCGCACGGCCTCCCGCACGGCGGTGGGCTCCGGGTGCCAGGTGAAGTGGAACGCGACGCAGTCACGCTCGAAGGCCGGGCTGAGCCACAGGTCGTCCCCGGCCACCGTGCGGATCTCGCTGATCTGCAGGGCCGGGCTGATCCGCTCCCTGACGGCGTCCAGGGCGTCGAAGGCGGCCGCCGCGTCCGAGCGGTGCACGAAGTACTCCGACTGCAGCTCGTCGCCGCTGCTGGGCGTGAAGTCCAGCCGGAAGTGCGGCAGCCGGGCGTGCCACGGCCCCATGACTCCGAGCTGCTCGGTGCAGGGTTCGGGCTCCAGGCCCGGGACCGGGTGGCGCGGGCCGTCGGCGAGCGTGGCCCCCAGCCAGGTCGCCGGAGCCGTCCCGGTCCCGGTGCTCTTCAGCCACACCTGGTTGATCCGGTCGTCCCGCCAGTCGGTGAAGAGGCTGACGCTGTACGCCGCGGCCAGCACCTCGTCGAAGCTCTCGCGCAGCAGGGCGGCCGGCAGGTTCTCGTACACCCACTGGCGAAGGCCGAACGCGGGCACCAGGTCCAGCGTCAGCCGGGTCACCACGCCGAGGGCTCCCAGCGCCACCACCGAGCCCGCGAAGCCGGTGTCACCCCGGCTGATCGTCGTCAGGGTCCCGTCGGCCGGGACGAGTTCGAGCGACCGCACCGCGGTGGCGATGCAGCCGTTCGTGACGCCGGATCCATGGGTGCCGGTCGCGCAGGCGCCGGCGATCGAGATGTGCGGCAGGGACCCGAGGTTGTGGAGGGCGAAACCCGCGCGGTCCACCGCGGCGGTGACCTCCCCGAACCGCAGGCCCGCCGACACGGTGACGGTCGCGGCCCGCTCGTCGATGTCGATCACGGGTGGCAGACCGGCCACGGAGACGAGATCGCCGTCGGTGTCCGCGACGGTGTTGAACGAATGGCCGGTGCCGAGGGCGCGGACGGACCGGCCCGAGCCGACGATCTGCCGCAGCTCGTCGACGGACTCGGGCCGGTGGAACCGTTCGGCGCCGAAGGTGACGTTCCGGGCCCAATTGGTCCTGGCCACGGTCATGGGGCGGGTCCTCCGTTGCTCGGGGTTTCCTCGAAGCCGCGCGCCGGCCGGCGGGGACGCCCACCGCGCGCGACCGGCCGGTGGGGCGGCCCGAAGCCGAAAGGATATCCAGGGCATTCTTCCCCGGCCCTCGACGAACCGGACGGACCGGGCCCTTCGCCACGTCCCCGAGACCGTCGACGTCCGCACCGGGCGGGCGCCCACGCTCCGGGAAGCCTCGCGGGGACGGCTCGCGGAAGGGTCCGTCGTCCCTCGGCACCCCCCTGGTCGCCATCGACCGCGTACGGGCCGCCAACCGCATCAGCTCACCGGCAGCAACCGGGAACATGGTGGCGGGCGTCCGGACGGCGCCCGGCACCGGTGCGGCCGCCCTGACCGGACGGCGGAGGACCACGGACCGCCCCACCGGTCGATGTCGAACTCGCCGGGGCCGTTCCCAGGAGTCGTCGTCTAGGCTGGCGCGGTGACCGAGGAGCAGGAGCGGGTGCGACCGTCGGGAGTGTGGGCCACGGCGGTCGGGGTGGCCAGGGTGCGGGCGCTGGAGACCGAGCGGGAGAACGCGCTGTTCCGCGACCCACTGGCACGGGCCTTCGCCGCCGCCGGCGGCCTGTGGCCCTCCTCGCCGCCGCTGCCCGATGACGAAGCCGCGCGACGCCGCCGGCTGGCCGTGTCGTTCTCCATCGTCATCCGGACGAGGTTCCTCGACGACCTGTTGCAGCAGGCTTCCGAGTCCGGGGTCCGGCAGGTCGTGCTGCTCGGCGCCGGCATGGACAGCCGGGCCTTCCGGACGGACTGGCCCGAGGGCACCCGGCTGTTCGAGGTCGACACCGCCGCGCCACTGGACTTCAAGGCTTCGGTGCTGCGCCAGGAGCGGGCCGTCGCACGCTGCGAGCGGATCACCGTCGCGGTGGACCTGCGGGCGGACTGGCCGGCCGCGCTGGCCGCCGCAGGGCACGACCCGAACGCGCCGACCGCGTGGATCGCCGAAGGACTGCTGATCTACCTGCCCGAGGACGCCGTGGAGCTGCTGCTGGCCCGGATCGGCGCGCTGTCGGCGGCAGGCAGCCGGATGGGGCTGACCCTGGGCTCGCAGGGCGTGATCGAGCGCTTCGGCGCGGACGCCGCGCCGGGATCGGCGGCGTCCCTGTGGGTCTCGGAGATGCCCGACGACCCGGTGGCCTGGCTGGCCGGGCACGGCTGGGAGGCCGACAGCCACACCTTGCGCGAGCGCGCCGCCGCCTACGGGCGCCCGATCAGCACCCCGCCGCGGCGCGAGGAGCGGCCCGGCGGACTGATCTCGGCGGTCCGCCGCGTCGACTGATCCACCCGCCCGGCCGAGCCACGCCTACCGGTCATCACGCCGACGGCCCGTCGGGCCCGGTGCGGCCCCGCCGGCCCGCGATGGCGTCCCGCCGGCCCCCCGAAGACGTCCCGCCCTGGCGTCCCGCCGGCCCGGGAGATTGGCCTGCCGCCGCCTTCGGTCCGGACACCACATCTGGTCGGCTCTGGGGTACGAGCGCAGTTCTCGGGAGGCTGATCGCTGTCCTGGGCACCCTGCTGGGGTCCTTCAGCAAGGACCTAGACCCGTTCCAGCGGGCGGTGAGGGGGTGGCGGGAGCTCGACCTGGATGGAATCGCCGGGGCGGACGGTCCCTCCACGGCGGACCACAGCCATGACGCCACACTTGAACGTGAACTCGCCGGACAAGGGGTCCATGGCGAAGACCTCACCGAGCAGCCCCGTGCGGAAGTCGTTGATCTTCGAACACGGGTTACGCAGTCCGGTCACCTCAAGCACCGCCTGCTCCCCCAGATGGAGCAGAGCACCGGTGGGCAGGCCCAACAGGTCCATCCCACGTGTGGTGATGTTCTCGCCGAGCTGGCCCGCAGAGACCATGAAATCCTTGAGCGCGAGTTCGTCGAAGAGTTCCTCGTGCATCAGGTGGACCTGGCGCAGGTTGGGCAGGTTCGGCTCGTAGGTCATGCGGAACTGGTGGCGGATCGTCTCACCTGCGTGAACGTCTCCTTCCACTCCGAGCCCCGTGAGCAGCCTGATGGAGTCGCGATTGGGCTTGCTGAACGAGTACCCCTCGTCACGGCTCACTGCGGTCACCTGACCAGGCATCACGCCCTCCACCTGTCGTCATTCTGCGGCCGGTCGATCATAGAGGCGGCGCAAGCAGCCTTGCGAGGGAAGCGTGCCGTGACGGACCTCATCGGGCGGACGGGTCATGTCCGGCTCCTGAGCGGCACCATCCCGTCAACGAACGGCGTCCTGAGCTGCTCCCGGCCTCGGCCCGACTGCCCCTGATCATCAGTCCAGACTGGACAGTCTGGACTGATGATTCTAGCCTGGGGCCATGGACGAGAGCACCGAGGGCATCTCCGATTCCGCGGTGCGCGCGGCCAGTGAGGTACGGGCCGTCTTCAGCCGCCTGCGCCGACGGCTGCGTGAGCTGGCTGGGCCGGAGGGCCTCACCCCCTCCCAGGTCTCGGTGCTCAGCCGACTGGACAAGGACGGCTCCTCCTCGGCCAGCGCGCTGGCCGGCGCCGAGCGGGTACGGCCCCAGTCGATGGCCGCCACCCTCGCGGCACTCGACCAGCAAGGGCTGATCCGGCGCCATCCGGACCCGGAGGACGGCCGCCGCCAGCTGGTCACCCTCTCCGCGGCCGGCCACGAGCGGATCGACGGGGACCGGCAGGCCCGCACGGAGTGGCTGGCCCACACCCTCCAGCAGCGCTTCACCGAGGCCGAGCGGCGCACAGTCATCGAGGCCCTGGGCCTGCTGGACCGGCTGAACCGGCCGTGACCGTCCGCACCGCCCGCCGGCCCCGCGGCCCACGCCCCGCCGGGGACGGCCCCGCCGCCGGGTTCGACCGCCGGCTGGTCGCCCCGATGGTCCTCGGCTCGATCCTCAATCCGGTCAACTCCTCGATGCTCGCGGTGGCCCTGGTGCCGATCGGAGCCGCCTTCGGGACACCCCTCTCGCAGACCGTCTGGCTGGTCTCCGCGCTGTACCTCGCCACCGCCGTCGGCCAGCCCGTGGTCGGCCGGCTGGTCGACATGCACGGGCCCCGCCGGCTCTACCTGGCCGGCACCGCCCTGGTCGGTTCGGCCGGCCTGCTGGGCGCCCTCGCGCCGTCGCTCGGCGTCCTGATCACCGCGCGGGTGCTGCTCGGCCTCGGCACCTGCGCCGCGTACCCGGCCGCCATGCACCTCATCCGCAGCGAGTCCGCCCGGACGGGCAGCGACGGCCCCAGCAGCGTCCTGTCCGCGCTCTCGATCGCCAACCAGACGACTGCCGTGATCGGCCCCAGCCTCGGTGGCCTGCTGATCGGCCTGGGTGGCTGGCGCGCCGTCTTCACCGTCAACGTCCCGCTGTCCCTGGCCTGCCTGGTGCTCGGCACGCTGCGGCTGCCGCACCGCCCCGCCGAGGAACGCGGGCCGCAAGCCCGCAAGGCCGCACCCGTGGACGTGGCCGGCATGGCACTGTTCGCCGCGATGCTCACCGCGCTGATGCTGTTCCTGATGGACCCACGGCCCGCGCACTGGTACCTGCCCGTTCTCACCGCCGTGGCCGCGACCGGCTTCGCGCTGCGGGAGCTACGGGTCGCGCAGCCCTTCGTCGACCTGCGGGTGCTCGGCGGCAACCTGCCGCTGCTGGCCACCTTCCTGCGCCAGGTCCTCACCTGCACCACCGGCTACACGTTCATGTACGGCTTCACCCAGTGGCTGGAACAGGGCCGCGGACTGCACGCCTCGGCGGCCGGACTCGTGCTGCTGCCGATGTCCCTCGCCGCGGTCACCGCCACCGCGATCACGGGACGACGCCAGGAGATGTACGGCAAACTGCTGGTCGGCAGCCTCGCCCAGATCGCCGCCTGCGCGCTGCTGCTGGCCGTGCACCCCGGCAGCCCGCTCTGGCTGCTCGCCGCCGCGGCCGTCCTGGTCGGCATCCCGCAGGGTCTCAACGGTCTCGCCAACCAGAACGCGCTGTACCACCAGGCGGATCCGGCCCGCATCGGCTCCTCGGCCGGCCTGCTGCGCACCTTCACCTACCTCGGCGCGATGAGCGCCTCGGCCGCCGACGCCGCGTTCTTCCCCCACCGCGCCGACACCCCGGGGCTGCACCGGCTCGCCCTGTTCATGCTGGGCACCTCCGTCGTGCTGCTGACGGCAGTCCTGCCGGACCGCTCGCTGCGCCGGACCACCGCCGTGGCCCCGCACGGCCGCTGACCCGGGTGCTGCTGCTGGGCGCAGCCCTTGCGGCGCCGCCTCGAAGCGTGGTCCCGCCTACCGCTCCCGGCTCCGGCTACCGGTTCCGGCGCCGCCTGCGTCGCCTGCGTTGCCTGCGTTGCCATGACCCTCTGTCAGGCGTCGCCGTCGGCCGACCCGGTGCCGGAGCGGGTGTGCAGGCCGATGGCCGCGTCGGCGGCGGCCAGGTGGCGGGTGACCGGGCCGAAGGAGACCAGACCGCTGCCGGCTCCGGCGAGCTCGGCTTCGGCGGGGGCGAGTTCCTCCCGGGCCCGGCGCAGGACCGGCAGATGCCCCACGGCCGCGGCGGCACGGGCGAGCACGCACCACAGCGCCTCCTGGAGGAGGTCGTGCGGCGGCCGGGGCACGGTCGTCAGTGCCTGGCGGGCCTCTTCGGTGGCGCCCGACGCGGCCAGCAACAGGGGGTCGAGCCAGGGGCGGTAGGGGCCCGGGTCGAGGTGGACGAAGTCGCCGGGACGTGGCAGGGCGTCACCCCGCATGACCGGCCCCAGGGCGACGAGGACGGCGGCGCCCCGGGTGAGGCCGGGCATGCCGCAGTCGGCGGTTTCCGCCAGGACCTTCGCGTACTGCGGGCGGGCGGCCGGCCAGCCTTCGGTTTCGCCGGTGCGCAGGGCCCGGTACCAGGCGGTGAACACTGCGGCGAGCGGGCGTTCGTTGCGGTGCGCGAGCCGGTCGATCTCCTCGGCCTCGGCGTCCGCCTCCGTGAGGTCGCCGAGCCCGGCGAGCGCCTGGAGGCGGACGATACGGCCCAGGACTTCGTGCCCGGGCAGCTGGTGCTCGACGGCCAGGCGGGTCAGTTCACCGCCGAGGGCGTCCCGGCGGGCGGCCGATCCGCAGTCGGCGAACGACTGCATGAAGGATCCGTTGAGGGCGAACGCGAGGAGCGCTGGGTCGCCCAGGCGTCGGGCGAGCCGGACGGCCTCCTCGGCGGCGCGTCCGGCACGCAGCCGCCACGGCTCGGTGACGGGGGCGTCGGCCGCCCGGGGCAGCGGCGTGTCGGCGGTGGCGTCGCCCCGGGACTCGACCGCCACGACCGACAGCAGCCGGGCGCGGAGCGCGGCCGGCCCGTCGGGGCCGAGCCGGGCGGCGGCGCGGGCGGCGGCCCGGGACAGCTCGCCGGCGCCCTCGGGGTCGTCGGCGCGGGTCCATACCGCCGGGACGTCGTAGGAGCCGATGATCCGCGCGGCCAGGTCGGTGTCACCGGTCGTCTCGGCTGCCGCGACCAGCTCCCGCCGGTGCCGGAGCGCCTCCCCCAGGCCTTCGGGGCCGGTCACCGCGAGGTCGCGCAGCAGGCCGGCGGTGGCGTGCAGCCGGGCCCGCGACCGTGCGGGCACCGAGCGGTCCCATGAGGCCGCCGCCCGCTCCCAGACGCTGTCGGCCGTCCCCGCCGGTTCGGCCGCGCAGTCCGCCGTACCGCTGAGGATGCGCGCCCTGGTGCGCGCCAAGGCGCCCCCGGGGCCACCCCCGCCGCCTCTGCCGGTGAGGGCGTCGTGGGCGTGCTCCAGCGCCTCCAGGGCCTCACTGCGTCGCCCGGCACGGCCGAGCGCGGTGGCCAGCAGGACCCAGCCGTCCTCCCGTCCGGGGTGGGCGGCGACATGGGCCCGCAGCTCGGCGACGGCGGCGCGGGCGGCACCGGTCGCCAGCAGGGCGTCGGCACGCCGTTCGACCGCGTCCAGCCGCAGCGCCTCCAGCCTGGCCCGGTCGGCGGCGGCCCACGCGGCGGCCGGAAAGTCGGCCAGCACCGGCCCCCGCCAGCAGGCGAGCGCCTCGTCCCACAGGGCCACGGCCGCGTGGGGCGCTGCCTCGGCGGCCCGCGCGACGCCGTCCTCGAACCGCCAGGCGTCCACCACCTCGCGTCCGGCGCGCAAGGCGTAACCCGGGCCGTCGGTGACCAGCAGCCGGGACGGCTGCCGGGGCGGGCGGCCGGGTTCCAGGCTGCGGCGAAGCGCCGCCACGAAGGTGCGGACCGCGCCCACCGCACCCGCCGGAGGCCGGTCCACCCACAGGTCCTCGACCAGCCGGCCGACCGGCACCACCCGGCCCCGTGCGATCAGCAGCCTCCCGAGCACCTCGCGGTGGCGGGGCGCGCCGAGCGGAATCGGCGTGCCGTCCGCATCCCAGGCCGCCACCGGTCCCAGCAGCCCGAACCCCACGCCCACGTCCTCTCAGGGGCGGCGCCGTTGCCGACGACTGCCGTGTGTCCACTCATCGATCGCTGATCCGGGGCCCGCAACCTGGGTGACGTCCCCGGACGACCCGGACCGCCGGTCCGGACCGTCCACTCTGCCACGAGCCACAGGAGTCGCTGTGACACCCCCGAGCATCCCCGGTTTCACCGAGCACCGCGTGCGAGTCGACGACGACGTCACCCTGAGCGCCGCCGTCGGCGGCACCGGCACCCCGGTCGTCCTGCTGCACGGCTTTCCGCAGACCCGCCTGATGTGGCGGCACGTCGCCGCCGACCTCGCCGCCGACCACACCGTCATCTGTCCCGACCTGCGCGGTTACGGCGCCAGCGACCGGCCCGCCGAGACCGGCCCCGAGGTCTACGCCAAGCGGACCATGGCCCGGGACGTCGTGCGGCTCGCCGCCGCCCTCGGACACGAGCGCTTCACCCTGGCCGGCCACGACCGCGGCGCCCTGGTCGCCTTCCGCGCCGCCATGGACCACCCTGGCACCGTCTCCCACGCCCTCTTCCTCGACGTCCTGCCCACCCTCGACATGTGGGACGCCCTGCACGGGGTCCCCGCCGCGGTCGGCTTCCACCTGTACCTGATGGCCCAGCCCCCCGGACTGCCCGAGGCGATGATCCGGGGGGCGGCCGACACCTTCTTCGGCCACTTCCTCGACGCCTGGACCAAGGACCCGGAGGCGATCCCCGGCGACGTCCGGGCCCACTACCTCGCCGCGTCCGCGGCGGCCGTGCCCTCCATCGTCGCGGACTACCGCGCCTCGGCCGGCGTGGACGTGGACCACGACACCGCCGACCGGGAGGCGGGCAGCCGGCTGGCCATGCCGGTGACCGTCCTCCAGCAGGACTGGGGCGCGGCCCTCGGCTACCACGCCGAGAGCCTGTGGAGCGCCTGGGCCGACGACCTGGAGCACCGCACGGTGTCCTGCGGCCACTTCATGGCCGAGGAGGACCCCAAGCTGATCGCCGACGAGATCCGGGCACTCGCCGACCGCTGAGCGAGGCCCGCCGGTGTGCCCCTCCCTCCCGTCGCCGGGGACTGGACGGCGGGCGGGGGAGGCGCACACAGCCTCGGGCCACGTTCGAGGTCTGCCGTGCCCCTGGGCAGGCGGGGGCGTCGGGGCTTGTGTCAGTGGTTCAGGGGATGGGCCCGTCGCATGGCAAGGCCGAAGGCGAGGGGCTCCGTCATCCGCCGCAGCCTGGTCACCCGCACGGCACCGCGGGGGCGGAACGGGGAGAAGACCGCCGGGCCCCGCGGATCCGCTTCGCCCCGGCCGCCTCACGCTCGCGTCACGTCACGTCGCCAGAGCCTTGTACCGGTGAAGAAACATGAGCGAGCTGACGACCGATCCGATAGCCTTCGGTCGCCAGTGACACTGCCCGAGGAGGTGAGACCCATGAACGCGGTATTTCTGTGGGTGCTCCCCCTCCCGTCACGGCCGGGCGATTGACCTAGGGTCTCGCCGGGAGCGCCTCGACCACCAGGCACTCCCGAAAGGCACCACCATGCACTCTCTCCGGTTCACCGCCGAGTCCTCGTCGAACGGCGTGGTCGAGCGCGACTTCACCGTGGGCGGCGTCCCCGGCGTTCTGTGGTCGCCGGCCCCCGAAGCGGCCGATCGAGCCCCCCTGGTCCTGATGGCCCACGGCGGGGGCAACCACAAGAAGCACCCGGCGATGGCCGGCCGTGCCCGGCTGCTGACGGCCGGCTGCGGTTTCCATGTCGCCGTCATCGACGCGCCCGGCCACGGCGACCGGCCCCGCACGGCGCACGACGAGGCGGAGATCGCCGAGTTGTTCCGGGCGAGGGCGGCGGGCGAGCCGGAAGGCCCGATCGTCGTGCGCTACAACGACCACCTGGCGCGGCTCGCCGTGCCCGAGTACCGGGCGCTGCTGGCCGCCCTCCAGAAGCTCCCGGAGATCGGCGCCGACGGGCCGGTCGGCTTCTGGGGCATCAACATGGGCACCGCGATCGGTGTGCCGTTCGTGGCGGCCGAGCCCAGGATCACCGCTGCGGTCTTCGGCCAGCACTGGCCCGACGCCCTGGCCGAGCAGGCGAAGCGGATCAGCATCCCGATCGAGTTCGACCTGCAGTGGGACGACGAGCACATCTCGCGGGAGGAGGGTCTCGCGCTGTTCGACGCCTTCGCCTCGAAGGAGAAGTCGCTGCACGTGAACGCGGGCGCGCACAAGGAGCTGCCCAGGTTCGAGGCCGACAGCGCGGTCCGGTTCTTCGCCCGGCACCTCGGCCGGGCGGTCACTCCGCAGGCCTGACGCGCGGTCGCGGCGTCCGGTGCCGGCCGGGCGCCGCGACCACGGCCCCGAGCCGGGGCCGCGCGTCCGGGCGACGGATCCACGCGGTCGGAGCGCGCCCGGAGCGAACCACCGGCTCGGCACCCTCAGGCCCGGGCCCCCGCACCGGCAGGATCGGCATCGGCGGCCGAGTCCGCGGGCGTCCGGCCGGGGGTCTCAGGCGTGGGCGCCCGCGGCGACGATCCAGTTCCTGAACTCGACGGCGTAGTGCCGCAGGTGGTGGTCCAGGACGTCGTCCGGGCACGTGACGGGGAAGTAGACCGTCAGGTTCGCGGTGAAGCCGTCGGCGGTGTCACCGAACTGGATCAGCGCCCGCCCGACGACGGTGCCGTCGGCCAGGAAGAGGTTCGAGGACATCTTGCGCGGAAACTCCGACTCCGGGAGGAGTTCGGCCGCGTCCTCGGCCCAGGCCATCGCGTCGGTTCCCCAGCCGCCCATGGAGAAGTCGGCGATGTGGGGGCCGATGTTCTCCACCACGCGCGCTCCGACGGAGTCGGTGCCCATCACGTAGTGCTCGGGGTGCGCCATGAGGAGTGCGCGCTCGTCGCCCGCGAAGGCCTCGTCCATCCAGGCGAGGAAGGCGGCCGAGGTGAGGCCCTTCGTCGCGAGCACGGTGGTGCCCGCCTTGAAGCTGCCGCCGGAGGTGCGGGCGCTCTCCCGGAGGAAGGCGTTGCCTTCCTCGATGTCCGCGGCCAGGAGGTCGAGGAGCCCCTTGCGGCCGAGCAGGGTGCGGAAGCGGTCCAGGGCGCGGCGGGCGTAGAAGAGCTCGAAGTCGTCGATGCTCCCGGAGCCGGCGGGCCCGGCCTCCAGGGTCACGGTGACGGGCGGCGGAGTCTGCTTGTCGGTCATGGCCGAACCTCCAGTAGGATGTGAATGCGAATTCGCGTTCGCATCATGAGGGTAGGCCCAGGAGTGCACCGGTTGTCAACGAACCTGCTGAGAGCGCCGCGGATACCATGCGGGACATGAGCGAGAAGCCGGAGCATCCAGTGGCCTACCGGGAACCCCGGCAGGCCCGCAGCGCCGCGACCCTGGCCCGCGTCCTGCGGGCGGCCGAAGAGATCGCCTCCGGCTCCGGCCTGGAGGAGATGACGATCGCCGGCGTCGCGGAACGCGCCGGCGTCGCGGTCGGCACCATCTACCGCCGCTTCGAGGACAAGGAACAGCTGATCACCGCCCTCACCGAGCGGATGCTGGAACGCCGCGAGGAGTACGTGGCCGAGCGACTGCGCACGGCCGAGCCTTCACTCCAGGGCGTCATGGACGCCTACGCGCACGCCCTGCTCCAGTCCTTCGCCGACAGCAGCAGTCTCTTCCCCGAGCTGCTGCGTACGCGGGGATCCAGGGCACTGGACCGCGGCGCCCGCACCATCACCGAACTCCACCGCCTCCTGCTCGAAGCCGCAGCCCCCTACACCGGGCAGATCCGCCGCTCCCAGCCGCAGCAGGCACTGGACACCGCGGCCCGCGCCGTCCTCGGCGCCTGCTTCCACAACTCCGTACGCCCCGACCCCGCCACCGGGGACGCGGCCAGGCGCCGGTACGCCGACGAGCTCAGCGACATGGCGACCGCCTATCTGCTCACCCCCGACCGGCGCCGCAGTACGGGCAGTTGAGCCGAACGCACCTGACGGGCCGGCACCGGCATTCCGCGACGGACCAGGCCGAGCCGGGGCAGCACGGCGGGACCAGCCGGCTGCCCGGTCGCACCGCCGCCGGTCGCCCGGCCTGGGCGCCACCGGCCCGTCGGCGCACAGCACCGTCCACCTTCAAGCGAGTTGACGCCATCCCGCGCTGCGCCGCTAAAGCCGCCGCGTGATCCGGTCGAACAGCTCCGTGAGCGGTTCGCCGACATCCTGACCGAACTCGGTCAGCCCGTAGGTGACCTGGGGAGGCGTCGTCGGCTCGACCTTCCGCCAGACCAGGCCGTCCTCGACCAGCGTGCGCAGGGTCTGGGCGAGCATCTTCTCGCTGATGCCCTGGATGCTCTCGCGCAGCCGGTAGAACCGGAGGTCACCGTTCCGCAAAGCGATCAACACCCAGACGCCCCACCGGCTGGTCACATGGTCGACCACATGACGCGCGGGGCAGTCGGTGTGAAACACCTCATATCGCTCCCCCGCCTCGGCCTGCATGAGCTGCGAACCTTCCACCATGTGATGAGCTTACCCCTGGGTATGTCCTTACCAATGGTAAGCCCGGGCTCCTAACGTCAAGGCCACAGAAGGCATCTGACGAAGGAGCTGATCATGATCGTGGTGACCGGGGCCACCGGGAACGTGGGCCGACCGCTGACGCGGGCACTCGCCCGGGCGGGCCAGCAGGTGACGGCCGTGTCGCGGCATGCGGCAGCGGTGCCGGACGGCGTCCGCCACCTGGCGGCCGACCTGGCCGGGCCGGCCGGCCTTGAGCCTGCGCTGACCGGGGCGGAAGCGCTGTTCCTGCTGCTGTCCGGCGACCTGCACGCCCCCGGGGCCCGCCCGGACGACATCATCGGCCAGGCCGTGGCAAGCGGGGTCCGCCGGGTCGTCCTGCTCTCCACGCAGGGCGTAGCGACCAGGCCCTTCGGCGCCACGCGGATCGCGATGCGCGCGGTCGAGGACGTGCTGCGGGAGTCCGGGCTGGAATGGGCCGTCCTGCGGCCGGGCGGCTTCGCCTCCAACGCCCTGTGGTGGGCCGAGTCCATCCGCACGCGGCGGGTCGCCGCCGCGCCCTTCGGCGACGTCGGGGTGCCGGTCGTCGACCCGGCGGACATCGCCGAGGTCGCGGCGGCCTGCCTGCTGGAGGACCGGCACACCGGCGGCGTGTACGAGCTGACCGGGCCGGAGGTGATCACGCCGCGCCAGCAGGCCGAAGCCATCGCCGTCGCACTGGGCTGGCCGGTGCGGTTCCACGACCTCACCCACGACGAGGCCAAGGCCGCCATGGCCCGGAGCATGCCGGCGGAACTCGCGGAGGACACCCTCACCATCCTCGGCTCCCCGAACCCGGCCGAGCTGCGGGTGAGCCCGGACGTCCGGCGGGTCCTCGGCCGCGCCCCGCGCCCGTTCACCGACTGGGCCGCGCGCCATGTCGCCGCGTTCCGCTGAACCTGGCCGACGCAGCACGAAATGGCGCCGGCGGCGGCCGTGCGCAGCTACGAGAGCGCGTCCTTGACCTTCGTGGCGAGCTGAGCACCGCCCGAACTGGTCGAGGCGGCCTGCCGTGTCGGCGACCGGGACGCGGCGGCCGAGGCCCTTGCCCGGCTGGAGGAGAGCGCCCTGCGGGGCGCCACCGACATCGGGCTGGTACGAGGAGGACGCCGTCGACGGAGGCTTTCCCCCGGGCCCGCTGGGCGGACGCGGCCTCGCGGCTGCAGCCGGCTCGCAAACACACCGGCCTGCTCCCATCGGCCGCCCGACCGAGTTGTCATGACGGCGTGTCAGAATCGCCCGCATGATCGAGAACACGGGGATGAACACCTACCAGCGCCTGGCCGTCCGGCTGCACGAGCTCGGCATGATCACCCGCCGGAAGGCGGACGAGTCGGTCGCGTGCACCGCCGACTGGGGCGAGCCCGAACCGAACCGGCGTACCGAGGAGTTGACCGGGGTGCTCGAAGTCTGTGACGTGGCCCTGCAGGCCCACGGCGAGGACGTCGACTTCGCCGAGGGCGCCTACGCCGGCATCTTGGAGGACGCGGGGCGGATGATCGGTGGCGCGGTCACCGTCACGGACGTGGAACTGGTCGGCGAGATCGGCTCGTCGCGGGATCTCGACTTCAAGGTCAACGGCGAGCCCAGGTCCTGGCGGATCGAGCAGGAGTCCGACGACTACCTCGACCTGGGCGCCGTCGAGCAGGGCATCTCGGACCTCGTCCCGGGCGGCGACGACCCGCGGGTCTTCCACTGCGTCCCCGGCGACGGCGCCTGCGCCGACGACTACTACCTGCTGGCCACCCCCGAGCAGGCGGCCGTGCTGCGCGACGAGTTCGACCTGCGCATCGAGATCCGCGGCGCGGACGGACTGCCCGTCCGCGAGCAGTAGCCCCGCCCCGAGCCGGGCCCTGGCGCGGAGCCCCCGGCGGAGGGCGCACCAAGGATGTGACCCACGTCATAGGTCCGACGTGCATAGCCGTGCGAGGTCCAGTGCCTTATCAGGGGTACAGGAACGCGTCCGTGGTCGGAGGGCGGCGCACGTCGTCGACGACGCGTGCGCCGCACCGCTCCCCGCGGGAGCGCAGCAGGGGCCGGCGTGTTCGGCGGGGAGGCAAGGGGTCGAGGGTGACGGGGCAGGCGCGGGTCGAGGAGTTCGACCGCTTCGTGGCGGCTCGCTGGCCGGCGCTGCTCCACCTGGCCCGGCTGCTCACCGGCGGGGACCGGCACCGGGCGGAGGACCTGCTGCAGGAGGCGCTCGTCAAGCTGTGGTTCGCCTGGCCCAGGGTGGCCGAGCAGGCACCCGAGGCGTACGTCCGGAAGGTGCTGGCGCGTGCGGCGGCCCGGTCGGCGCGGCGTCGATGGTGGGGCGAGCAGCCCGTCGGCCGGCTGCCCGACCCGCCCGGGGCCGCGGACGAGGCGGCCGCGGCGGACGAGCGGACCATGCTGGAGGCCCTGCTGGCGTTGCTGCCGGCCCGGCAGCGGGCCGCGGTGGTGCTGCGCTACTACCAGGACCTGCCCGAGGGGCAGGTCGCGGAGGTGCTCGGCTGCCCGCTGGGTACCGCCCGGTCGCTGACGGCCCGTGGCGTCGCACGGCTGCGGCAGTTGCTCGCCGAGGCGGTCAGCCCGGTGGAGTGAGAACCGTCTCCGGCGATGTGGGCCGTGGGTGAGGACCGTACGAGGTGGACCGCGCGGGTGAGCCGTGCGGGGTGAGTTGGGTCAGGAGGGCCGGGTGACCAGGGGAGCCATGGATCGCTTCGAGCAGGAGCTGGTACGGATGATGCGCGAGGGGCAGGAGGAGACGCCCTACGAGGACCGCCACCGCTCCCGCCTGCACGCCGGCGTGCAGGCCCGGAGGCGGGTCCGGACGGCGTGGGCGGCCGCCGGATCGGTGCTGACCGCCACCGGACTCTGCGTCGCACTGCTGCTCGTCGCGGGTTCCTTCTCCGGGGGCGGTCCGGCCGGCCCCCGGCCGCGGCCCCTCGTCTCCGCCGAGTCGGTGACCATGACGTCGCCTGGCCACCCCGCCTCCACCGCCCAGGGGGCGCCGGCGCCGTACCGCCTGTCGACGCCCGGGCCGACGCCCGGGCCCGGCCGGATCTCGGTGCCCGGCCCGGCGACGGGGCCGAGCCCGATCTCGCTGCCCCGGCCGGGTACGGGCGGTCCCGTCGGGTGAGGTCTGCCCCGCCGGCGGGCGACCCGCCGGCCGCCGGGCACCCCGCCCCCGCTCGTCCCGCCCTCCCCGAGGAGAAGGCCCGCCACGTGACACCCGAGAACGCGACCGCTCTCGCCGGCCCGCCGCAACCGGAGGCCGACCGACGGCCGACCGCGTGGGAGCGGCAGCTGCACCGCGCCGGGTACGCCGTCCGCCCGCAGCTCTCCGTCCGCGACCGTCTGGTGGCGCCGTTCCCCGAGCCCGGGTCGCGGATGCGGCGCCCTCCCCGGCTGTCCCCGGCGGCGCTGCGCCGGCTGGCGCGCTGGTCCGGCTGGGGCGGGCCGCTGCTGGTGACGCTCCTCGCCGGGCTGGCGCGCTTCTGGCGGCTGGGCAGCCCGCGGGCGGTCGTGTTCGACGAGACGTACTACGCCAAGGACGCCTGGTCGCTGCTGCGGCTCGGCTACGAGGGCAGCTGGCCGGACCGTCTGGTCGCCGACCCGCAGATCCTCGGCCACCCCCAGGTGATCCCGCTCTCCGGCTCCGGGGCCTTCGTCGCGCACCCGCCGGCCGGCAAGTGGGTGATCGCCCTCGGCGAGTGGATGTTCGGCCTCGGCCCGTTCGGCTGGCGCTTCATGACGGCGGCCCTGGGCACGCTGTCGGTGCTGATGCTGTGCCGCATCGGGCGCCGGCTGTTCCGCTCCACCGTACTGGGCTGCCTGGCCGGGGCGCTGATGGCGGTGGACGGCCTGCACTACGTGATGAGCCGCACCGCGCTGCTCGACCTCGTCGTGATGGTCTTCGCCCTGGCGGCGTTCGGCTGCCTGCTGATCGACCGGGACCGTGCGCGGGCCCGGCTCGCCGCCGCCCTGCCGGCCGGAGGGGACGGCCCGGCGCACCCGGACGGGCACACCGCCGCCCGCGCCGGGACGGGCCCGCGGCCCTGGCGGCTCGCGGCCGGCGCCTTCCTCGGCCTGTCGGCCTCGGTCAAGTGGAACGGCCTGTACTTCCTCGCCTTCTTCCTCGTGCTCACCCTGCTGTGGGACGCCGGTGCCCGGCGCACCGCGGGCGCGGACCGCCCCTACCGCGCGGTGCTGCGCCGGGACTTGGGGTCGGCGCTCTCCCTCGTGCTGGTCACCGCCCTGACCTACCTGGCGACCTGGACCGGGTGGCTCCGGTCCGACCAGGGGTACGGGCGCCACTGGGCGGACGGGCGCGGCGGCACCTGGTCGTGGGTCCCGGCAGCGCTCCGCAGCCTGTGGCACTACGAGTACCAGGTGTACGAGTTCAACGTGGGGCTGAGCACGCCCCACCCGTACGAGTCGAACCCCTGGAGCTGGCTGGTCCTCGGGCGTCCCGTGCTGTTCCACTACACGCAGGCGGAGCCCGGCACGGCCGGCTGCCACGCGGCGACCGCCTGCTCGCAGACGATCCTGGCCCTCGGCACACCGCTCCTGTGGTGGTCGGCCTGCTGCGCGCTGATGTACCTGCTCTTCCGGTGGGCGCTGCGACGCGACTGGCGCGCCGGCGCCGTCCTGTGCGGGGCGGGGGCCGGCTACCTGCCCTGGTTCCTGTACCAGGACCGCACGATCTTCTCCTTCTACGCGGTCGCCTTCGTGCCGTACCTGAGCCTGGCCGTGACGATGATGCTGGCAGCCCTGCCCGGGCCGCCGGGGGCGGGCGAGCGGCGGCGCGTCCGGGGCGTGCTGGTGGCACTCGCGCTCGTCCTGCTGATCGGCTGGAACTTCGTGCACTTCGTCCCGGTCTACACGGGGCAGAGCATCCCGTACGCCGACTGGCGCGCCAGGCTGTGGCTCGACAGCTGGTTCTGAGCCCGGCCGCGCGCCCCGCCCGCGCCGGGAGGCTCGGAGGTTCGCCGCGCGGAACGCGGTGAGCCTCTCGGCTGCCGGCACGGGCGGTGACGGCCGGGCCGGCATCGGCCCCGCCGGCAGGATGACCCGGCATGGCGCCGTGCACATCCGTCGAATGACGTACCGGGCCACCGGCACACGGGTCTCGCCGAACACCGTCGAACGACGCAAGACCCCGAGGGGCGCGGCGGACGAGAATTCCATCCGTCGGGCACACCGCCCGACGAGAGCCGGCCCCGTCCCTCGGGGGTCAAGGACGGTCGCCGGTACCCCGGAACCACCGTCCGAGGTGCAGATCCAGGCACGGGCCGACGCTCGGGCCGAGGCTCAGCGCCAGATACGGATCGACGGTGGCACAGGCGTTCCAGAGGACCTCCGGATCGAAGGTGCCACCAGGGGTGCGCTCGCGGACCGTACCGGCCCCGGGGGTGATGCCCTCGTCGTTCATCGTCCGCTCCTCGCCTCGTCGACGCCTTCATGACGCCCGACCAGCTTGGAACCTGCTTCAGTAACCTGTCAAGAAGGTTATTAGCACGCTTGCGCACGGACTCCATCCTGCGCAAGGCCCTCCGCCGCACCCGACCCGACTCATGGAAAATGGCCGACCGCCGGCTCATATGACCTCGGATCACCCTCAAGGGCCGAATGCCGGGTTGACGCCCAGCGAGACGCCTGGCAATAATCATCACCAGTTAGAACAGTTACTTCAGGGCGGATATGCCCCTACTCATGAGGAGACAGAGCCATGGCAGTCAGCTACACCGGAGTGGTCACCGTGACGGGCGAGGGTCGCAACGGCGGGCAGATCGCCGCGAGCGACGGACTCCTCGTCGCCCCGCTCGCCATCCCGAAGGAGCTGGGCGGCGCCGGCGGCGCCACCAACCCGGAGCAGCTGTTCGCCGCCGGCTGGGGGGCGTGCTTCCTCGGGGCCGTGCGCCGGGCCGCCGCCGAGCGGAAGGTCCGGCTGACCAGCACCGCCATCACGGTCGAGGTGACGCTGACCCACGGCGAGGACGGCGGGTTCGGCCTGGGCGCGGTCCTCAACCTCGAACTCGGCGGCGTGGAGCAGGAAACGGCCGTGGAGCTGGGCGACGCGGCACACCAGCTCTGCCCCTACTCCAAGGCGACGCGCGGGAACATCCCGGTCACCATCAACGCCGTCGCACTGGCCGGCTGACCCGCCGCCCATGAGCCTCCGCCCGGGCCGTGACCGTCCGACCGGTCCGGGCGGACCGTACCCGCGGGCTACCGCCCGTGGTCGATCGGGGCCCCGGCCGCAACCAAGGCCGAAGAGCCCCGGCAACGGCGTCCCGGCAGGGTGGCCGGGACACCCGCGGGGCGCGATGGCCGGTACCGGTGCCGGCCATCGCGCCCCGCCCCTGAGCTCCTGCTCGCCGTTCGCACGGCGAGCAGGAGCTCGGTCTCGTTGGACCGCTTGCGCGGGCCGAGCCGGGCAGCCGGGCCATCGGGGCGGAACGGTCATCACCCCGCCGAGGTCGAGCCCGAGGCGCTTGCGGCAGGTCGCGCCCGGGCCCTGAACGCCGTCTGCACACGTGTGACACCCGGGCGCGAGGCCGGACGGGCGGAACATGCGCTCGAACGGGGTGCGGGCGCGGCCACCCCCCGGCGCCGCACCCCCCGCGCCGTCCGCCTCAACGGCGGACCGGCCCCGGGGGCACGCTCACGCGCCGGCCCCGCTGTGCCGGCGGGCGCGGTAGCCGGCGGCCTTGACCCGGTTCCCGCAGGTCCTCATGGCACACCACTCGCGCCGGCGGCCGCGCGAACGGTCGAGGTAGACCTGGGCGCACTCGGGCCGGGCGCACTCCCGCAGGAGCGCCGCCTCGTCGCCGCCGATGATCTCGACGGTCTCACGGGCGAGGGCAGCGAGCCCCTGGGCCACGGTCCCGGTCCTGGTGGCACCGTCCGCGTGCAGGCGCAGCGTCACCGGCAGCCCCGCCGCGTGCCGATTCACCTCGGCGACGGCCCGCGGCGGCAGCGGCTCGCCGGCGAGGCGGGCGGCGACCAGCGCGTAGATCGACTCGCGCAGGTCCACGGCGATGTCGAGGTCGGTCCGGTCGGCACCGGGCGCGGCGTCGACCATGCCGGCCTCGACGAACCAGGCGTCGAGCCCGCCCGGGGTCGCCAGCTTCTCCGTCGGCACGGCGTTGCGCCGCGCGCGGAGGGTCCCGACGAAGTCGAGGGGCAGGGTCCCGCAGGGAAAGGCATGCATCACGTCACCAGTTTGACTGGTTACCTTCACATGCGCAATGCCTCCCTTCGGATGCACTCACCTTCTGGGCCAGGGGGTGGCGAGCCTCGCCCGTGATCCCAGTCACCCTACAAGGGGGTAACGAGTGCGCGGCTGAGGTTCCCGGCGCCGCTCGTAGCCCGCAGCAGGTTCTGCCAGTCCGTCGTGACCGGGATGGGTCGTCAGTGGTGCTGGATTGCTGTTCCGGCGCGGTTGCACAGCATGTGGTCGATGTCGGAGAGGCGGCCCCAGCCCGGGCTGTGGCTGTTCCTGACGCCGGAGCGGATCTCGACGCGGGCCGTCAGGCCGCGTTCGTCGTCGCGCAGGGCGAGGCCGGCGGCGGCTTCGAGTCTGGCGTCGAAGTACGGGTGGGTCCGCCAGGTGCGCGGCGAATACGGCGCGCACCTCCGGGGTGTCGACGGCGGACGTGGCGAGCGTGTCGAGGGCGTTCGTCCGGGTCACGGGCACGGGGTCGTCGGTGAGGCGCATCAGGGCCGCGACGGCTTCTTCGTGCTTGGTGGTCTTGGTGTGGAGGATCGTGGAAACTCTCGCCCGGACCCGGGGGTCGGCGTGATCGGCGTGCGGCAGGACCGCCGCGACGTCGGCGGAGTAGGAGGCGAAGGCGGCGATGCCGATGGCGAGGGCTTGAGGGTCCTGCTCGCTGTCCAGCAGCGGGCGCAGGAACGCTTCCGCCTCACGGGTGAACGGGAGCTCGGCGTCGTCGTCCTGGTCGACGCCGAGGCTGAACGCGATCGCCAGGTGGTTCATCGTGTCGAGTCCGAAGCGCCTGCGATCCAGGTCGGACGGGTCCTGGGCGGCCTCGTGCGCCCAGTCGAAGGTCTCCTGGTCGGCCCGGAGTCCCAGGTGGAAGACCGAGGACTCGACGGACGGACGGCCCCGCGACCCTCGCTCGCTACGTCCGCCTCCGCCGGTGCGGCCGCCCTGCCCACCGGGCGCGCCGGCCGGGTCGCCCCCGGCCGGGCTCCCGGCCCGCGCACCGGACGCGCCGCGGCCCGCGCACCCTGGGCGG
>NZ_BNBO01000082.1 GCF_014655955.1 Kitasatospora indigofera
CCAATCGGGACAAAGACACGCCACCAGCGAGTACACCTGACCAAGCCCTACTAGGCCTTTACCTGCGCCACACCTGCTTCTTCCACACCTCGACCGCGTCCTCGTCGCGCTCGATCGCCCGACGAACCGGTTGCTGGCACGACCATCCGTTGCGTCGTAGGAGCTTCCAGACGCCCTGGACTTGTGTACGAGACGTGGAACCTGCGGCCGATCACCGTCTTGATCCGCGCCAGCGTCCACGGCTGGTCCTCCCAGCCGTGCGCCAGCGGCCCCTTCTCCAACTCCTGCTCCAGCAGGGCGAACTGTCGCACGCCCAGCCTCGGCGGCGACTGTGGCCCTTTCGACTCCAGCGCCGCCGAGCCACCGTCCCGCCAGGCCCGGCGCCACCGCTCGAATTGATCGCTCGTGACCCGCAGATCGCGAGCGATCATTCCGTTGCTGTCACCACGCTCGAACCGCTCGGCGGCATCAAGCCGTACCCGCTCCCGGCGCTGCTGTTCCTGGGCAGTGAACCCGCCCCCCTGCGCGTATCGCACGGACGGGATATACCCACGGATCGACAGCTCTCAGCACCCCGACAAGGCGAGTTCAACCTGAGCAGGAGTTCTTAGCGCGCCAGACTTTGGGATGGTCCAAAATTGAGGCACCAAGGCGGGCTCGCGTCCGTTCCGAGAGGTTGGTCAGTTCCAGCCCTGTCCGCCGTCGTAGAAGATCTGGTTGGCGCCACCGTTCACGTCGTACTGGATCGCCCGGACGCCGTTTGCGGTGTTCCAGCCCGGGATGTCGATCGCCTTGTAGAATCCGGAGGTCCACGTTTCCAATCGGACCTCCGATCGCTGGGAACCGTAGGCCTGGGCGCGGTGGAAGAACTGGTTCTGGTCTGCAGTACTCGTCACGCCGGTCTTGCAGGGGTACTGCATGAGCCCCACGCCATTGGCGTTGCTCGCGTACGGGATGTCGATGCACATCCCGGAGTTGACGTTGCGGATCTGGACGTCCCAGGTCCTGCCGTTCACCGGGACGTAGGTCCACTTCTGATTGGCCCCACCGTGGCAGTCCCACTGACGGATCGCCGCGCCGCGGGCGGTGCTCCAGTCGGCGACCTCGAGGCACTTGCCGGTGGCCGCGCTGCGGATGGTGAATCGGCTCAGGGAGTTCCAGCCGCTGGCGGCCTCGGCCGGCGAGGCAGACATGGGAACGGTGAGTGCGACGGTGGCGAGTGCGGCAAAACCGGCGAGTTTGCGGGCATGGCGAAGCAAGGAAGTCTCCTTCGATTGAAGTTGCAGGTCGCTGACGCCGAGGACATCAGCTGTCCGTGACGGGCCACGAAGCGCTAGCTGAACTCGTCAACCTCAGACATCGACTGTCAATACGCCTGACGGAATAGTCATCACGAGCGCAATCCAGCAGAGTCCACAATGTCGATGCTGACTCGATAGGACGGCAAGGAGAGGGGCGCTAGAAATAGGAAAGCCGCAACAATTGATCCGGCATGAATCAGCTTTGCTTCAGCTCCTTAAGAGAGGATCTGAATACGCAATGCTGCTTCAGCCGGACAACGACGACCACAGGAATCCTCCGTTACGCATTCATTCTGTGGCTTGCGAAACCAGCCCGGCGACCGCGCTGGCACCTTTGACCATTCCCGAATCGGACCCTAGCAAGGGGTTCCACCACAATGCACCCCGCACCAGATCTGCCGCGCCAGCGAATCCACCATGCGGGAAAATAGAGACTGAGATCCCGCAGAGCGGGAAGTAGGCGATTCCGACAGAGTGGATCTTCCGGGCGCACTCCATGGCCGCTGGCCCGTGGTGCTCACTGGGAACGCAAACCAGCGCGGCTCCCTCGGTGCTTGTCGCCGTGCCCGGCCTCAGGAATTCCACGGCGTTCCAGAGCCTCGCGACCCGAGCTCCTCACCGGCGGACTGGACGTCGTCCCCGTTGCCCTGACGGACGTGCTCGTCCACAACGTCGCTGTGGTCACACAGGGGATCGGGATCCAACCCCGGTCCGCCTTGTGCTAGATCGAACCCTGCGCCGTCGCAGATCAGATCGCCGGCGCCAGCGTCCTGGGCACCGAAGGTGCGAGACCAGTCCGGCTCGACCAGCGCACCGCTGTCCTGCCCCTTGATCTGCTACCGCCCGCTGATCGCCCTGGCGCAGGTGATCAAGTACGCCTCCAGCAACAACGAACCCCAACGAGTCCAGCACGCCACCGACCTGGTTTTCGAGATCGGACTCGCGATCGGCCCCGACTCCACGAGCGACAGCGCCGTGCTTCCGCTCGGGCTGCTCGACGAGGCCGCCGATCTGATCGAGCAGGCTGGCGAGCACATCGAGGCCGATGGGTGGAGCGTCCTCCCATGAGGCGAGACCACGGCCAGGCTCATCCGGACGATCCGACGCACGACCGACGCCCCGGCCTGACTCCCCAGCTGGCCCGCACCCGACCGAGCAGCCACTGCTTGAGTGTGCTGGAACCTTCATCGCCAAGCGGATTGGCATTCCCCCGCGACACGAACCGCCTCAGGTCATGCAGGCCTGGTGAGCTGCCGGCCGACTCTTGGGGCCAGCCCCAAGGCGGTGGTGAATGCGATCGCGGTCAAAACCGCGAATACCGTCACCGCGGGGGCGAGGCCGTGCCGGATGGCGATCCGATTGACCAGAGCCAGTGTCACGTCGAATACCGCATGCGCGAGCATGAGGGGCAACACCGCGCGCGAGCGTAGGTACAGCAGCACGGAGACGGCCGCCCAAGGTGCAAGCGGCACAGCGGCCAGCCCATATTCCAGGTGGTACGAAACCGCACCGCGGTCAGAGCCACGACGAGCACGACCAGGCCGAGGCGGCGCAGCCGGACGCCGGTGAGCACCTCGGCGATCCGCCACGCGAGTAGGACGGGCAGGACCAGCACGACGATCTCCTCGCTGATGCCGGCCGCGATGGATGAGGCTACGTCGCCCATGAGCGTGCTGCCCCTGCTGCCGCCGGAATATGCGGTCAGGGTGCGCGAGTGGGTGCGGGCGAGCGCGAAGAGCGCGCTCACGAAGAACATCGGTGCCTCCGCCAGGCAGAACACCGCGCAGGTGGCTGCCAGCAGTTGTCGGGGGGACATGCGGGGAAGGCCGACCGCGGGCGCCCGCTCCGCGATCCCGGCCATCAGCCACGCCGGTAGGGCCAGCCCCAGCCACACCGCGGACGCCCAGAGCATGGTGTGGGCGGTGGTGAGGCCCTCGCTGGGCGCAGCGCCGGTGGCTGCGGCTTGTGCACCCGGCCAGGCAGCAGCGACGGTGAACGCCAGGTAGAGGGAGGCGAGGGTGCCGGCGATGGACCAGGTGATCGCACGCCCGATATCCCGCACCCGGGGGCGGGGCAGGGGTTCCCGGTCGGGCAGTGCCCCCAGCAGCTTCCGAACGACCGGCACGCCTGCTCCTTCGATCCCCCGTGCCGAAGCTGGCCGCCCCGGGCCGCTGCTGCGGCTGGTGGGTGATTGGGTGGCGAGATTGGACGGAGGCGGTGCCGCGCAGCGTACCAGCGGCGTGCGTAGCGGCCGTGACCCCAGCGGCTCAGTCCCCGACCGGAAGTACGGCATCGACCTGCGACCGCCTGGTCCCGCACGGCCGGCCAGGACGCGCAGCGGTTGCATCGGGTCCTAGACGTCACTGTCCGGCTGGAAGTGGCGGCTGGCGCGCAGTTCCTCGCCCCGGCGGGCGGTGCCGACGCAGGCAACGAAGAGGCGCCAGGTGTCGGCGGCGTCCACGGTGATGCCGTAGCCGACGGTCGGAGGGGCGGGGCGGGTGCTGTACCGGTCGGCGCGCACGATCTGGCCGTCGGTGTCGGCTGCCGCCAGCGCGGTCAGTAGTGCCTGTTCGACCTGGGCGGTCGCCACCTTGCCGCCGCCCAGCTCGGGCTGCGGCTGAGGGGCCATCCGCTCGCCCTCCGCGGCTGCCGGCGCCACGCCCGACGCCCCGGAGATCATCCAGTAGACCGAGCCCGCCTCCTTGAGTGTGACCTGCAGCCCATAGGGCCTGGCCGGCCACGCGACAACCGACTCCACCCCCGCGACCGCGGGCAGATGGGCGATGAGCAACTCCTGGAGTGCAGCGGGTTCCATGAAACAATCGTAGTGGTGTTCGATTACTGTTTCGTCGGCGGCACGCCGCAGCCCGGGCTGTGGACCGGCGTTGTGCAGGCGGCACCGCACCGAACACGATGTCGGCAGGGCCAGAACCAGGGTGGGCGGATGATGGCCCCGCGGGGGCGCCTGGACAGGGGAGGCCTGGACCCAGTCTGGTCGGCCAGCGACAGTTGGTGGAAGATGGCGACATGACGATCACCAGAAAGGCCGATGCCGCGTAGACGGCCTGGCCGCGTCCGTTCCGGGCTTGCGCGCCGACCTCGGATGCAAGACGACATCACGACCATCCAGGGTCTGTCCTCGGCAGCACTCGCTGAAGTTCGACGGATAGAGTGCCAGAAGAAGTACCTGTGGCCAGGCTCGATCGGGTCGGCCGTGGTGCGCTGGCGAAGCTTCGTCCACCAGCCGAACCGTAGGTTGTGGAACTACGAGAGCGGCGGCTGCACGGAATGGGCCTGCTGCGGAGACCCATGGCAGGCCCGTGACCACCTCGAAGCAGTGATGCTGTCGATGTCCCGACGGCGGGCTCGCGAGCTCCGTAGGCTGGTTGAAGCCCTCGACAGACGCTACTGACGCGAAGCGGACAGGGCCGGCAGGGTTAGGGAGAGCGCGCCGAGCGCGATGATCTTCTTCATGGCTGGACGAACGATTCTCCCAACGCCTGGTCACCGCGGACGAGGCAAGCGGCCCACACCGCCAACGCTGGCGGTCAGCTGCCCGGCAAGAAGGAACAGGTGCGCCGGGTCACCCTGCGCGAGAGCCGGGACGGAAGGCGCCAACGGCACGTCGGCGGGCCTGGGCGCGCCACGGCCAGAGCGCCGAAGGCAGCAGCGACTTGCCCGCTGGCGCGCGCTCGCCGGCGCCGGGTGCTCAGGCCGTGGCGCGGCGGGTGCTCCGCTTGGCGGCCGCGGCGGTCCGCTTCCCCGCGGCGGGGGCCGCCTTCCTGGAAACCGCAGCGGTCTTCTTCGTGGCAGGGGCGGTGGACTTCCTCGCCGCCACGGCCTTCTTGGCGGTGGTCTTCTTCGCGGTGACCGCGGGCGCGGCGGCCGAGCGCCTGGTGACCGCCTTCGCGCCCGTGGAGCCGGCGGTGACCGTCTTGCCGGGCGTGAGGGAGCCCTTGGGGGCCTTGGCCACGGCCGGCCCGCTCTTCGGGAGCTTCTTCGTGCCGGAGACCAGGTCCTTGAAGCCCTGCCCGGCGCGGAAGCGCGGCACCGTGGTCTTCTTCACCCGCACCCGCTCACCCGTCTGCGGGTTGCGGGCGTAGCGGCCGGCGCGCTGCACCGACTCCAGGGTGCCGAAGCCGGTGACCTGCACCGCCTCACCCGCGACCACCGCGCGCACCATGACGTCGAGGACCGCGTCCACCGCGTCCTCGGCCGCTGTGCGGCTGCCGAGCTGCCCGGCCACCGCTTCCACCAGCTGTCCCTTGTTCATGACGACGACTCCACAACGAATCGGGATGATTTGTAGTATTTCGTCCTCAAGATAGAGGCCGTCCCGGCATCCCGCCCGCCGGCAGGGCCCACACGTCGGCGGGCCAACCTGCTGACCGTGCCGTGCAATTCCCGGTTCGAGCGGCAGACGCACGCGCCGGCAGCAGGGCAAGGAGGCCGGCCGCACCGATGCGCCGGTGCCCGACCACTCCCCCGGGGCCCCTCCCCCGGAACCGCCCTCGGTCGGCGCCGGGCTGCGGCAGGATGAGGGCCAACCTGCTCCCGGAGGAACGATCGTGAGCCTGCTTCCCGACCAGTGGAGCCTCCTCGAAGAACTCGCCGCCGCCCACGCCCGCGCACCGGGCTGGCTGCACGGCGGCCACGACGAAGGGGACAACCGCCAGCGCAACAGCGCCGTCCAGGCCCTCGCCCGGGAGCAGCTGTGCGAGCTGGCGCCCGCGGGCCGTCCGGAGCTCGCGGGTCCGCGCGGTGGCGGCTGGGCGGCGCGGATCACCGCGGACGGCGTCCTGGCCCTGCAGTACCGCCGCCGTCGCGACCAGCCCGCACCCGCGCAGAGGCCGGCCGAGGTGGCGGACCCCGCGTTGGTCCCGCTGGAGCTCCTGGACTCCGAGATGGAGCCGCTGCGGCGCTTCCTCGCGATCCCCGGCCTCGGCGACGCCCGGGTGGTCCTGGTCCGGGACGTCGTGGAGCAGGCCCGGGCCGTGCCGGGCGGCCGGCGCTGGCAGCTGACCGCGACAGCGCAGCAGGTCGAGGCGATCGGCTTCGTCCTGCGCCTGGAGGCACTTACGGGCACCGCCCGGGCCTGGCACCGCTTCCTGCGCGAGTACGGACCCCCGATCCGCCCCGCCCGATGACCAGGGGCTCGCTCACAACGGCTCCCCCGGCCCCGGCCGGCTCGGCCGCGGCCCCGAGGACTCCTCCCCCGGCGGAGGGCCGCTCGGCAGTCCGCCCTGGGCCCCTGCCGGAAGGGGCTCCTTCCTGTACGACTTGTTCCCCGCCCGGGTGAACCGCGCCCCGATCAGCTTCCCCGCACCGGCCCGGGCCCGCTAGGAAGATCCACAAGTGACGGATCATCACAGAGCGGACTTCTTCCCGGATGCGAACCAGGACCACCACCACACGCACCCTCGCGACCACCGCGGTCACCCTGCTGCTCGGCGCGGCCCTCGCCTCCCCCGCAGGCGCAACGGCGCCGGCCGCGCCCGCCCACCGGGCCCCCGGCGAGGTGGTCACCACCACCCTGCTGGGCGCCCTCCACGCACTGCCCGTCACCGACGAGGACCGGACCGGCTACGTCCGCACCGCCTTCCGGCAATGGATCGACGCCGACAAGGACGGCTGCGACACCCGCCGCGAGGTCATCATCGCCGAAGCCGTCCAGGCACCCGAGGTCGGCGCGCGCTGCGCCCTGACGGGCGGTCAGTGGTATTCCCCCTACGACGCGGTCACCGTCACCGACCCCGCCGGCCTGGACGTCGACCACATGGTCCCCCTCGCCGAGGCCTGGGACTCCGGCGCCTCCAGCTGGTCCACAGTCGAGCGTCAGGCCTACGCCAACGACCTCGGCGACGACCGATCCCTCATCGCCGTCACCGCCAAGTCCAACCGCTCCAAGGCCGACAAGGACCCCGCCGACTGGCTCCCGCCCGCCGGCGACTACGTCTGCACCTACATCACCGACTGGACCGCCGTGAAGACCCGCTGGGGCCTGAGCGCCGACCCCCGCGAGAAGGACGCCCTCCAGCGCATCGCGGCCGGCTGCGCCGACGAGAGCATCACCGTCGAACTCGCCCGCTGACCCCGGCCGCGGCCCTGGTGCGCCGCCGGGCGGCCGGTGGCGCACCAGGGCGGCACGAGCACGCCCCGGCCCCGGGGCAGCAGCCCGTCCTCGCCGAACCGCTCAACCTCGTCCTCGGACAGAGGTCACCCCACATGGGCTTCGCATGCCGATGCCGGAGCGTCCGGCGCCGGAGTGTGAGCCTCTGGCTCGCCGATACGGTGGAGAGGTTCCGGGTGCCAGTCCGGGGGCCGGTCCGTGTGGCCGAGCATCCACCCGCAGGCGGTGGCGCAGCGTTCGCTGGCGTGGCCGTCTCCGTAGGGGTTGGGGCGGGCCTGGGGTGGTTGTTGGACGCCGGTGCGGTCGTGGTCGCGTGCGAGTTCGTCTTCCGCGGCTGCGAGGATGTCCGCTTCTCGGGTTCCGACGAGGCGGGCCACCCGTTGTTGCAGTCCTTCCAGACGTTCGGTGTTCTCGCGTGTGACGAGGACGGGTAGTGCGAAGGCGGCTGCTTCTTCCTGGATTCCGCCGGAGTCGGTGATGACCAGGCGGGCGCGGCTGAGGAGCCGGCTGAAGGGGGCGTAGGCCACCGGTCCGGGGAGCAGGACGTTGGGGAGTGCGGAAAGGGCCGCTTCCACCGGTTTGCGTACTGCGGGGTTCATGTGGGCCGCGACCAGGAAGGTCAGTTCCGGGTGGCGTCGGCTGAGTTCGGCGACCGCCCGGCAGATTCGTGCGATGGGTGGACCCCAGTTCTCCCGCCGGTGGGCGGTCACCACCACCAGGGGTGCGCCGAGTTCTTCGGTTCTGCGGACCAGGAGGTCACGGGAGGCGGCGGGGGTGCGCCCGGCCTGCAGGACTGCGTCGATGACGGTGTTGCCGGTCACGACGGTCGTCTCGCCCGGCAGGCCGTCCTTTCGGAGGTTGGTCCGGGCGGCTGGGGTGGGTGCCAGGTGCAGGGCCGACACCTGGGCGATCATTCGCCGGTGGGCCTCTTCCGGGAAGGGGCTGCGCAGGTCGCCGGAGCGAAGTCCCGCCTCCACGTGGACCACCGGGAGTGCCGACAGGAAGCCGGCCATCGCGCCGGCGAGTGCGGAGGTGGTGTCGCCCTGCACCAGTACCGCCTGCCACGGCGAGGCGCGGAAGCAGTTGTCGATCTCGTGCAGCAGTTTCGCCGTCAGGGCGGGCAGTGAGTGGCCGGGGCGTGGTGGTGTGAGGGTGATGTCCGCGCGCAGGCCGAAGCAGTCCAGTACCTCGGTGACGACCGGGCCGTGCTGCCCGGTGGTGACGATCATCGGGTCCGCCCACGGCTGTTTGCGTAGTTCCAGCACGACGGGCGCCATTTTCACTGCTTCCGGCCGGGTGCCGACAATGCAGGCGATCCGGTCCCGGACGTGGGTGATCCGTGACGTCATTCGGCAGATCCTTGTACGAAGTACTTGGACAAAGAAAATCCCCCGTTCACCTAAGGTTCGTATCACATCGATCCTTGCAGGTGATGGGATGAGGCCAGGAAAACATGTCCCCGCCTGCCCTTCGCCGCGCGCCACGGGAAACCGCCCGAAGAGAGCATCGGACACGCCCGGACCGGCCAATACGCGCAGCCGATCCCGCCCATTGCCATGACAATGGGACGAACCCCTCCCGGCTCGACCCGTCCTTGAAAGGACCAGGTGACGACGTGTACGCCGTCGGCACGGTGATCTTCTACGGCCCCGCCGTCAACCGCGTCCTGCGCAGGCGTTCGGACGGCCACCTCCGCCCTGTGGTCATCGCCGCCGGCGGCATCACGGGCGTGGCCGCCGCCTTCCTCGCGCTGCGCGCACTGTGTCACCGTCACCCCAGGCAGGGGGCGGCGATGTTGGGCCTCCTGCCGCCCCGCTGCTCGCCCGAGCAGATCCCCACCTCCACCTCCGCCCCCGCCGGCGACTACGAGCTGGCCGGCGAGGCCGGAGCCCCGCTGTCGTGAGGCTGCTGAAGTGCGTGGACGCGATCGGCTACACCGTGATCGCCGCCTCCGCCTGCTACTTCGCCGTCGCCATGGGCTCGGGCCTGTGCGAGCTGCGCCGTCAGCGCACCGCGCTGCCCGTCCAGGGTGATGCCCGCTACGGCCGCCCCCAGCTCGGCCGAAGCGACCGGCGTCCGCTGTACGTGCTGGTGCCCTGTCTCAACGAGGCCTCGGTGATCGGCCCCACCGTGCAGGCGCTGACCGGGCCGGAGACCACGGTCCTGGTCGTCGACGACGGATCGGACGACGGCACCGGCCGCATCGCGGCCGAAGCCGGCCAGAGCTCGGACGGCGCTGTGACCATCCTGCGCCGTGAGCTGCCCGACGCGCGGCAGGGCAAGGGCGCGGCTCTCAACCACGCGATCCGCCACGCGCGGGCCCTGGTGTCGGCACGCGGCGAGGACCCGCGGGAGGTGGTCGTCTGCGTGATGGACGCCGACGGCCGGCTGTCGGACCGGGCGCTGTCCCACGTGATGCCGCTGTTCGACGACCCGTCCACCGGCGGCGTCCAGCTCGGCGTGCGGATCCGCAACCGGCATGCCAACTTCCTCACCTGGTTCCAGGACTACCTCTTCTGGTCGATGGCCGCCGTCACCCAGCTGGGCCGGGACGCCACCGCCACCGTCAGCCTCGGCGGCAACGGCCAGTTCGCCCGCCTGTCCGCACTGGACAGCATCGGCGAGCGACCCTGGTCCGCCTCACTGACGGAGGACCTCGACCTCGCGATCAGCCTGAGCGTGCGCGGCTGGCGGCTGCGCGGCACCGCCCACGCCTCCGTCGACCAGCAGGCCATCACCGACCTGAGCCGGCTGATCCGCCAGCGCACCCGCTGGTACCAGGGCCACATGACCGCCGTCGGCCGGTGCGGGGAGATCTGGCGCTCCCGGGAACTGCCGCACCTGTCCGCGCTCGAACTCATCTGCTACCTGCTCGTCCCCTGGGTGCTGGACCTGCCGTGGTCGCTGCTGTTCCAGTACTGCCTGGTCTGGTTCCTGCTGAACGCCAGGCATGCCCTGCTGCGCTACCACCCCCTCCCGTCGCTGCCCTGGGTGCGGGCCGGCCGGGTGCTGACCCTGCTGTCCTGGTACGCGGTCACCTTCGCGCCCGCGCTGGTGACCTCCGCGGTCTACCTGCGCCGGGACCGGCGGGTCGGCCGGCTGCGGGCGGTGCTGCTCGGGCACTCCTTCGTGGTGATGAACTACCTGTCCTTCCTGTGCGCGTGGAAGGCGCTGGTCCGGATGGTCCGGGGGCAGACCGGGTGGGCCAAGACCAGCCGGGAGCCGGGATGAGACCCGGCGCCGGCAGATGGCCACTGCCGCCCGCCCGCGGGCCAACGCCGCTCGGTCCCGGGCGAGTTCCGGCGCGCCGTCCCGCCGCCCACCACAGGGGTGAAATCGGCGGCGGCCACCGCCTCGCCGCCTGGCGAGGAAACCTTGACCCACCCTACGTTGTTCGCACAGAAACCACTCTTGGCCCGGCCGGACCGCCGGCAGGACCGCGGCGGGCCGGCTCCTCCTGCGCCACCGTCAGCTCCGGCCCGCGCGATCCCGCCCCGGCACCGTGCGGCGCGGCACACGAAGAGAAGAAGGAGAACCCGTTATGACCACCTCCCAGAACCCGTCCGCCCTCGACCTCGCGATGAGACCGGACCGCGACCACAGCCAGAACGTCCGGGTGACCCTGCCCGCGAAGGCCGTGATCCCCAGGATCGACGTCTACTTCCTCACCGACAGCACCGGGAGCATGGGGGGCATCATCACCGCCGTGAAGAGCGGTGCGGCCAAGATCCTGAACGACGTGCAGGCAGCGGCGCAGCAGGTGCGCGCGGACCTGTGGTTCGGGGTGGGCAACTACCGGGACACCGTCGACGGGGAGACCCTGTTCACCCATCAGGTGCCGTTGACCGACGACACCGAGACCGTGGAGAAGGCCATCGGGCTGTGGGAGGTGGGTGGCGGCGGCGACACGCCCGAAGGGCAGTTCTACGCCCTGGACCGGCTCGCCCAGCCGCCCGGTGAGTCGATCGGGTGGCGCGAGGACGCCAAGCGGATCATCGTGTGGTTCGGGGATGCTCCTGGCCACGATCCGATCCGCAGTACCTCCAACGCCATGGTGACGTACGACATCACCGAGAGCTCGGTTCTGGCGAAGCTGCGGTGGGAGCAGATCTTCGTCCTGGCGATCAGCGTCAACGGACAGGGGCTGAACGCCGATCCCGTTGCTCTGGCGGGGACGGGACGCGCCGGCCAGGGCGAGCGCGTGGCCACCGCCACCCGGGGCAGCTACACGGACGGCATCGACGCCGGCCAGATCGTCGCAAAGATCATCGAGCTCGGGACGGGGGAGGTCGGCCGGCTCAACAACATCAGCCTGGTGCCCGAGACGAGCGTCGCCCCCTACGTGCGGGTGAACCCGGCGGGCGGCCGCGGTCCGTTCACCAGCGGCGCGGTCAGCACCGTGGACTTCTCGCTCGAGTTCCCCGGAGCGGCCGCCTGGGACCCCTCGGCCTCCCCCACCCCGACGCCGACCCTGCCGCCCGCCGACCGCCGGATCGCCGTCCGCGGGAACATCGACGTCAGGATCGACGGGGTGACCACCGGGACCATCCCGGTGACGATCCTGGACCAGCCGGAGTGCGCGCTGGAGGTCCGCCAGGAATCGCCGATGACGGCAAAGCCGGGCGAGACCACCACGGTCAACATCCACCTGATCGCTCCCCCGGGACGCTCCGTCGACCCCGGGCTGATCACCCAGACCTTCACCGCGCCGACCGGGTTCGTCTTCGCCAGGCGGCAGCCCTCCTACGCCCACTACGTCCCCGGAGGCGACAAGGGCAACCCCAGCTACCGCGTCGAGGCCGACGGCAAACGCCTGGTCATCTACAGCAACCCCCACATCAACACCACCGCCCTCGATGCCAGCCCCCTCGTCTACACCATCGTGGTCCGGGCCGAGGACGGCGCGGCCCCGGGCAGCTACGACGACGGACAGGTGAACATCGGCAGGCGTGCGGCGGTCCCCCTGACCGGGATCGTGGTCCCGGGGCAGCCGCTGGCCGTCAGCCAGGAAGCCGTCCTCACGATGAGGCCCGGCGAGTCCGACAAGCTCAACGTCCTCATCGCCACGCACAACGAGTCGCCCTTCACCGCAGGTGCGGTGGAGCAGAGGTTCACCGCACCGACCGGCTTCCGCTTCGTCGGCGGTGTGTCCTACGGCTACTACTACGCCCCCGTCAGGCCGTACAACACGGGCAACCTGCCCACTCCCACGCTCTCGGACGGCGGTCGCACCCTGACGCTGACGAGCGACCTGCACCTGAACACCGACCCCACCACCGACAAGGAACCCGTCCAGTACACCTTCACGCTCCAGGCACTGCCCGGCACCGCACCGGGCACCTACGCCGACGGCCAGGCCCACATCGGACCAGGCGGCAGCTTCGGAGCCACCACCATCACCGCCGCCGTGAGCCCCTGAGCAACACCACACCGGCGCACACCCACGGGCGGCCGCAGGCCCGCACACCGGCCTGCGGCCGCCCGTAGCGCCCCCGGGGGCAACGATCGGCCGGTGTCGCGTCGACCGGTTCCCATCCAGCATCCGATCGGGCGATTCCGGCGTCCTGCCTCGTGCAGGCGGGCGAACGTGAGCAGGCTCGCCTCGACGGGGGGCGATTTCGGCGGGTAAGACCGATACGGGCTTGACAGCCCGTCATGGTCCCGCTTTCGCCTACCCGTCTGGAGTCTCGTATGCGCCCCCTGCCCCGCTCCTCCGCCGGCAGCTCGCCGTCCGACCACGGCGCCGAAGCCGGTGAGGCCTCCAAGGTGGGCGCGCATCTGGTCGGGCGGCATGGTGAGGTCGGCGAGTGCGAGTTCACCATGTTCGGGCGACAGTGGCACCTGCTGCCAGAGGTGTTCGCGCCGGCCCACACCGACTCGACGCAACTGTTCACCCGGTGGCTGCCCTTCCCCGTCGGGGGGACCTTCCTGGAGATGGGCTGCGGGGCGGGTGTGACCGCGGTGACCGCCGCGCTCGAAGGGTGCGCGCGGGTCACGGCGGCCGACATCAACCCGCAAGCCGTCCGCAACACCCGCCTCAACGCCGCTCGCCACGGCGTCGCCGACCGGGTCGAGGCAGTACGCAGCGACCTCTTCGACGCGCTGGATCCCGGGGCCCGCTTCGACGTCGTCTTCTGGAACTCGAACGTGGTCCACGCCCCGGCCGACTTCGCCTACACCCGTGGCCTGGAACACGCGGTCTTCGACCGCGACTACGCGGCGCACCGCCGCTACGTCCGCGACGGGCTGGCCAGGCTGTCCGGCTCCGGGCGCCTGTTCCTGGGCTTCAACAGCCTCGGCGACACAGCGCGGTTGGACGCGGCGGTCGCGCAGGCGGGTGCGCGGATCACCGAGCACGCCACGCTGACCAACCGCGCGAGCGATGTCCCCGTGGCCTTCCGGCTGATGGAGATCACCCGCTGAAGCGAGACAGGAGCGACGAGCACTGTCCCGGATCCCAGCGGCACAAAGCCCGACCCGGGATTCTGCGGGGGTTGTTCGAACCCGCGAGACGGGGAGCGCTGTCGGCACCGGATCTCGTGTCAGCGCCCCGGCCGAACTGGCGCAGGGCCTTGCGCAGCAGGTCGCCGGGCGGCCGGTGGAGGTACCCAGGTAGTACCAGGCCGGTGATCGCCCCGAACAGCGGCGCGCAGCCGGCCGGCCGGCCGGGCACAGTGAGCAGGGTGGGACCGCCGCCGCGGGCCGGCGCAGCAGAGAACGCCGACCGGGCCAGCCCGATGTCCGGGCGGCGCAGGGTGGGGCCGTCCCCTTCCCCGACCACTCAGCGGCCGGAGCGGTCGGACGCCGGCCCGGCGCCAGCGGATGGACGAAGGCCGGCCACAACCGTTTAGCCCGGGCCCGCCAGCCGGGATGTGCCAGGCGGCCGGCTCGCCCCCAGGCGTTCGGCCCCGGGGAGGCGGGACTGCACCGCCGCGCCTGCGTGGGCGCCGGGGGCCCGCCTCCCGCCGGCACGGGCGGGCGTAGTCGTCCGGGGGGCCGTGCTTGAGCGAGCCCGGCGCCGGGCCGTTACCGGTACATGGCGGCGACGGCCTGGATGTCGCCCTCGGACAGGCCCTCGCGCTGGCCCATCACGGTGCCGGGGGGCAGCGGCTTGAGCGCGGTGATGGTGTCCGTGCCGTTGCCGGAGAACGCCTTCGGCCCGTAGTGCATGATCGAGGCGAAGTCGTAGGCGGTGTCGAAGGTGCCGTCGTCACGCTTGGCGAAGTTGTGCCGCGAGGACTCCTTCACGGGTGCGAGGTCGATCCTGACGTTGCTGTCGCGGTCGGGGCGGGACTGCTCGTGCCACAGGCCCACCGCGTGGCCGACCTCGTGGATGATGCTGCCCGTCTTGCACCAGGTGGGGACGTTCACGGCCTGCTTGCCGCCGATCCGTCCGACATAGGAGTTGCAGCTGCTCGCGTGAGGCTGGAACGACACGTAGTCCGGGTAGAACCTCGCGTTGTCCGCGGTGCGGGCGACGAAGACCACGGGTGTCCGCGAACTCCAGTGCGTCATCGCGGCCCTGACCTCATCCGACTTGTCGGCCGCCAGCGCCGGGTCGATCTCGTAGGGGATCACGGCCCGCTTCCACCGGTAGCGGGTGTTGCTCCGACCCAGCGAGCGGACGTCACGACCGACGTCGAAACCCTCCTCCGCGACCGGCTCCTCATCGCCGACCAGCGTGACGGAGGACCAGCCGACGGCCGGGTCGGTGAACGCGGCACCGCCCTCACTGCGTACCAGGTCGAGGGTGACGGCACGGGTACGCCCGTCGCAGACGACCTGGTCGCTTGTGGCGTTCCCCGCCGCCTCCAGGCCGTCGGCGCGCTCCTGCTCGAAGGCGACGGTCAGTGCGGTCGCGGAGTCCTGCACACAGCTGTAGGACACCTGCGCCCGGACCGAATCCGGGCTCAGATAGGCCAGGCCGTCGAGGGCGACGGTGCCGTACTGGGCGGGCTCGGACGCGGGCTCGTCGGCGCCGGCGGCCGGGCTGAGCGGCCCGGCGAGCACACCGAGGAACAGGGCGCAGACGGCGCCGAGGGTGAGGGTGCGGCGGATGGCCACGGAAAGTCGTCCTTCTGGTCGGTGTGCGGGCGCGGCCGGTCGCGGACCAGCCAGCCAGTCACGGAGAGATACAATTGGTTACTCATTGTGTGCCAAGTGGTTGTGGAACATCCACCTCGACACGGCGGCCCCCGACGGCGCAGCGGCTTCTCGACCACTCGGCAGACGGAGCGGACGGGCGCCGGACCGGGCACGCCGGACGACCCCGGGCCCACCCCCACGAACGTTGCCCCTTGCCCGCGTGCTGAACTCCGTCATCCCGACCAGGACGCTCGACCGTCCGGACTAGCTCAACAGCAACGACGACACGATCCACGGCCCCGCCCTACAACGGGGCTCACCGACCGGCTCCCCGACAAGGAGCGCACGGGACACTGGCGCAGAAATACAGCACGTTTGGAACGACGCTCCCCGCCAGTCGGCGCCTCCAGCTGGTCCGCGGCGGAGCGCCAGGCCTACGCCAACGACCTCGGCGACGACCGGTCCCTCATCGCGGTCACCGCCAAGTCCAACCGCAGCAAGACCGACAAGGACCCCGCCGACTGGCTCCCGCCCGCCGACGACTACGTCTGCACCTACGTCACCGACTGGACCACCGTGAAGACCCGCTGGGGCCTGACCGCCGACCCCCGCGAGAAGGACGCCCTCCAGCGCATCGCGGCCGGCTGCCCCAACAACGACATCGCCGTTGCATTCGCCCGTTGACCGACACTCGCCGCGACCGGCTGCGCGTATGGGCGCGGCCGGTACCGCATCTCACAGCACCAGGCCGCCAGGTTCCTCGGCCCCCGCGGTGCCAGCGACCGCACGCGACGACGGACCAAGTGCGTGGACCTCGTTCGAAGTCGGCGTCGTAACGGACACCCTTTTCGGCCCGTTGTCCTGTCAGGCCGCCCGGCGTGCATCCCCCCAATGAGACAGGCCGGACGGCGCCTACTCCTACCGATCACGTCGGCCTCCCGGGAGGCAGATGACGCACCGGGGTAGCACTGCCGTCCGCGCAGTCACCGGCCCTCGTCCCTTCCCGCCGGTGCCCGTAGGTCGCAGCCATGCGTGGACGACTGTCCCCTCAGCGGCGTCGCCCTCGGCGATGTGGCTGGGCAGGTGGCAGCTGTTGGTCCCGACGGAGAGTGGCCACCGCGACCATGGCTGTAACTACGGCGGCGACACCCGTTAGGAGTCCACCGACCGCGGCGGCGAGCACTGCGATCTGCTCGGTCCTACCACCGGGCTCCGAAGCTACTGTCGCGGCGGCCGACTGAGGTGCTGTTTGCCCTCCGCCTGGCAATGAACCAGTCGATGTCCCAGGTGCTGTGTGCTCGCCGCCGCCACCTGATGAACTGGTCGTCGCCGAAGAACTCGCTGCGGGCCGGCCGCCTTCACCCGGACTGCCGGCACCGTGAACGAGCAGGAACAGTGCGAGGAGGACGAGGATACCTGCCAAGATCGCAAGGCTTCCCGCGATCACCATGCGCCGCGTGAACCATCGAGGTCGCCCACCAGGGTCTGACAAACCACCAGCGCCAGAGGGCACGAACCAGCGCTCGCGCTTGTCTGGCTTCACCCGGCCACCGTAGCGAGGGCGGGGCCCGCTGGTGCAGAACGACGCGGACGCCGGGACAGAGATGCCACAAGTGGACTACCGGAAGGACCGGCACCTTCCATGGTCTGTGCCAGGTGGCGGAAGTCCAGCGGACGTAGTGGCAAGGAGGAGTGGTGCTGTGAGCCTGCGCCCTGCCCGGCTGGGCAGCGGCGAGTGTGACCACACCGTCAGAGTGGGAACAGGTCTTAGACCGCGCCGAAGTAGCCGAGCGCGCCGGTGACGCCCATCAGCGCGCCGTCCGGCGGCAGGGCCTGCACCACCGGCGAGACGTCCGCCAGCACGGTGAACAACTCCGCATAGGCCTCGAACGACACCCCAGGGACGCGCAGGTGCAGGATTGCCCGATCGGATCATTCCGCCCACCCCTCACCGCGCCGTGGGCCGGCTCCCGTACCGGCGCCCATGCGACGGGCAGGACCGGCTGGCTCGCCGCAGTGCGCCCGGCGGCTGCACTCCAGGACCAAGTACCCCGGCCAGGCCTTCCCGAGCACCTGGGACTACGTCCGTAGGGCGGGGTGCCTGGCGGACGGTTGCCGGGTCGTAGAGCACCCAGCCCCGCTCCTGCGGGCCGGAGCCCCAGCGGAGCAGCGCGATCCAGCGGGTCGAGCCGTGGTGCAGGCGCCAGCGCTCCACCACCGCCGGCCGCCACCGCCCGCCCACCCGCACCTCGACGATCCGCCACAGCGGCGGCCCGTGGTCCGGCAGTCCGGCCAGCGCGATGTCCGGCAGCAGCCGGGCGTCCAGATGCGGGGCGTAGCCGGTCGGCCGCCAAGGCGCGGGGCTCGCCGGCACTGCGGCCTCCCCGCGCTCGCCAGGACTCGGCACCGCCTCCCGGACCGGGAGCGGGTCGCGGCCGCGCCCGGCGGCGCCGGCGGCGCCAGCGGCGAGCCCCGCGGTGAGCGAATCGTGCGGGACCGGGCGCGGCCGGTCGGCTGCCGGGCGCCGTACCGCCTTCCTCGGGGCGGGCAATCGGAGCGGCGTAGGACCAGGGCTCACGCCGGCGCGCTCAACTGGTTCGGTGCCGAGCGGCCAGCGATACCCGGCGGTCGCGCTACTTCGCTACGGTCCGAGGGGCACCGTCCGGCGCCAGCTCGATCAGCTGGACCTCGCGCTCCTTGCCAGGGGCAGTGGTCACCTTGATCCGGTCCGGGCCGTCCCACTCCACACCGACCAGGTCGTCACCGCTGACGGCACCGGCCTTCCAGCGGCGGGCGGTGAGGCCACGGCCCTGCTCGACGTAGATCCGGACGTACGGTTCAAAGTCCCGGTCCTTCTCCACCACCAGCTCGCGGTCGGCACGCCCCGGCGCGGCGTGACGTCCGGTCTCGTCAGCAGGCGAGGACAGGACAACCAAACCGACGGGGAGGACGACCACCACCACTGCCAGGGTCATCCAGAAGACCGACCGCTCCCCCGGCCAAGTGCCCTTCAGGAGCGCCAGGAGGAAGGCGACCGCACCGCAGGTCAGGGCCGTTCGTCGTGGTGCCCGCACACCCACGCCAACGCCGCATACGCACCCAGCACCAGATCCACGTCCGCACCCGGGGTCGCACCCACCCGAAGCCGCACCTCCGCAGCCTGGCACTCCGCAAGCAACTGCGACCGGCACGGCCCCACCAAGCCCATCGCCTCGTCCCCCGTCACCGGCGCCACCGCCCGGGTACCCACCGCCCACCGGTAGGCCTGCAGCAAGCCCTGCTCGAAGGCCGTCCACGGCCTTCGGCGCGTGCTGAGTTCCTCCAACGCGGCGAACACCTCATCGGCCGCACGAACGCCCACCAGCATCGTCGCGCCCTGCATCGTCATACCCACGACGCTACGGCCCCACATCAGCACACGTCCGCTCTCGCTGCGCCGGCCGGAGGAACAGCAGCAACAGCCGCAGCCCCCGAAGGCGACGACCGAGAAGTCGATCACCAGCGTGGCGAACACCGGCGAATCACGAGGGTGCGGCGCAGCACGCCGCGTCCAGTGTCCGGCCCCAAGAGGCCATCAAGGTCGAGTTCGCCGCCGCCTGTCTCGACGACCGCCCTGGTGTGTCTGCCCGCAGCCTGGCGATGCCCGCGTGGCCAGCCCTGTGGGGCGGGGACGGCCGGGGCGTACGTCTCGGCCGTTTACTCGGCCGCTGTGCGGGGCGCCGGGCCGTGGGGGTGTACGTCCGGGCCGGCGCGTAGGCGTGCCGTGCCGCGTCCTGATGGGGACGCTCAGCCGGTTCAACGAGCAGTTCCCCTGGAAGGACGGGCGCCGGCGCGAGCCCGGACGACGGCTCACCACCCGGGCCACGAACCGCCCTGGATCCGCCTGGCCGCTCACCGGCCGCACCTGGGATGCGGGCCCGACCTGAAAAGCGCAGGGTGGGCACCACAGCTGCTCCCTGAGCCATCCGTCCCGGACGCCCTTCATGGATCCGGGGCGAGGGGGAAGACGCAGGCCATGAGGATCATCATCGAACGATCACAGCCACCGGCCCGCCGCCGCTGGCCGGTGTATGCGGCAACCACGGCGGCCGTGACCGCGAGTGCGGTCATCGGCGGGTGGCCCGTGGACCCCGACAGCGCCTGGTACCGGTCCCTGGCCAAACCGGCATGGCAACCCCCCTCGTGGGCGTTCGGCGCCGTGTGGACCCCGCTCTACGCCTCCATCGCCTGGGCCGGCGCCCGCGCCCTGCTCGCCGCCCAGCCCCGCGACCGCCGCGCCCTCGCCACCAGCCTGGGCGTCAACCTCTCCCTCAACACCGCCTGGAACTGGGTGTTCTTCCACTACCGCAGCCCAACCGCCGCGCTGGCGGGCACCGCCCTGCTCGACATCAGCAACGCCGACCTCATCCGCCGCACCACCACCATCGACCCCGTCGCCGGCGCGGCACTCACCCCCTACGCCGCCTGGTGCGCCTTCGCCACCGCCCTCAACGCCGACATCGCCCGGCACAACCGCCGTTGACACCCACGGCGGCCGCTGACCCACCAGTCCGGCCCGTGAACCACCCTCGAGCCGGAAAGACCGGGGACCGATACGTACTTGGCCCGGGCCGCTCGGAGATGTGAGGCGGGCATGCCTCCCAGCGCGGCCAGCCCGAGCGGCAAGCGCCGCCAGGCGCCCAGCACGCGGGCCGCCACCCGCACCTCCACGCCCCGCCACACCGGCAGACCCTGGTCCGGCAGTCCGGCCACCGCGATGTACGGGAGCAGCCAGCAGCCAGATGAGGGCGTCGCCCGCCGGCGGCGAGCTGGGGTGACCACCCACCCGAAGCGACACCCGCCGACCGCATCGCGCACCCGCAGCGCAGCGCAACTGAGAAGGCGGGCGGCTGTGCACAGCCACGCAACCCGTGGACAGCGTGGCTGGTTTTGTTCACGGGTTACGGAGTCAGTTCGTCATGGCTGCGGGAGGCGTGGTCGGGGGAACCGATGTTCACGAGAACGGCCGGCGCCCGCCGGTCCTGTACGGCCGGGGGCCCGGGCAGGTCCGGCGCAGAAGGTGACGCCCGCGAGGTCGGTTATCAGGATGGTCCCTGGTGGACCGGTGGTGAGTGCGGGCATGCGGGCGCAGCGCGGCATGCAGGATCGGGGCGGCGTCGAGGTCGATTTCGCCGGTGGCCTCAAAGGGGGCTGATTTAGGGCGGGAGAGACCTCCGGCTGTCTACCCGCCGTGTGGGAGCCGGGTTCGGCCGTGCGGATGGTGAGGGTGAGAGCGGGTTCTCTTCAGGCGGCGGTGGCGAGGTCGGCACGGCCGTAGAGAAGTGCGTAGCCGCGGGGCAGTTGGGCGAGGATGCGGCTGGTCAGTGCTTCGCCGGTGAGGTGGGTGAGGGCGGACAGGACGGAGGCGACGTGCCAGCGGGCGTGGAGGGGGGTGGTGTCGAGGGTGGTGGCGACGGTCTCGACGAGGGCGGGTGCGGGGACCGGCCGGGGCAGCGGGACCTGGGAGGAGAACAGGGCGCGGGCCCGGTCCGGCACGGCCGCCTGGAGGTCGCGGCGCTCGTCGCCGGTGAGTTGCCGGCCGAGGGCGGCCAGGACGGTGGCCAGGACGCGTTCGGCCTGCTGTTCGGTGGTGTAGCGGCCGGCGGCGCGGACCTGCTGGAGGAGGTGTTGCCAGGTCATGGCAGCGGCCTTTCGGTGCAGGCCGCCCGGTCGGTGGCGGCGGCGGCGGGTCCTGCGGTGCGGCCGGCGCGCGGATGGCCGAAGAGGAGGTCGTAGCCGGGCGGCAGTTGCAGCAGGATCTGGCGGGTGAGGTCGTCGCCGGCGGCGTCGGCGGTGGTGCTGAGGACGGCGCCGATGTCCCACAGGGCGCTCTGTTCGGTGGCGCCCTCGATCCAGGCGGCGGTGGCTCGTACGAACCGGTCCGGGCTGAGCGGTTCGGCGGCCTGCAGGGGGTTGAGCAGGACCAGGGCGAGGGTCTCCGGCAGGCGGGCGGCGAGGTGGGCGCGTACCTCGCCGGCCAGGTGCGCGCCGAGCAGGGCCAGGACCACCCGGCTGGCCCTTTCGGCATCGCGGGGGTCGTCGTAGGCCCCGCGTTCGCGGACCTCGTCCAGGAAGGCTTCCCATCGCATCGTCACGGCGCTTCTCCCTCCATCGCGAAGCGTGTCGTCCCGGGGCGCTGCGCCTGCGGGCGCGCGCCATCGGGCGGGTGGTGATCGGGGGTGGCTGTGAGTCGCCCTTCGAGGTTTGTGAATCTGAGCAGCCGCAGGACGTCCGGTCCGACTGCGCGAAGGACCAGGCGTCCGCCGTGGCGGTCGGCCTGGCCCCGGGCGTCCAGGAGGGTGCCCAGGCCCGCGCAGTCCATGAACGTCACCTGCGACAGGTCGAGCACCACGTCGCGGTGCTCGCGCAGGGCGGCCTCCAGGCGGCGGTGCAGTGCGGGGGCGGTGTCGAGGTCGATGTCGCCGCGGGCCCACACCACGGCGACTGTGGAGCGCTTGTTGTCCATGGCATGACTCGCTGTCCTGCCGTGCCCGCGCCGTCCTGGCGGCCGTGTCCGTCGCCCCCGGGGGACGCCGGGCGGAGCGGGAAGGCTGTCCCCCCGCTCGGCCCCGGCGCCCCGGGGCGGGGCGGGGTCTTGGAGTGTCCCGCACGGCCCCCCGGGGGGACGACCGTGCGGGACGGCGAGGACCGGGTCAGGCCTTGATCTGCTTGCGGTCGCCACTGTGAGTGATGGCGATCTTGCGCGGTTTGGCCTTCTCGGCGACCGGGATCCGCAGGGTCAGGACACCGGCGTCGTAGTCGGCGCTGATCCCCTCGGGGTCGAGGGTGTCGGAGAGCATGACCTGGCGGGAGAACACGCCGAGCGGACGCTCGGACATCTCCCATGTCACGCCCTCGCCCTCGCGGCGGGGGCGGCGCTCGGCCTTGACGGTCAGCATGTTCCGCTCGACGTCGATGTCGATCGCCTCGGGGTCCACCCCCGGCAGGTCGAAGCAGATCACGTACTCGTCGCCGGTGCGGTAGGCGTCCAGCGGCATCGGGGTCGGACGCGACCAGGTGCCGGTCGTGCTCAGGAACTGCTGGGTCAGCCGGTCCAGCTCACGGAAGGGGTCGGTGCGCATCAGCATGAAAAACACCTCCAGGTGGATCGGGCTGCAGGAGCCAGTGCGCTTCACCTGAATCCGTTCTAACATGTCATCCATCGGATGACAACAACCGAAGTCGCCTGGAGCGTGACATCGATGCGAGACAAGCCCACCCCGCCGAACAGCGGTGGCGGCCCGGCCGCCGAACCGGCGTCCTTCCTGGCCGCGGCCGCCGCGCTGGCCGCCATCGACAACGCCGTCCGCACCGCCAGGACCCCCGGCACCGAGCAGGAACCCACGGCGCAGCCGGACCCCGACCAGGCCCTCGCCGCCCTCCTCCTGCTGCGCGAACTGCGTACCGAACTCGCCGGCTGGGAGGCCGGCCTGGTGGAGAGCGCCCGCGCCGCCGGCGCCACCTGGGCCGACCTCGCCCGTCCGATGGGCGTCGCCAGCCGCCAGGCCGCCGAGAACCGCTACCTGCGCCTGCGCCCCACCACCGACCCCGGCCCGGGCGACACCGGAGCGGAGCGCGTCAAGGCCGTCCGCGACCGCCGCGCCGCAGAGCGCAACGTCACCACCTGGGCCCGCACCAACGCCGCCGACCTGCGCGTCCTCGCCGCCCAGATCACCGCCCTGCCCGACCTGAAACCCGAGGCCCGCCCCGCCCAGACCGCCCTGCACACCGCCCTCGCCGCCGCGGACCCAGCCGACCTCGTCGCCCCCCTCACCGGAATCCGCCCCCACCTCGACGCCCACGACGACCTCGCCACCCGCCTCGACACCCTCACCCAGCACACCGACCGACTGCGCCATGAGAGCAACCGACGACGCGCCTGACACCACCGCCGAACAACCCTGGCAGCACACCCAGGACCAGCTCACCCGCATCCGCACCCGCACCCTCGCCGAGGCCGGCGACGCCATCGCCGCCATCGACACCTGCCTCACCACGCTCGACACGCTCCGCAAGGACCTGACACACCGACCCTGGACCCGCAGCCCCTCCCCGCGCGTACCACCGGTCACCGGAGCTGAGACGGTGACCCGCCACGCAACGGCGACTTCGAAGCCAGTCGTCTGACAGCGGCCGGTCCCCTCCGTCGGCGCTCGTGACGGCGGCTTCCACCACCGTCAGCGCTTGAAGTAAGACCGGCGCCAAGGGCGTGGCGCAGCCGGATGGCTGCAGCCCGGTGATCCTCAGCGGCGAGCGGGGCTCGACGCCACAGGCTGAGTGGTTGTTCACCAAACGCGGCGTGCGCGGTAGCCGCGCTCACCCGATTCTGGTCCTCTCGCTCCCGGCATCGTAGGCAAAGAGTCGGCCATGTTCACCGACGCCATTGACGAGAACGAGGTCTACCCGACGCTCCGCGAACTCGTCGCCGCTCTTGAGAGCAACATCCGGGAGTCCTGCGAGAACACCATGTCGCCGACATCCTCTGCGCCGAAGTCGACGCCCGGATCCCGACGACGAGCGCTCCGACGCCAAGACCACCGTCCTCAAGGCGAATGGTTCCCCAACGGCCCGCGCCGCACTTGGGCGTGAGGAACTGCAGGACATCGGCGCCCCCAGGCTCGAAGTCCGCGCCACCGCCCCCAGCAGACCCCACGAGCCGAGCGCACTCAAGAAGGCCGCGGGCGCCCTCCTCGCCTGATCACCCCGGGCCCCGCCCCGCCGCGGTGGGACGGCCCGGGAGCATCACCTACTGCTCGGTGAGCAGGGCTTCCCGCAGCCGGCTCAGGGTGCGGTTGAGGATGCGGGAGACGTGCATCTGGGACACCCCGAGGCGCTCCCCGATCTGGGACTGGGTCATCTCGGCACCGAAGCGCATGGAGAGGATCGCGCGCTCACGCTCGGGGAGGGCCGCGACGAGCGGCTTGAGGCTCTCCAGGTCCAGGACCGCCTCGAAGCCCTTCTCCTCCACGGCGAACCGGGCGGCGATGCTGCCCTCGGCGTCCTCCTCGTCGCCGGGCATGTCCAGCGAGTGCGTGCTGTACGCCTCGGCGGCCTTCAGGCCCTCGATGACGTCCTGCTCGTCCATCGACAGGTGCTGCGCGATCTCCCGGGGTGTGGGAGCCCGGTCGAGGGCCTGCTGGAGGTCGTCGCCGGCCTTGGCCAGGGTGAGGCGCAGCTCCTGCATGCGGCGCGGGACGTGGACCATCCACGAGGTGTCGCGGAAGAAGCGCTTGATCTCGCCGGTGATGGTAGGCAGGGCGAAGGTGGAGAACTCGTAGTCCAGGGTGGGGTCGAAGCGGTCGATGGCCTTGATCAGGCCGACGGTGCCGACCTGGATGATGTCGTCCATCGGTTCGCTGCGGTGGCTGAAGCGGCGGGCGGCGAACTTCACCAGGGCCAGGTTGAGTTCGATGAGGGTGCCGCGGACGTAGGAGTACTCCCGGGTTCCTTCCTCCAGGTCCCGCAGCCGCAGGAAGAGGTTCTTGGACAGGGCCCGGGCGTCGGCAGGCGCGACCTCGCGAAGATTTTCGGCCCTCGGCGGGACCGGCGCCGGGGCAACGGGAGCTTCCCTGGTGATGCGATCGGCGGGGGCGGTGGTCGGCGCCACGTCCTGAACGGTCATGAGGGTCACTCTCCTTGCTGTGCTGGGGTGGGGAATTCGGTGGTGTCCGCCGCTCTGCTCCCCCGGCCGACCGAAAGTATGCGTGCAAGATGATAGGCGGCTGATTGGTTGCTTTCGTGCCTTGAGGGGAGAGCGGGCGGCCGGCCACTGGGCCGATTCGATGTTCGGGGACAGCGCAGGGCGCCTGCGAGCTGAGAGGTGCTCGGCAGGTGAGGCGGATCGGTGTCGCCGCAGCGGTGTCAGGCGGCTTTCCCTGGCGGCCTGTCGTCGTGTGCGGGCGGGGGTTCGGTCACTGGTGCGGCCCATGGGCGGCGAATGCCGGTGGTGCTCGGTCTACTGGACGGTGATTCCGATCAGGCAGGTGTCGTCGTCGGTGTCCGCGCTGCTGTGGCGCAGGAGGTGGTCGAGGCGGTGTTCCAGCTCGGCCACTGCGTCCGAGCGGCTCGGGGCATGGGCCTGGGCCGTGATGCGCAGATGGTCGAGCGAGGCCTGCAGGGACCGGTCCTTCCGCTCGATCAGGCCGTCCGTGTACAGCATGAGGGTGTCGCCGGACTGCAGCTCGATCTCGCCCTCTTCGTAGTCGGCCTGGTCCAGTGCGCCCAGCAGGATGCCGGAGATCGGGGTCAGGTGAATGGCCGACTCGTCGCGGAGCAGGAGGGGAGGCAGGTGGCCGGCCCTGGCCCAGCGAAGGAGGCGGGTCCCAGGCTCGTAGAGCGCGCAGACGGCGGTGGCGGTGACGTTCTCGGTCAGGTGGTGCGTCACGCTGTTCAGCCAGGAGAGCAGTTGTGCGGGCCCGGCGCCGGTGGCGGCCAGGCCGCGCAGGGCGTTGCGGAGCGCGACCATGCCGGTGGCGGCGTCGATGCCGTGCCCGGCGACGTCGCCGACGCAGAGCAGGACGTGACCGGAGGGCAGATCGACGGTGTCGTACCAGTCACCGCCGACCAGGTGTTCCTTCTCGGCTGGGCGGTAGCGGACGGCGACCCGCAGGTCGTGCAGTTCCAGCGGGCCTCGGCTGGGCGGCATGATGGCGTGCTGGAGCTGCAGGGCGAGCCGGCTGCGTTCGGCGGACTGCTGTTCGGTTTGGGCGAGCTGGTCGCGGGTCGCGGCCAGCGCGACTTCGGTCCAGTGCTGGGAGGAGACGTCCTGGTAGGCGCCGCGGATGGCGGTGAGCCTGCCGTCCTGGTTCAGGACCGGTTCGGCGACCACCCGGATGTGGCGGGCGATGCCGTCCGCGCGTTTGAGGCGGAAGGCTGTCGACGCGGGGCGCTGGTGGTGCAGAAGGGTCCGCAGGAACCGGCCGATGGTGTGCTCGTCGTCCGCGTGGGCGTGGGCCGCAAGGTGCTCGATCGAGATGGGGTCGGCGGTGTGCGCCAGTCCGTAGAGGTCGAACAGGGTGTCGTTCCAGGCGATCTCGCCACTGCGGAGGTTCTGCTCGAATCCTCCGATGCGTCCGAGCCGCTGGGCGTGCTGGAGGAGGCTCGCGACCCGGGCCGTCCCGTCCATGGTCCGCCAGTGGACCACCACCTGGGTTCCGTGGCGGCTGATGTTCACTGCGGCCTCGGTGGCCAGCGGGACGCCGTCGACGAGCGCCGCAAGATGCATGGCCGGCGAGCGGAAGGGCTCACCGGTCGCGAGGACGTGTTCGATCTTCTCGAACAGTCCGCCCGACTCGGCGGCCAGCGGGTAGGCCTCCATGAGCCGGGCGCCGAGGATGGCGGTGCGGGGCCGGCCCGCGAAGTCGACGAAGCGGGGGTTGACGTGCTTGATCAGGTAGTCGGTCGGCAGGTGGGCCGTGTCGAAGACGGGCTGCAAGACCATGCACGGGTCCGGCAGCCCGTGGATCAGCTCCAGGAGTTCGGCCGTCTGCGGAGCGGCGGCCGGGTCGGTGTCGCCCGCCGGGCGGGACTCCAGGGCGGTCGCGCACAGCTCGGCCAGGGTTTCGAATTGGCGCTGCAGCGACTGCGACTGTGGCGGGAGCCCGTTCGGCCAGCAGATTTCGAGCACGCCCGTGATCCGGCCACCCACACCGGCCGGGACGGCGAGGCGGCCGCCGGTGATGTCCCGTTGCCCGATGGAAGGAAGCCGCGCCGCGTCCGGCGAATCGTACGCCGTGGCGGCGCGCTCGGTCAGCGCCCGGCGCGCCGGAGTGGGAACGCCGGGCGGGACGTGTCGCCAGAGCCGCGCCTCCTGCTCGCCGAAGCCGGCGCTGCCCGCCAGTGTCAGGGACTGATCGGCATTGGCCGACCAGATGGCCACCGCCTGTGCCCCGAGCGGCCGCAGGGCATGTTCGAGGACCGACTGGGCAACGGCCTGGACGTCATCGGCGATCAGCATCCCGGTCTCGGCGCTGCGCAGTCGCAGTCCCAACGACGGCTCGGCCGCCGTCGCGACGAAGTCGCGGGCGACGTCGGCTATCCGGTCGTGCGAGGCCTGGTTGACCAGGTCCGCGGCCAGTTCCAGGACGGAGACGTTCGACTGGGCGGCCAGGTCCTCCAGTTGACGGGAGGCATCCGCCGGGCCGTAACCGAGGCGCTCGACGAGGATGCCCTTGGCGAGTTCGACCAGGGCCCGACCGTCGGCCTCGGCCCGCGCCTGGGCCAGCTCGCGGCTAAGGCGCTCGACCGTCGAGGTCAGACGCCCGACGACGCCGGCGTCGGCCGGTGCCTCCGATCTGCCGACGGCCCGGAAGGGGGGCAGTACGGGCGCCCCGTCCGAATCCTCCGTTTGGTCGGCACACGGAGGCTGCTGGGGGTCGCTCATCGGTCCCTCCTCGGCTTGCATGGTTGTGGGGTGGACTGACCGGACGGGGTTAGGGGCGCAGCCAGCGCTCGATGCAGGCGATGAGGTCGTTCGCGTCGACGGGCTTGGTGACGTAGTCGCTCGCGCCGGAGGCGAGGCTCTTCTCCCGGTCACCCACCATGGCCTTGGCGGTGACGGCGATGATGGGCAGGTCCGCGTGTTGCGGCATCGCGCGGATCGCGGCGGTGGCGGCGTACCCGTCCATCTCCGGCATCATGACGTCCATCAGGATCAGGTCGATCCCGCTGTGCCGGTTGAGGGTGTCGATCGCGGCTCGGCCGTTCTCGGCCTGCAGGACCTGCATGCCGTGCAGCTCCAGGATGCCCGTGATGGCGTAGAGGTTGCGGTCATCGTCGTCGACGACTAGCACGGTGCGCCCGGCGAGCGAGCCGTCCACGTTCTGGGCGAACAGGGTTGCTGAGTCGTCGTTGCGGACCAGTGGCAGTACGTCGCCCGGCTGGTCGGCGCTCAGGTGCAAAGCGATGCGCTCGCGCAGCTCGTCGAGGCTGGAGAGCAGTTCCAGCGGCTGGGTAGTGGCGCGGTCCTGCAGGAGCCGTTCCTGTTCGGCCCCCAGGCGCCGGTTGTTGTGGGCCAGGACCGGCACGTTGTGCAACGCGGAGTCGTGGGCCATGGCCTCCAGGAAGTCCAGCGCCGCTCCGTTCGGCAGGTCCAGTTCGAGGACGACGCAGTGGCAGGGTGTGGCAGCCAGTGTCTCCGCCGCCTCGCGGGCGCCGACGGTGGTGATGACCTCGACCGGGCCGCGCGGGTCGCCGAGGTCCGCGTGTCCGGCCAGGTCGGCGACGGCGCTCTCGGCGACGAGGGACAGCAGGCCGCGAGGACGCTCCTCGACGACCAGTAGCCGCTTGGGCCGACTGATCTCCAGCACAGCGCTCTGCCCATCCAGCTCCGCCGGCCCGGACGGCGTTGCCTCGGCCGGCCCGGCCTCCAGGGCAATTCGCGGAGTCCCGACGCTCAGCGCGAGGAATTCTGCCCGGGACGCGGGCAGGTACAGGGTGAACACACTGCCGTGGCCCGGTGTGCTCCGGGCGGTGATGGCGCCGCCGAGGAGGAAGGCGATCTCGCGGCTGATGGAGAGTCCGAGGCCGGTGCCGCCGTACTTGCGGCTGGTGGTGCCGTCGGCCTGCTGGAAGGCGCCGAACACGCTCTCCAGGTGCTGAGGCTCGATCCCGATACCGGTGTCCACCACGTGGAAGGCGATGACGGGTTCGTCGTCGCGGCGGGCGGCCTCCGGCACGCTCGCCGCGTCTGCGACCTCGATCCTCAGCTCGACGCTGCCCCTCTCCGTGAACTTCACGGCGTTGGACAGGAGGTTGCGCAGGATCTGCCGGAGCCGGTAGTCGTCGGTGACGATGTCGGCGGGCACACCGCCGGCCGTGTTGATCTCGAAGGCCAGGCTCTTCTGGGTCGTCAGGGGGCGGAACGTCGCTTCGACGTAGTCGAGCAGCTTGTTCAGCGGGATGTGTTCAGGAGTGACGTCCATCTTGCCTGCCTCGACCTTGGAGAGGTCGAGGATGTCGTTGATCAGCTGCAGCAGGTCGGAGCCGGCCGAGTGGATGATGCCGGCGTACTCGACCTGCTTGGCGGTCAGGTTGCGGGTCGGGTTCTGGGCCAGCAGCTGGGCCAGGATGAGCAGGCTGTTCAGCGGGGTGCGCAGCTCGTGGCTCATGTTGGCCAGGAACTCGGACTTGTACGTGGAGGCGAGGGAAAGCTGGTGGGCGCGGTCCTCCAGCTCCTGGCGGGCCTGCTCGATCTCCAGGTTCTTGGTCTCGATGTCCCGGTTCTGCGCGGCCAGCAGTGCGGCCTTGTCCTCCAGTTCGGCGTTGGAGGACTGCAACTCCTCCTGACGGGACTGAAGTTCGGCGGACCGCACCTGGAGTTCGGAGGTCAGCCGCTGGGACTCGTCGAGGAGTTCGTCGGTGCGGGCGTTGGCCACGATGGTGTTGACGTTGACGCCGATGGTTTCCATGAGCTGTTCGAGGAACGCGCGGTGCACCGGGGTGAAGTCGTGCACCGTGGCGAGTTCGATGACGCCCAGGACTTGGTCCTCGACCACGATCGGCAGGACGACGAGTGCCTTGGGCTCGGCGCGGCCGAGGCCGGAGGAGACGCTCACGTAGCCGGCCGGCAGGGAGTCGACGGCGATGGTGCGCCGGCTGCGGGCGGCCTGGCCGACGAAGGACTCGCCGAGCCTGAAGCGGGCCGGGGCCTCGCCGGGCTGGAAGGCGTAGGAGCCGATCAGGTTGAGGAACGTGGTGTCGGCGGTCTCTTCGGCGAGGTAGAAGGCGCCGTACTGGGCGCCGACCAGCGGGGTGAGTTCGTCCA
>NZ_BNBO01000083.1 GCF_014655955.1 Kitasatospora indigofera
CGGGCCGGACCGCCTGCGCGGCGGTCCGGCCCGGAGCCACGGCCCGGCTCACCCTCGCCGGCTCACCTCGCCGGCCTCACCCCAGCGGGCCGCCCACCGCGTCCGGGCCGCCCTCCGGACGGACCCGCCCGGTCACGCCCGCGCGCTCCGCCGCCTTGTGCAGCGAGCGCAGCGCCACCAGCAGGAAGCCGATGTCGTCCAGCAGCACCGGATCGGGCAGCAGGTCGACCGGGCTGACCAGGTAGACCACGGACGCCCAGAACAGCACCTTGCTCGACATCGGGATCCCCGTCGCCCCGAGCAGGCGTCGGGCCCGCACCAGCTTGACCAGCAGCGTGACCGCCACCGCGAGGGTGGCCGCGATCACCACCCCGGCGGCCACCAGCCAGAACACGTCCCAACCGTCCACGTGGGCCTCCTCTCGTCCAATCCCGTCGTGCCGTCCCCCGACCGGCCAGTATCCGTCACAGCGGGCCCCGGGCACGTGGGCCGCGTCGGTCGCCCGCAACACGTGTGCCCCGGATCACGCCCCGTGCACCCCGGCGCGGCCGGATTTTCGGCCGCCGGGCGCCCGTCCTGTCCGCCCATCCTGGCCGCCCGCCCGTCCGGGCGACCCGGGACGGGGCAGGGGTCGTGGCGTGACCGGGGGCGTGACCGGGCCGAGCCCGGGTAGACGGCGGTCCCTGGAGTGCGGTGACCGGAGGGGTGTCATGATCAAGCAGGTGGCCGGGGCGGAATCGGGCAGAGCGCGGACGGACGCGGGCCGGCCGGCCCCGGTGGAGCGGTCGAGGTGGCGCCGGCGGTCCGCCGCGCCGGAACGGGCGGCCGCAGCACCGCAACGGGCTGCCACAGCGCCGGGTGGGCCGGGCGGGGCGGTCAAGGCGCCCGGGCGGTCGGTCAAGGCGCCGGGTGGGCCGGTCAAGGCGCCGGGGCGGTCCTGGCGGGCCGTCCTGCTCAGGGCGCTCGCCCTGCTGACGGCGTTCGTGGGCATGGTCGCCTTCGCCGTGGTGCTGGCCCGCCTCACCCTGGTGTCCGTCCCCGGCGCCGTCGGCCAGGTGCACAGCAACGTCCGCCCCGGCGACTCGCTCCGCCACTACCTGCTGCACGCCACGACCGTGGACGCGGCCCGCCAGGTGGGCGGCAACATCCTGCTCGGCCTGCCGTTCGGCGTGCTGTTGCCGGTGCTGGTGCCCAAGGCGCGCGGCCTGTTCGGGGTGCTGCTCCGGACGGCGGGGGTGATGCTGCTGGTCGAACTGGTCCAGGGCGCGCTGATCACCGGCCGGGCCTTCGACATCGACGACGTCATCCTGAACACCACCGGCGCGCTGGTCGGCTACCTGCTGCTGGGCCGGCGGGCGGGCCGGGCGGTGCACCGGCGTCCGGCACCGGCCGTCCACCCGTCGGAGGGGACGGTGGCGGACCCGGCCTGAGACCGGTACCGCGGCGGCGGCGCCGCGGCCCGGTCGCGCGGCGCGGGCCATCGGACGGCCGGGCCCTCCGACGGGTGGACGGGCCCGGCCGGCACCGCCTACCGGTCGCCACCGGCGGCCCGCAGCACCGCCGCCGCCAACCGGACGTTCTCCACGGCCGAGCCGCCCGGGAAGGCGAAGCGCCGCCGGGTGTAGCCGTAGGAGACGCCGCTGCGCGGGTCGGCGAACGCCTCCGAGCCGGCCGCGCCGCAGTGCCCGAAGGCGTCCGGCCCGAGGAACGGGAAGCGGGTGCTCTCCGCCTCGAAGCCGAGCCCGAAGTGGTCAGCCTCGCCGGTCACCAGGTCGGTGCCCGGGGTGCGGACCCGGCCGAACTCGGCGACGGTCCCGGGCTTCAGCAGCGGCGGCCGGCCGTCCAGTCCGCTGATCGCCGCCGCGTACATCCCGGCCAGGCCGCGCGCGTTGCCGACCCCGCCGACGGAGGCCGGGCCCTGGGCCCGTACCGTCCGCGAGTTGGCGAACTCGACCAGGTCCGTCGGTGTGGCGGCGTGCAGGTTGAAGGCGATCCCGGTCAGGCTGTCGGGCGCGGGGACCGGGCCCTCGAAGGCGGCGAGCTCCTGCTCGCTGGGCCGCATCGGGCGGATCCCGACGAACCGCGGCTCCAGCGCCTCGGGCAGTCCGAGGTGGAGGTCCAGCCCGTACGGCGCCCTGACCCGCTCCTCGAACAGCTGCTGGACGGTGTGCCCGGTCACCCGGCGCACGACCTCGCCGGTCAGGGCGCCGATCACCAGCGCGTGGTAGCCGTAGCCCTCGCCGGGCGTCCACCAGGGGCGCTGGGCGGCCAGCCGCCCGGCCAGCACCCGGTCGTCGGCCAGCTCCGCCGGGGTGAACCCGCCGGGCACCCCGACCACTCCCGCGCGGTGTTCCAGCAGGTCGCGCAGGGTCAGCCGGTCCTTCCCCTCGGCGGCGAACTCCGGCCAGTAGGAGGCGACTTCGTGGTCGAGATCGAGGACGCCCTCCTGCACCAGCAGGGCGACCACCAGGTAGGCCGCGCCCTTGGTGGAGGAGAAGACGCCGGTCAGGGAGTCACCCGTCAGGCCGTCGCCCGCCCACAGGTCCACCACCTGCCGCCCGTCCAGGTACGCCGCGAGCTGGGCCCCCGGCTCGTTCGGGTCCTCGGCCAGGACGGCCGCGAACTCCTCGCGCACCGCCTCGAATCCCGGTGCGACCGTCCCCCGGATGCTGATCCCGCCTGCCATCGCGTCCCCCTCGTGATCACTGTGTCGCAGGCGGCAACCACTCGCCCGTGCCGGGAAATTCCCGCCGCCCGGGTCGGATGCCGCAGGCGGCCCATACCGGGCCGGACACCGCAGGCGGCCCACGCCGGGCCGTCGCACCGTCAGGAGCGAGGCTTCGCCCGGACGTGCATCCGCTCGCCCTGCCGCCCGAACAGGCTCAGCACCTCGACCGGCCGGCCGTCCGCGCCACTGAACCAGTGCGGCACCCGGGTGTCGAACTCGGCCACCTCGCCCGGGCCCAGGACGATGTCGTGCTCGCCGAGCACGAGCCTCAGCCGCCCCTCCAGCACGTACAGCCACTCGTACCCCTCGTGGCTGCGGAGGGTCGGCTCGTTCCCACGGTCGGAGATGATCATCTTGTACGCCTGGAGCGGCCCCGGCCCCCGGGAGAGCGGGATGAACGAACCGCCGTGCGCCAGCGGCCGGGGCGTCAGCCGCACCCGGGGATCCCCCACCTCCGGGGCGCCGACCAGGTCGTCCAGCGGCACGTTGTAGGCACCGGCGAGCGGCAGCAGCAGCTCCAGGCTGGGCCGGCGCTGCCCGGACTCCAACCGGGACAGGGTGCTCTTCGAGATGCCGGTCGTCTCGGCGAGCGCGGCCAGGGTCAGCCCGCGTTTCGCCCGCAGCCGCCTCAGCCGGGGGCCGACCTCGTCGAGGACCGCCCGGTACGTCGGTGCTTCATCCATGCGGACATTCCAGCCCGCTGTCCCGGTATTGGCAACAATAATTGCCGCCGCCACAACCCGGTTGCACGCTTCCCCCATGAGCGCACACCAGGACACCGCACAGGGCCACGGCCACCGCGAGAGCCACGGCCACGGGAACGGCCACGGCCACGGCCACGGGAACGGCCATGGCCACGCCCACGGCAGCACCGACATCGACTGGGAGGTGATGGCCACCCACCTGGAGACCAACGGTGAGGTCCAACTCCCTTCCCTCCGCAGGACGGTGTCCCACCTGAAGGACCTGCTCGGCCCGGAGCGGGAGGTCCGCCGGATCCTCGACGTGGGCAGCGGGCCGGGCGTGACGACCTGCCTGCTGGCCGAGACCTTCCCGGCCGCCGAGGTCGTCGCCGTGGACGGCGCGCCCGGGCTGCTGGACCGGGCCCTGGTCCGCGCCGAGCGGCTCGGCCTGGCCGGCCGGGTGTCCGTCCGGCAGGCCGAACTGCCGGAGGGCCTGACCGGCACCGACGAGGACGGCGGCCCCGGCACCGCGGACCTGGTCTGGAGCAGTCGGGCCGTGCACCACCTGGGCGACCAGCAGGGCGCACTGGACGCGCTCGCCGCGGTGCTGCGGCCCGGCGGCCTGCTCGCCGTCGCGGAGGGCGGCCTGCCGATGCGCTTCCTCCCGCGCGACATCGGCGCCGGCCGGCCGGGCCTGCAGGCCCGGCTGGACGCCGTCCAGGAGGACTGGTTCGAGGCCATGCGGGCCGGCCTGCCCGACAGCACCGGCCTGGTCGAGGACTGGCCCCGCATGCTCGGCCGCGCGGGCCTCACCCGGGTCGGCAGCTTCACCACCCTGCTCGACCTGCCGGCCCCGCTGGGCGGGACGGCCCGTGGATTCCTGCACGCCCATCTCACCCGGCTCCGGGAGGCGGTGGGCCCGTCCCTGGACGAGGCCGACCGCGGGACGGTCGACCTGCTGCTCGACCCCTCGGCCCCGGAGGGCATCCTCCGGCGGCCCGACGCCTTCCTGCTCGCCGCCACCACGGTCGTCACCGGCGTACGCCCGGCCGCGTGACCGCCCGGGAGCGCTGAAGGCGGGGCCGGGAGTGCGGTCCGCCCCCGGCCCCCGCCGTACCCGCCCGGGTCCGTCCCGCGCAGCACCCGCCCGGCCGGTCCGGCCGGGCCCGCCCCGCCGCCGACCGGCGGCCGGGCCCCAGCAGACACCACAGAGATCGGAGTCCACCGTGACCCAGGCCGAACCGGGCCGGCGCGAGAGAGCGGCCCCAGCAGCCGGAGGGGCACCGTCCGTCCGGTGGGTGCTCGCCGGCCTCTCGCTGTCCGTCCTGCTCTCCTCGCTCGGCACCAGCATCGCCAACGTCGGCCTGCCGGCCATGGCGCACGCGTTCGGCGCCTCCTTCCAGGCGGTCCAGTGGATCGTCCTCGCCTACCTGCTCGCCGTCACCACCCTGATCGTGAGCGTCGGGCGGCTGGGCGACCTCACCGGCCGCCGCCGGCTGCTGCTGGCCGGCATCGCCCTCTTCACGGCGGCCTCGGTGCTCTGCGGGCTCGCCCCCGCGCTCTGGTGGCTGATCGCGGCGCGCGCCGCGCAGGGCGTCGGCGCGGCCGTCATGATGGCCCTCACCATGGCGTTCGTCGGGGAGACCGTCCCGAAGGGGCGGACCGGCAGGGCGATGGGGCTGCTCGGGACGATGTCCGCGATCGGCACCGCCCTCGGCCCCTCGCTCGGCGGGGTGCTGATCCCCGGCCCCGGCTGGCGGGCGATCTTCCTGGTGAACGTGCCGCTGGGCCTGCTGGCCCTGCTGCTCACCCGTCGCCACCTGCCCGTCGACCCGCCGCGGCCGACGACCGGCCGGCCACGCTTCGACCACGCCGGTACGGTGCTGCTCGCCCTGACCCTCGGGGCGTACGCACTCGCCATGACGCTGGGGCGCGGCAGTTCCGGCGCGCTCACCGTCGCCCTGCTGACGGCCGCCGCCCTCGGCGCCGGCCTGTTCCTGCGGGTCGAGTCGCGGGCCGCGTCACCGCTGATCAGACCCGCCGCGTTCGGTGACCCGGTGCTGAGTTCGAGCCTCGCGATGAGTGCGCTGGTCTCCACGGTGATGATGGCCACCCTGGTGGTCGGGCCGTTCTACCTCTCCCGCGGGCTCGGGCTCGGTGCGGCGGCGGTCGGCCTCGCACTGTCGGCCGGGCCGCTGGTCGCCGCCGTGGCCGGGGTGCCGGCCGGGCGGGTCGCCGACCGCCTCGGCGCGGCGCGGACGACCGTCCTCGGGCTGACCGCCGTGGCCGCCGGGTGCCTGGCGCTCGCGCTGCTGCCGGCGCGGTCCGGCGTCGTCGGCTACCTCGCGCCCGTCGTCGTCGTCACGGCCGGCTACGCGGTGTTCCAGACGGCCAACAACACCGCCGTGATGGCGGAGGTCGACCCCGACCGGCGCGGTGTCGTCTCGGGCCTGCTCAACCTTTCGCGCAACCTCGGTCTGGTCACCGGCGCGTCGGTGCTGGGCGCCGTGTTCGCCCTCGCCTCGGCGTCGGCCGACGTCACGACGGCGCGTCCGGACGCGGTGGCCACCGGCATGCGGACCACCTTCGCGGTGGCCGCGGCCCTGATCGTGGTGGCGCTGGCCGTGGCACTCGCCGGCCGACGGCGGGCCCGCCGGGAGCGCCCGGCCGCGGCGCCGGGCGCGGCCCTGCCCGAGCCGGCCCGGCAGGCCTGAGGGGTACGGCGGCCGGCGCCGGTCAGGCGGACAGGGCCTCGCCGCCCTGGCCGGCGTCCTCCGCGCAGGCCGCCGCCAGGACGTCCAGCGACAGGCCCAGGGCATGGGCCAGCGCCGCGACGGTGAAGAAGGCCGGGGTCGGGGCCCGGCCGGTCTCGATCTTGCGGAGGGTCTCCGCGGACACCCCGGCCGCCGCCGCCACGTCCACCATGCTGCGCTCGCCGCGGGCCTGGCGGAGCAGGGCCCCGAAGCGCTCGCCGCGTTCCCGCTCCTGCGGACTCAAAGGAACTCTCACCATGCCCGTGATACTAATACCGGTATAAGTATTGGGTCGCATCGCATCGCAGAGGAGTCGTGGCACATGGTGGAGATCAAGACCGACAAGGCACTGGAGGCGATGCGGGAGGCCGGACGCGTGGTGGCCCGCGCCCTCGCGACCGTCCGCGCGGCGTCCGCCGTGGGCGTCCGCCTGCGGGAGCTGGACGAGGCCGCCCGCACCGTCCTGGACGAGGCCGGGGCGCGGTCCCCCTTCCTCGGCTACCGGCCCTCCTTCGCCCCCGTGCCCTTCCCCGCGGTGATCTGCGCCTCCGTCAACGACGCCGTCGTGCACGGCATCCCCGGCGACTACCGCCTCCGCGACGGGGACCTCGTCAGCATCGACTGCGGTGCGCAGCTCGACGGCTGGACGGGCGACGCCGCGATCAGCTTCACCGTCGGGACCCCGCGCCCCGCCGACCTGGCGCTGATCGCCGCGACCCAGCAGGCCCTGGACGCCGGCATCGCCGCCGCCACCGTCGGCCGCCGCGTCGGGGACATCTCGCACGCCGTCGGCGCGGTCGCCCGCGCGAAGGACTGCGGCCTCCTCGAAGGCTTCGGCGGCCACGGCATCGGCCGCACGATGCACGAGGACCCGCACGTCCCGAACCGCGGACGGCCCGGCCGCGGCTATCCGCTGCGCCACGGCCTCGCCCTCGCGATCGAGCCCATGCTGACGGCCGGCGGGCGCGACGACTACCGCACCGACCCCGACGGCTGGACCCTGCGTACGGTCGACGGCAGCCGGGCCGCCCACATCGAGCACACCGTCGCCATCACCGAGGACGGCCCCCGCATCCTCACCCTGCTCTGACGCCTGGCCCGGGCCCGGTCCCGGCCGGGTCGCCGTCGCGGCTCCGGATTCTCGGACGGGGAGCGCCTTTCCCGCTATCTATCAGGAACCCTGCCTGATAGATTCTGTCGCGCCACGGAGAGCGCTCGCGAGGTCCGCACCGCCGGAGCCGCCTCCCGGCCGTCGATGCGCAATCGCTCAGAAGGGGAGGGCCCGGTTCATGGGCGACCAGCAGGAGGCCCGCCGGGCCAGGGTGGGATTCAGCGTGGTGTTCGCGGTCCACGGGGCCGTCACCGGCACCTTCGTCACCCGGATCCCGTGGATCCAGCACCATCTGCACCTGAACGCCGGCCAGCTCGGCATCGCGCTGCTCGCTCCCGCCGTCGGAGCCTTCCTCGCGATGCCGCTGGCCGGGCACCTGGCCCACCGGTACGGCCCCCGGGCGGCGGTGCGGGCCCTGATGGCGTCGTGGTGCCTGTCGCTGGCGCTGCCCGCCCTCGCACCGGACCTGCTGCTGCTCTGGTCGGCCCTCTTCCTCTACGGCGCCACCTCGGGCATGGCCTCGGTCCAGCTGAACGCCCAGGGCGTCGAGGTCGAGCGGAGGCTCGGCCGGTCGATCATGTCGGGCCTGCACGGCATGTGGAGCGCGGGCGGGCTGGTCGCCTCGGGCTTCGGCGTACTGGCGGCCAACCAGCAGGTCGACGCCCGCATCCAGCTGGCCGTGACCTCGCTGGCCCTCACCGCCCTGGCCGTCCTGGCCTGCAACGGCCTGGCCGACACCCGCGCCGGGACCCGTGCCGACACGGGCCCCGACCCGCGCCCCGCCGCCGGGCGGGACGCCGGGCCGGACGCGGAGCAGAGCCCCCGGCGGGAGGCCCCGCCACGCTTCGCCCTCCCGCCGCGGTCGGCGCTCGCGATCGGGCTGGTCGGGTTCTGCGCCGTCTTCGCCGAGGGAGCCAGCATGGACTGGGCGGGCGTCTACCTCCGCGACGTCACCGGGGCCTCGCCCGGCATCGCCGCCGCCAGCTTCACCGCCTTCGCCGCCACCATGACGGCCGCCCGGCTCAGCGGTGACCTCGCCGTCCGCCGGCTCGGCCCGGTCCGCACCGTCCGCGCCGGCGGAGCCGTCGCCACCCTCGGCGGCCTGCTCGTCATCAGCACCGGTTCGCCCTACCTCGCCATCCCCGGCTTCGGCCTGATCGGCATCGGCATCGCCGCGGTCGTCCCGCTCGCCTTCGCCGCCGCCGGGCGCACGGCCGACCCGGGCCGGGCCATCGCAGGGGTGGCCACCATCACCTACACCGCCAGCCTGAGCGCCCCCGCCGCCATCGGCCTGATCGCCCAGTCCGTCTCGCTGACGGCGTCCTTCGCCCTGGTCGCCGTCCTCACCGCCGCCCTCGTCGGCACCGCCGGTGCCCTGCGCCAGAACTCCACCGCTCCGCACCGCCGGGTGGCGGCCCGCGGCGGCAGCACGTCCGGGAACGCCGTCAACGCCACCGCCCGCGGTACCTCGCCCGCGAAGGCCGGCGCCGAGCCGACCGGGCGGGCCGGCTCCTCGTCGCCGGGCAGCACCGGCTGAGGCGGGCGCCGCTCGCCCTCCGGGGAGCGGTCCGCGTCCTGGCCCGGCACCGGGCGGCCCGAGCGGTCGCCCGGTGCTGGTCCTCGGCGGTGTCCCGGCGCAGGTCCCGGGCGGGGGAGGCCCCGCCCGGGACTCCGCCTTCCGCGCGCCGGGGGTGCTACTGTCCCACCCGGCCGTCGACGCACTCGCGGAGCAGGTCGGCGTGCCCGCAGTGGCGCGCGTACTCCTCGACCCGGTGCACCAGCAGCCCCCGGACGGAGTCGCCGTGGCGCCCCACCCGCACGGCCGGATCCGGGTACCCGGCCAGTACCGCGTCGGTGGCCGCCTGCTCCCGGGCGAGGTCGGCGAACGCGCCGTCGACCAGATCCTGCTCCGCGGCCGCTCCCTCGAAGTCGCCGTCCCGTACCCCGTACAGCTTGGGCTCCGGGTCACCCGGCGTGATCCAGTTGCGCCAGTCCCGCTCCACCTCGGCGAGATGGCGGACCAGACCCAGCAGGGACATGGTCGACGGCGGCACCGACCGCCGCGCGAGCTGCTCCGGCGTCAACCCCTCGCACTTCATCCGCAGGGTCAGCCGATAGCTCGTCAGGTAGTCCTGCAGCGTGGCCAACTCGCCGTCCGGGCTCGGCCCTTCGTTGTTGCGAGGGTCCTTGTCGGGGTCCGCCCACATGTCGGGGTAGACGCTTGCCTGGCTCCAACGCTCGGGTAGGTCGCTCATCATGTGCATGATTCTGAGCGGCGGTCCGAGAGGCAAGCGATTAATCAGGCGCGAGGCGCGAGGCGTCGCCGGAGCCGGAGCCGGAGCCGGATCTTCTTCGACGTTCAGCGGTTGGACCCGGTCAGAGGATCAGCGGCTCGTAGGTGCCGCTCTTGAAGGTGAAGACGGTCGGCTTGACGTCGTACTCCTCGCGGAAGTGGCCGCCGTGGCCGGGTTCCTCGACGTGCGGCGCGAGCAGGTCAAGGATGGTGACGAGGCTGCCGATCTCGTCGTCGAGCCAGTAGGTGCGGCTGAAGAGTCCCCAGGTGCAGCGGTCGGCGGAGGCCTGGACGCGGCGCAGGGCGGCGAAGTCGCCTCCAGGCAGGCGGCTGTCCGGGTCCGGGGTGAGCAGCGGGTAGGCATGCTCCTCCGCGTCGAGTTCCGCCGGGCGCTCATCGGCCAGGCCGAGATGCCATCGAAGGCTTGCCAGGACCGTGTCGGGGGTGTCGTCGCGAAGGAAGCAGGTGAAAACGACTTCGAAGTGAAGGCTCACGAGGCGCATTCTGCCAGTGGTGGTCCGGTGTGCCGGCTCCCGCACACGGTCTCCGGCAGTGGTCCCGGGCCGGCTACGCGGGCCGCGGGAGGCGCGCGTCCCGCAGGGGTTCCCGGTCGAGCACTTCGACGTACATGATCCGGCCGTCCACCACGTCCAGGACGAGCATGCCCTCCGAGGGCGGAAGCGGTACGCAACGGTGGCCCCGGCCGTACGGTTGTCCGTCCGGATGCGGCTCCGTCCTGAAGCTCCGGCAGAAGCCGTCACCGCAGCGGCACTTCTCGACCAGGCGGAGGTCCCAGGCACAGACGGCCAGCTCGTTCTCGCCCTCCGCCTCCAGGAGACCGACCAGCTCGCTGACGAGTTCGGGAAACACCTCGCGGACGAGGGGATGCTCCGGGGCGCTCATGGGCGGGACAGTACCCGACGACCCCTCGGCGGCTGAACGGCTTTTCGGTCGGGCCGCCCGCCCGGGGACGGGCACCGGCCGTGAGCATCTCCCGGCGGCCCGGCAGCGCCCCCGGCGGCGACGCCCCGGTTCATCCCCCGGCCGACTGCGCGCGCCGGCGGACGAGGTACGCCTTCTCGGCGGTGTTGCCGGCCAGGGCGATCGCCCGGTCGTAGGCCGCCCTGGACTCCGCGCTCCGTCCCAGCCGGCGCAGCAGGTCGGCGCGAGTGGCGTGGAAGGGGTGGTAGCCGTCCAGCGGCAGGCCGTCCAGCTGGGCCAGCGCGACCTGCGGGCCGTCGAGTTCGGCGACGGCGACCGCCCGGTTGAGCCGGACGATCGGTGACGGGTCGAGGCGGACCAACTGGTCGTAGAGCGCGAGGACCTGCGACCAGTCGGTGTCGCGGACGTCGGGGGCGTCGGTGTGGACGGCGTTGATCGCGGCCAGGACCTGGTAGCGCCCCGGCGCCTGGCCGGTGGCCAGCCGGGCGCGGACCAGGGCGTGGCCCTCGGCGATCAGCCTGCGGTCCCAGGCGCCGCGGTCCTGCTCGCCGAGGGCGACGAGCTCACCGCTCGCCGAGACCCGGGCCGGCCGGCGGGCCTCGATCAGGAGCATCAGCGCCAGGAGCCCGGCGGCCTCGCCGTCCTCCGGCAGCAGGCCGTGGACCAGCCGGGCCAGCCGGACCGCCTCGGTTGTCAGGTCGCCGCGGACGGCCGGCCGCGCGGGGTCCGAGGCCAGGTAGCCCTCGTTGAAGATCAGGTAGAGGACGGCGAGCACCCCGGTGACCCTGGCCGGGAGGTCCTCGCGGGACGGTACGCGGTAGGGGATCCCCGCCGTCTTGATCTTCGCCTTCGCGCGGGTGATCCGCCGGCCCAGCGTGCTCTCCTCGACCAGGAACGCCCGGGCGATCTCGGGCACGGTCAGCCCGCCGACCATCCGCAGGGTCAGCGCCACCTGCGCCGGCACGGCCAGGGCGGGGTGGCAGCAGGTGAAGACGAGCCGGAGCCGGTCATCCTCCACGGCGCCGGCCGGCTCGTCGGCGCCGACCGGCTCGGGGGTGTCGGCGAGCATCAGTGCCTCCCGGTGCTTCTCCGTGCGCCTGGCCTCGCGCCGGATCCGGTCGACGGCCTTGCGGTGGGCGGTGGTGGTGAGCCATCCACCGGGGTTCGGCGGGACGCCGTCGGCCGGCCAGCGCTCGACGGCCGTCGCGAACGCCTCGGCGGCCGTCTCCTCGGCGATGTCGAGGTCCCCGAAACGCCTGGCCAGGGTCGCCACCACCCGGGCCCACTCCTCGTGGTGGACCCGGGTGAGCACCTCGTCGACGTCGGTCATGCGCCCAGGACCGGCCGCACCTCGACCCTGCGGTTGCAGTGCTTCGACCCCAGGCCGGCGAGCCGCAGCGCCACGTCGAGGTCGGCGGCCTCGATGACCCAGAAGCCGATGATGTACTCCTTCGACTCCAGGTAGGGACCGTCGGTGAACAGTGCCTCCCCGTCCCGGCCGTCGACGACGGTGGCCGTGTCCGGCGAGCCGAGACCGCCGGCGAAGACCCAGTGGCCCTCGGCCTTGAGCCGCAGGTTGAACGCCCGGATCGCGGTCATCTCCTGCTCGGTGGCGAGTTGGGACGAGTCGGCGAGAACGGAAACCAGGTACTGCGCCATCGGGACCATCTCCTGTCGTTGGGCGACCGCCCCTCGGGCCGCCTTCACCCCTACTACGAACGCCACGGCCCCGATCGGACACCTCCGCCGGGATCTCTTCGGAAATGTTCCTACGCCCGGGGCGCGCGCTTCGGCCGGACGCGCCGCCGAGGGGCGTTCGCGCCGGTCAACGGCGGTCGGGCGCGCCCGTCCCGCCGGACGCGGCGGTGGCAGCCGGCCGGCCCACGGCTGCGCCGTGGAGTCCCCGCCCGGGGCCGGCCGGCCCGCCCGCACCTGAGGTGACGCCGCCCGGTGCTGGTGCCGGCACCGGCGCCGGTACCGGTGCCTCGGCCGTTGCCGGTCAGGCGCTGCCGGCCGCGCTCGCCTCAGCCGCGGAGCCGGAAGTCGTCGGCCAAGTCCTCGTCGTCGTCGTCGTAGTCGGGCTCCTGAAGGTCGGGGGTCTCGTTCACCCATCCCGCGGCCAGGACCAGGCGGGAGGCGCGGTGGACGGCCAGGAAGCCGAAGGGGCGGTCGAAGGAGACGGCGACGCTGCGGACACGGTACGGCGGTCGACGCCAGGCCGCGCTGCCGACGGCGACGCCGAACGCCGTCACGGCCGCCGCCTCGAAGCCGTCCGCGCCGAAGGCCGCCACGGCACGTTGGCTCGCGGAGCCGACGGCCAGCGGAACGCTGCGGCTGACGCCGGGGAAGTGGCCCTGACCGAGGTCGGCGGCGGTGGTGAGGCCGAAGGGGGCGGGCGTCCGGAGCAGGTCGTGCGTGGAGTCGAGGGTGAAGGGCACCGTCCTGACCCACAGGTTCGGCTCGGGCTCCCAGCTCGCCTCCCGGTACACGGTCATCCCCGGGCCGGCCTCCGCGGCGGGCAGCACGTCGGCCGTGACCCGCTCCACCGTCCCGTCGCCGGAGACCGCCCCGATCCCCGTCCGGAGCACCGCACCCGGCGTCCGCCCCTCCTCGCCGAGCAGCAGCCGGACCTCGATCCCGTCGTACCCGAGCACGGACAGCTCCGTGACGGCCCCGGCTTCGCCGCGCAGGACGGCCGCGCGGTCCAGCAGTGCGGTCCTGCGGGCCAGTGCGGCCAGCGTCCGCCCCTCCCACGGGCCCTGCTCCGGTTCGAGGACGGAGTCGGCGAACGGGCGGATCCAGCGCGTCCGGACGCTCAGCCCGCCGGCCAGCACCAGGAGGGTCTCCTCGTCCAGCTCCACCGGCATGGCCGGGATCAGTCCGCCCGTCACCTCCGCGGCCCAGCTGTCGAGGCGGGCGCGGTCGACGGCGGCCGTCCCGGTCAGCTCACCGAGGCCGTGCTCCGGCAGCGCGGCCACCCAGCCCGGCTCCGGCACGATCCGGCGGTCCGTCCACACGCCCACCGCCGTGGCCACCCCGGGGATCCGGCCGAGATCCGCCAACAGCCGACGGGCCCCCTCCGCGGCGGCCTCGGCCGGCAGCCCCGCCGCTGCCGCCAGCTCCGCCCGCGCTGCGCCCTGCGCCCCGGCCGCCAGCATCCCCAGCAACGGCCACACCCCCACCGGGGAGAACACCGTGTTCCGTCCAGCCGCCCCGGCCACCGAGGCCCACCGCCCGGCCAGCGCGTTCACGGCCCCGGCCACTGCCCTGCTGCTCATCCGTCCCCCTGGTCCGCCGTCCTGGTCCGCCGAGACTAGGCCCGCCGAGCCGCCCGCCCCCACCCGTTTTCCGCGCCGGTGGGCGGCGCACCGGGGCGGCCCCACCCGGCCGGGAAGCGATGGACGGCCGCATCGAGCTCCCGTGCCGGGTGCCGGGCCGGTGCTCAGCCCGGGATCAGTGCCTCCCACTGGTCGCGGGTCGGGCCGTCGTGCTCCGGCGAGAAGTCGGGGTGGGCGGCCAGCCAGGCGGTGACGTGCCGGTCCACCTCGTCGGTGCCGTAGGCGTCGTCGGCCGGCCGCAGCAGATGGCGCACCTGGGCCCGGGCCCGCATGACGACGGGGTCGTCGAAGGCGCAGGCGGCCAGGGCGGCGGCCCGCCGGTCCGCGGACGGTGAACTCTCGGCGAGGCGTCGCTCGTTGGCCCGGTCGGCCGTCACCTGCGCCTCGAACCACGGGCGGAGGGCCTGGGCCGTCCAGGTGTGGTAGCCGGCGGGGTCCGCGGCGATCCGGTCGACATGGGTGGCGATGTGCTCGGCGGCGAGCAGGCCGAGGGCCACGCCGTGGCCCAGGGTGGGGTTGGTGTGGACGAGGCTGTCCCCGGCGTTGACCAGGCCCGTGACGACAGGTCCGTGATCGTCGACGAGGGAGGTCCAGCGGTTGTCCAGGCCGGCCATCGCCAGAACGGCGGAGTGCGGCTCGGGGGCCAGGTCGAGCCAGGCGGCGGTGGCGGGGAAGCGCCGGGCGGCGGCCTCGAACACGGCGGGGTCGGTGAGCGCTCCGCGGGTCGGATCGGCCGTGGAGAGCACCAGGTGCACCGCGAAGGTGTCGTTGTCGGAGGGGAAGACACCGGCGAGCGCGAACGGTGCGGCCGAACCGGTCCTCACCCGTCCGGGGCCACGCGGGCCTTCGGCACGCAGGCGGTACCAGCGGCACAGATAGGCGATCCCGGTGCGGTGGCTGTCGACCACGGGCGGGCGGCAGCCGGCCGCGACCAGCCAGGCAGCAACCGGTGAACGACGGCCGGACGCGTCGACGACGAGGTCCGCCCGGTGCGTTTCGGCGCCCACCCGCACGCCGGTGACCCGGGCCGGGCGGCCCTCCCCGAAGGTGAGGGCGCCCACCCGGCCGCCGCGCCGCACCTCGACGGTGGGCTCCCGCCGCACGGCCGCGGTCAGGGCGGTCTCCAGCACGATGCGGCGGGTGCGCAGGGTCACCAGGTCCTCATCGCCGGCCCGGTGCGGCGGATGCTCACCGAACCAGTCGAAGTCGTGGTACTCCCGGGCCCCGCGCGCCAGCAGGTCCGCGTGGACGTCAGGGATCTGGGTGCGCAGCACGGTGCGCACGGGCGCGAGGAACGAGTGCGGCTGGACGGCCTGCGGGACCCGGGGCCGGTCCCAGTGGAAGAAGTCCTGGTCGAGGTCCTCGCCGGCCTCCCGCGCGTCCTGTTCGAACACCGTGACCGTGTGGCCCCGCCGGCCGAGCATGAGCGCCGTCCCCAGCCCGCTGATGCCCCCGCCCATCACTGCAACCTGCGCCACCGGTCTCCCCTTAGCGTCGTGTTGCGGAACGATCTTACTGCTGGGCGATCTCCGGCCGGGCACCGGCCTCGTCCGTCACCGTGCGGGCGGTGCGGGCGGTGCGGGCAGTGCGGGCAGTGCGGGCAGTGCAGGCGGTGCAGGCGGTGCACGGCAGCGACCGGCGTCAGGCCGGGCCCCTTGTCGTCCCGGTGCCTCCACCCACCGTGGTGAGGCGGGGGAGCCGTCACCCCGCAGGCCCGGTCGCAGTGGCCGGCCGGGCACCTGCCACCCGCCCCGGGATAAACAAGCATGCATGCTTGCTTTTTCTGAGGGCCGGTGCCACGCTGCTGCCCGAAGGCAACCGGCACGGCAGGGAGGCGCCACGGTGCTGCGGATCGGCAATGCTTCGGGCTTCTACGGCGACCGCTTCGAGGCCGTCCACGAGATGCTCACCGACGGCCCGCTGGACGTCCTGACCGGCGACTACCTCGCCGAACTCACCATGCTGATCCTGGCCCGCGACCGCGCCGCGGACCCTGGGCTGGGGTACGCGAAGACCTTCCTGCGGCAGATGGAGAAGTCCCTCGCGCTGGCCATGGACCGGGGTGTGAGGATCGTGGTCAACGCCGGCGGGCTGAACCCCGCCCGGCTCGCCGCGGCGCTGCGCGAACTCGCCGCCGACCAGGGGCTGACCGTCCGGGTCGGGCATGTCGAGGGTGACGATCTGCTGCCCAGGGCCGAGGAGTCGGGCCTTCCCGGCGGGCTGCTCGCGGCCAACGCCTATCTCGGCGCCTTCGGCATCGCGGACTGCCTGCGGGCCGGCGCCGAGGTGGTGGTCACCGGCCGGGTCACCGACGCCGCGCTGGTCGCCGGTCCGGCGGCCGCGCACTTCGGCTGGGGGCCGGGGGACTTGGACGCCCTCGCCGGGGCGGTGGTGGCCGGCCACGTGCTGGAGTGCGGGGCGCAGGCGACCGGCGGCAACTACGCCTTCTTCCTCGAACACGACCTGCGCCGGCCGGGCTTCCCGATCGCCGAACTGCACGCCGACGGCAGCAGCGTGATCACCAAGCACCCCGGGACCGGCGGCGCCGTCACCACCGGGACGGTCACCGCGCAGCTGCTGTACGAGACGGACGGCGCCCGTTACGCCGGCCCCGACGTGACGGCCCGGCTGGACACCGTCCGGCTGACCGGGGACGGGCCGGACCGGGTCCGGATCAGCGAGGTCCGCGGCGAGGCCCCGCCGCCCACCCTCAAGGCCGGCCTGAACCGGCTCGGCGGCTGGCGCAACGAGGTGGTCCTCGTGCTCACCGGGCTGGACATCGAGGCCAAGGCCGCCCTCGCCCGGGAGCAGGTGGAGCAGGAGCTCGGCGCCGCCCGGCCGGCCGAACTGCGCTGGACGCTGGCCCGTACCGACCACCCCGATGCCCCGGGCGAGGAGGAGGCGAGCGCCCTGCTCCGGCTGACCGTCCGCGACCCCGACCGGGCCAGGGTCGGCCGCCCGGTGAGCTCCGCCGCCGTCGGACTCGCGCTGGCCAGCTACCCGGGCTTCCACCTCACCGCCCCGCCCGGCCCGGGCGCCCCCTACGGGGTCTTCGAGGCCGCGTACGTCGACCCGGCGGCCGTCGAGCACACGGCTGTGCACCCCGACGGCACCCGCGCGGTCGTCGCGCCCGCGCCCGTCACCCGCGCCCTGGAGCCGCTCGCCGTACCGCCGTTGCCGCCGCCACCCGTGGCCGGCCCGACCCGCCGGGCCCCGCTCGGCCGGGTGGCCGGCGCCCGCAGCGGCGACAAGGGCGGCGACGCCAACCTCGGCGTCTGGGCCCGTGACGAGGACGGCTGGCGCTGGCTCGCGCACACCCTCACCGTCCAGTGCCTGCGCGAACTGCTGCCGGAGGTCGCCGAGTTGCCCGTCACCCGGCACCTGCTGCCGAACCTCCGGGCGGTGAACTTCACCGTCCGGGGCCTGCTCGGCGAGGGTGTGGCCGCGCAGGTGCGCTTCGACCCGCAGGCGAAGGCCCTGGGGGAGTGGCTCCGCTCCCGCCACCTCGACATCCCGGAGGCGCTGCTGTGACCGTCCTGCCCACCCGCCTCGACCCGGCGGGCGCCGAGTTCGCCGAGCACCGCGACGCGATGCGGGAGCGGCTCGACGCGCTGGCCGCCGAGCACGCCAAGGCCCTGGCCGGCGGCGGCCCCAAGTACGTCGAGCGCCACCGCGCCCGCGGCAAGCTGCTGCCCCGCGAACGCATCGAACTGCTCGTCGACCCGGACTCGCCGTTCCTCGAACTCTCCCCGCTCGCCGCCTGGGGCAGCGACTACCCGGTCGGCGCCGCGCTGGTCACCGGCATCGGCGTGATCGAGGGCGTGGAGTGCGTGATCACCGCCAACGACCCCACCGTGCGCGGCGGCGCCAGCAACCCCTGGACGCTGCGCAAGGCCCTGCGGGCCAACGCGATCGCGCTGGAGAACCGGCTGCCGCTGGTCAACCTGGTGGAGTCCGGGGGCGCCGACCTGCCCAGCCAGAAGGAGATCTTCATCCCGGGCGGCGCGCTCTTCCGCGACCTCACCCGGCTCTCCGCCGCGGGTGTCCCGACGGTGGCCGTGGTGTTCGGCAACTCCACCGCCGGCGGGGCGTACGTCCCCGGCATGTCCGACCACACCGTGATGGTGAAGGAGCGCGCGAAGGTCTTCCTCGGCGGGCCCCCGCTGGTGAAGATGGCCACGGGTGAGGAGTCCGACGACGAGTCGCTCGGCGGGGCCGGGATGCACGCGAAGGTCTCGGGCCTGGCCGACCACTTCGCGCTGGACGAGCCCGACGCGCTGCGGCTCGCCCGGCGGATCGTCGCCCGGCTGAACCACCGCAAGGCCGGCCCCGGCCCCGGCCGGCCGGCCACCCCGCCGAAGTACGACGAGGAGGAGCTGCTCGGCATCGTCCCGGGCGACCTCAAGGTGCCCTTCGACCCGCGCGAGGTGATCGCCCGGGTGGTGGACGGCTCCGACTTCGACGAGTTCAAGCCGCTGTACGGCGCGAGCCTGGCCACCGGCTGGGCGAGCGTGCACGGCCACCCCGTCGGCATCCTGGCCAACGCCCAGGGGGTGCTGTTCAGCCCGGAGTCGCAGAAGGCCGCCCAGTTCATCCAGCTCGCCAACCAGCGCGACATCCCGCTGCTCTTCCTGCACAACACCACCGGCTACATGGTCGGCAAGGACTACGAGCAGGGCGGCATCATCAAGCACGGCGCGATGATGATCAACGCGGTCGCCAACTCCAAGGTCCCGCACATCTCGGTGCTGATGGGCGCCTCCTACGGCGCCGGGCACTACGGGATGTGCGGCCGGGCCTACGACCCGCGGTTCCTGTTCGCCTGGCCCAGCGCCAAGTCCGCGGTGATGGGCCCGCAGCAGCTCGCCGGGGTGCTGTCGATCGTCGCCCGGCAGTCGGCCGCGGCCAAGGGACAGCCCTACGACGAGGACGCGGACACCGCGATCCGGGCCATGGTCGAGCAGCAGATCGAGGCCGAGTCGCTGCCGGTCTTCCTCTCCGGGCGCCTCTACGACGACGGCGTCATCGACCCGCGCGACACCCGTACCGTGCTCGGCCTCTGCCTCTCCGCGATCCACAACGCGCCCGTCGAGGGCGCGCGCGGCTACGGCGTCTTCCGGATGTGAGGGACTCACCCACCATGATCACGTCTCTGCTGGTCGCCAACCGCGGCGAGATCGCCCGCCGGGTCTTCCGCACCTGCCGCGACCTGGGCATCGCCACCGTCGCCGTGCACTCCGACCCCGACGCGGACGCCCCGCACACCCGCGAGGCCGACACCGCCGTCCGGCTGCCCGGGGCCACCGCCGCCGACACCTACCTGCGCGCGGACCTGATCGTCCGGGCCGCCCTGGACGCGGGCGCCGACGCCGTCCACCCCGGCTACGGCTTCCTCTCCGAGAACGCCGACTTCGCCCGGGCCGTGCTGGACGCCGGCCTCACCTGGATCGGCCCGCCACCCGCCGCGATCGCCGCGATGGGCTCCAAGACCGGGGCCAAGCGGCTGATGGCGGCCGCCGGCGTCCCCGTCCTCGGCGCGGTCGAGAACCCCTCCCCGTCCGACTACCCGCTGCTGGTCAAGGCGGCGGCCGGCGGCGGCGGACGCGGCATGCGGGTGGTCCGCTCGCCGGACGAACTGGCCGGCCAACTCGCCGCCGCGCGGGCCGAGTCGGCGAAGGCCTTCGGCTCGGACGAGGTCTTCTGCGAGCCGTACCTGCCCACCGGCCGGCACATCGAGGTCCAGCTGATGGCGGACACCCACGGCACCGTCTGGGCGGTCGGCGAACGCGACTGCTCGCTCCAGCGCCGTCACCAGAAGGTGATCGAGGAGGCGCCGGCGCCCGGCCTGGCCGAGGCGGACCGCGCCGGGCTGTACGCCGCCGCCACCGCCGCCGCCCGCGCCATCGGCTACACCGGCGCCGGCACCGCCGAGTTCCTGCTCGGCCCCGACGGCCGGTTCTGGTTCCTGGAGATGAACACCCGCCTCCAGGTCGAACACCCGGTCACCGAATGCGTCACCGGCCTCGACCTGGTCGCCCTCCAACTCCGCGTCGCCGAAGGCGAAGCCCTGCCCGCCGAGCCCCCGCCGGCCCGGGGCCACGCCATCGAGGCCCGGCTCTACGCCGAGGACCCGGCAGCCGGCTGGGCCCCGCAGACCGGCACCCTGCACGCGCTCGAACTGCCCTCCGTCCAGGTCGCCTTCGGCACCGCGCCGGGCGACACCGGCCTGCGGCTGGACTCCGGCGCCGAGGCCGGCAGCACCGTCGGCATCCACTACGACCCGATGCTCGCCAAGGTCATCGCCTGGGCCCCCACCCGGGCCGCCGCCGCCCGCCGGCTGGCCACCGACCTGGCCCGCGCCCGGGTCCACGGGCTCACCACCAACCGGGAGTTGCTGGTCGCGGCGCTGCGCCACCCGGCCTTCCTGGAGGGGCGGGTGCACACCGCCTTCCTCACCGAGCACGCCGCCGCCCTGCTGCCCGCCGGCCCGAAGAGCGACCCGCTGAGGGCGCTGGCCGCCGCCCTCGCGGACGCTGCCGCCCGCCGCACCGCGCTGCCCTCCGGCTGGCGCAACCTGCCCTCCCAGCCGCAGTCCAAGCGCTACCGGGCACCGGACGGGACGGAGCACGAGGTGCGCTACCGACTGGGCCGACGGGGTGAGTTGGACGCCGAGGGGCACCCGGGCACCACCCTGGTCTCCGCCACGTCCGAGCGGGTCGTGCTCGCCGTCGACGGACTGCGCCGCGGCTTCGACGTCGCCCGCTACGGCGACCTCGTGCACGTGGACGAGCCGGCCGGGTCCACCGCCTTCACCGCCCTCGACCGCTTCCCCGCCCCCGCCGTGCACACCGACCCGGGCGCGCTGCTGGCGCCGATGCCGGGCATCGTGGTGCGCGTCGCGGCCGCCCCGGGGGACACCGTCACGGCGGGCCAGCCCCTGCTCTGGCTGGAGGCGATGAAGATGGAGCACCGCGTCACCGCCCCCGCCGACGGCGTCCTCACCGAACTGCACGCCGCCCCCGGCCGGCAGGTCGAACTCGGCGCGCTGCTGGCCGTGGTGAAGCCCGCGACCGACCGGGCCCCCGGCCCCGCCTGACCCAGGCTCCAGCGCCACCGCATGCTCCACCGCCACCGCATGCTCCACCGCCACGGCACGCTCCACCGCCCGGCACGCTTCACCGCCCGGACCCTTCACCCTCACCCGCCCGGAAGGACCCCAGGATGTCCGCACCGCGCACCACGACCGGCAACGCCCGGCCCGGCGACGAGCAGTCCGCCACCGCGGCCGACAGCACCAGCCCGCTGATCGAGACCCCCGAACGCCAGGCCCTGCGCCGCGCGGTCGGCGACCTCGGCCGCCGCTACGGCTCCGCCTACTACCTCGACAAGGCCCGCCAGGGCCTGCCCGCCGACGAACTCTGGGCGGAGGCTGGCAAGGCGGGTTACCTCGGCGTCAACCTGCCCGCCGAGTACGGCGGCGGGGGCGGCGGGATCACCGACCTCGCCATCGTGCTGGAGGAACTCGGCACCGCCGGATGCCCGTTGCTGCTGCTGATCGTCTCGCCCGCGATCTGCGGCACGGTCATCGCCCGCTACGGCACCGAGCAGCAGAAGCAGCAGTGGCTGCCGGGGCTCGCCGACGGCACCCGCCGGATGGCCTTCGGCATCACCGAGCCCGACGCCGGCTCCAACTCCCACCGGATCTCGACCGTCGCCCGCCGCGACGGCGACGACTGGCTGCTCACCGGCCGCAAGGTGTTCGTCTCCGGCATCGACCACGCCGACGCGGTGCTGTTCGTCGGCCGGACGGAGGACGCGCGGACGGGCAAGCTCAAGCCGGCCCTGTTCGTCGTCCCGCGCGACACCCCCGGCTTCGAGTACCGGCCGATCCCGATGGAACTGGTCGCCCCGGAGAAGCAGTTCCAGGTCTTCCTGGACGACGTCCGGCTGCCGGCCGACGCCCTGGTGGGCGACGAGAACGCCGGTCTGCTCCAGCTGTTCGCCGGGCTCAACCCGGAGCGGATCATGACCGCCGCGTTCTCCCTGGGCCTGGCCCGGCAGGCGCTGGCCAAGGCCGTCGACTACGCCAGGTCCCGTACGGTCTGGGACACTCCGATCGGCGCTCACCAGGGCCTGGCGCACCCGCTGGCTGTCTGCGCGATCGAGATCGAACTCGCCCGGCTGATGACGCAGAAGGCCGGCCACCTCTACGACATGGGCGACGACCTGGCCGCCGGCGAGGCCGCCAACATGGCCAAGTACGCGGCGGGCGAGGCCGCGGCCCGTACCGTGGACCAGGCCGTGCAGACCCTCGGCGGCAACGGCCTGACCCAGGAGTACGGCCTCGGCGCGCTGCTCACCGCCACCCGGGTGGGCCGGGTGGCGCCGGTGAGCCGCGAGATGATCCTCAACTACGTGGCGCAGCACACCCTGGGACTGCCCCGCTCGTACTGAGGTGCCGCCCGGCGCGGAGCGCCCGCGCCGGGGCGGCCCGCCGAAGCGCCCGGGCGCAACGAGCCCCGGCCCAGTGTCTCCCCGGCTCAGCGGGTCGCGGTCAGGTGGGCGAAGACCACGACGTTGTCCGAGTAGCCGGTCTTCTTGTCGTACTTGCCCCCGCAGGTGATCAGGCGCAGTTCGGGCCGCTCGGTGGGGCCGTAGACGGTGGTGTCCGGCAGGGCCGTCCGGGGGTAGGTCCGGACCGCGTCGATGCTGAAGACGGCCGTCCGGCGGTCCTGCCGGGTGATCTCCACGGTGTCCCCGGGGCGCAGCAGCCCGAGCCGGTAGAAGACGGCCGGCCCGGAGCGGGTGTCCGCGTGGCCCGCCACGATCGCGTTGCCGGGTGCGCCGGGGGAGGGTCCGTCCCGGTACCAGCCGGCTTGGCCGGGGGCGCTCAGCGGGGGTGTTTCCAGGTGTCCGGCGGCGTCCAGGCCCAGCCCGAGGAGGGAGGCGGTGACTTTGATCGAGGGGATCCTGAGGCCGGTGGGCACCGAGGGCGGCAGCGGAGCGGGGGGCGGTTTGCCCGGCCGGGCGGCGGCTCCGGTCGTGGGCGCGCCCGTCGGCGGGCCGGTGGGCTCCGGGCCCGGGGCGGCGGCCGGCCCGGGAGCGGGCGGGCCGCTCGCCCCCGCGCCGTCGTGCACCAGCCAGATGCCGAGGGCCAGGGCGAGTGCGACGGCCGCGGCGGTCAGCCGCGCCCGGGCGCGCCGCCCCGGCTCCTGGTTCCTGGCGTCAGGATGCGGCATTGCGGGCGGTGCGGCGGCGGACGGCCCGGATGCCCAGCACCGCCACGAGCGCCAGCAGGCCGGATCCGGCGCCGACCTCGACCGCGTGCGGGTCGTGCGAGGTGCCGCCGCCACCGGCCTCCAGGCCGCCGTGCGGTCCGCCGGTGCCAGGCGGCCGGCCGCCGCCGGCCGCGGGACTGCCGGACGGCCGGGGCGGCGTGCTGGGGATCGCGAGGTTGCCCGGGCCGCCGGGCCGCGGCGAGGTGCTGGGGATCGCGAGGTTGCCCGGGCCGCCGGGGCCGGGCGGGGGTACGGGGGCGGCGATGTCGCTGGGCCCGCCGGCCGGCGGGCAGGCGACCGTGAACACCTTGTGCTTGGCGCTGCCGGTCTGCCCGACGAAGGTCCAGTTGACCCGGTAATGGCCGTCCGGGAGGGACATGATCTGGGTCTGGCCGGTGCCGTTGAGCAGGGCGAGCGTTCCGGCGGTCACCTGCTGGGTGCCGGTCGGCGGCTGCTGCTCGATGGTCCAGTTGACCAGCTGCAGGTCGTCGAAGTTGAAGGCGTCCAGGTAGAACCGGCAGACCTGCGGCTCGTCGCGCTGGTCCGTCACGGCCGTGGTGCTCTCGTGCACCTTGATGTCGCCGTTGTCGCCGGGGGCGGCCTGGGCCGCGGGGGCGGCGCCGAGGGCGAGCAGGGCGGCGAGCGCGCCCACCGTGAGGGCACGTCCGGCGGCGGAGCCGGCGGGGGGTTCGGGGCGGTGGCAGGACGTCACGTCGGGAGCTCCAGGGGTGCGGTGGGGCGGGCGCAGGGGAGCCTTCACCGTCAGCCGCGCTCCGTGGCCGGGCAAGCGCGCCGCGCGCACCGCGCCGATATTTCGTCAGTTCGGATCATCGGCGGGCATCTGTCCACCGGGCCGGATCGGCGCCACCCTGTGAGCAGTCGTCAGGACCCACCCAGGAGGCATGCATGGTGTTCCGCAGCGAGTACCCCGACGTCGAGCCCGTCGACCTGCCCGTCCACCTCGCCGTGCTCGGCGCGGCCGGCGAGCACCCGGACGTGCCGGCCCTGATCGACGGCGTCACGGGGGAGTCGGTGAGCTACGGCCGGCTGGCCGGGGCCGTCCGGCGGGCGAGCGCGGGGCTGGCGGAGGCGGGGGTGCGGCCCGGCGACGTGGTGGCCCTGTACAGTCCCAACACCATCGCCTATCCGGTGGTCTACTTCGGCGCGACGGCCGCCGGGGCGACCGTCACCACGGTCAGCTCGCTGACCACGGCGGGGGAGCTCGCCACCCAGCTCCGGGACAGCCGGGCCCGCTGGATCATCACCGTCTCGCCGTTCCTGCCGGTGGCCCGGGCCGCCGCCGACGCGCTGGCCGCCGAGGGCGGGCCGATCGCCGAGATCTTCGTCTGCGACGGTGCGGAGGGCCACCGCTCGCTGGCCGACCTGCTGGCCTCCACCGCGCCCGAGCCCACGCCGGTGATCGACCCGGCCGCCGACATCGCCGTGCTGCCCTACTCCAGCGGCACCACCGGCCTGCCCAAGGGCGTGATGCTCACCCACCGCTCGATCGCGACCAACCTGGCCCAGACGGACGCGCTCTACCGCCCGTCGGTCGGCGAGCGGGTGCTGGCGGTGCTGCCCTTCTTCCACATCTACGGGCTGGCCGCACTGCTCAACCAGCCGCTGCGCTGCGGCGCGACCGTGGTGGTGCTGCCCCGGTTCGACCTCGAACAGTTCCTCCGGACCATCCAGGAGCAGCGGGTGGAGGCGCTGATCGTCGCCCCGCCGATCGTCCTCGCGCTGGCCAAGCACCCGCTGGTCGGCCGGTACGACCTCTCCTCGCTGCGCTACGTGCTGAGCGCCGCCGCCCCGCTGGACGCGGACCTCGCCGAGGCCTGTGCCCGCCGGCTCGGCCTGCCGCGGATCCTTCAGGGCTACGGGATGACCGAGCTGTCGCCGGTCACCCATGTCGTCTCCCCGTACGACCCGGACCCGGCGCGCGGCTCGGTCGGGCGGCTGGTGCCCTCCACCGAGCTGCGGATAGCCGCGCTGGACGGCGAGGACGCGGGCGGCGCGGCCGCCGGCGCCGACCTGGGGGCGGGCGAGCCGGGGGAGATCCTGGTCCGCGGGCCGCAGGTGATGAAGGGCTACTTCGCCCGGCCCTCCGACACGGCCGCCACCATCGACGCGGACGGCTGGCTGCACACCGGCGACGTCGGGTACGTGGACGAGCGCGGCTACCTCTTCGTGGTGGACCGGGTGAAGGAGCTGATCAAGTACAAGGGCTACCAGGTCGCGCCCGCCGAGCTGGAGGCCCTGCTGCTGACCCACCCGGAGGTCGCCGACGCGGCGGTGATCGGCGTCCAGGGCCCGGACGGGGTCGAGCGGCCGAAGGCCTTCGTGGTGCGCGCGGCCGGCAGCACCCTCACCGAGGAGCAGGTCGCGGACTTCGTCGCCGGTCAGGTGGCGCCGTACAAGAAGGTCCGGGCGGTGGAGTTCCTGGAGGCGGTGCCGAAGTCGGCGAGCGGCAAGATCCTCCGGCGGGAACTGCGGGACCGCGAACGGGCGGCGGCCGGGTGATCAGGGAGGGCCGGGTGATCTGGGAGGATCGGGGCGTCCGCCCAGGAGCTGCCCGTGGCTCCACCCGCACCCACAGGGACGCCGACCGCCGATGACCACCCCGCCGACCACCACCCCGCCGCCGGCCGGCCAGGCCGCCGCCCGCGCGCCGCAGCAGGACCGCAGCCGCGCCACCCGTCGCAGGCTGCTGGAGGCGGCCGTGGAGTGCCTGGCCGAGCTGGGCTGGAACGGCAGCACGGTCTCGGTGGTGGCGGAGCGCGCCGGGGTCTCCCGGGGGGCGGCCCAGCACCACTTCCCGACCCGTGAGGACCTCTTCACCGCGGCCGTCGAGCACGTCACGGCCGAGCGCCTGGCGGCCGTCCGCGCCCATGCGGACGAGCTGCCGGCGCCCGGCCCGCGGCGGACCGAGGCCGTGGTCGACATGATCGTGCGGCTGTACACCGGCCCGCTGTTCCGGGCCGCGCTGCACCTGTGGGTGGCCGCCGCCACCGAGGAGCCGCTGCGGGAGCGGATCGTGGCGCTGGAGAACCACGTCGGCCGGGAGTCGCACCGGGCGGCGGTCGACTTCCTGGGCGTGGACGAGAGCACCCCGGGTGTGCGCGAGACCGTCCAGGCCACCATGGACATGGCCCGGGGCCTGGGCCTGGCCAACCTGCTCACCGACGACAGCGCCCGGCGCGCCGGCGTGGTCCGCCAGTGGGCGCGGGTCCTGGACGCGACCCTCGGCACCGCCGGATAGGGCGCCCGCCCGCCGGAGGGGGCGCCCGCCCGACCCGCCCTGCCGCCCCCGTGGGGCGGCCGCGGGAGCGGGCCGGAATTCCACTGGCCACCGGTCCACGCCTTCGGGAGACTGCCCGGATGCTGCTACCCACCACCTCCGCCATGGCCGGGCTCGTCGAGGCCGTTCGCATCACCGCCCCGTCCGCCTGGCGGACCGGGGCCGGCACCCTGGCCGGCGAGACCGTCGACCGCTGGGAGGACGCCCAGGAGGTGCTCGGCCTGGTCTCGGCCCTGCCCGTCGGCCCGGCGATGCGCTGCTTCGTCCCGGGTTTCGGGATCCGGGTGCATGCCGCGCCCGGGTGCCTCTTCGAGGGCCAGGTGCTGTTCGAGATCGCCTTCTGCTTCAGCTGCCGGTGGGCGTTCCTCCTCGGTGCGGCCGTCACCCAGGACATCGCCACCCAGGCCTTCGACACCACCAGCGCGCCGGCCCGTGAGCTGCTGCGCCGCTTCCGGGAGAGCGCGGCGGCCGCCGGCTGACCGGCCCCCTGGCCTGCGGGGGAGGCCGGCGCGGTCCGGTATTCGGTGCCCGCAAAAACATATCACCGGTTGATGTTGACTTTTGTCGCATCGGGTTCGAATATGTTGGCAACGCTCGCCCCTGCGGGCCGAGACCGAGCGCAGCCAGAAAGCGGAAGCCGTGAACAAGACCATCACCAAGCTGGCGGACGGCCGCGAGCTGATCTACTACGACGCGCGGCCCGGTACGGTGCGTACCGCCGTCGACTCCCGCGCGCTGGAGCCGGTCGCCAGCCTCTCCGAGGTCCGGCGGGACCCGGTGACCGGTGACTGGGTCACCGTCGCCGCCCACCGCCAGGGCCGCACCTACCACCCGCCGGCCGACCAGTGCCCGCTCTGCCCCTCCCGGGGCGGGCGCACCAGCGAGGTGCCGGACGCCGACTACGAGGTCGTGGTCTTCGAGAACCGGTTCCCCTCGCTCGGCGCCGACGCCCCCGGCGGCCAGGCCGAGGACCCGCTGCACACGGCCGCCGCCGGCACCGGACGCTGCGAGGTGGTCTGCTTCACCCCCGACCACGAGGCCTCCTTCGCCGACCTCACCCCCGAGCGGACCGCCCTCGTCCTGGACGCCTGGACGGACCGCACCGCGGAGCTGTCCGCGCTGCCGGACGTCCGCCAGGTCTACTGCTTCGAGAACCGCGGCGCGGAGATCGGCGTCACCCTGGCCCACTCCCACGGCCAGGTCTACGCCCTCCCCTTCGTCACCCCGCGCACCGCCCGGATGGCCGGACAGGCCGCCGAGTACCGCGCGAGCACCGGCCGCAACCTCTTCGAGGACCTGCTGGCGGCCGAGCTGGACCAGCACGCCCAGGCGGTCGCCGCCGGCGACCTGGACCACGACCGGGTGGTGCTGGCCGGCGAGCACTGGACGGCCTTCGTCCCGTTCGCCGCCCGCTGGCCGTACGAGGTGCACCTCTACCCCAACCGCCGGGTGCCCGACCTGACCGCCCTCACCGAGGCCGAGCGCGCCGAGTTCCCCGGCCTCTACCTCGACCTGCTGGGCCGCTTCGACCGGCTGTTCGTCGAGCCCGGGCAGACCGCCCAGGCCTCGCCCACCCCGTACATCGCGGCCTGGCACCAGGCCCCGTCCGGCGACGACCGCCCCGGGCTGGACGAGCTGGCCCTGCACCTGGAGCTCTTCACCGTCCGCCGGACGGCGGGCAAACTGAAGTACCTGGCCGGAGTCGAGTCCGGCATGGACGCATTCGTCAACGATGTTTCGCCCGAGGCCGCGGCCCGGCGCCTGCGCGAGGTGGCCCGATGACCGACAACCAGCTGACCGATGCCTTCACCGCCGTCCACGGCGGCGCCCCCGACGGGGTCTGGGCCGCACCCGGCCGGGTGAACCTGATCGGCGAGCACACCGACTACAACGACGGCTTCGTGCTGCCCATCGCCCTGCCGCACGCCGCCCGGGCCGCCGTCCGCCGGCGCGCGGACGACCTGCTGCGCCTGCACAGCGCCCAGGCCGACGGCGCGGTGGTCGAGGTGACCGCCGACCAGCTGCGGCCCGGTGCGGTACCCGGCTGGGCCCGGTACGTGGCGGGCGTCGTCTGGGCCCTGCGGGACGCCGGCCACCCGGTCGGCGGCGTCGACGTCCACCTGGACAGCGACGTGCCCACCGGCGCCGGCCTCTCCTCCTCGGCCGCGCTGGAGTGCGTGGTCGCCGTCGCCTGCAACGACCTGTGGGACCTCGGGCTCGGCCCGGTCGAGCTGGGCCTGCTCGCCCAGCGCGCCGAGAACGACTTCGTCGGCGTGCCCTGCGGCGCGATGGACCAGCTCGCCTCCACCTGCTGCGAGGCCGGCCGGGCCCTGTTCCTGGACACCCGCACGCTGACGGCCCGCCAGCTGCCGGTCGACCTGGCCGCCGCCGGGCTGCGGCTGCTGGTGATCGACACCCAGGTCAAGCACGACCTGGCGGACGGCGCCTACGCCGAGCGCCGCTCCGGCTGCGAGAAGGCCGCCGAACTGCTCGGCCTGCCCGCCCTGCGCGACCTCGACCTGGCCGGCCTGCCCGCCGCCCTCGACAACCTCCCCGACGAGGGGCTGCGCTCCCTGACCCGGCACGTGGTGACCGAGAACGCCCGGGTCGAGGCCGCCGTCGAGGCCCTGCTCGCCGGGGAGCCGGCCGCGCTGGGGCCGATCCTCACGGCCGGCCACGCCTCGCTGCGGGACGACTTCCTGGTCTCCTGCGCCGAGACCGACCTGGTGGTCGCGGCCGCCAACGCCGCCGGGGCGCTGGGCGCCCGGATGACCGGCGGCGGCTTCGGCGGTTCGGTGATCGCCCTGGTCGCCGACGAGGACGCCGATCGCGTCGCCGGGGCCGTCTCCGCGGCCTTCGCCGCGGCCGGCTACACCGCCCCGCGGGTCTTCACCGCCCTCGCCGCGCAGGGTGCCCGCCGGCTGGCCTGACCCGCGCCGCCACCGCACGCCGCCGCCCGCCCCGGACCTCGGGGCGGGCGGCGGCGTGCGCCCTGCACGAACCGGAGCACGTCAGGAACCGGGCAGGTCAGGTGCCGAGTACGTCGCTCACCAGGGTGCGGGCCTCCTCCTGCACCTGGGTG
>NZ_BNBO01000084.1 GCF_014655955.1 Kitasatospora indigofera
CAGACCCGCACCTTGGCGTGGTCGCCCTGGCCGGGGTGGGTGAGGGTGACCGTGATGTCGCAGAACGCCGGTACGTCGGGGACGTGGTTCTCCCCCAGCGGGAAGACCGCCGGTACGTCGACGGTGCCCGCGGCGTGCGCCACCGCGGTGACGGCCTCCACGCGGGTGCCGGCCGGAGCCGCCATCAGCGGGGCGGTACAGCTGTACCGGGGGGTGGCGTTCTCCGCGGCCGCCGAGGCGGCCGGTACGTACAGCGCGGCGGCCAGGGGCACCGCGGCCGCGAGTACGGTCACAAGTCGTTTCATCGGGTTCCGTTCATGGTGGTGAGGTGTGAGGTGTGAGGTGTCGCCGTTCGGCGCGGACGCGCTACGGCATTGCGTGGTGTGCATGGGTGTGCATGGGTGTGCGTGGGTGTGCGTGGGTGTGCGCGGGTGTGCCGACCGGCAGGGGTCTGCGCACCGGCGGCGGTTGGCCCGCCGTCGGCCGTGGCCGGGTGCCCGCTCGGGGAGGGCGCCCGCCTCCTCCGGGGCCGACGGGATCAACAATGGCCCGCCGCGATGGGGCGGTGCATCAGTCAGTTGACGGCGGATCACGCCCGTCGGCGGGTACTGCTCCGCCGGCCCCGGAGGGCCGCGGCGGCGCTGGAAGCCGCCGGTCGGGGCGGCTGCGCCGCAGGTCAGCGCGTCGGCCGGGCAACGGTCGCCGGCGGGCGTCCGGGCGCACGGCTACGTCATTCGACGGTCCTGGTGCCGTCGGGGTCATCGGTCAGCCACCGGGAGTGGTGGCGCTGCGCCCAGCGGCGGCCGACATGGCCGGTGCGCATCCCCCGCCGGGCCTCCGGGTCCCGCAGGGCCTGCCGGACGTGCCCGGCCAGGACGACGGCCACGGCCCAGGCGAGGCAGTCGTGGACGAAGATCGCGCTGGTGCGGGAGACGAACGGCAGCAGCCGGGTGAACCACATCAGCAGCCCGGTGGCCGTCATCACCAGGACGGCGCCGGCGATCCAGCCCGCCCAGAGCTTCTGGCCCGCGTTGAACTTGCCGGCCGGCCGGTCCTGCGGCCGGGTGAGGCGGCGGCGCGCGGCCCGCAGCCACTGCCGGTCGTAGCTCGCGAAGCGGTTCAGGCGCCGCAGGTCGGCCCGCAGCTCGCGGGAGAGCAGGCCGAGCAGCAGGGGCAGCGGCAGCAGGACGCCCGACCACTCATGAACGGTGATCATGAGCCTGCGCCGTCCGACGAGCTGGGCGACCGGGCCGATGTACAGGCAGACGGCGGTGGCCAGGCAGAGGAGCATCAGCAGCCCGGTGGTCCGGTGCACCAGCCGCTCGGCGCGGGTGAACCGGCGGATCCGGCCGCCCGGCTCAGGCTGCGTCGGGGCCGCGGTCGGCGCCGGGGAGCCAGCCGTCGACGTCATATCCGTAGTCCTCCCAGTAGCCGGGGATCACCCGGTCGGTGACGGTGATGCCGGAGAGCCACTTCGCCGACTTGTAGAAGTACATCGGTGCCACGTACAGGCGGACCGGGCCGCCGTGCGCATGGCTGATCGGCTGGTCCTGCATGGTCAGCGCCACCAGGACGTCGGGGCGGCGGGCCTGTTCCAGTGTCAGGCTCTCGCTGTAGGCGCCGTCGAAGCAGGTGAAGCGCAGTGCGGCGCCCTCGCTGCGCACGCCGGCCGCGTCCAGCAGGTCGGCGAGCCGCACGCCCTGGAAGGGGGTGTCGTCCACCCGCCAGCCGTCGGTGCACAGCACGTCGTGGACGACGCGGGTCTGCGGGAGGGCCCGCAGGTCCGGCAGGGTGTACGTGCGCGGCCGGTCGACGAGGCCGTCCACGCGCAGGCCGTAGTCGGTCTCGTCCTTGCGCGGCACGGAGCCGACGACGCTGTAGTAGCGGAACCCGCCGGGGTCCGGCAGCAGACCGGTCAGGCCGGTCGGGTCGTGCTGCGAGGCCGCGCCGAGGGCGTCCTCCCAGCCGCGCTGCAGGTACGGCGCCGCGGCGAGACCCGCGACGCCCGCCGCCAGGGTGCCCAGCAGCATCCGACGTCCCACCGGTGCCCCCTGGGCCCACCGGTCGCGTTCTTCCCTCATCTGACGCCCCTCCTCCGGTCCCGCGCCGATCGGATCGCACGGTCGCGCCGGAACACCCTCGGCGGCACACCTCGGCCGTGGGACATGTGCGCCGAGGATGCGACGAGCAGTAAGTAACCGTTCTGAACGGTTACGATGGTGGCATCTGCCCGCCGCTCCGTCAAGACACCCCGACCACCCCTGCGAACACCCCGAGGACGCCGGCCGCACACCCGGAACACCCGGGGACGCCGGCCGGTACTGCTAGGCTGGCGACCGACCGACCCATCGACGGAAGCGTGGATGCAGACATGACGAGCGACGACGACATCTCCGGGTGAGATCCACCCCTGAGGCCGTTCGCGGGTGCTGGGCACCCGGCGCGACGGCCCGGTTCGTCGTGCCCGTCCCCCCTGTCTGCCCGGGGCGGAGGTGTCTCCGCCCCGCTCTCACCCCCGGGTTGTCCTGATGTCCCAGAACTCCGTCGTCTGCTCCCAGCTGTCCTTCTCCTGGCCCGACGACACCCCCGTCTTCCAGGAGCTGTCCTTCGCCCTCGGCGCCGGCCGCACCGGCCTCGTCGCCCCCAACGGCTCGGGCAAGAGCACCCTGCTCAAACTGATCGCGGGTCTGCTCACCCCCACCGCCGGGGCGTTGACCGTCAGCGGCACGACCGCCCACCTGCCGCAGGACCTGCCCCTGACCGCCGGTCTCACGGTCGCCGAGGTCCTCGGTGTCGCCGCGGTGATCCGCGCCATCGACGCGGTCGAGTCCGGCGACGTGGCCGAGGAACACTTCACCACCATCGGCGACGACTGGGACGTCGAGGAGCGCTGCCTGGCCCAGCTCGAACGCCTCGGCCTGGGCGGCGTCCGCCTGGACCGGCGGCTGGACGCCCTCAGCGGCGGCCAGATCGTGCAGCTCGGCCTCGCGGCGCAGCTGCTCAAGCGGCCGGACGTGCTGCTGCTCGACGAACCCACCAACAACCTCGACCTGCCAGCCCGCCGTCGGCTCCACGAGGTGCTGGAGAGCTTCTCCGGCTGCCTGCTGCTGGTCAGCCACGACCGCGCCCTGCTCGACCGGATGGACCGGATCGCCGAGCTCGACTCCCACGAACTGCGCCTGTACGGAGGCGACTTCACCTCGTACGAGCAGGCCGTGCAGGCCGGCCGGGAGGTAGCGGAGAAGAACATCCGCAACGCCGAGCAGGAGCTCAAGCGGGAGAAGCGGGAGATGCAGCAGGCCCGCGAGCGCGCCGAGCGCCGGGCGGGCAACGCGGCCCGCAACCTGAAGAGCGCCGGACTGCCGCGGATCTTCGCCGGCACCATGAAGCGCGGCGCCCAGGAGTCGGCCGGACGTTCCGGCCAGCTGCACGCGGCCCGCGTCGGCGACGCCAGGGCCCGGCTCGACGAGGCCGAGCGCGGACTGCGCGACGAGCAGCGCCTCACCCTGGACCTCGCCGGCACCCGGGTGCCCGCCGGCCGCGACCTCTTCATCGGCGAGGACCTCCAGGTGCGGCGCGACGACCGCCCCCTCTTCGCCGGCGACGGCGCCGCCCTGACCGTCCGGGGCCCCGAGCGGATCGCCCTCGTCGGCCCGAACGGGGCCGGCAAGACCACCCTGCTGCGGATGCTCGTCGGGGACCTCGCCCCGGAAAGCGGACGGATCAAGCGCGCGGACGGCCGCGTCGCCTACCTCTCCCAGCGGCTGGACCTGCTGGACGAGGACCGCACCGTGGCGGAGAACTTCACCGCGGCGGCGCCGGAGCTGCCGGAGGCCGAGCGGATGAACCTGCTCGCCCGCTTCCTCTTCCGCGGCGCCCGGGCCCACCTGCCGGTCCGGGTGCTCTCCGGCGGCGAGCGGCTGCGCGCCACCCTGGTCTGTGTGCTGTGCGCCGTGCCCGCCCCGCAGCTGCTGCTGCTCGACGAACCGACGAACAACCTCGACCTGGTCAGCGTCGGCCAGCTCGAAAGCGCCCTCAACTCCTACCAGGGGGCCTTCGTCGTGGTCAGCCACGACGAGCGGTTCCTCACCGCGATCGGGGTGGACCGGTGGCTTCGGCTGGCGGACGGCTCGCTGGAGGAGGCGGCGGCACCGGAGGTGTGAGCGCAGCCGCCCAGGCCCTGGACCTGCCGCCGGCCCGCGCCGAGGCAACACCGCCCGCGCGGGCCGGCACCCCTCACCCGACCGGAGATCCGCCATGCCCCGACCTGCCACGCCCCGACCCGCCCGACCCGCCCGACCTGGGACAGCTCAACCCGGAACTGTCCGACCCGGAACCGCCCAGCCGCGACCCGTCCGGCCCGGGCCTGCCCTGATCGCCCACGACCTGGTCCGGATCCTCGACGGCCGGAGGGTCCTGGACGGCGTCTCCCTGTCGGCGGCACCGGGCCGGCGCATCGGCCTGATCGGGGAGAACGGTGTCGGCAAGTCCACCCTGCTGCGCCTGCTGGCCGGCGTGGACGAGCCGGACGGCGGCCACGTCACCCGCCCGCCCGGACTCGGCTTCCTGCGGCAGGAGGCGCCCTTCGACAGCACGGCCACCGTCGCCGACGTCCTGGACGACGCACTGCGCGAAGCACGCGAGGACCTCTCCGAACTCGACCGGCTCGCGGCGGAGATCGCAGGCGGCACGGAGGGGCTCCCAGCCCGTCCGGAGTTGCTGGACGCCTACGCCGACCGGCTGGAGCGCGCCCGGCAGCGCGAGTCCTGGGACGCCGACCGGCAGGCGGCCCGGGTGCTGGACCGGCTGGGACTCGGCCGGATCGGCCACGACCGGACGCTGGGCTCGCTCTCCGGCGGCCGGCGTGGCCGTCTCGCCCTCGCCGCACTGCTGATCCGGCGACCGTCGGCGCTGCTGCTGGACGAGCCGACCAACCACCTGGACGACGAGGCGGCGGCCTTCGTCGAGGAACAACTCCTGCGCATGCCCGGGGTGGTGGTCGTGGCCGGACACGACCGGGCCTTCCTGGACGCCGTCTGCACCGACCTGATCGACCTCGACCCGGCCGTGGACGGCCCGGTCCGCCACGGTGGCAACTACCGCACCTACCTGGCCGCGAAGCGGGCCGGGCGCGAGCGGTGGGAACGCCGCTGGGCGGAGGAGCAGGAGGAGTTGGCGGCGCTGCGCCAGGCGACGGGTGCGACGGGTGCGACGGGTGCGACGGCCCACCGCGTCGCCCCCGACCGCGGCCGGACCGACAACGAGAAGATGGGGTACGGGCACCGGGCGGGCCGGGTCCAGCAGCAGATCTCCCGCCGGGTCCGCAACGCCACCCGGCGCCTCGCCGAACTGGAACGGGACGGCGTCCGCCGGCCGCCGGCCCCGCTGCGGTTCGCCCCCGACGCCCTCGCCGTGCCCGTCGCGCCGCCGCCTGCGGCGGACGCCGGGGCTCCGGGGGCTCCGTGGACCGCCGGGGTTCCGGGGGCCGCCGAAGCCACCGGGGCTCCGGGGGCCGGCGAGGACGCGCCGCTGGTGTCGCTACGCGGCGTCCGCGTGCCCGGCCGGCTCACCGTGGACGCCCTGCGGATCACGACGACCGACCGGCTCCTGGTCACCGGGGCGAACGGCACCGGCAAGTCGACGCTGCTGGCGGTGCTCGCGGGCCGTCCGGTGCCCGAGGGGGAGGTGACCCGCCGTCCGGGAGCGACCGTGGGGCTGCTCGCCCAGGACACGGTGTTCGGGCACCCCGGGCGCACCGTCCGCGACACCTACCGTCAGGCCCTCGGCGAGGAACGGGCGCAGGCGGTGCCGCTGTCCTCGCTCGGCCTGCTCCACGCGGCGGACCTGGGCAAGCCCGTCGCCCACCTGTCGGCAGGGCAGCGCAGGCGGCTCGCTCTGGCGATCCTGGTGGCCCGGCCGCCGCACCTGCTGTTGCTGGACGAGCCGACGAACCACCTCTCCCCCACCCTCTGCGACGAGCTGGAGGACGCCCTGGGCACCGGACCGGGCGCGGTCGTCGTCGCCAGCCACGACCGGTGGCTGCGCGGGCGGTGGGCGGGCCGCGAGATCCGGCTGGGCGGATAGGACGAACAGCCTTCGCATGTGCCCCCGGGTGCCCCGAGGACGTCCACACGTGTGACCGTCCGGCCGCTCGTCCCTGCCCTGAATTGCGTCACCTTTCGGAGAGGTTATTTAGCCGCACCTCAGGGCAGGACGGAGCAGGATGACGGTGACGCCCACGCCCGGACCGGGCTTCGGCCGGCCCGCCGGCCGGGGAAACGGTGCAGCGGCCCTCTGCGGCCCTCCATCGCATCACGGCGTCACCGGGGGGACCTGACGCCGGAACAGGCGTACCGTCCCGGATGGCCTGGGGCCTCCGGGACGGTACGCCTGGCGGGCGGGTCAGTCCTCGCCGCGCAGGATCGTCAGGACCTGGAGCACCTCCAGGTAGATCCACACCAGGGTGGTGGTGAGGCCGAAGGCCGCGAACCACGCGTCCTCCGGGGGAGCCCCCTGGGCGATGCCGTCCTCCACCTGCCGGAAGTCCAGGGCCAGGAAGGCCGCGCCGATCAGGACTCCCGCGACACCGAACGCCACCCCCGGGCCGCCGCTGCCGAACCCGAGGGAGTCGGCCCCGAAGGCGGAGAACAGCAGGTCGGCGGCCAGCAGCAGGAGGAGTCCGGTCGCGGCCGCCGTCGCGAAGCCGGCGAACCTGCGGGTGACCCGGATCCAACGGAGCCGGTAGGCGATGAGCACACCGGCGAAGACCGCCATCGTGCCGAGCACCGCCTGCACCACCACGCCGGGGGCGATGAAGGTGGAGGTGGCCTCGGAGAAGGTGCCGAGGAAGACGCCTTCCAGCGCCGCGTAACCGAGGATCAGCGCCGGTGCGGGCCTCGACCGGAACGTCTGGACCATCGCGAGGAGGAAGGCGACCAGTGCGGCACCGGCCCCGACGGCGTAGGAGGTACCGACACCGGCCGGGTCGACCGGCAGCAGGACCCAGGACAGCACGGCGGCGAGGACCAGGATGCCGAGGGTGGCACCCGTCCGGACCGTGACGTCGTCGATGGTCATGGCCCGGTGCTTCGTGAACGTCATCCCGACGAGGTTCGGCGCGGACCCGAAGGCCGGCGGTCCGGCGGGGGCCGGCCCCTGCGGCCCGGCTCCGACCGTGGCGCCCACCGGCTCGGGCTGCCGGACGGCGGCGCCCTCGGTGGCCTCTTGGCGGCGGAAGCCTCGCCGGGCGAAGACCGGGTTGCTGCTGCGCATGGCGTTCCTTCCAGGGCCGTGGTGTCCCGCGGCCCTCGGTGTGAGTCGGGTGCGCGCGCAGACCTGAGATGAGACCCCGAGGCCCGCTGAACGCATAACCACTCTGACAGGTGACGCGACGAGACGCAAGGCCGCCCTTCGCTCGCCGAACAGTGCACGGTGGAGCCATATTTGGCGTTTGCACCGAATTACTGCACGGCAACGACCGCAAGAAGACCCTCGTGATAACTACTCGAAAGGGTTACTGCGCCGGGGCGGACTGCGGTGCTCCTCCCGTCGCGAAGCTCCGCCGCGACGAGTGCGGGCTCCGGCGCACCCGCCGCGCCGAGTGCGGCGACCCGGCCGCCGGGGGCCCCTCCGCACCGACCGGCGACCGCGCTCCGGCGGGCGCTCAGCCGCCCGGCCGGCCCTCCCCTGCCGCAGCGACCACGAACCACTGGGCCGGCAGGGCCACCCGCGTCCCGTCCGGGTGACGCTCGCTCATCGCGAGGTCCGTCCCGCCCTGGTCCAGGATCTCCAGGCCGGCTCCGCGCAGCAGCTCGGGCAGCTCCCCCGGGGCGACCTCGGCCGGGCGCTGCTGGTGCTTGCGGACCTGACGGAGCTTGTCCGACGGGCCACCGGGCCGTTCGGCGGCCTGCTGGATCACCGCCTTGGCGGCGGCGGTCGGCTCGACCACGAAACCGCGGCCGCGCCGGCCGAGCAGCAGGGCGACCGAGGCCGCGACCGGCGCCCGGTCGGCCGGGTCGCTCTGGTGGAGCACCGCCCGCAGGTAGACGTTGGCCTCGCCGAGCCGGTCACCGAGTCGCCGCACCCCCACCGGGTCGGTGAGGTCGAGCTGTTCGAACTCGGCCACCGCCTCGCGGTCCGCCCGACGGGCGTGCGCCACGGCCGAGGGGGAGAGGTCGACGCCCACCGCTCGCCGGAAGTGCCCGGCGAGGTAGCGGGTCTGGGTGCCGTTGCCGCAGCCGAGGTCCACGACCGGCAGCGTACGGTCGGCGTGGGCGGCGAGCAGCGCGGTGTGCGGGGCCGCCGTCAGCGACGGGTCCGCGTCCCAGAACGGTTCTCCCGGCTCACCCGTGTTCTCGGCCCAGAAGCCCTCCCACGCGCGTACGTAGCGCTCCGAAGTACTCATCCCCAGGTCTCCCGTGTGTCGTGGCGGTGCGTACCAGCCCCCGTACCGGCGCCCGGGCGGGCGGAAACCGCCCGGCCGGATCCTTCACACCACGTTCGACCCCGTGCCGGCAAACCACCCGGACGGTGGACCCTGCCCGGTCCGGCCTCACCGGCCTGCGTCGGCCCGGCCCGCGTACGTGGCCGCTCCGAGGACGGCGACGTGCGCTCTCTCCAAGGGCCGTGGTGTCCCTGCCGTGGCACGGGCCGCGGCGTTCGCCTCCAGGCTCGCCAAGCCGTTCCCTGGCCCACCGGGCCAGGAAGCCCCGGGCCCCGGTGGGCGAGCGCGGGGACAAGGCCGCGGGGCCGTCGAGCGCTGAGCCGGGGCCGGCCGCTCGGCGGGCTCGGGTCCATCGGCCGGCGGCCCGGGCGGCACGACGCTCAGCGGCCCTCCAGCACCCAGCCGGCGTTGTACGGGTCGGACACCGCCAGCAGGGCGCCCGGCCGTACCGGGAGGCCGTCGGCCGGGGCGGCCGGTGGTTCGGCCGTCAGCCGTCCGACGCTGCGCAGTTCCTCGGAGAGCACGTCGACAGTGATAGGCAGCGGGTGTCCGGCGAGATGGGTCAGCCGCAGGTCGGCCGCGGGCCCGCGCCAGCGCACCAGGGTGCTCCCCGTGCTCTCCCTCCGCGGGGCGAAGGCGCGCACCGAGTCGAGCGGGGTGACCTGCAGCCGCCACTGCCCCCAGGCGAGGACGCGGATCAGCTCGGGCGCTGTGCCCGCGCCGATCAGGGCACCGTGGCAACTGCGGCCGGGCGTGCCCGTCTTCAGCCGCCAGTCGTACCGGCCCGGGCCCCAGCCGGTCACCTCGGCGACATTGACATCGCCGACGTGGGCGACGGAGAGCACCGCGGGCGGGCCCTCGTAGCGCAGCACCTCGGCGCCGTCGCCGGCGGCCGCCCGTCGCAGCGGCCGGGCGTGCTCGACGTCGGTGAGCCGCAGCTCCCACTCCCGGTCCGGCCCGTCGACCCGGATCCGCAGGCTGCGCAGCCCCGCCGTCCGCTCGTCGGCCCCCAGGAGGAAGCGGTGGTCCGGGCTGAGGCCGAGGCCGGGGTGGTACTCGCGCCGCAGCCCGTCGTCGTCCAGCACCTCCAGGCTGGGGGCCAGTTGGCGTCCCCGCCCCTCGTAGTGGAAGTCGAGCAGGACGGGGCCGGCCTCGCGGGGCCGTTCGAACAGCATCGTCGCGGTGCCGACCCAGCGTCGCACGGGTGAGCGCGGGTCGGGCGCGTCCACGGGTGTGACGCTGATCGACCAGTCCTGCGCCTGCTCCACCGCGAGCAGTGTCGGCCCGTCGAGCGGGACGACGTACCGCCAGGTCGGCTCCGCCCCGGTGTCCGTCCCGGGTTCGGGTCCGAGGCCCTCCAGCAGGTGCGGGACGGACTTCAGGACGACGCGGTCCCGGTCCGGGCCGTTGGGGTGGGCCGCCAGGACGAACCGCTCGTGGGTGGCGCGGTGGGTGATCGTCGCCCATCCGGCCGGCCCCCGGTAGTCCAGCACCTCCGGGCCCGCTCCCGCGACCTCGCGGGTGAAGGTCCGCGCGGTGGGGACCTCGCGCACCCGCAGCGACCAGTGGCCCTCGGTCTCCACCCACAGCTTCTGGTGCCGCCCCTGGCGGTCCCGGGGGAGCAGCACCAGCGCCTCGGAGTCCTCGGCCTCGAACCGCCGGACGAAGTGGCCGCGGCGGCCGGTGGGGCGCACGGTGAAGAGGTCCATCCGCGCCCCGCGCTGCTTGCGGACGGCGAGCAGCACCGCGCGCTCGGGCTTCGGGAACTCCAACCGCGCCCGCCCCTGGCCCTTTCCCCGACTGAACACGTGAGCCGCCACCGTCCCGCCCCTCCCCCGACGCCGTGGGCACGTCCACGGCCACCGCACGTACAGCTCCCACAGCACGGTACGGGCGGGGCGGCGTCCGCGTCATCGGCTTGCACCGATCGGTGCCGCGCCCGCCGCCCGCCGGCCGCTCAGTGCAGGTTGAGGTTGAACGTCAGGGCCGGGACGGCGTTCTGGACGAGGGACTGCGCCTGCTCGGGCCACCAGGCGCCGGCGGCGGGGTCCACGGCACCGTACTCGGGGTCGATGGTGCCGCCGGGGACACTGCGGTTGCACTGGCCGTCGGACTGGCCGACGGTCTTGACCCAGAGGTAGGCGTCCACCAGGGGGACGCCGGTGTCTGCGGTGGGCCGGGCGCCGATGCCGCGGCCGGGTGCGTTGCACCAGATCTGCGGGTCGCCGGAGTACTTGCCCTGGGGCGGGGTCCAGGCGCCGCGGCCGTTGCGGCTGGTGTCGACGACGAAGTGGGTGAGTTGACCGGTGGGCGGGGTGCCGGCGTTCTGCTGGAACCACTGGTCGGTCCAGTGCCAGGTGCTCGGGTCGTCCGGATCGACCGCGTTGCCGGGCAGGCCGTCGTTCGGGGCGGCCGAGGAGTAGTACTGGCCGGCGCAGGAATCCGCGTGCCCGTTCGCCCAGGCCGGGCCCTTGGTGGCGAACCAGAGGCAGGTGGAGACCCAGGTGCCGTAGTGGGTGTTCAGGTCGGTGGCCAGGTTGTTGGAGACGTTGAGCGAGAATCCCTGGGTGCGGGCCACGCCGGCCTGCAGCAGCCGCTGGGCGATGTCGCCGACGCTCTTCCAGTGGCTGTTGCCCGCGTCCAGGTACACCGAGGTGCCCGGCTGCCCCTCCAGTGCGTCGACGGCGGTGTTGAGGTCCGCGATGCGGCCCGCGGTGAGGACACCGGTGGGGTCGGACGCGGGACCGCAGTCGGACGGCAGGTTGGCGAGGCCGTCCGGTTCCAGCACGACGACGGCCTTGCCGTTGCCGATGCCCTGGGCGAAGGCCTTGATCCACGCCTGGTACTCGGCGTCGGACTGCGCGCCGCCGGCGGAGTACAGCGAGCAGTCGCGCAGCGGGATGTTGTAGGCGACGAGCGTCGGCACCGTGCCGGTGCGCCCGGCGTCCCGCATCAGCTTCGCCACCTGGGTCCTGACCTCGGCGGGGGTGCCGCCGGTGAACCAGGTGGCCTCCGGCCAGCTCGCCAGCTTCGCCATCGTCGCGGCGCCGGCCAGGTCGTGGTTCTTCAGGTCGGTGACGGCCTGGTGGGCGGCGTCACTGTCGGGGTCGACGTAGAAGCGGGTGCCGGCGGGCAGGGTGTGACCGGCCGCTGTCGCCGGCGGTGCGGGCGAGGCCGTCGCGGGGGCGGCGAGGCCGAGTACCAGCGCGACGGCGGCGGCGGGGAGCACGGTTCTGGGCAGGTGGTGGGTCATCGGGTTCCTCGGGTGTGGTCGGAGCTGGGAGCTGGTGGTGAGAGGCCCGGCGCACCGGGGTTCGGGGTGCGCCGGGCCGGGCCGTGCGTACGGCTGCGGCCTTCAGCCGTGGACGGGATTCAGTAGCCGTAGATCATCTTGTAGGCGACCTCGGGGAGGAACTGGCCGGCCGCCGAACCGGCTCCGACGCCGCAGTTGCCGTCGGACTCGCCCGGTGTCTTGATCCACAGCAGCATCTCGGCGCCGCCGCCGAGCTGGGTGGGAGTGCCGGTCCTGCGGCCGGCGGGGTTGCACCAGGCGCCGTTCGAGCCGTTCCCGTTGCGGCTGGTGTCGACGGTGAAGGGCTTGGTGTAGCCGTAGGAGGACTTGAGGGCCGAGTTGACCGAGCCGGCGTAGCTGGTGTTCTCGGCGGTGGTGTAGAAGTTGGAGACGTTCAGCGAGAAGCCGTGGGTCCGGCTGAGGCCCGCGGCGTTCAGGTGCTGGGCCATCGTGGACGCGCTGATCCAGCCGGGGTTCCCGGCGTCCAGGTAGACCCAGGTGTTGGGTGCCTTGTTGTTGAACTGCGTGATGGCGTTGTTGAGCAGGGCGTTGCGGCTGGAGATCTGGGCGGACGTCATGCAGCTCTGGTCGCCGAGCGCGTCGGGTTCCAGGACGACGACGGCGGGACGGCTGCCGATGCCGCTCGCGAAGGCCGCGATCCAGGTGTCGTAGGCGGCGGCGGAGCCCGCACCGCCGGCCGACTGGCCGCCGCAGATGTCGCGGTCCGGGATGTTGTAGGCGACCAGGACGGGGAGCTTGCCCGAGGCCTGGGCGGCGCCGACGTAGGCACCGGTGGCGGTGCCGATCGCGCCGCTCCAGTTGCCGAACCAGCGGGCCATCGGGACGGCGGCGATGGAGGCCTTGATCGCGGCGGCGCGCCCGTCGGCGGGGTTGGCGGCCGCCCACGCGGCGGCGCTGGAGTTGGGGTCGACGTAGAAGCCGCTGGTGCTGGTCACGGGGTCCGCGTGCGCGGCGGTGGGAGCCGCGAGCGCCAGCGGAAGGGCGAGCAGGATCGCCGCGATCGGACGGAAGGATCTGCGCATGGAGGAACCTCTTCTCGGGTGGGGGCGCCGCACGGCCGCGTGAGGACGGCGGTTCGACGAGGAGCGAGGTGCACGACAGCGGGGTGGCCGGGGCGTCGTGGTCGGCCGGCGTTCAGCTCCCGTGGCTGACTGCCGAAGCGTGTCCGGTGTCCGTGGGACGGTGACTGGAAGCGCCTCTTTTTGGAAGCGCTTCCGGTCACCCTCACAGCCACCCGTCGCTGCCGGGCCATCGTGGATCCGTTCTCAGGACTGTGTCAAGAGCGCCGCCGCAGCCGGCTTCACGCGGATGCCGAAGCCTTATATAGTTCCTCACCGGAAGCGCTTCCGGATGTGGTTCGGCCCGACGGGGCGAGCGAGCTACCCTCCTGAGGTACCGAGACCGGGGAGAGATGCCGTGACAGACGAGCCGACGCGCCGACGGCCGACCCTGGACGAGGTGGCGGAGCGCGCGGGCGTCTCGCGCACCGCCGCGTCCAGGGTGCTCAACAACGCGCCCCACGTCAGCCGCGACAAGCGCGAGGCCGTGCAACGCGCGATCCGGGAGCTGGGCTACGTGCCCAACCCCACCGCGCGGGCACTGGCCACGCAGCAGGCGGGCGCGGTGGCCCTCATCGTGGCCGGCGACGACCCCGCGGTCTTCGCCGACCCGTTCTTCGGCCAGGTCGTCGCCGGCGCCACCACCGTCCTGGAGGAGACCGACCTCCACCTGATGCTCTGTCTGGCCACGTCCGCCCGGGGCCAGTTGCGGGTGCAGCAGCTGCTGCACACCCGCGCCGTGGACGGCGTCATGCTGATGGCGCTGCGCGAGGGCGACCCGCTGACCAGGCTCGCCCTCGACGCGGACATCCCCGCCGTCTTCGGCGGCCGGCCCCTGGGACAGGACGTGCCCTCCTTCGTGGACGTGGACAACGTCGGCGGGGCCCGGGCCGCGACCGAGTACCTGATCTCCCAGGGCCGCACCCGCATCGCGATGATCACCGGCCCGCTGGACACCGACGTCAGCCGCGCCCGCCACCGGGGCTACCGCGAAGCCCTCACCCTGGCCGGGCTCACCCCCCACGGCGAGGAACCCGGCGACTTCACCGAACTCGGCGGGATCACCGCCATGGACGCCCTGCTGGCCCGGCACCCGGACACCGACGCCGTCTTCGCCGCCAACGACAACATGGCGGCGGGCGCGCTGCGGGCGCTGCGCCGCGCCGGCCGCACGGTGCCCGGCGACACCGCCGTCATCGGTTTCGACGACCTGCCGGTCGCCGAGGTGTCCGACCCGCCGCTCACGACGATCCACCAGCCCATCCAGGCCCTCGGCCAGGAGATGACCCGCATGCTGCTGGCCCTCGTCGCAGGCGGGAGCCCGAGCCCGCTGCTCCTGCCCACCCGGCTGGTCCGGCGCGAATCCGCCTGACACCGTCGGCGCGGCTGACGCGGCTCCCCGGCGGCCCGCCAGCCTGTGGAGCCGGCCGGCCCCGGCAGCGCCTGCGGTGGGCGGCGGGCCCTGGTGCTGTTCGGTCCTGGTGCTGTTCGGTCCTACTGCTGTTGCTCGTCCTTGATGAGGTCGAAGTCCTGCAGGAGTACGCCGACTTCGGTGGCTTCGAGGCGGTTCAGGAGCCGGTTGCGGACGAAGGCGGGACCGGGGAGGTCGAGCGGGGCGCCGTCCCGCAGGTGGCTGACGGCGGCCAGCAGGGTGCGGATGTCGTAGGTGGAGTTGAAGACTTCCGGGACGCCGCGTTCGACGCCCAGGAGTTGGTAGGCGGCCTCCATGCCGGTGCGCACCGAGTACTCGGTGGTGAAGATGCAGTCACGGCCGGTCTCGGCGAACTGGCCGATGAAGGCGAAGTTCACCGCGCCCTCGGGTACGACGGCGGGCCGGTCGCCGGCGTGGCGGGGGGCGAAGAAGGCGGTGATGTAGGGCATCATCACGGGCACGCACCGGGCCGCCTCGGCCGCGAGTTCGGGGATGTCCGCCTCGGGGACGCCGAGGTGGTGGAGCCACTCCTGGGTGATCTCCTCGCCGGTGCACTCCTGCATGGGCTTGTGCACGTGGTCGCCGGGCTTGTCGACGAACAGCCCGTACAGCCACACGACGATCTGGTCGGCCGGCTGGGCCTTGAAGTGCGGCTGGCGGTTGACGGTCCAGCTGAGCAGCCAGGCGGAGTCGCGGGCGGTGACGATGCCGCCGGTGACCACCCCGCCGCTGAACGGGTCCCGCTTGGCGATCTTCTGGATGTAGCGGGGGATGCGTGCGTCCAGGGTGGTGACGGTGGCGGACTCCCACTTGGAGGCGGGGATGTTGCCGCAGAACACCTCGGGGTGCCCGAAGGCGGGGTCCTTGGCGGCGATGGTGCGCCACAGGTCCCAGGCCGGCGCGGGGCCCTGGTCCAGGCGGGCGGGGGTGTGGTGGTCGCCTTCGTCGGAGTTCTCGGTGAGCGAGCCGATGGTGGTGAACACCAGGTCGTCCTCGCCCAGGTCCGCGTGCCCCGGTCGCCCGTGGTCGAGCCAGTGGATGCGGGTGGCCTGCTTGCGCGTGGGGGCCAGGTCGAAGTCGATGTCGGTGACCTCGGTGTCGAAGCGGAAGACCACGCCCTGGTCGATGAGCCAGCGGGTCAGCGGCAGGACCATCGACTCGTACTGGTTGTACCTGGTGAACTTCAGCGCGGACAGGTCCGGCAGGCCGCCGACGTGGTGGATGAAGCGGTGCAGGTAGAGCTTCATCTCCAGGGCGCTGTGCCACTGCTCGAACGCGAACATGGTGCGCCAGTACAGCCAGAAGTTGCCGGCCAGGAATTCGGGTCCGAAGACCTCGTCGATCCGCTTGCCCTCCAGCTCCTCGCGGGTGGCCAGGAAGACCTTGACGATGTCCTTCTGGGCGCGGTCGCCGAGCGCGAACAGGCCGTTCGTCCCGGCGTCGCGGCCCCGGTCCTCGGTGACGCGCTGCAGGGACCGGTTGGGGTCGTCCTTGTCGAGCCAGTAGAACTCGTCCAGCACCGACGCCCCCTCGACCTCCAGCGACGGTACGGAGCGGAACAGGTCCCACAGGCACTCCATGTGGTCCTCCAGCTCGCGCCCCCCGCGGATCACGAAGCCCTTCTTCGGCTCCTTGATGCCGTCCAGGGCCCCGCCGGGCAGCTTGAGACGCTCCAGGATCGTGATCCGCTCGCCGGGGACCTGGGCGTCGCGCACCAGGAACGCCGCCCCGGCCAGCGAGGCCAGCCCGGCACCGACGAACCAGGCGATCGCACGGTCGGAGCGTTCGGGCTTGCGGGGCCGGGCGAACGCCTCGTAGTTGCCGCTGCTGTAGTACACGCGCACTCCCTCGGGGACGGTCCGGTTGCTCTCGGGGCGGGGCCGACGCTGCGCCGTTCCTCCCGCGCCCCTGCCTTCTCCTCACCGGATCGCCCGACGAGGTTTCACCGGCTCACCGATGCTCGGGGTGGTCGAAGTCGAGGCGGCGGCCCGCGTCCCGCGCCGGGCATGCCCGGCGCGGGACGCGACGCCGGGCCTCGGGTGCGGCAACGTCGATCCCCATGCACTGAATGTAGCGGATCATCCACTTTTGTCCCTTTCCGCGCCCGGGCGCTCGTGGACCGCCGGACACCTGCGGTCGCAGCTCCCGTCGGAGCCGGCCGCACACCCTCGCGATTCCGGCCGGGCCGCCCTCGCACGAGCGCGCCTACGCTTCGTGGTCGCCTTCGCCGCGGTGCTATCAATGACACATGGTCGAACAGCCCGACCGAGTCCGGACCGTGCCGAAGCGGTCGCCGGCGGCGAAGAATCCTCTCGGGAAGACTCCTCGGAGCGTTGCCGGCCAGGTCTTCGTGCTGCAGGTCGTGGTCGTGGTGCTGCTCGTCCTCGGGGCGATCCTGGCGCTGGTCCTGGAGTCGCGGCACGCCAGCGACGCGGAGGCCCGCAATCGTTCGGTCGCCGTCGCGGAGACGTTCGCGCACTCCCCCGGCCTGCTCGATGCGCTGAAGTCCCCCTCGCCGACGGCGGTGCTCCAGCCCTTGACGGAGGAGACGCGCCAGCAGGCCGGCGTGGACTTCATCGTGGTCATGGACACCCACGGGATCAGGTACACGCACCCCTTGCCCGACCGGATCGGCAAGCAGTTCGTCGGAACGATCGGCCCCTCGCTCGCCGGCCAGGTCTACACCGAGAGCGTGCACGGCCCGCTCGGCCACGAGGTCCAGGCGGTCGTGCCCGTGAAGGCCCCCGACGGGTCGGTCGTGGGCCTGGTGTCGGCGGGGCTCAAGGTCAAGAACGTCGCCTCGGCCGGCAACCGGCAGCTGCCCGTCATTCTCGGCACGGGCGCAGCCGCACTCGCGGTGGCCACGACCGGGACCGCCCTGGTCGCCAGGCGGCTCAAGCGCCAGACGCGCGGCCTCGGTCCGGCCGAGATGACCCGCATGTACGAGCACCACAACGCCGTCCTGCACGCCGTGCGGGAGGGCGTGGTCATCGTCGGGCAGGACAAGCGGCTGCTCCTCGCGAACGACGAGGCGAGGGAGCTGCTCGGGCTCCCGGCCGACGCGGAGGGCCGGCACCTGGAGGAGCTGCGGGGCCTCGACCCGGACACCGAGGAGCTGCTGCTCTCGGGCCGGGTGGCCACGGACGAGGTGCACCGGGCCACCGGCAGGTTGCTCGTGGTGAACCAGCGGCCGACCGACCGGCACGGCGGTTCGATGGGGACGGTCGCGACGATCCGTGACTCCACGGAACTCCTCGCGCTGGCCGGCAAGGCCGAGGTGGCCGGCAACCGCCTCGCCCTGCTCTACGAGGCCGGGATCGGCATCGGTACGTCGCTCGACGTCGTGCGCACGGCCGAGGAGCTGGCCGGGCTCGCCGTCCCCGGCTTCGCGGACTTCGTCACCGTCGACCTCGCCGACCCCGTGCTGCACGGCGACGAGCCGACCGGCACCAGGCTGGACCTGCGCCGGGTCGCCGTCAGCGGGATCCAGCAGGACCACCCCTTCTACCCGCGCGGCAAGCTGATCGACTTCGTCCCCTCCACCCCGCAGGCCCAGGGCTTCGGCAGCGGCCGGTCGCAGGTGGTGCCCGACCTGTCGGTCGCCCACGGCTGGCAGGCCCAGGACCCGGAATGGACGCGGCGGATCGTCGACCACGGCGTCCACTCGCTCCTCACCATTCCGGTGGCGGCGCGCGGCATCATCCTGGGTGTCGCCAACTTCTGGCGCTCGCAGAAACCCGGGCCGTTCGACGACGGGGACCGCTCGCTGGGCGAGGAACTGGTCGCACGGGCCGCGGTCAGCATCGACAACGCCCGCCGCTACACCCGCGAGCACGCGATGGCCGTGACCCTGCAGCGCAGCCTGCTGCCGCGGGCCCTGCCGGAGCAGAGCGCCCTCGACGTCGCGCACCGCTACCTGCCCGCACAGTCCGGAGTCAGCGGTGACTGGTTCGACGTGATACCGCTGCCCGGCAGTCGGGTCGCCCTCGTCGTGGGCGACGTGGTCGGTCACGGACTGCACGCCGCGGCCACCATGGGTCGCCTGCGCACCGCCGTGCACAACTTCTCCACCCTCGACCTCCCGCCGGACGAGCTGCTCGGTCACCTGGACGAGCTGGTGAACCGCATCGACCAGGAGGAGAGCGACAGCGGCACCGGGACCGGTGTCACCGGGGCCACGTGCCTGTACGCGATCTACGACCCGATCTCCCAGCTCTGCACCATCGCGACGGCGGGACACCCGGTGCCGGCGCTGGTCGGGCCCGACGGCGTCGTCGTCTTCCCCGAGCTCCCTGTCGGCCCACCGCTGGGGGTGGGCGGCATGCCCTTCGAGACGACGCAGGTGCACCTGGCCGAAGGCACCCAGATCGTCCTCTACACGGACGGCCTGATCGAGGAGCGCACCCGCGACTTCGACATCGGCATGGAGTTGTTGCGCGAGGCGCTCTCCCACCGCGACCGGCAGCCCGAGGAGAACTGCCGGGCCGTACTCGCCGCCCTGCTGCCCGACCGTCCGCAGGACGACGTCGCCCTGCTGATCGCGAAGACCCGGGTGCTCGACGCCGACCGGATCGCCGAGCGCGAGGTGCCGTCCGATCCGGCCGCCGTCGCCGACGTGCGTACGTGGATCACCGCGACGCTGGACCGGTGGGGCCTGGCCGACCTGACCTTCGCCACCGAACTGGTTCTCAGCGAACTGGTCACCAACGCCATCCGCTACGGCTCCCCGCCGGTGCGGGTGCGGCTGCTGCGCGACCGCAGCCTGATCTGCGAGGTCGCCGACGGCAGCAGCACCTCCCCGCACCTGAAGTACGCGGCGACGACGGACGAGGGCGGCCGCGGGCTCTTCCTGGTGGCCCAGCTCACCGAGCACTGGGGCACCAGGTACACCTCGCAGGGCAAGATCATCTGGGCGGAGCAGCCGCTCCCCGCCGCTGCCGACGCCCGAACATGACGTGGAGCAGTCTTCGGCCACCACCCCGCGATGTTCGGCACGGCCGAGCACCGCCAGCAGGTCGTGGTCGAGTACGACCTGTCCACCGACATCGTCGACATCCACCTCAAGGACCAGGTGGACCGCCCGGTCGGCTCCACTGCGGGGCCGCCGGCCGCCGGATCGGGCACAACCGCCCGATCCGGCGGTCGCCGGTTCCGGCGCGCGAGAACCTGGCCGATCCGCAGCCCGGTCCCGAAAGCGTCCGGCGCACGGCGTGCGCACACGGACCGACCGTCGCCGGCCGGCGGGGCAGGGACGTCGTCCCATGCGTCCGCATCGAGGTCGCTGCTCGTGACAGGGCCCGGCCGCTCGGTCAGCGCAGGGACCGGGCCGGACGGCGGCACCGGCCTCACGGGAACGAGGCCACTCCGCACCGCACCATCGAGCCCCCTCGCGCGACCGCGTCGTCCCCAGCGCCAGACGGACGGGAACCGCGTTCTGCCGACTCCCGGAACCCGGCCCGGAGGGCTCCGGGAACGGCGTCTCGGAGTGGTCCACCATGGCCCGCCACCCGCCCGCAGGCCCGGGAGGAGCCCACGCACCGGGGTGGACGACGCCGCGGACGGCCACCGCCCGACCCGCCCCCGTGCCCCCACCGAACCCCGACCGATCGCCGCGGTCCCCGACCCGAGGCGGTGGGGACGCGAGCCTGAGTCCCGCCGCGACCCGTACGGAGCCGCACCGCCCGGACCAGCAGCGACGCCGCCTCGGTGAGGTGCCTGCCGACGGGGGAATCACAAGGACGTCGCCACGTCATCAGGCGGGTCGCCGGCGTGACGGGCGGGTCAGCGCCGAGACCCGGCTCCGGGGGCCTGCGGGACGGCATCGAGCACCGCCCCGGCGACCACGTCGAGGGCGGCCGGCCGGCCCGCCGGGGGCCTGCCGGCCGCCGGGGTGCCCTCGTCCACGGTCCAGTCGTGCGGCCGTGGGGAGGCGGGAGCATCATGGGCACCAGGGAAACGGAGGAGGTCCGGGCGATGGACATCTCGTTGGTCACCGATCGGCTCGTCATTCGGGACTGGTCCGTCGACGATGCCGAGGACGCCCTGGCGATCTACGGTTCGCCGGATGTCGCGCGTTGGCTCACTCCGGCGATGGAGCGCGTCGGTGACGTGGCGGCGATGCGCTCAGTGTTGCATGCGTGGCAGGAGGCGCAGCCGAATCTGCCGGCACCTCGGGGACGGTGGGCCGTGCAGCGCCGGGACGACGGCGCGGTCGTCGGTGGTCTCGGCATCCGGCTGCTGCCACCGTACGAGGACGACCTGGAGATGAGCTGGCAGGTGGCCCCCGAGGCCTGGGGGCAGGGCTATGCCACCGAGGGCGGCCGCGCACTCATCGCCTGGGCCTTCACGCAGGACGCCGAGGAACTCTTCGCGGTCGCGCGGCCGAACAACGTCCGCGCCATCGCCATGACGAGGCGGCTCGGCATGGAGTGGGTCGGCGAGACCACCAAGTACTACGGACTCAGCCTCCAGGTCTACCGCATCCGCCCCGCTGACCTGGCCGGCTGACCAGCACCTGCCGGATCCGCCACGAACACACCTGAAGGAACCCCGCCCGTCGAGGTGCTGTGCGGTGGGCCGGTCGCTGAGCCCGCCGACCCGGCCCCGCCCGGTGTCGATGTACTCACCCTCCGGGACGCACCGCCCCCGGGTGGCGTGCGTGCGAGGTGGATACCCCGAACCGGTGCAGGTGTCCACCCGGGCCACAGGCCGCGGCGGCGCAATGCGGTTCCTGCGCGGCGCGGCGACAGACCGACCCACGGCCCGACCCGGGCACGCCGTGCGAGAGCGTGCGCGGGAACGGGCTCCACCGGGCGGGGTGCGGGTGCGGCCTGCCCGGCGGAGTCCGGCCGCTACCGCGTCAGCAGCTTCTCCAGGACGTCCGCGCCCTTGGACGCGCCGCCCGACCCGCGCACGATCCGGCTCAGGGCCGCCGCCCGGGGGCGGCAGGACCGGACGTCCTCGACGGCGTCGCGCAGGCCCTGCACGGTCGGCTCGGCGAGCGTCCTGCCGACCCGCAGCTCCTCCGCCCGCCGGGCGATCGCCCCCTGTTCCGGGATCTGCGGCACCGCCACGAAGGGCACCCCGTGGTGGAGCGACTCCATCACCGAGTTCATCCCGGCGTGGCTCAGGAACACCTCGGCGTGTCGCAGCACCGCCACCTGCGGCACGTGCGCGTGCACTTCGACGTTGGCCGGGATCGGGCCCAGCGACTCCTGGTCCAGCCCGCCCACCGCCATGACGACCTGCCAGTCGGTGTCCCCGAACGCCTCGATGCAGGTCCGGTAGAACTCGGGCCGGTCGTTGAAGACGGTCCCCAGCGATATCAGCAGCACCGGGGCCCGTGACCGGGGGCTCCACTCCTCGGCGGTCTGCCGGCTGCTCAGCGACGGCCCGACGAAGTGGAAGCGCTCGTCGAAGGTGTCCCCCGCCATCTGGAACTCGCGGGGGATGAACACCAGGCTCGTCGGGGCCACGTGGCCGAACATCAGGTTCGGGTCATCGAGGAAGGTGTGGCCCTGCGCGAACTTCCCCATGTCCTGGATCGCGGCCACCAGCCGGGGGTTGGTGTGGTCGAAGTCGGCCGGTAGGTACACCTGCGCCGCCGAGAAGGACTCGTTCTCCGCGAAGGTCGGCACCAGGGAGACCTCCGGCACCTCCAGCAGGTTCGCCAGCATCCTCCCGGTGAAGGTCACCGAGTCGTAGCAGACCGCGTCCGGCGGGTCGGCCGAGAAGTGCTCGGCCAGGACGGGGAAGGCGGCACGCGCGTCGTCGAGGTAGTACTCCATCGTCGCGGCGAGCTGCTCCGCCGTGAACCCGCCCCTCGCCGCCATGCCGGGCGGCAGCTGCGAGGGCAGGGTCACCGGCGATGCGCCGGCCGCGACGGCGGCGTCCATGGTGGCCGGTCCCGTGGCGTAGCTGACCCGGTGACCGCGCCGGACCAGCTCTTCGACCAGCGGCAGGGTCGGGTTCACGTGCCCGGAGGCGGGCGCGCTCACGAAGGCGAAATGGGCCATCAGCCCTCCTCCAGGATGACCGGCAGGGTCTTGTGTCCGTTGGTGAAGAAGGAACCCAGCGGCTCCAGTTCGGACGACGGGACGGCCAGCCGCAGCCCGGGGAACCGGGAGAACAGCGCGGACAGCGCCGTCGTCGCCTCCAACTTCGCCAGGGGGGTGCCGAGGCAGTAGTGCACGCCGTGCCCGAAGGTGAGGTGGTCGGCCCGCGACGGCCGGGTGACGGAGAACTCCTCCGCGTCGGCCCCGTGCTGCGCCGGGTCACGGCCGGCGGCGCCGTAGGACAGCAGGATCGCCTCGCCCTTGCGGATCTGCACGCCGTCCGCGGAGATGTCCTCCACGGCGTACCGCAGCGGCAGGTTAGGCACCGGCGCCTGCCAGCGCAGGGTCTCGTCCACCACGTCCTCCCAGGTGCTGGTCCCGGACCGGACCAGGGCGAGCTGGGACGGGTGCGTGGCCAGCGCGTGGACGGCGTGGTCGAGCAGGTTGACCGTCGTCTCGAAGCCGGCGGAGATGGTCAGCAGCAGGGTGTCCAGCAGTTCCCGCTCGGACAGCCGGGTGCCGTCCGCCTCCTGCGCGGCGATCAGGTCGCTGGTCATGTCGTCGCCGGGGTCGCGCCGTTTGGCGGCCACGAGTTCCTTGAGCAGCATGTACAGCTCGCCGGAGGCGGCCTGCACGCCCGCCGGGTCCGCGTCGAGGCTGAACACCGCGTCCACCAGCCGCCGCAGGTCCGCGCCCGTCTGCGCGCTCACCCCGAACAGTCCGGTGATGACCTGGATCGGCAGCGGGAAGGCGAACCGTGCGCGCAGGTCGACCGTCTGCCCCGGCGGCACCGCGGCCAGGTCGGCGATCAGGCCGGCCGTGATCTCCTCGACGCGCGGCCGCATCGCCTCGATACGGCGCGGGGTGAACGCCTTGGCCACCAGGCTGCGCAGCCTGGTGTGGTCGGACCCGTAGGCGGTGAACATGTTCTGCATCGCGACCCACATGATCAGCGGCCAGTCCGGCGGGATGTCGCCGTCGCGCCACATGGGCCAGTGCTTGTTCGCGTCCTTGGAGACCTTCGGGTCGAGCAGCAGCTTCTTCGCCAGGTCGTGCCCGGTGACGGCCCAGGCCGACACGCCACCGGGCAGTTCGACGGGCGTGGCCGGGCCGCGCTCGCGCAGGGCGGCGGCCTCGCCGAAGATGTCGCCGCCCGAGGGGTCGATGACATACGCGTCGGCGGGCGGGACCTGCGCGCGCACCGGCGCGGTGAAGGTGGTGGTCGTACGGGGCTTGGGCTGCTCGGTGACCTCCAGCAGGGACGCGGTGAACCGCGAGCCCATGCCGAGGCCGATCGACATGATGGTGTCGCCGGGCTTGAGGGTCTCGTCGTGCAGCAGGTGGTCCATGCCGAGCAGCTGGTCGCACGGCCCGACGTGGCCGAGCTCGCGCAGCATCGGCCAGGTGGTGCGGCCCAGGTCGATGCCGAGCGGCTCCAGTACGACGACCTCCAGTTGGGCCAGGCCCAGACCGGTGACGACGAACCTGGTGATGTCGGCGATGCCGACGCCGGCCTCCTTGGCGGCCTGCTCGACCGCGGTGACCAGTGCCCCGCTCATCAGCGTCAGGTACGGGGCCAGGCCGGTGACCTCGATCGGCGTACGGTTGCGGTGGCCCTTGGGATCCGGGATCGTCGGGGTGGCGAGGACCTCCATCTGGGTCGCGGAGCTGTTGGCGGTCGCGACCAGCCGCGCCCGGCCGCCCTCGCGGTTGAGCACGGCCGCGACCGCGCCGTCGGCCAGGAAGATCCCGATGCTGGGCTGCCAGCGTTCCCAGCGCGGCGGCAGGAACCGGGCGGTGGCCGTGACCAGGGTCGCGGTCGCGGCCGGGTCGGCCACCAGGTGCGCGGCGGCGGACTGCAGCGCGGCCGAGCCGCCGTTGCTGGTCGCCTCGACCTCGTAGACGAGGGCGTGGCCGAGGCCGAGGACGCGCTGCAGGTGGCAGGAGGACGCCATGTGGTCCTGGTGGTCCATCTGCGCGTAGGCGGCCATGGAGATGTCGGCGCCGCTGAGGCCCGACTCGCGCAGGGCTCCGATCGCCGCGTGCACGGCCATCGCGTGCTCGGTGACGTCGTCGGAGCGGGTGAACGACACGAAGTCCGACAGCGCGAGCAGCCGTCGCATGGTCTCGGTGTCCGGCACGGCCTGCGTTGCGGGCGTGCGGGGCGGCAGGTACCGCCCCGTTCCCCCGATGTAGACGTTGTCCCAGATCATGCGTAGTCCCTTCCCCTGAGTGCGGACAACCCGGCCCCGTATCCGCTGAAGTCGAGGAGCCAGGTGCTGATGGCCAGCGCGGTGGCCGCGGAGTGCTCCTCCAGTACGGTGAAGTGGTCGCCCGGGACGGTGAGTTCCTCCTGGGCGGTGGTGGACAGCCGGGGCCACGAGCGCTTCCCGGTGCCGGTGCCCACCAGCAGCACCGGCGCGGTGACGGGCTCCGGGGCGCCGGCCAGGTCGAGGTAACGGCCCATGGCCACCAGCCGGTCGTCGTCGACCGGCTGGACCTGGTGGCCGGCGTCGAGCATGCCGGTGAGCACACCCGGCAGGTCCTCGGGGTAGCCGTCGATGAGCACCACGGCGCTGGGCCGCTCCCCCCGCCGTTCCAGCTCCCTGGCGGTCGCCAGCGCCAGCCACCCGCCCAGCGAACGGCCGACCAGCACCGGCGCGGCGACGGCCGACGCGGCGTCGGCGAGTGCCTGGACCAGGACGTCGGCGTCCGCGGGCAGCGGGTCGCCGGCGAAACCCGGCAGGGTGAGCGCCGTGACGTCGCGGGCGGCCTCCAGCGCCGCGGCGAACCGCCCGTACTCCTCGATGCCGCTGGACGCCAGTGCGGACGGCAGGCAGACCAGCGACGGCTGGAGGAAGCCGGCCGCGAGGGTGACGGTCTCGGCCTTGGGCGCGGCGGTGGCCGGGCTCAGCCGGGAGGCCGTGGCCAGCAGGTCGAGGCCGTCCTGCGGGCGGCCGACGTCGACGGCCTTGCGCAGCAGGCGCTCCATCGGCCCGGCGACCCGGTTCTCCGGCGAGCACAACTGCCCGTAGAGGTGGTTGACGAGTTGTTCGGGCGTCGGGAAGTCGAAGACGAGGGTCGCCGGGAGCTGGAGCCCGGTGGCCGCGTTGAGCCGGTTGCGCAGCTCGATCGCGGTCAGCGAGTCGACGCCGTGGTCGCGGAACAGCTGACCCGGGTCGTCGATCCCGCCGGGGGCCATCCCGAGGATGCTCGCGCTGTGCGTGACGACCAGGTCGAGCAGCAGGGCGCGCTGCTCGGGCTCGGGCAGGGCTTCGAGCCTGGCGCGCAGGTCGGCGGGGCCGGCCGCCGGGGCCGGTGCGCGCCGGGGCCGGGCGAGTGCGCGCAGCAGCGCGGGCGGGGTGCCGACCGCCGCGAGGTCGAGGCGGACCGGCACCAGCGCCGGGCGTTCGCAGGCCAGGGCGGTGTCGAACAGGTCGAGGGCCTGCCCGGTGGCCAGCGGCAGCATCCCGGTCCTCGCCAGCCGGCGCTGGTCGGCCTCGGTCAGGTTCCCGGTGATGCCGCTGGACTCGGCCCACTGGCCCCAGGCCAGGGAGGTGACCGGCAGACCGCGTGCGTGCCGGTGCTCGGCGAGCCCGTCGAGGAACGCGTTCGCGGCGGCGTAGTTGGCCTGCCCCGGCGCGCCGAACACCCCGGAGGCCGAGGAGAACAGCACGAACGCCCGCAGGTCCAGGTGCTCGGTGGCCTCGTGCAGGTGCCACCCGGCGTCGGCCTTCGCGCGCAGCACCGTGTCGATCTGCTCGGGTGTCATCGATCCCACCACGGCGTCGTCGACGACCCCGGCGGCGTGCACGACGACCCGCAGGTCGGGGATCGAGGCGACGAGATCCCTCAGTGCCCCGCGGTCACCGGCGTCGCAGGCGACCACGGTGAGGGCGGCGCCCAGCTCCTGCCGGATCCCGGGCGGTTCGACGCCGCGGCGGCCGGCGAGCACCACGTGCGGGGCGCCGTGCCGCGCGACCAGGTGCCGGGCGAGCAGGACGCCGAGGGTGCCGGTGCCGCCGGTGATCAGCACGGTGCCGTCCAGGGGCGCGCCGTCCAGGAGCCCGGCCGGGGCCGCCGGGGCGGCCCGCACCAGCCTCGGCACGAGGGCGGTTCCGTCGCGCAGCCGGATCTCGGGCTCACCGTCGCTCACGGCGGCGCGCACCGCGGCGGGGATCGCCCGTCGTGAGGCGGCCGTGCCGTCGTGCCGGACGGTCAGGATCCGGCCGGGGTGCTCGCTGTGCGCGCTGCGCAGGAAGCCGCGGGCGGCGGCCGAGGCCAGGTCGTCGCCGGTGAGGACCACGAGCCGGGCCGGCGTGTCGGTGGCCAGGAACTCCCGGACCCTGCCGAGCAGTTCCCGGGTTACCGCGTGGGCGGCCGCGACCGGTTCGCCCTCGCCGGCGACCTCGTGGAGGACCGTCTCGGTGTCCGGGCCGTCCGGTGCCGCCATCGGGGTCCAGTCAACGGCGAACAGCGTGTCCGGCCGGCGCCGGGCCCCGTGGCCCGTCGCTTCGACGGGCCGCAGGACGATCTCGTCGATGCTCACGACCGGCGTCCCGGCGGTGTCGGTGATCCGCACCGCGCAGGTGTCCGGCCCGGTCGGGTGCAGCACCACGCGGACCGTCGCGGCCGACCCGGTGACCGACACACCGGAGAACGAGAAGGGCAGTCGCGCCGGGTTGCCGCCGGCGCCGCCGTCCTCGGCCGCGAGGCCGGCGAGCAGGGTCAGTGGCTGTATAGCTGCGTCCAGGAGCGCGGGGTGGACGCGGTAACCGGTGAGCTGCGCGGGGTCCGCCGGGAAGCTCACCTCGGCGTGCAGGTCCTCGCCGTGCCGCCGGATGCCGGTGAGCCCCTGGAAGGTCGGCCCGTAGTCGTAGCCGGCTTCGGCGAGCCGGTCGTAGAGCGAGTCGATGTCGATCGGTGCGGCCTCGCTGTCGTCCGCCCCGGGCACGGCCGTCCGGCCGGCCCGTGTCTCCCGGTCCGCCGGCGGACCGAGCACGCCGGTCGCGTGGCGGGTCCACTCGTCGGGCTCGGCGGCGGTGCGGGAGTGGACGGTGACGGGCCGGCGCCCGGTGTCGTCGGGCGCGCCGACGGTGACCTGCACGTGCACACCGTCGCGCTCGGACAGCACGAGCGGCGCCTCCAGGACCAGCTCGGACAGTACGGGGCTGGCCGTGTGCTCACCGGCGTGGACGGCCATCTCCACGAACGCCATGGCGGGCAGCAGCGTCGAACCGAGCACGGTGTGCTCGGCCAGCCACGGGTGGACGGACGCGGAGAGCTTCCCGGTCAGCACCACGCCCTGCCCGTCGGGGAGCTTCACCAGGGACCGCAGCAGCGGGTGGTCGGGCGTGTCGGGGCCCTCCGACGGGGTGGTGGGCCGGAGCCAGTAGTGCTGGTGCTGGAAGGCGTACGAGGGCACGCGGCCGACCGGCGTCCCCGCCGTCGTGGTCGCGGGTGGCGTCCAGCGCACGGCGCCGTCCGCCCACAACCGCCCCAGCCCCGCGAACAGCCGCTCCGGAGAATCACCGTCACGCCGCATCAACCCGTTCGCCACCAGCGACGGGTGCGGACCCACCTCCACGAACCCCGTGACACCCTGACCCGTCAGCCACTCCATGGCGTCGGCGAACCGCACCGGCTCCCGCACCTGACGCACCCAGTACCCCGGCTCCCCCAGGTCCACCGGCCGCCCCGCCACCGTGGAGACCACCGGGATCACCGGCTCACCGAACGACAGACCCGCCGCCACCCGGCCCAGTTCCTCCAGCACCGGATCCATCCGCGCCGAATGGAACGCGTGACTGACCTCCAGCCGCCGCACCCGACGACCACGGCCGCGCCACACCTCGGCGACCGCCGTCACGGCCGCCTCGTCGCCCGACACCACCACCGCGTCCACCCCGTTGACCGCCGCCACCTCCACACCCGGCACCAGCGACCCCACCACCTCCTCCACCGACGCCTGGAGCGACACCATCGCCCCACCACCGGGCAACCCCTGCATCAACCGGCCCCGGGTGCTCACCAGGGCGCAGGCGTCCTCCAGCCCCAGCACCCCCGCCGCGTGGGCCGCGGCCACCTCACCGACCGAGTGCCCCACCACGAAGTCCGGCCGAACCCCCAACCACTCCACCAGCCGGAACAACGCCACCTCCAGCGCGAACACCCCGGCCTGCGTGAACCGCGTCTCCCCCAGCACCCCCTCCCCGTCCTCGAACAGCACCTCCACCGGCAACCCCAGCAACCCGCAGACCTCGTCCAACGCCCGCGCGAACACCGGGAACACCTCGTACAGACCCCGACCCATCCCCGCCCACTGACCACCCTGACCGGAGAACACGAACGCCGACTTCCCCGAGTCGCGGGCCTCGCCGGTCACCAGCCCGGGATGCGCCTCCCCGCGTACCAGGGCCGCCAGGGCCTGCGGTCCGGTCACCACGGCCCGGTGGGCGAACCGGGCCCGCGCGGCGAGCGCGGCGCCGATTCCGTCGGCGTCCGCGTCGGGGGCCTTGGCCGCGTACGCCTGCAGCCTGCGGGCCTGGGCCCGGAGCGCCGGCTCGGACTTGGCCGACAGCAGCCACGGCCCGGGCACGAAGGCCACGGGCGCGGGCGCGGCCGGGGAGTCGGACGATGTCTCCTCTGCCGGTTCCGGGGCCGGTGCCTCCAGGATCACGTGCGCGTTCGTACCGCTGATGCCGAACGCCGACACGCCGGCACGGCGGGGACGCCCCGTCTCCGGCCATGGCCGGGCCTCGGCGAGCAGTGAGACACGGCCCACCGACCAGTCGACGTGGGAGGACGGCGCGTCCACATGGAGGCTCCGCGGCAACTGCCCGTGCCGCATCGCCATCACCATCTTGATCACACCGGCCACGCCGGCCGCCGCCTGGGTGTGGCCGATGTTCGACTTCACCGACCCCAGCCACAACG
>NZ_BNBO01000085.1 GCF_014655955.1 Kitasatospora indigofera
CGAGCCCGGACCGTCGGTCGGTCCGGGCTCGCGCGCGTTCTCGGGTGCGCCGGCCGGGGCGGGCCCCGGCGGGCGGGACTACTCGACGACGAGCTCCACCGGGATGTTGCCGCGGGTGGCCTTGGAGTACGGGCAGACCTCGTGCGCCTGCTTGACCAGCAGCTGCCCGGCCTCGCCCTCCAGGCTGTCCGGCAGCTCGACCCGGAGCACCACGGAGAGGCCGAAGCCGGTCTCGTCCTTGCCGATCGAGACCTCGGCGGTGACCGAGACCTCGCTGACGTCGGCCCGCGCCTGGCGGGCGACCAGGCCGAGCGCGCTGGCGAAGCAGGCGGCGTAGCCGGCGGCGAAGAGCTGCTCGGGGTTGGTGCCCTGGCCGTTGCCGCCGAGCGCCGGCGGCATCGCCAGCGCGAGGTCCACCTGGCCGTCGGAGCTGACGGTGCGGCCCTCGCGGCCGTTGGCGGTGGCGACGGCGGTGTACAGCGCGTCCATCTGGCTGGTCCCTTCTCTCGTCGGCGACCGGTCCCGGCCGCCCCTCTGCGCTCAAGTAGAGCACGCAATTGAATTGCGCACAACTTAAGTGCGCGCGGCCGGGCTATCCTGGAGCCATGACCGACCTGTCCCGGGTGCCCGACGAGGAGCTGCTCCGACTCGACCACCAGATCTGCTTCTCGCTGCACGCCGCCTCCCGCGCCTTCGGCGGCGTCTACCGCACGGTGCTGAAGGACCTCGACCTCACCTACCCCCAGTACCTGGTCATGCTGGTGCTCTGGGAGCACGGCGAGCTGCCGGTCAAGCGGATCGGCGAGCACCTGCGGCTGGACTCCGGCACCCTCTCCCCCCTGCTCAAGCGGCTCGAAGCCACCGGCTACGTCCGGCGCGCCCGCAGCAGCGAGGACGAGCGCTCCGTCACCGTCCGGCTCACCGAGGCCGGTACGGCGCTGCGCGAGCGGGCCGTCTGCGTCCCGCGCCGGATCGTCGAGGCCAGCGACCTGACCCCCGCCGAGGCGGCGACCCTGCAGTCGCTGCTGGCCCGGGTCACCGGCTCGCTCGACCACGCGGCCCAGGGGTTCGCCGCCGCCCCGCCGGGGCCGGGGCACGCCACGGGCTGACGCACCACCCGGCCCCCCGCCGCCCGGCCCCGGCCCCGGCCGCGCGGGCCGTCAGCCGCCCAGCAGGGCGCAGACGAAGTCCTCCTGGACGTCGCGGAGCCGGGCCAGCAGCGCGGGGTTGCTCCGCTCGCTCACCTGGGTGGTGATGCTGAAGGTCAGCGAGCGCCTGCCGTCCGGGGTGCCCGCCGCCAGCTGGGTGTACCCGGCGGTGTTGCCGGTGTGCCCGTACACCACGCCGCACCGGGTGGTGTAGCGGAAGATCGCCAGCCCCGCCTCGTTCCGGCCGGGCCCGGCGGGCTCGGAGGCGCCGTCGACGAAGGTCAGCTGCTGCGCCCGGACGGCCGGCGCGATCAGCCGGCCGCCCGCGTACGCGCCGATGAAGGTGCCGAGGTCCTCGGGCGTGGACACGATGCCCCCGGAGGCCCAGCTCCCGGAGGCGCCGAACAGCGTGCTGACGTCCTCGGGCGCCTCCGGCGGCTGGACGGCGTAGCCGTGCAGGTAGGGCTCGGGCAGCCGGTACCCCTGCGGGAGGCTGGTCCGGCGCAGCCCGAGCGGCTGCTGGACGACCGTCCGGAGCAGGTCCTCGTAGCGCTCGCCGGAGGCCGCCTCGGCCATCAGCGCGACGGCGATGTTGTCGGAGTTGGAGTAGCGGTACGCGCTGCCCGGGGTGAAGTTCAACGGCTGGCCGGCCACGAAGTCCAGCAGGCAGCGGGACTCGAAGCGGTGGTGCGGGTCCGCCTGGAGGATCTCCCGGAAGGCCGGGGCGTCGCTGTAGTCCGGCAGGCCGCTGGTGTGGTTGAGCAGCTGGCGCAGCGTCACCGCGCCCCAGGCCGCGGGCAGGCCGGGCAGCCGCTCGGCGAGGGTGTCGTCCAGGCCGAGCCGGCCCCGGTCGACCAGTCCGAGGGCGACCGCGCCGCTGAAGGCCTTGGCGGCGCTGGCGATGCGCATGTGGTCGGTGGGCCGGGGCGGCCGGGCGGTGCCGACCTCGGCGACACCGGACCTCAGCACCTCGGTGCGCCCTCCGCGCCGGAGCACCGCGATCACGCCGGGCGGGCCGCCGGCGGTGGCGACCAGTTCGTCCAGGCGGCGCTGCAGCTCGCCGTCGCCGCGCGGCGGGCGGGCGGCCTGCGCCGGGGCGGGGGCCAGGCCGGCCAGGGCGGCGGCGGCCAGCAGCGCGAGCAGCAGCCGGGGCCGGGCGGGGGAGGTGGACAGCGGCACGGGGAACTCCTGACAGGGACGGCCCGGCGGGCGGGCGGGGGTCGGACGGCGAACGGGCGGGCGGGGTCGGGCGGACGGCGAACGGGCGGGGGACGGCGAACGGGCGGGGGTCGGCGGGCGGACGGGGGTCGGGCGGACACGAGGCAGGGCGGGACGGGGCGCCGCCCCACCGCATCACCCGGGCGCCCCGCCGGCCGCCGCCCCCGCCGCCGCCGTCACCCGACCGGGTCACCCCGGCGCCCACCGACCGGAGCAGCGGCCACCCGCCCGGCCGGTCCCCCGGCCGGTGGCGGGCGCCCGGCGCGGTTCACCCTTTCGGGCGAGAGCCCTGGCGGTGGCCCGAGGAGGCTCCGACGATGGGATCCGACGCCCCCGCACCGCCCACGTCCCGCCGCCGGCCCGGTCCCGCCCGCGGCGGGGTGCCGGCCCCGGCTGCCGTCGGCCCTGCGGAAGGAGACCGATGACCCAGTCCACCGGCCCGGACGGCGGATTCCGGCACCGCATCGCCGGATTCGTCCCGGGCCTCGGTGTGCTCCGCTCCTACCGGCGCGGCTGGCTGCGCGGCGACCTGCTGGCCGGCGTCACCGTCGCGGCCTACCTGGTACCGCAGGTCATGGCGTACGCGAGCGTGGCGGGGCTGCAGCCGGTCGCCGGGCTCTGGGCGATCCTGCCCGCGCTGGCGGTCTACGCGTTCCTCGGGTCCTCCCGGCTGCTGTCGGTCGGCCCGGAGTCGACCACCGCGCTGATGACGGCCGGGGTGGTGGGGCCGCTGGCGGCGGGGGACCCGGACCGCTACGCCGTCCTGGCGGCGGCGCTCGGCGTCGTGGTCGGGCTGATGTTCCTGCTGGCCCGGATCGCCCGGCTGGGGTTCGTCGCCGACCTGCTCTCCCAGCCCGTCCTGATCGGCTACCTGGCCGGCGTCGCCCTGATCATGGCGGTGGACCAGCTGACGAAGATCACCGGTGTCGAGACCGAGGGCTCGGGCTTCTTCCCGCAGCTGGTCTCCTTCTTCCGGAACCTCTCCGAGGCCGACCCCCCGACCGTCCTGTTCAGTGCGGCGACCCTGCTCTTCCTCTTCCTGGCGGCCGCGGTCCTGCCGCGCGCGGTCCCGGTCACCCTGCTCGCGCTGGTGCTGGGCACCGTGGTGGTCGCGGTGTTCGACCTGGAGTCGCGGGGCATCGCGGTGATCGGGGACATCCCGACCGGGCTCCCCCGGCCGTCCTTCCCGTCCCTGGACGACTTCCGGGAGCTGGTGCTGCCCGCGCTCGGCGTGCTCCTGGTGGGGTACACCGACGTCATCCTCACGGCCCGGGCCTTCGAGTCCCGGGGCAGCGGCGAGCGCCTGGACGCCAACCAGGAACTGCTGGCGCTGGGCGCGGTCAACCTCGGCGCCGGGGTGTTCCACGGCTTCCCGGTGAGCAGCAGCGCCAGCCGGACGACGCTGGCCAAGTCGGCCGGCGGGCACACCCAGGCGTACGGACTGACGGCGGGCGCCCTGGTCGTCGCCGTGCTGCTGTTCCTCGGCCCGGCGCTCGCCCTGACGCCGTCGGCCGTGCTGGGGTGCCTGGTCGTCTACGCCGCCGTCCGGATGATCGACATCGCGGGGTTCCGGCGGCTCTCCGCGTTCCGGCGCCGGGAGCTGCTGCTGGCGGTCGGCTGCCTGATCGGCGTGCTGGCGCTGGACATCCTCTACGGGGTGCTGGTGGCCGTGGGCCTGTCGGTGGCCGAGCTGCTGACCCGGGTGGCCCGGCCGCACGACGCGGTGCTCGGCCTGGTGCCGGGGGTGGCGGGCATGCACGACATCGACGACTACCCCGAGGCGCGGACCGTGCCCGGGCTGCTGATCTACCGCTACGACTCGCCGTTGTTCTTCGCCAACGCCGAGGACTTCCGCCGCCGGGCGCTGGCCGTGCTGGCCGAACAGCCGGAGCCGGTGCGGTGGTTCGTCCTCAACGCCGAGGCCAACGTCGAGGTGGACATCACCGCGCTGGACTCGCTGGAGGCGCTGCGGGACGAACTGGTGGCCGGCGGCTGCGTGTTCGCCCTGGCCCGGGTGAAGCAGGACCTCCGGGCGGAGCTGGACGCGTACGGGCTGACCAGGTCCGTCGGCGCGGACCGGATCTTCCCCACGCTGCCCGCGGCCGTGGCCGCCTACCGTTCCTGGAGCGGGGCGGATGACGATGAACCGGGCTAGCCCGTGCCCGGCCGTTCCCGCCGGGCGCGCGACGCCGGGCCCCGCCCGCCGAGTTGCGGCCCCGGGCCGGGGCCCCCAGGCTCGGAGCCAGACCCGGGCGCGGGGGCCGCGCCGGACGACGGGGCGGGCCGCGGACCGGTCCGACCGCCCGGGCCCCGACGCCCGCGGCGGCCCCGGGCACGACGGCCGCGGCGGCCCCGCCCGCGTACGGCAGGAAGGCTGGTCCCGGATGGCAGGCAAACAGGCCCGGCGGATCGCGAAGTTCATCGAGCCGCTGCGGGTGGAGCCCGGCTCCCGGGTGGACCTGAGCGACTTCGACCCCCGCTACAAGGCCGGGATGAAGAAGCGGGACGGCGTCCGGCTGCTGGAGAGCGGCGTGGAGCTGCTGGCCGAGTACCAGGCCCGGCTGGCCGCCCAGGACACCTACGGCGTCCTGTTCTGCCTTCAGGCGATGGACGCCGGGGGCAAGGACGGCACCATCCGGCACGTCATGAGCGGGGTGAACCCGCAGGGGGTGCACGTCAGCAGCTTCAAGGTGCCCTCCACCGAGGAGCTCGACCACGACTACCTCTGGCGGTACGCGCGCCGGCTCCCGGCCCGCGGGGACATCGCGATCTTCAACCGCTCCCACTACGAGGAGGTCCTGGTGGTGCGGGTCCACCCCGAGGTGCTGGACCGCCAGCGGATCCCGGACGCCGCCCACGGCTCCGCCCTCTGGGACCGCCGCTACCGGGAGATCAACGACTGGGAGCGCCACCTCACCGACAACGGCTTCAAGGTGGTGAAGGTCTTCCTGAACCTCTCCAAGGAGGAGCAGCGCACCCGGTTCCTGAAGCGCATCGACCTCCCGGAGAAGAACTGGAAGTTCTCCGGCGCCGACGTCCGCGAGCGCAAGTACTGGGACGACTACCAGGAGGCCTTCGCCGAGATGCTCTCGGCCACCAGCACCCCGTGGGCGCCCTGGTACGTGGTGCCGGCGGACCGGAAGTGGTTCGCCCGGATCTGCGCCGCGGCCGTCCTCGCCCACACCCTGATCGAGATCGACCCCCGGTACCCGGTGGTCGACGAGGAGGCCCGGCAGGATCTGCGGGCCGCGAGGCGCCGGCTGAAGAAGGAGGCGCCGAAGGGTGCGCCGGCCGACCCGTACGCGGCCCGGCACGAGCTGTCCGGCTGACGGCGGGCTGGGCGCGACCGGGCGGGCGGTGGACGACGGGGGCACCGGCCGGGCGGTGAACGGCGGGGGGATCGGCGGGCGGTGAACGGCCGGCAGCGGAAGCTGGGAACGGAGACAGCGCAGATGGCAGTCGAAGCAGGCCCGACGGGGCCGCAGCCGGCCGAGCGGCCGGACTGGTACGCACGCTCCCCCGAGGAGGTCGCGCACCTGCTGGAGGTCGACCCGGAGACCGGCCTCACCGGCGCCCGGGTGGCCGAGCGGATGGCGGCCCACGGCCCCAACGCCCTGCCCGAGGAGCAGCCCCGGCCCGCGCTGCTGCGCTTCCTCGACCAGTACCGCAGCTACATGCAGATCATCCTGGTGGCGGCGGCCGTGGTCTCGTTCGCGATCGCCCAGTGGAGCACCGCGATCCTGCTGGTCGCGCTGACCCTGCTGAACGCGGTGGTCGGCCTGCGGCAGGAGGGCAAGGCCGCCAGCGCGATGAACGCGCTGAAGTCGATGATGAAGAACACCGCCCGGGTCCGCCGCGACGGCGCCGAGTCGGAGATCCCGGCCGAGGAGCTGGTACCGGGCGACGTCGTGCTGGTCACGGCCGGGGACCAGGTGCCGGCCGACGGGCGGATCGTCCGGGCCAGCGCGTTGCAGATCGACGAGTCCGCGCTCACCGGCGAGAGCACCCCCGCCGGGAAGGACACCGCGGTGCCGCCCGGCGCGAAGCTCGGGCCGGGCGACCAGACGGACATGGCGTTCATGAACACGCCGGTCACCCACGGCAGCGGGGTGCTGATCGTCACCGGCACCGGCGCGGACACCGAACTCGGCCGGATCTCCGGCATGCTGTCCGCCACCGCCAAGGAGGAGTCGCCGCTCACCCGGGAGCTGAACAACCTGACCCTGTGGATCGCGGGCGCGGCCGGCCTGACGATGATCGTGATGTTCGCCCTGGGCCGCAGCCGGGGCCAGGCCTGGGACACGCTGTTCATCGCCGCCGTCTCGCTGGCCATCGCGGCGATCCCGGAGGCGCTGCCGACGGTGACCCAGGTGATCCTCTCGGTGGGCAGCCTCAACCTGGCCGAGCGGAACGCGATCGTCAAGGAACTGCCGTCGGTGGAGACGCTGGGCTTCACCTCGGCGATCAACTCCGACAAGACCGGCACCCTGACGATGAACCAGGTGACGGTGGTGGAGGTGATCAGCCCGACCGACCGGTACACCGTCTCGGGCACCGGCTACGGCCTGGACGGGCGGATCCACCACGCGGCGGGCTCCGCAGCGGGCATCGAGGACACGATCCTGCCCTTCCTGGTGGCCGGCGACGCCACCCTGGTCGACGGCACGGTGGTCGGCGACCCGACCGAGGGCGCGCTGCTCGTGCTGGGCCACAAGGCCGGGCTGGACGTGGAGGGCACCCGCGGGCGGATGCCGCGACTGGCCACCCTGCCGTTCGACCCGGGCTACAAGCTGATGGCCACCTTCCACTCCGCGAAGGACGACGCGGGCCGTCCGGTGGTGCGCTGCTTCGTCAAGGGCGCGGCGCCCGCCGTCATGTCCCGCGCCGTCAGCGCGCTGGCGGCCGGCGGGACCGTCCCCTGGGAGGGCGAGCTGAGCCGTCGGGCCCAGGAGCAGGTGGAGCGGATGGGCGGCGAGGGCCGCCGGGTGATGGCGGCGGCCGCCCGCGACCTCGATCCCGCCGACTTCGACCCGGAGGGCGACCTGCTCGCCCTGGTCACCGGGCTGCGGATGACCGGCCTGGTGGGCATGGTCGACCCGCCCCGGGCCGAGTCCAAGGCCGCGGTCGCCAGCGCCCAGGCCGCCCACATCAGGGTGCGGATGGTCACCGGTGACGACGTCACCACCGGTGCCGCGATCGCCCGGCAGCTGGGGATCCCGGGCGAGGCCGTGCTGGGCGCCGACTTCGCCGCCTGGCCGGAGCAGGAGCAGCGGGCGCGGATCGAGGGCATCGGGGTGGTGGGGCGGGTCGCGCCGGAGCACAAGGTGCTGCTCGCCGACACGTTGAAGAAGAACGGCGAGGTCGTGGCGATGACCGGGGACGGCGTCAACGACGCGCCGGCCATCAAGGCCGCCGACATCGGCATCGCCATGGGCAGCGGCACCGACGTGGCGAAGAACGCCGCCCGGATGATCCTCTCCGACGACAACTTCGCCACCATCGTGTTCGCGGTGAAGGAGGGCCGCAAGCTCTACGACAACCTCACCAAGTACGTCCGGTTCGTCCTGCTGCTGCTGGTCACCTTCGTACTGACCTTCCTCGGCGCCACGCTCTTCAACATCGCCGCCGGGGAGCCGTTCCCGCCGCCGCAGGTGCTCTGGATCCACTTCGTGGTGAACGCCCCGTTCGGCTTCGCGCTCGGCTTCGACCAGGAGAGCCCGGGTCTGATGCGCCGCACCCCGCGGCCCCGCGGCGAGTCGGTGCTGACCCGGCCGCTGCTGATCACGGTCGGCCTGGCCGGCCTGGCGCTGACCGTCCTGCTGCTGGCGCTGATCAAACTCGGCGAGAACCACTTCGGCAGCGTGCACATCGGCAGTTCGATGGCGTTCACCGCCTTCGCCCTCTGCCTGATCGTGGCCGCGTTCGAGTGCCGCAGCGAGACGGAGTCGGCGCTGCGGACGACGACCTTCGACAGCAAGCAGATGAACCTGGCGGCGCTTTCGGAGTTCCTGCTCGCCGTACTGGTGACGCAGTTGGACGGGTTCCGGCGGATCCTCGGCACGGCGGAGATCAACCTCCGCCAGTTCGGCTGGGCGCTGCTGTCCGCCGTGGTCTTCCTGGCGCTGTGGGAGCTGGGCAAGGCGCTGGCCCGCCGGGGGCGGACGGCCGCGGTCTGAGCCGGACCGCCGGCGGGGGCCCGGGGGCGGTTCCGCGCGGCGGGCCCGCATCCCCCGCCCCTCGGCCTATCATCGGATGATCCGCCCGGTCCGCCGTGAGAGGACGCGCCCGCCGTGACGATCAGTGACTCCCTGACGGTCGACCAGGCCGTCGACCGGATGCGGGCCCTGCGGGACCTGCTCCCCGCCACGGACGGCGTCGCCGTCTTCAACCGGATGTACCTGACCGTCACCGAGCTGGTCCGCGACCGTCTGACGGACGGGTACTTCGAGGACCCGGCGGCCATGGCAGCCCTCGACGCCCTGTTCGCCGGCCGCTACCTGCGGGCCGTCGACGCGGCCGCCGCCGGCACCCGGCCGCCCGCCTGCTGGCGGCCGCTCTTCGAACTGCGCGGGCACCCGGGGATCCACCCGCTGCAGTTCGCGTTGGCCGGGATGAACGCCCACATCGAGCACGACCTCCCGCTCGCCGTGCTCGACACCTGCCGCGCGCTCGGCCGCCGGCCGGCCGGGCTGGCCGCCGACTACCGGCGGATCAACGACCTGCTGGCGCAGGTGGAGGACGAGGTCCGGGACTCGCTGCTGCCCGGCCCGGACGAACTGCCGCTCGCCGACCCGCTGCTGCACGTGATCGGCGTCTGGAGCATCGACCGGGCCCGTGAGGCCGCCTGGGCGAGCGTGCTGGCGCTCTGGGAGCTGCGGCCGGTGCCGTTCGCCTACGCGGCGGTGAGCACCGCGCTGGACGGCTCGGTCGGGATGGTCTGCCGGGCGCTGCTCACCCCGCTCGACGGGCGCACGCAGGCCGGCCGGCCCCCCGTCGCGGGGAGCCGGCCGGCCGGTTGAACGTTGCGCCCGCCCCGGCCGTGCCGTCCGCCTGTCGCGGGGCCCGGGCCGTCCGGCCGTAGGGGGTCAGGCCCAGCTGGAGTGCAGCGGCTTGCCCTCGGCGTAGCCGGCCGCGCTCTGGATGCCGACCACGGCCTTCTGGTGGAACTCCTCCAGGCTGTTGGCGCCCGCGTAGGTGCAGGAGCTGCGCACGCCCGCGACGATCGAGTCGATCAGGTCCTCGACGCCCGGACGGGCCGGGTCGAGGAACATCCGCGAGGTGGAGATGCCCTCCTCGAAGAGCGCCTTGCGGGCGCGGTCGTAGGCCGACTCCTCCGAGGTCCGGTTGCGCACGGCGCGCGCCGAGGCCATCCCGAAGCTCTCCTTGTACTGGCGGCCGTCCGCGGTGGTCTGCAGGTCGCCGGGCGACTCGTAGGTGCCGGCGAACCAGGAGCCGACCATCACGTTGGAGGCGCCGGCGGCCAGCGCCATCGCCACGTCGCGCGGGTGGCGGACACCGCCGTCGGCCCAGACGTGCTTGCCCAGGCGGCGGGCCTCGGCGGCGCACTCCAGGACGGCGGAGAACTGCGGCCGGCCGACGCCGGTCATCATCCGGGTGGTGCACATCGCGCCGGGGCCGACCCCGACCTTGAGGATGTCCGCGCCGGCCTCCACCAGGTCGCGGACGCCCGCGGCGGAGACCACGTTGCCGGCCACGATCGGGATCTGCGGGTCCAGCCCGCGGACCGCGCGCAGGGCGCTGATCATCGACTCCTGGTGGCCGTGCGCGGTGTCGACGATCAGCACGTCGGCGCCGGCCTCGATCAGGGCCTTGGCCTTGCCCGCGACGTCGCCGTTGATGCCGACGGTGGCGGCCACCCGCAGCCTGCCTGCGGCGTCCACGGCCGGGGTGTAGAGGGTGGCGCGCAGGGCGTTCTTGCGGGTCAGGATGCCGACCAGGCGGCCGTCCGCGTCGACCACCGGGGCGAGCTTGCGGTGGCCCTCGTTGAGCTTCTCGAACGCGGCGCGGGGGTCGATGCCGTCCTCCAGCAGCAGCAGGTCACGGGACATGACCTCGCTCAGGCTGGTGAAGCGGTCCACGCCGTGGCAGTCGGAGTCGGTGACCACGCCGACCGGCCTGCCGTCCTCGACCACGACCAGCGCGTTGTGGGCGCGCTTGGGCAGCAGGGAGAGCGCGTCGGCCACGGTCGCGCCGGGCTCCAGGGTGATCGCGGTGTCGTGCACCAGGTGGCGCTGCTTGACCCAGCCGATGACGTCGGCGATGACCTCGGTCGGGATGTCCTGCGGGATCGCGACCAGCCCGCCGCGGCGGGCCACCGTCTCGGCCATCCGGCGCCCGGCGATGGCGGTCATGTTGGCGACGACCAGCGGGATGGTGGTGCCCGTGCCGTCGTTCGAGGACAGGTCGACACCCTGCCGGGAGCCCACCGCGGAGCGGCTGGGGACCATGAAAACGTCGTCGTACGTGAGGTCGTACGGCACCGAATTACGGTCGTCGTAGCTGCCGGTCTGGGGGTTCAAGAAGCGCATGAAGAAGGCTCTCTGGCTTTGGGAGGGTACACCTCGGGTGCGGTCAGGTCCGGCCGGCCGAGCGCACTCGGGCGCCCCGCACCCAACCGTCAATAGTTGCCGATACCCCGTACGAACGCCAGTTCACACGTTATTCCTGAAGATCCGCACAAACCCCCGCGCGGCGGCGCCGTTCCGCCTTGGAGGAAGCCACGAACGGGAGCCCTGGAAATTGGCCGGACACCAGGTCAGGCCCTCTGCTAGGGTCACCGGGCCGGCCGCGGGACTCCGGCGCGACTTCCGGAATATGCCTTGCAACGCAATAGTTCGCAGTTCGCGCCCCCATTCCCCGGCCGGCCTCCACACCAACCGGGGGGACGGTCACCGATGGCCACCGAGGAATCCTTCGGCGACCTCGTCGCCGCCGACGACGTCCTGCTCTTCGTCAACGCCGCGATCACCGCCACCGGGCAGCGCGAATTCCGCTCCGAGGCCGGCGAGCAACGCCTCTCGCTCGACTTCCTGCACTCCTACATCCTCGGCAACTACCGCGAGCTGTACGCGGCGGTGCTCGCCCTGGACGTCAACGACCACAACGCGGCCCTGATCGTCCAGGGCCTGCTGGCGACCGCCGGCGAGGCCACCGCCGCGCAGCGCCGCACCGAGGGCCGGCTGATCGCGCGCCGCCTCGCCCTGCTCCCGCCGCAGCGGGTCTACCGGCTGATCCGCGAACTGCGCCGGGCCAAGGTCAACAACCGGCGCACCCGGGCGATCCTCCGCGACTGGCTCGCCGCCCGGCCCGACCCCGCCCTGGACGCGGTCAAGTACCGCGCCGGGCTCAAGCTCGCCCTGCGGCACACCCACCTCGCCCCGCCCGGCGCGGAGCTCGGCGACTTCCTGTTCCGGCCCGCCCGGCGGAGCGCCTTCGCGACCCCGCTGCTGGACAGCTGGCGCCGCGCCCACTACCAGCAGTCCGCCCTCTACGAGCTGCCCTACAGCGTCGCCGAGGGCTTCGCCGCCAAGCACGGAATCACCCGCGGCACCTTCCTGGAGAAGATCGCGCCGCGGATGACCCGGCAGGAGCAGCTGCGCCTCCAGGAGTCCGGCCGGCGGCACGGGGCCGAGGCCGTCCGCGCCGACCTCGCGCGGATGCCGCTGACCCGGCTGGCCGGGTACGTCCTCGGCCTGCCGACGGACGACCGGGTGCGGCGCCGGGCCGAACTCACCGAGGCCCTGCGCGCCGCCGCCCGACGGGCCGCCGGGCCCCACCGGGGCAGCTGGGGGCGGGTCGCCGCGGTGCTCGACGACAGCTTCTCGGCCACCGGCTCCGGCCAGAAGCGCCGCCGCCCGCTGACGGCCGCGCTGGCCTGCCACTTCCTGCTGGAGGCGCTCGCCGCCGAGTACACCCCGCTGTGGACCTCCGGCCGCACCGACGCCCTGCTCGTCCACCCGCTCGGGCCGACCCCGCTCGGCCTGCGGATCGTGGACGCGCTGGACACCGCGCCGGAGCGGCTGCTGATCGTCTCCGACGGCTGGGACAACGCGCCGCCGGGCCTCGCCGCCGAGGTGCTGCGGGTCTGGCGCACCCGGCTCGACCCCGACGGCCGGACCAGCATCGTCCACCTCAACCCGGTGTACGACGCCGAGGACTTCGACGTCCGCCGGCTCGCCCCGACCGTGCCCACGGCCGGCCTGCGCGACGCCGAGGACCTGCCCACCCTGGTCGGGCTCGCCCGGTTCGCCGAAGGGCGCACCGGCCTGCCCGAACTGACGGCCTACCTGGACGAGCGGACCCGCGCCTTCCTCGACCCGCCCGCGCCGGCGACCACCCCCGTGCCCGAGCCGCTCCCCGAGGACGCCCGATGACCCCCCGGACGACCGGCACGCTGGACCTCACCGGACTGCGCACCGGGCCCGCCCAACTCTGGGGCGCCGTCCGGCTCGTCCCCCTGCTGCGGGAGGAGCCGGTCGCCGGCCTGCGCCTGCACCGGCGCGCGCTGGGCGAGGAGCACGGCGTCGTCCAGGTCGACCGGCGCACCACCTACCACTCCTACCTCCCGCACGCCTTCGTCGCCGACCGGACCGGTGACGGCACCCCGGTGGCCACGTACGGGACCCACCTGACCGACGACGCCGCGGCCGGACCGCCGCCCGCGGGCATGCCGCTGCGCCTGCACCACCGGCTCGCCAAGCGCGAGGGGCGCGGCCGGCTGCGCTTCCTGCCCCAGCACCTCGCCCTGGAGGGCTACCTCAGCCTGCACTTCGGCGGGCCGTCGGTGGTCTGGGAGGAGTGGTCGCAGCGGGCCGTCCGGCAGGGCCTCTCGCCCCGTGCCGAGGAGGCCTGGACCGGTGCGCAGGTCCGCGGCCTGGCCGACGCGCTGCGGCTGTTCGAGATCCACCCCGGGCAGTGCGGCCTGCTGCTGTACCTCGGGGACACGCTGGCCGCCGCCTTCGCCGTCCCGCACCCCGAGGACTACCGGGCCCTGCACCCCACCCTCGTCCAGGACCTCTACGGCGAACAGGTCCACCACTACGCGACCCTGATGCCGCCGCTGCCCGACTTCCGCGCCCGGATCGCGGGCCCCGGCATCCGCTCGGTCGCCGGCCTGCGGGCGGCCGCGCGCCGCCAGGAGGAGGAGTGGGCGGCCTTCCACGACTCCACCATGGCGGCCGGCCTGCTCGGCCCGGCCTACGCCTTCCGCACCGTCCGCCGGCTGGGGCCCTTCACCCTCAGCCGCTTCCTGCCCGGCTTCCGCCGGCGGGAGGAGAACCACATCGGCGAGATCATCACCGACGAGGCCGGGCGGACGGCCTACCTGAAGACCTTCCGCCTGTCGGAGAAGCAGGTCCGCCGCGGCCATCTGCTCGACCAACTGGCCGCGCACGACTGGCACCTGGCCCGGACGGCGGCCGCCCTCGGCACCGGCGAGGCCCAGCTCGGCCTGCGGCTGGAGTCGGCGGGCTTCGGCGCCCTGCTGCGCCAGGACGTGCTGGACCACTACCGCCGGCAGGCCCGGGGTCCCGGCGCACGCTGAGCGCCCGGGACGGACCGGACGGACCGCCGGCCGCGACGGCCACCGATCGATCATCAAAGGGGGACGACCGTGGCGTACCTGTCATGGGACCAGCTGACGGCCTACCGCTCCCGGGTCCGCGGCTGTCTGCTCGGCGGGGCGATCGGGGACGCCCTCGGATTCCCGGTCGAGGGGCTCACCATGCCGGGGATCGAGGCCCGGTACGGGGCGACCGGCGTCACCGGGCCGGTCCCGGACCGCGACGGCGTGACCGGGCGGATCAGCGACGACACCCAGATGACCCTCTTCACCGCCGAGGGCCTGCTGCGCGCCCGGACCCGGGCCCGGGCCGAGGGCACCGGCGGCGAGGAGGTCGTCCTGGTCCAGGAGGCGTACCAGCGCTGGCAGGACACCCAGGACCACGAGGAACCGCCGCCCCGGTACGACCTGCGGCACCGCGACGGCCGGCTGCGCGAGGAGCGCTGGCTGTACTCCCGGCGCGCGCCCGGCCTGGCCTGCCGCTCCGGCCTGCGCCAGAACCACGTCCCGGACCCCCGCGGCCCGGTCGACGGCACCCCGGGCCCGGTGAACCCGGACTCGAAGGGGTGCGGCACCGTGATGCGCTCGGCGCCCTTCGGCTTCACCGACGACCCCAGGGCCTCCTTCGAACTCGCCGCCCGCTGCGCACAGATCACCCACGGCCATCCGACCGGCTACTACGCGGCCGGCGCCTTCGCCGCGATGATCAGCCACCTGCTGACCGGGGCGGGCCTGGAGCCCGCCGTCCTCAGGAGCATGGAACTGCTCGCCCACTACCCCGGGCACGAGGAGACGACGGCGGCCCTGCGCCGGGCCGTCGACCTGGCACACCGCGGGCCGGCGACGCCGCTGACGGTGGAGAGCCTCGGCGGCGGCTGGATCGCCGAGGAGGCCCTGGCCATCGCCGTGTACGCGGCGCTGGCCCGCACCGAGTACCGGGAGGACCGCACCCCGATCGAGTCCGCCCTGCTGGTCGCGGTCAACCACTCCGGGGACAGCGACTCCACCGGCTCGGTCTGCGGCAACCTGCTGGGCGCCCACCACGGCGACGTGCTGCTCCCGGCGCACTGGCTGCGGCAGATCGAGGGCCGGGCCGTGATCGCCGCACTCGCCGACGACTTCGCCGCCGAGGTCCACCCCGGCGAGCAACGGCCCTGGGAGCACTGACCGCGGGAGCCCCGCGCGGCCCGGCCGCGACCTGCCGGGCGAGGTCCGGCCCGCCCCGGCGGGTTCTCCGGTGCGGCCCCGCCGGGTGATCGAGTACCTTCTCCCTTCGACAGGACATCGGGGGGCGAGTGTTGAACGCGGGGCTGACGCACCAGGTGCGCATGCTGCACGCCGGGGCGGGTGACCCCGGCATCGTGCTGGCCGCGTTCCGCTCCGGCGTCGTGTTCGTACCGCGGGACGCCGACGGCCGGGTGTGGACGGGGGACGAGGGCGGGATCCGCTGGATCTGGGCCTTCAGCACCGAGGCGGCGATGGTCGCCTTCGCCCGGGCGCGCGGCCACCAGGGGCCGGAGCTGGACTGGCTGACGGTCCGGGGCTCGCGGCTGCTGGACGTCGCGGTGCCCGCGGCCGGCGTCCCCTGCGGAGTGGCACTGGACGTGGGGAGCGCGCAGCCGATGCTGTTCCCGCCGGTACGGGGGATCGTGCCGGACGCGGTCGCGCTCGACGGGGAGGAGAACTGATGGCGGACTTCCAGGTCGATCCGGAGGCCCTGAAGCTGACGGCGAAGGGCATCAACGACGCGATCGGCGAGCTGAAGAAGGTCGGCATCGCCGAGGGCGCGGTGGTCGGACGGGGCTTCACCGACCTCGAACTGACCGGGGGGCAGATCGGCTCCCCCGGCTGCAAGTCGGCCTTCGACGAGTTCTGCGAACGCTGGGGGGTGATGGTGCGCGGGCTGGTCCAGCAGGGCAACGAGATCGCCGAGAAGCTCGACCTGTCCGCCGGGATCTACCACGACCACGAGCAGTACGTCTCGGGCGCCCTCAAGGACGCGGTCAGTGCCGCGGCGGGCAACCCCAACCTGACGCAGGACCAGGTCGAGGGCCGTTCCTGGGGCCAGACCCTGTCGGACAACCCGTACACCCAGGTCCGGGACGCCGACTACTCGGCGAAGTCCTTCGAGGAGGGCGCGCTGCACTCCGCCGCCACCTGGAAGGGCGTGGAGGCCGACCTGCTGGAGCACAACATCATGCTCAACCAGGTCGGCGACGAGGAGTGGAACAAGGAGCACGCGGCCAAGGCCAAGGCGATGTCGGACGCCCTCAACCAGCGCTTCGACGCCTACACCCAGCAGCAGGCGGGCGGCCGCTGATGAGCGGCTTCCTCAGCGACGTCAAGAGCTTCGCCGGCGACTTCGTCAGCGTGAACGCGCACGCCGTCGGCGGCGCGCTGGACTTCGTCGGACTGGAGGACGCGGGCCGGGCGGTCGACAGGTGGGGCGACGGCATCGCCGAGGACCTCGGCGCGGACGTCGGCGAGCTCAACCTCGGTGAGACGGACGACCCGAAACAGCTCGTCCACGGTGACGTGAAGGCGATCGGCGAGACCGCCCAGCACCTGCAGAAGTTCACGCTCGCCTTCGAGGAGGTCGCCGGCGGCCTGAGCCGGATGGACTCCGAGCACTGGCAGGGTAAGGCCGCCGACGCCTTCCGCAAGAAGTTCGCCACCCAGCCCACCGCCTGGCGGGTCACCGCCGACGCCTGCGAGGCCGCGGCCAAGGCGCTGACGGGGCTGGCCGCCACCCTCACCTGGGCCCAGGAACAGGCGCAGCAGGCCATCGACCTCCACAAGAAGGCCGAGCAGGCGACCAAGGACGGCCAGGCCGCGTACAACCAGCGGGCGGACGAGTACAACCGGGCCGTCAAGGCGTACAACGCGGCCTCCGAGGCGGGGCAGAGCCCCACCGCGCCCACCAGGCCGGCGCCGTTCCAGGACCCGGGCGCGGCCGGGCGCAAGCAGGCCGCGGAGGTGCTGCTGGCGGCCCGCAAGCAGCGGGTGAGCGCCGCCGGCACCGCCGAGCAGGCGATCAGGGCGGCGACCGGCGCCGCGCCGAAGGCGCCCGGACTGATGGACCGGATCGGGAACGCCCTGGCCGACGCGCCCGACGTGATCGCGGGCAGCGCGCTGCACCTGGAGGGCGGGTTCCTCAAGGGCGGCGCCGACCTGCTGAAGTTCGCGCGCGGCGTGAACCCCTTCGACGTGTACAACATCACCCACCCCGCGCTGTACCTGGACCACCTGAACTCCGTCGCCGGGGGCCTGGCGTACACCGCCAACCACCCGACCGAACTGGCCAAGGCCCTGGTCGGCTCCGGCTGGGGCTCCGACCCGGCCGAGGCGGGCGGCAAGACCCTGTTCAACCTGCTCTCCGGCCTGGCCACCGGCGGCGGCAGCGAGGCGGCGGCCGTCACCGAGCGGGTGGCGGTCAACGCCCTGGAGCGGGCGGGCCAGCGCACCGCCGTCAACGCGGCCGAACGCGGCGCCGCGCAGGTGGCCGAGAACGCCGGGCAGCGGGCCGTGGCGGGCCTCGGCGAGCACCCCTTCGTACCGCGGGTGGAGCCGGTCGTACCGAGGGTGGAACCGGGCGGGCTGCCGGACGGCTGGACGGTCAAACCCGCGGAGGGCCCCAAGCTGGACGCCGCCCCCGCGCACGAGCCGGCCCCGGCCGCGCACACGCCCGAGCCGGCGGCGCCTCAGCATCCGCACGTGCCCGAGCAGCCGGCGCCCGAGCCCCACCACGTAGAACCGCAGCACCCCGAACCGCACGCCGAACCCCAGCACGTCGAACCCCAGCACGTCGAACCGCAGCACGCCGAACCCCAGCACGCCGAGGCCCCGCCGCACCAGCCGGAGGCCGCCTCCTCCGGGCCGAACTACCACTCCGAGGACAACGGCCCGCTGGCCACCATCACCCGGAACCGGGAGCTCGATGACCTCGGGGCCGCCGAGCAGGACATCGCCCGGCAGGGACGGACCTTCGAGGACGACGCGGCCAGGGAGTACGGCGCCAAGACCTGGAACGAAACGGCCGACAACCTCCCGCCGGAACAGCGGAGGGCCGTGGAGAACTACACCCTGGACTCGGAGACCGCCCCCAAGGGCCAGTCCTACCAGGACATCAACCGATCCCTCCGGGACGAGATCCCGCGGACCTCGCAGATCGACCACCAGGTCGCCGAGCTCGACAAAGCCCTGCAGGCACACCCCGTACCCGAGGACATCGTGGTCACCAGGGGCACCGACCTGCGCCACCTGGACATCACCAACCCCGAGGACCTGGTCGGCAGGACGATCACCGAGAAGGGCTACATGTCGACCTCGCTGGGCGACCTGCCGGCGATGTACCGGGGCAAGGAGGCGATCCTGCACCTGAGCGTGCCCGGCGGGACCCCGGGGCTCTGGGTGGAGAACGTCGGCGCGATGGGGGCCGCCGAACGGGAGCTCCTGCTCGGCCGGAACCTGGACTGGAAAGCCACAAAGGTCGTCAAAGTCGGTAATCAGTACCATGTTTTCGGCGAGATCCTGGGATGACGGAATGAGTGACCGTTGAGCGACAACGACTGGAACAACGAGCGCCTCGACCAGGACCTCCAGTTCACGGTGGTGTCGTCGCCGCTCCGCTACGCGTCCGAGACCGAGCACCCCGTCGAGTACGTCGCGGCGGTGACTCCCGAAGGAGAGATCACCGGCTACCTCTGGTGGTCCGACGTGGACGGGGCGGCCGAGTTCGCACGACGGCCGGCGGTGGACAGCTGGAACGCCGGCTCCTTCTGGTACGGCAAGCTGCTGGAGGCCAGGGCGAGCGGTCTCCAGCCGTCCGTGGCCGTGCGCCGGCTCCTGACGGAGCCGGGCTCGGCCACGTCCGGACGGCTCGACCCCGGCTCGCGGGCCGTCACCTCGCTCCCGGCCCTGACCGAACTGGCTGCCCAGGGCTGGCAGCCACCGGCCGACCGGGTCAAGCCACCCGGATGGCGCCCCGACCCGCCCCTCGACCCGGAGCGCTCGGAGCGCGCCGTCGCCGCGGGCGGCTGGCTCTACCGGACCGACCCGGGGTACGACCCGGCCGGCCGGGTCCCGCCGCGGGCGGTCGCCGGGGCCTGGGAGGTCAGCCCCGGCGGCCGGCTTCTGCGGTTCTGGCACAACCCGGAGTACGGCACGGCCCCCGCCCCGGTGGCCCCCGCCGGGGAGGGCGTCCCGGTGCCGCCGCTGCGGGCCGGCCGGCGCCCGGCCGGGCGGGCCCTGCTCGGCTGGCTGGCGGACCCGCTGGCCCCCCGGTTCTGCCGGCTGGCCGGCTCCTCCGGCAGCGGCCGCACCCATCTGCTCTCCTGGCTGGCCGCCGCCGCGCCCCCCGACAACCCGCGCGCCGACCGCCGCGTCCACGCGGTGCTGCCCGCCGAAGGACTGACGGTCCGTGGCGCCACCTGGCTGCTGGCCGCGCGGCTCGGGCTCGTCGCCAGGACGCCCGCCGAACTGATGGCGGCCCTTCAGGACGGCGTGCCCCGGACCCTGGTGGTCACCGACCTGGACCGGGCCGGCGGCGAGCTGCTGCCCGGCGCGGCGGAGCGGATCGCCGTCGACCTGCTCACCCCGCTGCTCCAGGTGCCCTGGCTGCGGCTGCTGGTGGAGTGCGGCTCCGGCACGCCGGCCGCGGCCGCGCTGGACGGGGCCGCGCCCGCCGGCGCCGTGCTCGACCTGGACGATCCCCGCTGGACCGACCCGGACCGTTTCGCCTCCTGGTGCGCCGGGCTCGGCGGCACTCCGGTGGCCGCCGGGCAGGTCCACCCGAGCCCCGGCCTGGCCCGGCTCGCCGCCCGTACCCCGGCCACGGTGCTCGACCCCGCGGCGCCGCCCGCCGACCGGGCGTCCGCCCTGGCCGCGGCCTGGTGGACGGCGTTGCCGGAGGAGCTGCGCCCGGCCGTCCGGGCGCTCGCCGCCGGCCCGGTCACCGCCGGGCTGTGGGCTGCCCTCCCGGGGGCCGGCGGAGCGGACGCCGTCCGCCGGGCGGCCGAGCTGGTGCCCGCGCCGGCCGACGGCGCGGCCTGGCGGCTCCAGCCGGACGAGCTCGCGGCCCGGGTGGCCGCCGGCTCCCCCGCCGTCGGCCACGCCGGCCTGGTCCGCAGCATCGCGGACGGCGTCCCCCGGCTGGCCGGCGGCCGCCCCGACCTGGCGCAGGCCGGCCCCGAGCGGCTCGGGACGCTCCTGCGGCACGCCGTGCCCGCGGGCATAGCCGGCCAGTTGCTGGCCGACCCCGAGTTCCTGGTGCACGCGGACCCGGCGGCGGTCACCGCCGCCTTCGAGCACGCCGAGGCCGCCGGCGAGCCGCCGGGCGCCCTGGCGGAGGCCTGGGAGCTCGCCGGACCGGCGTGCGCGGCCGGCACCCCGGCCGGCCGGGCCGCCGCCCTGCACGCCTGGCTGGCGGGCCGGGACGAGGAGGCCGCCGCGCGCTGCGCCGCCCTGTCCGGGCAGGCCTGGACGGCCCGCTGGTCGTACCGCCGGGCCAACGGCCAGGTGCGCCGGACGACGCTCGGCCACGGCCGCTACGCCGGCCGGCTCGCGGTCGCCGTCAACGGCATCCTGCGCCACGTCGACCCGGTGACCGGCCGGGACGCCGAGGGGACCGACCCGCTCCGGCTGCCCTCGGTCCCCTCGGTCGCCATGCTCGGCGGCGCGGACGGCTCCTACTACCTGCTGCGGACCGACGGCGTGGTCACCGAGCTGCCCCTCCACGACAGCTTCGGCAACAGCCTGTCCCGCGCCCTCGACTGGGCCACCCGCCACTTCGCCGACGGCGTGACCGCGCTGGCGACCCGGGGCGAGCAGGACGAGCTGGTCGCCGTCGGCGACGGCGCCGGGCGGCTGCACTGCTTCCCCACCGACGGCGGGCCGGTGCTCTCGCCGGACGAGCCGCTCCACCGGGGCGCCGTCACCGCCGTCGGCCTCGCACTCTCCCCGGCCGGCGGGCTCGCGCTGAGCGGCGGCCGGGACGGCCGGGTGTGGAGCTGGGCGCACGGGTCCGGGCGGGCGCCCGAGCTGGTCGACGAGCGGCCCTGCGAGGTCACCGCGGTGGCCGCGGCCGGTACCGCCGGGGGCCTGGTGACCGTCGCCGCCTGGTCCGACGGCCTGGTCCGGGTCCGCCGGCCGGACGCCGCCGGGCCGGCCCTGGACCTGCGCCTCGGCGGGCAGGCCCGCTCGGTCACCGTCGACCGGGCCGGGCTGGTCTGCCTGGCGCTCCCCAAGGGCGTCGTCGCGCTGGACCTCGACTGACGGCGGCCCCGGCCGCCCGGCCACCGCGCCGGGCTGCCGGGCCGGAGGTCAGTAGTTGATCCACGGGCGCCGCTCGCCGGGGTGGACCTCGGCGGCGAAGTCGTCGGCGAGTGCGGCGATCACGGCCCGGCCCTCGATCTGCCGCAGCCAGTGCGCCGGCAGCAGCACGTCGCCGTGGTGGGCGCCCAGCAGGTTGCCGCAGACCGAGCCGGTGGAGTCGCTGTCGCCGGAGTGGTTGACCGCGACCAGCAGGGCGGCCTCGATCGGGGTGCGGTCCTCCCGGTACTCGGTGCGGGCCAGCGCCGCGTACACGCCGATCGACAGGGCCTCCTCCCCGGTCCAGCCCGCGCCGAGGCTCTCCACCTTCGCCGGGGTCGCCAGGCCGGTCCGGGCGAGGTCGACGGCCCTGCGCAGGGCCGCCGTCGTCTCCTCGTGCCCGGGGTACCCGGCCAGCAGCTCCATGCTCAGCAGGACGGCGGCCGCCACGGACTCGCCGTCGAGCAGGTGGCTGATCATCGCGGCGAAGGCGCCGGCCGCGTAGTAGCCGGTCGGATGGCCGTGGGTGATCTGTGCGCAGCGGGCGGCGAGTTCGAAGGAGGCCCCGGGGTCGTTCCCGGTGAAGCCGAAGGGCGCCGAGCGGACCACCGCGCCGCACCCCTTCGAGCCGGGGTTCACCGGGCCCGGGGTGCCGTCCACCGGGCTCCACGGCACGGGGGTGTACCGCTCGCGCAGACCGGAGGAGGTGGCCGCGCCGGCCCCGCGCCGCGCGTACAGCCACCGCTCCTCGCGCAGCCGGCCCATGCGGTGCCGCAGGCCGTCCCGCGGCGGCGGCCCGGCGTGGTCCTGGGTGTCCTGCCAGCACTGGTACGCGTCGTGCACCATCGCGGTCTCCGCGCCGCTGATGCCCCTGGCCATCGCGCGGGCGTAGCCCGCCAGCCGGCCCTCGGCGGTGAAGAGCGTCAGCTGGGTCTCCTCGCTGATCCGGCCGGTCACGCCCTCGTGGTCCGGGACCGGCCCGGTGACGCCGGTCGCCCCGTACCGGGCCTCGATCCCCGGCATGGTGAGCCCCTCGACCGGGAATCCGAGGGCGTCCCCGATCGCCCCGCCGAGCAGGCAGCCGCGCAGCCGCGCGCGGTACACCGCGAGTTCTCCCAGCGACAGTTGCCCCACCCGTGCCCCCTTCAGCGATGATCAACCGGTGTCAGCCTAGCCGCCGGGGCGGCCCCGGGGGCGGTCGGCCCGCGAGGGGCCCGGCCCGTCCCGGGCGGCTCCCGCGGGGCCCGCGCGCCCGGTCGCAGGGGCCGCCGGAGGGGGGAGGGCGAGACACCGGCCCGGTCCGTGATCCGCGTCACCCGGCGGGCCCGGGCCCGCCGCCGCCGGCCGGTCCGCGCGGGCGGCGAGGCCCGGCGACGAGCAGGCGCGCGTCGGTCTCCCCCGCCGTTCCCGCCGTCCGCCCGCCCGCCGCCCCGACGAACGGATGATCACTGCGGTTTCGCCTCGTCCTGGCCCGGCCCAGTAGACTCCGCCCGGTAACCGGGCGGGGAAAGCGAGCAAGGAAGCAGTGACGGCATGACGGCGGTCGAGGACATCCAGGACACCGGGACGACCCCGGAGGCGGTCGAGTACGGTCCGGGCATCGACCCCGAACGGCTCGCGCTCTGCCTCGGCGTGCTCGCCGAGCTGGACCAGCTGGACGTCGACCACCCCGACGCGATCGTGGTGCGGCAGGCGGTCGGCGGGGTCTTCCGGACCCTCAAGCAGCGCCGCCGCCAGGAGATGCGGGCCCGCAAGACGGCCAACGACCGCGCCGTGACGGCCGCCACGGCCACCGGCGCGCCCGGCCGGATCGACGACGAGACGGCGGGCGCCTTCGGCCTCACCACCGTCACCACCACGGAGATCGCCGGCATCCTGGAGCGTCCGCGCTCCTGCTACACCTGCAAGCAGCGGTACGTCGAGGTGGACGCGTTCTACCACCAGCTCTGCCCGTCCTGCGCGAAGCTCAACCACAGCCGCCGGGACGCGCACGCGGACCTGACCGGCAAGCGCGCACTGCTCACCGGCGGCCGGGCGAAGATCGGGATGTACATCGCGCTGCGGCTGCTGCGCGACGGCGCCCACACCACCATCACCACCCGCTTCCCCAACGACGCGATCCGCCGCTTCAAGGCGATGCCGGACAGCGCGGAGTGGCTGCACCGGCTGAAGATCGTCGGGATCGACCTGCGCGACCCCGCCCAGGTGATGGCGCTGGCCGACGAGGTCGCCGCCGACGGTCCGCTGGACATCCTGATCAACAACGCCGCGCAGACCGTGCGCCGGCCCCCGGAGTCGTACCGCGAGCTGGTGAACGCCGAGTCCGCGCCGCTGCCGCACGGCGAGCTGCCGCAGTCCACCACCATCGGCCGGTTCGGCAGCGGCAGTGTGGACCTGCCCGCCCTGCCCGGCCAGGCCACCGCCGGCAGCGAGCGGCTGAGCGCCGAGGACATCACCTCCCTCGCCCTGGTCACCGGCTCGGCCTCGCCGGCCCGGATCGAGGCCGGCACGGCCATCGACGCCGGCGGCCTGGTGCCGGACCTGGCGCCGACCAACAGCTGGGTCCAGACGGTCAGCGAGGTCGGCCCGATGGAGCTGCTGGAGGTCCAGCTCTGCAACTCCACCGCGCCGTTCATCCTGATCAGCCGGCTGCGCCCGGCGATGGCCGCCTCGCCGGCCCGCCGCAAGTACGTGGTGAACGTCTCCGCGATGGAGGGCGTCTTCAGCCGCGGGTACAAGGGCGCCGGGCACCCGCACACCAACATGGCCAAGGCCGCGCTGAACATGCTGACCCGCACCAGCGCCAAGGAGATGCTGGAGACCGACGGCATCCTGATGACGGCCGTGGACACCGGCTGGATCACCGACGAGCGCCCGCACCCGGACAAGATGCGGCTCGCCGCCGAGGGCTTCCACGCCCCGCTGGACCTGGTCGACGGCGCCGCCCGGGTCTACGACCCGATCGTCCGCGGCGAGTTGGGCGAGGACCTGTACGGCTGCTTCCTCAAGGACTACGCCCAGTCCGCCTGGTGACCCCCGCACCGCCCGCCCCGACCGTCCCTGGGAGGACCGGATGACCGTCGCACCGATGCTCGGGGTCGGCGTGATCGTGCCCACCGGGACGGGCGGGGTGCTGCTCGGCCGCCGCATCACGGCGGGCGAGCAGCCCAGCTGGGGCCTGCCCGGCGGCAAGGTCGACCAACCGGGCGAGTCCTTCGAACAGGCCGCCGCCCGGGAGTTGGCCGAGGAGACCGGCATCGAACTCCCGGCCGGCGCCATGCGGGTGCTGGCGGTGCTGCTGGACCATCAGCTCGGCCGCCCCCGGCTGACGGCCGCCGTGCTGGCGCCGCCGAGCGGCGCGCCGGCCGAGGTCACCGAGCCGCACAACTGCGCGGGCTGGGAGCGGTTCGGGGCGAACGCGCTGCCGAGCCCGCTGTTCCACCCCTCGGCGCTGGTGCTGGGCCGCTGGCTCCCCGGCCTGGCCGCGCTCCCGGACGCCACCTACGCCTACCCGGTCGCCCGGGACTGAGCCCGCCCGGCCCCACCCGACCCGCCCGACCACTGGCTGACCGTCAGACGCCGCTCCCCGCAAGCCCGTTCCGCCGTTCGGCGGGGCGGGCTCCTTGCATGTCCACGACGTGAAATCTCCGTAGGCGGCCTTGCGCAATCACGCTGCTTAGGCAACCCTTACCTGATCACTCCCGATCTGTCAGGAGCACCTCAGTGTCTCTCGTCCCCCGCGAGTCAGTCGAGACCGCACGACCGTACGTTCTCGGCCTCTTCCGGATCGTCGTCGGACTGCTCTTCGTCTGCCACGGCGCCGCGTCACTGTTCGGCGTCCTCGGCGGTGCCAAGGGCGGCGGCTCGGTGCCCGCGCTCAGCTGGCCCGGCTGGTACGCGGCGGTGATCCAACTGGTCGCCGGCGGACTGGTGCTGCTCGGCCTGGGCACCAGAACGTCCGCCCTGCTCTGCTCGGGCTCGATGGCCTACGCCTACTTCTCGGTGCACCAGGAGCGGGCGCTGTGGCCGCTGCAGAACGGCGGCGAGGGGTCGGTGCTGTTCTGCTGGACCTTCCTGCTGATCGCGGTGGCCGGCCCGGGCAGCCTCGCCCTGGACGGCCTGCTGGCCCGGCGCGGCTTCAGCTCGCCGGCCCGCGCCGAGCAGCCGACCGCGGTGGCCTGACCAGGCCTGCCGCCCGGCCGTGCGCGGGGGCCGGCCCCCGTCGGGGGCCGGCCCCCGCGCACGGCCCACCGAGCCGGGGGGCCGGTACCGCCCGCACCCGGCCGGACGTCGGCCCCGGACGTCAGCCCCGGCCGGCCGCCCGGACCTCCCGGAGGAACTCCGCGATCAGCTCGGGGCTCTTCACCCCGCGCCGCACCTCGACCCCGCTCGACACGTCGACGCCCCAGGGGCGGGCCAGCGCCACCGCCTCGGCGACGTTCGCCGGCGCCAGGCCGCCGGCCAGCATCCACCGGCCGGCCGGCGGGGCCTCGCCCAGCGCGGACCAGTCCCAGCTCTCGCCCGAGCCCGGGACGGGCGAGTCGAGCAGCAGCAGGTCCTCGCCGAAGTCGCCGCAGGACGCCCCCGCGGCGGAGGCAGCGGAGGTGGCCCGGACCAGCGTCAGCCCGAGGTCACGCAGCTCGGCGAAGGCCGAGGCCGGGTGCTCGCCGTGCAGCTGCACCGCGCCCACGCCGGCCTCCCGGGCGTCCCGCCGTACCTGGTCGAGCGGCTCGTCCCGGAACACGGCCACCGTGAGCACCCCTTCGGGCACCGCCGCGACCAGCCGGCGGGCCTGCTCCGGGCTCACCCGGCGCGGGCTCGCGGTCAGGACGAACCCGATCGCGTCCGCCCCGGCCCGTACCGCCGCCTCGACGTCCTGGGTGGTGCTCAGGCCACAGATCTTCACGAACACGCCGGCCGGTCCTCCTCCGCTCACGCTGCAGTTCCGCTCCCCACTCTGGCAGGCGGCGGGCCGCCGGCGCGATCCGGCCCCCGGCCCGGCGCGGGGCGGGGCGGGGCGGGGCGGCCGGAGCGCCCGCCCGGGTCAGCCCAGCCGGCGGACCGGCGAACCGGCCAGGAAGGCCGCGATGTCCTCGACGGCCTGACCGTAGTACGTCCGGTAGTTGCTCCGCGAGACGTAGCCGAGGTGCGGGGTGGCCAGCAGGCGCGGCGCCGTGCGCATCGGGTGGCCGGCCGGGAGCGGTTCGATGTCGAAGACGTCGACGCCGGCCCCGGCGATGGTGCCCGCGTGCAGTGCGGCGAGCAGGGCGTCCTGGTCGACGACGGCCGCCCTGGAGGTGTTGACGAGGTAGCCGGTGGGCCGCATCAGCCCGAGCTCGGCGGCGCCCAGCAGGCCCCGGGTGCGCTCGCTCAGCGCGAGGTGGATCGAGACGAAGTCACTGGACGCGAGCAGCTCCTCCTTGGAGGCGGCGAGGCCCACCCCGACCTCCTCCGCCCGCTCCGCGGTGAGGTTCTGGCTCCAGGCCGTCACCTCCATCCCGAAGGCCAGGCCGACCTGCGCCACCCGGCTGCCGATCTTGCCCAGTCCGAGCAGGCCGAGACGGCTCCCGTGCAGGTCGGCGCCGAGGGTGGACTGCCAGGGGCCGCCCTCGCGCAGGGCGGTGGCCTCGGGCACGATGCCGCGCGCGAGGCCCAGCAGCAGCGCCCAGGTGTGCTCAACGGGCGGGGTCGACGAGCTGGCGGTGCCGCACACGGTGACGCCGTGCCGCTCGGCGGCGGCGTGGTCGATGACGGAGTTGCGCATGCCGGAGGCGATCAGCAGCCGCAGCGCGGGCAGCCGGGCGAACAGCGAGGCGGGGAAGGCCACCCGCTCGCGCAGCGTCACGACGATCTCGAAGCCCTCCAGCGCGGCGGCGAGTTCGTCCTCGCTGCCGAAGTGCCGGGGGAAGGTGACCACGTCGACCGAGTCGGCGACGGGTGACCAGTCGGCGACGGTGGTCGCGACGGACTGGAAGTCGTCGAGGACGGCGCAGCGGAGTTTCATGGCGGCTCTCTCCATCGGTGCGGGCCGGGCGGGGCGGGTCTGCGCCGGGCACGGCCGGCGGCGGAACGTCCGCGGCCGGGCGCGACCGGCTGTCATGTCCTATCCGATCACGCCGCCGGACACCCCGTTCACCCACCCCCGTTCACCCGCCTCCGGGCGGGCCGCCCGTGCGCCGACGGCTCGTCAGCGCGGGGGCGCCCGGCGGCGTACGCCGGGCGGGGGACGGCCGGCACGGGCGCGCGGTCACCCCCCGTGCAGGACCGGCCGGGCCGCTACCCGCCGGTCCGGGGCAGGTGGTCGACGTTGGCTGCGGGCTCACCGCGCCGGACGGCGCCGGGGGCGCGGCGGGCCGGGTGGTCGGCCCTCGGCGCGGAGGAGAGCTGCCAGGGCACGCTGATCACCATCACGCCGGGGGTGAACAGCAGCCGGCTCTTCAGCCAGAGCGCGGACTGGTTGTGCAGCAGGTGCTCCCACCAGTGCCCGACCACGTACTCGGGGATGAACACCGCGACGACCTCCTGCGGGTTGACCCGCCGGTACTCGCGGACGTAGCCGACCACCGGCTTGGTGATCTCCCGGTACGGCGAGTCCAGCACCTTCAGCGGCACCCGTACGTCGAAGGCGGCCCACTGCTCCTTCAGCGCGTCGACGGCGTCCCGCTCGACCGCGACGCTCAGCGCCTCCAGGGTGTCCGGCCGGAAGGCCTGGGCGTAGCCGAGCGCCCGCAGGGTGGGCTTGTGCAGCTTGGCGACCAGCACGATGCCGTGCACCTTGGACGGGCGGACCGACTCGGCGTGCGGGTCGTCCACGGCAAGCTCCTCGGCGACGGTGTCGTAATGCCGGCGGATGCCGCGCATCATCAGCCAGAGCAGCAGGGCGGCGACCACGGCCAGCCAGGCGCCCTGGGTGAACTTGGTCAGCAGCACGATCACCAGCACCAGCGCGGTGGTGA
>NZ_BNBO01000086.1 GCF_014655955.1 Kitasatospora indigofera
CATCCAGCAACGCCGCAACGGCGAACGCCGCATCGGCCTCCCCGCCTGACCCCCGCACCCCCCGTACTTCCGTCCCACGCCGAGCCGCTCAGGGGCCACCCCGGAGAAGTGGTGGTCCCGGCCGGTGGGGGAACGGACGGGCGGTAGGCCGCCGAGGGTCGGCCGGACCGCCACAGGCTGCCGGTTTTCCTGTCCGCACAGACAGGGAGACCGGCAGCCTTCCCTTTTGGCCCGCCCACCCGCATCGTGGTCCTTCGCATCCCGGCGCTACGATGTTCACGCAGACACGCGAGGAAGGACCGGCATGGAACGAAGAGGGACGACGCCCGGCGACGGCACCCGGGGCAGGCAGCGCCCTCCATCCCAGGCCGATGTCGCCGCCCTCGCCGGTGTCTCCTCGCAGACGGTCTCGCGGGTCGCCAACCACCGCTCCAACGTGGAACCGGAAACCCGGGAGCGGGTCCTGTCCGCGATGCGGATGCTCGGCTACCAGCGCAACAGCGCCGCCCGCGCGCTCACCCTCGGGCGGTTCCACGTGCTCGGCGTGGTCACCTTCGACCTCGCCGCCCAGGGCAACGCCCGCACCCTCGCCGCCATCTCGCACGCCGCGCAGGCCGCCGGCTACTCGGTGAACGTGGTCTGCGCGGAGGCCCAGACCGAGGACGCCGTGCAGCAGGCCGTCCGCCAGCTGACCGAGCAGGCCGTGGACGGCCTCGTCGTCGTCGAGGCGCAGATCCTCGACCGCCGGGGGTTCACCGTCTCCGGCGGGATCCCGGTGGTGGTGGCCGACGGCGACCCCGAGCGCCGCTTCCACTCGGTGGACACCGACCAGGCGTACGGCGCCTCGGCGGCGACCCGGCACCTCCTCGGGCTCGGCCACCGCACGGTCTGGCACATCGGCGGCCCGCAGGACTCCTACGCCGCCCGCCGCCGCGCCGCCGCCTGGCACGCCACCCTGAAGGATGCCGGCGCACCCGTGCCGCCGCTCGCGCTGGGCGACTGGACGGCCGCCTCCGGGTACGAGATCGGCAAGGAGCTGGCCGCCCGCCCGGACGTCACCGCCGTCTTCGCGGCCAACGACCACATGGCGCTCGGCCTGATGCTGGCCCTGCGCGACGCCGGCCGCAGGGTCCCCGAGGACGTCAGCGTGGTGGGCTTCGACGACGTGCCCGAATCCGCCTACTTCGCCCCGCCGCTGAGCACCGTCCGGCAGGACTTCGAGGAGGTCGGCCGCCAGTGCGTCGCGCTCCTCCTGGACCAGATCGACTCGCCGGCCGGGGAGCGCCCCGCCACCCGGCTGATCTCCGTCACCCCCGAGCTGGTCGTCCGGGCCAGCTCCGCCCGCGCCCCGCAGGACGGGAACGCGTAACTGCGGCGCACCCCCGAGGGGGTACGCCGCAGTCCGGGGCGGCCAGGCCGCGGACGAGTCCGCGCCCCCGACCCGGCCGCCGGCCGTCAGCCGACCTTGATCTGCTGGCTGGTGCTCCCGGTGCAGGGGCTCTGCACCAGCGGGGCGTTGTTGTTGAGGGAACCACCGGAGACGTCCAGGCACTTGCCGCTGTGCCGGGCCATCAGGGTGACGTAGCCGGTGGCGGTGGTGCGCACCGACCACTCCTGGTTGGCGGCCCCGTTGCAGCCGTAGAGCAGGACGGCGGCGTTGTCGGCGGTCGAGACGCCCGAGACGTCCAGGCACTTGCCGCTCTGCTGGCCCACCAGGTTGACGTAGCCGGGGCTCGCGGGACGCAGGGACCACTTCTGGTTCGAGGCGCTGACGCAGGTGTACTGCAGGGCGGGCGCGTCGTCCGCGGTGGAGGAGCCCTGGATGTCCACGCACTTGTTGCTGCTGCGCACGCGCAGGGCCTTCCAGCTGTCGGCGGCGGCGCTGCGCAGGCTCCAGGACTGGTTGCTCCCGGTGGTCGGCCGGTACACGCCGACCGGCGCGCCGTCGGACATGGACCCGTTCGCGACGTCCAGCAGGTCGCCCGTCGCACTGTTGACCAGGGTGCTGTGCCCGTTGCCGGTGGTGGAGAGCATCCACCGCTGCTGGGTGGACGAGCCCGCGGCGGCGAAGCCGAGCGCACTCCCGCTGACGCTGAGGGCCTTGCCGGTCTTGACGTTGGTGACGCGGTAAGCGGTCGTGCTCTCCCAGGTGCCGGACACCTTGGTGAACTTCCACTGCTGAGCGGTGTCGGCGGGGTTGGACGTCCGCTGGACCGGGGCGGCGGTCGAGGTCGCGCCGGCCGACAGGGCCAGGCCGCTGTTGTCGCCCAGCACCTGGCGCACCGGGCCGGTCGGGTCGGTGGTCGCCGTGCTGTCGACGCCGGTGGCGCCCGGGATGACGAAGGTGGTCACCGAGCCGGGGCCGACGGTCGTGGTGAGCGTCTTCGCGGCGGTGGCGGTCAGGTCGCCGTCACGCTGCAGGTTCTTGCCGGCGTCGGTGGTCCACCGCTGCACCGGGACGGTCGTGTCGACGCTCTGGAAGGCACCCAGGTCGAGGGTGACGGTCTGGTCCGAGCCGCTGGAGTTGGTGTAGACGGCCACCGCGCCCGTGCCGCCGGGCCGCAGGGCCGCGAGCGTGTTCGTGGAGTCGGTCCCGATCACCTGGGCGCCCGGCCGGACGAACCGGCTGTAGTTGGCCATGGCCCAGTACTTCTTGTTCAGGCGCAGCGGCTCGGCGGCCGGGTCGGCGGAGGTGAGGTCGGTCTGGATCAGGCCCCAGTTGGAGTTCTCGTGACCGGGCGTCATGTTCGTGTAGTCCTCGACGGCCTGCCACATCACCCAGGCGCTGGGTTCCAGCTCCCTGATGTCGTCGTTGATGTGCTGGGCGAAGTCGAGGGCCGGGGACATGTCGGTGAAGCTCTGCGGGCCGCTGCCGCCCAGGTCGACCTCGGACATCCAGAGCGGCTTGCCGGTGCCCTTGGCGATGTCGCGTGCCCCGGTTCTGCCGTTCGTGCCGTAGGTGTGGGTGTTCAGCTTGCCCACGGCGGCGCGGGTCGAGGCGCTGTAGGAGTTCCAGTTGTCCCGGAACATGTCCGAGGTGTTCTCGTCCATGGCCGCCAGCGGCGCGCCGATCCCGGCGCCGGTCAGCGCGCTGCGGACACTGGCGATGACGTGCGCCTGGGAGGCCTGGTCCCAGTGCGAGCCCTCCTGCGGGCCGCCGGCGCCCCAGTAGGACGTGTCCGGCTCGTTCACCGGGGAGACGGCGTTGAAGGTCACGCCGGAGGCGGCCTGGGCGCGCTGCACCGCGCCCGCGAGGTAGGCGGCGAAGCGGTCGTACTGGTCGGCGCGGAGGTTGTCCTGCCAGCTGTTGGACGCACCGGAGACCAGGCCGCTGTTGGTCATGAAGTACGGCGCGGAGTTGGAGAACGCCTCGAAGGTGTCGGCGCCGCGGCTCTTGGCGGCCTTCAGCCACCAGAGCTGGTTCGGGTCGGGGTTGGCGTTCCAGTGCGTCGGGTCGGCCGGGTTCCACCAGTCGGCGGGCTCGGTCCAGCCGGCGGTGCCGCCGGCCGGCGGCCCGTAGGCGGCGGGGCGGTTCCAGTAGCCGGGCACCGCCGCGCCCGGGCGCAGGTACGGCTGGGTCTCGGGGCTGTCGCCGCCGCCGATGTTGTAGCGGGCCAGGGTGAAGCCGAGGCCGTTCGCGCCGTACAGGTCGTCGGCGAGCTCGTTGCGCTTGGCGTCCGGCCAGCCGCCGGTGACGTTGGCGAACCAGGCCAGCGCGGTGCCCCAGCCCTGGAAGGGCTGCTGCTGGTAGCTGGGGTCGAGGCGGACGGTGACGTGCCAGGACGCCTCGGCCGCCGCGGCGGGCGGGGCGCTCAGGGTGCTCGCGGTGAGGGCGGCGATCGCGACGGCGGCGGCGCCGGCTCCGGCCCGGGTCCTGCGGGTACGGGTGGGTGGCTGCTTGCGTGGGGACATCGGGTCCTCCTGGACGGGGTGGGGTGGGCGGGTACGACGACGCCCCTCCGCCGTACGGGGGTGGAGGGGCGTCGGTGGGGCGGAACGGGAGAGGTGGGCAGGGAGGTGGCTCGACGAGCCCGCTCAGGGGCGTCGGCGCGGGGAGTGCGGCGTCACGGTCCGACTGCTCAGGGGGTGACGGTGCGCAGCCACTGCTGGTTGGTGCCGGTGCCGCAGGTCCACTGCTCCAGGGCGGTGCCGTTGGCGGTGGACTGGTTGGTGACGTCCAGGCACTTGCCGCTGTGCCGGGCGATCAGGCGGACGTAGTTGGTGCCGGAGACCTTCTGGACCTGCCACTGCTGGGAGGTCTGGCCGTTGCAGGTGTTCTGCACGGCGAGCGCGCCGTCCGCGGTGGAGGCGCCGCTCACGTCCAGGCACAGCCCGCTGTGCCGGGCCATGATCTGCACGTAGCCGGTGCCGAGGTTCTTCAGCCAGAAGTTCTGGTTGGCACCGTTTCCGCAACTCCACTGCAGAAGCTGCGAGTCGGCGGCGAATGAGTAGTTCCCCACGTCCGCGCACCGGCCGCTCTGGCGGCCCGTCAGGCTCTCCCAGGTGGCCTTCATGGGGGTGATGACGCCGGTCGCGGCGTTCACGTTGATCTGCGGCGAGTCACCCATGGTCATGGTGGTGTCGGTCGGGAAGGACAGCGGCAGCCAGACGTACTTGGAGTCGTTGACCGTCCCGCCGAAGGAGTTGCCCCAGCGGTCGCCCATGTACAGGTAGCTGGTGCCGCCGGTGCCCTGGACGGGCAGCACGAACGCGGTCTGGCTCCCGTAGGTGACGCCGTCGCCGATGTCCGTCAGGCCGCTCCAGGTGCCGGTGATGCTGGTGGCGGTGCCGTAACGCTGCTGGTTGGGGTCCCAGCCGCTGGTGGTGGAGCTGAGCAGGAAGTACACGCCGCCCCGCTTGAACAGGGCCGGCGCCTCGCGGGACTGGCCGGCCCACAGGTTCTGCACCTGGGACTCGATCGCGGTGTAGTCGGCGGTGAGCCGGTAGATGTGCAGGTCCCGGTTCTCGTTGGCGGCGGAGATCATGTAGCCGGTGCCGTCGTCGTCCACGAAGGTGGTGATGTCGCGGGACATCTCACCCAGCGGCCGGAAGCTGCCCTTGTAGCTGTAGGTGCCGTCGACGGTGCTGGAGACGGCCACCGCGGCCCGGGCCTGCCCGTAGTCGGAGCCGTTCTCCTTGTGCATCCACATCACGAACTGGCCGGTCGAGGCGTTGTACATGACCTTCGGCCGCTCGATGATGGCGTAACCCAGCTCCGGGTCCGCCGCCTGGGTCAGGGCGTGGTTGCGGAACTCCCAGGCCTTCAGGTCCTTGGACCGGTAGACCGAGACGTAGCGGAAGGTGTTGTCGGCGTTCCGGTCCTCGCCGAACCAGTAGTAGTACTGGCCGACCTTGATGACGCCGCCGCCGTGGGCCTGGACCGGGTTGCCGGCGGTGTCGCTGAACTGGGTGCCGTTGGTGATCGTCACCGTGGCCGCGTGGGCGGTACCCACTCCTTGCAGGAGCGGAAGGAACAGCGCCAGCAGGGCGCCGAACAGGATCGTTCGCAATCTCGGCACGTTCTCATACCTTCGTTCTCCGGTGCATGAGCCGGACGAGTTCCTGAGCCGTGGCACCGCAAACATGACAGGGCGGGCGGAACTGCTCCGCGGCGTGGGGGAGTGCCGCCCGGCCCGCTGTCCCCGGCCGGGGAACGAGGAGGGGCGTGCTCCGTGCATGCACCGTGGGTGGGGGTGGGGGGGCACTGCTCAAGTCGCGGGCGTGGGGCGGACTTCACGGTGAGGTGCCGGGGAGGCCGGCCGCCCTGGTGGGGAGGCCGCGCACGCCCCACCGGTCAGGTCCGGGCCCGCTTCCTGGCAGTCCCCGGCCGTCCGCCGCCCGCTGGGGCGGCGGACGGCCGGGGGTCGACCCCTTGACTGCGCCGGCACGGCCGTCCCGCCATGTTGGCGCAAACAAGTGGGTCGACCGAGAGTCTCGAAGCGCGCCCCCGCGATGTCAAGGGATTCGTCAAACTTGGACAAAGTCCGGCATCGCTACCCGTCGGTGTGCGCAATCCGTGTCCGGCCCGGTGCAAACGGTCACGAAAAAGGGGCCGCAGGGCGGCCGGAAGGTTACGCGGGGATATCGACGCCGTTGCGGGGCTTGACGCCGGAGGCGGCGAGCGAGTGTGATTGTGCAATCGGGTTCGAAAATGTTCACTTCTGGTGAATCGCCCGATCGGTCGCAGGTCCCCAGCACCGTCGGAGCACACCATGTCCTTCTCTTCCGGCCCCCACGTCCCGCGAGCCGAGCACCTCCTGCCGTTCCCCGGCAGCGGCCACCCCGAGCAGCCGGTCCGACGGGCCGGGCCCGACGGGTGCTCGCCCTGGATCGTCACCCTGCGCATCCGGCACGGTGACGGCCGCGCCGGCACCCACAGCTTCGTCGAGTGGGCGCACACCTCGCCCCAGGCCGTCGCCTCGGCGGTGCGGCGGGCCTCGACCCCGGCCGCCCGCCGGCGCCGGCGCGACGCGGTGGTCGAGGCGGGCGCCACGGCGGTGGCCGAGTTCTGGCCCGACCTCCGGACGCCCGCCCACCCCGGTGAGCCCTGCGCCGTGCCCGGCGCCGGACCTCGCTCCCGCCCGCCCGCCGTCGCCGGGGCGGCGCGGGACCACGGCGATCCCCGGCGGTACTGGGCCGGGGGCGCGCAGGTGTACGCCCTCCACACGCGGGCCGGTTCCTGGGCGGAGCCCGGGAGCGCCGGGGCGAGGGCGGTGCCGGGGGAGCCGGCCGCCCCGCGGGACACGGCCGGTACGCGCGACTCGGCCGGGCCGGTCGCGCACCGCTGACCGCCGCCCCCGCGGCGGCGGAAGCGCAGCGGAGCGGGAGGCGGGAGGCGGGACACCGAGGGCCGGTACCCGGCGGGCCCCTGCTGCCTACGGGTACGGGCCCCTGCCGTCCACCCCTGCTTCTGCCGTCCGCCCCGGCTCCGCTCGCCCGCTCCGTTCGCCCGCTCCGCCCCGGCTCCGTTCCCCGGCGGCCGTCGGGGAACGGAGGCCCGGCTCAGTTCACTAGCGGCCGTCGAAGAGGTGGGCCAGCCGGGTGGCGGTGAGGCGGATGTCGTCGAACTCGACCTGGCAGCCCTCGCCGATCGGTGACTGGACCTCGACGCCGACCTGGATCCCGCCCCGGCCGGCCAGTGCGAACTGCCGGACCAGGCGCCAGGCGGAGCCGTCGTCCGAGACGTGGAACGCGAAGGCCTCGTCGATCCGGCTGATCCGCAACCACAGCGCCTCGCCGGCCACGGCCCCCGCCACCGCGTCGTCGGACCGCCCGCGGGTGACGACCGAGAAGACGCTCGGCACCCCGTCCGGTGACTGCTCGAAGTTCAGCTTCGCCCAGTGCTCCTCGTCCGACCGGACGAACAGGGCGCCCGCGTCCCACGCGGCCTTGAACCCCACCCGGACCCGCGCCGAGAACTGCCAGTCGCCCTCCGGCGGGCTGACCAGCGCCATGGCGGCGTTGCGCTTCACCTCGCCGCTCATCGGGTTGGTGAAGATGTCCGTCCGGGCGTCGGCCCGGACCGTCAGGACACCGTCGGCCAGTTGCCAGGAGGCCGGGGCGGGGGCCCACCGGGAGAAGAGGGAGGAAACGTCGTCGAGGCTCATGCCGTCAATTATCGACAGAAGCGACGGCGTCTCTCCAGCGAATCATTGAACAATCCAACACGAGGCATCAGATTCGATCGCGATGCCCGCTCCGCCGGCCGGCGCCGCACGCAGTGCCGACCTGGTGAACCTTGAACGGGACGGGCGGTCCTCCCGGAGGCTCCTCCGGGAGGCCGCCGCAGTCCTCAGGGAGTGACGATCGGGAAGTGCGGGTCGAACTCGTCCAGCAGTCCCCCGTAGGTCTCCAGCACGCTCGGGTCACCGTCGAGGGTGATCGCCCCGCTCCGGGCCAGCCGGTCGGCCGTCGCGGGGCGCAGCAGCACACCGGCGAGGGCCGCCTTGGGCCCGGACACCGTCAGCGGGGTCTCCGGTGCCGCCCCGCGGCGGGCGTTGAGGACGCCGCGCCGCACCCGCATCGTCCAGGTCTCGTCGAGGTCGGTGAAGCGGAAGTCCACCCGCAGGTCGGCATCGGCGGCCTTGTCACCGATCAGGTGGACGGCCGCGAAGTCGAAGAGGATGTCGACCGGCATCGCCAGGACGGTGTCGGAGCTGGCGGTGGCGAAGGGGGCCGGCTGGACGCCCTCGCGCAGCTCCTTGGCGGCGGTCAGGTAGATGCCGCGCCACTGCGGGCCCTCGGCCTGGTAGCCCAACTGTTCGTAGGCGTCCGCCTGGAGGTGCCGCGCGGCCTCGTTGCCGGGCTCGGCGAAGACCAGGGTGTGCAGGATCTGCGCGCTCCAGCGGTAGTCGCCGGCCTCGAAGGCGCGCCGGCCCTCCGCGAGGATCCGGTCGGCGCCGATCAGGGCGGCGAAGCGGCGGGCCGTCTCCACCGGCGGATGCGGGTGCAGGGAGACCGGGTCGCCGTCCCACATGCCCAGTTCCTTGGTGAACACCGCCCGGACGTCGTGGTGCAGGGTGCCGTGGTACCCGCGGTTGAACCACTTGCGGCCCAGCTCCTCGGGCAGCTCGATCTCCTCGGCGGCCTCCAGCGGGGTCCAGCCCTTGTTGGCCAGCCGCAGCGCCTGGTCGTGGATGTACTTGTAGGTGTCGCGCTGGGACTCCAGCAGGGTGACGACGCCCTCGTTGCCCCAGACCGGCCAGGTGTGCGGGCCGTAGTGCACCTGCGCCTGGTCGCCCCACCGTTCGAGCGTCTCGTCCAGGTACCGGGCGAAGTTGCGGGCGTCGCGGGTGCGGGCGCCGCGCAGGGTCTGGATGTTGTGCAGCGAGTGGTTGGCGTTCTCCGCACAGGTGAGCGCGGCCAGCTCCGGGATCCAGATGTGCATCTCCTCCGGCGCCTCGGTGTCGGGGGCGTAGAGGAACTCGAAGGTCAGGCCGGCCAGGTCGCGGGTGGTGCCGGTCCGGGTGATCGGGTCGGTGGGGGAGATGTAGGAGATGGTCACCCCCGGGACGGAGGCGATGCCGATCCCGCAGCTGACGCACCCGGAGGCGTTCAGGTCGAGCAGGCTGCCGAAGGCGTAGGCGGCGCGGCGCGACATCGCGTTGCCGACGATGACGTTCTCGCCGAGCGCGTGCTTGTCGAAGGAGGCCAGGGTGCCCGGCGCGATGACCGGCACCTTCCCGGACGCCACGTCGGCGGGGTCGACCACGCCCTTCACCCCGCCGTAGTGGTCGACGTGGGTGTGGGTGTAGATCACGGCGGAGACCGGCTTGTCGCTGACGTGCTCCCGGATCATCGCCATCGCCTGCCGGGCGGACTCGACCGCGGCCATGCAGTCGATGACGACCAGCCCGTCCTCGCCCTCCACCACCGTCAGGTTGGCGATGTCGTTGTTGCGCACCTGGTAGAGGCCGTCCACCACCTTGTACAGGCCGCCCTTGCGGATCAGTTGCGACTGCCGCCACAGGCTGGGGTTGACGGTGTCCGGCGGCGGGGCGTCCTCGGCCAGGTAGTCGAAGCGGGCCGGGTCGAAGAGGATCCGCCCGTCCGCCCCGTACAGCCGGTCGGGGAACGGCGCGATCAGGCCCCGGTCGGCGTCGGCGAAGTCCTGCCGGTCGTCCATGTCGTACCGGGAGACCGCCTCCCTGTTCGCGGCGGCCGTGGCGGGCGTGGCGTCCTTCGGCGTGTACGTCACGAAGACCTCTCCTGTTCTGCCGCCACCGCCCCGGTCGCGGACCTCGCTCCCCGGCGGCGCCCGGCGGTGTGCGAACCCCTCCCGGGCCCGCGCCCCACGCTGTCCCGGCCGTCCGGGGGCGGCAAGACGGGTAGGCCGTTCGGGTGAACCGGGTGAGCGAGGGGCCGGCCGGCGGCCTTGAGGCCGGCGGAGTTCCCCCCTGCTGGCCCCCCGCCGTTCCGGATCCGGCGTCCCGGACGGTGGCCGCGCGCACACCCGGCGCCCTGGTGCGGCTTGAAATCGCCCAGCCGGTAGGGGAGTCCGGGGCTCCGCCGGGCCGCTCCGCGGCCCCGGGGCCCACCGGCGCCGGGATGGCGCGTCCCGTGGGACGGCATAACGGCGATATCCCCTGCGACGCCGCTGATATGACGAGCCGTCAGTCTGTCGGGCGAGGGTGCCCCGCGAAGGCGCCCTGCGATGCGTCGGGCCGGAGTGCGGGGCGCCGGTCGGGTGTGGCGCGTTTCGGTCAAGTCGCCACGGGCCGGATGACATGGCCGCGCAAACATGGAACGCTTCCGCTAGCCCTGGCACGCCCAACGGTCCGGCGTGCCATCGCAGTTGAAGCAGTGTCATCGAGTCTCCAGCTCCACCCGGACGACGCGGCACCGCACGTCCGGGACTGACCCGGCCGACGTCGCAGTCGGCCGCCCCCATGAGGAGTTCCGTTGAGGCGTTCCCCCCACAAGGCTGTCGTCGCGGGCGCGTTGACAGCCGCGGCCGCGATGGTCGTGGTCGTCCTGCCGGCCGGTGTCGCCACCGCCGACGGCAGGCCCGAGCACGGGCCCGCCGCTCAGGGTGCCCCCGCCGGCACCGCACCCAACACCACCGCAACGGCCGGTACCACCCCGGCGCCCAGGTCGGGAGCCCTCGCGGCGCCGCTGAGCCCGGGCGAGCGGTCGAGCCTGCTGGCCGACGCGCAGAGCCGGCGCGCCGGCACCGCCAAGGCCCTGGGGCTGGGTGCCCAGGAGGAGCTGCAGGCGAAGTCCGTCATGAAGGACACGGACGGCACCCTGCACACCCGCTACGACCGCACCTTCGCCGGGCTGCCCGTCCTCGGCGGCGACCTGGTCGTCCACACGGCGCCGGACGGAAGCACCAAGGGCGTCGACCGGGCCACCAGGGAGGCCGTCGCGCCCGCCTCCACCACCGAGGCCGTGACGGCCGGCTCCGCCGAGGAGTTCGCGGTGGGCCGCGCCAGGTCCGAGGGCGGGAAGGACCCGAAGGCGGAGTCGGTCCGCAAGGTCGTGTGGGCCGCGTCCGGTACCCCGGTGACGGCCTGGGAGAGCGTCGTCGGCGGTCTGCAGCACGACGGCACCCCCTCCGAGCTGCACGTCGTCACCGACGCGCGGACCGGCGCCGAGCTGTTCGAGTTCCAGGACGTCAAGAACGGCGTCGGGAACAGCCAGTACTCCGGCCAGGTCACCATCGGCACGGCCGGGGCGGGCGGTTCGTACAGCATGACCGACACCGCCCGGGGCGGTCACAAGACCTACGACCTGCAGCACGTCGAGACCGACGACGTCCCGGGCACGCTGTTCACCGACCCCGACGACGTCTGGGGCAACGGCACCAACGGCAACGCGCAGACCGCCGGCGTGGACGCGCAGTACGGCGCCCAGCTGACCTGGGACTTCTACAAGAACGTGCTGGGCCGCAACGGCATCGAGAACAACGGCGTCGGCGCCCACAGCCGCGTGCACTACGGCGACTCCTACGTGAACGCCTACTGGTGGGACGGCTGCTTCTGCATGACGTACGGCGACGGTGGCGGCAACGTCAATCCGCTCACCTCCATCGACGTGGCCGCCCACGAGATGACGCACGGCGTCACGTCCGCCACCGCCGACCTCAACTACAGCAGCGAGTCCGGCGGTCTGAACGAGGCCACCTCCGACATCATGGCCACCGCCGTGGAGTTCTGGGCGAACAACGCCGCCGACCCGGGTGACTACCTGATCGGCGAGAAGATCAACATCAACGGAGACGGCACGCCGCTGCGCTACATGGACAAGCCCTCCAAGGACGGCTGGTCAGCGGACTACTGGTCCTCCTCGGTGGGCTCCAGCGATGTCCACTTCTCCTCCGGGGTGGCCAACCACTGGTTCTACCTGGCCTCCGAGGGCAGCGGCGCCAAGCTGGTCAACGGGGTGAACTACAACTCCCCGACCTACGACGGCCTGCCCGTCAACCCGGTCGGCCGCGATGCCGCCACCAAGATCTGGTACCGGGCGCTCAGCACCTACATGACCTCCAGCACCGACTACGCGGGCGCCCGCACCGCCACCCTCCAGGCCGCCGCCGACCTCTACGGCGCCGGCAGCCCGACGTACAAGAACGTCGCCAACGCCTGGGCCGCGGTCAACGTCGGCGCGCGGAACACCCAGGGCGTGACCGTCACCAACCCCGGTGACCAGGTCACCAGGACCGGTACGGCGGTGAGCCTGCAGACCAAGGCCGTCAGCAGCAACCCCGGGGCCCTGACCTACACCGCCACCGGCCTGCCCGCCGGCCTGACCCTGAACGCCGGCACCGGCAAGATCACCGGCACGCCCACCACCCAGGCCCTGAGCACCGTCACGCTCACCGTGAAGGACCCCACCGGCGCCCTCGACGTGGTGTCGTTCCTCTGGACGACCTACACCATGGGCCAGTGCACGGTGGCCCAGCAGTTCGCCAACCCCGGCTTCGAGTCCGGCCCCGTCGCCTGGTCCGCGTCGACCGCCAGGATGATCGACTCCACCAACCCCTACACCCTCCCGCGCAGCGGCTCGTGGAAGGCGTGGCTCAACGGCTACGGTGACCCGCACACCGACACGCTGTCCCAGACGGTGTACATCCCCTGGGGCTGCCGGGCCACCCTCACCTTCTGGGTGCACATCACCACCAGTGAGGGCACCACCACCGTCCCGTACGACAAGCTGACCGTCCAGGCCGGCGCCACCGTCCTGGCGACGTACTCCAACCTGAACGCGACCACCGGCTACGTGCAGAAGACCGTGGACCTGTCCGCCTACGCCGGCCAGTACGTCGACGTGCGGTTCGTGGGGAAGGAGGACCTCGCGGCCAGGACCACCTTCCTGATCGACGACACCCAGTTCACGGTCGGCAACTGAACCGTCGGCCCGACCTGTTGCGGACGCCCTCCTCGGAGGGGCCGGGCCCGGACGCCGTGAGCGTCCGGGCCCCGGCCCGTCAGACGAAGCGCCAGAGGTGGTCCCGGGTGCCACTGTCGTCCCACTGGACGACCTGCGCGCCGGCCGCGGTCGAGGCGCCGGTGACACCGAGGACCTTGCCGCTGTTCACGTTCTCGATCCGGAACGCGTCCGCGCCCCCGTGGCGCAGCCGCCAGAGGTGGTCCCGGGTGCCGCTGTCGTCCCACTGGAGGACCTTCGCCCCGGCGGCCGTCGAGGCGCCGTCCACCCCGAGCACCTTGCCGCTGTTGAGGTTGCGCAGCCGGAACGCGCCGTCCGCGTCGCGCAGTGCGAGCCACCGGTGATCGGCGGTCCCGTTGTCGCCCCACTGCACGACGAGGCCGCCCGCCGCCATCGACATGCCGGCGACGCCGAGCAGCAGACCGCTGTTCAGGTTCTGGATCCGCCGCTCGCCGTTGGGCACGAACCACCACTCGTGGCCCGCGCCGCCGAGGTTGACGTACAGCGAGGTGTCGTCCCAGAAGTAGACCGAGTCCATCAGCTTGGTCTGGGTCTCCAGGCCGGTGCCCTGGCAGCAGGTGAAGGTGTTGTCGGTGAGGAACTGCGCGTCCACCCGCCGCCACCCGCCTACCCGCGCGCACCCGTACCGGTCCGGGGCCGGGCCGGGGCACGCGGGCCGCCGAGGCAGCCAGGTGGCGGGTTGTGAGCGCAAACAGATCATGTGGCTATCCTGGTGCCGAGACGAGGGAGCCGCGAGTGACGGACGGAAGCGCCAGGCAGGCGGTGCGCCACGCCGTGATGGCGGACGTGGCCAAGGTGGCGGGGGTGTCGCACCAGACGGTGTCGCGGGTCCTGAACAGTGCCCCCCACGTCCGGCCGGGCACCCGGGACAAGGTCCTCGCGGCCATCCGCGAGCTGGACTACCGGCCGAACCCGGCCGCCCGCGCCCTGGTCACGCGGCGCTCGCAGCTGCTGGGCGTGGTCAGCTTCGGCGGCACGCTGTACGGTCCGGCCCTGACGCTCGACAGCATCGAGCAGGCGGCCCGCGACGCCGGGTACTTCGTCAGCGTCGCCACCCTGCGGTCGCTGGACGCCCGCTCCGTCCAGGACGCGGCCGACCGGCTGCGCGACCAGGGTGTCGAGGGGATCGTCGTGATCGCGCCGCAGCTGATGGCGGTGCGGGCGATCTCCACGCTGTCGAGCACGGTCCCGGTGGTCTCGGTCTGCTCGGCCGTCCGGTCCAGGATGCCCGTCGTCGCGGTGGACAACAGGGCGGGGGCGGCCGCCGCCACCCGTCACCTGCTGGACCTCGGGCACCGGACCGTCCAGCACGTCGCCGGTCCGCGGGACTGGCTGGAGAGCGCCTTCAGGCTGGACGGGTGGCGCGGCGAGCTGGAGGCGGCCGGGGCTCCCGTCCCGCAGCCGTGGACCGGTGACTGGAGCGCCCGGTCCGGCTACGAGGCCGGGCGGCGGATCGCCGAGGACCCGCGGGTCACCGCGGTGTTCTGCGCGAACGACCAGATGGCGCTCGGCCTGCTCCGCGCCATGCACGAGGCCGGCCGCCGGGTGCCCGAGGACGTGAGCGTGGTCGGCTTCGACGACATCCCGGAGGGCGCGTACCTCACGCCGCCGCTGACCACCGTCCGGCAGGGTTTCGCCGAGCTGGGCCGGCGTGCCCTGGCGCTGCTGGTGGCGGAGCTGGACGGCGCGCCTGGCACGCCCGCCCAGGTGCTGGTGCCGCCCGAGCTGGTGGTGCGCCGGAGCACCGGTCCGGCGTCCCGCTCCTGAGGCCGGTCCGGCCCCCGCTCCTGAGGCCGGTCCGGCCCCCCGCACCTGCCGCCGGTCCGGCCCCGCGCGCATGCCGCGCCCCTCGGGCGCTGGGCCGTGCCACGGGCCGGCGGCTCGTGGCCGGGCTGTCCCGGCGCCCCGGCTGCTGCCGGGCCTCGCACCGCCCCGGCGGGGGCCGTCCACCTGCGAGGCCTTCCCCCGGTGGTCGTCAACTGCCTTTCCCCCGAGGTGAGAAGAGCGTCACGGCGCCGAAGGTCCGGCGTTCATAAAGGTTGGGTAACGCGCCTCCCGCTCTCTTGACCCGCTAATTGTGAGCGTTAACAATCTGCACATCGGCGGAACGGTGACGAAACCGTCCGTTCACCCGGACCCGCGCCGGACCCCCGTCGGACACCCCGCCGGACCTCCGGCCCCGTCGCCCTGCCATGCCTCCGCCGGACCTTCGCCGGACCTCCGCGCGGGGCCCGGCGCGGGCCCCGCCCCCCAATCCACCCCGGCCTTCGCCCGTGCGGCGCGTACGGCCGTCTTTCTCCCCCGTCGAGCGGCACCGAGCCGGCGCCCGACGGGGCCACCCGAGAGGAAACAACAATGTTCAAGAGAGCTGCGGCGGCCCTGGCCGCCGGCGCGATGGCCGTGGTCCTCAGCGCCTGTTCGAGCGGTGGTGCGGCGAACGACGGTGCGGCGGGCGGCGGTTCGGACAAGATCACCATCGGGTTCTCCCAGGTGGGCGCCGAGAGCGGCTGGCGCACGGCGAACACCAAGTCGGTCCAGGACGCGGCGAAGAAGGCCGGCGTCACCCTGAAGTTCTCCGACGCCCAGCAGAAGCAGGAGAACCAGATCAAGGCGATCCGCTCGTTCATCCAGCAGAAGGTCGACATCATCGCCTTCTCGCCGGTGGTCGAGTCGGGCTGGGACACCGTCCTGAAGGAGGCCAAGGCCGCGAAGATCCCGGTGATCCTCACGGACCGCGCGGTTGACTCCCAGGACGAGTCGCTCTATGTCTCCTTCCTGGGTTCGGACTTCGTCGAGGAGGGCAAGCGGGCCGCCGACTGGCTGGTGAAGGAGTACCAGGGCAAGGCCGACCCGGTGAACATCGTCCAGCTGGAGGGCACCACCGGCTCCGCGCCGGCGAACGACCGCAAGTCCGGCTTCGCCGACGTGATCAAGGGTGACCCGAAGTTCAAGGTCCTCGCCTCGCAGACCGGTGACTTCACCCGGGCCAAGGGCAAGGAGGTCATGCAGGCCTTCCTGAAGTCCCAGCCGAAGATCGACGTGCTCTACGCGCACAACGACGACATGGCGCTCGGCGCGATCCAGGCGATCGAGGAGGCCGGCAAGCAGCCCGGCAAGGACATCAAGATCATCTCGATCGACGGTGTCAAGGACGCCTTCACCGCGATGAGCCAGGGCAAGATCAACGTGGTCGTCGAGTGCAACCCGCTCCTCGGCGACCAGCTCATGGAGCTGGCCAAGAAGGTCAAGAAGGGCGAGAGCGTGGAGCGCCGGATCAAGACCGAGGAGGGTGTCTTCACCCAGGACCAGGCCGCCGCCGCCCTGCCGTCCCGCCAGTACTGACCGGCCCCCGGGTGGCCTGGGTCCCTGTGCGGAGCGACGCCGGGGGCCCCGGTGCCCACCACGAGAGGAGGACTGCGATGCTCCGGCAACCGGTCCTGGAAGTGCACGGGATCCGCAAGGAGTTCCCGGGCGTGCTGGCGCTGGACGGGGTCGACTTCCGGCTCTTCCCCGGCGAGGTGCACGCGCTGATGGGCGAGAACGGCGCCGGCAAGTCCACCCTGATCAAGGTGCTCACCGGGGTCCACGAGTCGGACGGCGGCCGGGTGCTGCTGGCGGGCCGGCCGGCCACGATCACCGGCCCGCTGCAGGCCCAGCAGGCCGGCATCTCGACGGTCTACCAGGAGGTGAACCTCTGCCCCAACCTGTCGGTGGCGGAGAACATCCTGATCGGCCGCGAACCGCGCCGGCTGGGCCTGGTCCACTGGGCGGAGGTGCGGCGCCGCGCGGCCGGGGCGGTGGCGGCGCTCGACCTCGACCTGGACGTCTCGATGCCGCTCGCCGACTGCTCGATCGCCGTCCAGCAACTGGTGGCGATCGCCCGCGCGGTGGACATCGACGCCAAGGTGCTGATCCTGGACGAACCGACGTCCAGTCTCGACCGCGACGAGGTCGCGCAACTGTTCGCCGTGATGCGGCGGTTGCGCGAACGGGGCGTCGCGATCCTGTTCGTCTCGCACTTCCTCGACCAGATCTACGAGATCTGCGACCGGATGACCATCCTGCGCGGCGGACGGCTGGAAGGCGAGTACCTCACCTCCGAGTTGAGCCAGCGGCAGCTCGTCGCGCGGATGATCGGCGCCGAACTCCAGGGCCTGGAAGGCCTGTCGGACAGTGCCCGCCAGCAGCCGGCCGCACCGGGGGGCGCCGGGGCCTTCCTGCGCGCCACCGGCCTCGGCCGCCGGGGCGCGGTGGAGCCCTACGATCTCTCCATCCGCCCCGGCGAGGTGGTCGGCCTCGCCGGCCTGCTCGGCTCGGGGCGCACGGAGGCCGCCCGGCTGCTGTTCGGCGCCGACCAGGCCGACGCCGGGACGGTCCGGGTCGACGGCGAGGAGACCGTGCTGCGCAACCCGCGCACCGCGATCGGCCACGGCATCGCCTTCTGCTCGGAGAACCGCAAGACCGAGGGCCTGGTCGGTGAACTGACGGTGCGTGAGAACATCGTGCTCGCCCTGCAGGCCGCCCGCGGCTGGACCAGGCCGCTCGGCCGGAGCGTCCAGGACGAACTCGCGATCCGCTGGATCCGGGCCCTGGACATCCGCCCGAACAACCCGGAGGCGCTGGTCCGCAACCTCTCCGGCGGCAACCAGCAGAAGGTGCTCCTCGCCCGCTGGCTGATCACCGACCCCAGGCTCCTCATCCTCGACGAGCCCACCCGGGGCATCGACATCGGCGCCAAGGCCGAGATCCAGAAGCTGGTGGCGAAGCTCGCCGGCGAGGGCATGGCGGTGCTCTTCATCTCCGCCGAACTGGAGGAGGTGCTGCGCCTCAGCCACAAGGTCGGCATCCTGCGCGACCACCGGATGGTCGCCCAACTGCGCAACGACGGCGGCCTCACCTCGGAGCTGATCATGGAGACCATCGCGAGCGGAGCACAGGGATGACCAAGCACCGCCTGTTCTGGCCGGCCGCGGTCCTCGCGGCCCTGCTGCTGGCCAACGTGGCGTTCACCCCGGACTTCTTCGCGGTCCGGATCAAGGACGGCCACCTCTACGGCAGCCTGATCGACATCCTGCACTTCGGTGCCCCGCTGATCCTCGTCGCGCTCGGCATGACGCTGGTGATCGCCACCGGCGGGATCGACCTGTCGGTGGGTTCCACCGTCGCCATCGCCGGCGCCCTGGCCTGCCTGCACATCAGCGAGTCCGCCGATCCCGGCGGCCTGGGCACGGTGCTCACCGCGGCGGGCCTGGCCCTGCTGGTCGCGCTGGTGCTCGGGAGCGTCAACGGCTTCCTGGTCTCCAGGGTGGGGGTGCAGCCGATCATCGCGACGCTGATCCTCATGGTGGCCGGCCGCGGCGTGGCGCAACTCGTCACCGACGGGCAGATCATCACCGTCACCAGCGGCCCGTTCCAGCTGATCGGCGGCGGCTACTGGCTCACCGTGCCGTTCGCCGTCGTGCTGGCGGCGGCCATGGTGCTGCTCACCGCGCTGCTCACCCGTTCGACGGCGCTGGGCATGCTGCTGGAGTCGGTCGGCGGCAACCCGGTCGCCAGCCGGCTGGTGGGCATCCGGGCACAGCGCCTGATCGCCCTGGTGTACGTGTTCAGCGCGGTCTGCGCCGCGGTCGCGGGCCTGATGATCAGTTCCAACGTCTCCGCGGCGGACGGCAACAACGCGGGTCTGTGGATCGAGCTGGACGCCATCCTCGCGGTGGTGATCGGCGGCACCTCGCTGGCCGGCGGGCGGTTCTCGCTCGGCGGGACGGTCCTGGGCGCGCTGGTCATCCAGACCCTGGCCACCACCATCTACACCATCGGCGTCCCGCCGGAGACCACGCTGGTCTTCAAGGCGGTCGTCGTGATCGCCGTCTGCCTGGTCCAATCGCCCAAGTTCCGCGCCAAGCTGTCCCATCGGCGGCGGTCCGGGGCCCGGCGCGGCAGCCGGTCCGAATCCGCCGCACCCGCCAACCTGGAGGTGGGCCGATGAACGCCACCCTGTCACGCCGGCTCCGTGAACACGTCCCGCTGCTGGTCACCGCGCTCCTGCTGGTCACCATGTTCAGCGTCGGCTCGGTGAGCTACCAGGGCTTCTTCTCCGGCCAGGTGCTGCTCAACCTGCTGATCGACAACGCCTTCCTGCTGGTGGTCGCCGTCGGGATGACCTTCGTGATCCTCTCCGGCGGGATCGACCTCTCGGTGGGTGCGGTGGTCGCGCTGTCCACCATGGTCTCGGCCGCGCTCGTGGAGCACCACCACTGGCCGATCCTCGCGGTCGTCCCGCTGGTGCTGGCGATCGGTGCCGGGGCGGGCTGGGTGATGGGCTGGGTGATCCACACCTTCGAGATCCAGCCGTTCATCGTCACCCTGGCGGGCATGTTCCTGGCCCGCGGCCTCTGTTACACCATCAGTGTGGAGTCCATCTCGATCACCGACTCCGGCTACACCTCGATGGCGCAGGCCCGGATCCCGCTGCCGGGCGGCATGTTCGTCTCGCCCAGCGCGGTGATCGCCCTGCTGGTGGTGGTCGCGGCCTTCGTGCTGCTGCACCACACCCGGTGGGGGCGCAACGTGTACGCGCTGGGCGGCAGCGAGCAGTCGGCGCTGCTGATGGGCCTGCCGGTGGCCCGGACCAAGATCGGGGTCTACGCGGTGAGCGGCTTCTGCTCCGCGCTGGGCGGTGTGCTGCTGACCTTCTACATGCTCTCCGGCTACGGGCTGCACGCGGTGGGCCTGGAGCTGGACGCGATCGCGGCGGTGGTCATCGGCGGGACCTTGCTCACCGGTGGCACCGGCTACGTGCTGGGCACCGTGCTGGGGGTGCTGGTGCTCGGGCTGATCCAGACGGTCATCAGTTTCCAGGGCACGCTCAGCTCCTGGTGGACCAGGATCGTCATCGGGGCGCTGCTGTTCGTCTTCATCGTGCTCCAGCGGCTGACCGCCCTGCGCCGGCGCGCCTGACCCGCCCGGCGGCGGCCCGGCCGACGGCCCTGTGCCGGCGCGCCCGGCCCGCTCTGCGGCGGCCCGGCCGACGGCCCGGCAGGGGCGGATCGGCCCCCGCCGGAGCGGACCCGCCGGTCAGGGCGGCCGGCCGCAGCCGCCGGACTTTCCCCGGGGCTCTTGCGCGAAGCGTTGTTAACGTTAACAATTTGCTGCGGGCCCCACCGGAGGTCCCCCGAACCGCCGGTACGGGCGGCCCACCCCGCTTCGGTCCGCCCGTACCGGCGGCCACCGCCGTGCCGCCTCCCGAGGGTGAGGCAGGCGCGGCGGTGGCCGGCCGCCGGACCCCCGCAACGAAGCGGGACCGGTCCGGCGGCCCCGACCACCGACCCCCGCCGTCTCCCCAACCCAACCCACCCCACCCCGCAGCGACCCTGCGGACCGGACCGGACCCGAGCACCGACCCCGACCCCCGCAGCGACCCGCGACCCGCCGACCCGCCCCGACATCCGGCCACGACCCGGGAACGACCCCGACGATCGGGACCGCACAACCGCCACCGCCCGCGGCGTGGCCGCCCGCCGCCCACACCCCGGCAGGCGCCACCCACCCGCCAGTAAGGACGAGACAGTGACCGAGACCTCCCCCGCCCCCGACACGGAGACCTACGTCGTCGGCGTCGACTTCGGGACACTCTCCGGCCGCGCCGTGGTGGTGCGCGTGCGGGACGGCGAGGAGATCGCCACCGCCGTCCACCCCTATCCGCACGCCGTCGTCGAGGAGAGCCTCCCCGGGACCGGCGAGGAGCTGCCGCCCGACTGGGCGCTCCAGCACCCCGAGGACTGGCGCGAGGTGCTGCGCACCGCCGTCCCCGCCGCGCTCGCCGCCGCGGGCGTGGACCCCGCCGCGGTGATCGGCATCGGCACCGACTTCACCGCCTGCACGGTGCTGCCGACCCTGGCCGACGGCACGCCGCTCGCGCAGACCCCGCAGTGGGCCGGGCGCCCGCACGCCTGGCCCAAGCTGTGGAAGCACCACTCCGCGCAGGCCCAGGCCGACCGGATCAACGCCCTGGCGCACGCCCGTGGCGAGAAGTGGATCTCCCGCTACGGCGGGAGGATCTCCGCCGAGTGGCAGTACGCCAAGGCCCTCCAGGTGCTGGAGGAGGATCCGGCCGTCTACGCCGCCTGCGAGCGCTGGATCGAGGCCGCCGACTGGATCGTCTGGCAGCTCACCGGCGCCGAGAGCCGCAACACCTGCACCGCCGGATACAAGGGCATCCACCAGGACGGCCACTACCCGGACGAGGACTTCCTGGCCGCCCTGAACCCCGGCTTCGCCGACTTCGCCCGCACCCGCCTGGAGCACCCCCTGCTGGCGCTCGGCTCCCGGGCCGGCTCCCTCACCGCCGAGGCCGCCGCCTGGACCGGCCTGCCCGAGGGCATCGCGGTCGCCGCCGGCAACGTCGACGCCCACGTCGCCGCCCCCGCCGCCCGGGCGGTCGAGAACGGGCAGCTGCTCGCCATCATGGGCACCTCCACCTGCCACGTCCTCAACGGCGCGGCCCTCGCCGACGTACCCGGCATCTGCGGCGTCGTCGACGGCGGCATCGTCGAGGGCGCCTACGGCTACGAGGCCGGCCAGAGCGCGGTGGGCGACATCTTCGCCTGGTGGCTGCGCCAGGGCGTCCCCGCCGACTACCGGGACGAGGCGCTGAGCACCGGTGAGGACCTGCACCAGCTCCTCACCCGCAAGATCGCCGGCCAGCCGGTCGGCGGCCACGGCCTGGTCGCCCTCGACTGGATGAACGGCAACCGCTCCACCCTGGTCGACCACCACCTGAGCGGCGTCATCGTCGGCCTCACCCTCGCCACCCGGCCCGAGGAGGTCTACCGGGCCCTCCTGGAGGCCACCGCCTACGGCACCCGCACCATCGTCGACGCCTTCGAGGACGCCGGCGTCCCCATCACCGAGTTCGTCGTCACCGGCGGCCTCAAGAAGAACGCCCTGCTGATGCAGATCTACGCGGACGTGCTGCGCCGGCCGGTCTCGCTCGCCGAGTCCGAGCAGGGGCCGGCACTGGGCTCCGCGATCCACGCCGCGGTCGCGGCCGGTGCCCACCAGGGCGTCCGCGCGGCCTCCGCCGCGATGGGCCGGGTCCGGCGGGGCGCCTACCTGCCCGACCCGGCCCGGGCGGACGCCTACGACGCCCTGTTCGCCGAGTACCGCCTGCTGCACGACCACTTCGGCACCGGCCCCGACAAGCAGCTGCACCGCCTGCGCACCATCCGCAACGCCGCCCTGAGCGCCGCCGCCACCGACCGGAAGAGCGAGGTACGACCCGCATGACCGACCCCATCGACCTGATCCGCCGGCAGGTGAGCGACCTGCACCAGGAGCTCGTCCGCTACCGGTTGGTCGTCTGGACCGCCGGCAACGTCTCCGCCCGCGTCCCCGGCGAGGACCTGATGGTCATCAAGCCCAGCGGAGTCTCCTACGACGAGCTCACCCCCGACGCCATGATCCTCTGCGACCTGGACGGCAAGGTGGTCGAGGGCTCCCACAGCCCGTCCTCCGACACCGCCGCCCACGCCTACGTCTACCGGCACCTGCCCGAGGTCGGGGGAGTGGTGCACACCCACTCCACGTACGCCTGCGCCTGGGCCGCCCGCGGCGAGGCCGTGCCGTGCGTCCTCACGGCGATGGCCGACGAGTTCGGCGCCGAGATCCCGGTCGGCCCGTTCGCCCTGATCGGCGACGACTCCATCGGCCGGGGCATCGTCGACACCCTGCGCGACCACCGTTCGCCCGCCGTCCTGATGAAGAGCCACGGCGTCTTCACCGTCGGCAAGGACGCCAAGGCCGCCGTCAAGGCCGCCGTGATGTGCGAGGACGTCGCCCGGACCGTCCACATCTCCCGCCAACTCGGCGAGCCCCTGCCCATCGCGCAGGCCGACATCGACGCCCTCAACCACCGCTACCAGCACGTCTACGGCCAGCAGCCCGCGGCCCGGTGAAGGAGAACCACCCCATGACGCACAGCACCGACGCCCGCGAGATCTGGTTCCTGACCGGCAGCCAGGGCCTCTACGGCGAGGACACCCTGCGCCAGGTCGCCGAGCAGTCCCGCGAGGTGGCCGGCACCGTCGCCGCCGCCGGCCTGCCCGTCCGCATCGTCTGGAAGCCCGTCCTCACCGACGCGGCCGCGATCCGCCGCATCTGCCTGGAGGCCAACGCCGCCGACGACTGCGTCGGCCTGATCGCCTGGATGCACACCTTCTCACCCGCGAAGATGTGGATCGCCGGACTCGACGCCCTGCGCAAGCCGCTGCTCCACCTGCACACCCAGGCCAACGTCCACCTGCCCTGGTCCACCATCGACATGGACTTCATGAACCTGAACCAGGCCGCCCACGGCGACCGCGAGTTCGGCTACATACAGTCCCGGCTCGGCGTCGCCCGCAAGACCGTCGCCGGCCACGCCTCCGACCCGGCCACCGCCCGCCGGATCGCCGCCTGGGCCCGCGCCGCCGCCGGCCGGGCCGAACTCGCCACCCTCAAGCTCGCCCGTTTCGGCGACAACATGCGCGACGTCGCCGTGACCGAGGGCGACAAGGTCGAGGCCCAGCTGCGCCTCGGCGTCTCGGTCAACACCTACGGCGTGAACGACCTGGTGGCGGCCGTCGACGCCAGCAGCGACGCCGACGTCACCGAACTCGTCAAGGAGTACGAGGACGGCTACCGCCTCGCCCCGGAGCTGCGCGCCGGCGGCGAGCGCCACGACTCCCTGCGGTACGCCGCCCGGATCGAACTCGGCCTGCGCGGCTTCCTCACCGAGGGCGGCTTCGGCGCCTTCACCACCAACTTCGAGGACCTCGGCGGCCTTCGCCAGCTGCCCGGCCTGGCCGTCCAGCGCCTGATGGCGGACGGCTACGGCTTCGGCGGCGAGGGCGACTGGAAGACCGCCGTCCTGCTGCGCACCCTCAAGACGGTCGCGCTGGGCCTGCCCGGCGGCACCTCCTTCATGGAGGACTACACCTACCACCTGGAGCCGGGGCGGGAGTTGATTCTCGGCGCGCACATGCTGGAGGTCTGCCCCTCGATCGCCTCCGGCACCCCGTCCTGCGAGATCCACCCGCTCGGCATCGGCGGCCGCGAGGACCCGGTCCGCCTGGTCTTCGACGCCGCCACCGGCCCGGCGGTCGTCGTCGGCATGGCCGACATGGGCGACCGGTTCCGGCTGGTCGCCAACGAGATCGACGTCGTCGAGCCGCACGAGCCGCTGCCCAGGCTCCCGGTGGCCCGGGCCGTCTGGCAGCCCCGCCCCGACCTGCGGACCTCCACCGAGGCCTGGCTCACCGCCGGCGGCCCGCACCACACCGTGCTCTCCAGCGCCATCGGCACCGAGGAGCTGGACGACCTGGCCGAGATGATCGGCACCGAGCTGGTGCTGATCGACGCCGGTACCACCATGCGGCAGTTCACCCGCGAGCTGCGCTGGAACCAGGCCTACCACCGCCTCGCCCAGGGCTTCTGAGCAGGCGCCGCCGCCACCGCCGGGCCGGGGCCGTCCTCGGGAGTCCGGGGCCGGCCCCGAGCCCGGAGGACGGACGACCGCCCATGACCGCAGCAGCGGGCCCGGACGGGTGGAGCGCCCCGGGCCGGGCCCGGGGCGCTCCACCCGTCCGGGCGGTCGGCGAGGGGGAGGGGGAGCTACTTCACGGCGGGGATGAAGAAGACGTTGTCCGGCGTGACGATGCTGGTCAGGGCCTTGCCGAAGAGGGTGCTCGGCTCGTTGCCCTGGGTCAGGATGTCGGTGTTGAGGAGCACCACCAGGGTCGCGCCCGTCTCCGGCATGTAGAGGGTGAGGGACTCGTAGCCGGGCAGCGAGCCGTTGTGGCCGACCCATCCCTGGATGTCGAAGAGGCCGAGCCCGTAGCCCGCGCCGGGGAGGGTGGTGGGCAGGAACTTGGTGCGCTGCGCCTGGGTCTCGGGGGAGAGCAGCTCACCGGTCGCGACGATCTTGGCCCAGCGCTTGAGGTCGTCCAGGGTGGAGATCATCGCACCGGCGGCCCAGCCCCAGCTCGGGTTCCAGTCCGTGGCGTCCACCGTCTCGCCGGTGAGGGTCTGGTTGGTGTAGCCGTGCGCGTGCGGCGAGGGGAACTCGGCCCCCTTGGGGAAGAGGGTGTGGTCCAGGCCGCTCGGGCCGGTCACCCGGTCGTGGATGAACTCGGCGAGCGGGATGCCGCTCACCTTCTCGACGACCAGGCCGAGCAGGATGTAGTTGCTGTTGTTGTACAGGAACTGGACCCCCGGCCCGCTGAGGTTGGGGTGCTTGTAGCCGTAGGCGAGCAGCTGCTCGGGGGTGAAGGGCTTGGTGGGGTCCGACTCCAGCGCCGTGACGAAGTCCGGGTCCGCCGAGTAGGGGAACAGGCCGCTGCGCATCTCGGCCAGGTTGCGGAGGGTGATGTTGTCGCCGTTCGGGACCCCGCTGACGTACGCCGAGATGGGGTCGTCCAGCCCGACCAGTCCGTCGTCGACCAGCTCCAGCAGGGCGGTGGCGGTGAAGGTCTTGGTCTCGCTGCCGATCCGGGAGTAGAGGTCCACGGTCATCGGGGCGCCGGTCTTCTTGTCGGCGACGCCGAAGGACTTGACGTACCGGCCCTGCCCAGGCAGCCAGATGCCGACGCTCACACCGGGGACGCCCGTCTGGGTCATCGTCTGCTGCACGGCCGCGTCGAGCTTGGCCACCAGCTCAGGGCTCAGCGTGCTGGTCGTGCAGTCCTCGTCCCCGCCGGCCTCCGGGGCGCTGACGTCCTCGGAGCTCACGTCCTCGGAGCTCACGTTCTCGCCGCGGTGGCTCTCGTACCGGGCCTCGCCGTGCCGGTGGCCGTGCCCGTGGCCGTGCCCGTTCCCCTGCCCGTGGTGGTGCCGGTGATCGTGTCCGTGCGTGCCGACCAGGCCGGGTACGGCCGCGTTCGCCGGTGTGGCGGCCACCGGTAGCAGGCCGGCCATGACTATCGCAGCCACCAGCAGGCCTCGGCGGGCGGTCGTGTTCCGTCGGTGGGGAAGCGGTCGGGTCATCGCGATGGTCCTCGTTCCGGGTTGCGTCCAGCTCTTGCAGAGATCGTCGGCGGGAACGGACCTGGGTGACGACTCTGACGAGCTGTACGGGTGACGCGGCATCGGATCCCCGCGACGGCACCGGCCGCCGGCGTCCCCGGCCGGGCGGGCGGGGACGGCCGGGGCCTGCCACCCGGGTGGCGGAACGGCACCTCCGGCGGCACGCGCCGTGCTCCGGGCCGCCGCCCGGCAGCGGCCCGGGAGCGGCCAGTGCCGCCGCCCGCGAGTGACCCGGGACGAGAACGGGGCGGCCCGGCACAGCGACGGAGCCGCAGCCCCGGTGGCTGCGGCTCCGTGCGGATCGCGGTGTTCAGTCGGTGTTCAGGGGTGCTGGATGTCCTCCAGCATCTCGGTGACGAGGGCGGCGATCGGGGAGCGCTCGGA
>NZ_BNBO01000087.1 GCF_014655955.1 Kitasatospora indigofera
CGGCTAAGAAGAGCCCGGTGAAGAGTACCTCTCCTGCGAAACGGTCAGCGGGTCGCGCGGCACCGGCGAAGGCAGCGGCCAAGAAGACGTCGACGTCGTCACCGAGAGCGGCCGCCCTCGCCAAGCAGGCTTCGGCGAAGAAGACTGCCGCGAAGAAGACCACCGGCGGCACGTCCTCCACCCGTACCCGCAGGAGGTAGCTATGGCCACGACCGACCGTGAGTCGTCCGAGACATCGGGTTTCGACAAGCTGCGGGAGGAGGCTGTCCACTATCTCGGGGCCCAGATGGAGCACCTGGTCGAAAAGGCCGGCGACAAGGTCTCCGACCTCACGGGCCAGCTCGGCGACGTTGCCGAGAAAGGAGGCGTGCTCCCGAAGGTCGGGGCCCGCGTTCTGCAGGGCGACTCGCCGATCAAGGCCTTCCTCGGCGAGAAGGCGAAGAGCATCAAGGACAACGTCGTCGACAAGGTGAAGGGAGCGTTCGGCGGGGGCGGCAAGCCCGGCCGCAAGTCCGGCAAGAAGCCGATGAACATCATCGAGACGCTCGATGTCGGTGTTCCCCTGCGCACCGCCTACGACCACTGGACCAAGTACGAGGACTTCAGTGGTTTCGCCAAGGGTGTGCAGAGCGTCTCGCAGGGCGACGAGGTCACCACCGACTGGAAGGTCAAGGTCGGGCCGTCCAAGCGCAGCTTCAAGGCGACCGTCCAGGAACAGGTGCCGGACGAACGGATTGTGTGGACCTCCGAGGGTGCCAAGGGGAGTACCCGCGGCGCCGTGAGTTTCCACGAGATCACTCCCACGCTGACCCGCATCGTTCTCGTCGTCGAGTACTACCCGGCCGGCCTCTTCGAGAAGACCGGAAACATTTGGCGCGCCCAGGGCCGCCGCCTGCGCCTGGACTTCAAGAACTTCCAGCGCTTCGTCTCCCTCACCAATGAGGAGGCTGAGGGCTGGCGCGGCGAGATCCGTGACGGCGAGGTCGTCCGCACCCATGACGAGGCCATGGAAGAGGAGGAGGCTGCCCAGGAGCAGGAGGACACGGAGGGCGAGGAGGAGTACGACGAGGCCGCCCCCGAGGACGAGGACGAGCAGGAGTACGACGACGAGGGCGGGGGTGACGGTGAGGACGAGGACGAGCAGGAGGACGACGAGGACGCCCCCGAAGATGAGGACGGGGAAGACGATGATGACCGGGCCCGTCGCTGACGGGCGACCCCGGCGGCGGCCACAGGGACGGCGGCTCACTGCGTCGGGGTGTGTCTCGCCGGCTCTTGGAGTTAGGAGCAACCATGTCCACTGATGCCATCGTGCTGCTCAAAGAGGATCACAAGGAGGTGCGTCGTCTGTTCCGGGAGTTCGAGGCAGCCGGCGGGGACGCGACCGAGGTCAAGGCGGACCTTGTGAGCAGGATCGTGTAAGCACTGACGGTCCATACCTACATCGAGAACGAGGTCATGTACCCGGCGGTCCGCGAACGCGTTCCGGACCTGGAGAACGACATCCTGGAGTCCTACGAGGAGCATCACGTCGCCGACCTCCTGTGCGCCGAGCTCGATGTGATGACACCCGACGACGAGCGGTTCGACGCGAAGACGACTGTGCTCATCGAGGCTGTCGGGCACCACATCCAGGAGGAGGAGGACGACTGGTTCCCGAAGGTGCGCGACGCCTTGGGCCGCAAGGAACTCCAGGAGATCGGGGCCCGGATGCTGGAGGTCCGCGCCTCGGCACCGCGCCGGCCCGAGCACCCGAGCTCGCTCAGGAAGGCAGCCGACGCGATCCTGGGGTGAGGCAGCGATGAGCTGCCGCGCCCAGGCGGAGTACGCCGAACGGGACCGCAAGAAGCTCCAGGCCTGGAACGGCTACGACCTACGAGCGACTCTTCCCGCCGGGTCCGTGCACCCTCTACGGGCCATCACCGACGGGCCCTACCCCTGGTCCTGCCCCTGGGCAGGCTCAGCAGCCGCAGATGGCTGGTGGGCCGGCCTGGTCACTGTGAATCCTGCGGCCCCAACGCCCTGCTGCAGCGTATCGATGCCAGGCGTCAGGGCACGGTGGTCTGCCTGTATGGCCGTGCGATCGACCCCGGACCTGGTAGCCCCGCGCCCTCGCGTCAGTGCAGGATGCTGACGGCGCGGGCGATGACCAGCAGTGAGGTCAGCAGTGCAGCGACGCTCTCGATGCTCATCAGTGCCTTGGCCCGGGTGGACAAGGGCATGGTGTCCGTGGGGCTGAAAGCCGTGGAGTTGGTCACCGAGACGTACAGGTAGTCCATCAGGGTCGGCACCCAGTCCGAGGAGATGCTGGCTCCGTCGGCGACCTCCTCGACGGCATCGTCGTTTTCGTCCTGGGAGAACCGGAAGTCCGCGAGTGGCAGCTCGCTGCGCGGCGCCTGGGTGCGCACGACGGGGCCACCGCGGTCCAGCTCCCAGTACGCCAGACCGAAGACGATGACGTTGGTGGCCCACACCTGCAGGGCGGCGGTCAGCAGGGAGCGCCCGTCGTCGACACCCGTGGAGACCAAGGCGTGCACCAGCAGACCCAGAGCGGTGAGGTTGCCGACGCCGATCAGCCCGACGAGTGCGAGCGACAGCAGGCGTGAAGTGCGTGTCTGTCGGGTCAGCCGCCGGGGGTTGACCGCGATGAGGGGGACGAGCAGGAGCGCCTCCAGCGCCGGCAGCACAAACCGGGGAGCGACCAGCAGACGCTCGGGCAGCGCCAGGTAGAGCAGGATCGCGACGAGCGTGGCCAGCGCGGCCGGGAGCCGGGCCTCACCACGCCGCTCGTGCCGGGGATGCCGTTGCCGTGTCGCTGCCCGCTTGTTACCGGTCGTCATCGATTGTGCTCCCCAGTCCGGGTCCGCCCACCAAACGGGCGCCGTATCCCTGTCGGCGCCCTCAGCACCCGGTTGCCCTGCCGGACGGGGAGCATGCCGTCCTACCGCCGCCCGAGGGGATCCGGCCCCGAACAGGACCAGGACGGGGCCGGCCGGGGAACTGATGCGCGGTCGGCTGTCAGCGGTACGAACTCGACGGATCGTGGATGACAACGTGTGACGGTGCTCGGCGCGGGCAGGCGGCGGCTCAGAGACCGACACCGAGGAGGCAGTTGTGAGTGGCATGTGGGACTACCAGCGGGCGACCGGCTACACCCCGGGCACCGACCTGACCGGGTACCGGGTCGAGGCCGCGGACGGCCACATCGGCAAGATCGACAAGCACACGGAGGACGTCGACTCCGCGCACCTCGTCGTCGACACCGGCCCGTGGATCTTCGGCAAGCACGTCCTGCTCCCCGCGGGCACGGTCCTGCGTGTGGACGCCGGAGAGAAGACGGTGTGGATCAACCGCACCAAGGACGAGATCAAGAACGCGCCGGAGTTCGACCCCGACAAGCACAACGGCGATGCCGGCTACCACACGCAGGTCGGCGGCTACTACGGCGACCCCACCACGGACCCTCGCCTCTGACATCACCGCTCCGGCATCCGGCCCGGACCCCCACAACGGGGGACCGGGCCGGACGACACAGAACCGCCCGCCCCGGCCCTCATCCGATGTGACGATCCTTCCTCAGCCCGCGGCCCCCACCCTCCTGTTCAACCGCCGCGCGCTGGGCATCGCGGCCGCCTCGCGCCCGCATGGTCAGGCGCCGACCCTCGGCGGATCGCGCGCCGCCCGGCCCGGGGCCGGGCGGTATCAGCCGGTGGGGAAGGCCGTCTTCTCGTCGTAGGGCAGTGGTGGAGCTGGCCGATCATGCGGTTGAGGAGGTGGCGCAGGGCGGTTGGGTGGCGGTCGCCGTGTTCGCGTCTGTGGCGGTAGTGGGCGTGCGCTCCCGGTGACCGCAATGCGGCGAACGCCCACAGGTAGCCGGCGTGACCCAGACGACGGTTGTAGACGAGGCGGCGGTGGACGATGTTCTGCTTCCCCGAGGCCCAGGTGACAGGGGCCGAACCGGCGTGCGCCTTGAGCCGCGTGCCGTGGCGAAGCGCGTCCGGTCATCACCGATCTTCGCGAGGACCCGGGCCCCGAGCCGGGGCCCCAGCCCGGGGAAGCTGAGCAGGATCTCCGCGTCGGGATGCCGAAGGAAGGCATCGTCGACGGCTGCGCCGTGTTGGTCGCAGGCCTGGCATGCGGCGTCGAGTTGGCCGAGCAGTGCGAGCATGGGCTGGCCGTGGGCGGCCTCGACCTCCTGGGGGTGGCGGGTGATCTCCTGGTGCAGGGCCGTGGTGAGGAACGCTGCTGCCGGGGCGATGCCTTGCCGGCGGCCGGCACGCACGAGGACCTCGGTGATCTGTCCGGTCGTGAGGGCAGCGGCCCGATCCGGCGTCGGCGCGGTCCGCAAAAGCTCCCGGATCTCGGGACGGCACAGCCTGTTCTTCCAGCAGGCAGCCGCGGCGAGGGCAGCGGGGTAGTACTTCCCGCAGCAGCGACCGCAGCTCGTTCGCGGCCCTCTGGCGGCCGCCGAGGTCCCCGACCCCGAGCAGCCGGACGTCTGCGTCCGGCGGGAGCCTCAGCACCGCGAGCGTCTCGCCGAGCCCCGCGTGGCACGCGACGCGGCCGTCCTGGCCGTGCGCCACCATCCGACGAGCGGCGCAGTGCGTCCGCCCCTCCAGGTGGGACGGATACCGGGCGGGCCTCGCAAGGGGTTGCCGTGCCCCCCGCCCGGTCGGGCCCCGCGGGTGCCGACGAGGTCGTCGTGGATGTGAGGACCTCGCCGAACCGGCCCGGCGCTGCCCGCTGTGCCTGTCAGGGGCGCGCCCGTGCCGGTCCGCGGCCCGGCCGGCGGTCGAAGCCGACCGGACGTGGGTCGCCCGCGGGCGGAGTCCAGGTGCCGACGCCCACGACGGAGCGCGGCCACGGCCCGGCGCCGCCGGTGGTGCTCGGGGTGTGCTTTTTTGGCGCGGCCTGGGGGAAGAAGTACCGGTGATCGTGCGGCTCTGGGAGAACGCCTGGGCCGAGTTCGTACCCTTTGTGAGCTTCGACGCCGAGGTATCCGGAAGGTCATCTGCACCACCAAAGCCATCGGGGCGGGGCGGGGCACGTGTGTGGGTGGCGGCCAGGTGGGCAGGTGCGAGGCATGTCGGTTGCTTCAGTGGTGGACACGGCGCTTGATCGCACGGTGGCGCTCGGATACGGAAACGTGGGGTTGTGGGCCCGTCGGCACCTTCCCGACTGGCCGGCCGACCCGCCGCGCATGGACGGCAAGGTGGTGCTGGTCACCGGCGCCGCCTCGGGCATCGGGCTGGCAGCGGCCGCCGGATTCGCACGGCTGGGGGCCTCGGTGCGGGTGCTGGCCCGTGACGATGGCCGGGCCGAGAAGGCCGCACGTCTGACGCGCGAGCGGGCCGGTCCGTCGGCCGGCCCGGTGGAACCGGTGGCGTGCGATCTGGGAAGCCTCGCGGAGATCCAGGCCTTCGTAGAGCGCTTCGCCCGGCAGGAGGCCCGCCTGGACGTCCTGGTGAACAACGCGGGGGTGATGCCCGAGGAGCGCCGTTTCAGCGTCGACGGGGTGGAACTGGCCTTCGCCACTCACGTGCTTGCTCCGTGGGTGCTCATTCGTGGCCTGGCGCCGTTGCTGGCCCGGTCGGCGCCGGCCCGCGTCGTGAACGTCACCTCGGGAGGCCAATACGGCCAACGGGTCCCGGCGGAGGACCTGCAGTCACTGGGCACCCGCTACGGCCCGAAGCAGAACTACGCCCGCACCAAGCGCGAAGAGGTCGTGATCACCGAGCAGTGGGCCGAGCGGCTGGCCGGCAGCGGCGTCCACGTGCACGCCATGCATCCCGGATGGGCGGACACCCAGGGGGTGCGCCACTGGATGCCGCTGTTCCGCGCGGTGACCCGACCCGTCATCCGCACTCCGGAAGAAGGCGCCGACACGGTCGTCTGGCTCGGCGCCGCGCCCGAGGCCGTGCGTTCGACGGGCCTGCTGTGGCACGACCGTCACCCCCGCCCCACGACGTATGCGCTCGGCGCCGGCCCGGACACCCCGGAGGTACGCCGAAGGCTGTGGGAACACCTCACGAAGCTGGCCGGCGCGCCCCGGTGACACGCGACCTTGGTGCGCAGGCGCCCCCCGGCGGCGGGTGGACGGGCAGCCGATGGAGGGGGCGGCGTTCCAGTGGGCTGCACCAGACTGTGCAATCGGGCGTCGGTGTTCTGTGAGCGATTCAATCGGTAAGGCCGTTTCCCGGCCCGGGCTTGGCGCCGCTTACGAGCGGCTGATTGCCGACCGGGCCGCCACGCTCGCCCAGATCGCGGGACTGAGGAGTGACTTCGCCGAGATCGTCGAGGCCAATGCTTTGGTGGCGGTCGACGACGAGCATGACCCGGAGGGGTCGAGCACAGCCTTCGAGCGGGCGCAGGTAGCGTCTCTGCTGGCACAGGCGAAGGAGCATCTGGCCGAACTTGATCAGGCTCAGGAGCGTCTGGAGAGAGGCGACTACGGGCGGTGTGAACGGTGCGGCGAGCCGATTCCGACGGAGCGGCTGGAGGCGCGCCCGGCGGCTAGAACCTGCGTGCCGTGCGCCGTGAGCCGCCCACGCTGACCGGGGGCGCCTCAGGACGACGGGCTAGGGAGAACGCCGGCATCGCCGACCGGGTTCCACTCGGCCAGCCCGCCGCACTCTTCGCAGGTCATCACCGGGTGCGGTGCCCGCTCTGCGTGTTCCTGGACCATCGTCTTCACCTGCCCGGACTCGGTCTCGCCGGGTCGCCCGGCTCTGGGCTGGTACCCGGCCCGGCGCGGGTGACACAGCGCCGCCCGGTCCCCTTTCACCTGCGGTCAGAGGTTCTTCTCGTAGTTGGCGAGGGCGAGGCCGAGGCCGAAGAAGGTGGGGGCCCATTCGCCGACGTAGATGCCCCAGCGGTCGGCGCGCTCCACGCCCTGGCCCTTCTCGACCTTCATGGAGGTCGCCCAGGTGATGACGGACAGGCCGATGGAGGCGAACGCGGCGGCGTAGGCGTGCTCGCTGCGGATCCCGGAGTCGTGAATGCTTCTTGACGATCAACGTCTCTCCCGTGCTCGTGTGCGGCGGGGAACTGCTAGGCGTCATCACCGCCTCCAACCTGCTGCACCGACTCCTGGGGAACGCGTGAACAACTGGCAAGCCTGGGCGGCGCTGGCGGTCTTCGCCGCCGCCTACGTCCTGATCATCACCGAATGGGTCCACCGGGTGGCCGCGGCCCTCGGCGGCGCCGCCCTCATGCTCGCCGTCCGCGCCACCGACGACCAGGCCGCGTTCTTCTCCACCGACTCCGGCATCGACTGGAACGTCATCTTCCTGCTCATGGGCATGATGATGATCGTCGGAGTCCTCAAACGCACCGGCCTCTTCGAGTACCTGGCCATCTGGTCCGTCAAGCGCGCCCGCGCCAAGCCCTTCCGCGTGATGGCGATGCTCGTGGTGATCACCGCCACCGCGTCCGCGCTGCTCGACAACGTCACCACGGTCCTGCTGGTCGCCCCGGTCACCCTCCTGGTCTGCAAACGCCTGGGGCTGAAGCCGGCGCCGTTCCTGATCGCCGAGGTCCTCGCCTCGAACATCGGCGGGATCGCCACCCTGGTCGGCGACCCTCCGAACATCATCATCGCCAGCCGCGGCGGCCTGAACTTCAACGACTTCCTCGTCCACCTCGCCCCCCTCGCCGTCCTGCTGACCGGCGTGCTGCTGGTGATGTGCCGGATCATGTTCCGCCGCTTCTTCGTCCACGACGAGGACCGCGCCGCCGAGGTCATGGCCCTGAACGAACGCGAGGCCGTTCACGACCACCGCCTCCTCGCCCAGGGCCTCGCCGTCCTCACCCTGGTCATCGCCGGCTTCGTCCTGCACCCCGTCGTCCACTACGCCCCGTCCGTGGTCGCCCTCCTCGGCGCCGGCCTGCTGGTCGCCATCTCCAAGGTCGAGGTCAAGGACGTCCTCGCCGAGGTCGAATGGCCCACCCTCGCGTTCTTCGCCGGACTGTTCGTCATGGTCGGCGCCCTCATCGAGACCGGCGTCATCGAGACCGTCTCCCAAGCTCTCGCCGACGCCACCGGTGGCAACCCGCTCGGCGCCGTCATGCTCCTGCTCGTCGCCTCCGGGATCCTGTCCGCGGTGGTCGACAACATCCCCTACGTCGCCACCATGGCCCCCATCACCGCCGACCTCGTCCACACCGTCGGCGAGCCCTACGGGCACGTCCTGTGGTGGGCCCTCGCACTGGGCGCCGACCTCGGCGGCAACGCCACCGCCATCGGCGCCTCCGCCAACGTCGTCGTCCTCGGCATCGCCGAGCGCAACCGCACCCCCATCAGCTTCTGGACCTTCACCCGCTACGGCGCCCCCGTCGCCGCCGTCACCATCGCCGTCTCCGCCCTCTACCTCTGGATCCGCTACTTCGCCCTCCGGTGAGGTCAGCCGGGACTGCCGGCCCGGCCTGTTGGGCGGATCCCGGGAGCTTGCGCCGCTGCCCCGGGCCGCCGTCGCCTCCCGTGGGAAGGGGAACCCGGTCCGGGGCCCGGTGCCATAGGGACAGGCTCGTGGCCCTCGCCCCAAGCTCCCTCACCCGACACATCCGCAGGACGGTGCCGCCCCGGCACCTGGCGCGGCTTTCCCGCTGCTCGGTCAGGGGGTGGGTATGCGAGAGGAACGGGGTTCCCAGGGCGTTGGCGGCTCATCGGCCGACGGTGGCGGGCGGCCTGGTTCGGGACATCACCCAGGGGATGCTCCGCCCGGTGCAGGCGGCCAGTTCGGCAAGCGTGGCTCCCTGTGACCGGCGTTCCCTCATCCACGAGACGATGTCCTGGGCCCCGACACGCTGTGCGGCGGCCAGGTCGTTGAGCGCGACCCTCGCTCTTCGGCCGGCCGGTGAGTTCTCGCCCACGGCCCGTACCCGCACCTGACAGGTGCCGAGCAACTGCCGCATCTGATCATTGCCGATCCCGAGGGCACGTGCTGTCGCTTCCATGCTCAACTCGGCCACGACATAGAGACCCCGGACCGCGGCAGCTGTATCGGGGTACCCCAAGCTCCGCACCCGGGCCTCAAGGCGTGCGGCAGCAGCCGCCGCCTGGGACCGACGTCCGCTCGCGAGCCGCTCGGCCTGCTCCCGGACGAACTCCGCGGAGGCACCTCCCTGTACGAAGGATCGCCGTGCCTCACGGGACAGGCCGCCGTCCCTCGCCATCGCGTGGCCGACTGCGAGGTCGGCCCGTACCTGGGCCGAAGCCTCGTATACGATGCGTTGCGCCGTAGATCGGGCCCGGCTCAGGTCCCGGGCGCTGAGAGCCCGGGTGCGCAACAGGCCGAACTCCTCGCGGTACTCGGCAGCAGTCAGGCCGTGGGCCCTCACATGGGAGCCCAGGGAGCGAAAAGCACGCCCACACACATGACAGAGCACCGTGTCGGCCTCCTCGTCACGCATCAGCCGGCCGCGCTCGGCGTGCCGGGCATGGCGTCGCCTGTCAGGTGCTCGTCCGACGTCCGTCTCCACGCGGTCTCCTCCAGAACTTTTGCACAGAGTATGCAATAGCATACTCTGTGCAATTCTCTTGTGGGGGCACGCGCGGTCCGGGTCACCCGCCGCCAAGGAGGTATGAAGCCGCCCGAGGGCCGGATGCGCCCAGTCGACCGGAGCCGTGACAACCGCTGACTTGGCAGCGGAGCGAGATCTGAGGGTCTGACGGCCGATGATCTCAGCGGGTGCTCGCCATGGCGGTGGCCGAGGAGGAGCTCGCCCTGGCACCGGGCGGTCGGGGTGTACGAGACGGTGCGCTCGGACGCCTCGGCGGCGGCGCCCTCCCGGTCGGGTTCGGCACCCTGCCTCACGAGGGCTCGGTGGCCGTCCCGTACTGGGCACCCACGCCGAGCTGATCGAGGTGCTGGAGCTTGCCCGGGCCGGGGCCGTGGAGGTCCATGTCAAGACGTACGGGATCGCCTGGGCGCTGCTCGTCTACGAGTGGCTGTACGAGGGAAACCTCATCGGGCCGTACGGGGTGATCCCACGAAAGGCTGGGACTTTCATCAGCACTCGGAGGGGGCGCGGTCAGCGAGGTGCCGTTCTCCTGTTGGCGTCGACCGGGTCCACCGCTACCCGGTCCGCCCGTCCGGGGGCAGGTTGATCGTGTGAGTGGTGAGTCTCGGCGATCACGGCTTGGTGGAGAGGGCCGTCAGGTCGGTGCGGGCGATCGGGGCCTGGAGGGAATTGAAGGCTGGGTCGGTGGTGAGTGCGCGGTCGAGGTGGTTACGGGCATCCACGACCTGGCCAAGGCTGCGTTCGATTTCACCGAGGTGGTAGTCGAAGAGGGCGTTGTGCCAGCCGTGTGCCTGGGCACGTCGGGCGAGTGGGAGGGCTTCGGTGTCGGCGCCGGTGCGGTGCAGGGCCCAGGCGAGGGCGTCGGCGACGAGGACGTTCTGTCGGCGGTCCCATTCGGCGCGCAGCAGGCGGACAGCTTCGGTGGGGTCGCCGTGGTCGGCTTGGTACTGGCCGAGGGTGAGGTCGTCGACGACGCCGTTGGATTCCGCGAGGCGTTGTTCCGCCTCCAGCAGGCGGTACTGCTCGCGGGCCTGTTCCTGGTGGCCGAGGGATTCCTGCAGTTCGCCCAGTTCGAGGAGGTACTGGGGCAGCGGTACGCGGGCGATGGCCGTGGCGTAGTCGCCGACGGCGCTGTCGGTGTCGCCCAGCGCTGCTCTGACACGGGCTTTTCCGGCGAGCGCCGGTGTGTAGTCGGGGTCCTCGGTCAGGGCCTGTTGGTAGCCGTCGAGGGCTTCGCGGGTGCGGCCGGTGTTCCGGTCGAGTTCGGCGATCTGGTAGTGGCAGAAGGCGCGGTCGGCGGGGTCGTAGGCGCCGGCGAGGGCCTGTCGCAGGGCCTGGCGGGCGTCGTCGGTGCGGCCGTGCTGTTCGAGGTCGTAGGCGGCGCGGGTGAAGGAGGCGGTGCCGGGGCGTCGGTCCAGCAGCGCCTGGACGGCTTCGGTGGCGCCGGTGTCGTCGCCGAGTTGGGTGCGGGCGTCGGCGAGGACGGCGTAGGCGGGCCAGTGCGCGGGCGAGGTGGCAATGGCCCGTTCGGCGAAGTCGCGTGCCTCGGCGAAGAGGTGGCGGGCGTTGGCGAGGGCGCCGAGGCCGGTGAGGGCGTCGGCGTTGGCCTGCGGGGCCAGTGCCATCGAGCGGTTCAGGGCCTCCTCGGCCTTGGGGTAGTAGGACGGGTCCGCGGTGAGCCTGGCTTGTTCGACGTACTCGGCGCCGAGCCGGGCCCACGCTGGTGCGTCGTTGGGGAGCGCGCGCAGTCGCTGCTGGTCCTTGTCGATGGCCTGGGTGAGCGATCCTGCGGCAGCCGGACCATCTCGTCGAGCGCTGTCCGCCGAGGCGGAGCCGGCTGGTGCCTCTTCCCGGTGCAGGGTGCCGAGCACCGCCAGCCCGCCGCAGAGCGCGGCGGTGGTGAGCAAGAGCGGCAGGCGGCGCATGGCGGGTCCTCGGGGTTGGGCGGTGGGAACGATGGGTGGCGGGCGGCCTGCTCTTGGCCGTAGGCCACCCGCCACCAGGTCGGACTAGTTGGGCTGGTTGACGGCCTTGTCGTACGGCAGTGCGACGTAGGGGAAGGTGGCGCTGAACGGCTTGTCGGCGGTGTTGACCTTGTCGCCGGCGGCGAGCGCGGGGATGAGGTGGCCCGGGGTGGCGCCCTCCATGACCTGGAGGGCGATGTCGACGACGTCGTCGGTCAGGCGGCGGCCGTTGGGGAAGCCCTGGAAGTCGCCGTTGAGGACGCCGAGCCGGTCGGGGTTGGCGGTGACGGGGGTGGACATGTTGAGGCGCAGTTCCTCGGCGGGGACGAACTTCCTCGGGTTGATGTCCTGGTTCATCAGCTGCGAGTTGAGGTCCACCTGGAAGGGGCCGCCGGTGGCCTTGGCGATACCGGTGAGGAAGATCTCCTGGAGGTCGGTGCGCGGGGTGGCGGGGGCGGGCAGGCCGTAGATGGCCTGGATGAGCTGCGGCACCTCCGGGTTGAGGACCTTGTTGACCACGGCGGGCTGGTTGTGGTCCTCGGAGGGCGGCAGGGAGTTGAAGGCGTCCTTGAGCCCGGCGGGCAGGACGACCTCGTTGACCAGCGGGTTGCCGAGGCGGGAGACCTGGACGTACTTGCCGGAGGGGGTCGCCTTGCCGGGGCTGAGCTTGAGGGTCTGCTTCTCGGTGCTGGACCAGACCCCGATCACCGGGTTGCGGTTCGGGTCGCCCTTGTAGGCGAGGCGGCTCTTGGGCACCTGGATGGAGAGGGAGTTGACGTTGTACCCGGCCAGGGTGTTCTGGCCGACCTCGGAGAGGTTGCCGCCGTAGAGCAGGTCGAAGACCCGCAGATCGAGGAAGAACGGGTCGGCGGCCTGGGTCGCCACCGTCTGCCCGCCGCCCGGCAGCTGGACGGTGGCCTGCTGGCGCAGCTGACCGTAGTTGGGCATCGAGGCCCGCCCGGTGTCGGACGGGGCGGCGGTGCCGTGCTCGACCAGGGTGACCGGGTCACACCCCTGGCGGATCTCCTGGAGGGTGTAGTACTGGCGGAACAGCAGGGTGGGGTCGGTGAGGTTGTTCACGACGCCGTTGTTGTAGAGGAAGGTGTTGGTGCCGCGCTGGTCCTCGGTGTGGAAGGTCCAGCGGTAGGTGAGGTCGGGATTGCCGGTGCCCTGGGAGTCGATGTTGATGTCGTAGTGGGCGCCGTCTGCCCAGGGGTAGAAGTTCGGACCGCCGTTGGGCTCCTGGAACGGGAGCCAGTTGGCGACGAGGGTGACGGTGTCTTGGTTGTCGGGGCTGGTGAAGGCGTACACGTCGGTGTTGTCGACCTGCGGGTCCGCGGCGATCAGCGGCGCCTCGCGGTGGCTGGAGGCGGTGCTGACGCCGGCTCCGGAGCCGAGGATCGCGCTGCTGGCCAGGGCCAGGCTCATGGCGGTGAGGATCGCCGCCGTGCGGGCGGGGGAGCTCGATCGGGCAGGTCGGCGCGTGACGATCATGCGGGTGGGGTCTCGCTTCCGTGACGAGTGGTGTCCGCCCCGGGCCGAAGGCGGCGGCGGAGCGAGGATCCGGCTGGGCAGCCGCACTCGGCACTGTGGACCGGATCCCGCCACGTTTTCGTGAGCCGGGCAGGGACGGCCTGGTCGCCTCACCCCCATGGACCAGCGTTGTCACCCGCCCGGCCGCATTACACCCACGTGCGCCCTCCACGGCCTGCCGACCCCAGGGGCGTCAACCCTCGTTGGCGGCCACTGGTGCAGCACCGGCAGAGGTGGGAAGGCTCCACTTCTGCTCGATCCGGGCGAGCTTCCACACCAGGAGCGCGATGATCCAGGTGGTGAAGAAGAGGCCGACGATCACGAAGCCGACCGTGTTGAGGTCCAGCCTGGATACCCAGTCCCAGAACGCGCCGTGCAGGTGGAGCTTGTCGGCGAGCAGGCCGAGCAGTTCGACGGTGCCGATGATGAGGGCGACGGCGACCGACAGGCCGGTGATGGTGAGGTTGTAGTAGATCTTGCGGACAGGCTTGGAGAACGCCCAGCCGTAGGCGAAGTTCATGAACGAGCCGTCGATGGTGTCCAGCAGGCACATGCCGGCGGCGAACAGCACCGGCAGGCACAGGATCGCGTACCACGGCAGCCCGGACGCGGCCCCGGAGCCGGCCAGGACCAGCAGGGCGATCTCGGTGGCGGTGTCGAACCCGAGCCCGAAGAGCATGCCCAGCGGGTACATCTGCCACGGCTTGCTGACCGACCTCGTCACCCGGCCCAGCAGCCGGTTCATCAGACCCCGTTTCTCCAGCTGCTCCTCCAGCGCGCTCTCGTCGAGGTGGCCGGAGCGCATCTGCCGGAACACCTTCCAGATGCCCACCAGGATGACAAGGTTGACGATCGCGATCAGGTATAGGAACGAGCCGGACACCGCCGTGCCGATCAGCCCGGTCACCTGGTGCAGATCCGAGCTGTCGTCCTGGAGCGGGCCGGCGAGGGCCTTGACACCGAAGGAGAGCAGGAGGGCGAGGACGAACACGATCGAGGAGTGCCCGAGAGAGAACCAGAAGCCCACGGACAGGGGCCGCTTGCGCTGTTCCATGAGCTTGCGGGTGGTGTTGTCGATCGCGGCGATGTGGTCCGCGTCGAAGGCGTGCCGCATGCCGAGGGTGTAGGCGGTGACGCCGATCCCGATGCCGAAGCTCTTGGTGCCGATGGAGTGGTGCTCGGGGGCGACGACAGCGATCAGCGTGACCCAGCCGATGACGTGCAGGGCGACGATGAAGGCGCCCATCCCGGCCACGCGCCGCCACTCCTGACGGGTGATCGACGCCACGGCGGCGGCACGGACGGATCTCAAAGGGTCCTGGGCGGGGGATACGGATGAGGAGGCCATGGGCGTCCTTCCTGCATCTTCGGCCGACACACCGCAACCGGTGCGTCGATCTCGTAGTTGCACTATGTCCGCAAGAAAGAGCGTTGTCACGGGGCGCGCCAGGGGCGCGAGGGGGTGCAACACCGGCTCCCTGCCGCCGGAGCAGCTTGCGACGATCGCGCGTTCGACTCATGGGAACCTGCGTCCGGATGCCCTGCTCCATGCGAGTGATCTTGCCAGTAGGTCGGAATGGTGGCCGCTCTCCACCGTCCGGCAGCCCCGAAGGTGATGTGGGCCCTGTCGGCCCTTCCCTCTTCCTGCCGGGCCGGGCCTCGCCGCCGCGGCGGCCGGCCCCGTCCCCGGAGGCCCAGCGTGGCGGTCCCACGATTCCTCGCCCGGGCAGGTGTGGTGGCGTCAGGTGCGCTGCTTCTGCTCGGCGGCACTGCACCTGTCGCCGGCGCCCATCCGCTGGGGAACTTCTCCCTCAACCACTACCTCGGCTTCACCGTCCGCCCTGAAGGCCTAGAAGTCCTCGCCGTCACCGACGCCGCCGAGATCCCCACCCTCCAGGAGCAGCCGAAGGTCGACCGCAACGGCGACGGCACCGTCGAGGCCGCCGAGCGCGACGCATGGGCCTCCGACCAGTGCGCGCAGACCACGCAGCGCCTCAAGGTGACAACCGACCGGACAGCCGGGCCGCTGGTGTGGCACACCGGCTCAGCGCAGTTCCGCTACGAGGACGGCTCCGCGGGTCTGCGCACCAGCCGCCTGGAATGCCTGTTGCGGGCCGATCTGCACCTCCCCGCCGACGGCATCACCCTGCACGTCGCGAGCGGAATCGATCCGGGCCGGGTCGGGTGGAACGAGATCACCGCCCGAGGCGACGCCACCACCCTCGACCGTAGCGACGTCCCGGCCGAGTCGGTCTCCAAGGAGCTGAGGGACTACCCCCGCGACCTGCTCGACAGCCCCAGCGGCGTCACCAGCGCCCAGTTCCGCGCGCGGCCCGGCGGCAGCGCGGCACCCGCCCAAGGCACGACCGTGACCGCGGAGAGCTCCGGACCCACGGCGTGGCTGAGCAGCCTCGACGCCCGCCTCACCGAACTCGGCGCCGCCCAGCGCCTCACCCTCCCGCTCGGCCTCCTCGCGGTGCTGCTCTCGATCGTGCTGGGCGCCGGGCACGCGCTGCTGCCCGGACACGGCAAGACGGTGATGGCGGCCTACCTGGCGGGGCGCCGCGGCAGTACCCGCGACGCCGTCACGGTCGGCGCAACCGTCACGGTCACCCACACCGCCGGCGTCCTCGTCATCGGCCTGTGCCTGACCGCGTTCTCCTCATTGGCCGGCGACCAACTGCTCGGCTGGCTCGGCGTCCTCAGCGGCGGCCTCGTCGTCGCCGTCGGCGCCGGACTGCTCCGCGAGGCCGTCCGGGCCTCCCGCAACGGCCGAAGTCACGAGCACCTCCAGCACACCCACCCCGACAACGAGCAACTCAGGGAACTCGCGCACGCGGGGCCGGCGCCCACTGCACCGCTCGGTCACGACGATGCCCGCGACGACCACCCGCACCCGCACGACCACGGCCACGAACCGCACTCACACGACCGCGGGCATGCCCACCACGACCACCTGCACCCGCACGGCCATCCCCACGACAACGGGAACGAACACGGCCACGACCACCGGCACGGCCTCTTCGGCGGCAGCCACCATCACCACCACGACCCGGCCGCCCCCGGCCGCCGCGGCCTGATCGGCCTCGGGATCGCCGGCGGCCTGGTCCCCAGCCCCTCCGCCCTGGTGGTCCTGCTGGGCGCCGTCGCACTCGGCCGCACACTCTTCGGCGCGACCCTGGTGGTCGCCTACGGCCTGGGCATGGCAGCCACCCTGACCACCGTCGGCCTGCTCCTGGTCCGCCTCGGCACCCGGCTCTCAGCCGCAGCGGACGGCCCGATCGTCGGACGGCTGCGCCGGATCGCCCCGTACAGCAGCCTGCTGACCGCCTTGCTGATCCTGACCGTCGGGCTCGGACTCGTCGTCCGCAGCCTGCCCGCCACCTTGTGAACACCAGTCCGCACCCGGAGGCCGATCATCGTGACCACCCGCCCAGCGCACCTGCTGTCCCTCCTCCTTCTCCTCGCTTCTCCTCTGCTGGCGGCCTGCGGAGGTGAGCCGGACGGAAGCTTCGACGCCCAGCCCGGTACGCCGTCCCCGTCCTGCCTCCAGCACCAGGCACAGGACCCGGGCACCAAGTACACCGGCGGGGAGAAGTCGGATCCGCGGTCGGTGCTTGAGATGATGCGCTTCTACACCGCCAACGGCACCAAGGCGTTCTGTGACGGCAAACCGCCGACCGACACCGACCGCCGCTGGACCGACCTGTACGCCAAGCTCGGCGGCGACGCGAGCCACGTCCCGCAGCCCAAGCAGTAGCGGCGCGGCGTCCTCACCCCGCGCCGCCTGCACCCTCGAGTTCAGCCAGCACGGCGCGGGCGGTTGCGGCGTGCAGGGGGTGGAAGGCGGGGTTGATCGCCAGCGCGGTCTCCAGCTCGGTACGAGCGTCAGCAAGCCGTCCGAGGCCCTGCAGGATCCGGGCGCGGTGGTAGTGGAAGACGGCGTTGCGCATCCCGAGGGACAGGGCCTCGTCGGACTGCGCGAGCGCCTCCTGGTCGCGGCCGTTGACGTGCAGCGCCCAGGCGTAGGCATCGTGCATCTCCAGGAACGGCCTTGTCCTCAGGCCCTGTTCAGCGATGGTGAGCGCCGCCTTGGCATCGCCGTGGTCGGCCTCGAACAAGGCCGCGTCGGTGTCCAGGGCCACACCGTTGTCGGTGAACAGTTTCTGCTCGCCGCGGAACACCTGGTACTGCTGCTCGGCCTCGGCCCTGCGGTCCAGTGACTGGAGCAGCTCACCGAGTTCGAGCACGTATTCGGGCTGCGGGACCAGGGTGACCGCGCGCTGGAGGTCGGCGACGGCGGAGGCGCTGTCGCCGAGGGCAGCCTCGGCCTTGGCCTTCGCCTCCAGCAGTGATGCGGTGCCCGGCGCGGCGCGCAGGCCCGCCTCGGCGTGGGTGAGTGCGGTCCGCGGGTCGCCGCTGTCCAGGGCGAGCTGGCTGAGGTGGTACCGCGTGAAGGCCTGGTCGGCTGGGGTGTTGGCGTCGTCGAGGGCGCGTTTCATGTTCTCGGTGGCCGCCGCCGTGTCTCCGCGCAGCTCCCATGCGTAGGAGGCGCGGGCCAGTGACGGGGTGCCCGGTTTGAGGTCGACCATCCGCTGCACGGCCTCGAACGACTCCGGGTAGCGGCCGAGCTGGGTGTAGGCGTCGGCGAGGGTCCCGTAGAGGGTGGAGCTGTCCGGGTTGACAGCGATCGCCTTCTGCGACCAGTCCAGGGCCGCGGTGAAGTCGTGCCGGGCGGCATCGAGGGCGGCCATGCCGGCCATCGCGGTGAAGTTCTCCGCCGGCTCGGCGGTCAGCGACTCGGTGAGGACGGCTTCCGCCTTCGGGTAGTAGGACGGGTCGGCGGTGATCTTGGCCTGCTGGACGTAGGCCAGGCCGAGAGACGCCATCGCCAGAGTGTCACCGGGAGCCGCCTTCAGGTGCTGCTGCAGGCCTCGGATGTCCGCGCTCAGGCCGACGCCGGCCCCGCCCCCGTCGACCGCTCTGCTATCGGACGCGGACTGACCGCCACCCTCGTGCGGGGCCAGCCCGAGGCCGCCGGCGAGGAACAGGCCGACACCGAGCACGGTGACCACGGCGGCGGGCAGCAGACGGCGGCGTCGGTTCACGGCGGACTCCAGGGAGGGACGGTCTGGTTCAGATCTGCGGTCAGGTCGTAGAGGCGCCAGTCGGCCCGGCGGCCGGGGCGGCGAAGACCACCAGGTTGGAGAGGTACTCCTGGCTGTTCCGGTCGTACGCGCCTCCGCAGGTGATCAATCGCAGGCTCGGGCCCGGTGTCTCGCCGAACACGGTGTCGTCGGGGAACTCGTCCTTGGCGTAGCTGCGTAGCGCCTGCACGGTGAAGGTGCTGGTGCTGCCGTCGGCGGCGTCCACCGAGATGGTGTCGCCCGGGCGCAGGGCGGACAGGCCGGCGAACACGGCCGGCCCGGCGAGGGAGTCGACGTGGCCGACGATCACGGCCGTGCCCGGACCACCGGGCGCGGGTCCCTGGCTCCACCAGCCGGCGACCTGGGGGTCGTCAGGCGTGCCGAGGTGGCCGTCGCCCTGGACCTGCAGGTCCGTCAGGGCGCTGTCCACCCCGATCCTGGATATCCGAATCCGCACCGGTGGCGCCTGCCGGCGCGCGGGTGCGGCTCCCACGGCGCCGGGCAGCCGCCCGGGTATGTCGCCGATGTCCTGTACAGCGGCGACTCCCGTGCCCACCGAACTGGTGGCGAGGCTCACCGTGCCGGCTCCGGTCAGGGCGAGGCCGAGCGCCAGTGCGGCCGCAGCGGCCGGCCGGCGGAGGCGGCTCTGCGCGTGCCCGGGCCGCCGACCCCTCACGAGGAAGGGCCGGCGGCCGGAGCGGAGCGGAGGTGTCACTGCTGGGCGCTGTGCCGGCGGCGCAGCGCGAGGACGGCCGCGCCGGTCAGCAGGACGCCGCCGCCGAGCGCGGTGGCGCCGACGACCGGGAAGCTGCCCAGGGACAGGCCGCCGAGACCCGCGGCGACGCCGCCGGCGGGGTTGTCGGGGACGGCCTGGTTGACGGCCGCGGTGTTGGGCAGTGCGACGTACGGGAAGGTCTTGCCGAAGGCGTGGTCGTTGGCGTTCACGCCGTCACCGGCGGCCAGCGCGGGCACGATCGTGCCGGTCTGGGCCGCGCCCTCCAGGGCCTGGAGTTCGATGTCCACCACGTCGTCGGCGAGGCGACGGCCGTTGGGGAAGCCGGCCAGGTCCTGGCCGAGCACACCGAGCCGGTTGGGCGACGCCGAGGGCGGCACCGACATGTTGAGGCGCAGTTCCTCGCCGGGGAGGAACTTCTCCTTGCTCACGTCCGCGTTCAGCTGCTGCGAGTTGAGGTCGGCCTGGATGGGGCCGCAGGCCTTGCAGATGCCGGTGAGGAAGATCTCCACCAGGTCGTTGCGCGGGGTGGCGGGCGCCGGGATGCCGTAGACGCTCTGGATGAGCTTCGGCACGATCGGGTCCTTGACCTTGTCGACCACGGGGGTGACGGTGGCGTCCTTCTCGGGGCTCAGCGCGTTGAAGGCGTCCTTGTACTTGATCGGGACGACGACCTCGTTGATCAGCGGGTTGCCGAGCCGGGAGACCTGGTGGAAGCCCTCGCCGCCCTTGTCGGCGGCCGCGCCCTCGCCGCCCTTGTCGGCGACGACGGTGGCGCCCTTGCGGTCGGTGGTGGACCAAACGCCGACCACCGGGTTGCGGGTCGGGTCGCCCTTGAGCGCCAGGTCCTTCTTCGGGACCTGGATGGCGATGGTGTTGACGTTGTAGCCGCTCAGGGTGTCGTGCCCCGACTCCTTGAGGTTCCCGCCGTAGAGAAGGTCGAAGACCCGCAGGTCGAGGAAGAACGGGTCATCCGCCTGTCCGGCGTAGGTCTGGCCGCCGCCGGGCAGCTCGCGGGTGGCCTGCTGGCGCAGTGCCGCGTAGTTCGGCATCGAGGCCTGCCCCGTGTTCGACGGGGCTGCGACCGCGTCCTTGAGCAGGGTCTTCGAGGACCCGTCCGCGTGGGTCTCGGTGAGGGTGTAGGTCTGGCGGAAGTTCAGCGTCGGGTCGTCGAGGTTGTTCACGACGCCGGTGTTGTAGAGGAACTGGTTGGCGTCGTCGCGGTAGTGATTGCTGAAGGTCCAGGTGTAGGTGGTGTCCGCCCTGCCGTCACCGTCGGCGTCGATCTTGATGTTGTACCGAGCGTCGTCCGCGAACGCGTAGAAGTTCGGGCCGCCGTTGGGTTCCTCGAACGGGATCCAGTTCGCGATCAACGTGACGGTGTCCGGCTTGTCCGGGCTGACGAAGGCGTACACGTCGGTGTTGTCGGCCCGGGGGTCGCCCGCGATCAGAGGTGCCTCCCGGTGGCTGGAGGCGGAACTCACGCCGGGCGTGAGTCCGGCCAGGGCGCCGGCGGCGGCGAGGGCGAGGACGCCCATCCCGGCCAGCGGCCGCTCGGCACGGCGGGCGAGGGAGGGCAGGCGGGGCGAAGCGGGAGGCTGCATGGTCCGTCTTTCTGGAGGGTGGTCCGGACAGGGGGAGCGCCGCGCCTGACCAGTACACCGGCCGCGCGGCGTGGAGCGGTGCTGCTTCCGGGTGCGGCGCACTCCTCGGCGACTGTCACTGTGACTGGGCGTGACGCGCCTGCGGGTGGCCGGCGGCACCAGGCATCCGGGCGTGGAACTGTGGCGTGTTCGTCTACTGCCTTATGGAAGGTGGTAAGCCATTCATAAAGTCATCACACAACGTCTCGGGGCGCCTACCGAGATGCGCCGTTCGGGAGGGGCGCCCGCCTCGGTGGCGCCGACAAGGGCGCGCGGCAGGTGCGGTCACCCTGATTCCCCGCGCAACCAAAGGAGCGCGCCCACCGTGAACGCCCACGCACGCGGTCCCGGCCGAGATAGCCGGACCGCCCCTGTCCCGGCAGTACCCGCGCGATACCCCCGGCCCTCCACAGGCCGAATCCGAGCCCGGCGTCCACTGGAGCACCTGCCCTCACAGCTCCTTGGCGCAGGCGCGCAGTTCGTCACCGCCGATCGGCGCCGCGTCACTCGTCCCGGTCGCGACGACGGCCAGTCAGAGCATCGGCTGGTGGCCGCGGAAGACCGCGCTGCCCAACCCGCACGGCCCGGATCCGGCCCCCGGGCCCCAACGGCTGCCAGATCAACAAGACCGCCGCCGACGTCGGCATCCGCCCCGCCCGTTCGGTCCCGATGGGCGCCCTGGACACCCCGCAGCTCGCCGCGCCGATGCTGGCCGAGCCCATCTCCCCGGCGCGGGGTGCCGAATTCGACCGCCGGCGCGGGCCGGGTCGTACTCGACCGGCTCGCCCGCCACAGCCTGACGGTCGGCCACCTGCCCCGGCGGTCGCCTCGGCGGTGGCCGGTCAGCTGAAGGGAAGCGCCATGACGGGCGGGCCGGTGGGCTGCAGTGAACCGCCGGCGGGCTCGACGGTGACGCCGACGCCGGTCGCCCCGCCGATGGGGCCCTTCAGCAGTACTGAGCCGGTGGACGTCGCCAGAAGGCCGGCAGGGCGGGCTGCGCCCGCGTCGTCGAACCACAGCTCATAGACCTTGCCCGCCGCCAGCGACGGCAGCGCGCCGGCGAGGAAGCCGGCCTGTTGGCGGCTCAGGGACCACACCACGGTGCCGGCGCCCGAGCCCGCGGTCGCTGTGCTGGTCCTGGCATCGGGTGCGGTGAGCAGGTGGCTGAAGGCCGCGGTCTGCTCCTGCAACTGGGCGCTCTGCTGCTCGGCCCGCTGCGCGTCCTGATGCTGGTGGACGGCGACGGCGCCCAGGCTGATGGCGGCCGCGACGGAGGCGGCCAGCGCGAACCTGAGCCAGGACCGTGCGAAGCGCCTACGCCGGCGCTCCTGCCACCCGTCGCCCTCGTCCACCAGATCCGGCCCGCCGGGCCCCACCTGCCGGACGGAGGTGATGGCGGCCATCACCCGGGCCTCCAGCCCGGGAGGGGGGTCGGCCGCCTCTGCGACGCCGACACGGGCCAGTGCTGCCCTGAACTCCTGGACCTCCAGCGCGCACGCCGGGCACCGCTCCAGATGGCGGCGGAACTCGGTGCGCTCGGGATCCGGCAGCGCATGGGCGGCAAACGCACCGGTCAACGTGTGCAGATCGGCATCCGCGGTCACGATCCCACCCCGAGGCAGTCACGCAGCCGGATCAGGCCGTCCCTCATCCGTGTCTTGATCGTGCCCAGCGGAGCCCCGAGCACCTCGGCCGCCTCCTGATAGGAGTAACCCCGGTAGTACGCCAGCGTGACCGACTCCCGCTGGAGCTCGGTCAGCGACTTCAGGCACCGGCGCACCTGCTCGCGCTCCAACCGGTGCTCCACTTGCTCGGCAACCTCGTCGTACGAGGTCACCTGCGACCAGGAGGCAACCCGGCGGTCACGATCGGCGGCGGCCTGGGCGCTGCGCACCCGGTCCACCGAACGGCGGTGCGCGAGTGTCATGATCCAGGTCATCACCTCGCCGCGCTCAGGACGGTAGCGGGCAGCCGTCCGCCAGACCTCCAACATCACCTCCTGAGTCACCTCCTCCGACTGCGCGTGATCGCGCAGCACCCTGCGCACCAGGCCGAACACAGGCCCCACCACCGTGACGTACAGCCCCCGGAAGGCATCCTGGTCACCCAAGGCACTACGCGCGAGCAACTCCGCCAGTTCCGGCCCCTGCCGTTGCCCGCCCGCCAGGCGTGGGGTGCCGCTCATGGCGCCGTTCCGGGGACGCAAAGCGGTGACCACCCCGCCCGCTGCCTGATCCGGGCAGTGCGGTCACCCGATTGCTGCGCGCGCATGGAGTCTCCAACTGGGCCTTCCGGTCAGCTCGGCATCGGAAGCCAAACGGCCCCCGCTCACTGATCCGGACCGGCCGGTCCGGTTCGCCCCGATCAAGTTCATCGATGCAATGAGCCCATCTTTTGACGCGGGACCGGAGTCCGCCAGTCGGTCTGCTACGGACTGTCACCTTGGCGGGCTGCTCACGGCGATGCTGCGCCTGTGCACGGAGGCGGTTTGGCCCCGATCTGCCTGTCTCACCAGGTGCGGGGGCGGGGGTTGAAGGCGGCGGGTGGCGGCGGGGGAGTACGGCGGCCGTGGTCGTCGGTGTTCCGGGTGCAGGGGAGGTGGGCGTGGACGGTTTTGCCGGCGCCGGGGTTGGGGGTGACCTGGAGGAGGCCGCAGAGCGCGGCGATGAGGTGCAGGCCGAGGCCGCCGGTTCCGGCCTGCGGGTCGGGCAGGCGGGGCTGGGGCGGGGTGCGGCTGGTGTCGGTGACGGCGATGTCGAGTTCGTCGTCGAGGGCGGTGACGGTGATGGTGCCGGGTCCGTGGGTATGGCGCACCGCGTTGGTGACGAGTTCGGAGACGACCAGTAGCAGGTCCTCCTCCTCGCGCGGGTGTCCCGGGCGGACCCGTTCGAAGAAGACGCGGGCTGCGGCGCGGATCAGGGCGACCGCCTCGGGCGAGCCGCTGAAAGCGGCTTCCCAGTACTGCCCGCCGGCCGCCCCGGGAGTGCGCGTCTCCGCTGCCGGGCGCTGCCGCGGGCGTGCGGGCGTGCGGGTGTCGTGCTCGGGGATCGCGGTGGTGCTCATGATGCTCGGCCTGCCTTCCGTGCCGGTGTCACGGGGCAGGGCGAGGGTGTCCCGAAAACTCGTTCAGGGTGGGGGAGGGTTGGTCCGGGGCTCCGGCTCCCTCGGCGGGTGCGGGAGCCCCGGGTCGTGCGTGCTCACCGGGTGGTCCGGGACGCTCAGCGGTGCTCCCAGTAGCCCTTGTGCCAGGTCTTCATCCAGTGACCGGGCTCCCAGCGGTTGGTGTCGTAGCCCTTGTGCCAGGTCTTGTGCCAGTACCCGTGGTGATGGTGGCCCTTGGTGTCGGTCCAGCCCGGGTGCCACTGGTTCTCCCAGTAACCGGCGTGGTGGACCTTCTCCCAGTGACCGGGCACCCACTTGTTCTCCCAGTAGCCGGCGTGCCACTTGTAGGAGCCGTCGTGGTGGTGGGTCTCGTACTGGGCGTTGTACGAGGCCGCGGACGTCGTCTGCGCGGGGGTGGTCGCCGAGGCCGCACCGGCCGTGGTGATCGCCGCGCCCCCGGCCAGCAGCGCTGCGGCTGCCGCCAGGGAGAGCGAACGCTTCGCGTTCATGGAACTCATCGCCTTTCACAAGGGTGCGGTGCCCGCGACTGCGCCCCTGTCCCTGCCGGTCGGCGGCAGGAGGGGCGCAGAAGGTAGGAGGCGGAGCCGGGCGTGGCGGCCGGCCCGGTGGGGCGTGCCGTCGGACCGGACCGAGCTCCCTGACTACCGCAGTTGACGTTCATGCCCTTGGTCCGGAGACAGAGCGGTGCGCGGATGGGTCAAAATATGACTCTTCTGTCATTTCGGATTTGACTCGTCCGTCTACGAGCAAGATCTCCGAGATTGCGCGTCTCCTCCCGCCCAGGTGCGGTTGCGTTGCGGTTTGCTGTGGATCCCCGCAGGCGGCGGATCACTTTCCGGGCGATCTGGACCTGGGCCGAAATGTCATTCCTGCGTCGGTACGGGAGCGGGATCAGGGGGATCGGGGAGGGGCCAGGGCCCCTGGTGAGAGCCCGGAACGGGACGTTCAGGTTCATCCCCGTCATCGGTGTGGGCGTTGGCAATTAGGAGGGCGTCGACCAGTCTGTTGATCCGTGCGACGTTGGTGGTGATACGTGTCAGGTGTCGGGCGGGGTCCTGGGGCGGGTCCTGCAGCGCGTCGGCCGCTCGCCGGAGATCGGCCAGGGGGAAGTGCAGTTCGTCGGCGATCCGCGCGAAGGCTTCGTGTCGGGCCCGGGCGAGGGCATCCTGGCGTCGTGCGGCCTGTGTGTGGAGAGCGGTCGCCAGACGGGCGCTCAGTTCTGCGTGTTCGGCACTGAGCGGGCGAGGCGGTGCGCAGTATGGGGTATCGGTACCCATGCTGGCTGCGGCCCGGGCCAGCGCTTGTACCTCGCCTGCTGCCCGGCGGGCGAGGAGCGCGGCCATCGTCGAGGGGGCGGCCAGAGCGGACCAGCACGCTGCGGTGGCCTCCACGAATGTGCGGGGGGAGTGGCCTGTCGCCAGGATGGCGCCCGCGCTTGCGCACATCATCGGGAGCGCGGTCAGGGCGGCCACGGTGAGGAACACGCGTAGAGGTCGTCGATGGTGGCCTGTGCGGCGAGGCGGCCCAGCAGCCGACGCAGGGCGGGGCCGTCGCGATCACGAACGGCCTCGGCGATGCCGCGCAGCACCGGCTCGAGTTCGAGTCTGACGCTCATCGCACTCCTGATCCGACGAGTGGGCGCTGGATGGGACGACAGCAATACGCGGCTGCTGCGCCGCTGTGCGCGGGCATGTCGCTGGTGCCAGGTCGGCGGTGTTCGGCGGTGCGCTGACATGGTGATTGCTTGTTCTCAGCCAGCGTTGCGGGGTCGGCTCCCGGTGACGAGGAGAAGGGCACCGTCGGTGGGGGCTACGAGGTATCCGGCGTCGTGGAGGACCTGGCCGATGGCCGTGGTGAGGACCTGGCGCAGGCCGTGGAGGTCGGGCAGTCCGTGGCGGCTCTCATGTCCGTCCCGGACCTGTATGGCGGGGCCGAGGGCGTCGGCGGGATGCCAAGCGATCAGCACGCCGTGCTCGTCGAGGCGTAGCTGCAGTCCCGGGGTGTCGGAGTCCTGGGGATCGAAGCCGGCTTCCGTCAGGGCCTGACGGACACCGTTGTGGAGGCCTTGGAGGGTCTGCTTGGCTGGCAGCTCGGGGGAGGAGTCCACGGCGGCTGTCGGGCGGTCGTGGGGGTCGTGCATGGTCGTGCCTCTCCTTGTTCCTGGTCTCTGGCGGGAGGGGACGGGTCGGTTGTGGGACGGGGTTGTCCCTAGCCGTTGTGTTGCGTTTGGGGGTGCGAGGTGTCGAGGGCGTCGCGCAGGGCGGGCAGGTCGGTGAGGATGGCTTGTTCGGCGAACCGGGCCAGCAGGCGGCGCAGGGTGCGTTCGTCGCGGTCGCGGACCGCTTCGGTGAGGGCGGCCAGCAGCGACGCGTCCGTACCCCGGGGGTGGGGAGCGCATGCTCGCCACTGCGGTGTTGATTGTCGCCCGTCCATGCCGCTCCTCCTGTCCATTCGAGGCGCCGTCACGGCGCTATCACACGCCCCGTACGGGGCCGCAGAATACCTTCCCCCTCGGCGCCGAAAAATCTGTGCTGGCGAGAGTAGACATTGCGCGGTGCCGTGGTTAGTGTTTCTCTCGTAGACGCGGTCCAACGGTGCTCGCCAGACACGAAC
>NZ_BNBO01000088.1 GCF_014655955.1 Kitasatospora indigofera
ACGTCGCCGCCCACTCCCCCAGCACCAACCCACGCTCACGCACCGTCAGCACGTCGAGTTCGCGGACCAGCAGGCCGGGGCGGTCGACGAGCTGCCCGAGCAGCGACACCAACCGCTCGGCGTGCTCCTCGACGGTGGCGCGCTCGAAGACGTCCGGGCGGAACTTCCACTCGAAGGAGAGCGCCTCGCCGGGATTGGTGATGAAGATCAGCGGGAAGTGCGTGGCGTCCACGTCCACCACCTGCTGGACGCCCAGGCTCTCTCGGATCCGGTCCCGCACGCCCTCGTCGGCCGGGGTGTTCCGGAGCACCTGGAGGGTGTCGAAGAGCCGCCCGAAACCGGTGCCGCGCTGGATCTCGCCCAGGCTGACCTGGTGGTGCGCCAGCAGCGCCGTCTGCTCCTCCTGGAGGCGGGCGAGGAAGGCGGCGACGCTCTCGGCGCCGTCCAGCCGGGCCCGGACCGGCACGGTGTTGAGGAACATGCCGATGGTGGCGTCGATCCCGGCCAGCTCGGCCGGGCGGCCGGAGACGGTGGCGCCGAACACCACGTCCTCGCGGGCCGTCAGGCCGGCCAGCAGCAGGCCCCAGGCGCCGGACAGCACGGTGTTCAGGGTCAGGCCGTGCTCGCGGGCGAACCCGGAGATCCGCCCGGTCAGCTCGGCCGAGAGGCCGGCGGTGACCTCCTGCGGCAGCAGCGCGGCCCGCTCGCGGGCCTGCGGGGCCAGCAGGGTGGGCTCGTCCAGGCCGGCCAGCGCCTCGCGCCAGGCGGCCCGGCCCTGCTCCTGGTCCTGCGCGCCCAGCCAGCCGAGGAAGTCCCGGTAGGGCAGGCCGAGGGCGGGCGCCGGCTGCCCGGCGCAGTGGGTCAGCAGCTCCTGGAGGAAGAGGCCGGCCGACCAGCCGTCCCAGAGCAGGGCGTGGTTGGTGATCAGGATCCGCTGCCCGCCGCCCGGGGCGAGCACCGAGACCAGCCGCAGCAGCGGCGGGGCGGTCAGGTCGAAGCGGGTGGCGGCCTCCCGCTCGGTCAGCCGGGCCAGCTCGGCCTCGAAGTCGGCCGGGGCCAGGCCGCCGAGGTCGATCTCGGTCAACGGCACGTCCACCGCGCGCGGCAGGAACTGCACCGGGCGCTCCAGCCCCTCCTGGAGGAAGCCGACCCGCAGGTTGGGGTGGCGCTCCAGGACGGCGGCGACGGCGGCGCGCAGCACCGGGCCGGGCACCCGGGTGGTCAGCGTGACCACGTCGCGCGAGGTGTAGACGTCCAGGGCCTGGTCGTCGTAGCCCGCCTCGAAGAGCAGGCCCTCCTGAAGGGGCGAGACCGGCCAGAGGTCCTCGATCTCCAGCTCGGGGGCGGCGGCCCGCACCACGGCCAGCTCGGCCTCGGTGGCAGCCGGCAGTTCGGCGGGCGCGGGAGCCGGACCGGCGGCGCCGCGCTCGTCGGCGAGGGCGGCCAGGGCGGCGGGGGTGCGGCGCTCGAAGACGTCGCGCGGGCTGAGGACCAGGCCCTCGGCGCGGGCGGCGCCGATCAGCCGGATGGAGGAGATGCTGTCGCCGCCGAGGCGGAAGAAGTCGTCCTCGGCGCCGGTCGCGGGCAGGCCGAGGACCTCCGCGTACAGCTCGCAGAGCAGTTCCTCGGTCGCGGTCGCCGCGGCCCGGCCGGCGGTCGCGCCGGCGAAGTCGAGCCCGTCCTCGGGCAGCGCGGCCCGGTCCAGCTTGCCGTTCACGGTCAGCGGCAGCGCGTCGAGCACGGCGTAGGCCGAGGGCACCATGTACTCGGGCAGGCGGGCCGCGAGCGCCTGGTGCAGGGCCTCGGTGTCGAGCACCGCGCCGGGCGCCGGCACCACGTACGCGACGACGCGCTTGACGGCGCCGGAGCGGACCAGCACCGCGCTGTGCGCGACGCCGGGCAGGGCGGCGAGCGCCGCCTCGATCTCGCCGAGCTCGATCCGGTGGCCGCGGATCTTCACCTGGTCGTCCACCCGGCCGAGGTAGTCCAGGGTGCCGTCGGCGCGGCGGCGGACCAGGTCCCCGGTGCGGTACATCCGCTCGCCCGGGGCGCCGAACGGGTCGGCGACGAACCGCTCGGCCGTCAGCCCCGGGCGGCCCAGGTAGCCGCGGGCCAGCTGGTCGCCGGCCAGGTACAGCTCGCCGCGCCCGCCGGCCGGGACGGGCCGCAGCAGCTGGTCGAGGACGTGGGCGCGGCCGTTGCGCAGCGGCCGGCCGACGCTCGGCGTGGGGCTGTCGGCGAGGTCGGCGAGCAGCGCGTCGACGGTGAACTCGGTCGGGCCGTAGTAGTTCAGGACGGTCAGGCCGGGCTCGGCGCGCAGCCTGGTCCACAGGCCGTCGGGCAGCGCCTCGCCGCCGAGCAGCAGCAGCGACGGGCGGTGCGCGCCGTCCAGCAGGCCGCTGTCCAGCAGCTGCTGGGCGTAGCTGGGGGTGAGGTCCAGGACGTCGGTCCGGTGCTTCCGGACGTGCGCCACCACGGCTTCGGCGTCCCGGCGGTCGGTGTCGCCGAGCACGTCCAGCTGGTGGCCGCCGACCAGCCAGAGCAGCTGGTCCCAGGAGGAGTCGAAGGCGAACGAGGCGGTGCTCAGGGCGCGCAGCCGGCGGCCGGCGGCGGCCTCGGCGAAGGTGCCGCCGAGGTGGTCGTGCGCCAGGTTGGCGAGGCCGGCGTGCGGGATCAGCACGCCCTTGGGGCGGCCGGTGGAGCCGGAGGTGTGGATGACGTAGGCGGCCTGGCCGGGGTGCACCGGCCCGCCGCGCTCGGCGTCGGTGAGTGGGCCGCCGGGCAGGGCGGCGAGCGCCGCCGCCACCGCCGGGTCGTCCAGCAGCAGGGTGACGGCGCCGGGCACCTCCGGCAGCCGCCCGGCCACCTCACGGGTGGTCAGCACGACGGCCGGGCGGACGTCGTCGAGCAGCAGGGCGAGGCGCTCGTCCGGGTGGTCGAGGTCCAGCGGCAGGTAGGCGCCGCCGGCGGCGAGCACGGCGAGGATCGCGGTCACCGACTCGGCGGAGCGCGGCAGCGCCAGGGCGGCGGCCCGCTCGGCGCCGAGGCCGCGACGGAGCAGCAGCCGGGCCAGCCGGTCGACGCCGTCCGCCAGGGCGGCGAAGGTCAGCTCGGTGCTCCGGCCTGCCAGGTCGGGGGCGAGCAGGGCGACGGCGTCCGGGGTGCGGGCCGCGGCGGCGGCGAACAGGTCGTGCACGGTGCCCGCGGGGACGGGCCCGGCCGGGCCGGCGACGGTCGCCGGGAGGGCGGCGCGCTCGGCCGCGCCCAGCAGGTCCAGGCGGGCCAGCGGGGTGTCCGGGTCCGCGGCGAAGGCGGCGAGCAGGGCCAGGAAGCGGTCGGTGAGCCGCTCGGCCTCGGCCGGCTCGAACAGGTCGGGGCGGTACTCCAGCTCGACCCGCAGCTCGGCGCCGGGCAGCACGGTCAGTCCGAGCGGGTAGTGGGTGGCGTCCCGGGCGCCCAGAGCCGTGACGGCCAGGCCGGTCACCGCCCGGCCCTGCGCGCCGCCCAGCGCCTCGCGCAGCGCGTCCCCGCCGCCCTGGTAGTTCTCCACCACCAGCAGGGTGTCGAAGAGGCTGCCGCCCACCTCGCTGCGGCGCTGGATCGCGCCGAGGCCCAGGTGCTGGTGGGCCAGCAGCCCGGCCTGCTCGCGCTGCACCTCGGCGGCGGCGCCGGCCAGGGTGGCGCCCGGCCGCAGCCGCACCCGGACCGGCACGGTGTTGATGAACAGGCCGACCATCGACTCGGCGCCGGGCAGGTCGTCCGGGCGGCCCGAGACGGTGGTGCCGAAGACCACGTCGGAGGTGCCGGTGAGCGAGCCGACCAGGACGGCCCAGAGGGTGTTGGCGACGTTGCCGAGGGTCAGGCCGCGGCCACGGGCGGCCGCGGCGATCCCGGCCGACAGCTCCGGGCCGGCGAAGCGGGTGATCAGGCCGGGCTCGGCGGCGGTGGCGGTGGCCGCGCCGGGCGCCACCGGGTGGGCCTCCTCGAAGCCGGCCAGCGCGGCGCTCCAGGCGGCCTCGGCGGCGGCGGTGTCGCGGGTGGCGAGCAGCGCCAGGTGGTCCTTGTAGGGGCGGACGGCGGGCAGCACCGACGGGTCGCCGGCCGAGCCGTACAGCGCCAGCAGCTCGCGGACGACGATCGGCATCGACCAGCCGTCCAGCAGCAGGTGGTGGCAGGTGATGACGAGCCGGGAGCGCCCGGCGTCCAGCCGCAGCAGGGCGAGGCGCAGCAGCGGCGGGGTGTCCAGGTCGAAGCGGTGGTGCCGGTCCTCGTCCATGGCGGCGGCGACCGCCGCGTCCTGCTCCGCCCCGGTCAGCGCGGTCAGGTCGGCCTCGCGCAGCGGGGTCTCCACCGTGCGCTGGACGAACTGGACGACCGCCTCCGGGTCCTCGTACCAGAAGCCGGCCCGCAGGTTGGCGTGCCGGGCGAGCAGCGCGTCCACGGCGGCGGCCAGCCGGGCGGTGACGACCGGGCCGGTCAGGTCCAGGTGGGACTGGACGACGTAGACGTCACGGGCCTCCTGGTCGTAGAGGGCGTGGAAGAGCAGCCCCTCCTGGAGCGAGGAGAGCGGGTAGACGTCCTCCAGGGCCGACGCGGCCGGGCCCTCGGGCTGGGAGTCGTCGATCGGGGCGGTGGAGTCGTTCATCACGGTCTTCTCGGTCCTGGGGGTGGTGGGCTGGTGGTCGGTCGGGTCGGGGCGGAGTCCGGCGGCGGTCATCGGCGGCGGCGCCCGCGCAGCCGGGACTCCAGCCGGTCGATCTGGGCCTGCTTCAGCTGGACGAGGCTCAGGTCGGACGGGGTGACCCCGCCGGCCTCGCCGCCCGCGGTGTGCCGGGCCAGGGCGTCCAGGGCGGCGAACCAGGCGTCGGCGAGCGCCGCGACCTCGGCCTCGGTGAGCAGGGCCTGCGGCCAGCTCCACTCGACGGCGAGCTCGGGCCGCCCGTCGGCGCCGGCCCGCACCACCGCGTCGATCTCCAGCGGGTAGCCGGCGGCCATCGCCGGGTCCGGGCCGGCGCCCGCCGCCACGGCGTCGCGCTCGGCCTGCGGGGCGAGCGGCCAGCCGCCGGGCGGGCCGGCCGGCCCGTCGGCGCGCCCCCGGTAGTTGAAGAGCACCGGCGAGCGCGGCGCGCCGGCCAGCACCGCCGCGGTCTGCGGGTTGAGGTGCCGCAGCAGGCCGTGGCCGAGGCCCCGGTCGGGGGCGGCCCGCAGCTGCTCCTTGACCTGCTTGAGCACCTGCCCGGCGGCCTCGGTGCCGGCCAGCGCGGCCGCCGGGTCGAGGCCCGCGAGGTCCAGCCGGACGGGGTGCACGGTGGTGAACCAGCCCACCGTGCGGGCGAGGTCGGGGGCGAGGCCGCCGGTGCCGGCGCCGCCGCGGCCGTGGCCCTCCAGGTCGACCTGGACGGCGGGCGCGGCGCCCGGGCGGGCGGTGGCGACGCCGAGGGCGAGGCCGGCCAGCAGCACGTCGTCGACGCCGGCGCCGTAGGCCTTCGGGACGTCCGCCAGCAGCGGCGCCGTCCGGTCGGCGGGCAGGGTGCGGCGCAGCGTGCGGACGGTGGCGACGGTGTCCCGCGCCGGGTCGGCGGCCAGCGCGGCGAGCGGGCCGGCCGGGCCGGCCAGGGCGTCGCGCCAGTACGCCGTCTCGGCGACCCGGGAGCGTTCCTGGGCGTGCGCCAGCAGCCGCTCGGACCAGGCGCGCAGGGTGTGTGCCTCCGGTTCGAGCGCCGGGCGGGCGCCGCGGGCCAGCGCGGTGTACGCGGTGGCGAGGCCGGGCAGCAGGGTCCGCCAGGAGACGCCGTCCACGGCCAGGTGGTGGACGGTCAGCAGCAGCCGGCCGTCCTGCCCGGGGCCGGCGTCGAACCAGACGGCGCGCAGCACCCGGCCGCTCGCCGGGTCCAGGGCGGCGGCGGCCGCGTCGGCCTCCCGGGTGAGCAGCGCGGTGAGGCCGGCTCCCCCGGCGTCGACCCGGCGCAGGGTGGCCGGGTCGGTGACGGCGGGCGCCTGGCCGGCGGGCAGGATCTCCTGGGTCCAGAGGCCGTCGGTGCGGTCGAGCCGCAGCCGCAGCGCCGGGTGGTTGCGGGCCAACGCGGCCAGCGCCTCGCGCAGCGGCTGCTCGCGCACGTCACCGGGGACGGTGACCAGCACGGACTGGTTGAACCGGTCGACCGGCCCGCCGCGCTCGCGCAGCCAGTGCACCACCGGCAGCGCGGGCAGTTCGCCGTCCACCGGGACGGGCGCGGCGGTGGGCGCCGGGGCGGTGGCGGACGGGGACGCCAGGCCCTTGGCGGCGGCCAGCGCGGCCGGGGTGGGGTGCTGGAAGATGTCCTTCGCGGCGATGTCGAAGCCCGCCCTGCGGGCCCGGCTGACCAGCTGGATGGAGACGATGCTGTCGCCGCCCAGGGCGAAGAAGTTCTCCTCCTCGCCGACCTCGGGCAGGCCGAGCACCTCGGCGAAGACCTTGGCCAGCGCGCGGCCCGGGGAGTGCCCGGCGGGCGCGGCGGCCGGCTCGGCGCGGCGGCCGGGGGCCGGCAGCGCCTTGCGGTCGAGCTTGCCGTTGACGCTCAGCGGCAGCGCGTCCAGCACGGTCACCACGGCGGGCACCATGTGCTCGGGCAGCACCGCGGCCACCGCCGCGCGCACCGCGTCGCCGCCGACCGAGGCACCGGCCTGCGGGACGACGTAGCCGAGCAGTTGGCGGGCGCCGCCCTCGGTCACCGCCCGGGCCGTGACCGCGGCCTGGCCGACGCCGGGGACGGCGGCCAGCGCCGACTCCACCTCGCCGAGCTCGATCCGGAAGCCGCGGACCTTCACCTGGTCGTCGGTGCGGCCGAGGTACTCGATCTCCCCGTCGACCCGGCGGCGCACCAGGTCGCCGGTGCGGTACATCCTCCCCCCGCCTTCGGCCGGGGGCGCCCCCGTGCCGTCGCCGGCGAACGGGTCGGCGACGAAGCGCCCGGCGGTCAGCCCGGGGCGGCCGAGGTAGCCGCGGGCCAGCTGGACACCGGCGAGGTACAGCTCGCCGGGCACGCCGACCGGCACCTGCCGCAGCCGGGCGTCCAGCACGTACAGCCGGGTGTTCCAGACCGGGCGGCCGATCGGCACCACGCCGGAGCCGGCCCACGCGCGGTGGTAGGTGACGTCGACCGCGGCCTCGGTCGGCCCGTACAGGTTGTGCAGCTCGATCTGCGGCCACAGCGCGGCGAACCGGTCCACGGCGGCGGCGGGCAGCGCCTCGCCGGAGCAGAACACCCGGCGCACCCCGGCGAAGGCCCGGCGGATCGCGTCGTCCTGCTCGGCCGCGCCGGTGAAGGCGGTGAGCATGGACGGCACGAAGTGGCAGGTGGTGACGGAGCCCCGGTCGGCGAGCGCGGCCAGGTACTCGGGCTCGCGGTGCCCGCCGGGGCGGGCAAGCACCACCGCGGCGCCGGCCACCAGCGGCAGGAAGAACTCCCAGACCGAGACGTCGAAGCTGGCCGGGGTCTTCTGCAGGACGCGGTCCTGCGGGGTGATGCCGTAGACCTCGCGCATCCAGTCCAGCCGGTTCACGATCGCCCGGTGGGTGACCAGGACGCCCTTGGGGCGGCCGGTGGAGCCGGAGGTGAAGATGACGTACGCGGCGTGGTCCGGGCCGGGGGCGGCCGGCTCGGCCTGCGGGCCGTCCGCGTCCACGGTGAGGACCGGCACCCCGGGCACCCGGGGCAGGCCGCCGGCCTGCCCGTCGGTGGTCAGCACGCAGACCGGGGCGGCGTCCTCCAGCATGGCCGTCAGCCGCTCCGCCGGGTACTCGGTGTCCAGCGGCAGGTAGCCGGCGCCGGACTTGAGGACGGCGAGCAGCGCCACCATCAGCTCGGCCGACCGGGGCACCGCGACGGCGACCAGGCGGTCCGGCCCGGCGCCGGCGCCGGCCAGCACCCGGGCCAGGCGGCCGGCCCGCTCGTCCAGCTCGCGGTAGGTCAGCCCGGTGCCCTCGAAGACCACCGCGACGGCGTCGGGGGTGGCGGCGGTGCGCTCCGCGATCCGGGTGAGCAGGGTGCCCTCGCGGACCTCCAGCGCGGTGGCGTTCCACTCGCCCGCCAGGCCCCGCCGCTCCTGGGCGGCCGTCAGCTCGATCCGGGAGACCGGGCGGTCCGGGGCGGCCAGCGCCTGCTCCAGGACCCGCACCAGTCGGGCGCCGAACAGCCGGGCGGTGGCGCGCTCGTACAGGTCCTCGGCGTGGATGACGGTGAGGTCGGTGCGGGCGCCGTCGGCGGACTCCACGAAGGTGAAGGCCAGGTCGAAACGGGCCGCGTGCACCGGGTCGGGCAGCAGCGCGGTGCGGGCGCCGAGCAGCCCGTCCAGGCCGCCGGCCTCCCGGCGGTGCTGGACCATCACCTGGAACAGCGGGTGGCGGCCGAGCGAGCGCTCCGGGTTGACGATCTCGACCAGCCGGTCGAACGGCAGGTCCTGGTGGGCGAGGGCGCCGAGGACGGTCTCCCGGGAGCGGGCGACCAGGTCGTCGAAGCTCGGCTCGCCGGCGTTCCCCCCGGCGGCCAGGTCGTGCCGCAGCACCAGGGTGTTGACGAAGAAGCCCACCACCGGCTCCAGCACCTCGTCGGACCGCCCCGCGACCGGGGCGCCGAGCGCCACGTCGGTGGTGCCGGCCAGCCCGCCGAGCAGCAGCGCGGCGGCGGCCTGGACCACCATGAACGGCGTGCTGCCGGTGCGCCGCGCGTAGCCGCGTAGCTCCTGGTGCAGCTCGTCCGGCAGCCGCAGCCGCACCTGGCCGCCGCGGCCGCTCGCCTCGGCGGGCCGGGCCCGGTCGGTGGGCAGGGTCAGTTCGGCGGGCAGCGCGGCGAGGCGCCGGGTCCAGTACGCGACCTGGCCGGCGGCCGGTCCGTCCTGCCCGGCGAGCAGCTCGCCCTGCCACAGCGCGTGGTCGGCGTACTGCAGCGGCAGCGGGGCGAACACCGGCGCGGCGCCGGCCAGCCGGGCGGCGTAGGCGTGGTCGAGGTCGCGCAGCAGCACGCCCTCCGACCACTCGTCGCCGGCGATGTGGTGCAGCGCCAGGCTGAGGACGTGCCGGGCCGGACCGGCCGTCAGCAGGGTGGCCCGGACGGGGATCTCCTCGGCCAGCTCGAAGGCGTACGCGCCGGCGGCGGCCGCCGCGGTGTCCAGCCGCTGCACGGTCACCTCCTCCACCGTGAAGGGCACCCCGGCCGCCTCCGGGTCGAGGATCCGCTGGTACGGCCGGCCCTCGTGGTCCGGGAAGACCGTGCGCAGCGCCTCGTGGCGGGCCAGCACGTCGCCGAAGGCGGCGCGCAGCGCCTCCTGGTCGAGCGCGCCGTCGATCCGCAGCCCGCACGGGATGGTGTACGCGGTGCTCGGGCCCTCCAGGCGGTACAGGAACCAGAGCCGGGCCTGCGCGGCGGACAGCGGCACCAGGCCGGGACGCGGGCGGGCCGAGGGGCCGGGGCGGCCGGCCGCCGCGTGGGCGAGCCGGGCCGCGAGGGCGGCGGGGGTACGGGTCTCGAAGAGGTCGCGGACGGCCGCGTCCACCCCGAGGGCCGCGCGCACCCGGCCGATCACCCGGGTGGCGAGCAGCGAGTGCCCGCCGAGCGCGAAGAAGTCGTCGTCGACACCGGCCGCGGGCAGGCCCAGCACGTCGGCGTAGACACCGCAGAGCACGGCCTCCCGCTCGTCGCGCGGGGCGCGTCCGGCCGGGGCGGCGAACGCGGCGGCCTCCGGCTCGGGCAGCGCCTGCCGGTCGAGCTTGCCGTTGACGTTCAGCGGCAGCGCGTCCAGCGGCACGATCGCGGCCGGGACCATGTACTCGGGCAGCGCGTCGGCGAGGGCCTTGCGCAGCAGCGCCGGGTCGGCGACGGCGCCGGGCGCGGGGACGACCCAGCCGATCAGCCGCTTGACGCCGGTGGCGGCGGGGCGGGCCAGCACGGCGGCCCGGGCCACGCCGGGCAGGGCGGCGAGCGCCGCCTCCACCTCGCCGGGCTCCACCCGGAAGCCGCGGATCTTCACCTGGTCGTCGTCCCGGCCGAGGTAGTCCAGGCTGCCGTCGGCCCGGTGGCGCACCAGGTCGCCGGTGCGGTACATCCTCCCCCCGCCTTCGGCCGGGGGCGCCCCCGTGCCGTCGCCGGCGAACGGGTCGGCGACGAAGCGGCTCGCGGTGAGCGCGGGCCGGTTGCCGTAGCCGCGGGCCAGGCCCGGGCCGGCGATGTACAGCTCCCCGGGCACGCCGGCCGGGACGGGCCGCAGCCGGGCGTCCAGCACGTACACCCGGGTGTTGCCGATCGGGCGGCCGACGAACGGGGTCGGGCTCTCGTCCAGGGCGGCGCCCAGGGTGTCGACGGTGTACTCGGTGGGGCCGTAGAAGTTGTGCCCGAGCACGCCCTCGGTCTCCCGGATGCGGGTCCACAGCGCCTCGTCGACGGCCTCGCCGCCGACCAGGAAGAGCAGCGGGCGGTGCTCGGCCGAGTCCAGCAGGCCCCACTCGACGAGCTGCCGGCCGAACGACGGCGTGACGTCCAGGGTGTCGATCCGGTCCGCCAGCAGGCGGGCCACCAGGGCCTGCGGGTCGCGGCGCAGGTCCTCGCCGTAGACGTGCAGTTCGTGGCCGCCGATCAGCCAGAGCAGCTGCTCCCACGAGGAGTCGAAGGAGAAGGAGGCGGTGTGCGCGGCGCGCAGCCGGCGCCCGCCGGCCGCCGCCACGGCCCGGGCGAACACGGTGTTGCCGTGGTGCTCCAGCATGTTGGCCAGGCCCCGGTGCGGCACCTGGACGCCCTTGGGGCGACCGGTGGAGCCGGAGGTGTGGATGATGTACGCCAGGTCGTCGGGGTGCGGGCGGACCGGCTCGGCGGCCAGTGAGCCCAGCTCGGCGAGGGTGACGACGCCCAGGCCGTGCCCGGCGAGCACCGGGTGGCGCCCGGCCACCTCCTGCGTGCTCAGGGTGAGCAGCGGATCGGCGTCCTCCAGCATCAGCGCGATCCGCTCGTCCGGGTGGTCGAGGTCGATCGGCAGGTAGGCGGCGCCGGCCGCGAGGACGCCCAGCAGGGCGGCGACCAGGTCGGCGGAGCGCGGCAGGGCCAGCGCGACGGTCCGGCCGGGGCCGGCGCCGAGGGCGGCGAGGTGACGGGCCGTCCGGTCGACCCGGGCGGCCAGCCCGGCGTAGTCGAGCCGCTGCTCGCCGAAGACCACGGCGGTGTCGCCGGGGGTGGCGGCGACCCGGGCCGCGAAGGCGTCGACCACGGTGCCGACGGGCACCGGGCGGGCGGTGTCGTTCCAGTCCCGCAGCACGGTGGCGCGCTCCTCGGCGGAGAGCACCTCCAGGGCGCCGACCGGGGTGGCCGGGGCGGTGGCGATGGCGGTGAGCAGCCGCAGCAGCCGGGCGCCGACGGTGCCGGCCTGCTCGGCGGTGAACACGTCGGGGCGGTACTCGACGGTCAGCCGCGGGGCCTCGCCGGGCAGGGTGAGCACGGTCAGCGGGTAGTGGGTGGCGCCCCGGTTGCCGATGCCGGCGACCCGCAGGCCGCGGGCGGTGAGCCGGTCGGGGTCGACGGGGTAGTTCTCGAAGACCAGCAGGGTGTCGAAGAGGGTGCCGTGCCCGGCCAGGGCCTGGATGTCGGCGAGGCCCAGGTACTGGTGGTCGAGCAGGGCGGACTGCTGGGCCTGGAGGCGGGCCAGCGCCTCGGCGACCGGCTCGTCGTCCGAGGGCTCGAAGCGGACCGGGACGGTGTTGCTGAACAGGCCGACCATCGACTCGACACCGGGCAGGTCGCCCGGGCGGCCGGAGACGGTGGCGCCGAAGACCACGTCGGTGCGGCCGGTGAGGCGGCCCAGCAGGATCGCCCAGGCGCCCTGCACCAGGGTGTTGAGGGTGAGGCCGTGCTCGCGGGCGGCGGCGGTGAGCGCGGCGGACAGCTCGGCCGGGATCGGCAGGTCGAGTTCGCGGCCGGCGGCGGCCGGGCCCGCCGCGGGCGTGCCCAGGCTGTCGGCGAGCAGGGTGGGTGCCTCCAGGCCGGCCAGCGCCCGGCGCCAGGCGGCGGTGTCGGCGGCGGCGTCCCGCCCGGCCAGCCAGGCCAGGTGGTCGGCGTACGGGGCGGCGGCGGGCAGCGCGGCGGCCCCGCCGGCGCCGTAGGCCTCGATCAGCTCGCGCAGCAGGACGGGCGTGGACCAGCCGTCCATCACGATGTGGTGCCGGGTCAGCACCAGCCGGTGGTGCTCGGCACCGAGGGTGACCAGGGCGCAGCGCACCAGCGGCGGCCGGGCCAGGTCGAAGCGGCGGGACGCCTCGTCGTCCTCGATCCGGGCGATGCCGGCGGCCCGGCCGGCCACCGGCACGGCGGTCAGGTCGTGCTCCGTCCACGGCACCACGACCCGGTCGGCGACCAGCTGGAGCGGCCGCCGGAGCCCGGCGCCGACGAAACCGGCCCGCAGCGCGGTGTGCCGGTTGACGACCGCGTCGACCGCCCGGACCAGCGCGGCGCGGTCCAGCGGGCCGCGCAGGTCGAGCGAGGTGAGCGAGGTGTAGAGGTCGTCGGCGCCGTCCTCGCGCTGGTACAGGGCGTGGAACAGCAGGCCGTCCTGGAGCGGGGAGAGCGGCAGCACGTCCCCGGTGCCGGGGTGCTCGGCGGCCAGCCGGTCCAGCTCGGGCTGGGTGACGCCGGCCAGCGGCACGTCCGAGGGGGTGAGGCCGCCGGCGCCCGGGGCGGCGGCGTAGCGGGCCAGCGCGTCGAGGGCCTCGAACCAGCGCTCGGCGAGGGCGCGGACGGCGTCCTCGCCGAACACGCCCTGCGGCCAGGACAGGTTGACGGTCAGTTCGGCGCCGTCCGGGCCGTCGTGGACGAAGGCGCCGGCCTCCAGCGCGTGGGCGGCGGGCAGGGCGTCGTCGGCGCCGGCGGCGACGGCGTCGCCGGCCTCGGGGGCGGCGGTCCACGGGGCGCCGGTGGCGGTGAAGCGGCCGAGGTAGTTGAAGAGCAGCTGGGGGGCGTCGGCGTCGGCCAGCGCGGGCCCGGACACCGGGTCCAGGTGGCGCAGCAGGCCGTAGCCGGCGCCGGCGTTCGGCAGCGCCCGGAGCTGCTCCTTGACCAGGGCGAGGGCGCGGCCGGCGGCGGGCCCGCCGGCCAGCGCGTCGGCCAGGTCGACGCCGGTCAGGTCGAGGCGGGCCGGGAACTCGCTGGTCAGCCAGCCGGCGGTGCGGGTGGTGTCGGCGCCGGGCACCAGGTGGTCCTCCCGGCCGTGGCCCTCCAGGCGCAGCAGCAGGTCGGCCCGGGCGCCGGCGCCAAGACGGGCCCGGCGGCGGCCGACCAGGGCGAGCGCCAGGCCGGTCAGCAGGACGTGGTCGACGCCGGCCCGGTGGGCGGCGGGGACGGCGCCGAGCAGCGGCGCGGTCCGGCCGGCGGGCAGGGTCAGCCGCAGCCGGCGGGTGGTCGCGGCGGTGTCGCGGGCCGGGTCGAGCGGGCGGTCGCCCAGCAGCGGGCCGGCGCCGTCGGCCAGTACGGCCTGCCAGAGCGGGAGTTCGGCGCGGACGGCGTCACCGACGGCGGCCTCGGCGAGGCCGAGCGCCCAGGCCCGCAGCGGGGTGGTGACCGGGTCGAGGGCGCGGCCCTCGTAGGCGGCCCGCAGGTCGGGCAGCAGGATGCGCCAGGAGACGCCGTCGACGGCGAGGTGGTGCGCGGCGAGGACGAGCAGGCCCGGGGTGTCCGGTCCGGCGTCCAGGTGGACGGCCTGGAGCACGACGCCCCGCTCGGGGTCGAGCCGGCCGACGGCGGCCTCGCGCTGCTCGGCGGCGGCGGTGTGCAGCTGGTCGGCGGGGACGGCGGTCCGGCGCAGCCGGGCGGCGGCGGGCGCGCTGCCGGCCGGGCGGACCTCCTGGGTCCAGCTGCCGTCCGCGGCGACGTGCAGCCGTAGCCGCAGGGCGTCGTGGTGGTCGGTCAGGGTGTCCAGGGCGGCGGTCAGCCGGGCCTGGTCGAGGCCGGCGGGCACGGTGAGGACGGTGTGCTGGCTGAACCGGGCGACCGGGCCGCCCCGTGAGCGCAGCCAGGCGCCGACCGGGGTGACGGGCAGCGTGCCGACGGCCTCGGCGGCGGCCCCGGCGGGCCGGCCGGCGGGGCGCAGGCCCTCCGCGACGGCGGCGATCCGGGCGACGGTGCGGCGCTCGAAGACCACCCGGGGGGTGATCCCGAAGCCGGCCCGGCGGGCGCGGCTGCCGAGCTGGATGGCGGAGATGCTGTCGCCGCCGAGGGAGAAGAAGTTGTCGTCGACGCCGACCTCGGGCAGGCCGAGCACCTCGGCGACCAAGCCGGCGAGCACCCGCTCGGCCTCGGTGCGGGGGGCGCGGCCGCCGTCCGCGCCGGCCGCCGGGGCGGGCAGCGCCTTGCGGTCGAGCTTGCCGTTGAGGCTGAGCGGCAGCGCGTCCAGGCCGACCAGCACGGCGGGCACCATGTGCTCGGGCAGGGTGCGGGCGAGGGCGGTGCGCAGCGCCTCCGGGTCGGCGGGGGCCGGGACGACGTAGCCGACCAGTTGGCGGGCGCCGCCGGGGGTGAGTTCGCGGGCGGTCACGGCCGCCTGCAGGACCTCCGGCCGGGCCTCCAGGGCGGCCTCGATCTCGCCGAGTTCGATCCGGAAGCCGCGGACCTTGACCTGGTCGTCGGTGCGGCCGAGGTACTCGACGGCGCCGTCGGCGGCCCAGCGGACCAGGTCGCCGGTGCGGTACATCCGGGAGCCGTCGCCGGCGAACGGGTCGGCGACGAAGCGCCCGGCGGTCAGGCCGGGGCGGCCGAGGTAGCCGCGGGCCAGCTGCACCCCGGCGAGGTAGAGCTCGCCGGGCACGCCGACGGGCGCGGGGCGCAGCGCGGCGTCGAGCACGTGGAGCCGGGTGTTCCAGACCGGGCGGCCGATCGGCACCACGCCGGCGGCGGGCTCGGTGCGGTGGTGGGTGACGTCCACGGCGGCCTCGGTGGGCCCGTAGAGGTTGTGCAGCGGGACGGCCGGCAGGGTGGCGTACCAGCGGTCGACGACGTCGCCGGGCAGCGCCTCGCCGGAGCAGAAGGCCCGGCGCAGGCCGGCGCAGCGCTCGGCGACGGAGCCCTCCTCCAGGAAGGCGCGCAGCATCGAGGGCACGAAGTGCAGGGTGGTGACCCGCTCCTCGGCGATCAGGGCGCTGAGGTAGGCCGGGTCCTTGTGGCCCTCGGGGCGGGCCAGTACGACGGTGGCGCCCTCGCACAGGGCCCAGAAGAACTCCCAGACGGAGACGTCGAAGCTGGCCGGAGTCTTCTGCAGCACCCGGTCGTCGGCGCCGAGCCGGTAGGCGTGCTGCATCCAGGCCAGCCGGTTGACGATGGCGCGGTGGGTGACGACCACGCCCTTGGGGCGGCCGGTGGAGCCGGAGGTGTAGATGACGTACGCGGCGTGCTCGGGCTCGACGACGGGCAGCCCGGCGCCGGGGAGGGCGTCGGCCGCCCCGGCCGGAAGGGCGGCGGCGGCATCGACCGTGACGGCCACGGCGCGGGCTGCCTCCGGCAGCCGCTCCAGCAGCTCGGGCACGGTGACGACGCGGACGGGCGCGGCGTCCTCGACCATCTGGGCGAGGCGGTCGACCGGGTGGTCGGCGTCCATCGGGAGGTAGGCGGCGCCGGACTTGAGGACGCCCAGCAGGGCGACCATCAGCTCGGCGGAGCGCGGCACGGCGACGCCGACCACGCGGTCCGGGCCGGCGCCGGCCGCGCGCAGGGTGCGGGCCAGCGCGTCGGAGCGCTCGGCGAGCGCGCGGTAGGTCAGCGTGCGGCCCTCGGCGACCACGGCGGTGGCGTCCGGGCCGGCCGCGGCGCGCTCGGCGATCCGGCTGACCAGGGTGCCCTCGCGGACCTCCCGGGCGGTGTCGTTCCAGCCGTGCAGCACCGCGTCGAGTTCGGCGTCGGCGAGCAGCTGGAGTTCGGCCAGCGGCCGCTCGGGGTGGGCGGCGAGGCGGGCCAGCAGGCCGGTGCAGCGCTCGGCGTGGCCGGCCAGCTCGGCCTCGGTGTACAGCGCCGGGTTGGCGTCGAACTCCAGCACCAGCCGGTCGTCCGGGGTCTTGGTGACGGAGAGGGCGAGGTCCTCGACCGGGCCGGAGGCCAGGTTGACGGTGCGGCCGGGGCTGCCGGCGAAGTCCAGGTCGAGGTCGAAGGGCTTGAGGTTGAGCAGCGGGCCGTGCAGGCGGTCGTCGCTGCCGACCAGGCCCAGCTCCCGGCGGATCTCCTCGCCGCGGTGCAGCTGGTGCCGGCGGGTGGCCTTCAGCTCGCCGGCCGCCCGGCGCAGCAGGCTGTCGAAGGTGTCGGCGCCGGTGACCGGGACCCGCACGGGAAGGATGTTCACGGCCATGCCGGGGACCCGCAGGGTGCCGGGGGCGTGCCGGGCCATGAAGTGCATGCCGAGCACGGCGTCGGCGGTGCCGGTCATCCGGTGCAGGTAGGCGGCCAGGCCCGCGGTGGCGGCCTCGCCCCAGGTGGCCCGGGCGGCGCGGGCGGCGGCCAGCACGGCGGCGGAGCCGGCGGCGGTCAGCTCGACGCGGTGGCGCAGCCCGGTGGGGCCGGCCTGCGCGGTCTGCTCGGTGAGGCCCGCCACGGCCGGGCGGTCGGCGAACACGCCCTGCCAGTGGGCGCGGTCGGCGGCGGCCCGCTCGGAGGCCAGGTAGTCGCGCTCCGCCTCGACCAGGACGGACACCGGGCGGAACGGGCTCGCGGGCGGCTCGGCGCCAGCGGCGAGGGCGGAGTACACCTCGGCGACCCGGCGGCTGAACAGCGCGACGCCGTAGCCGTCGATCACCAGGTGGTGGAACCACTGGAACCAGAGGTGGCTGCGCTCGCCGGTGCGGACGAGCAGCGCGCCGGTGAGCGGGCCGGCCCCGTCACCGTCGAGGACGGCCGGGACGGCCAGCTGACCGCGGACCAGGTCGGCGGCGGCCGCGACCGGGTCGGCGGCGCCCCGGGTGTCCAGGCGGGGCAGCTGCCAGCCGTCCGGGTCGAAGCCGGTGGGGACCTGCACCGTCCGCCCGTCCAGCTCGGCCAGCCGGACGTGCAGGCCCTCGGCCTCGGCCAGGGTGCGGCGCAGCGCCGCCTCCAGCAGCTCCGGGTCGAACGGACCGTCGATCTCGACGTACTGGCCGACGTTGTAGGCCGGGTTGCCGGGGTCGATCCGTTGCGCGGCGAGGACGCCCTCCTGAGCCGCGGTCAGCTCCTGGGGAGCGTTCCGCTCGGCCTGCGTCGTGGTGGTGTCCGCGTCTGGCATGGTCGGCCCTTCCCGGTTCTGCGGCCCCGCCGACCGTGCCAGCCCGGGGCGCTCGTGCGCTGTCGTGCGAAGTGGTGCGAAGTGGTGCGTGGTGGTGCGAAGTGGTGCGCCGTGCGAGGCGGTGCCTGCTGCCGCGTCCTGCGCGGTGGTCCTCGGCGGTGCGGTGCTCCGCCCCGGGCGGCCGGCCGTGCGGCGGCCGCCCGGGGAAGGCGGCCTAGAGGCCCTTGAGGATGGTCTCGACCTGGTTCAGGACGTCGATCGAGGTGCCGTACCGGTCGGTGGTGGCGTAGGTGACCGGGAGGACCTTGCCGGCCTGGACGGCCTTGAGGTTCTTCCACGAGGGCTGCTTGTCGAGGTCCTTGGTGTCCTGCGGGACCTCGCCGGTGGCGGCCGTCCTCGGGACCAGGATGATGTCGGCGTCGGCGAGCACGTCGAGCTTCTCGGTGGAGTAGGTCACCTCGTGCTCGGCCGGGTCGGCCGAGGCCTGGGAGAACGTGGCGCCGGCGTCGGCCAGCACGCGGCCGACCCAGGAGCTGCTGGTGTCGACGAGGAACTCGCCGCCGCCGTACGAGGAGGCGATGCTCCACTTGACGGTGTTGAGCTTGGCCGCGTGGTCGGCCTTGATCTTCGCGGCCTTGCCGTCGTAGTCCGCCTTGAGCTTCTTGAACTCGGCGTCCTTGCCGACGGCGGTGGCGATCTTCTCCTGCGCGGTCAGCAGGTCGACCGGCTTGTCGATGCCGAAGTACAGGGTGGGGGCGATGCCTTCGAGCTTCTTGACGCCCCAGTCGAACGCGGTGGCGCCCTCGACCACGATCAGGTCGGGCTTGAGCGAGGCGACCTTCTCGATGTTGATCTCGATGCCGGAGCCGATCGGCTCGATCTTCTTGGCGGCCTCGGTCTGCGAGGGGAGCAGCTCCATCGGGTTGTTCTCGTCGATGGTGCTGGTGCCGACCGGCTGCACGCCCAGGTCGAGCAGCGCGCCGGTGGCGTAGGAGATGCTGACGATCCGCTTGACGCCCGCGGGGACGGTGATCCTGCCGTTGGTGGCCTCGACGACCACGGGGCCCGCCGCCGTGGCCGCGCCGGCCGAGGGGGCCCCGGCGGCGTCCTTGCTGTCGCCGTTCGAGCCGCAGGCCGCGAGGGTGAGCGCGGCGGTGGCCGCGACGGCGGCGACTCTCAGGCTGCGGGACGTCAGGACACGGGTGTTCATGGTTCTCCTTGGAGGTGGCACAGGGTTTCGCACGACGGCTCGCGGCGGCGGGAGCCGGGGCAGGTGATGGGGGCCGGGCGGCGGGAGCGGGGGCTCCCCCGTGGTCGGTGCCCGGCCGGGCGGGTCGGTGCCCGGCCGGGTGGGTCAGTGCCCGGCCAGGTGGGTCAGTGCCCGGCCAGGTAGGCGGACCAGGACCGGACGGTGGGGGCGGCACCGAGGTCGGCCAGCTCGGCGAACTCCGCCTTGGCGCCGCGGGCCCGCCAGATCTCGATCAGGTGCATCAGCCGCATGGAGTCGAGACCGAGGTCGCGCAGGTCGTCGTCGTCGCCGATGTCCTCGGGCCGCTCGCCGAGGATGTCGGCCAGGTCGGCCCGGACGCTCTCCGGGTCCAGGCCGAGCGGGCCGCCGGTCGTCGTGGTGCTGTCGGTCATGCTGGTGATCCGTTCGGTTCCGGTGGTGCGGAGGGCGTCGGGGCGCGCCGGGTCGGGATGACGCGGGGACGGGACGGTGCGGGCGGCGGGACGGGCCGGCCGGGTCGTGCGGCGCCGGCCGGGCGGCCGGCGCCGTTCCGTCACAGCACGCCGAGCCGGCCGTCCTCCGCGCGCAGCTGGCGCCCGGTGTGGCGGAGCAGCAGCGAGTCGCAGATCTCGCCGGACCGGACCGCCAGGGTCGACAGCAGCGAGGAGGTGATCCCGTGGGTGTGCTCGGTGCCGCCCTGCAGGTAGACCCCGACGTCGACGTGGTCGTCCGTCAGCACCCGGTGGTCCCGGTCGACCCTCGGCCGGCCCTGCTCGTCGGTGCGGCAGGCGTCGAAGAACTCGCCGAGCAGCTCGCGCGGGTCCACGTGGGTGTAGCCGGTGGCGAGGACCACCGCGTCGGACTCCAGCAGCAGCTCCTCCCCGGTGGTGAGCGAGCGGACGGCGGCGCGGGCGCCGTCGGCGGTGTGCTCGACACCGGTCAGCCGGCTGGCGTTGAGGATCCGCAGCCGCTCGCGGCCGGCCACCTTCTCCTGGTAGACGGTGCGGTAGAGCTGCTCGATCAGGTCGCCGTCGACCACGGAGTAGTTGGTGTTGGCGTGCCGGCCGAGCAGCGTGCGCTTGGCCTCGTCGGAGGCCGCGTAGAACTCGTCGACGGCCGACGGGTCGAAGATCCGGTTGGCGAACGGGCTGTCGTCGGCGGGGCTGTAGCCGTAGCGGGTCAGCACGGCGCAGATCTCGGCGTCCGGGAAGGTGCGGTGCAGGTACTCGACGGACTCGGCGGCGGACTGCCCGGCACCGACCACGGTGAAGCGGCGGTGGCGCAGCCCGTCCTGCCGCCCGGCCAGCGCGGGGGCGCGGAAGAGCAGGTCCCGGGTGTGCCAGACGCGCTCGCCGGCGGTGACGCCCTCGGGCAGACGCGGCGTCAGGCCGGTGCCGAGGGCGATGTTGCGGGCGAGTCTGACCTCGCGGTCGGCCGGGTCGGTCACCGACCGGGAGACGATCTCGACCAGCTCGATCCGGCCGTCGTTGCGGACCGGGCGGACTTCGGTGACCTGGCGGCCGTAGCCGGTCCAGCCGCCGAACTCGGCGGCGCACCACTCGAAGTAGTCGTGGAACTCCTGGCGGGTCGGGTAGAAGGACTTCAGGTTGATGAAGTCGGCGAGCCGGCCGCGCTCCTGGAGGTACGTCAGGAAGGTGAAGCGGCTGCGCGGGTCGCGCATGGTGACGAGGTCCTTGAGGAACGACACCTGCATGGTGGCGCCGTCGAGCAGCATGCCGCGGTGCCAGCCGAAGCGCTCCTGCCGCTCCAGGAAGCGGACCCGGAGGGCCTGCTCCGGGTCGCGCCGGTTGTGGTCGTCGATCGCGATGGCCAGGGCCAGATTGGCGGGACCGAAGCCTATGCCGACCAGGTCGTCGGCATCGTCGCCTCGATCGATTGCGCCGTTCTCGCGCGACATGCTCGTCCTTCCGTCGACTGCTTGCTTGCTCGTCCCGGGGGTTTCCCCCCGCCGGCTCCCGCGGCCCGGCACTTTCCCTCCGAAGCCAAGGTAAGGCTTGCCTAAGTTCCCTCATGGGGCGGAGGGAGTCAAATTCACTCCGTACCCACACCGATGGTCAGGGCCTGCGCGGTTGCCCGGATCCCGGCCGGCGGGCCGGCCCCGCACCCCGGCCGTGCACCCCGGCCCGGTCAGTCCGCCCCCGCCGCGACCAGCACCCGGTCCGCGGCGGCGGCCGGGCCCGACCGCCCCGCCGGCACCGGCCCGACCGGCCCGGCGACCGGCTCGTCCGGGACGACCTCCGTACCCACCACCGGGCCCGCGAACGCGCGCAGCAGACCGTGCCGGACCCGGCCGTCCAGCACCCGGGCACTGCGCACACCGGAGCGCACCGCGCGCAGACAGCCCTCCATCTTCGGCAGCATGCCGCTGGCCAGACCCGGTATCACTGCGGCGAGTTCACCCGCCGTCAGCCGCCGGATCACCTCGTCGGAGGCCGGCCACTCCCGGTACAGGCCCTCCACGTCGGTGAGCATCATCAGCATCTCCGCCCCCAGCGCGCCCGCGAGCGCGGCGGCCGCGGTGTCCGCGTTGACGTTGTAGACCTGCCCGTCGGCGCCCCGGGCGATCGAGGACACCACCGGCACCCGGCCGTCCGCCAGCAGTGCCCGCACCAGCGAGGGGTCGATCGCCGCGACGTCCCCCACCAGGCCGATGTCCACCTGCTCGCCGTCCACCACGGCGAACCGCTTGACGGCGGTCATGGTGCCGGCGTCCTCACCGGTCAGCCCGACCGCGAACGGGCCGTGTTCGTTGACCAGCCCGACGAGTTCGCGCTGGACCTGGCCCGCCAGCACCATCCGCACCACGTCCATGGTCTCGGGGGTGGTGACCCGCAGGCCGTTGGTGAAGGCCGACTCCAGTCCCAGCCGGTCCAGTTGGGCGTTGATCTGCGGGCCGCCGCCGTGCACCACGACCGGGTGCAGCCCGGCGTAGCGCAGGAAGACCACGTCCTGGGCGAAGGCCGCCTTGAGCCCGGCGTCCACCATCGCGTTCCCGCCGAACTTGATCACCACGGTGCTGCCGCGGAACCCTTCGAGCCACGGCAGGGCCTCCAACAGGCCCGCCACCGGCGGGTTCCCGGCACGCCGCCCCCGGCCCGGCCGCCCGGCCGTCCAACTGGTCACTGCTCCCCCTGGGTCCAGGATGTCCGAACAACGGCACAGCACCTGCGCCGCAGCCCTGGCCGCCCCCGCCCCGGAGCGGAACGGACGGCGGAGACTGTCCCCCCAGGGCCATTTAGGCAAGGTTTACCTTACATAGTCGGCCCGGCCCCGTCACCACCCGGGAGCGGATCCGCGTGGTCCGCCGCCCGGGCGCCATGCCCCTTGCCGGAGCGGGTGGCCGCAGGGCCGGCCCCGGGCGGCCCAGGGCCGCGGAACCGCCGCTACGGCCGATCGGATCACTGCAGTAGATTCGTGCCGACGGACGGCTCTCTCTCGACTGCGGCTCTGGGGACCTGGTGGCTGATCAAGGACTGCTCGCACATCAGCGCCGTGCGCTGATCATGGAGGCGATCCGGCGCGACGGCGCCGTCCGCGTCTCGGAGCTGGTCGAGCAGCTCGGGGTGTCCGACATGACCGTCCGGCGCGACCTGGACGCCCTCGCCCGCAACGGCGACCTGGAGAAGGTGCACGGCGGCGCCGTCGGACTCGTCGGCCACGGCGGCAACGAGGTCGGCTTCGAGGCCAGGAGCGGGCTCCAGCAGACCGCCAAAGAGGCCATCGCCGAGGCGGCGGCCCTGCTGGTGACGCCCGGCAGCGTGGTCGCGCTGGGCGGCGGCACCACGGTGCACGCCGTCGCCGCCCAGCTGGTGAACGTGCCCGGGCTGACCGTGGTGACCAACTCCCTGCCGATCGCCCACCTGCTGGAGTCCGAGGGCGTCAAGACCCCGGCCTCGCCGTCCGTGCTGCTCACCGGCGGGGCGCCGACGCCCTCCAAGGTGCTGGTCGGGCCGCTCGCCGACATGGTGATCGGGTCGCTCCACGTCGACCTGCTGATCCTCGGGACGCACGGCGCCTCCGCCCGGGCCGGTCTGACCACCCCGAACCTGGCCGAGGCCCAGACCAACCGGGCCCTGATCGGGTGCGCCCGGCGGGTGGCCGTGCTCGCCGACCACACCAAGTGGGGCGTGACCGGCCTGAGCAGCTTCGCCCGGCTGCACGAGGTGGACCACTTCGTCACCGACGCCGGGCTGAAGGCGGCGGACCGCTCGGCCCTCGCCGAGGCGGTCGGCGAACTGCTCGTCGCCGACGACCCCGGGGCCGCCCGGGAGCGCGCCTCGGTCTGAACGGGCGGACCGAACAGGACTGTCGCACAGTCCTCTTGACCGGGCGTCAATCACGTTTGCCCGCCGTCGGGTTCGCCGCCGCCCCCGACAGGCGTGCGGAGCACCCGCACCGTCAGTAGACGTCGCGGGCGTAGCGCTTGTCGGCGGACATCTGCTTCACATAGGCGGCGGCGTCGTCCTCGCCGAGCCCGCCGTGGGTCACCGCGATGTCGCGCAGGGCCTGGTCGACGTCCTTGGCCATCCGGCTGGCGTCGCCGCAGACGTAGAAGTGGGCGCCGTTCTGGAGCCAGGACCACAGCTGCGCGCCGTGCTCGCGCATCCGGTCCTGGACGTAGACCTTGTTGCGCTGGTCACGGGAGAAGGCGAGGTCGAGCCGGGAGAGGGTGCCGTGGCGGTGCAGCTCGGCCAGCTCGTCCTGGTAGTAGAAGTCGGTGGCCCGGCGCTGCTCGCCGAAGAAGAGCCAGTTGCCGGCCCGGTGGCCGAGCGCCCGGCGCTGGTCCAGGAAGCCCATGAAGGGGGCGACGCCGGTGCCGGGGCCGATCATGATGGCGGGGGTGGTGGGGTCCGCGGGCGGCCGGAAGTGCGCCGAGCGCTGCACGAACAACGGGACCCGGGTGCCCGGTTCGGCGTCGGCGAGGAAGGCGGAGGCGACGCCCTTGCGCCGCTGGCCGCGCGGCCCCTCGTAGCGCAGCACCGAGACGGTGAGACTGACCCTGCCGGGGGTGGCGAGCGGGCTGGAGGAGATGGAGTACAGGCGCGGCTGGAGCCGCTTGAGGGTGTCGGTCCACTCCTGGGCGCCCAGCCGGACGGGGTACTCGGCCAGCACGTCCACCGCCTGGCGGCCCCAGTTCCAGCGTGCCAGGCCGTCCTTGTTGTCCGGACGGAGCATCTGCTTCAGCTCGCGGTCGCCGGTGTGCTCGACGGCCAGCCGCAGCAGGTCCGGGGTGACCCGGGTGATGTCGAGGTGCTCGGTGAGCGCCTCGGCGAAGGTGAGGGTCCGGGTGCCGGCGAGAACGACCTCGGCGGCCGGGTCGGCGCCGGTGACGGCCAGCCACTCGGCGACCAGCTCGGGGCAGTTGGTGGCGCGGACGCCGAGGGCGTCGCCGGCCTCGTACTCGACGCTGTCGCCGATGTCGAAGGTGAAGCGGCGGACTTCCTTGCCGGCGCCCGGCAGGCTGAGCAACTGGTTGCCGCAGAGGGCCGCCGGGTAGGGGTCGTTCTTGGTCGGGCGGGCGGCGGCTGCCGGGGCCGGGCCGCCGGCCGACGTCCCCGGCACTGCCGGGGCGTGCGCCGGCCCGGTCGTGGCGGGAGTGTCGAGGGAGCCGAGGACGGCGGCCAGCCAGGCGTCCGCACCCTCCTCGAAGTCCGGCTCGCAGTCCGTCCTCGGGTGCAGCCGGGTGGCCCCCAGCTCCGCCAACCGGTCGTCCAACCGCCGCCCGTGACCGCAGAAATCGTCGTAGCTGGAGTCCCCGAACGCCAGCACCGAGTACCGCAGCCCCTCCAGCCGGCCCGCGTCCGCCGCACTCAGGCCCTGCCAGAACTCCGCACCGTTGTCCGGCGCCTCGCCATCCCCGAACGTACTGGAGATGACCAGCAGGTCGGCCTCGGCGGGCAGGCTGGCGACCGGGCAGTCGGCCATGCTGCGGACGGAAGGGGTGCGGCCGGCCTCCGCCAGCCGGGAGGCGACGGTGGCGGCGAACTCCTCGGCGTTGCCGGTCTGGGACGCCCACAGCACGATCAACTCCCGTGCGGGGGTGCGCTCCGGCCCGGTCGTGGCGGGAGTGTCGAGGGAGCCGAGGACGGCGGCCAGCCAGGCGTCCGCACCCTCCTCGAAGTCCGGCTCGCAGTCCGTCCTCGGGTGCAGCCGGGTGGCCCCCAGCTCCGCCAACCGGTCGTCCAACCGCCGCCCGTGACCGCAGAAATCGTCGTAGCTGGAGTCCCCGAACGCCAGCACCGAGTACCGCAGCCCCTCCAGCCCGCCTGCGTCCGCCGTGCCGAGCGCCAGCCAGAACTCCGCACCGTTGTCGGGCGCCTCGCCGTCCCCGAACGTACTGGTGACGAGCAGCAGGTCGGTGTCGGCGGTGAGGTCGGCCAAGGTCGCGTCCGCCATCGCGAGCAGTGCGGGGGTGCGGCCCGCTGCGGCGAGGCGCGAGACGAGGGTCGCCGCGTACTCCTCGGCGTTGCCGGTCTGCGAGGCCCAGAGCACCAGCAGGCGGCGGGCCGGGGCGGCCGGGGCGGCGGGGGCGGCAGTCGCGAGTCCGCCGACGGGCACCGGCGCGGTGGCGGGTGCGGCGGTGCGGGAGAACATCCCGGCCAGGACGCCGTCCACCCACAGGGCCGTCCCCCGCTCGAACGGGGCGGCGGCCGGCAGGGCCGGGACGCCCTCGGCGGGCGGGGCCAGGGTGACGCCGGCCAGGTAGCCGGAGAGGTAGCGGCGCTCCTGCTCGGCCAGCGGGGGCGGGGTCAGGTCGGCCAGGCCGAGCAGCTCGGCCAGCGCGGCCACGGCCGGACCGGCCGGGGCGGGTGCGGGGGTCATGACGGTTCCCTGCTGGTGGACGGGCGCCGCCTCGGCGGCCCGGGGCACGGCGGGCGTGGCCGGGTCGGCCGCGGGTTCGGCGTCGGGTCGGAGCACGGGCACCGGCGCGGTGGTCCTGGCGAGGGTCACCGCGCAGGCCTTGAACTCGGGTTGGAAGGAGAGCGGGTCGACGGCGTCGTTGG
>NZ_BNBO01000089.1:0-8452 GCF_014655955.1 Kitasatospora indigofera
GCTACCGCACCGCCGGCACCACCTTCACCGACACCGTCCCCGCCACCGGCTGACCGCACGTAATACCGTCCGCCGGCCGCCCGACGGGCGGCCGGCGGACGGCCACGGAAGGCTCGGGACGCGAGCTCACGAACAGCATGCCGCGATGACGTCTTCCCCCCGGGACAACGGGACGGGAAGACGTCGTCGCGCGTATCCGTACGGCCTCGTCACACGATCATTGGCCATGGGCGTTGCGGCGTCGCCAGCAGATGAGCGTGCAGGCGAGTGGGACGAGGGCGTCGGAGGTCGAGGCGTCTCTCCCGGCGGACGGCCGCGCTTTCGGACAGGATCTCGCTGTGGGCGAGGCGGGAACGGTCGTCCACGGCGTTGTGCGGGTAGCTGCAGCCCGTCCCTGAACGGTTCCTACGACCTGCCTCCCGGCCCATCTTGCGTCCCTCGCCCGGGACCTCCGCGCTACGAGCGGCTCCTGGAAGCCGCCGGACTGCGACCGGATGGTGCGAGTCCTGGGCCCGCCATGCCGAACGGAGTGGAAGCGGGGGCCAGGCGCACCGGGACAGGGCCTCGCCGTGCCCGGGGGTCCGTACCCCCGACAGGGCCCGCCCGTCCTGGCCGGGAACGGCCTGCCGGCCGTGGCCGGGCATCCGCCGGTCCACGGGAACCGGGCACCCGGACCGAAGCGGGACCACGGATCACCAGACACTCCCGGTGGACCTCTTGCGGCTCCCCGAACAGGCCGAACCGGCAGCATCGCCGCTGCCGGCCGGCCCTCTGCAGGGCGGCGTACGAGGGAGGCGACTTGCCGAGGGTGGTCGCCTGCCAGGCGGGGATCGGGTCGCATGCTGGGTTTCGAGGCATCAGCCAGGTGTGGCCGTCGGCGGTCCGTGGCTGCTTGACGGTGGCCTCGCAGCCGTCCAGGAGGGCGGTGACGACGTCACCGTGCCGGTCGGTGTCCTGGCGGCGGATCGTCACCCAGGTGCGCAGGGAGGAGAAACACCTGAAGGACCCCGGCTGCCGCCTGCGCGTCCACGTCACCATCGTCACCGCCCGCAACGCGCCGGCGCACGAGAGGGCAGTCATGAGACGTCGCTGCCCGGGCCCGGGCTTCGGGTGTGGCAGTCTCGTCGGTGATCGCGCTCGTGGTGGAGGCCTTCGGCAGGGGCGGGCCTCTGCTCACGGCGGCGGATCGTCAGACCCCCGCAGCATGATGGGTCAGGACGCCGCCGGCCCGGTCGGCCGGCCGGTCAGGGACGCAGTGACGGGATTCTGCGGCCTTCTCACCAACGTTGTCCGAGAACACCGGAGGAACACGTGGCTCAACTGTTGAGGGTCCAGAACTTCATCGTCTCCAGTGACGGCATCGCTGCCGGTGTGGACCAGAGCTTCGAGCGGCCGTTCGGCCACGCCCACCCCGAGGAGCTGTTCGCCTGGGCCGGTGCGACGGCGAGCTGGCCCAATCGTACGGACCCCGGGGGGAGCCGGGGTCTCGACGACTACTTCACCCGCGACTTCGCCCGCAACATCGGCGCGGAGATCATGGGCCGTAACAAGTTCGGGCCCCAGCGCGGGCCCTGGCAGGACCACGAGTGGCTCGGCTGGTGGGGCGACGAGCCGCCGTTCCGCACCCCGGTGTTCGTGATGACCCACCACCGACGTCCCTCGTTCACACTCTCCGACACCACCTTCCACTTCGTCGACGGCGACCCGGCCACGGTTCTCGAACGGGCGCGCGAGGCAGCGGACGGCAAGGACGTCCGGCTCGGCGGCGGAGTCACCACCGTCCGGCAGTTCCTCGACGCGGACCTCGTCGACACCATGCACGTGGCGGTCTCGCCGGTGAAGCTCGGGTCCGGACTGCACCTCTGGAAGTCCCCCGACGAGCTGCTCGACCGGTTCCACCTGGAGGTCGTGCCGAGCCCGAGCGGCGTGACACACCACCTGTTCTGGCGGAGGTGACCTGCCGTCAGGGCAGCCGGGCGGCGGCCGCGCGCGGTGCTCGGGGCGGCGACGAGTGGGGGAGAATCACCGCATGCGAATCCTGATCATCACCGCCGGATCGCGGGGAGACGTCGCCCCGTTCACCGGCCTGGGGCGGCGCCTGCTGGACGCCGGGCACGAGGTCGCGGTGGCCGCTCATCCGTCCTTCGCCGAACTCGTCGGTGGATGCGGCCTCGCCCACCGGCCCATGCCGGGCGACCCGCAGGAGTTGATCCGGGCCTGGGCCCGGGCGGCGTCGCGGGCGGAGGCCCGGGCGCTGACGGCGGCGTACGCGGCCGGGCTCGCCGACGGTGTGGCGACAGCCGTGGCGGACGGCACCGACCTGGTGCTCACCGCCTTCGGCCCGGCCCCGCTCAGCCGGACGGCCGGCGAGGCGTTGGGCATCCCCGTCATCGAAACCCACCTCGTACCGGGGGTCGCCACCAGGGAGTTCCCGCTGCCCGGCGCATCGGCCGCCGAAGGCCTGGGGCCGGAGGGCAACCTGGCCGCCGGCCGGGACACGGTGCGGCGCCGGGACAACCTCTTCGCAGATGCCGTGACCCGGCTCCGTGACCGCCTCGGGCTGCCCGCGGGCGGACCGGCGCCGCAGGGAGACGACGCCCGGCCGGTCTTCGCCGGCTTCAGCCCGACGGTGGTGCCGCGACCGGCGGACTGGCCGTCCCGGGTCGAGGTGACGGGCTACTGGTGGCCTCCCCGGCCGGACGGCTGGAGCCCCCCGGCCGAGCTGGCCGACTTCCTCCAGGCCGGCCCGCCGCCGGTGTTCATCGGGTTCGGCAGCATGGCACCGGGCGAGGGGGAACGACTGAGCGAGCTGGTGGCCGCTGCGGTGAAGCAGGCGGGCGTGCGCGCGGTGGTGCAGGCGGGGTGGGCCGAGCTCAGCGGCGGTGGTGACGACCTCCTGGCGATCGGCGACGTCCCGCACGACTGGCTCTTCCCTCGCACGGCCGCCGTCGTCCACCACGCCGGCGCGGGAACCACCGGAGCCGCGCTACGCGCCGGCGTGCCCGCGGTACCGGTCCCCGTCATGGCCGACCAGCCCTTCTGGGCGGACCGGCTCCACCGGCTGCAAGTCGCCCCCCGGCCTTTGCCGTTCCAGGACCTCGACGCCGACAACCTCGCCCTCGCGATCACGGCCTGCGTGACCGACCCGGCCCCGCGCCGCCGCGCGGGCGAACTCGCCCGCCGGATCGCCACGGAGGACGGCGTCGGCGCCGTGCTCGCCCACGTCGCCACACTGGCGTGACTGGGCGAGCGAATCTCGGAACGAAGTCGACGAGAGGCAACCGCTGACTGTTACGGAGACGAAGTACGCTGAGCGGTGAGTACAGGCTGGTAGTACCCGCTGGAGGCCGGGGTGTGCCAGGCGAGGCTGGTGAAGCCGGCTTCAGTGACGAACTCCGTTAGCTGCTGGCGGGTCAGTGCCCAGTAGGTGGTGCGGCGGACTCGAACATTCCAGGTGTTCTGTGCTGGGGTGAGTTGGAAGTGCTCAAGGTCGTAGCGTTCGCCGTCCTCGTGCCAGTGCCAGAGCTGGAAGTTGATCACCAGGCCGTCGGGGGTCTCGGAGACCTGGGGTGGAGTTGCTGCGGGTTTGGCCAGGCGGGCGTCGTCGTAGTCCCGGAGGGTGATCACCAGCAGTCCGTCGTCTCGGAGCACGCGGCGCATGCCGATGAGTGCCGCCTGGAGGTCCTGCGCGGACAGCAGGTGCGGGAGTGAATTGTCGGCGCACAGGACGACGTCGAAGATCGACGATTTGAAGGGCAGTTGACGCATGTCCGCGGCGGCTGCCGGAAGGCTGACGCCACGGGCTGCCGCTTCGGCTGCGGCTCGTGCGGCTGCGAGGGGACTCAGGTCACTGCCGATGACTTCGTGCCGCCCCAGGGCCAGTCCGATCGCTTGGGTCCCGATCCCGCACGAGCAGTCCAAGATTCTGTGCGGTCCCGGCCCCAGACGCGAGTGCAAGAACTCGTCCAGCACCTGGGCTTGATGCGCCATGCTCGCATCCCAGTCCTGGAAGATCAGGTGGTAGTCGCGGGCCAGTTCGTCGTAGAAGTCCCTGGTTGAGGATTCGGACATGTGCGCCACCATAGTGCGTGACTGTCAGGCGGGCGTGCCATTTGAATGACTTGCCAGGCCGATCCAGCCCCTGCCCCCAACGCCGACCGGCGCGTTGAGAATCCTGAGCAGGATCTCGCGGTCCTCGGCCCACTCCTGCAGCACCAGTGCTGACAGCAGGAAGAACGAGGGGTGCCGGGCGTCCGCCTCCAGATATGGGCCACTCGTCATAACGTGGGCCCGGGCATCTGCTGTGCCGAGGATTCAGTGCCGTCCCCCATTGCGACAACTCCGGCACATCACCCCAACCGCCACTCCCCCGGCAAGGGGAAACTCAATGAACAACAAGAGGACGAGCAGGTAGCTGACCACAAAGACCGGCATCGGGTCCTGCGTCTTCAGGTTCGGGTCCGAGAAGGCCGCGAACTCGATGAGGAGAACGACTGCGCCCGAAACCGCCGACACCATGAGGAATGGCCATGCTTGAACGCGTCCGAGCGTGAACCCGAACAAGAGTGTCGGAGCTACGCCCAGCATCAGTACAGCCAGAAGAACAGTCACGCCCCCAAGGTCATTGGCGAAGTGGAAGACCTTGAGCAGCCATGGGCCCAAAGCGACCAGCCCCACCCATCCCACAGACATGAGGTGCACCCAGCTCGGAGCCGCCCTGCAGCGCTTGAGCGCCGACCGGGACCCTGCCACCTCCACCACCACACCCCCGAGCGCAACTTGTCACCGACATCATCCCCGAATTATTGAACATGTTCAATACGAATCGGATGCCTTCATGGCATCCACCAGGGAGCCGGCAGCCCACTGCACGGAGACACAACGGGTCCCGGGCTGCTCATCCGGTCCGCCGCAGCGCGGCCGGCCGCCCCGGCCGCACTCCTCGCCTGGTCAGGCTTCGGCTCGGCCTCGTTCCTCGGGATCGGCGACGAGACCGCCGGCGAACGGAAACGCCTCCAAGAACTCGCGCCGGCCCGGTTCCTGCTCGGCCGCCGCCAGGCCGGCCAGTGTGGCCAGGAACCGGTCACGCTGGTCAGGTGGCAGCCGGTTCAGCACCCAGCTCACGCCCTCCATCATCTTCACCGCGGCGTCGGGGTCCACCTCGTCGTCCTCGCAGCTGTCGAGGAACCGGAGAACGTCCACGACGAGTCCGGCAAGGACGGGCACCAACGGGTCCGTGTCAGTCATTCCGGCAAGGTATCCGACCCCCCTGACAGCAATCCGATCGCGTCGGCCCACGACATCGTGGCCACCTGCGACTTCAGGAGGGAGCGAGCTCAATGCCCGTCAGGGTTCGTGTGTGATAAGCGGGCCGGCCGGCTCGGGCGGGGCGTAGGCGAGCAGGCGTGCGTGATGCCGTGCGCGGGCGGCGGCCAGTTCTTCGGCGATGTCGGGGTGGGCGTGCGGGAGATGCTCGGGGTGGCTCCGGTAGGTGTCGTAGCCGATGGAGCCGGAATCCGGTTCCAGCTCCCGCAGCACGAGCAACCGGCGGATCTCCTCCAGCTCCGGCCCGTCCTCGCAGGCCCAGACCGCGTCCTCCAGCAGCAGTCGGTCGAGTTCCCGGCGCAGGCGGCAGTCCCGGCAGGCGGACGCCTGCCGCTCCGAGGTCCTGAGCAGCTCGGTCAGGGCCTGGCGCAGCGGCTCCGGGGTGCGGCCCGGCTGTTGCCAGGTGCCGCGAAGTACGCCGTCCGCGTCGGACCAGGAGATGACGACCAGCTTCTGCTGCTCGGGCGTCTGCGGACGGTCGGCCTCGGCGGCGACGAGTTGCACGCGGAACAGCACCATCTCGTCGTCCTTGGCCCCGATCCTCGGATGGTCCGCCGGGTCGAGCGCCCACTCCAGGAAGTACTCGCGGGACGCCGCCTCGGCGGGCAGGTCCACCGGGGTGTCGAACTGGCGCGGCTCCTCCCCCGGCAGGGCCGTCACCTCGAACGCCGGGCCCAGCGGCGAGCCGGCGGCGTCGAGGTCCCGCCGGCGGAACTCGACCAGGCGGGACAGGAAGCGGCGCAGCCGCAGCACCGGAGGGCTGCGGCGGTCCGTGGGGTTCAGCCGCACCCGCACGACGGCCCGGCCGCGTACCGTGCCCGCCAGTTGGACGCGGTCGAATTCGACCTGGAGTGCTTCGGTCCGGTCGGCCGGTTCCACAGGTGCTCCTTCTTGTCCGGTTGTGGGCGGGGACGCCCCGGCGCGGCCGCCGGTTCCCGGCCCGGGTCCGGCTCGGGTGCGGCTCGGGTGCGGTTCGATTCGGTTCGGTTCGGCCGGACCGGCACGCGCGGTGGCGTCACACTGAGGATGACAAAACTCTTCCGGGGAGGGGACCGTCCATGCCGTCCGAACACGTTCCTGTCATTCCGTCGGATGCGACGCGCATCAGGCTGGGCTCCCTCGTCGTCTGCCTGGATGCCGCGACGGCCGAAGCCGAGTTCGAGCGCCGGCCGTTCCTGCGGGAGAAGGAGGTGGAGGTCGACTGCGGCCCGACGGTCCTGCACGTGGGCGGGAACCTGGCGATGGGCTGGAGCGCGTGGTCCGACGGCAGGATCCTGCTCGGACACGTCCTGCCCAGGACGGAGCGGCCGAGGCGTCTCACCGCTGTCGAGGAGAGCGGTCTCGTCCACCACTTCACGAGCGCTCTGTTCGGGCAGGACGAACTCGACCCACGGCTCTGGATGCGCTGGCTGGATGCCACCGGCTTCAGCGAGGAGGTGGTCCGGTCCGTGTGCGACGAGCGGCGCTACGTGGCGGACCACCACGCCTCCCGCGTCATCGAACTGCGTTCCTTCCGGCTGCACTTCTCCGACCGGCCGGACGAACTCGTCTGGCTGCTGCGGGAAAGGGTCGTCACGGCGCTGGGCGAGCCGTTCCGCGGCGTCGACGGGCCTGACCCCACCGACGCGGCGGCGGTCTCCCGCGACCGGAGGCTGTGGCTGTACGCCGACGAGGCCGCGGCCCTGGCGCAGTTCGCTGCCCGCGACGACGGGCGGCCTGCGATCGTGACCCTCCAGGAGGCCGTCCCTCTGCTCGGCACCACCGACGACGCGCTGCGCGAGGCACTCTCACGGGCCGACGACGTGGTCCCGCGGACCGCCGGTGTCACCGGCCGCACCCACTGGTACGTCCTGGAGCACCTGGCCGAGTGGCTCACCGCGCGGCCTTGAGACGACCCGTCGCCGGCGGAGTGCGGTGGAGCAGGTGCTTCGTGGCCGGCACGCTCACGCGAGCAGGCAGCCCGCCACCGGCAGCTCGCCACCGGTGCGCGGTCGCGGTTCCCGGTCGTCGCGTGTCATTGCGTCAGGGGAAGGCACTCGGCGAGCAGGTCGACGACGTCGCGCCAGGCTCGCTGCGCGTGCCGCGGGTGGTGGCCGACGCCGGGGACCGTGGGGTGGTCGACCGGCGGGTGGTGGAACGCGTGCAGGGCGCCGCCGTAGACCACGAGGCGCCAGTCGACGCCCGCGGCCTGCATCTCGGCGGTGAACGCCTCCCGTTGCGCGGGCGGCATGATCGGGTCTTCCGACCCGACCCCGGCCCACACCGGGCAGCCGATGCGCGCCGCCTCGCCCGGCCGGCCCGTGGTCAGTGCGTTGACCGTCCCGATCGCGCGCAGGTCGACGCCGTCGCGCCCGAGTTCCAGCGCGACGGCGCCCCCGGTGCCGTAGCCGACGGCGGCGATCCGGTCGGGGTCGGTCCGCGGTTCGGCGCGCAGCACGGCGAGCGCAGCGTGGCCGATGTCCCGCATCCGGTCGGGGGCGGCGAGCAGCGGCAGGCATCGGGCCAGCATCTCCTCGGGGTCACCCAGATAGCGCCCGCCGTGGAGGTCGAAGGCCAGGGCCACGTACCCCAGCTCGGCGAGGGCATCGGCGCGCCCGCGCTCGACGTCGCTGAGCCCCATGCCCTCCGGTCCGAGCAGCACCCCGGGCCGGCGGCCGACGCCGGCCGGGACGGCGAGGTGCCCGGTCATCGTCAGGCCGTCGGCCAGGTATTCGACCGTACGCGTCGTCGTCATCGTCATGGGACTGGACCGTAGTGCTGGTCGAGCCCGGTCGGACCGGTGTTCACCGCCGGCGGAACAACGCCGGGATCTCTCTGAGATGCGGCGACGGCTCACCGGATCCGTCCCGGACCGCTTCCCGACCACCCGGTTCCCGGGCCGGGCACAACGGTCCCCCTGGGGCTCCCCGGTGGTGCCGTGGCGGCGGGGGACGTACAGGCAGTAGGTGACACGGGGGGCACGGGCAAGTGCGAACAGCGGCGGGGAGCCGGTGAGGAACTGCTCCGCGGGATGGTCGGGGGGCAGCTGCCAAGGGGAGAGGGGGGCTTCGGTGGGCACCGGTCGACTCCTTCGAGCGGCAGCGGTGCGGGACGGGCCGCGCGGTACTCCGGCCGTCCGGCCGGCGGG
>NZ_BNBO01000089.1:8550-23657 GCF_014655955.1 Kitasatospora indigofera
GGGCGGGGCAGGCCGGCGGGGCGGGGCAGGCCGGCGGGGCGGGGCAGGCCGGCGGGGCGGGGCAGGCCGGCGGGCATTGAAGATGTCCACCGTGTGGCCGAACGCCTCGTCGCGACGCGCACCCGCGGGGCCCCGGCCGGCGGCCCGGCCGGCCGTCGTTCTGTCGGGTGGCCTGCGCAGGGCGGGGGCCGGCCGGGGTGGCCCCCGAAGTGGCAGGCCGGCTCCGCTCACGAGCAGGGGCGCTGGCCCCACCTCCGTGACCGGTGACGCCGCATCAGGTTTCGAGGTCGAAGAGCGGGATGTCCATCGAGGCTGGCGGTGGGTCGAGCACCGCGCGAAGTGCGGCAACCATGGCGAGCCAGCGGCGTGCGTCGCCGGACTCCACCCAGTTCGACACCAATCCGGAGTCGTCGGCGGCGATGCGCGCGAGTGCTTCGGCGGCAAGTGTCCGAAGATCCGCGGGGAACTCCGGCATGGGTGCCTCCGGGCCGTAGCCCGTATCGATCGGTCGGCCGGGCACTGCGAGGCCAGCACGGCCGCTGCCCCGACCGCCTCCTCCGCTTCGCCGAGCCAGTCGGTCGCGTCGACGGTGCGGACGAGGACGCCACGGATCAGGGCTTCGCGTTCCTCGTCCCCGGCATCGTCGAGGGCGTTGGCGAAATCCGCGGCCGTGTCGTTGTCGAACGGACCGGTGCCCCAGGTACCCATGGCTTTCTCCTCACGTCGCTGTGCGGTGATCATGGCACCGGTGACCGACAGTGGCGTCATGAAGCGAGCAGGAGACGTGTCCGTGGCAGGTCGGAGCCGGCCCGTCCGTACACCCCGGCGCTTGATCATTCTGCTCCGGTCGACGTGGCCCTCGACGACGCCGGAGCGTCGCGGCAGCGTCCCGGTTCGGTGCTCTCCTCCGATACGGGTACCCCGGTGACGCTGTCGGGAGCCCGCGCCGCACCCCCTCGCGGGGCCCGGAGCCGGTGCCGTTCCGTCCCGTGACCATCGAGGCGCTCCTCACCCCGGCGCGAGGCGGAATGCGCCTGTCGAAAAACTGGTCGGCCTGTCGTGTCGATCCGCGGCTGCGCCGTTCGACCTTGGTGTAGAGAGGGTCGGGAAGCGACCCCCGATCAAGGAGAACGACGATGGCGAAGTACATGTTGATCATGCGGGGCACGGACGAGTCCGTCGCGAAGATGATGGAGACCCCCTTCGAGGAGATGCTGGAGACGGTGGGGCGGTTCAACGAGGAGCTGATCCGGGCGGGCGTGCTCGTCGCCGCCGAGGGCCTGGACGACGCTTCCCAGGGCGTGGTGGTGGACTTCAGCGGGGAGACCCCGGTGGTCACCGACGGTCCGTACGGCGAGACGAAGGAGCTGTTCGGCGGCTTCTACCTGATCGACGTCGCCTCGAAGGAGGAAGCTGTCGAGTGGGCCAAGCGCCTGCCGGCCATCGCGGGCTCGAAGTGCGAGGTCCGTCGTGTGCCGGGCATCGAGGAATTCCCCCAGGACAACGAGTGGATCATCAAGGAGCGGGCGTGGCGCGAGCGGACCGGCCAGATCTGACCTCCGGTGCCGCCGGCGGCCGGCCCGGTGCCGAGGCGGCGCGGCGGGCCGCCGAAGCCGTCTGGCGGATCGAGTCCGCACGGATCGTCGGCGCACTGACCCGCTACACCGGGGATTTCGCGCTCGCCGAGGACGTCGCGCAGGAGGCCCTGGCGGAGGCCCTGGTCACCTGGTCACGGGACGGCACGCCGGCCAGCCCGGTGGGCTGGTTGCTGGCGACCGCCCGGCGCCGGGCCATCGACGGCTTCCGTCGCAAGTCGGCGCTCGACGAGCGGTACGCGATGCTCGCCGGCCGGCTGGCCGAGGGCGAGTTCAGCGCGGGCGCGGCGGACGCGCCCGGCCGGCCGGACGACCTGCCGTGGGACCCCGACCGGGTCGACGACGACGTCCTCGCGCTCATGTTCACCGCCTGCCATCCGGTGCTCGCGCCCGAGGCCCGGGTGGCGCTCACCCTGCGCGTGGTCGGCGGCCTGTCCAGTGAGGAGATCGCCCGGGCGTTCCTCGTACCCGTGCCGACCGTCCAGGCCCGGATCACCCGGGCGAAGAAGACGCTCGCCGCAGCGCACGTACCGTTCGAGCTGCCGCCCGCCGAGGAGCGGCCGGGGCGGCTCGGCGGGGTCCTGAGCGTCCTGTACGTCATCTTCACCGAGGGCTCGACCGCGACGACCGGCGACCACCTGCTGCGCCCCGATCTCGCGTACGAGGCCGTTCGGTTGGCCCGGATGCTGACCGCCCTGCTGCCCGCCGAGCCGGAGGTGTCCGGGCTGCTCGCCCTGTTCGAACTCACCGCCGCGCGCTTCCCGGCCCGCACCGGGCCCGACGGGGAGGCGGTGCTCCTGGAGGACCAGGACCGGCGGCTGTGGGACCGGTCGGCGATCCGCCGTGGCCTGGCCGCGATCGGCCGGGCCACGGCCCTCGGGCGCGGCCTCGGCCCGTACGGCCTGCAGGCCGCGATCGCCGCCTGCCACGCGACCGCACCCTCGGTGCAGGAGACCGACTGGGAGCATGTCGTGCTCCTCTACGAGGCGCTCGGCCGCGTGGCCCCCTCCCCCGTCGTCGAGCTCAACCGGGCCGTGGCCGTCGCCATGGCGGGCGACCCGCGGCAGGCCCTGTCCATGGTCGACGAACTGGCCGCCTCCGGCCGCCTGTCGGGGTCGCACCTGCTCCCGGGCGTACGCGGCGAACTGCTCGTCCGGCTCGGCCGGACAACCCAGGCCCGGGCCGAACTGGAACTCGCCGCCCGGCTGTGCCGCAACACCCGCGAGCGGTCCGTGCTCCTGCGCAAGGCGGCCGCGCTGGAATGAGGCCCACCCACCCGGTCCGGCCGGTGTGACCATGCCCGTGTCCCGGGCAGGGTGCTCGCCGCCGGCAACGTCTGCCCGGGCACCGGCCCGGGCCCGCCTCTCCCACGGCGCGTGACGGGCGCCGCCGAACCGGCACACCGCTCTGCCGGGCGGTCAGATGCTCCAGCTGTAGAGACCTCCGCCCGTGGCCACCGCGGACGCCGCGAGTCGGGCCACGCCCCGTAGGACCGCCAGTAGATCATCGTCGGTCATGTCGTCGCCGTCGTCCTCCCGGAGGCGTGCGGTCCACCGGTCCGCCAGCTCCTCCAGCTCGCCGGAGCTCGCGCCCGCCAGGGCTCGGGTCAGCCGCCGGGGCACCGCTAGCACCATGACGCCGTCGTTGAGCAGCGTGGTCACCAGCTCCGGCCATGCCCAGCCGTAGAGCTGCTCCCGGGAAGGCGGCCGGGCGGAGGGAAGCTCGAAGTACGCGTCCCACTCGACGATGGCCGAGCCCGGGTCGACGAACCGGCAGGACACGGACTCCAGGGCAGGACCAGGTCCGCGCAGTCGCGTCGCAGCGGCAGTCTCGTCGTCGGGAGCGTGGAAGAACACGATGTCGTGAGCCATCCCAGCATGATGGCAGCAGACCGGACGGTGCCCGCTCGGACCCCGTCGGCCGGTGGGGTCGGTGGAGTTGCGGACCGAGGGCGCGCCGGCCGGCACCGGGTCGTCAGCCCAGCCTGCTGCGGGCGCTGCCGGGGCCGGACCGGGCCCGGCGGGTGCGTGCCGGGCGGGACGGCCGGACGTCCGGGCGGGCGGCTTCCTCGGCCTGCGGGGTGCGGGCGGCGAGGCCCGCCTTCGCCGCGGCCAGCGCCACAGCCGCGGCGGCCGCCGGCTCCGGGACCCCGCGCCCGCGCATCAGGCCCTGGCACACGGTGCACCAGACCGGGCTCGCCGGACCGTCCGAATAGGCCAGGTCCTCGGGGGGCAGGTAGTGGACGCCGCACTCCAGGCACTCGAAGACGTACCTCATCCGGCCACCACCGTCCCCGCCCCGCCGCACGCGCTGCAGGGCGACCAGAACCGCTCGACCCGGTGGACCTGGTTGCCGTCCGCGTCCAGGCCGACCTTGTGCTGCTCCTTCTCCGTGCCGCGCGCCCCGCCGCACGAGGTACAGGTGCGGATCTCCGTCGCCATGACCCAACCCTCCGTAGCTACCTGATGACAGTACCGCCCGGCAGCGGGTCTGGGGAGCGTCCAGCGGGATCAGCCCGCCCCCGTGACGGGCCGGCCGCCGCACGGCGGTTGCAGCCGGATCGTCCGTCCCGGGGCCGGGGGCAGAACCGCGTTCCCGCCGCCGTGGTCGACGCCTCCCGGTCCTTCGCCTGTCCCTCCAGGAGCATCCCGCCACAACGGCACCACAAGGCACAGTCGCACCAGCTCGGGCAGTCCGAGGGCGAGCGGGCCGGCTTCGGCGGCAGCACGGCCGGGTCGAGAGCTCGCTCCTCGAACGGTTCCCGGCGCGCGGGTCGGGCCGGTCCTCGCCGTCCTCGGCCAGGCCGCTGGGCAGGGGTGCTGGAGGCCGGCCTTTCCCCGGCGCCGGATCAGGCCGAGGCGGTCGTGGTGGACCAGGCCCGCACACACCCGCCCCGACCGGAACTCCCCGGCCGGGTACGCCTTCTGGGCTGACGCCGCCAAGGCCGGTACGCTGCCGTGGACGGCCCGTGCCGTCGTCGACGCGGGGGGTCGCGCATGTCGGGCACCGTTTTCCTGATCCTCTCCCTCGGCCCGCTCGCCCTGGTCCTGGCGATGATCGCCGCGCAGCGGGCGAACGCGGTCGACGACGCCTACACCGGGGAGGTCACCGACCGGTGGGTGAGCAGCTCGACCGGTACCTACGGCACGACGACCCGCTGCATGATTCGGGTCCGCACCGACGAGGACCGGGAGCTCGCCGTGGCGGTGGACGGCCGGACGTACAACGCGCTCGGCATCGGCGACCGGGTGGTCAAGACGCCCGGTACGCGCTGGCCGGTGCGGTCGGAGTGACGACGTCCTGCGGCGGTTCCGCCCGGCCGCGGAAGGCGGCGGCCCCGCCTCGCCCGCACCTCGGCTGCGTGGTGCTGCCGGGCTCGGCCCGGCGCTGAACTCGGCAGCCGGCCGGAGCCGGACCGGTGGCCGCTCACTCCTCCTCCCACTCCTCGGCGCCGATCCGGGCTTCGCTGACGGAGGTGTCCCCCACGCGCGCGGATCGCACCCACACGCCGAGCCCGTACAGCCCCAGATCACCGCGACTGGCGAAACGCAGGCCCAGGTTGTTGTCCGTGACGTGGCGGGTGATGTCCGTCTCGACGGCCGTGACCGGCCTGCCGATGAGCGGGATGCCGTCGAAGTGGACCTGGGGCCCGGTCCGACCGAGGACGGTGACCGCGGCGAGGAGCGGGCCGTCGCCCTCCTCCCAACCCCGGTAGTGCGCGCGCACCCCGGCGCCCTCGAAGCGCTCCTCGGTCAGGCGCTCCTCCTCGGGATCGCCCTGGGTCGCCCGGAAGGTACCGGCGGGGAAGGGACGGTAGGTACGGCGTGAGGCCGGCTCCTCCCCGCCCAGGGCTGCACGAGCATCCGGAGGTCGTCCGCAAGATCCGCGACATGGCCCAGCAGGAAGGCCTCACCATCACGAGTTACCGGGAGACCGCCGACGGCAAACCCGAGGCCTTGGTCAACGCCGAACACCCCAGCGACTGCTCCCTCACCGCCTCCACCTCCGGTGGCCAGGACCGCATGTACCTCAGCGTCATCACCCCCTGCCTGCTACCACCGGCATCGCCCTCCCCCACGGCTTCCTGAACGCCCTGGCCCAGCCGCTGAAGGTGAGGAGGGCAGCCAGACGCAGAGGCCACCTCTTCCACATCGTGCGCTGATGATGTCGATGCTGCGTGCCGGGCTGGCCGGGCAACGGACGACGGGCACCCCGCCGGACCGGTCCGGTCCGGCGGGGTGCCGAGACGCTCCCGCGGCAGCGCTGTACCCTCTGGACGCGAGTACCCCGCGTCGCTCGAAGCTATTGCGAGTTGTAGGCCTTGAGGCTCACCGCCGGGCCGTTGGAGTTGCGGTCCACCGCAGCGGCCGCATCCCCGGTCACCTCTACGACCGCGGTGCCGTGAGCCGGGATCTTCGTCAGACCGCCGACCGGCGTGACCTCGGCCGCCTGCTGGGTGACCCCCTGCGGCGGCTGGTCCCAGAGGATGTAGGCGATCCGCACGGAGACCGGGAAGTCGTCCTCGTTGGTGAGCCGGACCGCCGAGAAACGCTCGAACCTGGTGATCTCGTGTCCCTGGCTGTCCAACGCCTGCGTCTTCACGTCGTGCTGTCCGGCGGGTGTCCGGGCGGCGGCCGCACTCCGCACCGACACGCGGACATCGGCCACGTCGTGCGCGCCGGTGCCGGAGAAGCGCAGGATGTCGATGCTCGTCCCGTACGGCGTCACCAGGTCGCCGCGGTCACTTCCGTACACGGTGCTCACCGTGACCTGAGGCAGGTCCTGATGGTTCTTGTCCAACGCCGTATAGGCCAGGACCGGCGCCACCGAACCCCGAAAGTCGTTCTTGATCTCCAGCAGCTGACTCATCGTCTCGTCCACGCCGGAGTCGCCCACGTAGTGGAAGGACAGCGACTCCGCCGAGACCAGTTCGCTCGCAGCCGACGCCGCGTCCCCGCCTCGCGGGCCGCCCGCAGCGAGCGGCCCGCAGCCGCACAACAGCACCCCGCCTACAACAACTGCCACACCCGTGGCTGCCGGTCTCCGCCGTCCTACCCTCACGACCTACCCCCTCCGCATTGATCATTCTTCGCCGGAGGCTATCCGAAATCCCGGGACCGGACCGGCGCGGGAACGGACCCGGCGGGCTCTCCTGCAGTTCCAGGTACTGGTCGTGCCGTGCGGCCAGGAGCAGCGGTACCGGGCAGCCGAGGGAGGGGTGGGGCAGTGGGCTCGACCGGTGGGAACCACCCCGGGTCAGGTGTAGACGTTCCGTCCGTACTCCTCGGGGCTCACCCGGAAGTCGTCCGGACGGTCGCGGCGCAACTCCTCGTAGCGCACCCCGAAGATGTCGATCGCCTGGTGGAGCGTGCAGCCGGAGGCGTCCATGACCGCCTTGAGCGCGGGGACGATTCGGTGGTCCAAGATGTGGCGGTCCACGCTCTCAGGCAGCTCTTGCATGGGGTCGACCGTACCGACAGTCGTCCGGTCGCACCGGTCAATTTCACCTGGCGAACAGTCAAGATCGCCTGACAGAGGACACGCGTGACCCGTCTCAACGAAGTTCGACCGCATGCCGGTATCGGGGCCGGCGGACCGCCTTCCGTAGCGCGATCACGCACGCCACGGCCGCCAGGAGCAGTACCAGCGGAACTGCCAGGGCCGCGGCCCAGGGGGCGAGGCCCTTCTGAGGGATGACGTAGGAACCCCCAGGAAGCACCGCACGGTCGGCCCGGCCCGGGATCGGTCCAGCGGAGGGCGTATCACGCGCCGGAAGCGTGGTCGGATCACGGCTCCCGGGCGAGCCGGCGCCCGCCCGGACTTCCCCTCGGCCACCCACGTCGAGCAACGCGTGCGGGTGTCCGTCTGCGGAATTGCCGTGGTCCCGTGGTCCCGCGGTCCCCCGAGGCCCTGGTCAGGGTGTCAGCACAATCCGGCCGAACACCTCCCCCGCGTCCATCCGCCGGTGGGCCAGCGCCGCCTGGTCCAGCGGCAGGACCTCGTGCACGACCGTGCGCAGGTCCCCGCGCGCAGCGGCGGCGAACTGGGAGGAGCGCACGGCCTGCCGGTCGGGGGCGGGCACGGTGTCGGAGCTGAAGGTGGTGAAGGACAGCGACTTGCGGAAGGCGTCCATGAGCCGCATTCCGAAGTCCGCCGGCGGCTGCCCTCCCACCACGCCGACGGCCACGAACCGCCCGTTGGGGTTCATTCTGTCCAGGAGGAGGGGGAGCTGGGGGCCGGCCACGACGTCGATCACCACGTCGAAGCCTGCCGGGGCGTCCGGGCCGCCCTCGCCGGTACGGTCGAGGACATGGGTGGCGCCCAGGTCCCGCAGGCGGGCGCCACGCTCGACCGACGAGGTGGTGACCGCCACCGCGCTCGCGCCGCGCCCGGCTGCGAGCTGGACCGCCGTGATCCCGATGCTGCCCGCCGCACCGCGTACGAGCACCGTCTCCCCGGGCGTGAGGCGCGCCCGTTCCAGGGCGAAGTGGGCGACCACGCCGGAGCCGCCGAGGGTCACCGCGGCGGCGCCGGTCAGATCGTCGGGCAGGGCGATGACGTCCTCGACCGCGGCGACGGCCTGCTCGGCGTACCCGCCGGACAGGCCGGTGAACGCCCACACCCGCCGCCCGATCCACGAGGGGTCCACGTCCTCCCCCACCGCGGCGACCCTGCCGGCGACCTCGCTGCCGAGGAGGTGGCCCGTCCGGAAGCCGTGGGCGGCCAGCGTTCCCCGGCGGATCACGGCGTCCACGCCGCCCACCCCGATCGCCTCCGTGGCGATCCCCACCTGCCCCGGGGCAGGAACAGGGACGGGCACGTCGACGACCTCCATGCCGTCGGGGTCGCCGAACGTCCTGATCACGACGGCTTTCATTTCTGCTCCTCGGGTCGGTTGAGGGACGGTTCGCGGTTGCCGCGGGCGTGGGCCTCGATCCGGCCCCCGAAGCGGCCCCGAAGCGGGCCATCAGCGGTGACGTGTCGGGACGGGGCCGCCCGCACCGCCATCGCCACCGGACATTAACGGACGCCCTCGTCCGTTTGGCTAAAGTGAGAAACGATGACCGGCCAATTGCCTCAGACCATGCGCTCCGACGCCCGCGACAACCGGGCCCGCATCCTGGACGCCGCTCGCGCGGTGTTCGGCGAGCAGGGCCTGGGTGCCCCCATGCGCGAGATCGCCCGGCACGGGAACGTCGGCCCCGCCACGCTGTACCGGCACTTCCCGACCAAGCAGGCGCTGGTCCTGGAGACCTTCGCCGAGCAGCGGCGGGCCTGCCGGGCCGCCGTCCGGGACGCTCTCGCGGATACGGACCCGTGGCACGGATTCCGGAGCCTGGTCGAGCGGATCTGCGAACTCCACGCGCACAGCCGGGGATTCGCCGACGCCTTCATGACGGCCTTCCCCGAGGCCATGGACTTCACCGCCGACCGGGAGCAGACCTTGCACGCGGTCGGCGAACTGGCCCGCCGGGCCCAGAAGACCGGCCGGCTGCGCCACGACTTCGTCATCGACGACCTGGTCCTCATGCTCATGGCCCACCGGGGCCTCCAGGACGCGCCACTGGCGGCCCGGATCACGGCCTCCCGCCGCTTCGCCGCCTATGTGACCGAGGCTTTCCGCGCCGCACCGGAGACGGCAGCACCTACGCCGCTGCCGCCGGCACCGCGCCTGCGGATCACCCACACGCCCGGCACGCCGTAGCGCCGATATCAGGGGCTTCGCCGTCCCCTTGCGAACCGACAGCCTGTCAGGGTGGCGGGCCGGCACGGAGAACCCGCGAGCAACCCACTGGGCCGGCTGAATCAGGGCCGTCAACCACAGCCGCCGCACGGCTGCGCGAGGGACGTAACGGGCCGACCCGGCCTTCCCGCGCGCCCGTGGGCCGGCTGCCGGCGGTGAGGCGCCGCCGCGGCACCGTTCCCCCGCAGCGCCCTCGACCGTCTCCTCGACACCCGCTCCGAGGTGGAGAGACAACCGACAGTCGCGATCACGAAGCCCTCTCGGCCCACTGCGGCGCCAGGGTCCATGTCGCGATGATCAGCCTCGGAACCGCCGACTCACCGGCGAATCCACCCTGACCCGGTACAGAAGAGACGAACACCCAGATCACAGGAGAGCGAGCATCGGGAACCGGAGAAGCGAATCGACCCCCGCCCATTCAAACAGACAGATGGCAATGGTTTCGACAAGTCCCGCCGATGCGGCATCCCACTGTCCCGCACGAAGCTCCGCGAGCAGCTCACCATTTCCGTCAGTCAGCACCACGCCCAGCCGATGCGGCCTGAAGGTGATCGTCCTTTCGCCCACCTGAAAGGCGACGAACCGACTTCCGGGACGAAAGGAGCCCTGCCCTGTGATCCGCAGGTCAGCATCCCCCAGCCTGCCCTGAACCCCGCTCGCCACCCGACGCCTGGCCAGGACGCCCGGTGCACCGATTTCGAGGACGACGGCTCGGACGACTCCTTCGCTCTCAATTCGCCACCCTTCCCGTCCTTCCATCTTCGAGCTCGGACCACCGATACCGGAAGGCTCCCGGAAGAGAGTGAACTTCCCCTCCGCCGTTTCAGCGATCGCGTAGGCCTTGCCAACCCCGGCGAATGAGTTCCACTCGATGCCGGAGACAAGAGTTTTCAACTTCAAGACCCACCCCATTTCGATCCAGGAGATCGACCCGTGGCCTTCCCGACCTGCTCACGGAAAACCGGGAAGACTCCGGAATCAGTCGTTGTGCTACCGGACCAATAGCCTATCGGCGCCAACGCCACAACGTGGACTCGGTGCCGCACCGGACGCCTGCAGGGGCCCCCTTCGCACTGGAGGCCTCCTCCTCGACGCCGGAAAAGCCGCTCGCCGCACCCGCAGACTGTCGCCGGGCGAACGATCCCGAAGGTGGCGGCGCGTCCGCGTCCGGTCAGTGCTTGAAGGCGCTCTCGTCACCCGGTTCGGCGTCGAGCGCCTCGCGGTCGAAGGCGAGCATGCCGAGGAAGAACAGGCCGCCGACGAGGAGCAGGCCGATCACGATCACGACGGGGGTGAGTGCCCCCGCCGGCGTGACCAGCACAGACATAGCCACGAGCATCCACACCAGGGCGCAGATCGCGACCGGCAGCTCAAGGCACCCGAGGTCGAACGCACCCTCCCTGCGGCTCAGCCCTCGACGGACGGCCAGGTGGAGGACGACCGTCGAGCCGTAGGTGACCGCCGGAAGGATCGTCGATGCCGTGACCAGCTTCAGCAGTGCGGCGCCCGGCAGTCCGACCATCAGGACGACCCCCAGCACGAAGATCAGGACGGTCGCCGGGATCGGCGTCCGGGTGCGCGGGTGGACGCGCCGTCGGCGTCCGGGTGCGCGGGTGGACGCGCCGCATCAAGCGGTAGGCCGGGAACCGCGAATTCGTCTCGCAGCACCGCTTGCCGGGCGCGGCCCAGACCCGAAATCCTCAGCGTAACGGGTCAGGTCCGCTTCGACGGCGGAGACTGTCCTGCTGGTCCTTGGGATGCCGTCCAAGACCACCTGGGGCCCGGTCCGTCCATGGACGGTCACCCCGCCAGTACCGGGACGTCTCCTCGTGCCTGTAGTGCGCGGTCACCCCGGGATGGTCGAACGGTTCCTCGTCCTGGCGGACGGCAAGGCGCGCCCCTGCCAAGAAAGCGGAGGACGCCGTCGAACAGGTCTGGCACGATTCCCAGCATCGCCGTGCGGCGGTCGGCCACCTGGCGGAAGGTGAAGAAGCACGTTGATCTCCGACTACCAGCAGCGAACGCGCGAGCAGTTCCTGTCCGTCTCCGTCATTTCGCCGCCCGCCCCCTGGCGCCTGGTCCTGGACCGGCGCACCCCCGTCGGGGGCCTGCTCGGCATCGGCTTCGCCCTCGCCCCCGACGACGGCCGGGACCTGGTCATGGTGGTCTCCGTAGACGGCCACGGGCTCTTCGACGCCGTCACCGGCGAGAAGATCGCCCGGGACCGTGATCCCGACCCCGAAGGCAGCACGCCGGACTCGGTCCCGGATCTCTCCTGCCCGGGGCTCGGCCCCATCGCCGGGACCCGGGTACGCATCGCGGGTCTCTTCGGGGGCGGCCTGCACACCACCACCGAGGACGGCTGGACCCTGGAGGTCGTCAGCCCCGAGTGGCCGCACGACCGGGTCCTGCTGTCCACCGACGGGGGCATCCCCCACAACGGAGCGCACGGCGAGAGCTGGTGGCACATCTTCGACTCCAACTACTCCGAACTCCGGGCCGCCGGCTTCTCACCGTCCGGACGCACCCTCGCCGTCGCCACCAGCAGCGACCTCACACTCTGGACGCGCCCGGCCCTCGACCCGGCGTCCGGTGAGGCCGGCGCGTGACACGTGACGTCCTCGTGTTGACGCCCGCCGGCCGGCTCTCCCACCGCTGCCGAACCCGGCTCCGCATCACCTGGTAGCGCGGGCTCGCGATGCTCGGCTCTCCCGGTACGAGGCCCGGGCCAACCTGCCCTCGGACAGCCAGGCCGCACTCCGGGAGCTCGCCGCGCACCGAGCCGCAGCGTCGGGAGCATCTGCTTGCCGGGGAAGGGGTGTTCACGAGTAGCGGGAGCAGGCTTGGACCGCCGGTTGAAGACCGCCTCCAAGGCGGCGCGGCGACCGGGGGCGCCTCAGCTGAGCTTCCACTCGCCGGTCTCGCTCGCGAATCCGCTGTCCGGGGTGAAGTCGATCCGGGTCAGACGGGCGTTCTCGGGGATCTCCATGACCACGTAGCCCGTGGCGCTCCGGCCCGGCGCGAGCTCCAGGGCGCCGCCTGCGGGCCTCCGTGGCCGGCTGACGAGCAGCCGGCCAGGACCGTCAGCGAGGCGATCACGATGGGCAGGTAGCGGCTGGGTGCGTGCACGTGCGTCACTGTGGCATCACCGGCATCACGTCGCAAACCGTTGCACCGCCACGCCCAGCCCCGTTGGTCACCCCCCTGACGTGGGGCGGTTCGGCACAGTGGCGGGCCGGGCGTGGACGCGATGGTCCGAGGTCAGACCGGCAAGCGCCGGAGGGGACGCCGTGAAGCGCGCCGGACGGTGTCGGGGCGACGCGTTGCGTGGTTCCGGCCTCGTGGGCGACGACCCGACCGCCACGGGACAGGAGGCGCCCGCCCCGCCCCGGACGGCCGGACCGGACAGCTTCTCGTAGGCGGCCGGTGCCCGGAGGTTCCGCGGTTGAGCGCGGATGGATCCGGAACTGTAGGACGAGCAGGACGAGTTCGGGCCGCCACCGGAACGGGTGACACGACGACGCGCCCGAGGCCCTGCCCAGCGGGTCGCCCGCGTCAGTCCGACAGGTCCCAGAGCAGCCGGTAGTACGACGTCCGCTCCTGGTCCGGCTCGACGCCGTAGGCGTCGAGCAAGGTGCCCTCCCAGCCCGGGCCGTAGTTCCACTGGGTGCTCCAGGTGGCGATGGCCAGGTCGGCCCAACGGTCGGCGAGGCCGAGGGCGCCCAGGTCGACGTGTCCGGCGCAGGTACCGTCGTCGCCGATCAGGGTGTTGGGGGCGCAGGCGTCGCCGTGGCAGACCACGAGCCGGTCGACGGGCGGCGGATCGGCCAGCACGTCGAGCGCGCGCTCCACGGTGCCGAAGTGGCGCAGGCTCTCGTGCCAGTCGGCCGGATCGATCCGGCCGGCGGCTGCCCGGGTTCGTACGGCCGCCAGTCGCCGGCCGACGGACCAGTCGAACGGACAGTCGGCAACCGGCAGTTCGTCGTGCAGAGCCCGGAGGCCGGCGCCGATCGCACGGACCGCGGTGGCGGGGTCGCGCTTCCAGTGGTCGTCCACCGCCGTGCGCCCGGGCAGTCCGGCTGTGACGATCCACGCCCCCGATTCGTCCGACCCCTCGTCCAGGACCTGCGGCACCACCGTGTGGGCCGCCGCCCAACGCAGCCGTACCACCTCGGCCCGCAGGTCGATTCCGCTGCCGGCCGGCGTCCACTTGAGGAACTGCCGCGCATCCCCGTCGCCGACCTGGAAGGTCAGGCCGCCGAGGCCGTTGCGCCATACGGCCAGCGTGGGCCGCCCGGCCGCGAACTCGGTGACGATCCGCGGGACTTCGATCGGGCCATGGGAGAGGGTGGGGATCACCGGAGCATTCTCGCAGCGCACGTCACGGGCGGGCCAACCGGTTTCCGGATGCGGCCGGCCGTCGTCCCCGAAGGGGCCGCTGGTGTACGGCATACGGGTAAGGCAGGCCACCGGGGGAACGAGGCGTGTTGCCACGGCTTCTGCCGTGAACACCGGCTGCCCAGGCCCATCGTGACGATGCCTCGATACAGATCCATTCCGGTCCCCCGCGACGCTTGGTGCGGATGAGACGCCGGACCGGGCGCGTCGGGTTGACCGTCGGGGGATATCGTCAGCGTCGGCGAAGGACGGCGATCACCGCGTCCGGCAAGGCATGTCGACCGGCCGGCCGTCCATCTTCATCTGCCCGGCCCACCGGCCGATCCGGATCCCCTCACGCTGGAAAGGTTCCACTTGATGCGCCTGAAGAATCTGCTCACCGCCGTCGCGGCGGCGCTCGTCGTGACCGCCGGAACCCTTGTCGTGGCCTCCCCCGCACAGGCCGTCGACTGCGACCATGTCTGGTACACCGACGAGTCGGACTCGATAGGCTCGGTCGACCAGGGCGGACGCCTGTGCTTCGCCGAGCACGGCGACTACGTCTACCTGACCGACTACGACGCCGACGGCTACAGCGTCGTCCTCGACGTCTTCATGGACGGCACCGGTCAGCTCCTGTACACGCTGCGGGCGGCGGGCGCCGGTGACGTGCAGACTGCCAACGCCGGCGACGGCATCGCCTTCCACAACCTGCCCGAGGTGAACATCCGGTTCCGGATGTACCTGACCAAGTCCGGTTCGGGCCCGGTCGGCGAAGTCACGCACGTCGTGAACAACGACCACTGAACGACGGGGGCGGCCGCCGTGAGGCCGGCCGCCCCGCACCGGTGCAACCACAACGATCGATGACCGCGAGGGCGGCTTCGATGCACTCAGCAACAACCGGGCGGCCCGGCCGGAAGTGGCGGGACGAACAGCACCGGGTGCCGTCGCGGGCAGGCCTCAGAACGGAGGCTCGCCGTGCCACGGGCCCGCGGTCGAAGCGGCGGACACCCGGGGGACGGGTCGCCGCAGGAGCGCCACGGCGTCCCCGAGGCGGCCCAGGTCGATGAGGTGGCCGGCCAGGTCGTGGCTGCTCGCGCAGGCATGCTGTTCGAGGACCGCAACGGCCTCCTCGGTCCGTCCGGCGTCGGCCAGGAGCTTTGCGATGTGCGGCGCCGCGTACGAGGTGTCGCCCTCGGGATGAGCCCGGGCCCGTTCGACCGCTTCGTCGACCCCCGCACCGGCCGCGATCAGCGGCAGCCGCATCCAGAACAGGTCCCATTCCTCCTCCCCGCCGCGGGCCCCGGCCAGGGCGTCGAGGTGGGCCAGACCCTCTGCGGGGCGGCCCTGATCGAGGCACAGCTCGGCCAGGGTGTGGAGGATCCAGT
>NZ_BNBO01000090.1 GCF_014655955.1 Kitasatospora indigofera
GCTCCGACCTGCTGCAGCTGATCAACGACATCCTCGACCTCTCCAAGGTCGAGGCGGGGAAGATGGACATCAACCCCGAGCGGGTGCCGCTGCGCCAGCTGCTCGACTACGTCGAGGCGACCTTCCAGCCGCTGATCACCCAGAAGAGCCTGAGCTTCCGGATCACCACCGCGCCCGGGGTGCCCGCCGACATCCTCACCGACGACTACCGGCTCCGGCAGATCCTGCGCAACCTGCTGTCCAACGCGGTGAAGTTCACCGAGACCGGCAGCGTGCGGCTCAGCATCGAGAACGCGGACCTCGCCGACATCCCCGACCTGGCCCGGCACAGCGGCCCGGTGCTGGCCTTCCGGGTCGTCGACACCGGGATCGGGATCGCCGAGCAGCACCTGCAGAGCGTCTTCGGCGCCTTCCAGCAGGCCGACGGCACCACCAGCCGCAAGTACGGCGGCACCGGCCTCGGACTCTCCATCAGCCGCGAGATCGCCTACCTGCTGGGCGGCGCCATCACCGCCGAGAGCGCGGTGGGACAGGGCAGCACCTTCACGCTCTACCTGCCCGCCGCCCGCACCGACCTGGCCGGCCCGCAGGCCCGCGGCGGCGCCCCCGCCCGGACGGCCGCGCCCGCGGCCGTGGCCGCGCCGCTGCCCCGCCAGCGGCGGCGGCTGCTGGTGGTGGAGGCCCGCGCCGGCGGCCTGCTGTCCCTGGTGGCGGAGAGCGCCGTCGCGGACCTCGGCGACGCCGGGGACCTCGGCAGCGCCGCCCGCTCGGTCGAACTCGTCACCGCCCTCGGGGTACGGGAGGCCGCGGCCGCGCTGGCCACCGAGGCCTGCCACTGCGCGGTGCTCGACCTCGACCTGCCGGACGGCGCCGCACTGCGGTTCCTGGAGGAGGTCAACAACGACCCGGCGCTGCGGGGCGTGCCGATCCTGGCGCACAACAACCGCCGGATGCGGGCCGACCAGGAGCTCACCCTGCAGTCGCGGACCACCAGCCAGCCACTCGAACTTCTCTCCAGCCTGGACGAGTTGCGCGAACGCATCACCCTGCACCTGAGCGCCGACCAGCCCGGCGACGTGCTCCCGCTGGTCCGCCCGGAGGAGTCCGCGAAGCCCGCCGCCCGCGAGATCGGCGGCACCCTGGCCGGCCACACCGTGCTGGTGGTCGACGACGACGCCCGCAACCTGTACGCCATCACCGGCATCCTGGAACTCCACGGCATGCGGGTGCTGCACGCCGAGAACGGCCGGGCCGGCATCGAGGCCCTGGTCGCCAACCCGGCCGTGTCGGTCGTCCTGATGGACGTGATGATGCCGGAGATGGACGGCTACACGGCGACGGCGGCGATCCGCGCGATGCCCGAGCACGCCTCGCTGCCGATCATCGCGGTGACCGCCAAGGCGATGCCCGGCGACCGGGAGAAGAGCCTCGCCTCCGGGGCCAGCGACTACGTCACCAAGCCCGTCGACGCCGCGGACCTGGTCGCCTGCATCCAGCACTGGCTGGGCAGGTAGCCCGGCGCGCACCCGTCCCGCAGCAGGCCGCCACCGGCCCACCGCCCGGCCCCGGCAGACCCGACCGAAGGAGCAGCCCGTGCAGGTCCCCCCGCAGCCCGAGCCGGCGCCGCTGCTGCACCCGCCCGCGGCCCGGCGCCCCGCCGGGGCGGCCGTCCCGGAGCGGGACGGCGCGGCGCGACCGCCGGCCGACGCCCCGGCCGGGCGGGCGGAGGCCGCCGAGGTCACCGTCGGCCGGCTGGCGTCCACCGTGGAGCGGCTGCGCCGGCAGGTCCAGGAGGCCCAGGCCACCGCGGACGGCCGGGCGCTGGTCGAACTCGCCAAGGGCATCCTGGTCGAGCGGCTGGGCTGCGGCCCCTCGCAGGCCGCCCGGCAGCTCACCGAGCTGGCCGGGCAGGCCGGCCGGTCGCCGCTGGAACTGGCCGCGGAGATCGTCAACCAGGCGGCCCGCGACCACCTCACCGACACCACCCGGGACCTGCTCGCCCCGCCCGGGGCCGAGGCCCCGGGACCGCCCGTCGCCGTACGGCTGCGCAGCGCCGAGAGCGGGGCGCTGGCCGCCGGCGACACCCAGGCGGTCGCCGAGTCGCTGCTGGAGCACGCGCTCGCCCCGTTGGGCGCCACCGCGGTCGCCATCTGGAGCGCCCACCCGGACGGCTCGCTGGCGCTCGCGGGGCACGCCGGGTTCCCGGCCCAGGAGGCGGGCCGCTGGCACTACGTCCCCCCGGGCGTGGCCACCCCGGCCCGGCAGGCGCTGACCCGGCGCGCCGCCGTCTGGATCGAGTCGCTCGGCCGCTCGGGCCTGCCCTCGATCGGCCATCACCGCAACGCCGGCGGCCGCGCCGCCGTGCCGGCCGGGCTGGGCGGGCGGATCACGGGCGTGCTGGAGATCTGCTGGCCGGACGTGGCGGCCCCGCCCTCGCCGCAGATCCGGCGCCAGGCCGAGGCGCTGGCCGAGCTGTGCGCGCACACCCTGGAGCACCACTCCGGCGCCTTCCCCGGCCGGGCCGGCGCCCCCGGCGCGGAGCCCCCGCAGCGGCTGAACGAGCTGGTCGACCTCGCGGACGGCCTGCACGACCCGGCGCTGGTGCTGGTGCCGCACGTCGAGGACGGCCGGGTGACCGACTTCCGGGTGCACCACGCGGGGGCCCGGTTCGTGGACTTCGCCGGGCGCCCGCGCAGCGAGGTCGCCGGTTCGCTGCTGCTGGAGGCCTACCCGCTGGCGGCCGGGCCGGGCGGGCTGTTCGAACAGGTGGCGTACGTGCACGCCGGCGGGGAGCCGTTCCGGGCCGAGCGGATGACGCTGGCCGCCGTGGTCGGCCAGGTGCCGCTGAACGCGGTCGCCGATCTGAGCCTCACCCGGCACGGCGGCGCCGTCCTGCTGGTCTGGCGGATCGAGGACGAGGCGGCCCGGGTCGCCGAGCTGCTCCAGCACGCCCAGCGGCTGGGCCGGATCGGCGGCTTCGAGGAGAACACCCTCAGCGGCGGGATCACCTGGAACAGCCCGCTGTTCGACCTGTACGGCCTCAACCCGTCCGCGGCACCGATCCCGATCGACCAGTTGCAGGCGCACGCCCACCCGGACGACGCCGAGGCCATCGGGCGGTTCCTGCGGACCCTGCTGCACCACCTGCTGCCCGCCTCCACCGCGTTCCGGCTGCGGCGGCCGGACGGCATCGCCCGGCACATCCGGGTGGTCGCCGAGCCGGTGCTGGACCTGGAGGGCCGGCTGACCGCCGTCCGCGGCGCCTACCAGGACATCTCCTCCCAGCACTGGACCGAGGTGGCGCTGGCCGCCACCCGCGACCAGCTGGCCCAGAGCGAGCAGCAGGCGGCCGAGCGCAACCGGCTGGCCCGCCAGCTCCAGCACGCGATCATGCCGCCCACCCGCGGGCCGATGGACGCCTCCGGGCTGCGGATCGGGGTGCGCTACCGGCCGGCCGAGAAGGACCACCTGGTCGGCGGCGACTGGTACGACGCGGTGGTGCTGCCCTCCAAGCAGATCCTGCTCTGCGTCGGCGACGTCGCCGGCCACGGCATCGAGGCGGCCACCGGCATGGTCGCGCTGCGCAACGCGCTGCGCGGGCTGGCCGCCACCGGCGCGGGCCCGGGCCAGCTGCTGGCCTGGCTGAACGTGGTGGCGCACCACCTGACGGACAACGTCACGGCCACCGCCGTCTGCGGCCTCTTCGACCCGGACACCCGGACGCTGCGCTGGGCCCGGGCGGGCCACCTGCCGCCGGTGCTGCTGCGGGACGGCCGGGCGAGCACCCTGCCGCTGGTCGGCGGGCTGCTGCTGGGCGCGATCGCGGAGACCGAGTACGAGGAGTCCGAACTCCAACTGCAGGCCGACGACACCCTGTTGATGTACACGGACGGCCTGATCGAACGCAAGGACCGGTCGGTGCAGGACTCCCTGGACCGGTTGCTCACGCTCGCCCACGGGACGGCCGGGGCGAGCGCAGGGCCGACCCTGGAGAAGCGGCTCGACCACCTGCTGACCCACAGCAACGCCGACACGGACGACGACACCTGCCTGATCGGGGTGCAGTTGCTCTGACCGGGCGGGGCAGCCGGGGCGCCGTCAGGGCGTCGTCGGGGCGTCGCTGGGAGCGGACGGCGCTGGAGCGGGCACGCGGACGGGGGCGTGCCGGCTCCCGCCGTCACGCCCCCGCCGCCGCCCCCGCCGCCCGCCGGCCGGCGCGACTACAGCATCGTCCGGCCGTAGTAGTACTCACCGAGGTGCATCCGGTAGTCCGAGTCCCCGTCGTGCCGCTCACGGAGGAACTCGGGGGCGTCCTTGACGTCCTGCTTCGTCCGGTTCAGGTAGACCGTCCCGGTCTCGGTGTCGACGCTGGAGATGCACCCGGCCGGCAGCAAGACCTCCTTGCCGAAGATCCAGACACCGGTGTCGACCACGACGCCGGCCTCGCCGGCGTCCGCGGTGTGCTTGTCCACCTTGCCGATGTGGCCGTCGATCGCCTCGACCCGGTAGCCGGCCAGGTCCGTCCCGGTGAGGTAGCCGGTCTCCGTCCGGTGCTCCCAAAGGTTCTCGCTCACAGCGCAGTTCCTCTCCAAGGGGGTGCCCCCGCCGGCGCCCGGCCGGTCCGTCCGGAGCCGTCCGGGCGACGGGGATCCGCCCTGCGGCTGCCCCGCTTCCGGCCGTCCATGCCGACCGGTTCCGGGTGCTCCGGCGACACCGGACGCACCCGTTCACGAACACGCCGGAAAATCCCGCTGCCCGCCAATCGCCCGCGGCGGCGCCGATGCTGCTACAGTCGAATCAGTTGCAGTTTTGGTTCCCATGAAATTTTGTGTGCGCCTGCTGGTTCCAACAGACAGGCGCATTTTTATTTCCTCGGGTTTCCCGGGCTCGGCGTCAGCTCTGCAACGCGAAGTTCGCAAGTGGCGGGTTTCGTACAGTTCTGAAGGAGATTTTTATATGGCTACTGGCACCGTGAAGTGGTTCAACGCGGAAAAGGGCTTTGGCTTCATCGAGCAGGACGGTGGCGGCGCTGACGTGTTCGCCCACTACTCGAACATCAACGCCCAGGGCTTCCGTGAGCTGCTCGAGGGCCAGAAGGTCGAGTTCGACGTCACGCAGGGCCAGAAGGGCCCGCAGGCGGAGAACATTCGCCCCCTCTGACTTCCACTGCACCGGCATCTGCCATCGCAGCAGAGGCCCGTCCCGTGTGCAAGCACGGTACGGGCCTCTGGCCGTTTTTCACCGGGTGCGGCCGCGCCGCACACGACCCGGGCCCTGCCACCGGTGACACTCCGTACGCCAACTCCGGTCCTGCCGTACACGCCGCGTACCGGCCGTGTGCATACCCCGGACATGCCGCGTACACGTTGCCCGGTGTTTCGCATCCGCTTTCCCGCGTTTTCGCTCCGGCTACGCGTTTTCGCCCCGGTTCCGCCACCCGCCCAGGCCCCGCCCGCGGCCCCCGGCGAACCCCGCGGACGGGACGCGCGTCCCGGTCCCGTCCGGCGCGGACCGCCGCTCCCCGCCCGGCCCCCGCGGCCGCCCCGTACCGAGCCGTCGCCCCCGCACGGGGTGACGCCGCCAGGGCCGCCGGTCGGCGGACCCGGGTGAAGTACGGCACGGTTCCACCGCCCACGCCAGGCTCCACAGCTCAGGCCCGTTCCTTGCGACCTCCCCGTGGCCCCGTGCCGGGAGTCCTCCTCGCGACGTGCCTCCCGAGGAAGGATCTCTCCCCATGACCGGTTCCACCCGCTCCTCGTACTCCCCCTCGGCCGCCCGCTCCGGCGGCCGTCCCGCGTCCGCGGCCGGCCGTTCCGGCGGGCGCCCGTCCTCCTCCGGCGGCCGTCGCGGCGGCGGCGCCCCGGGCGGCCGCCGGCACGGCTCCGGGCAGGGCGAGTTCGCCCTGCCGGTGGGCTCGCCCGCGCTGCCGGCGGTCGAGGCCTTCGAGGAGCTGGAGATGCCCTCCCAGCTGCTGTCCACCCTGCTCCGCCAGGGCGTCACCGCGCCGTTCCCGATCCAGGCCGCGACCCTGCCGAACTCGCTGGCCGGCCGGGACGTGCTCGGCCGGGGCCGCACCGGCTCCGGCAAGACGATCGCCTTCGGCCTCGCCCTGCTGGCCCGTACCGCCGGCCGCCGGGCCGAGCCCGGCCGGCCGCTCGCCCTGGTGCTCGTGCCGACCCGCGAACTGGCCCAGCAGGTCACCGAGGCGCTCACCCCGTACGCGCACGCCGTGCGCCTGCAGATGGCGACCGTGGTCGGCGGGATGCCGATCCGCCGCCAGGCCCACCTGCTGCACCGCGGCGCGGAGATCGTGGTCGCCACCCCCGGCCGGCTGAAGGACCTGGTCGAGCGCGGCGACTGCCGGCTCGACGAGGTCTCGGTGACCGTGCTGGACGAGGCCGACCAGATGGCCGACATGGGCTTCCTGCCGCAGGTCACCGAGCTGCTGGAGCAGGTCGAGCAGGACGGGCAGACGATGCTCTTCTCCGCCACCCTGGACCGCAACGTGGACCGCCTGGTCCGCCGCTTCCTCAAGGACCCGGTGACCCACTCGGTGGACCCGTCCACCGCCACCGTCAGCACCATGGAGCACCACCTCCTGCACGTGCAGAACCACGACAAGGACACCGCGATCGCGCACATCGCCTCCCGGGCGGGCGGCGTGATCATGTTCACCGACACCAAGGACTCCGCCGACCGGCTGGTCGAGTCCCTGCTGGCCAACGGCGTCCTGGCCGCCGCCCTGCACGGCGGCAAGTCCCAGCCCCAGCGCACCCGGACCCTGGAGCAGTTCCGGGCCGGCGAGGTCACCGCGCTGATCGCGACCAACGTCGCCGCCCGGGGCATCCACATCGACGGCCTCGACCTGGTGGTCAACATCGACCCGCCGACCGACCACAAGGACTACCTGCACCGGGGCGGCCGCACCGCCCGCGCCGGCGAGTCCGGCACCGTGGTCACCCTGGTGCTGCCCAAGCAGCGCCGGGGCACCGCCCGGATGATGGCCTCCGCCGGGATCACCCCCAACTCGGTGGCGGTGCGCTCCGGCGACGCCGAGCTCACCCGGATCACCGGCGCCTGCGTGCCCACCGGCGTGCCGGTCGCCGCGCCCGAGCCGGTGGTGGAGCGCCCGCGCCGCCGCCCGTACGGCGCCTCCGGCGCCCGCGGTCACGCCGGGTACCCGGCCCGCGGCACCCGCTCCGGCCAGCCCGCGAGCCGCTCCGGCCGGCCGGCCCGCGCGGCGGCGCCGAGGCGCGGCGGCCCCGCCGCGTAACCGCACCGCCCCAGGGACTGCCCCGAGGCGGGCGCGCCGGACGCACGGCACGGCGGCGGGTGCGGGACGCACCCGCCGCCTTCCTGCGCCCCACCGCCGCCCGCGCTCCGCCCACCCCGGGTGGCCGGGGGCAGTCGGTGCGAAGATGGCAGGGCGGGTATTCGACCTCCGGGCGGTTTCCTGGCCATGCAGACGGACGGGCACAACGCGGCTGCGGGCGCCCGCCGGGACACACCCGGCGAGCGGCCCGCTCAGGACGGCCTCCTGTCGGTCCCGATCGCCACGGCGCTGATCGAGGACGACGGGCGGATCCTGCACTGGAGCGCCGACGCGGAGGCGCTGCTCGGCTACTCCGCCGAGGAGGCGGTCGGCACGCTGGCCGCGAAGATCCTGGTCACCGACGAGCAGCGGCCCGGCGTGATGAGCCTCTTCGAGGGCATCGTGCGCGGACGCGGCTGGTCGGGCGTCTTCCCGGTGCGCCACCGCGACGGCCACCACGTGAACCTGGAGTTCCGCACCCACCCGATCTCGGGCCCCGGCGGGCGGCCGCTCGTCCTGGCGGTGGCCTCGGACGTCACGGCGCTGCGCCGGGTGGAGGCCGACCTGGCGGTGCTCGACGGCTTCTTCACCCAGTCCCCGATCGGGATGGCGGTCTACGACACCGATCTGCGCTACGTCCGGCTGAACTCGGCCCTGGCCCGCTCCAACGGCCTGCTCGTGCCGGACCACCTGGGGCGCCGGGTCACCGAGGTGCTGCCGGGGATCAACGGCGCGGAGATCGAGTCGGTGATGCGGCAGGTGCTGGAGACCGGCGAACCGGTGATCGACACCCGCTCGCACGGCCGCACCCCGGGGGACCCTGAGCACGAGCACGCCTGGTCGGCCTCGTACTTTCGGCTGGAGGAGCCGGGCGGCAAGGTCCTCGGGGTGAGCTCCACCATCGTCGACGTGACCGAACACTTCCGCGCCGAGTCGCTCGCGGCCACCGCCCAGGAGCGGCTGACCCTGCTGGTGGACGCCGCCGCCTCGATCGGCACCACGCTCGACCTGCGGCAGACCGCGAAGGAACTGGCCGACGCGATCGTGCCGAGGATCGCCGACTCCTGCGGGGTGTTCGCGCTGGAGAACATGGTGGCCGAGGCCGGCGCGGGGCGGCCGCCCGCACCGCCGGGCACCGAGCGGCTGCGGGTCCGCCGGCTGGCGCTGGCCGCCTCCGAGGCGGACTACCCGTTGCAGGACCTGCCGGTCGACACCGTGCACGACATCCCGGCCGACTCGGCCTACGCGAAGGCCCTGGCCGGCGGCCGGCCGGTGGTGGCGCCGTCCTGGGAGCTGCCGCTGCTGGCGGCGGGGATGCCGGCCGAGCGGCTGCGGGCCTACCGGGGGCGCCGCTCGCGCGCGGTGCGGATCGTGCCGCTGGTGGCCCGGGGCACGGTGCTCGGCATGGTGGTCTACTCCCGGCGCGGAGCCCGGGCCTCGTTCGCCAAGGCGGACTTCACCCTCGGTGACGAACTGGCGCTGCGGGCCGCGGTCTCGATCGACAACGCCCTGCTGTACCTGCGCCGCGAGCAGGTCCTGAAGGCACGGGCGCAGGCCCTGCGGGACGCCAAGGCGGCCCAGGAGCGCCTCGCCGTCGTCAACTCGGCGTCCACCCGGATCGGCACCACGCTGGACCTCGGGCAGACCGCCCGGGAGCTGGCCGAGGTCGCCACACCGCGGCTGGCCGACGCGGTCGCCGTCGAGGTGCTGGACTCGCTGCTGCGCGGGGAGCGCGAGGTGCTCGGCCCGGCGGACCGCTCGGCGCAGCTGCGCCGGCTGGCCTTCAACGCCGCCGAGGGCTCGGGCGTGGTGCCGATCGAGCCGGTCGGGACGGTGGTGCGCTTCCACCCGAGCACCCCGCGCTCCTGGAGCCTGACCCACCGGCGGGCCGTGCTGGTGCCGCGGATGGACGACGAGGGCACCGCCTGGCTGGCCGACGACCCGGTGCGGGCCGAGGCCGCCCGGGACCAGAAGGTGCACACCTTCATGGTGGTGCCGCTGATCGCCCGTGGCTCGGCGGTCGGCATCGCGGCCTTCTACCGGACGGTCACCGCCCGCCCCTACGACGAGGACGACCTCGCGCTGGCCCGTGAACTGGCCTCCCGGGCGGCCGTCGCGATCGACAACGCCCTGCTCTACACCCGCGAGCGGGACGCCGCGCGGGACCGCCAGCTGGCCCTGGAGGAGGGCGACGCGGCCCGCCAGCGGCTGGCCCTGCTGAACGAGGCGAGCACCCGGATCGGCACCACCCTGGACGTCCACCGCACCGCCCAGGAGCTGGTCGAGGTGGTGATCCCCCGGTTCGCCGACTTCGTCACGGTCGACCTGCTGGACAACGTCCTGGACGGGGACGACCTGACGCCCCCGCTGGCGCACGACGGCTCGGTACGGCTGCGCGCCGTCGCGGTCGGCGAGGTGGGCCGGACGATGGCCGGCGCCGCGGACCCGGTCGGCCAGTCCTCCAACTCCGCCGAGGTCTATGCGGAGAGCCTGCGCACCGGCCGCTCGATCCTCGTCCCGGAGGTGGACGAGGCCGCCCTGCGCCGGATCGTGGCGGCCCCGGACCGGGTGCAGCCCAGCCTGGACGCGGGCGTGCACTCGTACCTGATGGTGCCGCTGCTGGCGCGCGGCGTGGTGCTGGGCGGGGCCGAGTTCATCCGGACCGCCAACCCCGAGCCCTTCACCCCGGCGGACGTCTCGCTGGCGGAGGAGCTGGCGGCGCGCGCCGCGGTCTGCATCGACAACGCCCGGCTGTACCGGCGGGAGCGGGACACCGCGCTGACCCTGCAGCGGAGCCTGCTGCCGCAGGAGGTGCACCGCACGGTGGGGCTGGAGATCGCCTACCGGTACCTGCCGAGCAGCGTCAGCAGCGAGGTCGGCGGCGACTGGTTCGACGTGGTGCCGCTGTCCTGCGGGCGGGTCGCGCTGGTGGTCGGCGACGTGATGGGCCACGGCATCCGGGCCGCCGCCACGATGGGCCAGCTGCGCACGGTGGCCCGGACCCTGATCACGCTGGACATGGATCCGGCCCGGGTGCTGCGCCGGCTGGACGACGCGACGGCGGCGATCGGCGAGGGCCAGTTCGCCACCGGGGTCTGCCTGGTCTACGACCCGTTGGAGCGCTCCTGCACGGCCGCCAGCGCCGGACACCTGCCACCGGTGGTGGCCGCTCCCGACGGGTCGGCCCGGCTGGTGTCGCTGCCGCCCGGCGCGCCGCTGGGGGTGGGCGGGGTGTCGTTCGAGACGGTCGAGTTCACCCTGCCGGAGGACGCCATCCTGGCGCTCTACACCGACGGCCTGGTCGAGCGCCGGGGCCACGACATCGACGAGGGCCTGGAGCTGCTGCGCCGGACGATGGCCGAGCGGAAGTTCTCGTTGGAGCGGACCTGCGACGCGGTGCTGACCGCCCTGGACGCACCGGCCAGCGAGGACGACATCGCGGTCATCATGGCGCGCTGCCGGCCGGTCGGCGCCGACCGGATCGCCATCCTCCCGCTCGGCGGGGACCACGCCATGGTCCGGCACGCCCGCCGGTTCACCCGGCGGACCCTGGCCGGCTGGGACCTGGCGCCGATCGCCGACCTGACCGAGCTGCTGACCAGTGAACTGATCACCAACGCCATGCTGCACGCCGGTGCCCCGACCCAGCTGCGGATCTTCCGCAACCGCTACCTGACGGTGGAGGTCGCCGACCAGGACGCCCGGGCGCCCCGGCCGCGCCGGGCGGCCGAGGGTGACGAGGGCGGCCGCGGAATGCACCTGGTCGACGAGCTGGCCCACCGCTGGGGCAGCCGCAGCACCGGCCACGGCAAGGTGGTCTGGTTCGAGGTGGAGCTCCCAGGCGCGGCCGGCCGCCAGGACTGACCGGGCCTGCGCCCGCACCGCCTCCGGGGCCGGCCCCGCCGCCGCTGTGCCGCCCCGACCGCCCGCCGCCTGCCCCGAGCGCCGCCTGCCAGGACCGCCCGGCCGGACCGCCGCCCGGCCGGTGCGGCATAGTGGCGGCGGGGCACGACCGGACGACCTACCACGACAGCGGGAACCGATGGAGACAGACGTGGCGACGGTGGAGAGTCCGAAGCGCCCGGCCGGGGCGGCCGGGGCGGACCCGAACGGGAAGGGCAGCAACTTCGAGGAGTTCGAACGCGCCGGCTGGGCGCGGCGCAGCGGTACCTACGACGAGGGCTTCGGCCGGATGACCGCGGGGGTGCACGAGCCGCTGCTGGAGGCGGCGGGGGTGCGGCGCGGCACCCGGCTGCTGGAGGTCGGCTGCGGCACCGGCCGGCTGGCGCTGGCCGCGCTCGGGCGGGGGGCCGCGGTGGTGGCCACCGACGCGGTGGAGCAGATGGTGGCGGAGGCCGCCGCGGCGCTGCCGCGGGCCCGGGTGCTGCACGCGGCGCTGCCCCGGCTGCCGTTCGGGGACGGGGACTTCGACGCGGTGGCCGGTGCCTTCGTGATCAACCATGTGCCCGAACCGGCCGCCGCGGTGGCCGAGTTGGCCCGGGTGACGGCTCCCGGCGGGCGGGTGGCGCTGTCCTGCTGGGACGCCCCGGAGCGGAACCTGGCCCAGGGCCTGGTCGCCGCCGCGGTGGCCGAGGCGGGCGCGACCCCGGCCGGTGACCTGCCCAGTCACTCCCCGTTCGCGCCGTACGGCTCTCCGGCGGCCTTCGCGGGCCTGCTGGCCGGTGCCGGGCTGACGGCCGTCCGGGTGGAGCCCGTCCGCTGGACCCACCGGGTGGACCCGGACCGCTGGTGGGGGGACATCCTGACCGGGACGGTGCTGACCGCTTCGCTGATCGAGGGTCAGGACGCCGGGACGGTGGCTCGGATCCGCGCCGCGTACGACCGGCTGGTCGCACCGTACGCGCGGCCCGACGGCTCGGTGGAGCTGCCGGTGGCGGCGCTGGTCGCGGTGGCGACCCGGCAGGGGTAGTCCGGAGCGAGGGCCCTGCGGGCCCCGGATGCCCTGCGGAAGCCGCAGGCGCTGCGCGGTGGTGCGCGCGCCGCGGGGAAGGGGACGGCCGCCGGACCTGGCCAGGTCTCCGGCGGCCGTGGCCCCGTCCGTCAGGGGGCGGGGCACTTGTCACCCTAGGGACGCGGGCCGTCACCCGCCAGACGAATGGGCCGTCCGGCTGACGGCGGGTGCGACGCCCGCCCGGCACGGGCGGCGGCCACCCCGGCGCGGGGCTCCCCCGAACGACGGACCGGGAAGTCTTTTCGGGTACGAAGCGCGGCCGGCAGGGCTCGCGCGGCCGGGCGGACGGGTAGCGATCGATCGCCGGGTTCCACCGGCCACGGCCGTCTGGGGACTTGATGCTCGCACTGCTCGTCGCACGGACCGGGCTCGCCGCCGCCCTCGCCGTCACAGGCGTCACGGGCGTCACAGGCGTCACAGGCGCCACCACCCCCCACCGCCCTGGGGCAGCTCCGGGCCCGGACAGGCCCCGGGCCGCCGCGCCCGCCGCCCCCGGTGACCCCGTCTTCCCCGGTCTCGGCAACCCCGGCTACGACGCGCTCGCCTACCACCTCGCCTTCGACTACCGGGAGGAGAGCCGGACGGTCGAGGCCGTCGCGGAGATGACCGCGCGGAGCACCGCGGACCTGCCGTGGTTCGAGCTCGACGCGCTCGGCCTGTCGGTGCACGGCGTACGGGTGAACGGCCGCCCGGCCGGCTTCGCCCTGCACGACGAGAAGCTGAGGATCACCCCGGCGGCCACCGTCCGGCGCGGGGCGGGCCTGACGGTCAGCGTCGCCTACTCCGCCGACCCACGGGCCCGGCTGCCGCACAGCGGCTGGGTCCCGACCGCCGACGGGTTCGCCCTGGCGGGGCAGCCGGACAGCGCGCACACGGTCTTCCCGTGCAACGACCACCCGAGCGACAAGGCCCGGTACACCGTCCGGGTGACGGCGCCGAGCCGTCTGCTGGGGGTGGCCGGCGGCACCCTCACCGACACCGAGGAGCACGGGGGCCGCACCACCCGCAGCTACGTGATGCGCGATCCGGCGGCCGCCGAGCTGCTCCAGGTCGCGGTCGGCGACTACCTGGTGCGCGAGCGCCTCCTGCCCGGCGGCCCGCGGCTGCGCGACGTCGTACCGCGGGGCCGGGCCGCCGCGCTCGGGCCCGCGCTGGACCTCACAGCGGCGCAGCTCGCCTGGGCCGAACAGCACCTCGGGGCCTACCCCTTCGAGGCGTACGGGCTGCTGCCCGCGGACACCGACGACCCGGCCGCGTTCGGCTTCACCGGGCTGGAGACCCAGACCCTGACGCTCTACAAGCCCGGGTTCCTGACCCGCCCGGAGCCCCTGATCGGGGCGCACATGATGCACGAGCTGGTGCACGCCTGGTTCGGCGACAGCGTCTCGCCGCGGACCTGGGCCGATCTCTGGCTGAACGAGGGTCACGCCGACTACTACGGCATGCTCTACCGCTACGAGCGCGGCTGGCCGGACGGGCTCGGCCTCACCTCCCTGGAGGCGAACCTGCGCGAGGCCTACTCCCACGGCGACCAGTGGCGGCTCGACTCCGGCCCGGTGGCGGCGCCCACCCGGGCGGCCCTGTTCGACAGCCAGCGCTACGCCGGCGGGGTGCTGGTGCTCTTCGCCCTCAGGGAGAAGGTCGGCGCGGCGGTCTTCGACCGGATCGAGCGGACCTTCCTGTCCAGGTACCGGCACGGCGTCGCCGGCACCGGTGACTTCATCGCGACGGCCGGCGAGGTGGCCGGGCAGGACCTGAGCGGGTTCCTGACCGACTGGCTCTACGGCACCCGCACCCCGCCGATGCCGGGCCGGCCCGACTGGACGGTGACCCCGGCCGTCCCCGGCGGGCCTGGGCCCCGGACGGCGCCGCAGGGCTCCTCCACGCTCTGACCGCCCGGCCGTCCCGGGGCGGCCCGCCGGGACCCCCTGCCGAACCGTCCGCCGGGGTCGCAGTCGTACGCCCGCGCGTACGCCCGGTCCGTGCTGCGCCGCGCCGCCCGCGCGCCGCTGCCGGGGCCGGGCGGCGGGGCGCACCGTAGTGGCCACGGCCCGCCCGTCGACCGGCTCTGCTCCGGACGGCGGGCGGGACGTCCAGCCGTCCGGGTCAGGCCTTCCGGCCGACCCGCAGGGCCCACCAGACCAGCGGTATCTGCAGCGGCACCCGGGCCCAGGCACCCTGCCGGTACGGGGTCGGGCGGCGCCGCCAGTCGACCGCCATCTTCACGTTCCCGGGCAGGACGGCCACGAAGAGACCGGCCGCGGCGAGCCCGCCGATCCGCCGGGTGCGCGGCACGGCGACGGCCGTCCCGATCGCCAGCTCCGCGACGCCGCTGGCGTACGTCCAGGTCCGGGGCCCGCCGGGCAGCGACCGGGGGACGAGGGCGTCGAAGGTCCTCGGCCGGGCGAAGTGGGCCGCACCGGCGAGCAGGAGCAGGGCCGCCAGCGGGCGCGCGGCCCGGCCGGCGGACGATCGGGACGATGACACGAGGTACCTCCGGGGGGGCCGTTCCGAAGCGGAAGGCGCCAGGTTACCGGAGAGTAGCAAGGTCATGCGGGTCCTTCCGCGGATATCCCGTGAAGATCGCCGGCCCGGCCGGCCCGGCCACGGCCGGCAGGCGGGGCCGCACCCGCGGGACCCGGCCGGAACTCCCGCCCCGGTGCCGTCGCGGGCCTGCCGTCGCGGGCCGCCCGGCCCGGCCGGTCCAGGACGCCGCGCCGGCCGGCACCCGCCGCACGCGCCGCGGCACCGGGACGCCCGCCCTGGAGGCGCCCCGGCCCGCACCGCCTCAGTAGCGCAGGACGGCCGCGATCCGGCCCTGTCCGGCCAGCTCCCCGGTGGGCACGAACTCCACCTGCGCGCCGGTGTCCAGGGCCCGCTCGACGATCTCGTCGACCATGTCGTCCCGTACGTCCGGTTCGCCGGCGGGGGCCGGGACGAGGTGGTTGTCGGTGACCCGCACCGGCTCCCAGTAGTCCTCCTCCAGCACCACCAGCGCGGCCCGGCCCTCGGCCACGCTCTGCCACACCTCGTCGATGCCGGCCGCCAGCGCCTTGACGCCGAGGGCCTGGTCCAGCCGCTCCTTGGCCTGGACGACCGCCCGGGCCCCCTGCTCCTTGACCGCCCCGGCCACCGCCTCGCGCACGGCCGCCACCGAGGCCCGGCCGAGCCCGCCCCTGGGCACCTGGGCCACCGCCGTCTTGGCCGCCGTCCCGATCTCCTCCAGCACGGCGAGCGCGGCCGCCTCGCCCAGCACGTAGAGCGGGCGCGGGTCGGCCTCCAGGACGGCGGCGAGGGTGGTGTCCGCCTCGCGCAGGTAGTGCCGGGTCTGCTCGTCCCGGAAGGTGCTCGGCACGTCGCCGATCCGCTCCTTGCGCTCGACGTCCGGCAGGTCCGGCTGCAGCTCCACCGGGAAGCCCCGGTCGGTGGCCTCGGCCAGCCGCGGGCCGGCGCCGCCGAACAGGGCCGCGCGCTCGGCGGAGACGGTGAGCACCCAGTAGGGCGCGGCGGCGGCCTGGGCGGCGACCAGGTTGCGGGTCAGGAAGGTCTCGGAGAACACCACCCGCTCGGGCACCGCCCGCGGGAGCGACCAGACCTGGTGCTCGCCGGGGGCGGCGAAGATCAGCAGGCCGTCCTCGGCATGCACCAGGTCGACCTCGGCGACCGCCTGGTCGAGCTGCTGGACCACGTCCAGCCGGTCGGCCCGGGAGACCGCCTCGTCGGCCTGCAGACGGCTCTTCGCCTCGGCGACCAGGTTGCGCAGGCGCACCGGGTCCTGGGCGTTGTCGGGCTCGCTGCGGTGTGTGGGCATGACCACCGAGACCGCCGGGTAGCGGCGCGGCCGGCGGAGCTCGGCGAGGACGGACGGCGTGAGCTCGGCAGAGTGCATGAGGCGCCCTTCGTGTCAGGAATGTCCTTGGCACTCCTCCCCTGAACCGACTGTCGCTATTCGGGTAAAACGGAAAAACCCGGAAACTGCCGAACACTCCGGGAAAAGGGCTGAATCCCGACAGGACGGCACCACCCGGACGGCCGAGACGACCGCGCGGCGGCCCGCGATCGGTTGCAGCCTGGGGCGAGCGGGGGCGAGCAGCCGGCCCGCCGCGATCGACCCGACGCGACTCAGGAGCGCCCACGTGACGAACACCGGCGGCCGCACGACCCTCCGAACCCACCGGCTGCACCCGCTGCGGCTCGCCGCGGCGACGGCCCTGCTGGCGGTCACCGCCACCACCGTGGCGGCCTGCGGCAGCAGCTCCGACGGCACGTCCGCGAGCAACTCGCCGGGCCGCCCCACCGTGCAGGGCACGCCGCCGTCCTCCCTGCTGCCCTCGGCGCTGCTCTCCTCGGCCTCCGCGCTCGCCTCGGCTGCCTCCGTCCAGGCCTCCGCCTTCCAGTCCTCGGTGTCCGCCGAGGTGTCCCGCGCCAACGCCTCCGCCTCGGCCGCGCTGGCCGGCGTGACGGGGACGGGGAACGCGGTGTCCGACGTCACCCTGACGGGCGTTCCGGTCGCCCAGTCCGGCGGCCACCGGGCGGCCGTGGTGACGATCACCAACAGCACCTCCTCGGCGGCCTCGTACGCCGTCCAGGTCGACTTCGTGGACGCCTCCGGGAACGTCGTCGACACCACCGTGGTCGGCGCGACGGACCTCCAGCCCGGGGCCAAGGCCTCCCCGGTCGCCTTCGGGGGCAGCGACAGCGGGACGGCCACCACCCCCCGGGTCGCCAAGGCCCAGCGCTACTGATCCGGCCCGGCCGGCGCGGCCCCCGGACGACAGCGCCCGGTGGCGGGCCGCGGCGGAGGTCGCGGCCGGCCCGCGCGGGCGGCCCGTGACCTCCGCCGCGGCCCGTCGTTGGACACGGCATGAAGAAGCGCAGCATGCTCGCCGTCGCGTCCCTGGCCGCCGGAGTCCTCGGCTCCCTCCTCGCCCCCAGCGCGCACGCCGGGACGCCCGAGCAGGGAGCGGGCGCCGGCACGCAGCCCGCCACCGGCGTCCTGGACCGCGTCGCCGAGGACACCCGGGCCGTCGTCGCCGACGGCAGCACGGTCACCGGCCAGGGCACCCTCCAGGGCTGAGCCCGTCCCGGGGCGGTCCGCCGGGGTCCGTCGAGGGCCTCGGTGGCCGCCCCTTCGGCGTGCCCGGCGGGGCGGAGCACCCGGGCCGGGCCCATGCTGGACGGAGACCTCCGCCCGGACCGAGGAGCCTGCATGCTGCTCCGGCATCTCGCCCGCACCTCGCGGGACGTGGCCGCCGAGCCGGCCCGTACCGGCAAGATCACCCTGCTGGCCGAGTGCCTGCGGGCGCTCGCCCCCGAGGAGGTGCCGGCCGCCGTCGCCCTGCTCTCCGGCGAGTCGCAGCGACTGCGGGCCGGGGTCGGCCCGGCGGCGCTGCGCGAGCTCCCGCCGCCCGCGCCCGAGGCCACGCTCGGTGTGCTGGAGACCGAACGGGCCCTGCTCCGGCTCGCCGCCGTGCAGGGCCGGGGCTCGCGGGCCGAGCGCCGCCGGCTGCTGGACGGGCTGTTCGGCCGCGCCACCGGGGAGGAACAGGACTTCCTGCGGGCCGTCCTCGCCGGGGAGCTGCGGCAGGGGGCCCTGGACGCGGTGATGGCGGAGGCCGTCGCCCGGGCCGCCGGCGTGCCCGGCGCGGCCGTCCGGCGGGCGCTGATGTTCCGCGGCTCCGCCCGCGCGGTCGCGCAGGCCGCGCTGGGCGGCGGGGTCCCCGCCCTGGCCGCCTTCCGGCTCGAGGTCGGCCGCCCGGTCCGGCCGATGCTGGCCTCCTCGGCCCCCGACGTGGCCGCCGCGCTGGAGCGGACCGGCCCGGCCGCACTGGAGTGGAAGCTGGACGGCATCCGGATCCAGGTGCACCGGGACGGCGACGAGGTCGCGGTGTTCACCCGGGGGCTGGACGACATCACCGGCCGCCTCCCCGAGGTGGTCGAGGCGGCCAGGTCGCTGCCGGTGCGCAGCGCCGTCCTGGACGGCGAGGCGATCGCGCTGGCCCCCGACGGGCGGCCGCGCCCGTTCCAGGTGACCGCCGCCCGGACGGCCTCCCGGCAGGACCCGGCACGGCTGCGCGCCGAAGTGCCGCTGCACGCCTTCTTCTTCGACCTGCTGCACCGGGACGGCGAGGACCTGGTCGACCGGCCGGCCCGCGACCGGTGGTCGGCGCTGGCCGGCGCCGTCCCGGCGGACCTGCGGGTGCCGGCCGTCGAGGCGGAGGACCGGGTGGCGGCCGAGGCGTTCTTCCAGCAGGTACTGGCCCGGGGCCATGAAGGCGTACTGGTCAAGGACCGGGACGCGCCGTACGCGGCCGGGCGGCGCGGGGCCGGTTGGATCAAGGTCAAGCCGCACCACACGCTGGACCTGGTGGTGCTGGCGGCGGAGTGGGGCAGCGGGCGCCGCCGGGGCCACCTCAGCAACCTGCACCTGGGCGCCCGGGCGGGCGAGGGGCCGGGGCCGGAGTCCTGGGTGATGCTCGGCAAGACCTTCAAGGGCCTGACGGACGAGTTGCTCGCCTGGCAGACCGGCGAGTTGCTGGCGCGGGAGGTCGGACGGGACGCGTACACCGTCCGGGTGCGGCCCGAACTGGTGGTGGAGATCGCCTTCGACGGGCTGCAGCGCAGCTCCCGCTACCCCGCCGGGCTGGCCCTGCGCTTCGCCCGGGTGGTGCGCTACCGGGCGGACAAGCCGGCCGCCGAGGCGGACACGGTCGCCACCGTCCGCGCCATCGCCGAGGCCGGCGGTCTGGGCGGCTGAGCCCGCCTCCGCGTCCGTGACGTACCGGCCGGCCCCGTGCACGGCCCGTACCGCCGGACGCCAGGGGTGCCGTGACCTGCGGCCCGCTGCGCGGCCGGACGGCCCGTCACGGCGGGTCAGCCCGGGCCCAGGACCTTCTCCCGGGCGGGGTGCGCGGCCGGCTCGGCGCGGGGCAGCAGCAGCGGGGTCGCGAGCAGGAGCAGCCCGGCGACCGCGATCGCCGTCCGGGGGCCGGTGAGGCCGGCCAGCAGGCCCCAGAGGGCGGTCATGGCCGCCACCGAGGCCTTGGCGGTGACCGACCAGGCCGACAGCGTCCGGGTGACCCGGTCCGTCGCGGTCTGTTCGAGCCGGTAGGTGGCGAACACCGGGTTGAACACCCCCATGCAGGTGATCAGCACGAATTCGACGGCGACCACGAGCAGCAGCCCGCCGGCCCCGGGGCCGACGAAGGCCAGGCCGACCGACCAGCAGGCCCGCAGGGTACCGGCGGTGAGCAGCATCCGGCGCTGCCCGAAGCGGGCGACCAGCGGGCGGGCCAGCCGTGAGCCGAGCAGGCCGCCGAGGCACGGCAGCGCGAACCCGAGCAGGTACTGCCAGGGGGCGAACCCGAGCGGGCCCAGCATCAGGACGGCGAGCAGCGGGGTGCTCGCCATGATCAGCCCGTTGACCAGGACGGTGTTGAAGAACAGCGGGCGCAGGGCGGGGTGGCCGAGGATGTGCCGCCAGCCCTCCAGCACCGCCCCGGCCCGCGGGCGGGCGTCGGCGGGCCGCACGGGCCGCGGCTCGCCGCCGCCGATCGCGCCGATGCCCGCCGCCGAGAGCAGGTAGCTGACGGCGTTGGCGAGGACGGTGACCACCGGCCCGAACAGCCCGATCGCGGCCCCGCCCAGCGCGGGCCCGAGCACGGTGGCCGTCCAGGTGGTGGACTCGAAGCGGGCGTTCGCGACCAGCAGGTGCTCCGGGGCGACCAGCGTCTTGAGGTAGGCGCCGCCGGCGGCCGTGAAGGTGATGTCGGCCGCGGCGGTGATCACCGCGACCACCAGGAGCTGGGCGAGGCTCAGCCGGCCGAGCACGAACGCGACCGGGACGCTGGTCAGCACCGCGAAGCGGACCAGGTCGGCCGCGACCATCACCGGCCGCTTGCGGCGGAACTCCACCCAGGGGCCGAGCGGCACCGCCGCCGCCGCACCCACCGTCAGCCCGGCCGCCGCCAGCAGCGACACCCCGGTCGGCCCGACGTGCAGCACCAGGATCGCGATCAAGGTGAAGGCGTCGAAGGCGAGCCAGGTGCCGAAGGTACTGACCGCGAAGGCCGCCCAGAGCCACTCGAACTGCCGCCCCGGCGACCGCTTCTTCCCCATCCGCCCAGCTCACTCCTTCGTCACCGCGCTCGGACACCGGTGACACGCGCAGGGCTGACGCCCTGCCGTCGAGCAGGACAGGTGTCCGATATGTTCACATCTGCAACTTGACGACCGGTAGGTCCGACGCCGGTTCCGACAGCTCCGGGAGGCGGGTGCGGGAATGCACCAGGGTCTCACAGCCGGCCCGGCCGGGCGGGCGGGCTCCTCGGTGGTCGCCCCCGGCGGCGAGCGGCGCCGCGGGGAGCCGGCTCCGGCCCGGCCGGCAGCCCGGGGCAGCGGGACGGTCCGCGTGCCGGGCCCGGTCCGCGTCCGGCGGGACGGCGACGCCGGGGTGCCCCTGGCGGAGGCCCAGGCCTCACGACGAGGCCGCCGGTTTCGGGCCCGCCCGCCGCCCGGGGCCCGCGCCCGCAGCACCACCCGTCCCCGCAACACCACCCGCCCGAACGCCTCCCCGGCACCCCAGGCCCCCCGGGGGCACCACTCCAAGCCGCCGCCCCGGCACCCCACGGGGGCCGGGGCACCCGCCCGTACGGAAGGACCGGCGCCCGTGACCACCCAGCAGATCTTCGTCGGCTTGGGCCTGATCGTGGTGCTCGCGGTCGGCGGGCAGGTCCTCGCCGCCCGGCTGCGGATCCCGGCGATCATCGTACTGCTGCCGCTGGGGTTCGCGGCGGGCGCGATCACCGACACCGTCCACCCGGACCAGCTCCTCGGGGACGCCTATCCGCCGCTCGTCTCGCTCGCCGTCGCGGTGATCCTCTACGACGCCGGCCTCGGACTGGACCTGCGGCGGCTGAGCGGCGACACCCGGCGGGTGGTCCACCGCCTGGTCTGGTTCGGGGCCCTGCTGACCGCGCCGGTCGCGGCGTTCGCGGCGGCCCCGCTGCTGGGCCTTTCGGCCCAGGCGGCGGCGATGCTCGGGACCATCCTGATCGTCTCCGGGCCCACCGTCGTCGGGCCGGTGCTGAACTTCGTCCGGCCCGAGGAACGGCTCCAGCGCATCCTGCTCTGGGAGGGCTCGCTGATCGACGCGGTCGGCGGGATCGCCGGCGCGCTGGTGTTCCACGCGCTGATCAACGACCGGAAGCACGGCCTGGGGCACGGCGTCCTGCAGTTCCTGGGCAGCGTCGGCATCGGCCTGCTCGGCGGCGCGGCCGGTGTCGCACTGCTGTGGTGGCTGCTGGTGCGGGTGCGGCTGGGCGAGATCCTCGGGACGACCGTGCAACTGGCGGCGGTGATCGGGATCGCGGCCGGCTGCGACGCCGTCCGCGACGACACCGGGCTGATCGCGGCGATCGTCATGGGTGTCGCGGTCGCCACCCTCCCCGCCTTCGAACTGGCCCTCCGGCGGCCCTTCTTCGAGTCGCTGGTCTCGCTCGCCGTCGGCGTCCTCTTCATCTCGATCTCCGCGACGGTCACCTGGGCCTCGCTGCGGCCGGTGCTGCTGCCCGCCCTCGGCCTGGTCGCCGTCCTGGTGCTGGCGGCCCGCCCGCTGGTGGCCGCGCTCTCCACCTTCGGCACCGGCCTCTCCCCCGGCGAACGGGCCTTCCTGGGCTGGATGGCACCGCGCGGCATCGTCGCGGCGTCCACGGCGGCCACGTTCTCGGCCCAGCTCGCGGCCGCCGGGATCGGCGGCGCGAACCGGATCCTGCCCGCCACCTTCCTGGTCATCGTCGCGACCGTCACCCTGTACGGGTTGACCGCCGCACCGGTGGCCCGGCGGCTGGGCGTGGTACGGCCGGCCCGCTCGCGGCCGCTGCTGGTCGGCGGGGACCCGTGGGTGCTGGAGCTGGGACGGGTGCTGGACTCGGCGGGGCTGGACACCCTCGTGTGGGCCGGGCGCACCGCGGAGCGGGAGCGGATCGACGCCGCGGGGCTGGAGCTCGCCGGGAGCGATCTGCTGGACTGCGCGAGCGGCGAGGGGGCCGAGCGGGAAAGCGTGACCGCCGTGTACCTGCTCACCGCGGACGACGACTTCAACGCCCTGGTGTCCGCGCTGCTCCAGGACGACGAGGGCCGGTCGGTGCACCGGCTGGCCCCCGCCGAGTCCCTGGAGCACGGTGCCCCGGCCGGTCCGGGGAGCGGCCTGTTGTTCGGCACCGGCCTGACCGGCCCGGTGCTGGCCGGGCGCTTCCGGGACGGCGCCGCGATCTCGGCCCGGCCGGCCGGGGGCCCGCTCCCGCCCGGGTACGACCTGCTGTTCACCGTCGGTCCGGGCGGCCGGCTGCGGCCGGCCGGCACAGGCACGGGGCCGGGTGCGGGCGGCACGGGCACGGGGCCGGGTGCGGGCGGCACGGGCACGGGGCCGGGTGCGGGCGGTACGGGCGGCACGGGCATGGGCGGCGATGTCCGCAACGGGACGCTGATCCTGCTCGGCCCGGCGCCGGCCGTCGCGCGCCGGCCCGAGGGCCGGGGCCGGGGCACGATCGAGGGATGACCACCGGGGTACGGGTGGTGTGGGCCGTACCGGTCGTGCCGCTGTGCCGGTGGTCCGGCGCGAGGTGGCGCGGGTGCGCCGGAGGCCGCCCGGATCGTCTCCGGGCGGCCTCCGGCCTTCAGGTCAGCTGGTGGCGATGGAGGTGTCGTCGATCACGAAGCTCGTCTGCAGCGAGGAG
>NZ_BNBO01000091.1 GCF_014655955.1 Kitasatospora indigofera
GTTCGTGTCTGGCGAGCACCGTTGGACCGCGTCTACGAGAGAAACACTAACCACGACACCGCGCAATGTCTACTCCCGCCAGCACAGATTTTTCGGCGCACCCGGGGAAGGTTGTCTTCGGCCCCCTACGAGGGCTGCGGTGCCGCAACGCCGTGACCGCACCACCGACGGACGGTGCGGGAGGGACGGGGACACAACCGCCGGCCGGGAGGGCTCTCGTCTCCCGGCCGGCGGTCGCGCTCTTCAGGCGTCAGGAGCAGTACACCTTGGGGTTGGCCCAGTCGGCGTGGTCGCTGCCACCGCCGTCGCCTCCGTCGCCGGCGGCGATCTCAAGGACGGTGGTGCCGGCGGGAACGGCGATGTCGATGGTGGTGCCGGCCGGGTCGCTGCCGCGCAGGACCGGGGTGGTGGTGAGGGTGGTTCCGTCGGCGCGGACGGTGTAGGTCACCGAGCCGTAGTTGCCGACCTCGTCGTCGACGCCGACGGTGGCGGTGAAGCGGTTGCAGTGGCCGCCCAGGTACAGGATGACGCTGCTGCCGGCGTTGGAGCCGATGCCCACGGCGTAGGTCGTACCGGCGATCCTGATGGGTTTGTTGTCGTTGCTCCTGTCGAGCTTCACCCCTCCGTTCCAGCCGTTGGTGGAGCCCAGGAACGGGAGCTTGCTGACGTCGGTGGTGGTGGTCGGGGTGGTCAGGCGGCGGACCGTCCGGGTGTCGGTGAGCTGCTGGTCGGTGTTCTGCTGGGTGTACGTGGCGGTGGTGGTGAGGGGGGAGATGACGGGGAGCGTGCCGCTCGGGGCGGTGACGTTCCAGGTGGCGGTGAAGGAGGAGCCGGCGGCGACGGTGGCCGCGGTGGTGGGTCCGGTGGGCTGGGCGGTCCAGCCGGTGGGCAGGTTGAGGGCGAGGCCGACACCCGTGGCGTTCTGCTGTCCGCCGGGGACGGTGAAGGCCGCGGAGACGGGGTAGGTGCCCGCGGGGTTGGCGTTGTCGGGCGCGCTCAGGGTGAGCGCGGCGTTGTGGGCGGTGGGCCCGGCGTAGGTGGCGGCGTTGTAGCCGGGTCCGGTGACCGGGGCGGGGTTCAGCGAGGAGGCGGTGGTGCCGAGGTTCTCCAGGGTCACGGTGCCGAGGCCACCGTTGGTGGCGCCCTCGTTCCACAGGGCGATGGCGATGCTGTTGTCGCCGCGGGGGTCGAGGATGCCGTTGGGGAGCGGGAAGACGTGCTGCGGGCCGACGTTGTTGATGTAGGTGCCGAGCAGCCAGCCGTTGACGTAGATCAGGGCCCGGTACTTGCGGTTCGGGTCGTCGGCGATCTTCAGGCCGATCGAGGTGTCCTGCCCGGCGGGCACGTTGAGCGTGGCCTTGGTGCGGTACCAGGACACGCCGGGGGTGTTGTCGCGGGTGGCCAGGGTGGTACCGGTCCAGGAGCTGTCGGGGAAGTCGGGCAGGGTCCAGCCGGACCGCTCGCCGTACAGGCCGCCGGTGTTCATCGGACCGCGCGCGGTGTCGACGAGGTCCTCCCCGCCGCGGGCGCCCTGGATCCGCCAGGTGATCACCGACAGGGGAGCGCCGGTGAGGAACGCTCCGGTCAGGCCGCGGGCCGCCTTGTTCGCGTCGTTCGTGCCCGGGTTGTAGTCGTGGCCCATGTTCGCCACGAGGACCGAGACCTCGTTGTCGGCGCCGGGCTTCAGAACCCCGGCCGGGAACGGGAAGTTGTGGCCGGTGCCGTCGTTGCTGGTACCGATGAAGGTGCCGTTCACCCACACCGAGTAGATGCCGGAGCCGCCGGTGATCGCGGACAGGTTGACACCGGTGGCCTCGGTGACGGCCTGGAAGTGGCCGCGGTACCAGACGTCGCCGTAGTGGTAGCCGTAGTCGTCGGCGAACAGCACCGGCAGCGTACCGGGCTTGGTGATGCTGTTGGAGCTGGTCCTGTCGGCGACCTTCCAGGAGGAGTCGTCGAAGCCGGGCTGCGCCTCGGGGGACTCCGCGGCGTGCTTCCAGGTGGTGAGGGCGGGCAGGGAGACCGGGGCGGGGCCGGCCAGGTTGCCGGCGGCGGAGCCGCCGATGCCGGGCACGGTGGCCAGCGCCGCACCGTTCCAGGTGATCGGGTCGTTCCCCTTGGCGAACACCTCGACGGACTGCTGGGCGGAGCTGTCGCCGGTCAGGTCGAGACGGCCGGAGGATGCCGTCGCGGTGCGCAGCAGGTCGCTGCCGTGGAGGAGGACGGGACCGTTGGTGGTGTCGGTGCGCCAGAACTTCTTGGCGTTCTGGTCGTCGCCGAGCAGGAGCAGGAGGGGCCGGGTGCTGCCGGGTCCGCCGATGAGGACGCGGGCGAGGCCGCTGTGGGTGTAGTTGAGGCGCAGGTCGCCGGTGGCCGGGTCCCAGGTCTGGTCGACGGCACCGGCCAGGACCTGCACGGTGGGCTGCTGGGCGTAGTTGAGGACGGTTTCGCCGGCCTGGCCGCCTCGGCCGTAGAGGACGGCGACGTCGCGGTCGCCGATCTGGGCGTGGGTGAGGATCTCCGAGGTGGAGTACTGGAGCTGGGTGGCGCCGAGCTTGTAGTCGGCGACGAGGATCTTGGAGTCGCGGCCGGCGACGGTGACGGCGGTGCCCGCCTTCTGCGGGACGCTCGGGTAGGTGCGGGTCTTGGTGGTGTCGACGACGTCGATCGCGTCGACGGAGACGTACTTGGCGTAGGCGGGCGCGGCGGGATTCTTCCCCGCGGTGACGACGATCTTCAACGTGTGGTTGCCGGCTGCCAGGCCGTCCTTGCTGAAGAGGACCTGGTCCTTGACCTCGGCGCCGGAGCCGTAGCTGTCGACGGTGTCGACCTTCGCGTCGTCGATGTACACGTCGGCGAGGGCGTGGTTGGCGGCCTTGGAGCCGATCCAGCGGACGCCGGTACCGGTGAACGGGACGGTGATGCTGTTCCCGGCGACGTTGGACCAGGACTCGGTGCGCTGGTACTCGCCGGCGGTGTAGCCGGCGCTCTGGTCGGCGTGCGTCCAGGTGCCGGTGTACTGGAGCTGGGTGGCGGTGTCGTCGAAGGTGTAGCCGGAGTGGTTGCCTCCGACGGTCAGCGCGATGCCGGTGGAGTCCGTGCTGGTGGACGTGGAGTCGTTGTGCCGCAGGGTGTGGAACTGGGTGCCCGTGTCGGGGTTGCGGCGGGCGGTGTCGGTGATCGCGGCCGGGTTGGTGAGCGCGGGGGCCGTCACCTTGTCGGTCCTGGTGATGGGGGTGACGCTCTGCAGGAAGTAGCCGATCAGCTTGTCCTGCTGGTACCTGTCGGTGAGCTGCCGGGATTCGGTGATCGGCGCGCCGTAGTCGTACGAGGTGTAGGTGCCGCTCATGGCCTGCCGGCCCCAGTTGGTGCCGCCGTAGGTCATGTAGAAGCTCTGCATCGTCGCGCCGGCGGCGATGTTGTTCTTGTAGAACACCGAGGCGAACTCGCTGTTCAGCTTCTCGCGGCACTTGTCGCCGTCCGAGCCGCCCCAGTAGTTGATGGAGCCGCCCTGGAACTCGGGGATGAACAGCGGCTTGCCCGGCCGGTGGAAGCCTTCGAGGTCGGTCTGGACCGGCGACCAGGCCGGGTCGGTGCAGTTGAATCCCAGGGGGTACTTGTCGATTCCGTCGATGTCGAGTGCCCCGGCGCCCTCGTTGTAGGACTTGAAGTCGGCGGGGTGCGCGCCGAAGTAGATGTGGTTGCCCGTGGTCGGCACGGTGATCCCGTCCGCACGGGCCTTGTCCCGGATGTGGGCCACGTAGGCGCGGTCCGCGTCACCGTAGTTGTAGAACTCGTTCTCGACCTGGTAGGCGATGACCGAGCCGGTGCCGTTGGTGAGCTGGTGGCGGGCCAGGATGGGGTTGATGTGGTCGAACCACTCGTCGACGTTGGCGATGTGGTCCGGGTCCAGGGACTTCTCGTGCCCGGGCGTGACGTTCAGCCAGGCCGGGTAGCCGCCGCCGTCGACCTCGGCCTGGATGTAGGGGCCGGGCCGGGCGATGACGTAGATGCCGACCTCGTTGGCGATGTCGAGGAGCTTGTCGACGTCGCGGACCCCGGTGAAGTCGTAGACGCCCTTCTTCGGGGAGTGGTAGGCCCAGTCGAAGTAGAGGGAGACCGTGTTGAACCCGCCGGACTTCATCTTCTGCAGGGTGTCCCGCCACAGGTCGGGGCTGGGCTGGCGGAAGTAGTGGAACTCGCCGCCCCAGATGTAGGTGGGCTTGTCGTCGATCTTCAGGGAGTAGTTGTCGTAGGTGACGGTGTGGGGGGTGGGGGTCGCCGCGGGGGCGGCGGTCGGCGTGGCCTGGGCGGGCATGGTGCCGGCGAGTCCGCCGAGTGCCATGGCCGCGCTGACCAGCAGGGCGGGGATCGCCCTGTGACCGGTTCTGCGCATTGCTTCTCCTGTGGTGCGTGGGTGGGGGGGTCCCGGCGGTGTGGCTGCCGGAAGTCGGTGCTGCGGGCCGTTGTGCCGGGGCGCGGCCCTTGGGGGTGGGACGGAACGGCAGGGTGGCGTGGTCGGGGTCGGTGGTACCGGCGGCGGCGGGTCCGGGGCAGGGCCGGGCGGGTGTCCCGGCCTCGGTGTTGTACGCGGCTTCGGCGATGCGGGGCCTTGCGTCCTTGTCGGGCTCAGCCGGCCGCGATGCGAAGGCATTGGCACGGTGGGTCGCGGACCGGGACCGCTGGGGAACTCCGGGATGCCGGGAGGGGCCGTCCGCGGTGTGGGCCGGTGAACGCCCTGCCCCGGGCGCTTGACGCGGGTCGAGGTGTTCGCAGCCGCCCCGGTCGCGCCCACCGGGTTCCTGTGTGCGGCGCGGTGGGGGACGGCGCGACCCTGCTCGCGGGGAAACGCCGGGGTCGGCCCGCGCTCGTGGGCTCCGGGAAGGCGGCGCGGTGATGACGCACGCGCTGCGGCTGACGTCGGCGGACCAGCGGGGTCGACCATGGTCGTCCTGGTGAAGGCCTGCCTCGGGAAGGCTTCGCCCTCCTTGAGCCTGTCGTCACCGCGAGGGCGCCCAGGTCATGGCCGTTGACGAGCGGTGCGGCCGTCGCTCCCGAGGACTCGGACGACGGCGGACCGGACCTCGCCGGGTTCCCGGTCGGCGTCGTTGCCGAGGTTCACGACCTTGCGGTCGGCCCCCGGCTCGTCGGCTCCGGCGCCCGCGGCCTCGCCGACGAAGCGGTCCTGGTGGCCCCGCTCAGGCACGTAGCTGATCGGGATCGTCCCCCCGGTCTTGGCCACCGGGCCCGAGCCGGACAGTCCCGGCTCCCGTCCGACGGGACAGGCGGTCAGGATGACGGCGGCCGGCTCAAGAACCAGCGCGGCGGTGGGCCGACTTCGGGATCGGTGCATGGGGGCTCCTTGGGACGGTGTCGGCGCCGGACCAGCCAATAAAACAAAAAGCCCCACATAGGCACTTGAATATCAACTGGTTCCAACGCGCTGGCACTAAGGAAACGCGCCGTTCACACGTCAGTCAAGAGCCCGGGCAGGCCCGATACGGTTCGAGACCGGCCCGTGACGAGCCCTCTGCGCCAGGGAACCACCAGCCACTTCGCCGGACGAATGCGAACCATGCCCAGCCTGTCCAGTACCCTGCAGGGGCGTGTTGGTTTCTGTTTGAATACTGGCGCGGGGCAACTGCAGTCCGGCCGATCCAACATGGAGGACATCGCGGGGCCCGGGCCCGGCGGCTCTCGGTGTTCTGCGGGTGGGGCGTCAGGCGAGGCCCCGTCCGCACGCGGCGTCCGCCACGGCCCGGCCGTCACGGATGCTCTTGGCCGTCCCGCAGGCGTCGTTCCCCACCGCCCGTCCCCACGTCCTCCGGATCGCCCAGGGCATCGCGTTCCGACCGGTCACCGCGCTCGTTCGGCACCACCAGCGACCTCGGCCACCGGGCGGTCACCCGCCGGAACGGCGCAGGAGCCGCAGCCGAACTGCCGGTGCGGCAGTGCGAACCGACGGCTCTCGTCGTGTTCACCCGCCGCACCTCGACCCGGCATCGGCACCGGGCACCACCGGGAGCCGGGGAGCTGATCACCCCGGCGGACGGCTCGAAGTACCGGCGGACGTTCTCCGCCTTCGTGCACCGGGCCCAGGCCGTCGGCACCGGACCGGCAACGCGGGAGGGCGACCGGGAGGCCGTTGGGCCTGCCGGATTCAGGTGCGGCGCGCTGCGGTCACCCGCGGGGTGCAGTCAACGCTCGGGCGGCGCGGCCCGGTCTCTCACCCTCGGAGCACGACCCGCTCGGCCGGGGTGGGCGAAGGTGGTCGTGGTCGGTCAACCGGACTGGCGAACCACCAGCTCGTGCGAGACGTGCCTGCGGATCGGCGGCTGCGGGGCACCGGGCGCCGTCGCACACATGTTCACCACCTCGTCGAAGGCCAGCTGCGCGAATGCGGCGAAGTCCAGGCGCAGGGTGGTCAGCTCGGGTTCGACGAAAACACCGATCTTCAGCCCGTCGATCCCCACCACGGCACAGGCCTCCGGGACGGCCAAGTCGCGGACCCGGAGCTCCTTGAGGACACCGAAGGCCGACATGTCGTTGAAAGCGATGATCGCGTCAGGGGGATGCGGTGCGTCGAAGGCGATCTGCACGGCCCGGCGGCCCACGAGGAGGTCGTCGTCGCCCGCCTCGACCTCGATCACGACCGGCTCCCGGCCCCGGTCCCGGACCAACCGTGCGAAGGTCTCGCGGCGCACCGACTCGTCGGTGGGGTAGCGGATGTCGACCAGCGCGATCCGCGACCGGCCGGAGCCCACCAGGTGATCGAGGACGGCCGCCAGCCCTGGCGCGAGATCGATGTTGACGGCGCTGCGCGGCCGGGAGGGCGAGAGGGCGTTGAGCGTCCGTTCGGCGGCGTCGAGCAGGACCAGGGGGAGGCTGCCGAAGATGCGGTCGATGTCGTGGGGGGCCAGGTCGGTGTAGGCGATGGCCGCGTCCACCTGGCCGACCAGGGTCCGCAGTTGCTCCCACCCGGTGTCGGGGCCCGGGTGCTTCTCGATGATGACCAACGCCCACTGGTTGGCTGCCGCGATCTTGGCGAACTCCGAGGCGAGTTCGGAGAAGTACGGATTGGCCAGGTCGGAGACGATCAGCCCCAGCGACCGGGCGGACTGCTGGACCAGTTCACGGCCGAACCGGGAGGGCCGGTAGCGGAGTTGTTCGGCCGCTTCGAGCACCCGCCGCTTGGTCTGGGCGCTGATGCCCGGCATGTCGTTCATGGCCCGGGTGACGGTCTGGCGCGAGACGCCAGCGAGCTCCGCGACCTCGATGATTCCGGCGCGTTTCGTCTCTCCCCGCTTCGGCACGCACTCAGGCTACACGAGCGTCTCGGGCCGCCGGCCCTGCCGCGGACGCGTCCCGTCGCTGACGTCCGCCGGAAGCCGGCGCATCGCGCGAGGACATGACGGGCTCTCGTCGCAGTCGGTCGCGAAGGGGCCCGACCGCCCGCCGCCGGACGACCCCCGAGGGCGGCGCTCCGTACCCGGAGCAGGCCGCGGCCGCCGGGCGGCGCGCGCCTCGACAGGATCTCCCGGGGCCGCCGCCGGGGACCCGGTCCTCGCCGCTTCGGCGGCCGAAACTCCGTGCACCAGCCGTCGAGCAGCATCTTGACACCCCTGAAATACCGGGCTTACAGTCCCGGAACAACCGATCGTGAACGTTCACGAAGTCTCCAGGGCGAGACGGCACTCGGTCGTGACATCCGGAGGATGATCTTGAATACTCCGCTCCCCCACAGCCCGTTGTCGCGGCGCAGCCTCCTGCGCGGCGGCAGCACCCTGGTCGTAGCCTCGGCCGTCGGCTTCGGCTTCGGCTCCGCTCCGACGGCCGCGGCCGCACTCCTTCCGACGTCCCCCCAGGCGCCCGCACCGACCGGCCCGGCCCCCTACTACGCCTACACGCCGAACATCAAGGTCGGCTCCCGCCCCCTTCCCGACGTGGCCGCCGGGAAGCCGGCCACCGCGAGCAGCTTCGCGGCGGAGACGGGCACCCCGTTCAACGGGAACGACGGCCACCGGGCCAGTCGCTGGTCCGCCGCGGACCCCGGGTCCGCCGCCTGGTGGAAGGCCGACCTGCAAGGCTGGTTCGACCTCTCCGGCACCAGGATCGTCTGGGGCGCCGAGGCCGTCCGCAGGGCGTACCGGATCGAGGTCTCGGCGGACGACGCCACCTGGCGCACCGTCGTCGACCGGGTGGAGCCGACGGACGCCCCCCTGGTCCGGCAGGAGTCGTTCGACGCCGAGAACGTCAGGTTCGTCCGCGTCACCGTCGAGCCGCCGGGCGACGGCGCCCCGCCAGGGTTCTGCGACTTCCAGGCCTACGGCGAGCAGCGCCCCGGCACCGACCTCGCACTGGCGAAGATCGCCTTCGCGTCCACCGGCCACCGGGCCGCGGACGCCGTCGACGGGCGCAACGGCACCGCCTGGCACGCCGAAGGCCTGTACTGGCGCGTTGACCTGGCGGCGCAGTGCGCCGTCTCCGGGGCCGAGGTGACGTGGGCGGAGGACGGTGTCCGCTACCGGTACGCGGTCGAGGTGTCGAGCGACATGGTGACCTGGAAGACCGTGGCGGACCGGACGGCCGGCTCCGGCCCGGGGAGGGTCCAGAGGGCTGCGTTCGCCGAACAGGACGTCAGGTACGTCCGGCTGAGGATGATCGGTGTGGACAGCGGGCACCGTGCCGCCTTCACCGAGTTCAAGGTGTTCGGGGTCTACTCGCCGGGCACCGATGCCGCGCTGGGAAAGCCGGCCACCGCCTCCTCCGGCTTCCGGCCGGAGGCTGCCAACGACGGTTCGCCGGACACCCTCTGGGTCGCCGCCGACGGCGGGACGCACTGGTGGCGGGTCGACCTCGGCGCACCGTACGACCTGAACACCGTGCGGCTCCGCTGGGAGAACCCGGACGCCGCCTACCGCTACACGGTGGAGGCGTCCGCCGACGGCATCACCTGGTCCCCGATCGTGGACAGGTCCGCGAACACGGCGCCCGGACAGCCCTGCACGGACGCCGTCTCCGCAACCGGCGCGCGCCACGTCCGGGTCAACTTCCTCGGTGCGGGCGGCTGGTGGGCCGGCCTGCGCACGTGCGAACTGCTGGGTGTCCCGAGCGGCGGCGACCCGGCCGGCGGCAACGTCGCGCTCGGCCGGGCGGTCCACACCAACGACGGTACGGCGTACGCCGAGCGCGGCAACGGCAACGACGGCCGGGCGTCGACCTCCTTCGAGTTCCGCGGCCACGGCACCCCGTACGTCTACAAGGTCGACCTGCGCGAGCTCTTCGACCTCGGCGCGGTCGAGATCACCTGGAGCGGCTTCGGCCGCAGCAAGCCCTACCAGGTGGAGGTCTCGGCCGACAACGAACGCTGGGTCCCGGTGCTGACCGCCCGGGCCCAGGGGGTCGACCGCAACCGGGTGTCCGCGCGCAGGGTCCGGTTCGTCCGGGTGCTGATCCCGTCCACCGACGACGGCTACCGCTCGGGCATCGAGCACTTCAAGATCCTCGGTACCCGCTCGGGCCCCACCGACCTCGCGGCGGGACGGGAGGTGCGCGGCGGCGGCACGGCCGGGCTGCGGTGGTGGAAGGTCGAGCTGGCCGGGCCGGCGGCGACCGACCGCGTCCAGATCGACTGGCGGGATCCGAGACGCGTCGGCGGCTTCACCATCGAGGTCTCCTCGGACGACGTCACCTGGGTCCCGGCCGTGCGGGTGCGCGGTGCGACCTCGGGCGCGGGCACGGAGAAGCGGCTGCGCGCGGAGAACGTGCGCTTCGTCCGGGTGACCGTCCCCGCGCTGCCGGACGGACCGGCCGCCGAGGTCGCGGGCCTGCGGGTGCGGGGCCGGATCACCCGGGACGAGACCGTGCTGGCCCTGGAGGCACGGAAGAGCTTCGACTACTTCTGGCAGCTCGCCAACACCGACCGGAGCAGCGGGGCGTACGGCCTGATCGCGGAGAGCTCGGGCAAGGTGCGCGGCGCCACCAGTGTCTCCGGCACGGGCTTCGGCCTGGCCGCACTGGCGATCGGCGCCGAGCGCGGCTGGGTCTCGCAGGACGCCGCCCGGGAGCGGGCGCTCGGCACCCTTGAGACGCTGCTCGGACTGCCGCACGTGCGGGGCGTCTTCTACCACTACTACGACCGCGCCGACGGCGAGGTCTGGACCTGGCCGCCGCCGGACACCGCGGGCCGCAGCGAGGTCGGCCTGATCGACACCCAACTCCTGCTCAACGGCGTGCTGTTGGCCGGCGAGTACTTCGGCGGTGAGGTCAAGCGGCGGGCGGCGGAGATCTGCGGGCGGGTGGACTGGGAGTTCTTCCGGATCCCGGAGAGGAACCGCTTCCACATGAGCTACTTCGACACCACGCGCGAGTTCAAGTACGAGTGGGACTGGTCGTCCGAGGCCAAGCTGATGTACGTGCTCGGCGCGGGCTCGCCGACCCACCCGGTCGATCCGGGGATGTTCTACGCCTTCGAGCGGCACGTCGGCGCGTACGGGGAGTACCCGGCCTTCGTGAACACCTGGTTCGGTTCGCTGTTCACCTACCAGTTCGCGGAGAACCTCGCCGACTTCCGCAACTCCAGCGACCGCCAGGGCGTCGACTGGTGGCGCAACGCCCAGCTCGCCACGAGGACGAACCGGGCGTACGCGGCCGACGCGGCCGCGACGTTCCGCACCTTCGGGCCGGACGCCTGGGGCATGACCGCCAGCGACACCCCGTCGGGGAACTACAGCTCCTCGCTCGGTGCACCGCCGTCGGGTCGCGACAACCAGCAGCACCACAACGACGGAACCCTCTCGCCCGACGGCGCCGCCGGCTCCGTCGCGATCGACCCCGAGTACGCCACCCGTGTGCTGGACAACTTCTACTACAACCACCCGCGGGCATGGACGACCTACGGCTTCGTCAACGCGGTGAACCTCGACGCGGAGCCCGTCTGGTACTCGGACCACGAGTTCGCCCTGGACAAGGGCATCGCGCTGCTGGCGATCGAGAACAACCGCAGCGGCCTCGTCTGGCGGCTGTTCATGCAGAACGCCTCGGTGCTCGACGGCATGCAGCGGATCGGGATCGCGTACGCCCCCGACCGGACACCGCTCGAAGTCACCCTCGCCGAGGCCGGCATCAGGCTGGACCGGGCGGCCGTGGGGGAGGAGTCCGGCCGCCACCCGCGCGCCGATCTCGAACGGCTGTCCGCCGAGGCCGGGGTCGCGCAAGCCCTCCTGGAGACCGCGCGGACGGCGGACGAGCTCGCCGGTGCGACCGAGCGGCTGCGCGCGGCGATCGACGCGCTCGGCTGACCGCCACCCCGGTGGAGCACCGCCACGGCGGACGCTGACCCGCGTCACCCGATCCACCCGTCAGGCAGGTTCCCGCCCCCGCTCACCCGGGCGAACACCTCGACCGTCCCGACCGTCCGGCCGTGCACGCGGTCCCCCACGGCACCGCGTGCACGGCCCCGACCAGCCACACCCGTATTGGTGAACGTTCACGGACCAGGTCCGCGAACCAATTCCGAAGTGGTAAGGAACCGTCAGATGTCCCCATCGAAACCCGGCTCGCCCGGCATCCTGCGCTCGCACTGGCGGGACTACGCATCGGTCGCGCCGTTCTTCCTGCTGTTCGCGGCCTTCGGTCTCGTCCCCCTGCTCTACGCCCTCTACCTCAGCACACAGAGCTGGGACGGGATCGGCGAGCCGGAGTCCGTCGGCCTTGACCAGTGGACACGACTGTTCCACACCCCGGACGTTCTCACCGCGGCCGGCAACACGGCGCTCATCTTCCTGCTGGGCCAGATCCCCGTGGTGGTCGGCGCACTGCTCGCCGCCGTGATCCTCTCGCAGGCCCGGCTGAAGTTCCGGGCCCTCTACCAGACCGCATTCTTCCTCCCGCAGGTCACCTCCGTCGTCGCGGTGACGATCGTCTTCCAATCGCTCTTCGCCGACAAGTACGGCTTCGTCAACAACATCCTGGACACACTCGGCCTGCCCGCCCAGGACTGGCTGACCGACCCCTGGAAGATGAGGGCCGTCATCGCGATGATGGTGATCTGGCGGGGCTTCGGCTACTTCCTGATCCTCTTCATGGCCGGCATCAGCGCCATCGACCGCTCGCTCGGCGAAGCCGCCCAGCTCGACGGCGCGGGCCCGGTACGCGTCTTCCGCTCCATCACCCTGCCACTGCTGGCCCCCACGATGATCTTCGTGACGCTGACCGGCGCCATCGCGGGCATGCAGATCTTCACCGAGCCGCAGGTGCTCTTCGGCGGGAGCGGCGGGCCGAACAACGGCGGCCTGACCATGATGCTCCTCCAGTACGAGTACCTGGGAGGCATCGGCAGCTCCGGCACCGTCCAGCTCGTCAAACCCGACCTCGGGTTCGCGGCGGTGATCGGCTGGGTCATCTTCACCGCCCTGGTGCTGCTCGCCCTCGCCAACAACCGGCTGCTCCGCAAGTCCTTCGGAGGGCGCTGACCATGACCGATCACCCCCGTCCCCGCGTCCGTGCCCATCTCCGGCCGGGCCGTATCGCCGGCCACGGCGTACTGGCCCTCGGCGTCCTCGTCTTCGCCTTCCCCTTCTACTGGCTCCTGGTGATCGCCACCAACTCCACCTCGGACATCCTCGCCGGCCCGCCCCGGCTGCTCCCCGGCACCCACTTCCTCGACAACTTCGAGAAGGTCACGGCCGGCTCCGAGTTCGTCCGCGCCTTCGCCAACTCGGTCGTGCTCACCGCCGGCAGCTCCGCACTCCAACTGCTCCTGGCGGCCCTGGCCGGCTACGTGTTCGCCAAACGGCGCTTCCCCGGCCGGGGCGCCCTCTTCTCCGCCCTGCTCGTCACCCTCATCATCCCGACCGGCGTCTCCATCGTCCCGAGCTACCAGATCTACTCCGGACTGGGCTGGACCAACACCTTCCTGCCCCTGGTCGTCCCCAACGCCGTCACCGCCTTCGGCGTCTTCTGGATGCGCCAGGCCGCGGAGGCCAACGTCCCGGACGAGCTGGTCGACGCCGCCCGAATGGACGGGGCCGGGTTCCTGCGCACGTTCTGGAGCGTCGCCCTGCCCTGCATGCGGCCGGCCCTGGTCGCCTTCGGGATCTTCCAGGTCATGTGGACCTGGAACGACTACCTGTGGCCGCTGCTGGTGCTGAACCGCCCCGAGAACTTCACCCTCCCGGTGGCACTCCAGCAGCTGACCGGCAGCTACGGCCCCACCGACTACTCCGTCGTCATGGCCGGCACCCTCGTCGCCACCCTCCCGCTCCTTGTGCTCTTCCTCATCCTCCGGCGAACCGTCCTGCTCAACGCCTCCGACGGCGCCCTCAAAGGCTGACCGCGCGGCAACCAGCCCCGCCCAACCACCCTTCCGTGAACAGGAACACCATGAACCGCACCGGACACCTGCTCGCCACCGCGCTCACCGCCGGTCTGCTCAGCACCACCCTCACCGCCTGCAGCGGCGGCCCGGGCGGCTCCCCCGGCCAGGTCACCGTCCTCTACCGGCCCGGCTCACTGGCCGACAGCGCGGTGAACGGGGCACAGGCCGCGTTCCCCGAGGCAAAGATCAACTTCGTCAAGACCGCCGACGTCGACACCAAACTGGCCGCCGCCCTGCGCACCGGCCAGGACCTGCCCTCGATCGTCACCGCCGACCCGATCCGCTACGCCCCCGCGGCCGCCAAGTTCACCGACGTGGCCGGCAGCGGCTTCACCCCGGAGATCGCCGCCACCTACCTGCCCTGGAAGGTCGAACTGGGCAAGACCCCCTCCGGCGCCCAGCTCGGCGTCCCGATCGACGTCGGACCGCTGGCCTTCTACTACAACGCCGAGGCCTTCAAGGCGGCCGGACTCCCCTCCGACCCGGAGGCGGTCGGCAAGCTGGTCTCCACCTGGGAGGGCTACAAGTCCCTCGCCCAGAAAACCGCCGCCCAGGGCAAGTTCACCTGTGACGACCCCGGCGAGCTGTTCTACTACGAGACCTGGTCGAAGGGCTTCGGCTTCTACCGCGCCTCAGGTGACGGCCTGACTCCCGACCTCGCCAACCCCTTGGCCAGGACCGCCTTCGACCGCGCCATGGACTTCCAGTCCGACAGCCTGTGCGCCAAGGTCCAGGCGTTCTCCAACGACTGGAACTCCGGCCTCAACCGCGGCAGCATCATCGGCTTCCTCCAGCCGCCGTGGGTCGGTGGCGCCGGCCTGCAGACCGCGGCCGAGGACCAGACCGGCCAGTGGCGGGTGGCCACCGCCACCCCGGACGGACGCGCCGCCGCCGACGGCTCGATGCTGATGCTCCCCAAGAGCCCGACCGACCCCAAGCTCGCCACCGAAATAGCGATCTGGCTCACCAACGCCTCCAACCAGGCGACCGGATACGCCAAGAACGGCCTCTTCCCCTCAGCCCTCGGCGCGTACGAGGCAGGCGAGTTCACCGCACCTCAGCCCTACTTCGGCAACCAGCCCGCCTCCTCGACGCTGGCGGCCGTCTCGAAGGAGGCGCCCCGCATCGTGAAGGGCCCCGACACCGACTCCATCAACGCGGTCTTCCAGCAGGCCATCCGGGACGCGGCCACCAACGGCTCCAGCGCCTCCGTCGCGTACACCGCCGCCCTGGACAAGGCCACCCAGCAGTTCGGCAAGTGACAACAGCCGTGGGGATGGGCGGCTCGCATCCCGCCGACCGCCCCTCCCCGCCCTCCACCGATCGGACACGGACCTCCTTGAAGCACCACCACCTGGACCCCGCCACCGGCCAGCTGCACGTCCACGGCGAGCCCTACCTGATCCGGGGCATCGAACTCCACAACTCCTCCGCCTCCAGCCCCGACCACCTGCGGCCGCTCTGGCAGCGCTTCGTCGACTCCGGTGTCAACACCGTCCTGGCACCCGTGAGCTGGGAGCTGGTCGAGCCGCAGGAAGGCGATTTCGACTTCGGCCTGGTGGACGCCCTGCTCGCCGACGCACGCCGGCACGACCTGAAGCTCGTCCTGCTCTGGTTCGGCAGTTGGAAGAACGGCTCCTCGAGCTACGTCCCCGCCTGGGTCAAGCTGGCTCCCGAGCGGTTCACACTGCAACAGGACGCAGCCGGAAACGTCCTGGACAACCTCAGCCCGTTCGACACGAGCAACCGCGACGCGGACGCCGCGGCCTTCGCAGCCCTCATGGAGCACCTGGCGACCGTTGACGGCGACGCCGGCACGGTCGTCATGGTGCAGGTGGAGAACGAGGTCGGACTCCTCGGCGCGCCCCGCTCCCACGGTCCCGACGCCTCGGCCGCCTGGACCTGCCCGGTCCCACCCGTCCTCCTGGAAGCCCTCCGAGACGGCGGCTCACCGTACATCACGGTCCCCGACGGAGCGCCGGTTCCCTCCTGGAGCGAGCTGCTGGGAGACGCCACCCGCACCGCCGAGCTCTTCATGGCCTGGCACTACGCCGCATACATCGAGCACGTCGCCGCAGCCGGCCGGGCCCGGCACGCCCTGCCGCTCTTCGTGAACGCATGGCTCGACTCCATCGTCCCGGACGCCTCGGGCCCGTCCGACACCGCCGACGCGGCCGTGGCCGGCGGCCAGACCCCCGGCATCTACCCCAGCGGCGGCCCCCTCCCGCACGTCAGTACCGCCTGGAAGCTCGCCGCCCCCACCATCGACTTCCTCGCCCCTGACGTCTACTTCGGCGACTTCGAGATCCCGTTCAAGGGCTACGCGGAGACCAACACCACCTTCTTCGTCCCCGAGATGCGCGCCGACGCCAACGGTGTCTCGCACAGCTTCCTGGCGATCGGCAGCTACGGCGCCATCGGCGTCTCCCCGTTCGGCTTCGACTCCCTGCACGAGAACGACACCCACGACCTGCGCCGCACCTACCGCCAACTCGGCGCCCTGGAGCGCGAGATCCTGCACGCCCAGACCCAGGGGCTGCTCCGTGGCTTCCGGACACTTCCCGGCCAGGAGCAGCGGATCACACTCGGGTCCCACGAGTTCCTGGCCCGCGTCCACACCGAGCACGACGGCGAAACATGCGGCTACGGACTGCTGCTCCAGACGGAGGACGACACCTTCATCACGGCCGGCCACAACTTCACCCTCGACCCGCTACCGCGCGACGGCGTGCCCGCGGCCGTCCTGCGGGCCGACGACCTGGCCATCACCGACGGCAGGCTCACCCCCCAGCGACGGCTCAACGGTGACGAGACCTTCGCGGGCACCCGGATCCGGGTCGCCGACAACCCCGCCCGCATGCACGGCTTCATGCTCACCACCGGGACCCACTCCGGTGTCGTGCACTTCTCCCTCTATCCACGGCGGCGCGCTGTCGGCCGCGGCAGCCACAGTGACGGTGGGCGCGTCCAGCGCTGAGCGGCGCCCGGGGGCGGAAGATCGTTCGGTGCTCGTGCCGGGTTCGGCGACCCCGTACGTCCGCGGGCACAGCCCGGGGTGGCGCTCGTCCGGGGCGCAAGGTCAGGGGCGCAAGGTCGGGGGCGTCCCGATGAAGGACGACGGTCCGGTGCCGCGCACCGCCCGGCTGATCGCCGTCGAGGACCCGAGGTCGACCTGCCGCTGTGGGCCGACGCGGCGAACGGCAGCACATGCCACCCGGGCGACGACCCGCACTCACCGGTGGTCCCCGGTTGCCCGGGCCGGGGACCACCCCCGCCCGGGCAACCGGGTGAAGTTCGCCGAAGCAGCCCGCCGCACCGGGCCCCGCACAGCCACCACCCTGCTGCTGCGCGCCTACGGCCGACCCTGAACACCAACCGCGACCGCCTCCACGGCGGCAATGCGGTCACCTTCACCGAGTGCGTCGGCGTCTCGCAGCCGCCTCGCAGGGAATCCCGCCGTCCCACAGCCGAATGATCAGCCCATCCTCAGGGCGGGCTGACGACGACTCACTGCACGGGCCGCCACGCCGGGAGGCAAGCCGTCGGGGAGGTTCCGGTCGGTCTCGGCTGCGATGCCGCCGGGACCGGCCGGATCGCCGTTCGGGGTCCGCCAGGGCATTCGGTCGTCCCACCGGCACGACGGGTGCCCGCGGTCCACGTCTCCGCGCTCGGGTCGCCGTGGCCGGTGAGAGCGACCACGCCGACGGGCGCGTTGGCGGTGTCCAGGCCGTGTCCGCACGACAGACTGTGAACAACACGCAAGGAGGTCGTATGGCTGAGGGTCCGTTGCTGTCCGTGCGGGGAATCTCCAAGCGCTTCGGTACGGTGCAAGCCCTGACACACGTTGATCTGGAGGTCTCCGCGGGCGAGGTGGTCGGCCTGGTCGGGGACAACGGCGCCGGGAAGTCGACGCTGGTCAAGGCACTGTCCGGCGTATCACCGGCAGACGAGGGCGAGATCGCGTGGCGGGGTCGAACCGTCGGCATCCTCAGGCCCGGCGACGCCCGGGCGTTGGGGATCGTCACCGTCCACCAGGACCTGTCGCTGTGCGACAACCTCGATGTCGTGGCCAACCTCTTCCTCGGCCGTGAACTGCGCAGGTTCGGGCTGCTCGACGAGCTCGAAATGGAGAAGCGTTCCCGTACGCTCCTCGACAGACTGTCGATCCGCATCCCCAGCGTCCGGATCCCCATCGCCTCGCTCTCCGGCGGCCAGCGCCAGGCCGTGGCGATCGCCCGCTGTCTGCTGGGCCGGCCGCAGCTGGTGATCCTGGACGAGCCCACCGCGGCCCTCGGCGTCGAACAGGCCGCCCACGTTCTCGAACTCGTCCTGCACCTGCGCGAGAACGGCCACGGCGTGATCCTGATCAGCCACAACCTCGACGACATCCGCGCGGTCTCCGACCGGATCGCCGTCCTGCGGCTGGGCCGCAACAACGGCGTGTTCAGTACGAAGTACACCAGTCAGGAGCAGATCCTCGCGGCCGTCACCGGCAACCAGGCCATGGCCGTCGCCCTGCAGCACAGCCTGCTGCCACAGGCCCTGCCCGAGCAGAGCGCCGTCGATGCCGCCTCCCGCTACCTGCCCGCGCACGCGGGCGTGGGCGGGGACTGGTTCGATGTCATCCCGCTGCCCGGCGCCCGCGTGGCCCTCGTGGTGGGAGACGTCGTCGGCCACGGCCTGAACGCCGCAGCCACCATGGGCCGCCTGCGCACAGCCGTCCACAACTTCTCCGCGCTCGACCTGCCGCCCGACGAGATCCTCAACCACCTGGACGACCTCGTCAGCCGTATCGACCAGGACCAGGAGGCCACCGCGGGCAGCGCCGCCGTCATCGGGGCCACCTGCCTCTACGCGGTCTACGACCCCACCGACCGCACCTGCGTCGTTGCCCGCGCGGGCCATCTCCCCGCCGTGCTCGTCCATCCTGACGGCACCGTGCACATCCCGGAGACGCCGGTCGGACCGCCCCTGGGGCTGCGAGGCGTGCCGCACCAGAGCACGGAACTGGTTCTGCCCCAGGGCAGCCTCCTGGTCCTCTACACCGACGGACTCGTCGAAACCCGCACCCACGACATCGACGTGGGCCTCTCCCAGCTGCGGGGCGCACTCGCGGACACCCACGGCACTCCGCAGGAAACCTGCCAGGCCGTCCTCGACGCCCTGCTTCCTCCGCAACCGGCCGACGATGTCGCGCTCCTCGTCGCCCGCACCCAGGTGCTGGCACCTCAGGACATCGCCGCCTGGTACGTACCCGCCGAGCCGGCGGCGGTGGCCGAAGCCCGTGCCAGGGCCGTCCGGCAGCTGAGGCAGTGGGATCTGGAGCAGCTTGTCTTCTCGACCGAACTCATCCTCAGCGAACTGATCACCAACGCCATCCGCCATGCCACCGGCCCGATCGGAATCCGGCTGGTCCGCGACCGCTCACTGATCTGCGAGGTGTCCGACGGCAGCAGCACCAGCCCGCACCTGCGCCATGCCGCCGCCACCGACGAGGGCGGCCGCGGCCTGTTCCTCGTCGCCCAGCTCGGTGAACGCTGGGGCACCCGCTACACCACCAGCGGCAAGATCATCTGGTCCGAACAGCGAATCCACCACAACGGCACCTGAACCGGCCTCAGCGCCCGCAGCCACCAAGGAACTGCGGAGCCCGACGGGGTGTCGGGACGTCTCGGTCGATGCTGATGTCGTCACCGTGGCAGGTGCCCTGGCCGTACCGGCCGTGGGTGCGGACGGTGACGCCGGTGGTGAACGGGACGGCGGACCCGCGTCGTCCCCCCTCCCCCAGCGACGTCCCACCCCCCGGGCTGAGCACACCGTGCTCCGCGCGGCTTTCACCCTCCCGGCCGTCGCCGCGAAGCTGCCGGACCCACGACCCACGCACCCTTGGTTCTCGCGTCCCACCTCGGGGAAGGCGGGGCGAGGCCGATACCCACATGGCGCCGGCGTTCGCGCAGTACGGCCACGGTCGGGCCACTGCCGGTGAAGGCGGCGAGGACGACACCGTCGTCGGGTCAGATCTGGACGAGCTGCCGCATGAGGCGATGACGTAGCCGGCGCCCGGCTGGAGGGCAACACGCAGCACCACGGCGAACTCGCCCAGCCGTCGCCAGGCCCACCGACGGGACGCGCGCCTGGAGGAGGAACGGATGTCAGCCAGTGGTCGTGTCGAGGCCCTTACCGCGCATGGCGGCGGTCTGGTCGTCCACGACTTTGAGAGCTGACTGAAGGGGAGTGTGTCCGGTGAGGGCCTTGGTGAATTCGGCACTCAGTGCCTTCGAGGTTTCGTTCATGGCCGGCCCCCAGAGGCGGTACGGCAACACGGCGGGGCCCCGGCCACTCAGGCCGCTCGCCCGAAGAGGTCCGGGTGGGAGCGCGGGGGCCGGGGGACGTGTTGCGGGGCGAGGCCGATCGGAGGGATGCTCCAAGGTGGATCATCTGGCCCCGTATCACGCAAGTGTCAACATCTTCCACCAATCAATTGCAGCGGATTCTCGGCACGAGGTGCTTGAGGATGCCTGGCCCAAGGCCGGATACGGCCCCGCGAAGGCCGCTGGACACACCTGTCCACCGACTCGTCCCACGCGCGTACAAGGACAGGATCCGCTCGTTGAACCCTGCCGGCCGACGGGCGCTCCGGGGGGGGCCAGACGGGGCTCGAAGTCCCCGTTGCGGTCCCGGGGCACCGCCACCGTCACCGCGCCGACGTCGGTCAGCTCGGTCTTGGGTGACGTTCCGTTGCGGGAGTTGCCCGAGCCCCGGCCCGCCGGGTCGTACTTCTCGTAGCCCAGGTGCTCGGCCATCTCCGCCTCCAGGGCGCGTTCCGGCACCGCCCTGGTGGTCTCGGTGAGCAGCCCGCCGTCGCCGAGCAGGGCCGCCCCGGAGGCGCCAGCGCGGTCCGTCAGCCGCTCGACGACCTCGTCGACCAGCGCGTCCCCAGCCGGGGCAACAACCGGTTCAATCTTGTCCGTCATCACTCGTCCGTCCCGCCTGGTCAGGGCGCGGACACCGAGCCCCAGCCAGACTTCCACATCACGGACTTGCACGAACTTTCGGACATGCTCCACGGGGCGGGCATTGCGGCACGGACGATGTGCGGGCAGGCCAGTGCTGTCACCGTCGCCGCTCGCGGCCGGCCATCTGCCCGGTGTCCTCGTCGGGTGTGATCAGCCGACGGCGCCACACGGTCGCGAGCGGTGTCGGCAGGGTCATCACACGCAGGCACCCGGCGGCCGTGAGAACCCGGTGGGCCAGGCGGGTGCGGTACTCGTCGCCGGAGAAGACCCATGGCCCCGGAATCAGCACCACGCGGTGGGAGCCGTCCATCAGGGCGTGGACGAGAGCCTCGAACTGGGGCCGTCGGGGTTGCCGCTCCCTGGTGGCGATGTTGTCGTCGAGGTAGACCGCCGGGGCGGACAGGCCCAGGCGGACCGCGAAGCGTCGCATGACCTCGCGGTCGTCCTCCACCGGGATCGGGCTGTGCGGATGGCGGCGAAGGTAGGCCGCGGGCCGCAGGAGGAAGGAGGTGTCGGCTGAGCTCATGTGCGCGCTCCCTGGAGGGTGCGGAGGACGGCCCGTTGCCGAGGGCCCGTCGGAATGGAGTGGGTGGGGGACGGAGGCCGCCGCACGGGTCCCGGCAGTGGTGGATCGGCCCGTCCCCGCCGGGGTGCCGGGCAGGGCGGACGGGTTGCCCAGTCGCCGGGCCGCTAGCCGCAGGCGGTTGCGGGCCGTGTCGGCGATCGGCCGGTTCACAGGTCCGCCCAGTAGGTGACGCCGTGCTCTCCCGCACGGCAGCCGTGCGAGGTGGCCAGCACGGCGACGATGGCGCCGCCCCGGCCGTGCTCGTCCGCCGGGCAAGTGGCGGTCCAGCCGCCCTCCTGCGCGGCGGGTCCGCCGTCGTCGACCTCGATGTGCAGCGCCCCACCCGGGGCGGCACGGCCCAGGTGGAGGGCGATCGGGGGAAGGGCGTGTTCGACGGCGTTGGTGACGAGTTCGGAGACGACGATCAGCGCCTGGTCGGTGGCGCCCTCGTCCATGCCCCATGCTCCGAGGGTGTCGCGGGTGATGCGTCGCGCGGCGCCGGCCGACTCGGGACTGTGCGGGAGTTCCCAGACGGTGTCGCCCGGGCCGGGTTGCGCGTCCGCGCAGCGCTCCGGGGGGCGGGTGCCGGTGGAGCCCGTCCTGCTGTCCGGCGGGCCGATGAGCGCTTCGGTCGGGCTGGTGGCGATGGCGTCCATGGAAGGTCTCCTCTGGCGATGTCCCGGTCGGGTTGTCTGGTTCGCCCCCTTTGATCTCCCTCAATGAGGCCTGTGAACGAAGATCGAACGGCCACCGGAAGGGTCACGGCGAGATAACGGAACGCCCCGCTCGCACGGGATCAGTAGGGGGAAGACCACGTGGTCCGGCGCATGATCGCGGGTGCGGTCGTGCGGTCCGACGACGCCGGAACCGTCCGTACCCCTCTGCCACGTCGAGTCAGGCCGGCGGTGGAGGAGTGCGGCAGGCTCCGACGGAGGTCCCGGGGTCGACGCCGGGCTGCCGTGGGCGGGTTCTGCGAGCACGGCGGCCCCCGGCGGGGATTGGGGAGGGGCCCCGCGGTGGATTTCCGCGGGGCCCCGTCGGTCGGGATGGGTCAGGCCCGTTCTTGCGGGCGGAGGGTCAGTTGATGGTCCAGCGCTGCTGGGCGGTGCCGGTGTCGTTCTGCTGGGTGACCAGGGCGCCGTCGGAGGTGGAGGCGGTGGTCAGGGAGAGTCCGCTGCTCTTGGAGGTGATCTTGTACCCGCCG
>NZ_BNBO01000092.1 GCF_014655955.1 Kitasatospora indigofera
TGAGCCGGCCGTCCTCGACGACGCCGCCCGGCAGGACCAGTCGGGCGCCCGCCAGGACGATCTGGTCTCCTCTGGTCACGCGTCAACCTCCCGGAGCACAGCCCGGCTGCGCAGAGCTGACGATTATTGATTGAAACAACGCTACTCTAGTCATAAATGAGCAGCCTGTCGCAGTGCTCGGGCGTGCGGAGCCCCCTCGGAGGCGCCTTGCGCCGCCTGTCGGTGCTGGGATGTGCGTCCGGGGCCGACTCCGAGGGCCCGCGGGCGGCCCAGTGGGCAGCGTGCGTAGGGCATCGGTCCGCGCGCGGGCCCGATGCTTCTTGATCTGCCGACCCGGACCAGGGGCGGCGAGAAGTGACATCAGGGTGGGTCCGCACCGACTCCCGCTTCGTCGGTCACGGCGCCCGCGGCGGCCGGGCGCAGGCTGCTGACACCCGGGCGTCACCGTGCGTCCGGCGGCGCCCCTTCGATCGGACCGAAGCCACGCGAACTCCCGGTCGTTGCAGCCCGGTTCGATCGTCGGTCAGGCTCGTACCGCGGCCGCCCTCGGCGAGCAGTCGCTCTGCTGCTTCATGCCAGGCCCCGTACCGAAGCAGCGAAATCGACCATCCTGAGATGGAAGTCGGCCCTGTCCGCGTTCGGGAAACGGACGTTGTGCCGGTAGTAGCGGTGGAACGCGATGATCAGAGCCGCGTGGACGATCTCCATGGGCAACTCGTCCAGAACCTCCTGTGGCAGCGGCCGGACACCTGTGTAGCCCTCGACGAGCAGTTCGAGTCGTCGGGGGTGGAGGCGTCCGGCCTGCTGGGCCAGTCCGACCGCAGCCATGCCGAGGTCGAGCAGTGGGTCGTCGAGCGAGATCGTCTCCCAGTCGATGACGGCGAGTGACCCGCCCGCCCGGCAGATGAGGTTGTCCGCGAAGAGGTCACCGTGGCACAGGACGGCGGAGCGTTGCCGACCGGCCTCGCGCTCGTTGACCACGGTCAGTTGCTCGGACAACCAGGCCGCGAAGGCGCGGTCCCGGAAGCCACCGATGAGGCCCTGCTGGTCGGCGGAGAGGCGCCGGGAGGCCACGGGGACCTCTGTCAGGTCGGCCGGCAGGTTGTGCAGTCGCGCCAGCAGCGCTCCGGCCTCGGTCAGCCGGTCCTCCGGCAACGGGTCGATGACCTCGCCCTCGATCCAGCGCTTGAGCAGCACCGGCTTCCCGCCGATCACCGTGGTGGAGCCCCCTCCCACCTCGGGGACCACCTCCGCCGTCGGCAGGCCGTGGGCGAACAGCACCCGCGTGTGATCGGCCAGCGCCGCCGCACTGGTGGGATCGTGGTTGTCCAGCACGGTGAGGACGAAGCAGCCCTCCGCCGTCCGGAGCTGGAAGCTGGAGTTGGCTGCGCCGCCCTTGAGGGGCTGGAGACGGGGATCGTGCAGCCCGTACGCGGAGCACAGCGCAGGGACGTCGAGATCGTCAAGAGTCGTGTAGGTGGCCAAGTCGGTTTCAGTCTCCTGTGGTGGCGAGCTGGGCGCGGCGGTCGTCGATGAGCCGCCGCCATCTGGCGCCGGTCTCCTGGACACCGTCTATCCAGTGGGCGCGGGGCAGGTCCTCGGGTGGCCGGTGCCCCGTCATCAGGTACGACAGTTCGAGCAGGTAGGCGAACTCGGCGCCCTGGACACTGAGCAGCAGCCCCTGTCTGGCGGATTCGAGCTGCTGGGGTGAGTCCGTGATCGCCGCGTCGAAGCAGACCGCGAAGCGGGCGTACGCCGCGGACGAGGTGAGGCCGTTGGCCTCGGCCTCGCGGACGACGGCCGCGGCCCGGTCGGCGAGCCCCGGGCCGGCGCCCGCGTCGCGTAGCAGGCGGGCGTTCCGCACCTGCAGTTGTGCCCACCGGGCGTCACCGCCGGTGAGCATGTCCTCGGCGCGCTGGATCTGCTCCTGGGCACGGGCACGGTCCTGGAAGGCGGCGGCGAAGGCCAGACACGCCTGGGAGAGGGCGGCCTCGCCGTGCTGGCCCTGCTGCTCGGCGTCGTCCCGGCCCTGGGCGTATGAGGCGCAGGCGCGGGTGATGTTTCCCTGGGACCACCAGACGTCACCGAGCGTACGGTGCTTGCGGCCGCGCCGGCCGAGTGCCGCGGCGGCCGTCAGGACATCGGGGAAGTGCCCGAGCCGCCGGGCGAGGTGGAGCATGCCTCGGGACGCGTCCGGGGCGAGCCGGCCACCGGCTGCGGCGACGCGGCGCATCCCGTCCATGGACTCCTGCAGCCGGCCGAGGTCCCGGTCGCACTCCGCGAGGAAGTACGCCGGCAGGTCGTTCAGCGACTCCGGCAGCAGACCGGATGCGAGCACGTCCCGCAGGGTGTCAGCGGTGAGCTGCCGGTGCTGGCGTTGTCGTCGGGCGATGGCACTGAGCGCGGCGGCGAGGGCCGTGGGGGGATTGGCGGCCGGACCGGAATGAGGGATCACGGCAGGAGTCCCGCCGGCGGACGGTGCACCGGCCGGCGGCAGCTCGACCGGCTCCCAGACGAAGTCCTCCACGTAGGCGTAGGCGGCGTCCACGAGCCAGTCGAGCCCGAGGTTGAAGTCCCGGGCGAGTCGCAGCCCTTGGTGCAGGCAGCCGAGGAGTTTTCGGCGGTCGCCGTCGGCGCGGGCGGCGCTGTACTCCGTGCCGAGGGCCGCGAAGGCCCGGGCGGCGGTGCGCTGCCAGTCCGCGGGGCTCCAGCGGTCCTCGGCGGTGGAGTCGGCGTCGCGGATCGCGGAGCGCACCAGATTGTGCAGGTAGTACGGCCAGGGGGCGGCCGGTTGGTGCTCGATGAAGGGTCTCTCCGCCAGTTGCATCGCCGGGGCGTCGCGGTCGTGGCCGGCGGCGGCCCGGGCGAGCGGGATCGAGAAGGCGTCCAGCAGGCTGACCGCGCGCAGTACCTGCCGTTCCGGCGCGGTGAGGTCACGGAAGGTCCTGGCGACCAGGGCGGGGAAGTCGTGGTTGAACTTCGCGGCGGCAGGGGCGGTGCCCTGCTGGTGGTAGAGGTCCAGGAAGCGCATGACCGCGAGGTCGAGATAGAGCGGCAGGCCGTGGGAGCGGGCGATGATGAGGTGCCTGGTCTGCTCGTCCATCAGGGGTTGTTCGTCCAGGGTCAGCCGGCGGCACAGGTAGCGTTCGGCGTCCTCGGCGGAGAGGTAGCCGATCCGGTGCTGGCGAGGGTCCTGTTCGGCGCCCGGTGCCAACAGTGGCCAGCAGCGGGTACCGACCCAGTCCAGCTGCCCCTCCAACCGGTCGTCGTCCCACTGCAGCCGGTTGCGGCCGGTGATCACGAACAGGGCGTTGGGCATCAGCCAGGCGAGTCGTTGGACGAGCCGCTCGGCGTCCCGATGGGTGCGGTCGCCGATGTCCTCGAAGGTGTCGAGGAGAACCACGAGGGTCGCGGAGCGTTCGGCCGGGAGCTGGGAAAGGTCCCAGGCCAGGAGATGGGCGTAGTAGCTGAGGGTGTCCAGGTCGGGCTCGGCCTCCAGGAGATCGGGGAGGCGGCGGCAGCCGCCCAGCGCGCGGCTCCGGAGGCGGTGGTCGCGCAGGGAGCGGACGACGGTCTTGAGCGTCTGGCCGACCAGGACACCCAGCGTTCCCGGCATCATCAGGGCCTGGGCGGTGTCGGCCAGGGCGGACCGCATCTGCTCCGGCACCGACAAGGAGGTGGAGAAGCGGCTGAAGAAGGTGTTCCGCCGGAGATACTCCTCCAGCGGCTCGCCCGGATGGTTGTGCGCCCAGTAACGGTGGAACGCCAGGTCGAAGGCGGTCATCGGCCGGCCGAGCGATGCCACCGCCACACGCAGGGCCAGCATCACGGACTCGAAACCCAGGCCTGCCTGGGTGGACAGGTCCAGCCGGACGGGGATCACCGGCCCGACGGACGGGTCGAGCGGCGGCCACTGGCGCGGGCCGTGGTCGTCGCCCGCCAGGTGTTCGGCGATCTGTCGCGAGAGGGAGGTCTTGCCGATGCCGCCGACCCCGTAGAAGGTCAGCACATTGCGGCGTGGGCTCTCCAGGTCCTCCACGTCGAAGGCCGGATCCCGCGCCTCTGCGGCCCGGGCCGTGATGCTCCGGGCGACGGCCGCCCACTCGTTCTCCCGATCGGCGAACACGTCCACGGCCTTCAGGCTTTGGTTGTTCGACCGGAACAGCGCCCGAAGATCCGAACGAGACATGGACCCGCCACCCCCAGACAGAGACCCTGACAGGAAAGCCGGCCCTCGCCCAGCCCGTGGGGACACCAAGAGTGAGAATCCGACTGCTTTGCGTGCGCGACAGTCTAGCTTCGCGGGCGAACCGGCGCTGCCGTACTTCCTGGCATGACGTCACGTCAACTTGTGCGGTGCTGCGGTGCCGGTGCTCTTCCGGGAAGGCAGGTGCCTGTCGGCGCGAGGCTCAATGGTGCCCGGAGGATCATTCGGGGTGGGGAGCAGGAGCAAACGGTGATGGACGAGAACCAGGAGTTCCGGCTGCGGTTGTCCGAGGGCGGGCCGGTCGCGCACGGGCGGTTGCTGCCGGAGAAGGGCAGCAACGGCAGTCAGAAGTTCCTGGTGTACGCAGGTGCGCCGGCTCGGGGAGAGGTTCTTCCGTCGTTCCCGGTGCGGATGGTGTCTTCCAACCGGCTGCGGGAGCGGCTGGTCGACGAGGGGAAGCTGCGTCCGTCCGAACGGTGGCCCGGGCGTCTGGAGCTGTCCGAGGACGTGGAGTGCGGCTCGCCGTCCGCCGCCGCCGAAGTGCTGCTGGGCCGGTCGGCCAACGGTTGGTGGGAGTGGCGTACCGAGGACGGCAGGGCGCTGCGGGAGTTCATGCCGGGCGTCTGGGCCGGGCCCAATCGCGCGTGGCTGGTCCGCGGTTCCAACGTCTCCGGCATCGATCTCGTCCAGCGGCTGTGGCTGCCCGAGGGGCGGGTCACCCTCGCCGCGTCCCGGCTGCGGCAGGGCGTCGGGCAGGGCACCAGCAAGGAGCAGTTGCGTACGTTCGTCAAGGAGGACTACGACTTCACGGCGACGTACGGCCAGCAGCAGGATCTCGTCGAGGAACTGCACGCCTTCCTCTCCCGGTTCAAGCCCGGCGACACGGTCTGCACCATCTCCGGTGGGCAGCTGTACGTGGGGGAGGTGACCGGGGCGGTGGAGCAGGTCGCCGCGGAGGACGGCCGGTCGAACCTGCGGCGGCCGGTCGAGTGGCAGAGCACCGGGTATCCGTACGACGAGCTGCCCGAGGAGCTCCAGCAGAAGCTCTCCGCGCAGCACGACGTCGTCGACCTCACCTCCGTGCAGGCCCTGCTCGGGGGGCTGGGACAAGCTCTTCGAGGACTTCGTCACGGTCGCCCTGCGCGAGGCCTTCAGGGGGACGGACCACGCCTGCCGGCTCCAGGACCCGCAGCACCTCGACGAGGCCGGTGAGATCCGGATGAGGCCCGACCTCGTGCTCTACGGGCCGGACGGCGCTCCGCAGGCCGTGGCCGATGCCAAGTACAAGGCCGAGAAGTCCGACGGGTACCCGGACGCCGACCTCTACCAGATGCTCGCCTACTGCACCGCCCTCGGCCTGCCGGAAGGCCACCTCGTCTACGCCAGGGGCAACGCCCCGCACGCCGCCCACCGGGTGCGGCACGCGGGCATCGTGATCCACCAGCACGCACTGGACCTGGACCGGCCCCCAGGTGACCTGCTGGCCGAAGTCCGCTCCCTGGCCCGGCAGATGCTGCCAGGCGTGACGCCGTGATCACGATCGGAACGTTCGCGGGGGCAGGAGTCAGTCAGAGCCCGTCAAGTCCGGTGTGCGGAAGGGGATGGCGAAGCTCCAGCAGCCGGCTCACGGTACCCGAGCTGCACGCGCTCAAGGGCCCTGCACCTTGCTGGTGAACGTCGTGCCGCACGCCTTGCGGGACTGCGTTCACCTCGGGCCCGGGTGAGGTGCCGATCCGTGGCGGTCCCCGTCAGAAGAGAGCGGAAACCATACCCCGGACGGCCCGCCGCCCATGCCCGAAGGCATGGACGGCGGGCCTCGCCCGGCTGGACCGGGGTCAGTTCGTCAGCGACGCAGGGACGGTGGTCTCCGGGGCGGTGGTGTCCGCCGGAGTGGTGGTCTCCGGGGCGGTGGTGTCCGCGGTGGTGGTGTCGGGGGTGCCGTCCGGGGTGCCGGCGGCGGCCGAGCGGCGGCGGGCCAGCCGGCCGGAGAGCTGGTAGGCGCCGCCCATCAGGGCGATCACGGCGACGGTCTCCAGGGTGCCCCAGACCCAGGTGGAGGTGCTGACCTGCTTGGCGGGGAGCTTGGGGAGCTTCTTGGCGGGGATCGGGGTGGCTGACTGCTCGGACACCTGCGCCTGGTAGGCCTGGTTGCGGGCGGAGCCGTGCAGGAAGGGCGCCACGAGAAGCAGGGCCAGGGCGAGCAGCACCTCGACGGCGACCACCAGCGGGAACTTCCGGAGCAGCACGGTGACCAGCGGGCGCTCGTCCCCCTCGTCGCGCAGCGCGTCCAGCCGGGGGTGCAGCCAGAACTGGTTGAAGGTGCCGAGGAGCAGCAGGCCGCCGAAGATGAGGATCTTCACGCCGAGCACGCGGCCGTACATGGTGGTGACCAGCTGGGTGAGGCCGTCCACGTGGGCCCAGTACAGGAACAGGCCGGACAGGGTGATGGCGGCGACGCAGGCCATGGCGGCGACGGAGAAGCGCCGGACGGCCAGGGACCAGAAGGCGCGCCGTTCGGCGGTGGGCACGGCGCCGGGGGCGGCGAGCAGCAGCAGGCCGGCCAGGCCGCCGAACCAGACGCCGCCGCCGAGCAGGTGCAGCATCCAGATCAGGGTGTCGAAGCTGCCGCGGCCCCAGTCGGCGGGCGCCTTGGTGGGGAACTTGGTGGCGCCGAGGGCGACCGAGGCGGCGGCGAGGCCGGCGCCGAGCAGCGGGCCGCGGGCCCGGCCGGCGGCGACCGTGCGGACCGTCAGCGGGGCGGCGAGGGCGGCGGCCACCAGTGCGAAGGTGACCTCCAGCCCGGAGAGCCGGCCGGCGTTGGTGCCGTCGTAGAGGGAGTTCCACGCGGCCGACCAGTCGTAGCCGCCGCTCTTCGAGGCCTTGTGGGCGAGTTCGGTGAGCACGGCCGGGGCGGCGAGGACGCCGGCGACGACCGCGCCCCAGGCGATCCGGGCGGTGACGGCGGGGAGCGCGGCGGGGGCCGTGCGGGCGGCGGCGGGGCCGGTGGACAGCACGGCGAGGGCGATCAGGCCGACCAGGCCCATCAGGGTGACCCAGGTGCTCCAGGCCACGGCGCTGTCGACGAAGGGACCGAGGGGGGTGGAGGGAGCGGCCGCCGCCAAGGACGTCAGGGCAGGGGGTATCACAGGCGAGGGCACGGGGGGGCCTTCCATCAGCAGGGGGAAACAGGGGCTTAGGGTAGCCATACCTAATCCACCTCGCAACACTCTGTGGAAGGACGGTATCGGCCGTCGTCGCGGGCGGAGTGCGCCGATCCGGTCGCACCGAGGGGTCCTGTCCTTCACGGACAAGGCCCGTTCGTGTACGTGGCCCGGGCGGCCGGCGCCGGGCGAGCGGGCTCCGCCGGACCCGCTGGTCACGGCCTGTCAGGAACAGGCGGTGGTGGGCGCGGTGGATCACGGCGAGGCGCTGCCGTGCCCGCCCGCCGCCGGGCAGACTGGCGGCCATGTCACTCACACCGCCCGCCGGCCGGCGCACCGCCGGACCAGGAGAAACCGCCGGACCGGGGGACACTGCCGGACCGGCCGGTCCCAGCGCCGGGGCGCACGGGCTGCCACGTCAGCAGGCATCCCGGCACGCGGCCGCGGGCGGGCACATGGTGATCTGCGGCGACGACGCGCTGGCACACCGTCTGACGGTGGAACTCACCCGGCTGTACGGGCAGCGGGTGACCGTCGTCCTGCCGTCCGCCGAGCGCGGCCACGGCCCGCAGATCCAGGCGCTCCGCACCGAGCAGGGACTGCCGGTGGAGATCGTCGAGGCCGCCGTGCTCGACCATGCGGCGCTGGCGGCGGCCGGCGTCCGGAACGCCGTCGCGCTGGCGCTGACCTCGGAGGACGACCAGGCCAACATCCATGTGGCGCTGCGGGCCCGCAGGATCAACCCCGCGCTGCGGCTCACCGTCCGGGTGTACAACCGCAAGCTCGGCCGGCGCGTCGAGCAGCTCCTCGACCGGGCCGCCGCCGCCCGCCGCCCGGACCTCCCGGCGGCCGCCCAGGAGGCCTCCACCACCGTCCTCTCGGCGTCGGCCACCGCCGCTCCGGCCCTGGTCGCCGCCACCGTGGCCGGCCTCAGCCACGTCGTCCCCGTCGACGGGCAGCTGCTGCGCGTGACGGAGGTCGCGCCCGGCGGGGCCACCGCGGGCCGCGAGGTCGCCGTCCTGGCCGCCCGGGCCGGGCGGCCCGAGCATGACCGCGCCGAGGAACTCCTCCCCGACCCGGCCCAACTCCCGCCCGAGGGCCGCCGCACCGTGCTGGAGCTCGTCGGCCGGGCGCAGGCGCCGAGCCGTCCGCGCCGGCTGCCCGGCCTGTCCGCCCCGCCGCTGGGAGCACTGTTCTCCCGTCGCCTGCGCTGGGCCCTCGCGTCCCTCGCCGCCCTGGTGGTGCTGTTCGCCGCGCTCACCGCGGCGGTCAGCGGGACCACCCCGCAGCACGCGGCCTGGCTCACCGTCATGGACGTGCTGGGCGTGGGGGACCCGGCCGCCGAGGACGGCTCCGGGCGCAAGATCCTGCAGATCCTCACCGCCGTCAGCGGAATGCTGGTGATGCCGCTGATGATCGCCCTCGCCCTGGAGGCGCTCGGAGCCTTCCGCAGTGCTTCCGCCCTGCGCCGCCCGCCCCGCGGACTGGCCGGCCACGTCGTGCTGGTGGGCCTCGGCCGGGTCGGCAGCCGCGTGCTGGAGAGCCTGTGGGACCTGAACGTCCCGGTGGTCTGCGTGGAGCGCGACCCGACCGCCCTCGGGGTGGCGACGGCCCGGGCGTACGGAGTGCCGGTGGTGATCGGGGACGCCACCCAGGAGGGCGTGCTGGAGGCCGCGAAGATCGGCCGGAGCGCCGCCCTGGTCACCCTGACCGGCAACGACAGCGCCAACCTCGAAGCGGCGCTGCACGCCCGTGAGGGAAACCCCGAGGTCCGGGTGGTGCTGCGGCTGTTCGACGACGACTTCGCCGGCGTCGTCTACCGTGCGCTGCGCGACTCGTACCCGCGGGCCGACACCCGCAGCGTCTCCTTCCTCGCGGCGCCCTCGTTCGCCTCCGCGATGATGGGCCGCCAGGTGCTCGGGGCGATCGCGGTGGGCCGGCAGGTGCTGCTGATCGCGGCCGTGGAGGTCACCGCCAACCCGCTGCTGAACGGGCTGACCGTGGCCGAGGCGCAGCGCGCGGGTTTCTGGCGGATCCTCGCCGTCGACCTCCGGGAGCCCTCCGCACGCACCCCGGACCTGGCCCGGCCGGCGGGCGACGGGCCGGAGCTGCTCTGGGACCCGGCGCCGGACCGCCGCCTGGCCGACGGCGACCTGGTCGTCGTCGCGGCCACCCGCCAGGGCCTCGGCGCGCTGACCTACGGACGCCCGTCCTGAGCGGCCGGCGGCCGGTGGCCCGCGCGGGTGATCCGGGCGGGCGATCCGGGCCGGCGGCCGCCGGGCGGTGGGTCAGCTGCTGAGGATGCGGGCCTTCTGGGCGGCGAACTCCGCCTCGGTGAGGACGCCCTGGTCCTTCAGGGCGGCCAACTCCTTGAGCTGGTCGAGCTTGTCGTCCATGGACGCGGGGCCGGGCGCCGCCGGTGCGGGCTGGGCCGGTGCGGGTGCCGGTGCGGCCTGCGGTGCCTCCTGGCTCGCCCAACGGTTGGCCTGGCGACGGGAGACGCGGTTGGAGACGGTGGTCGCCGTACCGGCGATGACGGCGGTGCGGGCGACGCCGCGCAGTAGTCCGGGCATGGTTTCCTGCCTGGGGTGAGAGGGCGGACGGGTCGGGGTCGGGAACGGGACGGTGCGGTCAGGCCTTGGCGTCGAGCGCGTCCAGCGCCTCGATCAGATCCTCGACCGGGACGTGCCCCCGCGCGATCATGCGGGCACCCGCACGGCGGAGGGCGGCGGCCAGCGGCGCGGCCCAGAGGTTCTCGTAGAGCAGGACGGCGGCGGAGTCGCCCGGGGCGAGGATCGCGCCGGCCTGGCTGCGCTCCTCCTCGCCGAGCAGACCGGAGGAGACGCCCTCGAACACGGCGAGGTCGAGTTGGCCGTCGCCGTTGACGTCGGCCAGCTCGATGCCGGTCACCGAGCCGTCCTCCTCCTTCCTGACGAAGGTCAGGTCGAGGATCCGGATGATGCCGCGGTCGACCAGGTCGGCGAGCAGGGGCATCCCCTCCCCGGTCAGACGGCTGCCGGGGAACTCGACGATCAGGTAGTCGATGGGGCCCGGTTCGATCGGTTCGCTGGATTCGTTGCTCACGTCAACTCCTATCGGTGACGTCCGGTGCGCGGGTGCCGGGCGTCCGGGGCGGGTTCGCTCCGGCGCCCTCGTACGGTCCCCGCCCCGGCCGGGGGCGCGCCGCGGCCTGCCGCGGAACGCCGCGGCCGCCGTCCGGCCACGGACGGGTGCGCTCCTGCGACGCTAACGCTAAATCCCCGCCCCGGCGCTCCGGATCACCTGCGGAGGGTGACCCGGCCGGGCCGCTCCGGTCGCTCCCGCCCGGGACCGGGGTCACCCTGCTGGGGTACTCCTGCTCGCCGTCCGGGCCCGGCGGGCTTTCGCTGGGGTGGTGGCCCGTGACGGCGACTCGCTGTCGGGGAGCGCGACCGAGGAGCGACCATGACACCGACCGGACCCGACGGGCCGCCCGAATCCGACGGCCGGCCAGGACCCGACGGTCCGCCGGCATCCGACGGGAGCCCGGGCCCCGACGCCGGCTCCGACGTCGGCCCGGCCGGGACGTCCGGTCCCGGCAAGGAGTCCGCCGCTCCCGGGACGTCCGGTCCCGGCAAGGAGTCCGCCGCTCCCGGGACGTCGGGTCCCGGCAAGGAGTCCGCCGCTCCCGGGACGTCCGGTGCTGCCGGAGCGTCCGGACTCGGCAAGGAGCCCGGTGCGGCCGGGTCGTCCGGACTCGCCAAGGAGCCCGCCGCTGCCGGCCCGTCCGCCCCCGGCCCCGCCGCTGCGGGCCCGTCCGTCCCCGGCGGGCCGGCCGCCGCCGGGGACGAGAGCGAGGAACTCGCCGCCCTGCACCGCAGGGTCGCGCAGTTGGAGGCCCGGGAGACGAGCCGGCCCCAGCACCACCGGCTGCGCACCACCGGTTCGGTGGTGCTGGTGGTCATCGCGTCCGTCCTCTCGCTGCTGGCCGTCATCGCGGTGTGGGCCCACGACGAGGTCACCGACACCGACCGGTTCGTCGCCTCGATGGCGCCGCTCGCCCGCAACCCCGACGTGCAGAACGCCCTCGCCAACCGCATCACCACCGCCGCCGTCGACCAGATCGACGTCAAGGCGGTGGTGAACGACCTCTCCTCGGCCGCCGCCGACCAGGGCGTGCCCCCGAGGCTCGCCCAGCTGCTGGGCGGCCTGACCGGGCCGCTGGAGAGCGCGCTCACCAACCTCGTGCACAGCGCCGCCGAGCGGGTGGTGACCAGCGACGCCTTCGCGACGGTGTGGGAGACGGCGTTGCGGGCCGGCCACGCCAGCATGGTGAAGGCGCTGACCGGCCAGGGCGGTGGCACCGTCCAGCTGAAGAACGACGAGGTCACCATCGACATCGGGCCGGCCGTCGAGCGGGTGAAGACCCAGCTGGTCGACGCGGGCTTCGGGCCGGCCTCGAAGATCCCCGCCGTGCACACCGACTTCGTGGTCTTCTCCTCGCCCGACCTCGCCAAGATCAAGAGCGGCTTCCGGCTCCTGGAGGTGCTCGGCAACTGGATGCCGGTCATCGTCGTGCTGGTCGCCGCGGCCGGCGTCTTCACCGCCTTCAACCGGCGTCGGGCCCTGATCGGCGCCTGCCTGGGGATCGGGGCGGCGATGCTCCTGCTGGGCATCGCACTGGCCGTCTTCCGCTCCTACTTCCTGGACCACCTGCCCGCCGACGCCTCGCCCGACGCGGCCGCCGCGGTGTACGACGCCCTGGTCACCTACCTGCGCCGGGCCGTCCGGGTGGTCGGGGTGCTGGCCGTCGTGGTCGCCCTCGGGGCCTTCCTGATCGGGCCGTCGCGGGCCGCCGTGACCGTCCGTTCGGTCAGCGGCCACGGTGTCGCCGCCGTCCGCTCGGCCGCCGACTCGGCCGGGTTCCGGGCCGGCCCGGTGGAGCCGTTCGTCCGCCGCTGGAAGCGCTGGATCGGCATCGCCGTCCTGCTGGTGGCCGCGTTGGTCTTCGCCTTCTGGGACCACCCCAGCGGCGTGGTGGTGTTCTGGTTCGCCGTGGTGGTGCTGGCCGCCTTCGCCGTCCGGGAGTTCCTCGCCCCCAGCTACCCGTCCCCGCCGCCCGCCGCTCCCGCCGCCGGGCAGGGCCGGACCGCGGACGCCTGACCCCGTGCCTGGGGCGGCCGCAGCACCCGGCCACCGCCGGCGCGGCCGCCCCCGGCACCTTCGCCTTGCGGGTCCACCGGCGCCGGTCGAAGATCGGAGACAGGCCGTGGATTCCGGCGGGTACCGAGCCTTGAGGCGGTGATCGCCGTGACCGGACGTCCGGGGCACCCGGCGGGAGCCCTCCGCCGGGCCGCCGCGCCCCGCGCCGACCCCGCCCTCGCCGGGCGGCTCGGCGTCCCGCCCGTCCCCGCCACCTTCGTCCGCCGGGCCCGCCTGGCCGACCGTCTCGCCCGGGGGGTGCGGGAGCACCCGCTGGTCCTGGTCGACGGACCGGCCGGCGCGGGCAAGACCCTGCTGGTCTGCGACTGGCTCCGGACCTCGCCGCCCCCGCACCCGGCGGCCTGGCTGACGGTGGAGGCGGAGGACAACTCCCCGGCCGTCTTCTGGCACGACGTCGGCCAGGCGCTGCACCGGGCCGGCGCGCTCCCGCGGGCCGTCGGCGCGGCACGCCGCGCGGCCCCCGCCGGACGGCCCCCCAGGCACCTGGCGACCGGTCTCGGCCTGCGCCGGGACCCGGTGGTGGTCGTCCTGGACGAGTTCGAGCGGATCACCGACCCGGAGGTCGCCACCGGCCTGGACCACCTGCTGCGCCACTGCGGCGGGATGCTGCGCCTGGTGCTGGTCAGCCGCAACGAGCCGCTGCTGCCGCTGCACCGCTACCGCGCCGCGGACGAGATCACCGAGATCCGCGCCGCCGACCTGGCGTTCTCCGAGGAGGAGAGCTCGGCCCTGCTGACCCGGCACGGCCTCGCGCTGTCCGGCCCGGACGTCCGGGTGCTGACCGGACGCACCGAGGGGTGGGCCGCCGGACTGCGGCTCTGGGCGCTGGCCGCCGCCCGCAGTCCGGACTGCGGGCGGTACCTCAAGGAGTTCGAGGCGGGGCACAGCACGATCGCCGACTTCCTGCTGGCGGAGGTGCTCGACACCCAACCGGCCGGGACCCGGGACCTGCTGCTGCGCACCAGCATCCTCGACCGGATCCATCCGGCCCTGGCCGACGCCCTGACCGGCAGCCGGGACGCGGAGCGGATCCTCGACGAACTCGCCCGGGCGAACGCCTTCGTCACCCCGCTGAACGGCCCCTGGTACCGCCAGCACCCGCTGTTCGCGGAGATCCTCCGGGTCCACCTGCGGGCCCGGCACCCGGGGCTGCCGCCCGAGCTGCACCTGGCCGCCGCCCGCTGGCTGCAGCGGGCCGGCCTGCTGGACGAGGCGCTGCGGCACGCGGTGGCCGCCGACCGCTGGGACCTCGCCGCCGCCTGGTTCGCCGGCGGCCCGGCGGTGGACCAGTTCTTCTCGTCCACCGGCCCCGGGCGGTCGGCGGCGCTGTTCGACGCCATGCCCGCCGGGCTGGAGGGACCGTGCGCCGAGCTGATCCGGGCCGCCCGGGCCCTGGCCGCCGGCGACTGCGCGGCCGGGACGGCCCATCTGGACCGGGCCGCCGCCGGACTCACGGCAGCCGAGGACGACGCGCCCGCCCGGCTCACCGCGGCGGTCCTGCGCCTGGTGGCTGCCCGGCTGACCGGTTCGGCGCCGGGGGCGGTGGAGGCGGCCCGGACGGCCGACCGCCTGCGCCGGACCGTCCCGGCCGATCCCGGGCGTGAGCACCAGGTGCTGCCGGTACGGCTGTTCACCGACCTGGCGGCCGTCCGGCTCTGGTCGGGCGATCCCGGCGCGGCCCGCGCCGCCCTGCTGGCGGCCGTCGCCGAGGCGCCGGGCGCCGAGCACCCGGAGCGGTACGAGCCGCTGGGGCTGCTCGCCCTGGTGGAGCTGCTGGGCGGGGCCGTCGGCCCGGCGGAGCGGCGGGCCCGGCAGGCCCTCGCCGAGGCCGGGACCTGGGAGGCGGAGGGCACCGGCCGGGCCGCGATCGCCCACCTCGTCCTGGCGTGGATCGCCCTGGAGCGGGGCGATCCGGCAGTTGTCCGGAGCCACGCCCGGCGGGTCCCGGCGGCGGAGGCCGGTGCGGTGACGGGCGGTGCGGTGGACGGCGGGGCCGGGGACAACGGCGTGGTGGACAGCGCTGCGGGGCACGGTGGTGCGGGGGAGAGCGGTGCCGTGGACGGCGGCGCCCCGGTGGTCGGGTCCGGCCCGGGCGGGGATCCGCTGCGGATCGTCCTCGGGGCCGTGGTCCGCGCCCGGTTCGCCCTCCGGAACGGCGACCCCCGGCGCGCGCTGGCCCTCCTGGCGGCCGCCGAGCACCCCGGCGCCGCCGGGGAGCCCTCGCCCTGGGCCCGGGGGCTGATCGCGCCGGTCGCCGCCGAGGCCCTGGTGGCGGCCGGCGCGGCCGGAGCCGCCGTCGGCCTGCTGCCGGCCGGCCAGGCCCGCAGCCCCGAACTGGCCCTGGCCACGGCCCGGGCCCGGTTCGCCGCCGGCGACCGCGGGGCCGCCGCCAGGGCGCTGCCCCGCACACCGGCCGGGCCGCCCGCCACCGTCACCCGCATCCTGCTGCTGAAGGCCGAGGCCGGCGCGGCGGACGGCGACGAACGGACGGCCGCGCACCTGCTCACCCGCGCGCTGGCCACCGCCCGCCCCGACCGCCTGCGCGGGCCCTTCCTGGAGGCCGGCCCCTGGCTGGCGGCCTTCCTGCGGCGGCGGCCGGACCTCACCGCGGACCACGGCTGGCTGCCGGAGCCGCTGCGCCGCCGGGCGGCGCCCGTGCCCGGCCCGGCCGAGGACGCCCCGCCGGTCGAACCCCTCAGCCGGCGCGAACGGGAGGTGCTGGAACGGGTGGCGCAGCTGATGTCGACGCAGGAGGTGGCCGCGGACCTCCAGTTGTCCGTCAACACCGTCAAGACCCACCTCAAGAGCATCAACCGCAAGCTGTGCACGAGCCGTCGCACCGAGGCGGTCCGCCGGGCCCGCCGGCTGCACCTGCTCTGAGCCGCTGTACCTGCTCCGAGCCGCCGGGCCGGCCGGGCCCGGGGCGGCCGGGGGCCCGGCTCACCTCTGCGGGGTGATGACCGCCCGGCCCCCGGCCGCGAGCCTGGAACCCGGAGAGAGGGGGCCTGGGACGCCCGGCACGGGCGGGCCGATTCGGAGGCGCGCATGCGGTACGAGATCCGGGTCGCCGGCGCCATGTCCGACACCATGCTCGACGAGGGCTTCCCCGAGCTGGAGAGCTTCGTGATCGCCAGCCAGACCGTGCTGGTCGGCCCGATCGTGGACGAGGCGCACCTGTACGGGCTGCTGGCCCGGTTCCAGCTGCTGGGCCTGCGCGTCACCGAGCTGCGGCAGCTGCCCGAGTGACCGGACCGCCCTGCCACCGTACCGACCCGGCCCCGGCCGTCGCCGCCCGTCGGACCGGCCCTCCGTCGGCCCCCTTCGTCCCTCGCACCACCCCTGGCGGGTGATCTCCTCCGGGCCCGGGCGGCGCACACTGCAGCTGTCGTCGCAGCCCGGAACCCCGTGGCGCGGGGCGGCCCGGCCGGATCCAGCCGCCGGGCGGCCCGGCCGACCGGGCCCGTACCGGACGACCCGGACGAGGAGGCCCATCGTGACCACTGCTCCCACCCCGGACCAGGCCGACCCCCAGGACTGGCTGGCCGTCGTCGGCCGGTCCTGGTCGTGGACGCTCGGGTTCGGCGTCCTGACCGCCGTCGCCGGCATCCTGATGCTCAGCTGGCCCGAGGAAACCGCCCGCGTGGTCGCCGTGATCATCGGGCTGCAACTGCTCGTGGCAGGGGTCGTCCGCTTCGTGACGGCCTTCACCCACGACACCTCGGGCGGCGCCCGGGTGCTGTACGTGCTGCTCGCCCTGCTGTCGGTGCTGGCCGGTGTGCTCTGCCTGCGCCACCAGCTCCAGACGGTCGGCTTCCTCGCCCTGGTGGTCGGCGCCTACTGGCTGCTGGGCGGCATCCTCGCGCTGTACGTGGCGATCGCCGGCCGGGGCCTGCCGGGCCGGGGGCTGGCCGGGTTCCTCGGCGCGCTGGGCATCCTGGCCGGGATCGTGGTGCTCAGCTACCCCGTCGAGTCCGCGGTCGCGCTGGCCAGGCTGATCGGCCTCTGGCTGCTGCTGCTCGGGCTGTTCGAGGCCGGCTCCGCGCTCGTCCTGCGCCACGCGGCCCGTTCGGCGAGCCGGGCCGGGGCCGCGGCGGGCTGACGGGAGGGCAGGCCGGCGCAGAGCGGGGCCCACCGGGGACGACGGCCGGCGGGCCCCGCTCCGCGGAGCGCCCACGCGTACGGGCCCCGGCGCGTACGGGCCTCGGCGCGTACGGGCCGCACGAGCACCGCGGGCCGCCCGTACGCCCCTCAGTGGCCGATGCCCGCCTTGGCCGCCACGATGATCAGGCCGAGCACCAGGTTGACCCCGGCCTCGATGCCCGCCTCGCGGCGCGAGGCGCTGGCGTGCAGCGCCCCGAGATAGGCCCAGGTGACCTGCTGCGCCACGGCGACGCCGAGGGCGAACCAGCCGGTCGCGACCAGGCCCAGGCCCAGCAGCGGGCTGACGGCCACCGCGATGCTCGGCAGGACGGCCGCCTCGACGATGGACCACTCGTGGCCCCCGACCCGGCGGGTCTCCGCCCAGGTGATCTTCCGGCCGGCGGACCGCTCGCCGGTGAGCCGGGCGTAGACGTGGGCGGCCCAGAAGACCAGCCCGGTGACGAGCAGCAGCACCACGGTTTCGAGGCGGGGGAAATCGCCGACCGAGCTGGTGGCGGCGATCACGGAGGCGGCCAGCAGGGATCCGTAGACGGCTCCCGAGTAGTCCGTCCGCGCGGGCGCGGGGCCGTCCGGCTCGGGCCGGCGCGGCCACGGGAGAAGTCGGTGCACCGGCTCACCCTACGTTCGCGGGGCCGTCGTCGCCCGCCGCGCCACGCGTCGGGGCGGCCCGGTTCGAGGGCCGGCCGGGCCGGTCAGCCGGCGTCCGAGAGCGCCGCGTGCGCGGCCCGGAGGATCTCGTCGGACAGCTCGGAGCCCTCGGTGGCCCGGGCCAGCAGCAGGCCGCCGACCAGGGTGGCCAGCCGGGCCAGGCCGTCCTCGGGGTCGTCGGCGAGCCAGCCGGCGAACTCGCGCACACCCTCGGTGTAGACCTCGCGGGCGGCCGTCCCCGGGTCGCGGGCCATGTCGGCGGCCAGGGCGGCGGCCGGGCAGCCGGTACCGGCGTCGTCGCGGTGCCGGGGCGACAGGTAGTGGTCGATCAGGCCCTGGCGGGCGGCGTCCGGGCGGCCGTCGTGCTCGCGCAGCTGCTCGGTGCGGTGAGTCGTCAGTTCGGTGAACGCGTGTGCCGCGGCCTCCTCGACCAGGGCCTCCTTGGAGGCGAACTGCTTGTAGAAGCCGCCCTGGGTGAGGCCGGCCGCCTCCATCAGGTCCGCCACGCTGACGCCGGTGCCGCGCTCCCTGAACAGCCGGGAGGCGGTGGCCACCACGCGCGCCCGGTTCTCCTGCGCCTGTGCCTGTGACACGCGGCCCATGCGGCCACCTCCCCGGATTGGATGTCGCTTGCCATCTATCCTACGGGCCTGTTTAGATTATGAGCAGAATCTATTCAGGGCGCCCGCCCCGGCGGCGCCCGCCGCCCACCCGAGGGAGACCGAACCATGGACCTCAAGAACTCCGTCGCCGTCGTCACCGGTGCCAACCGCGGCCTCGGCAGGCACCTGACCGCCCAGCTGCTCGGACGCGGCGCGAAGGTGTACGCCGCGGCCCGCCGCCCGCAGGAGGTGGACGTGGCGGGCGCCGTGCCGCTGCACCTGGACCTGGCGGACCCCGGGTCCGTCGCGGCCGCCGCCCGCGTCGCCTCCGACGTGACGCTGCTGGTGAACAACGCCGGGGTCGCCACCGGCACCCCGCTGATCGCCGGCGAGGAGGCGACCGTGCGGTTCGAGATGGAGACCAACTACTTCGGCCCGCTGCTGGTCACCCGGGCCTTCGCGCCGGTGATCGAGGCCAACGGCGGCGGCGCCGTCCTCAACGTGCTCTCGGCGCTGTCCTGGCTGCACCTGCCGGAGCACGGCGCCTACAGCGCGGCCAAGGCCGCCGCCTGGGCACTGACTGGCGCCGCCCGACTGGAGCTGGCGCCCCGCGGCATCGCCGTCTCCGCGCTGCACGTGGGCTTCATGGACACCGAGATGGCCGCCCACGTCCCCGCGGACCGGAAGACCGACCCGGCGTCGGTGGCCGCGCAGGCGCTGGACGGACTGGAGCACGGGCTGCCCGAGATCCTCGCCGACGAGGTCAGCCGCCGGATCAAGCAGGGCCTGGCCGGGTCGCCCGCCGCCGCCTGACGCCCGCCGCCGATCGACACCGGCGAACGGCCGGCGCCCGTACCGCCCGCCGTTCGCGGCGCTGGTCGCACCCGCGAGGGCCGGGTCACGCCCGTAGGTGCCGGTCGCACCCGTAGGCGCCGGTCACACCCGCAGGGTCGCGCCCTGCTGATGGGCGTGTCCGTACTCGGCGACCAGGCCGGCCAGCTCCGGCCGGCCGAACTCGGCGGTCAGCTCGTGGAAGGCGGCCACCTTGTCCGCCCCGAAGCGCGCCACCTGGCCGGCGTACGCGTCCGTGTCGAGGAACCTCGGCGGGGTGCTCTTCGAGTGGAACTTGTCCGCGTACATCACCAGGCGCTCCTCGGCGCTCACCGCGAGGTAGTCGCCCGGCGGGATCGGCAGGCACTGGCTCTCGATGTCGTGGCGGGTCAGGCCGACCCCGGTGTGGCAGGAGGCGAACCGGCAGAGTTCCTCGGGCAGGCCCTCGGCGCGGAGGATCTCGTGCCCCAGCACGCCGTGGCGGATGTAGGGGTCGCCGGCCAGCCGGTACACACCGATGTCGTGGAGCAGCGCGCCGATCTCCACGAGTCCGGCGTCCACCCCCGGTCCGGCGCGCTCGGCGAGCCGGACGGCGATCCGCGCCACGATCTCGCAGTGCGTCAGCACCAGGGCGAGGTCCTCGCCGGTGGGTGCGTACTTCTCGTGCAGGGCGCGCACGCTCCGGATGCTGGGAAGGGCCACGCCCGCAGCGTAGCAACGGCCCGGGCCGGCCCCGCGGGCGGGCGCCGCCGGGTGCTGCCGGGCGCCGCCGCTCCGGGCCCGGGGCGGACCCGGACCCGGAGCGCCCGGCGGGCGGGCACGGCCTACCGCTTGGTGCCGTCCACGATCAGCGGCGAGCTGCCGGAGCCGGAGCCGCAGGGGCTGGCGTAGACCGGGTTCTTCTCGGCGGCGGCCCTGAAGGCCTCGTAGCACTGGCTGAGCAGGATCTTGTCGGTCAGCGAGTTGGCGATCACCGTGTTGGCGGCGGCCGTGCTCTCGGCCTCGATCCTCCGCTTCTCCGCCTCGGCCTTCGCGGTCAGGACGGCGGCGGCGGCCTGCTGGGTCGCCTGGTCCTGCTGGATCTTCTGGTCGATCGCCTTCTGCAGCACGTCGCTCGGCTTGACGTTGCGCAGGTTCACGCTGTTGACGATGATGCCGCGCGGGGACAGCCGTTGGGTGATCAGCTGCTCCATCTCGGCGCTGATCGCCTCCCGTTGGGTCGCGTAGCCCTCCACGCTGGTGTGCTTGGCGAAGACGTTGCGGACGATCTCCCGGGTGTCCGGGTACACCAGCCGCTGCTGGACGTTGGCGGCGCTGCCGGACAGCTTGTAGAGGGCGAGCGTGTGCTCGGGGTCGATCGCCCACTTCACGGTGAGGTCCACGTACAGCACCCCTCCCTCGGAGGAGCGCACCTCCACGGTGTCGTCGCCGGTGAGGTTGAGGTCGGACGGCCGGGTCGAGTAGGTGGTGACCTCGGTCAGCGGCGACTTCAGGTGCAGCCCGGGCTTCCAGGTGCCGCCCACCGAGCCCAGCGAGGTCGGGACCCCCACCTCGTACGGCTCGACGATGTAGGTGAACGAACTGAGGGCCAGCAGCAGGCCCAGGGCGCCGACCAGCAGGCCGGTGAGGGTCGCGAAGCGGAAGCCGACGATCGAGCGGCGTTTGAGGACCAGCAGGACGATGCCGGCGACGAGGAGCAGGACGGCGAAGTAGAACATGGTGCTTCCCCCTGGTCAGTACTCAGTACGGCTGTGGTGCAGGGGAATTGATGCCCGGTCGGGCCGTGGCGGAACCGCTCGCCCGGCCCCGGACGGTACGGGCGGGGGCGGGCCGGCGGCCGGGCGCCGGCCCGCCCCGGGGCGCCCCGCCCGGTCCCGTCGCGCCGGCCCTCCGGGGGTGCGCGCAGGACTGCGGCCTGCGAAAACGCTGCTCCGGGCGGGTGAACCGGCGGCGCGCCGGGCGGGCTGCGGAGGCCCGGTCGCGGGGCCGCGGCCGCATACGCTCGCCGGTGTGTTCAACGTGCCGCAGATGCTCAAGCGCCTCGTGATCGGCAGGGCGATGCGCAGCGAGGAGCTGGGGGAGACCCTGCTCCCCAAGCGCCTGGCCCTGCCGATCTTCGCTTCGGACCCGCTCTCCTCGGTGGCGTACGCCACCCAGGAGATCCTGCTGGTGCTCACCGTCGGCGGCACCGCGTTCCTCTACCTGACCCCGTGGGTGGCGGCGGCGGTCGTCGCGCTGATGGTGATCGTGGTGGCCTCGTACCGGCAGGTGGTGTACGCCTACCCGAGCGGCGGCGGCTCGTACGAGGTGGTGTCGACCAACCTCGGGCCGAACGCGGGCCTGGTGGTGGCGGCCTCGCTGCTGGTCGACTACGTGATGACGGTCGCGGTGTCGGTGGCCTCCGGAGTCGCCAACATCATCTCGGCGCTGCCCTCCCTGGCGGACTACCGGGTCGAGATGGCCGTCGGATTCGTGGCGCTGCTCGCGGCGATCAACCTGCGCGGGGTGCGGGAGTCCGGGAACGCCTTCGCCGCGCCGACCTACCTCTTCATCGCCGGCATGATGCTCATGATCGTCACCGGCCTGGTCCGGGTGGCGTTCGGGCACCCGCCGGTGGCCTCCAGCGCCCAGTACGCGATCACGCCGGAGGACGGCAAGGACACCCTGGCCGGCCTCGGGCTGCTGCTGCTCGGCCTGCGCGCGTTCGCCTCCGGCTGCACCGCGCTGACCGGCGTCGAGGCCATCTCCAACGGCGTACCGGCCTTCCGGCGGCCCAAGTCGAAGAACGCCGCCACCACCATGGCGGCGATGGGGATCACCGCCATCGTGATGTTCGTCGGGGTGACGGCCCTGGCCCTGATCGCGGACGTCCACATCACCGAGGACAGCTGCCGACTCGCCGGGTTCCCGGACTGCGCGAACACGCCCCAGCAGACGGTGATCGCCCAGCTCGCGGCCTCGGTCTTCGGCGGCGACCACAGCGTGCTGTTCTACCTGATCCAGGCGGCGACCGCGCTGGTGCTGATCCTGGCGGCGAACACCG
>NZ_BNBO01000093.1 GCF_014655955.1 Kitasatospora indigofera
ACACCGGGGCCGCCCTGGCCGGACTTGACCGTCCAGCCGTGCTGCTGGACGGCCGCGTCGGCGCTGGTGGTGTAGTTGAAGTCGTCGAACAGCGCGGGGGCGTTCGGGTCGACCGGCGGGGTGGAGGTCGAGCCGGTCGGCGAGGGGGACGGGGAGGAGGTGGAGCCGGTCGGGGACGGCGACGGCGACGGGTTGTTGCCGGCCGGGGCGGTGCCCCAGATCAGTGTGCCGTTCTCCTGCGCGGTGATCTTGGAAGAGTTGGCGTAGGAGGTCTGGGTGCCGCTGAAGGAGTAGTCGTCGGACTGGGTGAGGGTCTGCCAGTCGGCGCGGTAGAAGCGCAGCTGTATGTCGCCGGTGGACTGGCCGGGGGTCAGCGAGCCGGCGCCGGCGGTGAAGCCGATCTCCAGGTAACGGTCGGCGGTGGCCGTGGGGTTGGCCAGGGTGCCGAAGGTGCCGGTGATGTTGCCGCAGCCCTTGACCGCCCAGGAGCAGGCGAAGCGGTAGGTCGCCGACGGGTTGTCGGACTTGAAGTAGTACCGCAGGGTGACGGTGCTCAGTGGCACGGTGGTGGTGCCGGTGTTGGTGACCTGCAGCCAGGGCTCGGACTGGTCGGCGGTGGCGCCGGTGGCACTGGTGCGGTACTGGACGCTGAGCGCGTCGGTCGCGGCGGACGCCGGCGCGACCGTCAGGACCGCGGCGGCGAGACCGGCTGCCGCGGCGAGCGCGACGGCGGATCCGAGCCGGGAGTTGGAGCGAGATCGTGCGGACACGTGAATCCCTTTCCGTGGGGGTGGCGTCGTCGGCCGGAGCCGACGGGCCGGGGACCGGTGGTGCGGGGTGGTGCAAGGTGTCGTCGGCTGACGCCGTCGGCACCTGGTCTCAGGGCCGGTGCGCGTGGTGGACGCCGAGGGCGGCCAGCCGTGGGCGGTGGCGGGTGAGGGCGGGCAGGAAGTCGCGGGTGTAGTCGCTGGCCGGGTTCCACGCGCGGTCGGCGATGGCGCACAGGCGCGGGTAGACGAGGTAGTCGAAGTGCTCGGCGGTGGTGACGAACTCGGTCCACAGCTGGGCCTGGGTACCGAGCACCTTGGACTGCTCGGCCTTGCCCCAGTGGTCGGGGGCGGGCTCGTTGGCGTGGGCGGTGGGCAGGTCGACGACGAACTTGGCCTGGCCGAGCGGCTCGTCGGAGGCGTCGGACTGCGGGTAGTCGAGATAGGTGGAGAGGTGCGGCGCCATCACGATGTCGTGGCCGTACCGGGCGGCGTCCAGGCCGTGGTCGGCGTCGCGCCAGGGCATCACGGTGAACTCCACCGGCAGCGCGCCGCCACCCTGGTACTCGGCCCAGCAGACCGGGCGGCGGCCGTTGGCCATCAGGTGGGCGCCGACCTGGCCGAGGAACCAGCCGTGCAGGTGGGCCGGGGTGGCCAGGCCCAGTTCGGCGGCGCGGGCGATGGCGGCGGGACTGGTCTCCCACTCGGTGGTGGGGCATTCGTCGCCGCCGAGGTGGATGTAGCGGGACGGGAAGACATCCATGACCTCGTCGAGGACGGTGCGGCAGAAGTCCAGTGCCTCGTCGTGGACGGCGAGGATGTTCTCGCAGACGCCCCACTCGGTCCACACGTCGAGCTGCCGCTCGGGCCGGTTGCCGAGGTGCGGGTAGGCGGCGAGCGCGGCTCGGACGTGGCCGGGCATCTCGATCTCCGGCATCACCCGCACGCCCCGCTCAGTCGCGTAGGCCACCAGGTGTCGCAGTTCGGCCTTGGTGTAGGCGCCACTGTGCGGGCGGTCGTCGAAACGGTCGGAGCCGGCCTGGCCGAGCATCGAGCGGGCCCGGACCGAGCCGATCTCGGTGAGCAGGGGGTAGGCGTCGACCGGCATCCGCCAGCCCTGGTCGTCGGTGAGGTGCAGATGCAGGACGTTGAGCTTGTGCAGGGCGAGCCGGTCGACGGTGCGCAGCAGGAGGTCGAGCGGCTGGAAGTGGCGGGCGACGTCGACCATGACGCCGCGCCAGGGGTGTCGGGGGCGGTCGGCGATCTCCACGCCTGGCAGCACCCATTCGACGCCCTCGACGCGGTGGTCCAGCAGGGCCTCGGGCGGCAGGAGTTGGCGCAGGCTCTGCACCGCGTGCCGCAGTCCGGCCGGCCGGGCGGCGGTGAGCAGGACCCGTTCGGGGGTGACGCTCAGCCGGTAGCCCTCGGCGCCTTCGACTGCGGGGTCGAGGGCGAGGACCACGGTGCCGTCGGGCGAGCCGGACAGCGGGAGCCCGGTGGCGGGGGTGAGCAGCGTACGCAGCAGGTCGGCGACGGGCGCGGCCTCACCGGGGGCGTGGACGGCCGTGCGCTCGGTGAGCACGAAGCGTCCGGCAGTGGGGGTGACCTCGACCGGGGTCGGCAGAATCATGGTGTTCTTTCCAGAGAGGGGCGGATTCAGCCCTTGACGGCGCCGGCGGTCATGCCGGTGGTGACCTTGTTCTGCAGGAACAGGAAGACGATCAGGACGGGGAGCATGAACAGGCTCGCGGCGGCCATGGTGGCGCCCCAGTCGGTGCCGAAGACGTTGGCGAAGGAGGAGAGCCAGACCGGGAGGGTCCGGGCGTCCTGGTTCTTGATGATCAGGGTGTTGGCGAAGGCGAACTCGTTCCAGGCGGTGATGAAGCCGAAGAGCGAGGTGGAGAGCAGGCCCGGGGCGAGCAGCGGGAAGGTGATCCGGCGGAAGGCCTGCGGCCGGGTGCAGCCGTCGACCAGGGCGGCTTCCTCCAGCTCGGCGGGGACGGCGGCGAGGAATCCGCGCAGGGTGACGATGGTGAAGGGCAGGGTGGTCATGAAGTAGACCAGGGTGAGCATGCTGAGGCTGTCGAGCATGTCGGTGTCGCGGGCGATCACGTACATCGGGATCAGCAGTGCCTCCCACGGGGCCATCTGGGCGATGAACACCAGCAGGATGAAGGCCCGCCGGCCGTGCCAGCGCATGCGGCCGACGGCGAAGGCGGCGAGCAGGGCGACGGCCAGGGCGAGGAGGACTGCGCCGAGGGTGACGTACAGGCTGTTGCGCCAGTAGGTGCCGAATCCGGGGGCGGAGACCGCGGTGGCGAAGTGGTCGAGGGTGGGGTGCAGCGGGAGGAAGGTCGGGGTGTCGGACTGGATCTCGGTGGTCGGCTTGAAGGCGGTGATCACCATCCAGTAGACCGGGAAGGCCGAGGTGACGAGGACGGCGAGCGCGGCGAGGTTCAGCGGGGCGCGGCGCAGCCTGCGCAGGGCGGTGGCGGTCACGGGGTCTCTTCGCCTTCCTGGCGGTACATCCGGCGCAGGGTGGTGACCAGCGCGGCGATCAGGATCAGCACGGTCAGCATGGAGGCGGCCGAGCCGAGGTCGTACTTGTGCAGGGACTGCGCGATCTGGAAGGCGTAGACGGGCAGGGTGGTGGTGGCGCCGTTCGGGCCGCCCTGGCTGACCACCCAGATCTGTGCGAAGCACTTGAAGGTCCAGATCACCTCCAGCGAGGTGACCAGGGCGAACAACGGGCGAAGCATCGGGAAGGTGACCAGGCGGAAGGTCTGCCAGGGACCGGCGCCGTCGAGGCGGGCGGACTCGTAGAGTTCGCCGGGGATGGTGGTCAGGCCGCCGTAGAGGGTGAGGGCGGCGAACGGGACGGACTGCCAGACGATCAGTGTCACCAGGATGACGAACGTGGAACCGTCGTGGGCGAACCAGGCGTAGTCGTGGAACTGGTGCAGCCCCAACTGGTCAAGTGTCCAGTTGACCACTCCGAAACGGGACTGGAAGAGCCACTGGAAGATGGTGGTGGCGGCGATCACGGGGGTGGCCCAGGTGAGGACCAGGGCGCTCATCACGGCGAGGCGCATGCGCCGGCCGAGCCTGACCAGCATCAGGGCGATCAGGGTGCCGAGGCCGGTGATCAGCGCGGTGTTCACGGCGGTCCAGGCCAGGGTGCGGCGGACCACGGTCCAGAACTCCGGGTCGCCGAGCAGCGCGGTGTAGTTGTCGAGGCCGACGAACGGGGCGCCGCCGTGGATGAGTTCGGCCATCCGGAAGTGCTGGATGGAGATCAGCAGGTTCCGCAGCAGCGGGTAGACCAGGAGATACGCCGCGCCCACCACGGTCGGGGCGACCAGCAGATACGGCCAGACCCTGGTACGGGCAGGGGGAGGAGCGGTGGACACGGCGGTGACTCTCCTGTCAGGGCGTGCTGTTGATGCCGTTGATCGTGACCCCGATGGCGGTCGTGCCGGCCGTGGCCGGGGCGGCACCGGTTGTCTCGTGGGCCATGTGTCCTGTCAGGACGTGCTGTTGAGGGCCTTGGTGATGGCGTCGGAGGTGGTCTTGCCGGCCGTGGCCGGGTCGGTGCCGGTGAGCACCTGGGTCATGTACTGCTTGATCGGGTTGTTCGCCTCGACGGCGGCCCAGTTCGGCGAGTTGGGGGTGGCGTGGCCGTTGACCGCGCCGGCCGCCATCGCCACGGCGCCGTCGTTGCCGGCCAGCGCGCTCGCGAGCGAGGTCCGGTTGGGGACGTAGCTCATCTCCTTGGCCATCTCGGTCTGCCACTTGTCGCCGGTCAGCGCCTTGACCACCTCGTAGGCTGCGGCCTGGTGCTTGGAGGATTCGGGGATCACCAGGTCGGAGCCGCCGGTGAAGACCGCGCCGGGCTTGTCGGCACTCTTGCCGGGGATCGGGAAGAAGCCGAGCTTGTCCTTGAGCGCAGGGTTGGCCTTGATGATCGCGTTGGCCCCGCCGGGGGTGGAGATCAGCTGCGCGGTGTGGCCCTGGGCGAACACCTCGGCCTGCGGCGGCTTGGCCTCGTCCGCGTCCTTCGGGCCCTTGCCGAGCGCCTGCAGCTGCTTGTAGAAGCCGATGCCCGCCTGGGCCTGGGGGGTGTCCAGCGCACCCTTCCACTTGCCGTCGGAGCCCTTGACCGCGAGGTCGCCGCCCTCGTCCCAGACGAACCCGGCGAGCGCGTACCAGGTCTGGCCGGCCAGGTAGATGCCGTCGTTGCCGCCCGAGTTGAGCTTCTGGGTGTCGGCGATCCACTCGTCGCGGGTCTTCGGCGGAGCGGTGATGCCGGCCTGCGCGAACAGGTCCTTGTTGTAGATCACCACGCGGTTGGCGGCGTACCACGGGATGCCGTACTGCTTGCCGTCGATCTTCCCGGGCTCGGCGAGGCCGGGGATCCAGTCCTTGCCGTTGAGTTCGGCGGTCTTGTCGCTGAGGTCGTGCACGCCGCCGCTGGCCGCGTACTGTGCGACCTGGGTGTTGCCGACCTCGATGACGTCCGGGGCGTCCTTGCTGGCCAGCGCGCTGGTCACCTTCTGGCCGATGCCGTCCCACTCCTGGATCTGGATGTCCAGCGTGGTGCCCGGGTGGCCGGCCTCGTAGTCGGCCTTGAAACGCTGCAGGTAGCCGTCGGTGAGGCTGTCCTTCATGATCCACACTGTCAGCTTGGCGGGCTTGTCGGCCGCCTGGCCGGACGAGCCCGACGAGGTGGAGGAACAGCCGGCCAGCGCCGCGCCGGTCAGGGCGAGGGCCAGTGCAGCGGCGATGGGGAGCAGGCGCGGACGCGCGGGGGTTCTCACGGTAGTGCCACCTTGCTGGGGGGAGGACTGGTTAGCTTGCCAGTTGGGCATCTGGTAAGCCGTGAGGAGAAGGTGGCATAGCCGGGGGAGAGTGGTCAAGACCTCTGTCGGCCCCGTCTCCTTCTCGTGACCAGCGCATATATGGCGGACTGAGGGTACTCGACGGCCCACTGCGGGGCGTGGTCCAACTGGTAAGCTCTAGGAGCTGGTCTGGTCAGGTTGAGTGGAAGGGCGCAGTGATGGTCGAGGGGACGCCCCAGGCGGGAGCGAAGCGGGCGAGGGTCCGCGAGTGCCTTCGGGAACTGGTGGAGGCAGGCGTGCCCGGCGACGCCATCCCGTCCGAGCGGACGCTCTGCGAGAGGCTCGGCGTCTCCCGCCCCACCCTGCGGGCCGCCGTCGATGAACTCGTGGCAGCCAGACTCCTGGTCCGCGAGCACGGCCGCGGCATGTTCGTCGCCCCCGCCAAGATCACCCAGGAACTCGCACCGGCCGGTCCCGGGCCGGGCTTCAACCTTCCGAAGGCCTCCAGCACCTGGGCCGGCCGCGTCCTGGAGTTCACCACGCTCCCGGCCGGCGCCGGCATCGGCCGCAAACTGCACCTCACCCCGGCCGCCGACATCCTCTACATCGCCCGGCTGCGCCTGGTCGACGGCGAGCCCATGGCCATCGAGCACTTGCACGTCCCCGCCGAGCTCGTTCCGGGTCTGGCCCCCGCGGACATGGAGAGCGGCGACTTCTACCAACTGCTCGGCACCGCGCACGGCGTCGAGGTGCATGAGGCGGTCCAGGCCATCGAGCCGACCGTGGTGAGCGAGCGGGAGGCGAAGCTGCTCGGCGTGCCGGTGCTCTCGCCCGCCCTGCGCTTCGAGCGGCTGACCACCGATCGCACCGGCCGACCCGTTGAGTACGTGCACTCCGTCTATCGCGGCGACCGTTACCGGATCCTCTCCCGGATGTCCCTCGCCGAGCCCGACCCACCCTTCGACCCCGCGGACACCCCTCGGCACCGCTCCGGTATCCCGTCGGGTGGCCTGACCGCCCGCGGTACCGGCCGGACCTCCACCCGGGAGGACGTCCAACGACTCCTGTGAGCCTTCTTCCGACCATCACGACCCCTCCGGCATGATGATCAACATCTTTTCAGGGGTGGCCGAAGGCATCGGCGGCCTTCCATCGCCCGCGCCTGGATGTGCGGCCGGCCGAGAGACGCCACCGGGGGCCGACCAACGCCTGACCGCCTCGCCCCGCGAACAGCTGCGTCTTCCCTCCGACACCTAGACGAGTGTGTCCGATGTGATCAGTGATCGAATGCGATCAGGGAGCGGGTGACTGGCGCGCCGATCTTGTTGTTGTGCCAGAAAGCGGCGGCAGCGCGAGCACACGCTGGGCGACCCGGACCGCAACGCCCTCGAAGGTCCGTCCGCCGTGTTGTTCCAGGTCGAGCTGCCCTTTGAGGGCCCCGGCCACCGGCCCGACCACGACCGGCTGGCTTCACTGCTCGCGGATCCAGCAGCTGGCCTGCCGCTGCTGGTGAGCGGGCATGAGTGCCGCGAGAGCGACGCTTCCAGGTGCCGCCTGCAGCTGGTGGCGGCCGACGGCCGGCCCGGGGAGGTGGAGCTCCTGTTCCGGCACACCGACGAGGCGGTGATCAACGCGTGGGAGACCCGCTGGCCGGACGAGTTCGCCCTGATCCGGCAGGGCGGAAGCCAGAGCGAGCCGCAGCGGAGCGGACGGCCGGCTCTGCGCGGGACTACAGCACGGTGAGGGTGATCACCCACAGTTGAGGCACGAGCGGGTCAGGCAGGATCACTTAGTGGGCGATCAGGTCGGGCAGGACGATCTGCCGGATGCTGTCGTCGCTGTCGCTCGCCGGCCAGGACCACGGATCGGCCATGGACTGCTCCAGCCCGTCCTGGAGCTGCTTGCACTGTTCGTCGGTCAGGGCGGTACGCACCAGGGCGGCGGCCTCGGCGGCCAGCCGCGCCCGAAAAGGGAGGGCGCTCACCGGGTGAAGGTCGTGGAAGTCGACACCGTCGTCCGCGGGGCGGCCCGTGGCCGTCCCGACTGATCAGCGGTGAAGGTAGTCGGTGACCAGCGCGGCGAACTCCTCCGAGGTAAGGATCTGGGCTCTGAGCTCTTCGGCCTTGGTGCGCTTGGAGCCGGCCTTCTCCCCGGCGACGAGGAGGGCGGTGCGCTTGGAGACGCTGCTGGAGGAAGGCCGGTGTCCCCGATGGTCGTACTGAACGTCAGAGGGCCGAAGGGCGTGTCGATGGCCGGCCGGTCGGCGGCCCGCAGGCAGGTCCGGGGGACGGTGGGGAGCAGCACCGCCCCAGCGTACTGGGACCCTCCATCAGGGCGCCGATCCCGATCCAGGAGGCTCCGTCAGGGGAAGCCACCGCGCCGGGCCCACTGGCCTTGTCGGGTCGGACACACGCCTGCCGCGCAGCGGAGCAGCGACGACTGCCCGGGGAGGTCCGGGCCCGTGCGGGTTGGCCTGTCAGGATCTGTCGGAGGGAGCCTGGTGCGGTTCGGTGGCCGGCGGGTGTGGTGGGCGCCCGGCACGTACGAAGTCGAGGTAGTCGTCCTGGGCGATGCCGGCGTTCACCCACCGGCCAGGGGCGGCGCCGGTGCTGGCCTCGGCGATCGCCATGGCGGCCGACTCGTCCTGGGCCGTGGCGATCTCCTGGCCGAAGTCCTCCTCCTCGCTGTCGGAGTCGAGTGCCGGGAACTCGACGAGGTCGTGGAAGTGCTCCCCGCCAACGTCTTCGGCGGTGTGGAGCACGATGAGGTAGCCCGAAGCCGACGGCCTGACCTCGACCCAGCGAATACCGGGCCTGTCCGGGCGGCCCGCCGCGCCGAGGAACTGCTCGATGGTGCGGCCCCGCCGCAGGGCGCCGAGGGCGAAGGAGCCGGTCAGGTAGCGCACGTGGCCAGCGTAGAGGGACGGTACGGGCAGGCGGCGTCGGGGGCTCAGCCCGCACTAGACTGGCAGCGGTTGTGACGGGGGTTCGGGTGAAGAGTGTCGATGGTTGGTTGCCGCCGCTGCGGGCCGGGAGGTGGCCGGCCGGACGTGCGTTGCTCGGTTGGCTGGCCGACGACCGGGCTCCGCGGTGGTGCCGGGTGTCCGGTGGTTCGGGCAGCGGGAAGTCGCATCTGGTCAGCTGGCTTGCGACGGCGTGCAGCGCGCCGGACGGCCCGGGCGGCGGGCGCCGGGTCGCGGCCCTGTCCGCCGCCGGTCTGACGGGGGAGAGCGCCAGCTGGCTGCTCGCCCGCCGCCTGGGCCTGGCTTCGACCACTCCCACGGATCTGGTGGCGGATCTGCGCTCGGACGACAGGCCCTGCCTGCTGCTGCTCTGGGACCTGAACCTCGCCTGCGAGCCCGACCGGATCACCGACCTTCTGGCCCGGCTGCTCGCCCTGTCCCACGTTCGGATCGTGGCGGAGCTCGCGGACCCCACCACGGGGCCGGCCGCCCTGGCCGACGTCCCCGCGCCGGCATTGCTCGATCTCGACCAGCCGCAGTGGACGGACCTTGCCGCCTTCACCCGCTGGTACCGCACCCTCGCCCCGCACTCCGCCCTTGACGCGGACACCGTGTTCCCCAACCCCTACCTCGCACGGCTCGCCGCACGCACCCCCGCCCAGGCGGACGCGGGCGGGGGAGTGGCGGCCACCTGGTGGGCAGCACTGCCGGAGGACCTGCGGCCCGCACTGCGCGCCCTCGCCGCAGCGCCCCGCCCGCTCACCCGCACGCAGTGGTCCGCGCTGGCCGCGCCCGCCGATGTCGACCGGGCGGCCCGCCTGCTGCCGGCCCACAGCGCCACCGAGGACACCTGGTGGCTGCCCAAAAGTCCGCTGCGCGAGGCCGTCACCGCCGCCGGCGCCCCGCAGTTCGACCACGCCGCCGCGATGCGGGCCCTGGCCGCCGCCGTGCCCCGCACACCCGCGGGCACCCCTGATCTCCCGGCCGCCGACCCGGAACTCCTCGGACTGCTCCTGCACCACGCCGTGCAGGCCGACAGCGCCGCCACCCTGCTGACGGACCCGCACTTCCTCGTCCACGCCGACCCGGCGGCTGTCACCGCCGCCTTCGCCGCCCACCCCGACAGCCGACATGCCGCCGCCTGGCGCGCCGCCGGACCCGCGTTGATCGACACCCCGGACGCCACAGTGCGCGCAGCCGTGCTGCGGACACGCCTGCTCAGCCACGACCCGGACGCGGCCGCCGCAGCCGACGGGCCCGGGACGTGGCGCGCGCAGTGGGCGTCCTGGCTTGCGCCCACGGCCCCTTCGCTCGTTGCCGCGGCCCTCACCCGGGGCGCGCACGCCGGGTACCTGCTGCTCGCGGACGCGAGCGGGCTTCGGGCCGCGCACCTGGAGACCGGCGAGTTCACCGACGTCCCGGCGAACCCGGTCCCTCCCGGAACACGGTCGATTGCCGCGCTGGCGGACGGCTCGGTCGTTGCCCTGGACGCGCAGGGCCAGCCGCTGCTGCTGGCAGGGAGCGTCCCGCCCGCTCTTCCGCACCCCTCCGCCGTCACCGGCAGCACCCTGACCGTGCTCGGCTCCGACGGCGTGGCGGGTGACGGCGCCGGCCGGGTGCACTGGCCCTCCGATCCGACCGCGCAGCAGCTGCACACCGGCGCCGTCACGGCCCTCGACGCCTTGCCGCTCTCCGCGACCGGTCGGCCGTTGGTGGTCAGCGGCGGCGTGGACGGTTGCGTGCGGCTGTGGGGGCCGGGCTCCGTGCCGCTCGCGGACCCGGTCGACCGGCGCGGGTGCCAGGTGGTCGCCGCGGGCGTCGGTGAGTCGCCCGAGGGTGTGCTGGTGGTGACCGGCTGGGCGGACGGCCTGGTGCGGGCCCACCGGCTCGACCGGCCGGGTGATGTCGTCGACGTCCGGCTGGGCTCGCCGGTCCGGTCCGTCCACGTCGACGACTCGGGGCGGATCGTCGTGGCGCTGGCGGACGGCGTGGTGTCCCTGTGGATCGACCCGCATGCGTCGGACACCCGGGACCGTTCCTCCGTGCCGGGCTTCTACTTCGCGCCCGAGCCGCCGCCCGTCGAGCCGCCGCTCACGACCGTCGCAGCCGGGCCCCGGCTGCCCGACGCGGTCCGGGCGGAGGCACGGCGCAGGCCCGGCCGGTGGCTGTGCCACTTCGACCCCGCCGCAGGCCCGGACGGCGCCCGCTCGCCCCAGGCGATCGTCGGCTGGTGGCAGATCGACCACCAGGGCGTGCCCGCTCGGTTCATTGCGAACCCCGCACATGACCCGCAGGGCGACGAGTCCGACCTCGCATCACCAGACCCGGCCGAGGCGGCCCTCCAGCAGCTCATGGCCGGGAACGGCAGCCCGAGGAGTCTGCTGACCGCTCTTCTGGACTCGGACCTGCACGTGTGCACCGGTGCCGGCCCCGGCCAGTTGTTCACCTCGCCCGGTGCCAACGGCAGGGACGCGGTGGACGCCTGCACCGGCCCGGCACTGGTGCCCCGGCACTGGGCGGGAACGACGGTGATGACCGGCCGGGCGCTGGCGGCCGCGGCCGCCGGACACGACCTGCGGCTCACGGCGGGCACCGCGTCGGTGACTTTTCCCGTCGACGACCTGGCAGGAGCGATGACCACGCCAGGTCACTGACGATGCGTAACGGGAGACTGCGCACTGCAGCCCGTGTCCCGAAGCAGTTCGGCCGTGGACCGACCACTGCCGCCAGACCGGTCCGATCCTCTGGGCCCCGTGTCGACCATGGCGGCATTCGATCACAGCGCGCCCGAACCGCCGTACCGCTCTCAGGTGGTGACCGTCGGAGCGGGCGCGGCCGCGTCGGCGGGCGGGGCCTGGCAGGGCAGGGTGCGCACCCCGAGGGACGGGCGACAGTCGGAGATGCGCGCTCCCCCCAGTACCAGAAGCCGGAACGGCTGACCGCGCGCCCGTCGGCAGTTCCCGCCCGCGGTCAGTAGCCCCCGCGCACGACCGGCCTCGGGGGCGGAGGCGGCCGGTCGCCGGCGAGTTCCCTCAGCTCGACGAGACCGCTCGCGCGGGCCCGCGAGCCCGGTACCACCCGGCCCGAGAGCCCGCCGACGGGGTGCTCGGCCAGTTCGGCCAGCGCCTGCGAGGGGGGGAGGTCCCGGGCCTTGTAGTCCCGCAGCCGCAGCGTCCAGTCCACGCCCGCGTTGGAGGCGTCGGGCCTGGCAGCCGGCCGCGCCTGCCAACCGGCTGCGTCGTCCGCATCACAGGCCCACAGGTAGCCGAGAACCAGCCCGTCGTCGTTGGCCACCGTCACGTACTCGACGGCCTTCTCCGTTCGGTAGGTGTAGTTGACGGGCCCGCCCGGTACGACGCTCATCTGCATGTCCTCGTTGAGCCGCGGGCTGGCCCAGCGGTACTCGGCCCTGCGGCGTTCCTCGTCACTCAGCTCGTCACCCATCACAGCACCTCACCGTAGACATGCCACTTGCCGGCCTCGTCCTCGACGACCCGTGTCGCCCGCCACTGCAGATTGCGGCCCAGTAGGATCTCACGCTCACCTGCTCCCCAAGCACCGACCTTCTCCACCCACAGTGCCGGCGTCCCCTCCGGCACCCGAAGGTGCAGGATCGCGTCCTTGGCGTCAGCGAACGCCTCCGCCGGAGCGCCGAGCGAAGCGGACGAGAACGACTTCTCGTCGAACACCCTTCCGGGCATGTCTGCGACGTCCATCTTGATGTGGCCGAGGTCGGTCGCGCGGGCCACCATGACGTCCTCCTGCAACGGATGCGCGGCGAGCGCCCTGTCGATCGCATCGACGTGCTGCGCCACCTCGGGGGAGAGCGGGCCGCCCTCGCGCAGTGCGTCGTTGATCTCCTTGTAGTTCGGGCCCTCCTTCGCGTTCTCGAAGGTGTAGTCCTTGACCGCCGCCTTCTCCTCCGCGGACAGCGCGTCGGCCGTGCCGTTCCACTGCTCGGAGCCGTACTGGTAGGCCTCGCGGTTGTTGCCGAACGTACGCGCCCCGTCCGAGATCTCACCCTCGGCCACCTGCATCCGCTGCTCGGGCGGCAGGCCGCCCCAGTTCTCCGCCACCGTAGGCCCGTCGGGGCCGGGGGAATGGCCGGCTCCCTCGTCCGGTGCGTGCTGCGCCGGCGTGTGGTCACCGGCCGGATCGTTCCCGGCTCCGCCGCCGGTGTCGGCGCCGCCCTCGTGCACGGGCGGTGCGTCGTGGCCCACCGGGGCCGGCTGTTCCCCGACTCCGTGACCGGCGCCGGCCTCCTCGGGAGCGTGGCCGTGTCCGGAGGGCGTCTCCGGGCCGGGGCCGTGTGCCTGCGCCGGAACAGCGGGTGCTTCACCGTGCGGGACGGAGGGGACGCCGACCTTCCCATGGTCAAGGGGGTGGAAGTTCGAAGGGCCGGTGGGGGCAGTCGGCGGGTGGACCGGCTCCGCGACGGCCTTGGGCCCGGAGGGCTTGATGGTCCAGCCGTCGGGCAGGCCGGCCGGGTTCGACGGTGTGGGCGTGGGGTGCGGGTGTTCGGCGAGGCCGGTCGCGGCCTTCTGCCCGGCGCTCTCCCCGGTCTCGACCGCGGCGCGCTTGGCGGCGTTCTCCGCCGCCTCCACGGCGGCGCGCCGCGCTGCGCTCTCGGCCGCGTCGATGCCCAGGCGCTCCGCGACCACGGCGGCCTCGCTGCCGCCGCCGGTCGCCACGCCGGAGATCAGGTTGAAGAACGCCTTGCCGCCGGCCTCGGAGGGATCCGAGCCCCAGCCGGAGCCGACCAGCGCCGTGACCAGCTCGGTGGGGTGGTTGGCGGTGTGCGCCAGGCCACCGGCCACCGAGTTCAGGTGGTCCAGGTACAGCGCGGGGTGCGTGATGTTGTACACGTCGAAGGGGTTCACCCCGCGTGCGAACTTCAGCATGTCCGCGGCGCCCTTCACCACCCCGCCCTCGAAGTGCAGCGCCCCCACCGCGAGAACCGCCGGGGCGTCCTGCAGGGCCATACCGATGCGGTCCATCACCCCCGGCTCCTTCGGAGCGTTGGCGGTCGCGGCCCGCAGCGCCTGCGCCGCGGCGCCGGCGGCGCTCACCCGCTGCCGGCGGGCGGCCGTCAGCAGCTCCGCGGCCTGCCTGCGCAGCGCAGCGCCCGGATCGTGGAACTGCGCCGGCCGGGCCGGCGCCGTGGCGCTCGCGTCCCCGGCACTCTGGTAGGCCTTCAGAGCGCGGTTGTAGTCGTCCGCCTGGCGGTTGTAGGAGTCCTGGGCCTCCCGGGTCGCCTGCTCGGACTTCCGGTACAGGTCGATCGCCTGCTTGGCCTGCCCCTGCGCCCAGGTGACGGTGCCGGCCAACGGCGCGAGGCCCTTGGCCGCCGCCTCGCAGGCGTCCGCCATCACCCGCCACGCGGTCGGCTGGCCGGAGAACTTGCTGCGGAACGCGTCGGCGGCCTTGCCCTTCCAGTGGTCGGAGTCCATGCGGGCCAGGCCGGTGGCGACCGCCTCGAACGCGGCGGCGAACTTCATCAGGTGCTGGACCCGCTCGGCGATCGCCTTCGCGTCCCCGTGCAGGAGATCCTTCGGGTCCTCGCTCTCGCCGAGGTTCAGCTCGCCCACACCCGCGCCCAGGTCGTCGGCGACCTCGTCACCCCACTTGTCGACGCTGTGCGCGGCGTCGTGCAGGCCGACGAAGTCCAGCGCGTCGCCCGCGGCGTGGGCGTGCATGTCGACGACGCTGCCGGCGAGGCTCTTGGCACTGTCCAGCAGACCCATCAGTGGCCGCCCGCCTTCGCCTCGGTGTAGGCGGTGAACTGCTGGTTGAGGGCGTCCGCGCGCGCCTTCGCCTTCGCGGCCAGTTCCTTGTTCCGTTCCTCGTCACCGAGCTGGTTGAGCATCGGGCTCGACGTGAGAACGTCGGCCTCCACGCCCTTCCACGTCGCCTCGGAGTGGACCGCCGCCTCCTGGAACGACTTCGCGGAGTAGTCGGCGTCCCGGACCTGGGTGTACTGGTTGTCCGCGAACGTCTGGCCCCAGGAGCGGCCCTCGACCTGCTCCTGCGTCAGGTCCGGGTTGCCCATCGCAGCGCTGACCACGTCCTTGAGCGCGCCGGAGACGTAGTTCTCCTGGTCCTGGTAGATGCCCGCGGACAGATCCAGCTTCTGCGCGATCTCGTTGCCCTGCTGGACCAGGGCCCGCACCATCCACTGCCAGCGCTCGCAGAACTCGTCGAGGGCGTCCTTGCAGTCCGGGGTGCTGATCTCCATCCCGCTCAGCTCCAGGCCGGTGAAGCCCCGCCCCGACCCCGCCCCCTCCGCGAACCCGACCGCCTTCAGCTCGCCGATCGCGTCGTTGATGCCCTTCGCCGTCAGCTTCAGAGCCTGCGGATCGACCTGGTACTCACCCATCAGTGCTTCCCCTCCCCGTCGAGCGCCACCGCGTCGGCAACGATCCCCCGCACCGGCGGGAACAGCATCGGCTCAGCGCCCGCCACGTCCAGTGCCACACCGCACGGCCGGCCGACCGCACCAACGGCCACGTCCAGCAGCCGCGACCCCCGCACCGTCAGATACTCCAGCTCCGGGCCGCCGTGGCCCCGCGCCCGCGCGAAGGCGGCCATCGCCGCCTCGCTGCTGAAGGCGAAGAGCCAGCGGATCCCGCCCTCGTCCCCGCTCCACACCCGCCCGTCCGCATCCCGCGGCACGAACACCACGCTCGACCGGAACGCGCCCACCATCACACCCGGATCCCCGGCGCCGGCCCGCACCATCCGAACCGCATGCACCAAACCCGCATTCGACATCCGACCCCCCCGATAGCCGTCGAAGGGAAAACCGTACTCCACCCCCAGCACAAGGCCTGCCCGCAACGCGCCCTGCCAGCCGCTCCCATGCGGCGAGGCATGGCACCGGACCACCTGCACAGTCCCGCAACGGACCTGGCCAGTCTGTCCGCGTCCCCCGCCGCCGCACCTCCCGCCTGCGGCGCTGGGCCGGTCGGCTGTTACTGCCAGATTCGGCGCCCCGCCGGAGAAGCAAAGAGGTCCCCGGCCGCCGGCCGGGGACCTCTGCCACGGGGTCGATCACCCCTGGGACGCCAGGAGTTCGAGAAGGCGCTCGCGCTGGCGCGGGCCCAGGCCCTGGACGCGGCGACTGTCGGAGATCCCGACCTCGGCCATGAGCTTGTCGGCGCGGACCTTGCCGATGCCCGGCAGGGCCTCCAGCAGACGGCGCACCGAGGTCTTCCCGACGACGGTGTCCTCGCGCTTCAGGACATCGGGCAGCGAGACGGCGCCGCTCTTGAGCGAGCCCAGGATCTCGCCGCGCTCGCGGCGCACGGCCATCGCTTTGTCCAGCGCGGCTGCGCGGACCTCGGCGGACAGTTGGGGCAGAGCCACGAGCATCCCTTCGTCGTTACGTTCGAGGCGATCATCATCACCCCATCGCACGAGCTGCCACCAGGGGTTTACGCAATTTCTCCACTGCCACCCGGCCCCGGTCGGACCACCGCGCGACGTGGGCTGCGTTGCGGGTGATGCCGTAGCCGGCGCCACCCGCCGCCAACAGCGCCTGGACCCCGCCGACCGCCGACGTCCACCACCGTGCTGGCCTCCACGATGACGCCGGCCTCCTCCTTGGTCTCGCGCACAGCCGCCTCCACGAGGTTCTTGCCGTCCTCCCGCCGACCACCCGGCAGACTCCAGGTGTCCCGGTTGCGCACCAGCAGTACCCGCTCCCCGCCCGCGGTACCCACCAGCGTGTACGCGACATCGACCCGTCCCGCAGCCATCACCCGCCTCCTCCCCTCACTAACGACGGTCCCGCAACCGGCCACCGACCCCGCCCGGCTGACGCACGCCCCTCACCCGGCAGCAGCCTCCCTTCCGTCGCGGTCCAGGCACCGCCGGACCTTGGTGATCAGCTGCGGACGCACCCGGTCCGCCCAGCGATCCCGACGGCCCCAGCTCCTCAGCCCGCGGCGCCGAGCCCGCCGGCTGCCACCGTGTACAGGCCGCGCCCGGAGCGCTGCGCCTGCCCGGCCTTGGCGAGACGCTCCAGCCGGGTGCGGATCGCGTTGATGTTCGCGTCGACGGCGTCCAGGCCCAGCAGGCCGACCACCTCGCGGGCGCGCAGCGGGTTCGAGGCCTGCGCGAGCACCGCCAGGACGCCCTCCGCGTCGGCCAGGCGCCGCCGACCGGGCGCCGAGGCCGTCTTGGAGGGGGTCGAGGCCGCGGTGACCGTCACCTTCCTGGCTGCGGTCGCCGCCTTCGAGGGTGAGGCCTTCCGGGGCTTGGGCAGCGCCTTCTTCGTCGCCTTGGGCTCGGTGTCCTTCGGCGCGACCGTCTTCGGTGCTCCCTTCGCGGCGGCCTTGCGGGCGGTGGTCTTCTTCGTGGCGCTCGCTGCTGGCGGTGCGCTGCCCGCGGGCGTGGGGCTTGTCGCTGTCGCTGCCTTTCCGGCGGTGGCCTTCCTCGCGGCCGCGCGGGTGGCCGTCTTCCTGCCGGTGGTCTTCCGGGCGAGCTTCTCCGCAGGGGCAGGAGATGCCTCCGCGGAGCCGGCCACCGCGGTGTCCTGCCCGTCCGATGCGGCTGTCACCTCAGGACCGGCCGCTTCGACCACCGCACCCTCGGCCTCGCCGGCCTCCGCGGCCCCAACCGGGGCCGTGGCCGTGGTGGTGACGCGCGGCGGCTCGGCACGGCCGTCGAGAGGGGTGCCGGACAGCGCCCGCAGCCCCTCCAGCACGCTGGTGATGGCACCCTCCCGGGCGACGGCGGCCGCCAGTTCCTCCTCCAACCGGCTGCGCCGCTCCCGCGCAGCGGGCAGCTGCGCCTCCAGGAGGGCGATCGTCGATCCCACACCGCTCTCCGTGCCGAACGTCTCTTTGCCTGCCACAAGCGCTCCTGTTGGATCGTCAATCGGGGTTCCTGGCAGCAAATCTACGGTCGGAACCCCTGGATCCCGCGGGGAACGGCACAATCCGTTCCGTTTCCGGCGGATGCGGCAACGTCGGTGGTAGGCATGCGTGTCAGGGGCGGGCGCTAGGGTGCGTCGTCGTGGACGCTAATGATCTTGACTGCCAGACCAGGACGCAGTCCGGCTGCATCCCGCCGGGCCTGGCCTCCCGGCTTCTCGAACGTGGCCACGCCGAGGTGGTGGAACGGTGGGCAGGCCAAGGGGAGTGGTTCTGCGCGCGGGAGTGGGCGCGGCTGCTCGGCGAGCAGGGCCGGCAGGACGAGGCGCTTGAAGTGCTCGACCCCTACCGCGCCACCGGCTGGTGGACGGCCGTCAAGGCCACCGCCGAACTCCTGGAGGGCTGGGGACGCTTCGAGGAGGCGATCGAGATCACCCGGATCCGCATGGCCGCCGGGCACCCGCTGGCCCTGGAGTTCTACACACGCCTGCTCGCCCGGCACGACCGCAGCGACGAGGCTTTCACCCTGCTGCGCCCGCACGTCGACGACTTCTCCCTCTCGAAGGCCCTGGTCGACGTCTCGAAGGACGCCGGCCGCGACGAGGAGGCCGCCACGCTGCTCGCCGCCCGGATCCGGACCGACCATCAGTGCTCCGACTTCCCGTGGTGCTGCCGCGGACTCGACCCCGGCACGGCGATCGGCCTCCTTGCCACGATCCGCGAGCGCCAGGGCCGCGTCGACGACGCCATCGCCCTGCTCCGCA
>NZ_BNBO01000094.1 GCF_014655955.1 Kitasatospora indigofera
CGGACCCGCGAAGGCCGCCGGACCTCCTCGGTCCGGCGGCCTTCGCGCGTTCACCACCGTGGAGTAGGGTCTGCTACTGGCGAGTAACTCACCGGCCAGGCCACTCATCAGCGGAGGGCACAGCACCCATGACCACGGCGATTCGCAGCGAGTTCGACCAGGGCATCGCCCTGACCCCGCGCCCCGGCGGGCCCGGCCGGTACGACGGCGAGCTCGGCGCCGGCTGGCAGATCGGCGGCGGCATCAACGGCGGGCTGCTGCTCGCGGTGGCCGGCCACGCGCTGTCCCTGCAGCACCCCGGGCACCCCGACCCGATGTCGATCAGCGGGTACTACCTCTCGGCCTCGCGGCCCGGCCCGGTCACCGTCGGCACCGAGGTGATCCGCGGCGGCCGCAGCCTCTCCACCGGCACCGCCTCGCTGAGCCAGACCGACGAGCAGGGCCGCTCCGTCGAGCGGCTGCGGGTGCTCGCCAGCTTCGGCGACCTCGGCGCGGCCGAGGGCGAGGTGCACACCAGCGCCGAGCCGCCGCGGCTGCCGCCGCCGGACCAGTGCATCGGGATGGAGCACGCGCCCCCGCAGCTGATCGAACAGGCCGCCCTGCTGGAGCGGTTCGACCTGCGGCTCGACCCCGCCACGGTCGGCTGGGCGCTCGGGCAGCCGTCGAGGAACGGCCGGATCCAGGGCTGGTTCAGACTCGCGGACGGCCGCGACCCCGACCCGCTGCTGCTCCTGCTGGTCGCCGACGCCCTGCCGCCGGTCACCTTCGACCTGGGGATGCCCGGCTGGGCGCCGACCGTCGAGCTGACGGTCCACCTGCGGGCCCGCCCCGTCCCCGGCTGGCTGCGGGTCGTCCACTCCACCCGCAACCTGGCCGGCGGCTACTTCGAGGAGGACGCCGAGATCTGGGACGAGTCCGGCCGGCTGGTCGCGCAGTCCCGGCAGCTCGCCCGGGCTCCGCGCCCCGCGTAGCCCGCCGGACGCCCGCGCGTTCCCTCCGTCCGCGCGCCGCGTGCCGCGGCCCGTTCCTCGCGCGGTCCGGCCCGCCCGCCCCGGCGCCCCGCTCCACGCGCCCGCGTGCGGGGCGCCCGTACCGGGGCGGGCGGGCCGTCGCGCCCCGGCGCGCGGTGGTGGAAGCCGGGCGTGGCCGAGGTCTCACTGTTGGTTACAGGGCTGTGACACGCCGTGCGTGTGCGACTGCTGAGGGTGGGGAGGAAGAGGGTGTCGGCACCCCCGCCGCCCCGATTCCCCCGCCCCCAGGAGCCCCCGATGCCCCGCAACGGCCGCCCCCGCCGCACCGCACCCCCCTCCTGCCGGCTGCCGGCCCGGGGGCACCTGCCGGCCGCCCGCGCCGCCGAGCAGGCCCTGCCGGCCGGCCGGGGGACGCGCCCGGGGGACGCGCCGGAGCCCGGGCGGCGCAGCGAACAGGCCTTCATCACCGGCATCCTGACCAGCCGTGAGGACTTCGAGCGGGCCCGCGCCTGGGGCGTGGCCGACGCGGCCGACTACGACGACTACCTGCTGGACACCGCGGAGCTGCTCACCGAGGCGCACCGCACCTTCGAGGTGGTCCGGGCCAGGATGTTCCACCCGGTCGACTTCGAGGAGTTCTGCCTGCTGCACCGGCTGGACCCGGCCGAGCCCGCCGCCCGGGACCGCTACCTGGTGAACCCGCCGCTGCAGACCCAGCTGCTGCCGTACCAGGGCGAGGACCTCGCGGGGGACTTCGTCCCGCGGCTGGTCCGGGCCCGCGAGAGCGGCCTGACGCTGCGCCACGTCGACCTGTTGCTGGACGGCGGCCTCTACGGCCGGGAGCAGCGCCGGGTCCGGGACGCCTACCAGCGCGGCGCCGAGGTGCTGCGCCGGATCCTGGTCGGCGCCGGCTTCGGGGTGTACGAGTTCCGCTGCACGGTGGAGGCGCCGGGCGGGCGGCTGGAGGCGGCGGCCCGGGTCCTGCACTGGGAGGACGGCGTGGTGCGGATCAACGACGAGGACCTGGACCTGGTCTGCGCCGTGCTCTGCGCGGGGCTGGCCCGCGAGCTGCCGGGCGCCGCCCTGCTGCACGGCTCGCAGGGGGCGGCCGCCGACTGCGGGGAGTACCGGGAGGTGGCCTGGGCCTGGGGGAGCGGCGGCCAGGACTGGACGCCGGCCCCCGGCGCGGCCGTGCTGTCCGGCATCGCGGCGGCGCCGGGCTACAGCCTCGGCACGGTGTGCTGAGCCGCGGGCGGCCGCCGGGGCGGGGCACCGCCGCGCGGAGCCGTCCGGGGGCGGCGGCCCGGACGCACCGGCCCCCGGGGCCGGGCGCCCGGGGGCGCGGCGGGCCCGGGAACGCCGACGGCGCGGCGCCCCCGGCGAACCGGGCGGGCACCGCGCCGTGACGTTTCTGCAGGCGGGGAGCGTCAGCTCGCGTCCTCCTCGCGCACCGCCCGGCGCGCGTCGGGGTTCAGCACGCCCCAGGAGATCAGCTGCTCGGTGAGGATCGACGGCGACTGGTCGTAGATCACGGCCAGCGTGCGCAGGTCGTCCTGGCGGATCGAGAGCACCTTGCCGTTGTAGTCGCCGCGCTGGCTCTGGATGGTCGCCGCGTAGCGCTGCAGCGGACCGGCCTTCTCCGACGGCACCTGGGTCAGTCTCTCCAGGTCGAGGACCAGGCGCGGGGGCGGCTCGGCCGCGCCGCCCGGAGTCCCGCCGGGCAGCAGCTCCTGGACCGGGACGCCGTAGAACTCCGCCAGCTCGGCCAGCCGCTGCACGGTGACCGCGCGGTCGCCGCGCTCGTACGAACCGACGACGACTGCCTTCCAGCGCCCCTGGGACTTCTCCTCGACACCGTGCAGGGAGAGACCCTGCTGAGTGCGGATCGCTCGGAGCTTGCCCCCGAGTTGCTTCGCGTAGTCGCTGGACATTGGTCTCCCCGGACGAGATTGCTTCGCGTTGAGTGGTGAGCCACGACCGGCCGCCGGCTGTGCGGCCGACAACTGCCCGGCACGCCCTACCGGTGGGTTCGACGTGCGTCTCGTAACTCACTGTGAGGTTACGTAGAGTGAGGTATCTGCGTCAAGCCGAATGGGGCAGTCGTGCGAATGGCTCGCGTCCGGAGCATGAACCACGCCGGTGCGCGGTGGTTGACCTGCGGTGTCGCGAAGCGGAGCGAACCACCACCGGATCGCCGCCGAACACGCTGTTAGGATGGCCCAGGCTTCCGCCGCGACCGGGGAGGCCCTACCAGACATCCTTTAATGGCCCGTCCTGTGAGGCGGGGAAGGAGGTCGGCTTCGGCATGACCACAGTGAGAGATTCATCGTCCGCACCGCGCCCGCCGCACCAGGTGCTCGACGGCACCGACATCGCCCGGGTGGTGACCCGGATCGCCCACGAGATCGTGGAGCGCGCGAAGGGCGCCGAGGACGTCGTCCTGCTCGGCATCCACACCCGCGGCGTCCACCTGGCCCGCCGGCTGCACGCCAGGCTCACCCAGATCACCGGGCGCGAGATCCCGCTCGGCACCCTGGACATCACGATGTACCGGGACGACCTGCGGCTGAAGCCCGCCCGCGCCCTGGAGCACACCGAGATCCCGACCGGCGGCATCGACGGCAAGCTCGTCATCCTGATCGACGACGTGCTCTTCTCCGGCCGGACCATCCGCGCCGCGCTCGACGCGCTCAGCGACATCGGCCGCCCGCGCGCCGTCCAGCTGGCCGTCCTGGTCGACCGCGGCCACCGCGAGCTGCCGATCCGCGCCGACTACGTGGGCAAGAACCTGCCCACCTCGCTGCGCGAGGCCGTCCAGGTCCAGCTGTCCGACACCGACGGCCGGGACGCCGTCCTGGTCGGCGACCGCGACTACGCGGCCCGCTCCTCGCAGGCCCTCGCCGCCCAGCCGCCCGCCGACCAGCCCCTCCCGGAGTAATCGCGTGAAGCGCCACCTCGTCTCCGCCGCCGACCTCACCCGCGACGACGCGCTGCTGATCCTGGACACCGCCGAGGAGCTGGCCCAGCTCTCCGGCCGGGCCGTGAAGAAGCTGCCCACCCTGCGCGGGCGCACCGTCGTCAACCTCTTCTTCGAGGACTCGACCCGCACCAAGACCTCCTTCGAGGTCGCCGAGAAGCGGCTCTCCGCCGACGTCATCAACTTCTCCGCCAAGGGCTCCTCGGTCTCCAAGGGCGAGAGCCTCAAGGACACCGCGCTGACCCTGCAGGCGATGGGCGCCGACGCGGTGGTCATCCGCCACCACGCGTCCGGCGCGCCGGCCCGCCTCGCGCAGTCCGACTGGCTGCACGGCAGCGTCATCAACGCCGGTGACGGCACCCACGAGCACCCCACCCAGGCACTGCTCGACGCCTTCACCATGCGCCGCCACCTCAACGCCGGCACCGGCAAGGACCTCGCGGGGCGGCGGATCACCATCGTCGGCGACATCCTGCACAGCCGGGTGGCCCGCTCCAACGTGCACCTGCTCACCACCCTCGGCGCCCAGGTCACCTTCGTCGCACCGCCGACGCTGGTGCCGATCGGCATCGAGAACTGGCCCTGCGAGGTCAGCTACGACCTGGAGAGCGTGCTGCCCAAGACCGACGCGCTGATGATGCTCCGGGTGCAGCGCGAGCGGATGAACGCCGCCTTCTTCCCCACCGAGCGGGAGTACTCCCGCCGCTACGGCCTGGACGGCGCCCGCCTCGCGCAGCTGCCCGAGCACGCGATCGTGATGCACCCCGGCCCGATGGTCCGCGGCATGGAGATCACCGCCGAGGTGGCCGACTCCCCGCGGTGCACCGTGGTCGAGCAGGTCGCCAACGGCGTCTCCGTCCGGATGGCCGTCCTGTACCTCCTGCTCGGCGGGGCCGTCTTCGCCGACGGGGCCGCCGAGCCCGCCCGCTCCGAAGCCCGTACCGACTCCAGTGAGGCCGCTCTGTGAGCGCGGCCGGCGAGGGAACCGACACCATGGTCAGCTACCTGATCCGCAACGCCCAGATCCTCGACGGTGCCCAGCAGGACATCCACATCGCCGACGGCCTGATCCGGGCGATCGGCACCGGCCTGGACGTCGAGGCCGACATCGACATCGACGCCCACGGCCTGGTCGTCCTGCCCGGCCTGGTCGACCTGCACACCCACCTGCGCGAGCCCGGCCGCGAGGACGCCGAGACGGTGCTCACCGGCACCCAGGCGGCGGCCAAGGGCGGCTTCACCGCCGTCCACGCGATGGCCAACACCTTCCCCGTGGCGGACACCGCCGGCGTGGTGGAGCAGGTCTGGCGGCTCGGCCAGGAGTCCGGCTACTGCGACGTGCAGCCGGTCGGCGCCGTCACCGTCGGCCTGGAGGGCAAGAAGCTCGCCGAGCTCGGCGCGATGCACGACTCGGCCGCCGGCGTCCGGGTCTTCTCCGACGACGGCAAGTGCGTCGACGACGCGGTCATCATGCGCCGCGCCCTGGAGTACGTGAAGGCCTTCGACGGCGTCGTCGCCCAGCACGCCCAGGAGCCCCGGCTCACCGAGGGCGCCCAGATGAACGAGGGGCAGGTCTCCGGCGAGCTCGGCCTCGGCGGCTGGCCGGCCGTCGCGGAGGAGGCGATCATCGCCCGCGACGTGCTGCTCGCCGCGCACGTCGGCTCCCGCCTGCACGTCTGCCACGTCTCCACGGCCGGCTCGGTGGAGATCATCCGCTGGGCCAAGCAGAAGGGCTGGAACGTCACCGCCGAGGTGACCCCGCACCACCTGCTGCTCACCGACGAGCTGGTCCGCAGCTACGACCCGGTCTACAAGGTCAACCCGCCGCTGCGCACCGAGGCCGACGTGCTGGCCCTGCGCAAGGCGCTCGCCGACGGCACCATCGACGCCGTCGCCACCGACCACGCGCCGCACCCGGCCGAGGACAAGGACTGCGAGTGGGCGGTCGCCGCGATGGGCATGGTCGGCCTGGAGACCGCGCTGTCGGTCGTCCAGCAGACCATGGTCGACACCGGCCTGCTCAAGTGGGAGGGCGTCGCCGACCGCATGTCGCACCGCCCGGCGCGGATCGGCCGGCTCCCCGGACACGGCCGCCCCGTCTCGGTCGGTGAGCCGGCCAACCTGGTGCTCTTCGATCCCGCGTACCGTGGGACCGTGAACCCCGACAGCTTCGCCACCCGCAGCCGAAACACCCCCTACCGTGGCCTTGACCTGCCGGGACGGGTGCACGCCACCTTCCTGCGCGGGGTCGCCACGGTCCTGGCCGGCGAGCTGGTCGAGCGCGGCGGGCTCGCGTGAGCGGCCCGACCACGACGGCCCTCACCCTGCTCGCCCAGGAGAAGGCCAGGGTCACCGACTGGCCGTCCTACATCGGCTGGGCCGTCGGCCTGCTGATCGTGATCGGCCTGGTCTACTGGCTGATGCGCCAGGGCTGGAACTGGCGCCGCACCCTGCAGTCCGGCCTGCCCGCGCTGCCCGCCGTGCCGGCGGGCGCCGGTCCGGTCATCCTGGAGACCAGCGGCCGCTACCACGGCACCACCACCGCCGGGAACTGGCTGGACCGGGTCGTGGCCCACGGCCTCGGCACCCGCAGCCGCGCCGACCTGACCCTCGGCGAGCGGGGCCTGCTGGTCCTGCGCCCCGGTGACGTGGACCTCTGGATCCCGGCCGAGCAGCTGACCGGCGCCCGGACGGACTCCGGCATCGCCGGCAAGGTCGTCCCGGCCGGACTGCTGGTCGTCACCTGGAGCCTGGAGGGCACCGCCCTGGACTCCGGGTTCCGGGCCGAGCACCCGGACGAACACGCCGCCTGGGTCGAGGCGGTCAACGAACTCGCAACACGTACGACGAAGACGAAGACGGAAGAGGCCGCCACATGACCGCACCTGCCCCCACCACGCTGCGCTTGAGGCGGGAGCGAGTGCCCGCCGTCCTCGTCCTGGAGGACGGCCGGAGCTTCCACGGCCAGGCCTACGGCGCGGTCGGCGAGACCTTCGGCGAGGCGGTCTTCAACACCGGCATGTCCGGCTACCAGGAGACCCTCACCGACCCCTCGTACCACCGCCAGGTGGTCGTGATGACCGCCCCGCAGATCGGCAACACCGGCTGGAACGACGAGGACGACGAGTCCCGGCGGATCTGGGTCGCCGGTTTCGTCGTCCGCGACCCCGCCCGGACGCCGTCCAACTGGCGCTCGCTGCGCCCGCTGGACGAGGAGCTGACCACCCAGGGCGTCGTCGGGATCAGCGGCATCGACACCCGCGCCCTCACCCGCCACCTGCGCGAGCGCGGCGCGATGCGGGTCGGGATCTTCTCCGGCCCGGCGCTCGCCGACGAGGCGACCCTGCTCTCCCGGGTGCTGCAGGCCCCCGAGATGAAGGGCGCGGACCTCTGCGCCGAGGTCGCCACCACCGAGCCGTACATCGTGCCGGCCGTGGGCGGGAAGCGCTTCACCGTCGCCGCCGTGGACCTCGGCATCAAGGCGATGACCCCGCAGCGGATGGCCGAGCGCGGCATCGAGGTGCACGTGCTGCCGGCGAACTCCACCGTCGAGGACATCTACGCGGTGAACCCGGACGGCGTGTTCTTCTCCAACGGCCCGGGCGACCCGGCCACCGCCGACCACCAGGTCGCGGTGATGCAGGGCGTGCTGGAGCGGAAGACCCCGCTGTTCGGCATCTGCTTCGGCAACCAGATCCTCGGCCGCGCGCTGGGCTTCGGCACCTACAAGCTGAAGTACGGCCACCGGGGCATCAACCAGCCCGTCCAGGACCGCACCACCGGCAAGGTGGAGGTCACCGCGCACAACCACGGCTTCGCCGTGAACGCGCCGCTGGACAAGGTCAGCGACACCCCGTACGGGCGCGCCGAGGTCTCCCACGTCTGCCTGAACGACGACGTGGTCGAGGGCCTGCAGTGCCTGGACACGCCCGCCTTCAGCGTCCAGTACCACCCGGAGGCCGCCGCGGGCCCGCACGACGCCGCGTACCTCTTCGACCGCTTTGTCGACTTGATGGCCGGCGCCCCGGCCGCTCGCACCACCGCAGGGAGCTGACCCGTGCCCAAGCGCACCGACATCAAGTCCGTCCTGGTGATCGGCTCCGGCCCGATCGTCATCGGCCAGGCCGCCGAGTTCGACTACTCCGGCACCCAGGCCTGCCGCGTGCTGCGGTCCGAGGGCCTGCGGGTCGTCCTGGTCAACTCCAACCCGGCCACGATCATGACCGACCCGGAGATCGCCGACGCCACCTACGTCGAGCCGATCACCCCGGAGTTCGTCGAGAAGATCATCGCCAAGGAGCGCCCCGACGTCCTGCTGCCGACCCTCGGCGGCCAGACCGCGCTCAACACCGCCATCTCGCTGCACGAGAACGGCACCCTCGACAAGTACGGCGTGGAGCTGATCGGCGCCAACGTCGAGGCGATCCACAAGGGCGAGGACCGCCAGCTCTTCAAGGGCGTGGTCGAGGCGGTCAACGCCAAGATCGGCCACGGCGAGTCCGCCCGCTCGGTGATCTGCCACACCATGGACGAGATCATCGCCGGCGTCGACACCCTCGGCGGCTACCCCGTCGTCGTCCGCCCCTCCTTCACCATGGGCGGCGCCGGCTCCGGCTTCGCCCACGACGAGGAGGACCTGCGCCGGATCGCCGGCCAGGGCCTGGCCCTCTCGCCGACCACCGAGGTGCTCCTGGAGGAGTCCATCCTCGGCTGGAAGGAGTACGAGCTGGAGCTGATGCGCGACAAGAGCGACAACGTCGTGGTCGTCTGCTCGATCGAGAACTTCGACCCGATGGGCGTGCACACCGGCGACTCCATCACCGTCGCCCCGGCGATGACCCTCACCGACCGCGAGTACCAGACGCTCCGCGACATCGGCATCGCGATCATCCGCGAGGTCGGCGTCGACACCGGCGGCTGCAACATCCAGTTCGCGATCAACCCGGCCGACGGCCGGATCATCGTGATCGAGATGAACCCGCGCGTCTCCCGCTCCTCGGCGCTGGCCTCCAAGGCCACCGGCTTCCCGATCGCCAAGATCGCCGCCAAGCTGGCCGTCGGCTACACGCTCGACGAGATCCCCAACGACATCACCGAGCAGACCCCGGCCTCCTTCGAGCCGACCCTCGACTACGTCGTGGTGAAGGTCCCGCGCTTCGCCTTCGAGAAGTTCCCGTCGGCCGACGCCACCCTGACCACCACCATGAAGTCGGTCGGCGAGGCCATGGCCATGGGCCGCAACTTCCCCGAGGCGCTCAACAAGGCGCTCCGCTCGCTGGAGAAGAAGGGCTCGCAGTTCTCCTGGGCGGGCGAGCCCGGCGACAAGGACGCGCTGCTCACCAAGGCGCAGGTGCCCACCGACGGCCGGATCAACACCGTCATGGAGGCCATCCGGGCCGGCGCCACCCAGGAGGAGGTGTTCGAGTCCACGAAGATCGACCCGTGGTTCGTCGACCAGCTCTTCCTGCTGGACGAGATCGCCGCCGAGCTGGCGCAGGCCGAGAAGCTCACCCCGGAGCTGCTGCGGCACGCCAAGCGGCACGGCTTCTCCGACCAGCAGGTCGGCGAGATCCGCGACCTGAAGCCGGACGTGGTGCGCGAGGTGCGGCACGCGCTGGGCATCCGCCCGGTCTTCAAGACCGTGGACACCTGCGCCGCCGAGTTCGCCGCCAAGACCCCGTACTTCTACTCGTCCTACGACGAGGAGAGCGAGGTCGCGCCGCGCACCAAGCCCGCCGTGATCATCCTCGGCTCGGGCCCCAACCGGATCGGCCAGGGCATCGAGTTCGACTACTCCTGCGTGCACGCCTCCTTCGCGCTCTCCGAGGCCGGGTACGAGACCGTCATGGTCAACTGCAACCCGGAGACCGTCTCCACCGACTACGACACCTCCGACCGGCTCTACTTCGAGCCGCTCACCCTGGAGGACGTGCTGGAGATCGTCCACGCCGAGAAGCAGGCGGGCCCGCTGGCCGGCGTCATCGTCCAGCTCGGCGGCCAGACCCCGCTCGGCCTGGCCCAGGCGCTCAAGGACAACGGCGTGCCGATCGTCGGCACCCAGCCCGAGGCGATCGACCTGGCCGAGGAGCGCGGCGCCTTCGGCCGGGTCCTCAAGGAGGCCGGCCTGCCGGCCCCCAAGCACGGCACCGCCTTCTCCTTCGACGAGGCCAAGGCCATCGCCGACGAGATCGGCTACCCCGTGCTGGCCCGCCCGTCCTACGTGCTCGGCGGCCGCGGCATGGAGATCGTCTACGACGAGCCCTCGCTGGCCTCCTACCTGGAGCGGCACGCCGGCCTGATCTCCGAGCACCCGGTGCTCATCGACCGCTTCCTCGACGACGCGGTGGAGATCGACGTCGACGCGCTCTACGACGGCACCGAGCTCTACCTCGGCGGCGTCATGGAGCACATCGAGGAGGCCGGCATCCACTCCGGCGACTCCGCCTGCGCGCTGCCCCCGATCACCCTCGGCGGCTACGACATCAAGCGCCTGCGCACCTCCACCGAGGGCATCGCCAAGGGCGTCGGCGTCCGCGGCCTGATCAACATCCAGTTCGCGCTCTCCGGCGACATCCTCTACGTCCTGGAGGCCAACCCGCGCGCCTCCCGCACGGTGCCGTTCACCTCCAAGGCCACGGCCGTGCCGCTGGCCAAGGCCGCCGCCCGGATCTCGCTCGGCGCCACCATCGCCGAGCTGCGCGCCGAGGGCATGCTGCCGGCCGAGGGCGACGGCGGCACCCTGCCGGCCGACGCGCCGATCTCCGTCAAGGAGGCCGTGATGCCGTGGAGCCGCTTCCGCGACGTGCACGGCCGCGGCGTCGACACCGTGCTCGGCCCGGAGATGCGCTCCACCGGCGAGGTCATGGGCATCGACAAGGTCTTCGGCACGGCGTACGCCAAGTCGCAGGCCGGTGCCTACGGCGCGCTGCCGACCAAGGGCAAGGTCTTCGTCTCGGTCGCCAACCGCGACAAGCGCAACCTGGTCTTCCCGGCCCGCGCGCTGGTCGAGCTGGGCTTCGAGGTGCTCGCCACCTCCGGCACCGCCGAGGTGCTGCAGCGCGGCGGCATCCCCGCCACCGTGGTGCGCAAGCACAGCGACGGCGAGGGCCCGAACGGCGAGAGGACGATCGTCCAGCTGATCCACGACGGCGAGGTCGACCTCATCATCAACACGCCGTACGGCACCGGCGGGCGCCTCGACGGCTACGAGATCCGCACCGCGGCCGTCTCGCGCGGCGTGCCGTGCCTGACCACCGTCCAGGCGATGGGCGCGGCCGTCCAGGGCATCGACGCGCTGCTGCGCGACGAGGTCGGGGTCATGTCGCTCCAGGAGCACGCCGAGCTGATCAACGCCGGCCGTAAGTAGCACCGCCGAAGTGGGGGGCACCGCGAGTCGGGTGCCCCCCACTTCCATGCCAGGAGGACCACGCTTTGTACAAGACCCTGTTCAACCTCGTCTTCCGGAAGATGGACCCGGAGAAGGCCCACCACCTGGCCTTCTTCTGGATCCGGCTGGCCGCCTCCGTCCCGGGCCTGGGCGTGCTGGTCCGCCTGGTGCTCGCCCCGCGCGACCGCGCGCTGCGCACCACGGCGCTCGGCCTGGACCTGCCCGGCCCGTTCGGCCTCGCGGCGGGCTTCGACAAGGACGGCATCGGCATCGACGGCCTGTCGATGCTCGGCTTCGACTACGTCGAGATCGGCACCGTCACCGGTGAGCCGCAGCCCGGCAACCCGGCGCCCCGGCTGTTCCGGCTGGTCGAGGACCGCGCGCTGATCAACCGGATGGGCTTCAACAACCAGGGCTCGGCCCGGGTGGCGGCCCGGCTGGCGGCCCGCCCGCACACCAGCTCGACCCCGGTGATCGGCGTCAACATCGGCAAGACCAAGGTGGTCGAGGAGGCCGACGCGATCGGCGACTACGTCAAGAGCACCGAGCGCCTCGCCAAGCACGCCGACTACCTGGTGGTCAACGTCAGCTCGCCGAACACCCCCGGGCTGCGGAACCTCCAGGCCGTCTCGCACCTCGGCCCGCTGCTGCACGAGGTCCGCAAGGCCGCCGACCGCTCCACCCCGCACCACGTCCCGCTGCTGGTCAAGATCGCCCCCGACCTGGCCGACGAGGACGTGGACGCGGTCGCCGACCTGGCCCTGGAGCTGGGCCTGGACGGCATCATCGCGACCAACACCACGATCGGCCGGGGCGGCCTGGTGGCCCCCGCCGCGCAGGTCGAGGCGATCGGCATGGGCGGCCTCTCCGGCGCCCCGCTGAAGGAGCGCTCGCTGGAGGTGCTGAAGCGCCTGCGGGCCCGCACCGAGGGCCGGCTGACCATCGTCTCGGTCGGCGGCATCGAGACCGCCGAGGACGCCTGGCAGCGGATCACCGCCGGCGCGGACCTGGTGCAGGGCTACAGCGCCTTCATCTACGAGGGCCCGTTCTGGATGCGCCGCGTTCACAAGGGCCTCTCCGCCCGGCTGCGGGCCGGCGGCTTCCGCACGCTGGCCGAGGCCGTCGGCAGCGCCAAGGAGAGCTGACCCGGGCGCGCGGACGCGTGCGCCGGCCCAGGGGCGTCCGCAGGCCGCCCGGAGCGCCCGGACGTGCGCACCGGGCTCCGGCGGGCCCCCGGCGGCCCGGCCGTCCCGCCGCGCGCCCCGCAGGGCCCGCCCGGCCCGCCGTTCCCGCCCGCCCCACCCTCCCCCTCCCACGAAAGGCCGTCATGACCCTCGCCCCCTTCGGTACCCGCCTGCGGCACGCGCTCGACACCCGCGGCCAGCTCTGCGTCGGCATCGACCCGCACGCCTCCCTGCTCGCCGCCTGGGGGCTCGGTGACGACATCGACGGCCTGGAGACCTTCAGCCGCACCGTGGTCGAGGCGCTCGCCGACCGGGTCGCCGTGCTGAAGCCGCAGGCGGCCTTCTTCGAGCGCTTCGGCAGCAAGGGCGTGGCCGTGCTGGAGCGCTCGGTCGCCGACGCCCGGGCGGCCGGCGCGCTGGTGCTGATGGACGCCAAGCGCGGCGACATCGGCTCCACCATGGCCGCGTACGCGGACGCCTTCCTCTCGCCGTCCAGCCCGCTGTTCTCGGACGCCGTGACGGTCAGCCCCTACCTGGGCTTCGGTTCGCTGCGCCCGGCCCTCGACCTGGCCCGGGCGAACGGCGCCGGGGTGTTCGCGCTGGCGCTGACCTCCAACCCGGAGGGGGCCGAGGTGCAGCGCGCGGTGGGCGCCGGCGGCGAGACGGTGGCGGCCTCGGTGCTGCGCCAGCTCGCGGCCGAGAACGCCGGCGCCGAGCCGCTCGGCTCGTTCGGCGCGGTGGTCGGGGCGACCCTCGCCGACGCGGGGGTGGACCTGGCGGTCAACGGGCCGCTGCTGGCACCCGGGATCGGGGCGCAGGGCGCGACCATGGCGGACCTGCCGCGGGTGTTCGGCGAGTCGGTCCGCAACGTCGTGCCGAGCGTCAGCCGGGACGTGCTCAAGCACGGTCCGTCCGTCCCCGCGCTCCGCGAGGCGGCCCTGCGGTTCGTCGAGGAGTACGCCGCCGCGGTGAAGTGAGCGGGGGTGTCCGGGGCCGGCCGGCGGGGGAGCGGGTGGCGGTCCGGGAGCGCCGGGCGGAAGTGAGCGCCGTCACACTTGCCCGAAGAGGGGTCGGATTCGCGGCTGTTTTGCCCGGAAAAGTCCTGGTCGGCCTTGGCTGACCAGGACTTTTCGTGTTCTTTTCCTGACGTGGCGGCCCAATCCGGGTAGTGTCCGGCGGTAGGTCACCACGGAGCGGCGATTCTCGTCGCTCTCGCAGGTCAGAGCCCTTGGGTTCGCCTGCAGGGGGCTGGTACAACCGTCCTGGCTCATCCCTTCCTTCCACACCCTGAGGTGAACGGCGTGGCTCTTCCGCCCCTTACCCCTGAACAGCGCACAGCAGCGCTCGCCAAGGCCGCCGAGGCTCGGCGGGAGCGCGCCGAGGTGAAGAACCGGCTCAAGCACTCCGGCGCTTCGCTGCACGAGGTCATCAAGGCCGGCAAGGCCGACAACGAGGTCATCGGCAAGATGAAGGTCTCCGCACTGCTGGAGAGCCTGCCCGGTGTCGGCAAGGTGCGCGCCAAGCAGATCATGGAGCGTCTCGGCATCAGCGAGAGCCGCCGTGTGCGCGGCCTCGGTACCAACCAGATCGCTTCGCTGGAGCGGGAGTTCGGCGGCGCCGTCTCCTGACCGCCCACCGGCGAAGCGCATCGACCGTGCCCCGTGGTCTCCGGATCGTCCGCGATCCGGGATAATCGGTGCATGAGTGAGCGTCCGCGGCTGACCGTGCTCTCCGGCCCTTCGGGGGTCGGCAAGAGCACGGTCGTCGCTCATATGAGGAAGCAGCACCCCGAGGTCTGGCTCTCGGTGTCGGTGACCACCCGGCACCCGAGGCCCGGCGAGCAGAACGGGATCCACTACTACTTCGTCGACAACGACGAGTTCGACAAGCTGATCGCCAACGGCGAGCTGCTGGAGTGGGCCGTGTTCGCCGGCAACCGGTACGGCACCCCGCGCGGGGCCGTGCTGGAGAAGCTGGACAACGGGGTGCCCGTCCTGCTGGAGATCGACCTGCAGGGCGCCCGCCAGGTGCGGGAGTCGATGGCGGAGGCACTGCTGCTCTTCCTGGCCCCGCCGAGCTGGGACGAGCTGGTCCGCCGGCTCACCGGCCGGGGCACCGAGCCGCAGGACGTGATCGAGAAGCGGCTGGAAGCGGCCAAGATCGAGCTGGCGGCGGAGTCGGAGTTCGACACGACTCTTGTCAACACCTCGGTCGAGCAGGTAGCGGCCGAGCTGCTAGCCTTGCTCGGTGCAGCCTGATCGCACAGGTCGCTCCGACCCGGTCCGATCAGCATCTTGTCTTTTCCAACCTTTCGGAAGGTTTCAGCGTGTCCTCTTCCATGACCGCGCCCGAGGGCATCATCAACCCGCCGATCGACGAGCTGCTCGAGGCCACCGACTCCAAGTACAGCCTGGTGATCTACGCGGCCAAGCGCGCGCGTCAGATCAACGCGTACTACTCGCAGCTCGGTGAGGGCCTCCTGGAGTACGTCGGCCCGCTGGTCGACACCCACGTGCACGAGAAGCCGCTGTCGATCGCGCTCCGCGAGATCAACGCCGGCATGCTCACCGCCGAGGCGATCGAGGCCGCCTGAGCAGCCTCCCGCTGCCGCACAGCACCATGACAGGGCCCGCCGGACACGCTCCGGCGGGCCCTGTCGTGTGTGCGTGGCGCCACAGTGCGGCCGGGATCTGAAGGGCCGTAGGGTGAGCTGCACCCGAACGGACGGAGAGACAGCCAGCATGAGCGCGACCACGGACCGGACCGACGCCCCGCGCGTCGTCCTCGGTGTCAGCGGCGGCATCGCCGCCTACAAGGCCTGCGAGCTGCTGCGACGGCTGACCGAGTCCGGCCACCAGGTCACCGTGGTGCCCACCGCGGCCGCCCTGCACTTCGTCGGCGAGGCGACCTGGGCCGCCCTCTCCGGCCGCCCGGCCGCCACCGAGACCTGGGAGAGCGTCCACCAGGTGCCGCACGTGCGGATCGGCCAGCAGGCCGACCTGGTCGTGGTCGCCCCGGCCACCGCCGACCTGATGGCCAGGGCCGCCCACGGGCTGGCCGACGACCTGCTCACCAACACCCTGCTCACCGCCCGCTGCCCGGTGGTGTTCGCCCCCGCGATGCACACCGAGATGTGGGAGCACCCGGCCACCCAGGAGAACGTCGCCACCCTGCGCCGCCGGGGCGCGATCGTGCTGGAGCCCGCCGTCGGGCGGCTCACCGGGGTGGACACCGGCAAGGGCCGGCTGCCCGAGCCGTCCGCGATCTTCGAGGCCTGCCGGACGGTGCTGCGCCGCGGCGGCCTCGGCACCGACCTGGCCGGCCGCCACGTGGTGGTCTCGGCCGGCGGCACCCGCGAGCCGCTCGACCCGGTGCGCTTCCTCGGCAACCGCTCCTCCGGCAAGCAGGGCTACGCGCTCGCCGCCACCGCGGCGGCGCGCGGCGCCAGAGTGACATTGGTCTCGGCCAACGCCGAGCTGCCGGACCCGGCCGGGGTGGACGTGGTGCACGTCTCCACCGCGCTGCAGCTGCGCGAGGCCGCGCTGAAGGCCGTGGCGGACGCCGACGCGGTGGTGATGGCGGCCGCCGTCGCCGACTTCCGCCCCGCCGAGTACGTCACCGGCAAGATCAAGAAGGTGGACGGGGTGGAACCCGCACCGGTCGTCCTGGTGCGCAACCCGGACGTCCTCGCCGAGCTGTCCGCCGACCGGGCCCGGCCGGGCCAACTGGTCGTCGGCTTCGCCGCGGAGACCGACGACGTGCTCGCCAACGGCCGGGCCAAGCTCGCCCGCAAGGGCTGCGACCTGCTGGTCGTGAACGAGGTCGGCGAGCGGAAGGGATTCGGCTCGGACCAGAACGAGGCGGTCGTCCTCGGCGCCGACGGCACCGAAACGGCCGTACCGGTCGGACCGAAAGAAGCACTCGCCGACGTGGTCTGGGACCTGGTCGCGGCCCGCCTGGCCTGAGGCCCCGGGCCGTCCGCCGTCCGGCTGGATTCCCCGGCGGCCCGTCTTTTCTGCCGGACAGCAGTCCCACTTGCAGGTACCTGCCCGTTACACTCCAGGAATCAAGTCTTTCCGGATGTCCCCGGTCCGCCGGGGGCCTTCAGTCAGCAGCCGCTGCAACCCCAGGGAGCGCTGTGTCTCGCCGCCTGTTCACCTCGGAGTCCGTCACCGAGGGACACCCCGACAAGATCGCTGACCAGATCAGCGACACCATTCTGGACGCGCTCCTCAAGGAGGACCCCACCTCGCGGGTCGCCGTGGAGACGCTGATCACCACCGGCCAGGTGCACATCGCCGGCGAGGTGACCACGAAGGCGTACGCGCCGATCGCCCAGCTGGTCCGGGACAAGATCCTCGAAATCGGGTACGACAGCTCCAAGAAGGGCTTCGACGGCGCCTCCTGCGGCGTGTCGGTCTCGATCGGCTCGCAGTCGCCCGACATCGCGCAGGGTGTCGACACCGCGTACGAGGCCCGGGTCGAGGGCGCCTCCCAGGGCGACGACTCGGACGACCTCGACAAGCAGGGCGCCGGCGACCAGGGCCTGATGTTCGGCTACGCCTCGGACGAGACCCCCGAGCTGATGCCGCTGCCGATCACGCTGGCGCACCGCCTCTCGAAGCGGCTCTCCGAGGTCCGCAAGAACGGGACCATCCCGTACCTGCGCCCGGACGGCAAGACCCAGGTCACCATCGAGTACGACGGTGACAAGGCCGTCCGCCTCGACACCGTGGTGGTCTCCTCGCAGCACGCCAGCGACATCGACCTGGACTCGCTGCTGACCCCGGACATCCGCGAGTTCGTCGTGGAGCCGGAGCTCAAGGCGCTGGCCGACGAGGGCATCAAGCTGGTGACCGAGGGCTACCGCCTGCTGGTCAACCCGACCGGGCGCTTCGAGATCGGCGGCCCGATGGGCGACGCCGGCCTCACCGGCCGCAAGATCATCATCGACACCTACGGCGGCATGGCCCGCCACGGCGGCGGTGCCTTCTCCGGCAAGGACCCGTCCAAGGTCGACCGCTCCGCCGCCTACGCGATGCGCTGGGTCGCCAAGAACATCGTCGCGGCCGGCCTGGCCACCCGCGCCGAGGTCCAGGTCGCGTACGCGATCGGCAAGGCCGAGCCGGTGGGCCTGTTCGTCGAGACCTTCGGCACCGAGACCGTGCCGGTCCTGAAGATCCAGGAGGCCGTGGTGAAGGTCTTCGACCTGCGCCCGGCCGCGATCATCCGCGACCTGGACCTGCTGCGCCCGATCTACTCGCAGACCGCCGCCTACGGCCACTTCGGCCGTGAGCTGCCGGACTTCACCTGGGAGCGCACCGACCGGGTCGAGCAGCTGAAGCAGGCCGTCCAGGCCTGACCCGCGCCGCACCCGCAGGCGGCGGCCTCCCCCGTTCCACCGGGGGCGGCCG
>NZ_BNBO01000095.1 GCF_014655955.1 Kitasatospora indigofera
CGCCGCAGCCTGACGGTGCGCCGGGCCGGCCCGGCCGGCCCGGCGCACCGTCAGGCTGCGGCGCGGCTCCGGCGCACCGAGGCCGACGGCTCAGGCCGGGTCGGGCTCCGCCGGCCGGTACACCGTCAGCCCGGCGCGGGCCTTGGCCAGGCGCAGGCTCCCGTGGGCCGGCACCGATTCGCCGTCCACCGAGATCCGCCGCGCGGACCCGAGCGAGGTCACCTCCAGACCGGAGAGCCGGGCCGCCCGGTAGACCCGGGAGCGTCCCATCGTCCCGGACAGGAAGGCGCCGGCGAGCCGGGTCCGGGCGAACGGGCTGCTGCCGTCCACCGTCCGGACGTCCAGCTTTCCGTCGGCGAGCCCCGCGCGGCGGGTGGGGGCGAAGCCGGGCGGGTCGTAGGACCCGTTGCCCGCGAACAGCAGCCAGAGCCGGCGCGGGACGCCCGACACCTCGACCTCGACCGGCTCGGCGGTCGCGAGCACCCGCAGCACCGAGATCGCCAGGGCCGGCCATTTGCCGATCCGGCCCTCCAGCTTCTCCCGCAGGCTGACGAGTTCGGGGTAGACGCCCAGGCTGAAGGTGTTCACGAAGACCCGTTGCCGGCCGTCGTCGGCGGCCAGCCCGAGGTCGACCGCGCAGGCGTGGCCGCCCTCCACCGCCTCGGCGGTGGCGCGCAGCGAGTTGATGCCCAGGTCCACCGCGAAGTGGTTGAGGGTGCCGCCGGGGAAGACCGCGAGCGGCAGGCCGCGGGCGGCCGCCACCGAGGCGGCCAGGTTGACCGTGCCGTCGCCGCCGCACACGCCCAGCGCGCCGCCCCGGCCGGCCGCGTCGTCGGCGGCCGACTCCAGCAACTCCGCCAGGTCGTCGTCGGGGCCGAACAGCCGGACGTCCGCCCCGGGCAGCAGCGAGCTCAGCTCCGCGGCCGTCGGGTCGGGCCCGTCACCGTTGCCGTTGCCGCCGCCCGAGCCGGTGTTGACGACCACGCAGAGCCCGGTGCCGCCGGGCAGCGCGGGCACGGCCACCCGCGGCGGCGCCGCCGGGACGGTCGCGGCCACGTGCCGGGGCCACCAGCGCAGGGTGAGCGCGGCCGCGCCGGCGCCGAGCGCCACCCCGGCCAGCACGTCCCCGGGGTAGTGCGCGCCTACGTACACCCGGGACAGCGCCACCGCGCCCGCGACCGGCGCCACCACCGCCCCCAGCAGCGGGGATTCGATCGCCACCCCGACCGCGAAGGCCGCCGCGGAGGCGGAATGGCCGGACGGGAAGGAGGTGGTGAACGGCTGCCGGACGAGCTGCCGCGCCAGCGGCACCTGCTCCAGCAGCGGCCGTGGACGCCTGGTCAGGTGCTTGGCCGCGACGTTGGCCACCGCGGACGCGATGGCCAGTGAACCGATCCCGCGCAGCGCGGCCCGCCGCCCGGTCCGGCCGCCGAAGGCGGCGAGTGCGGCCGCCGAGGCCTGCCACAGCACGCCGTGGTCGGCGGCCCGGCTCAGCCGGGGCAGCCAGGGGTGCAGGCCGGGGAGCCGGGCCCGCGCCACCCGGTCGAAGAGTGCACGGTCCATCGTGTCCAGGGTCGCCATGGCCGGAGGCTACCCCGGATCTCCGCAGGCAGGCCTGTGCGACATCGCCCGGCGCCGGGCCGGCCGCGCGAGTCGCCGCGGGCGGCCGGCGCCGGGCCGGTTTCTTCAGGCTCCCTGCTTCGGACCGGCTACTTCAGGAACTGCAGGCAGAGGGTGAACTTCGTCGAGCGCTCCTCGTGGGTGTACCAGCCGTCGGCGTCGGGGTAGCCCTTGCAGGCGCTGTCGCCGTTCGAGGTGCCGGACACCTTGGCGATGATCCGGGCATCGGCGTCCGGGTCCGAGCAGGAGAGCACCACGACGTCCGGGTCGGTGTCGTCGACGCCCTCGGTCATCACGTTCTTGTTGTGCACGCAGTCGCCGACCTCGGCGTAGGACGGGTCCCGTCCGGCCTGGAAGGCGATCAGGCCGATCGCGATCACGGGGACCAGCAGGCCGAGGATCGCCGGGCGGCGGTACAGCGGCTTGCCCGGGTCCGCGGGCTGCCCGGGAGCGCCCGGGACGGGCTCGGCGAGCTTGTTGATCTTCGCGCGCTGGGGCAGGTTGATCAGCATGGTGACCGGGTTGATCACCGCGGAGGCGAGGCCCCACCAGCCCTGCCAGAGGCTGTCCGCGGTCATCCTGCGGTGCGCCGCCACGCCGCATGACCGGCAGAACGGGCCCTTGAGCTTGAGGAACTTCATGATGACCAGGAAGCCCTGGTGGCCGCGGATGGTGGCCTCCACGGCGGGCACCGAGCCGCAGAAGCGGCAGTACGGGCCGGGGGCGGTCCAGGGCGCCTCGCCTCCCAGCGGTGCGGTGTGGTGCTGTTCGGCGCCGGGGAAGGCCTGGGCGGGCGGAGTGGACAACGTGATCCTTCGGACTGGTCCGGCCAGGGCCGGGAAGCGGTGGAGGCCGCAACCTATCGGTCCGGGGGACTGCTCCGAAAGGGTGATCCAGTTCCGGGGGGCGGATGGTCACCCAACCGTGACCGCGCGCCCTGTGCGCAGGCGGCGGACGGCCCGTCAGCCCGCGAACGGACGGCCCGCCGGGCCGCCGGGACGGGCCGTCGGACCCGGCGCGCGAGAGGCCGGGGAGGCGAGGGCGACGCGGGGGATGCGGGGACGCCCGGTCCGGGTGACCGGCCGGGCGTCCCGTCAGACGTCCTCGTCCAGGGCGGCCCGGAGCCGGGCCGGTGCGGTGAGGCGGTAGGCCTCCAGCAACAGGTCGGCCAGCTGCGGCCAGTCGACCGGCCGGTCCAGGTACACCCCGACCCAGCCCCGGTGGCCGACGTACGGCGGGCGGAAGAACCGCTCCGGGCCGGTGGCCACCAGGTGTTCCTGGACGCCGGCCGGCGCGGCCGTCCAGCAGGCGGTGCGGTCGTCGTGGTGGTGGTCGGCGAAGGTGGCGAACATCCGCCTGCCGCCGGCGAACCAGCTGGGCTCGCCGTGGCTCACCCGCTCCTCGCACCCGGGCAGCGCCAGGCACAGCGCGCGCAGCCGCTCCAGCGCGGCCGCCGGGCCGGGCGCGGCGTCGGTCGGCGGTCCGGCCGGCGGCACGGCCGGTCAGCCCGCCGCCGGCGGCGGCGACTTGCGCGGCTCGCCGCGGTAGGTGCCGAAGGACCAGTGGTTGCCCTCCGGGTCGCGGACCGCGAAGTCCCGGGAGCCGTAGTCCGTCTCGTGCAGCCCGTCGACCACCTCGGCGCCGGCCGCCACGGCGCGGGCGTGGACCGCGTCGGGGTCGGAGGTCACCACGTACGCGCCGAAGTGGCCGGGCCGCAGCGGCCACCGGTCCGCCTCGTCCGTCGGCCGGGTGGAGCCGAGCATCACGCCGCCGCCCTCCGGCCAGCAGAGCTGGGCGTGGTCGACGCGGTCGCCCTCGCCGTACACGACGGTCTCCTCGAAGCCGAAGGCCTCGACCAGGAAGCGGATCAGGGCGCGGGCGTCGTTCGCCCGCAGTGAGGGCCACACCTGCGGTGCGGGCGTCAGGTCGGTCATGGTCGTGCGCCTCCGGTGCCGGTCGGGGCCGTCCTGGTCCGGTGGCCCGTCCGGCCAGTCTCCCGCCCCGGCCGCCCGGCCCGGGGCCGACGGCCCGTCCGGCCGGGGCGGGTCTCACCCGGGTGGCCGCGCGGTAGGGGGTGCCGGGACGGAATAGGGGTCGACCGGACGCCGGGCGCCGATATTCTCGGAACCGCCCCGCGGTGGCGCCACGGGTCACGGCGGGGCCCGGACGAGGAACCGCGGGCGGGCACCGGTAGCAGGCGCGACCGGTACCGGGCAGGACCGGTAGCAGGCACGACCGGTACCGGGCACGACCAGTGCCAGGCACGATCACCAGGGACGACGACGAGGGGCGGACGGCACCGGATGAGCACGACGGGCGGCGGCGGGGACAGCGAACGGTGGATCAGGCGTTTCCACCCGTCACCGGAGAGCCGGGTGAAACTGGTCTGCCTGCCGCACGCGGGCGGCTCGGCCGGCTTCTACCTCCCGCTGTCGGAGCTGCTCGGCCCCGGCATCGAGGTGCTGGCGATCCAGTACCCCGGCCGGCAGGACCGCTGGCACGAGCCCCTGGTGGAGGACATCGGGACGCTGGCCGACCGGATCACCGCCGCGCTGCGGCCCTGGACGGGCGGCCCGTTGGCACTGTTCGGGCACAGCATGGGCGCGGTGCTGGGCTTCGAGGTCGCCCGGCGGCTCCAGGACGGTCCGGCCGGTCCGCCGCCGGTGCTGTTCGCGTCCGGGCGCCGGGCGCCGTCCAGGACCAGGAACGAGCGGGTCCACCTGCTCGGCGACGACGACCTGGTGGCCGAGATCGAGGCGCTGCAGGGCACCGCTCCCGGAGCCCTGGCCGACCCGGAGCTGCGCGAGCTGGTCCTGCCGGGGGTCCGGGCCGACTACCGGGCCGTCGAGACGTACCGCTGCCCGCCGGGCGTCACCGTCGACGTACCGGTCACGGTGCTGGTCGGGGACAGCGACCCCCGGGTGAGCGTCGCCGAGGCCGAGGCCTGGTCGGAGCACACCACCGCGGGCAGCAGCGTGCAGGTCTTCCCCGGCGGGCACTTCTACCTGGCCGAGGCCTGGGCGGAGATCGCCGGCCGGATCCGGCGCGACCTGGCGGTGGCTCCGGCCGCCGCCCCGGGCCCGACGGGCTGACGGCCCGGGCGGGTCCGCGCGGGCCGGAGCGGGCCAGGGCCGGTCCGACCGCGTCCGACTGCTCCCGACCGCGTCCGAACCGGCCTGAGCGGGGCCGGTCCGGCCCGTGCCGGGCCGCTGTCCGGGGCTCGGAAATTCCCTGGCAAGATCATCCGCTGCCGCCGACAATGACCGGTATGACCCTCAGCACCACCGCGCCGGCCTGGGCCGTCGCCCCCGCCACCGTCACCTCGCCGGAGGCGGCCGCGCTGCTCCGCGACTACCTGATCGACGTCAGCGACCGGTACTTCCTGCACCACCAGGGGCGGGTCTCCACCCCCGAGGAGATCGAGGCGGGGCTGGCCGCCTTCCCGAGCGACGACCTCGTGCCGCCGACCGGGCTGTTCCTGGTCGGCCGTCTCGGCGGCCGGCCGCAGGCCTGCGCCGGGCTGCGGGTGCGGGACGCCGGCACGGTGGAGCTGACCCGGGTGTTCGTCCGCTCCGAGGTGCGCGGTACGGGCGGCGGCGCCCGGCTGATGGCGGCCGTGGACGAGGCGGCCCGGGGGCTCGGGGCCGGCCGGATCGTGCTGGACACCCGGCTCGACCTGGTCGAGGCCCGGGCGCTCTACACCCGGCACGGCTACACCGAGATCCCGGCCTACAACACCGGCCCCTACGCGGAGGTCTGGTACGGCAAGGAGCTCACGGCCGCCGTGCCGGCCGGCGCCTGAACGGCCCGGAGCGAACAGTCCGGAGCGAACGGCCCGGAGCGAGCGGCCCGCAGTGATCGGCCCGCCGTGATCGCCGGTCCGGCCGACGGAGGCCCCGCCGCCGTCACCGCTCCGGGCCGCGACGGGCCAGCAGGTGGGCGTCGAGGAAGCCCCGCTCGGAGGCCGGGTCGTGGAGCAGCCGGGCGAACGTGACGAACCCGGCCCCGGCCAGCAGCTCGGCGAACCGGTCCGCCGGCCAGCTGTAGGCGGGCGCCACCTTGTGGTCGAAGCGGACCGGCCCGGGCCCGTCGGTCGCGAAGAACGAGACCAGCAGCAGCCCGCCCGGCGCCAGCACCCGCGCCTGCTCGGCGAGCAGCGCGGGCAGTTCGCCGGGCGGGGTGTGGATCATCGAATAGTGCGCCAGCAGGCCGCCGAGCGCGCCGTCGCCGACCGGCAGGGCCTCCATCCGCGCCACGTCGAACCGCAGCGCCGGATGGGCCCGCCGGGCGTGGGCCACCATGGCCGGGGAGAGGTCCAGCCCGAAGGCGTCCAGCCCCAGGTCGTGCAGCACGGCGGTGAGGTGCCCGGGACCGCACCCGACGTCCGCCGCCCCGGGGTTCCCCGTCCCGCGCACCAGCTCGGCGAAGGTGCCGACCATGGCCCGGGTGAGCGGCCGCGTCTCCAGCCGGTCGGCGAACATCGACGCGTACAGCTCGACGACGACGTCGTAGGCCGCCCTGGTCTCCTCCTGATGCTCCACCATGGCAGGGAAGTTACACCTCCTCGCGCGGCCTCGCCGACGCCCCCGTGCCGTTCCCGGGTGATCGGTCGGGCCTGGACGGCCCACCGACGGCACGACCGTCCGGACCGCCGGTCGGGCGGCTCCCGGACCGTCACCCGCCACCGGGGACCGGTGCCGTCCCCCGGCTGCCGGCGATCGGTCGAGATCACGCCAGGACCGGTCAGCGGTCCAGGAGTTCGGCGAAGCGGTCCAGCGCACGATCGGTGCGCCGGCGGTCTCCGGTGGCGGTGAGATCGAACAGCAGGCCCCGGACGACGGCCATCACCACCGTGGGCGTGACGGTGTCGTCAGGGCCGGTGCAGACGTCATGGAAGGTGGCGCCGAGGGTGTCGAACCAGTCCGTGATCGCCTCGCCCTGACCGGGGTAGTTCTCGGGGTGGACCAGTCCGTCGGCGTGCACCTCGAAGAACAGCCGGACGAACGGCGCACGTTCGTCCGCGCTGATCCACGCCCAGATGCCACGCAGCCGGTCCTGCACGGAACCCGTCCTCGCCGGGAGGCGACCGGCCAGGCGCACGGCACCCCGGCGGCGGGCCTCGGCGAGGACCGCCGCGACCAGCTCCTGCTTGCTGCCGAAGTCGTAGAGCAGCATCCGCGGGCTGGTGCCGAGGGCCGCGGCCAGTGGCCGCAGGCTCAGCCCGGCCAGGCCGTGCGCCAGCACGTAGTCGGTCGCCTGCGCCAGTGTGCGCTCGCGACGGGCCGGATCGGCGGGTCGCCCCATGGTGCTTCTCCCTGCGGAACAACGGAGTTGAGACTGCGTCAGCGAGTATATGGTACGACTGTTTCAACAACGAGGGGAGATCACCTTGCACGCCTTCGACCGAGCGCTCGTCCTGGGTCCCGGGAGTCACGTCGGCACCGCCTGGGCGGCGGGGCTGGCCCACGGGTTGCGCCAGGACGGCGTGGACCTGGGCGAGGCCGACCTGATCGTCGGGACGTCGTCCGGCGCGATCGTCGGAGCGCTGCTCGCCACCGGGCAGGACCTGGGGCGGCTCGCCTCCTCGGCCCGCCCGGCGGCTCACCGGCTGACGGCGGACCCCGGCCGGACCGGCGAGGTGTTCGCCGTCCTCGGCGACCGCGGTCTGGAGCCCGGCGAGGCCAGGCGCCGGGTCGGCCGGATCGCGCTCGGCGGTACCGACCACCGGGCCGAGCAGGCCCTGCTCGCGGGCCGGGCCGCCTTGATCGGCGCGGACGCGTGGCCGGAGCGGCGGCTGCTGGTCACCGCCGTGGACGCCGCCACCGGTGAGCCGGTGGTGTGGGACCGCGCCAGCGGCGTGCCGTTGGCGCACGCGGTGGCGGCGAGCAGCGCCTTCCCCGGGGCCGCGCCGCCCGTCGCCGTCGACGGCCGGCGGTACATGGACGGTGCGCTGCGCGCGGGCTCCAACGCCGATCTCGCCGCCGGGGCCCGCAGGCTCGTCGTGGTCGAGCCGATGGCCCATCTGTTCCCCCGGGACACGCTCGACCGGCAACTGGCCGTCGTGGGGGCGGACACGGTGGTGACCGTCGGCCCCGATCCGGCCTCGGTGCGCGCCTTCGGCCCCGACCTGGGCGACCTGGCGGCCTGGGAGCCGGCCTACCGGGCGGGTCTGCGCCAGGCGGGCGACGTCCACGCGCGACTCCTGGCGGCCTGGCGGTCCGCGGCCGACGCGGTCTGACGGCCGGTCGGGCGGGGCGCGGCCACCTCGCCGGACCGGGCGGACGCAGGCGCTTCGAAGGGAGATCTAGGCCATGAACTGGCCTAGATCTCTCCTATGGTTTCTCTCAACGGCAGGACAGCACCTCACGAAGGCGGACAAGCCCATGAACCAGCTCAGCACCCACCCCGAGTCCCCGGCCCTCGTCGGCGAGCGCGCAGACCTCCTGGAGCAGCTCGGCAAGGCGCGCTTCTTCCTGCGGTTCACCGCCAAGGAGCTGACCGACGCCCAGGCCGCCGAACGCTCCACCGTGAGCGAGCTCTGTGTGGGCGGCCTGGTCAAGCACGTCACCGATGTGGAGCAGAGCTGGGCCGGGTTCATCCTCGAAGGCCCGTCCGCGATGCCGGACTTCACCGCCATGACCGAGGAGGACTTCGCCCACCGCCGGGACGGCTTCCGGCTGTTGCCCGGGGAGACCCTGGCGGGGGTGCTCGACGCCTACGCCGAGGTCGCCCGCCGTACGGACGACCTGGTCGCCACCCTCCCCGACCTGGACGCCTCCCACCCGCTGCCGAAGGCGCCCTGGTTCGACGGTGACGTCCGGTGGTCCGCCCGCCGCGTCCTCCTGCACATCATCGCCGAGACGGCCCAGCACGCCGGTCACGCCGACATCATCCGCGAGGCCCTGGACGGCGCCAAGACCATGGGCTGACCGTCCCCCGGGGGTAGTTCCCGCCCCCGGCCGCCCTCGGAGGCGACCGGGGGGGGGCGGACCGCCCGGCAGGTCCGGTCGGTGACCGGTCCCGGGCCGCGCGGCTCCTGTTCGGTACCGGCTCGGCGGCAATGATGGCAGCATGTCAGAAGCCGGAGCCGGCACTGGAACGCAGGAGGACACATGCTCGCCGAGTCGTTGGTCGCACTGGCCGGAGCCGGAGGTACAGCACTCGTCGGGGCGATGGCCACCGATGTCTGGCAGACCGTCAGGGCGGGCGCGGCCGGGCTCTTCGGCCGGGACGGTGAGAGCCGGCAGAGCGCCGTCGCGACCCGGCTGGACCACGACGCCGAGCTGGTCTCCCGCGCCCAGGACCAGGACCGGGTGCGCGGGGCGCTGGCCCCGGCCTGGCAGGTCGAGTGGGAGTCGCTGCTGACGGAGCGCCCCGAACTCGCCCAGGAAATCCAGGCGTTCGTGGACCGCACGGTCGCGGCCCTGCCCCGGGCCGAGCAGAACTGGACCATGAACGTGACCGCCCGGGACCACGGCCGGGCCTACGGGGCGCTCGGCGGCAACGTGGTGGTGTACGAGTCGGGGCGGGCCGACCCGCCGCCGGCGGCCGGCCGGAGCGAGGAGGCGGCCGAGGAGCCGTCGTGAGGATTCCGGGAGCCGCCGACGAGCCGGACGGGCAGCCGGGGGAGCCGGGTCGTTCGGGTCAGCCGGGTCAACGCGTCGTCGCGGAGGCCGGCTTCGCCTACGGCGCGATCGGCGCGGACATCCATGTCTTCGGCGACGGCACACCCGTCTACCTGCTGAAGAACTGGCGCCCCGAGGATCCGGTCGACGACGGCTGGCTGCGCGAACTGCCCAGCCGGATGCTCAACGCCCGCTGGGAGGTGGTCGGTTTCACCGGACGCACCGAGGAGCTCGCCGGGCTGCGCTCCTGGTGCGCGGACGGCCCCCGGCTGGCCGTCCGCTGGCTGCACGCCCCCGGAGGCCAGGGCAAGACCCGGCTGGCGGCCCGGCTGGCCCGGGAGATGGCCGCCGAGGGCTGGAAGGTCGTCACCGCCACGGAGGGCCCCGGCACCGTCCTGCCGCCGCCGGGCAGCCAGGACCTGCGCCTGGACGGCGCGGCCGGCCTGCTGCTGCTCGTCGAGTACGCCGACCGGTGGCCGCTGTCCCACCTGACCTGGCTGCTCAGCAACGCGTTGCTGCACCGGAGGGCGGTCCCCGCGCGGGTCCTGATGATCGCCCGCGACACCGGGCCCTGGCCCGCGGTCCGCGCTGCCCTGGCGGACCACCGGGCCGGCACCTCCACCCAGGCGCTCGCCGCGCTCGGCGACCCTGACGACCCGGCGGGCCCGCGCGGCCGGATGTTCCTCGCCGCCCGCGACGGCTTCGCCGCGCAGTACGGGGTGATCTCGCCCGGGGGAACGGCGCCGCCGCCCTGGCTGGAGGGCTCCGAGTTCGGGCTGACCCTGGCCGTCCACATGGCGGCGCTGGTGACCGTCGACGCCCGGTCGACGGGGCGGCGGACACCGACCGACATGGCCGGGCTGACCCTCTACCTGCTGGACCGCGAGCACCTGCACTGGGCCCGTCGGCACGGCGACGGCACCCACCGGCTCGGCGGCCGGGAGTCACCCGGGCCGCCCTGGGCCACCCCGCCCGAGGTGATGAACCGGGTGGTGTTCACGGCCGCGCTCACCGGCCCGCTGGCGCCGCCGGCCGGTGCGCAGGTGATCGGGCGCCTCGGCCTCGGCCTCCCCGCGGAGCGCGTGCTGGCGGACCACGCGAGCTGCTACCCGCCCGTCGGTCCCGCCCGCGCCACCGTCCTCGAACCGCTCCACCCCGACCGCCTCGCCGAGGACTTCACCGCTCTCACCCTCCCCGGCCACCCGGCCGACTACCCGGCGGGGCCGTGGGCCCGGGGCACCGTCCAGGCACTCACCGAGGGCCCGCCGCACCCCGGCTGGATCCGGCGCACCGTCAACCTGCTGGCCGTGGCCGCCGACCGCTGGCCGCACATCGGGGCCGGGCACCTCTTCCCGCTGCTGCGCGAGCGGCCCGGACTCGCCGTCGAGGCGGGCAGTTCCGCGCTCAGCGCCCTGGCCGCGCTGCCGGATGCCCCGCTCGACCTGCTGGAGGCCGTGGAGTCGCACCTCCCCGCCCACGACCACACCGACCTGGCCCCCGGGGCGGCCGACCTGGCCTGCGCCCTGGCGCAGCGGCGGCTGGCCCGGACGGACGACCCCGCGACACGGGCCGCGATCCACGCCCGCCTCGCGGTCGCCCTGGCCGGCGCCGGCCGCTACCGCGAGAACCTCACCGCCCTTGAGGAGGCGGCCAGGCTCTACCGGCCGCTCGCCGAGGCGGACCCGCAGGCCTTCGAACCGCGGTTCGCCAAGGTGCTGTCCAACCTCGCCACCCGCCTCGGGCGGTACGGCCGGCAGCAGGAGGCGCTCGCCCTGTCCCAGGAGGCCGTGGACATCGCCGGGCGGGCCGGCTGGCTGGACGCCGGTGCCCCGGTGTCGGCCGGCGGCGCGCTGCTGGTCAATCTCGCCAACAGGCAGCGCGCCGCCGGGCGCACCGTGGCGGCCCTGGAGACGGAGCACCGGGCGTTGGAGATCTTCTGGCAGCTGTCCAGGACCGACCCGGCCGAGGACGTCCATCTGGCACCCTGCCTGGCCAATCTCGCCTCGCTGCTGCCGATGGGCTACCTCCGGGGCAGGGGCGCGCTCGCCGCCCTCGAACAGGCCGTCCTCCTGTACCGCCGCCTCGCGGCGGACGAGCCGTCCCGCCACGAGGCGAGCCTCGCGTACGCCCTGACGGTGCTGGCCGGGCGGATCGCCGGGGACAACCAGCTCGCCGAGGCGATCGCCACGGCGGCGCCGGGGTTCGCCGGCCTGCCGGCCGTCACCCCCGAACGGCGGCAGCGGGCCGTTGACCTCGCCACGGAGGCGGTGCGGATCGACCGGCGCCTCGTGACCGCGAACCCCGCCGTACTGGAACTCCAACTGGCCGACGGGCTCATGGTGCTGCACCGCGCCCTGGCCGCCGCCGGCCGCCCGGACGAGGCCGCCGCCGCGCTGGCGGAGAGCACCCTGGTCCGGGCCCGCCTCGCCGATCCCGACCCGGAGTCCCCGGCGGGCGGCGGAGAGGAGCCGTACCCGGATCCGGACCCGGCGGAGCACCGGGCGATGACGATGGCGGGTGTCCGTGCCGGGGTCACCCTCTTCGCCTACCTGGCCGAAACCGACCCGGGGGCGTACCGCGACGGGCTGGCCGAGGCCCTCCAACAGGTCACCGCCGTCGCGACGTTCGACCGGGCGGGGCTGCCCGACCGGGAGGCCGTCCTGCCCCACTGGCGGCGGCTCGCGGACGAGGACCTGACGGCCCACGGCCCCGGCCTGGTCCACGCCCTGGCGGTGATCTGCTCCGTACAGCGCACCGCCGGCCTGCACGAGCAGGCCGCCCGGACCACCGAGGAGCGGGAGCGGTGGGCGGCCCGGATCGCCGCCGCCGAGCAGGAGCGGGCGCGGCGCCGTCACGCCCCCCGGATCCCCTGGGGGACGGCCGAGGACATCGACCGCGAAGCGCAACGCCTCACCACCGCCGGGGACCCGGCCGGGCTCTGGACGCTGGTCCTGTCCGTCCCGCTGACGGACGGCATCCGGCTCGCCCGTGCGCTCCTGCACCGCCTGCCCCCGCCCGACGTCGCCACCCGGTCGCTGGCCGAGCGCCTCGCGGCGGCGGAACCGCCCACGGTCCCGCCCCCCGGGTCCGTCGCGGCGCCGCGCACCGCACTGCCGGCCCACTACGGCACCGGGGAGGGCCTCTCCTTCGCCCACGGGAGGCCCGCGCTCACGCTGCACGGCGTCCAGCCGGACGGCACCTGGGCACTGCGAGCCGTCGACCTCGGCAGCGGCCGCGTGAGACGGCTCCACCGCGGCGACCGGTACCAGTGGCTGTCGGTGGCCTGCCTGGGCCCGCGCCGCGCCGTCGGCCTGCGCACCCTGCCGCATCCCCCCGACCTCGAACTCGCCCTGCTCGACCGCGGCCGTGAGGAGCGCCTGGCCTGGGGGGACGCCCTGCGCGGTGCCCGGCTGGCGGCCACCGCCGAGGGATACGTCGTGGGCCTGCGCGCGATGCGCGCCGTCCTGGTCGGCACGGGCGGGGACGCCCCGGTCCCCGTCCCGATGGACGGTACCGGGCTGCGGCGCTGCGACCGCCTCGCCGTCGACCCCGCGGGCACCAGGATCGCCCTGACGGACGGCCACCGGATCGTGCTCGCCGCACTGCCCGGGGCGGCGGTGATCGCCGACGCCGGGGCGGCCGGCGCGGCGGAGCTGCTCCTCCTCGGCCCGGACCGGCTGCTCACGGCCGGCGCGAACGGGGGGCTGCGCCGGTGGGAGCTGCGTGGCCGGGAGCTGTCGCCCACCGGTGAGGTGGCCGCACCGGTCCTGGAGCACCTGTTCGCGGTACCGGCCTGGCGGGTGGTGGGCGGCTGGGCCTTCGACCGGCCGTACTTCTTCGACTCGCAGACGCTGGAACCGGTGCCGGAGCCGCCGGCCACCTCTGGATTCCAGGACCGGACCATGACCTGGAAGGTCTCGCCGGACGGCCGGTTCGTCGCGCACGGCGGCTGGCCCCCGCAGTCCGGGCCCGAGGAGGAGCCGCGCACCGTGTGCCACGACCTGCAGCACCCGTCGGCCTGGCTCGCCCGTCCCGCCGCGGCGGTCACCGCGGCCGACCTGCCGGCCCTGGAGGAGGCCGCCCGCCGGGCCGACCGCAGGCTCCGTCCGCTGCTGCGGCTCCTGCGGGACTGCTGCGTCCACCGGCTGTCGGTGGACCGGCCGGCGGACTGAGCCGGCCAGGGCGGGCCGCGGCCGGCACCGGCCGGAGCCGCCCCGCGCGGGCGCGGGCCGCCGGAGTGACACTGCGTCGGGCGCCGCGCCGCGCCCGGGCGCGTGGTGTTCCGGCGCCCGCCCCTCGCGGGTACGTTTCGGGCATGACCGATGACTGCGAGACCGTGCTCGGTGGAATCCGGCTGGCCCACCGGGTGTCGGGGGATCCCGGAAACCGTCCGCTGGTGCTGCTGCACGCGCTCGGCGAGGACGCGACGGACTGGGACGGCGTACGCGACGCCTTCGCGCGGCACCGGCGGGTGTACGCGCCTGACCTGCGCGGCCACGGGCGCAGCGACCACCCGGGCGCGTACTCCTTCGAGCTGATGCGTGACGACGTGCTGGCCCTGCTGGCGACGCTCGGGCCCGGGCCGGTGGACCTGGTGGGCCATTCGATGGGCGGTGTGGTGGCGTACCTGGTCGCGGCGGCCGAGCCGGAGCGGGTGCGGCGGCTGGTGCTGGAGGACGTCCCGGCGCCGCTCCCCAGGAAGCCGGCCGAGCTGACCAGGCCGGACGGGCCGCTGTCCTACGACTGGGCGGTGGTGCCGGCCATCAAGGGCCAGGTGGACGAGCCGGACCCGGCCTGGCTCGGGGCGCTGGGGCTGATCACCGCGCCCACGCTGGTGGTGGCCGGCGGGTCGCGCAGCCACGTGCCGCAGGACGGCATCGCCGAGCTGGCCCGGCTCGTCCCGGACTGCCGGATCGTCACCATCCCGGTCGGGCACCTGGTGCACGCCGCCCGGCCGGAGGAGTTCGCGGTGGTGGTGTCGGACTTCCTCACCGCCGCGGACGGGCCCGCCGGCCGGCGCACCGGGCCGCGCTGACCGGGGCCGGGCGGCGGTTCGTGCCCGGGCGGCGGGGCCGCCCGGGGCCTGACCGGCCGTTCGGCCGATCGGCGGCGGGCGGTCAGCCGTTAGCGTGCCTGGCCGGGCGAATGGCCCGCGCCCCGGGTGTCGGCGGCCCGGCCGACACCTACGCTCGGCCCGGGAGCCGTCCGCCGCCCGTCCCGGTGCCGGCCGCCGCTCCGGCCGTTACCGCGAGCGAGCCCAGGAGTCCGCATGTCAGCACCAGCAAGCCGGGCCGGCCGTACTCCTGGGGCCGCCGCCCCGCCCAAGGGGCTGCGGGCACTCGGCGAGTGGTGCGCGCGGCACTTCGTGGTCGTCATGGTCCTGTGGCTGGTCGGCCTGGGAGGCCTGCACGCCCTGCAGAACACCGTCGGCGGCACCTACTCCGACGACTTCACCCTGCCCGGCACGCAGTCCGACACCGGCCTGAACGTCCTGAAGATGTACGAGCCGTCGGCCGGCGGGTTCAGTTCGCCGATCGTCCTGCACGACGACACGCCGTTGACCGCGTTCCAGAGCCAGATCGGCCAGACGGTCACCGCCCTGGAGCAGTTGCCGGACGTGCTGTCCGCGGTGGACCCGATCCCCGCCACCCCGCCGGCCCCGGGCGCCCAGCCGCCGCCCAACGCGCCGCTCTCCGCGGACGGCACGACGGCCTACATCACCGTGCGGTTCGCGGTCAGCCCGTCCTCGCTCGGGCAGGAGTACCTCGACGGCGTCGACGCCGCGGTCGCACCGCTGCGCGCGGCCGGCGTCCAGGTCGAGTACGGCGGCTCGCTGGGGGAGCTGGCCCGGCCGGAGACCACCGACCTGCTGAGCGAGGCGATCGGCTTCGCGGTCGCCGTCATTGTGCTGATCATCGGCTTCGGCAGCGTCATCGCCGCCGGAATGCCCCTGGTCACGGCGCTGATCGGGGTGATCGTCGGGCTGAGCTGCCTGAGCCTGCTGGCGAACGCGCTCACCTTCGCGACCGTCTCGCCCACCCTGGCCACCATGATCGGCCTGGGCGTCGGCATCGACTACTCGCTCTTCCTGATCACCCGCCACCGGCAACGGCTGATCGACGGCGAGGATCCGGCGACGGCCGCCGGGCACGCGGTGTCGACCAGCGGCCGGGCCGTCCTGGTCTCCGGCTGCACCGTCATCGTGGCGCTGGCCGGCCTGTACGTCTCCCGGGTGAGCTTCATCGGCAACCTGGGCATCGCCGCGGCGGTCACCGTGATCACCGCGGTGCTCGGCGCGCTGACCCTCACCCCGGCGTTCCTGGGCCTGGCCGGGCGCAACATCGACCGCTTCCACCTGCGCAAGCCGATCGCGGAGACCGAGACCGGGCCCGACGAGCAGGTCACCGGCCCGTGGCACCGCTACGCACAGAAGGTGGAGCGCCGCCCCTGGTGGTTCATGGCGGTCGGCGTGGTGGTGATCGGCGTGCTGGCGATCCCGCTGTTCTCCATCCAGCTCGGCCACATCGACGACGGCGCCGACCCGACCAGCTTCACCGACCGGCGCGCCTTCGACCTGATCAGCGACGCCTTCGGCCCGGGCACCAACGGTCCGCTGACCGTGGTGATCGACCAGAACGCGGTGCCCTCGGGCGACCGCGCGGCGCTGGCCACCAGCGTGCAGAACGCCCTGGCCGCGGTGCCCGGCACCGCGACCGTCACCCCGCTCCAGCCCACCAGCGACGGCAACGCGCTGGTCTCCACGGTCATCCCGGTGAACGCCCCGCAGGACAGGTCCACCACCGACCTGGTCAACACCCTCAAGGACGAAACCCTGCCGCAGGCGGTGGCCGGCACCGCCGCCTCGGGGTACGTCACCGGCACCACCGCCGCCCAGGTGGACTTCCTGGACATCGTGTCGGAACGGCTGCCGCTGATCATCGCCACCGTGGTGGGGCTGGCGTTCATCATCATCCTGATCGTGTTCCGCGGGGTGCTGATCGCGGTCAAGGCCGCCGTCCTCAACCTGCTCTCGATCGCCGCCTCGTACGGTGTGGTGGTGGCGGTCTTCCAGTGGGGCTGGGGCGGGCCCGCGCTGGGGGTGAACGGCAAGGTGCCGATCGAGAGTTACGTGCCGATGATGATGTTCGCCATCGTCTTCGGCCTCAGCATGGACTACGAGGTCTTCCTGCTCGCCCGGGTGCGCGAGGCCTGGCTGCGCACCGGGGACAGCAAGGGCGCCGTCGCGCACGCCCTGGAGATCACCGCCCGGGTGATCTCCTGCGCCGCACTGATCATGGTCAGCGTCTTCGCGGCCTTCCTGATCAGCAACAACATCGTGGTGAAGATGCTGGGCCTCGGCCTCGCGGTGAGCGTGCTGATCGACGCCACCATCGTGCGGCTGCTGCTCGTCCCCGCCGTGCTGACGCTGCTCGGCAAGCACGCCTGGTGGATCCCGCGCTGGCTGGACCGGATCCTGCCGCACCTGGACACCGAGGGCGAGGAGGAGCCGGCCGCCCCGGGCCCGGCCTGAACCGGTCGCCGGCCGGCTCGCTGCGGCCGGCTCGGCGGTGGGGGGGGACCGCCCGGCCCGGCCGGGCGCACCCACCGCCGGGGTGTCAGCAGCTGGCGGAGTCGGAGATCTTGATGCCGGTGATGGTGCCGATCGCGGCCATGCTGTTGTTGGGCTGGGTGGCCGGGGTCAGACAGTCGTAGTAGGTCATGGTGCCGAGCGTCCAGCGGATCCAGACGGTGTCGTCGTTGCGGGTGTTGACGACGCTGAAGCCGGTCCGGTGGGTGGTGTTCTGGTAGTAGCTGGTCACGTCGCGGAACATGGCGACGATCGGGGAGTTCGCCTCGTAGCCGTTGTAGATGCAGACGTAGGGGTAGTTGCAGCCGTCCTGGGAGTCGGCGTGCGCGGCGCTCGCGCCGGTGAGGGTGGTGGCCAGGGTGCCGGCCGCCACGGCGGCGGAGGCGGCGAACTTGTGCAGGGGACGCATGCTGTGGGCTCCTGTCGGTGTACGCGTTCGCGCGCGGGGCGCGTTCGATCTTGACGGGAGCCTGCCGCGGGGCGTTAACCGGGTACCAACAGGTCACCAACGCCGCCGGCCGGCCGGACGCGGCGGCGTGGCGCCCGGCGGCGGTCTGTCGGCGGCGACGGACCGGCGGCGGCCGTCGTCAGCCCGCGGGCATGGGTGCCGGCAGGTGCGGGAAGCGGAACTCGGTGCGGCTGGTGAAGCGTTCGCCCGGGCGCAGG
>NZ_BNBO01000096.1 GCF_014655955.1 Kitasatospora indigofera
CCGGCAGCTCCGCCACCACCTCGGTGGCCACCGCCACCGGCTCCGCCCTGGAGTCGTGGGCCTTCACCTCCAACGGCGACGGCTCCTACCGGATCACCAACTCCTCCACCGGCCAGCTGCTCGGCGTGGACTCCACCGCCACCGCGGGCCGCGCCTGGGGCGCCCAGCCCACCGTCACCGCCGCCGGACCGAGCGGCCCGAGTGTCGGGCAGCAGTGGTTCGTCATCCCCGGGAAGTCCACCGACAACACCCCCACCGGGACCTTCCGCCTCGTCAACCGCTACAGCGGCCTGGTGATCGGCCTGTCCGGGACCGCAGGCCGGCTCGCCGAGACGACACCCACCCGCAGCTGGACCGACACCAGTGGCACCACGGTCGGCGGCTCCCGCGGCGCGGGCGAGCAGACCCTGACGCTGACCCCGACCGGCTCGGCGCCCGAGACCGTCACGCTCAGCGGCCCCGGCAACCAGTCCGGCAAGGTCAACACGGCCGTCTCGCTGCAGCTGAGTGCCAACGACTCCGCCGGCAAGGCCCTCACCTTCTCCGCCACCGGCCTGCCGGCCGGCCTGTCGATCAGCTCCGGCGGCCTGGTCACCGGCACCCCGACCACCGTCGGGGCCTCGACGGTCACCGTCACCGCCTCCTCCGGCACCGCGACCGGCACGACGTCCTTCACCTGGGCCGTCAACCCGGCCCTCAGCGGGACCCACACCGTGACCACCGGCGGCAAGGCCCTCGACGACCCCAATCACTCGACCGCCCAGGGCACCCAGCTGGACACCTGGACCGCCAACGGGGGCACCAACCAGAACTGGGTCTTCACCCAGCAGACGGACGGCAGCTACCAGATCGTGAACGGCCTCTCCAACCTCTGCATGGACGTCAGCGGCGGCTCCACCACCGCCGGCGCGCAGGTCATCCAGTGGAGTTGCAGCGGCGGCGCCAACCAGCACTGGGTGGTCACCGCCGCCACCGGCGGCGGGTACAAGATCACCTCCAAGAGCAGCGGACTCTCCCTGACCACCGCCTCCGGCTCCGACGGCGCCCTGGTCACCCAGCAGGCCGACACCGGCACCGCCCAGCAGCGCTGGACGATCGGCTGACACCCGGCGGGCCACGGCTCCCCCGCGCTCCGGCGGCCTGACGGCCGGACCGTCACCCGTCCCGGCGCTGCCTGCGGCGGAGCCGGCCCGGGTGACGGTCCGGCCGCACCGGATCGAGGACAGGGCCTCCGGACGCTCGCGGGTACCCACCCGTCCGGGCGGCCGGAGGCCCTGTCGACGCGGGTTCCGCGGAACGCCGCGGAGCCCGCACCGCCGTACCTCCCGGCGCCCGCGTCGAGCCAGGTGGAGGTTCGCACGGTCGACGACACCGCGCCGTCGGCGACGCCGGCCGGGAGGGAGTGCACGGAGTGCGGTACCAGACCTGGATGCGCTACTTCACCCCGGCGGACGTGCACTGGAAGCTCGGCCTGGTCTGCCTCGGGGTCGGCCTGCAACGCGGGCCGCTGCCCGCCGTCGGGCCGCGCACCCTGGACCATCACGTCGCCGTCGTCGTCTCCTCGGGACGGGGGTGGTTCTCCGCCGACGGCGGCCCCCGCCACCAGGTGCTCGGCCCGGCACTGCTCTGGCTGCGCCCCGGCGTCGAACACCACTACGCGCCGAACCCGGAGACCGGCTGGGAGGAGTCGTTCGTGGACTTCTCGGGGCCGGCCGTCGCCGCCTACACGGAGCTGGGGCTCCTCCCGCCCGACGACGCACCGGTCCCGCTCGGCGCCACCGGCCGGGTCGACGACGCCGTCAGCCGCATCGTCCGGGCCGCCCGCGGCGGCGGTCCGTTGTTCCAGGTCGAGGCGTCCGCCGCGGTGCACGACGTGCTGATCGCCCTCCGGCACGCACGAACGGACGTCACGCCCGAAGGTGATCCACTGTTGCGGAGCCTCACCCGCAACGCGCTGCTTCCCATCAGCGTCGAGGACCACGCGGCGCGCTGCGGTCTCGCCCTGCCCGTCCTGCGGGACGTGGTGCGCCGCAGCACGGGCGCCAGTCTGAAGGAGTACCTGATCTCGGCCCGGCTCAGCGTCGCCAAGGACCTGCTGGCCGACACCGACCTGCCGGTCCACGACGTCGCCATGCGCGTGGGCCACACCGACGCCGCCTACTTCAGTCGCATCTTCACCAAACGCGTCGGGGTCTCGCCGGCCCGGTTCCGCCGGGAGCAGCGCCACCAGGTGCCCGGCGGCTGGAGCGAGTCGGTGCCCAGGCCGGACGAGCCGCCCATGGTGGGCGACGACCGCTCCCGGGTGACCCACCGTTCGCGGCCGCCGGCGGTCGGCACCGGCGTCCCGGCCGCCCAGGGGACGACACCGGCTGCCGCGGGCGGGAGCACGTCCGCCCACCAGCGTCGCACCATCAGCCACACCACCAGCCGCACCACCAACTGACCTTCTGTCCATGCGCGTTGACCCGTCAGGCCAACGGTCCGCCCGGCCGGGCAGCCTCGGCCCGATGAACGTGCGGCCGGACGGGGCGGAGACCGCCGGGTGCACCGGCCCGGCACCGGCGCCGCGCGGAAAGTCCAAGTCCTCACCAGGATTTGTCGATGGACTGACCCGTCCGGCCCTCCCATGATGACTGTGGCTCACATGAGTGATCGCGCGCCGGCCGGACCCCCGGCCCCCGACGGGCCGGCCGACGAGCCCGGCCGACGGGCCCGTCGCGCACTCGCACCGGCAGGCGACACCGCGGGACGCACGCGCGCCTGCCGCACGGCCCACGACAGGACCGGCGCGCCCCACCGCGCCGGCCGTTCGGATGCCCGGACGGCGCCGGTGCACGGCGCCCCGCCCGGGCGGACCGCCAAGGAGAAGGAGTTCACCGATGCCAGTTCCCCAGGTAAGAAGGCTCGCCGTCGCGGTCGTCAGCACGGCTCTCGCGGTGGCGGGCAGCACGGCGGCGCTGCCCGCCACCACCGCGGCGGCCGCCGCACCCGCCTACACGGTGACCGTCGGGACGACCGGCTCCTACGGACACCCGACCGACACCCCGGCCAGCCCGTACATCGACAAGGACGGGACGTTCTGGTTCCAGCAGTCCGCGGCGCTGTACGGCACGAGCGAGCCCCGCTACTGGGACTTCTTCACCGGCACCAACCTCGACACCGCCACCCGCTCGGCCGCGACCAGCGACGCCGTCAACCCCGCCAACAGCAGCGACCGGAACAACGACACCACCTGGCGGTGCAACAACAGTCCCACCGGCCTGACCTCGACGGCGGCCCCCGCGGGCTCTGGCTACGCGCAGAAGAACTACTGCGACCTGTCCGGCGTGTGGGTCGACCCGGACACCGGCGACTGGTACGGCCTGGTCCACAACGAGTTCACCCCGCAGCCGTTCGGCGACGGTCTCCACTTCGACGCCATCGACTACGCGGTCTCCAAGGACCAGGGCAGGACCTGGACCATCAAGGACAAGGTCATCACCTCCCCGTACAGCACCGCACGCAACGACACCGCGGCCTTCCCCAACAAGACCTACTACTACGGCGACGGCGACCAGCGCCTCCTGGTGGACACCGCCTCGGGGTACTTCTACGTCTACTACGGCTCGCGCCTGGTGGACAAGTCCGGCGGGTGGAAGGCGTTCCACGAGCACGTGGCGCGGGCGCCGATCGCCGGCAAGATGGCGCCCGGCACCTGGCAGAAGTGGTACGACGGCGCCTGGTCGCAGCCCGGTGCGGGCGGCAAGGAGAGCAACCTGGTGCCGGTCACCGGCGCGGGCGACACCGGCTACACCCCCGCGGCGTCCGAGTACAGCCCGGCCGCCACCGGTACCGTCAGCGAGCAGGTGGCGGCCGGCAAGGCCCCGGCGACCTCCCCGCTGTTCGTGATGGACGTGACCTACAACGCCTACCTCGGGCTGTACATCGGCGAGCCGCAGCAGGTCGACCAGAGCGGCAACGCCCCGAGGCAGTTCTACGCCACCGCCGATCTCGCCACGCAGAAGTGGACCCTGGTCGGAGACACCGGCAGCTACCACGACGCCTCCTGGTACCGCTGGTTCCTCGACGGTGCGAACCGGACCAGCTCCGCCATCGTCGGCAAGACCTTCCGGGCGTACTGCTCGATCTCCTGCGCGAGCTCCTCGGGCGAGTACGCCAACATCACCATCGACTCCCCCACGCCCGCCGCGGCGCCCTTCGACCCGGCCAGGACCTACAAGATCGCCAACGGGTCCGGCCGGGTCCTCGCCCAGACCTCCGGCGGCTCGACGACCACGTCACTGGCCGCCGGGACCGGATCGGCCCTGGAGGCGTGGTCGTTCACCTCCAACGGCGACGGCTCGTACCGGATCACCAACTCCTCCACCGGCGGGCTCCTGGGTGTCGACTCCTCGGCGGTCTCGGGCCGGGCCTGGGCGGCCAGGCCGACCGTCGCCGCGCCCGGAACGGGCGGGCCCACCGTCGGGCAGCAGTGGTTCGTCATCGCCAACAGGTCCGCGTCGGGCGTCAAGGACGGCACGTACCGCCTGGTCAACCGCTACAGCGGCCTGGTGATCGGCCTGTCCTCGGACACCGCCCGGCTCGCCGAGACCACGCCCGCCCGCCACTGGGCCAACAGCACGGGCAACGCCGTCGGCGGGACCCGCTCCCCGGGGGACCAGACCCTCACGGTGACGGCGACCGGGACGGCCGGCGAGACCGTTCTGGTCACCGACCCCGGCTCCCGGACCAGCACCGTCGGCGTCGCGGCCTCCGTCCAGATCGGTGCCACCGACTCGCAGAACAAGGCCCTGACGTTCTCCGCGACCGGGCTGCCCGCCGGGCTGTCGATCAGCTCCTCCGGCCTGGTCTCCGGCACCCCGACCACGGCCGGCAGCTCGACCGTGACGGTCACCGCCTCGTCCGGCACGGCCGCCGGCTCCGCCACCTTCAGTTGGACCGTCAATCCGGCCGGCACCGACCTCACCGGGACGCACACCGTCGTGACGGGCGGCAAGGCGCTGGACGACCCGAACCACAGCACGGCCCCCGGCACCCAGCTCATCACCTGGACCGCCAACGGCGGAACGAACCAGAACTGGCAGTTCACCCGCCAGCCGGACGGCTCCTACCAGCTCGTCAACGGCCTGTCCGGCCTGTGCGCCGACGTCAGCGGCGGCTCCACCGCCGCAGGCGCCCAGGTCATCCAGTGGACCTGCACCGGCGGTACGAACCAGCGCTGGATCCTCACCCGGCAGACGGGCGGAGCGTTCACCGTCGCGTCCGTCAGGAGCGGACTGCTGCTCACCACCGCCTCGACGTCCGACAACGCATCGGTGACCCAGCAGGCGAACACCGGGGCCGCCACCCAGCAGTGGACGATCCAGTGAGGGTGCGGTGACCTGACCGCTCCCCGGCACGACGCGTGCGGGGCCGCCTCCTCGGGGCGGCCCCCATCGCGACCGACGTACCGTACGACAGGCACCCGTACGCCCCCGCATCACCCGTGCCCCGGAGCACCCGTGCCCCGGAGCACCCCCGCGTGCTGGCGGCGTCGCCGATGACGACCCGGCGATTCACCGCGAGGTGACCACCGGCGCGATGTCCTCGCCAGGGAATCCGCTCGCCCCGGCGCGCAGCCGGAGCACCACTTCCGGCGTAATACCGAGGTGCCGCCCCACCGCGGAGGTTCACACCCGCGGTACCACGGCTGCCCGTTGCGCTGCCGCTAGCGTGGATGACAAGGCGGCCGGACGACCTGGTCGGGCACCCCGCCGGGGTCGTGGCAGGCGTCCCGTCGCCGCCGTGGCCCGTCCCCTGGTCGCGTCCCGCGCCGGGCACCGACGTCAACGGCATTCGGAGGGCGGCATGAACGTTCCGACCCGCACGACCACGACCACGACCGGGCAGGAGCGCGCAGCGGCCCGCCGCACGACCGGTCCCACGGTCAGCTCCGCCCCGTGGCAGGCAGGGAACACCTGGCCCGTCCCCACCCGCGCGCACCGCCACACCCCGGGACGGGCCGCAGCGGTCTCCTGGACAAGGAAGCCCCTCGCGCCGGGGCGGTGCACCTGCCCCTGCGCGTCGTCGGCCGGATCGCCCGCCCGGTGGTCGGCTCCTGCGCCCTTCTCCCCGTGGTGACCCGCCACTCCCCCCGCAGCTTCCGTCGCCGACCGCCGTGCGACCGACGCGCGGGCGCGCCGCCGCGGGCACGGCGCACCGGGTCGCGGCTCACGGGGTCGCGGCGTACGGACAGCTCGCGCGGACGGTCGGGGCGCAACGGCCGGCGGGGCCAGGCGGCGGGGGCGGGGCAGGCCGAGGTCCCGTAACACCGGGGGAGGGTACGGGACCTCGGCCTTCGCCCCCGACGTGGAGGCGTCGGCGGCGAGCTCCTCCGCGAGCACGCCCGGCGTGCACGCGGCCGGTGCCAGGCCCTGCACGCGATCGGGCACCCGGACAAGGCCCACGGTACTGAGGGTTACCCAGTTCGTCTACTTTCTTGTAGACGGCAGCTTGACCGTCCCTGCGCCGCGGCTCTCCGCCCACCGCGGCGGACGCCCGGACGGGCGCCGCGCAGGCCTCGCACCACAGGGTCGAAGACGTCGGCCCGAGCCGCCGGTGCCGCCACGCGACCGTCGTCACCACCGCCGGGACCGGCCGGCGGACTGCCTCGGATCATCCTCGGCCGCCGCGACGTCTTGCTCGCGAACATGTTCGACACTACGGTCCGCAGTGATCACCCGGCGCAGGCCGGAGCGAGCAGTCGACGAGCATGGGAGAGCACGTGCACGCCCCCTCGGCAGGCATCATCCGCAATCCCGTACTGCCCGGCTCGCACCCCGATCCGTCCGTTCTGCGGGTGGGGCCCGACTTCTACCTCGCGACCTCGACGTTCGAGTGGTACCCGGGCGTCCGCCTGCACCGGTCCACGGACCTGGTGCACTGGCGGACCGTGCCCGGGGCACTCGACAGCACCCGGCTGCTGGATCTGACGGGGTGCCCGGACTCGGGCGGGGTCTGGGCGCCGAACCTCACCCATGCGGACGGCCTGTTCCACCTCGTGTACAGCAATGTGTCCACCTACACGGGAGGGTTCACCGACAGCCCCAACCACCTGGTCACCGCGGCCTCGATCGACGGCCCCTGGTCGGACCCGGTCCTGCTGCACGCCCGGGGTTTCGACGCCTCCCTGTTCCACGACGGCCCGGACAGTTGGCTGCTCAACCTGGTCCACGACTGGCGCCCCGGGCACGGCGGTTCGGCAGGCCTGGAGCTGCAGCGGTACGACCGCGCGGCCCGCCGTCCGACCGGGGCCCCGGTCAGGATCGCGCTGCCGCCGCAGGCCGGCTGGATCGAAGGCCCCAATCTCTACCGCCGGGGCCCCTGGTACTACCTGCTCACCGCGGACGGCGGCACGGGCTACGACCACCAGGTCACGGTGGCCCGCTCGCGCTGCCTGGCCGGTCCTTACGAACGCGACCCGCACGGCCCGCTGGTCACCGCCCGCGACCACCCCGACCTCCCGCTGCAGAAGGCGGGGCACGGCAGCCTGGTGGAGACCGCGGACGGCCGGTGGTACCTGGCCTATCTGGTCGCCCGGCCGCAGGGCCGCCGCGGGCCGTGCGTGCTCGGCCGCGAGACGGCACTGGCGGCGGTCGGCTGGACCGCCGACGGCTGGCCGCGCGTCGCGACGGGCCTGCCCGCCCTGGAGGTCCCCGCCCCCGGTCCGGCGGCCGGCGACGGGAACACCTCCTCCCCGACCGGCGGACCGGACACCACCGAGACCGACGGATTCGACCGGCCGGCCCTGGGCCCGCAGTGGTCGACACTGCGCCGGCCCGCGACCGCCGACTGGCTCACCCTGGCCGAGCGGCCGTCCCATCTGCGCCTGCGGGGCGGCCGGTCACCGCAGAGCCTGGTCGGCCCCAGCCTGGTGGCGCGCCGGGTGACCCGGCCGCGCGCCTCCTTCGAGACGGTGATGGAGTACCGGCCCCTCGCGTTCCAGCACCTCGCGGGGATCACCGCCTACTACAACACCCGTAACTGGCACTACCTGTACCTGACCGCGGACGAGGGCGGACAGGCCGTCCTACGCACCGCCCACTGCGACCGGGGACGGCTGCACGTCGCCGAAGCCGGCGCCGGACCGGAAGGACTCCACGACGCCGCCCGGCTCCGGCTCGGGCTCGACATCGACGGGGCCGAGCTGCGCTTCCGCTACGACTCCGGCGCCGGCTGGCGGCCCTTCGGCGGCCCCCTGGACGCGACGGTGCTCTCCGACGAGCACGCCGAGCACATCGAGGACGGCCAGATCCGCTCCCTCGGCTTCACCGGCGCGTTCGTCGGCCTGTGGGCCTGGGACCTCACCGGCGGAGGCCTGCACGCGGACTTCGACGAGGTGACGTACCGCGCCGACGGGTAGCACGCGGATCCGCGGTGACGCCCTGCCGTTGGCGACCCGTCCCGTCCCGAGCCCCGCCGAGGGACGGGGTCGTGGCCGGCCCGGCCCGGTATGCCCACCGGGCCGGGCATACCGAGACCGGGCCCGGCACCGCCGCTGCGGCCCGCGGGCGGGTTCGGCGGGCGGCGGCCGAGCCGGACATTGAGCCGCAGATCCCGCAGGGCCCGGATGTGAAGATCAGGCAGCGGCCAGGCTCTTCGCCATGACCCGCTCCCGGCCGACGCCATCGGGCAGAAGATCGCCGGGCTCACCCGTGTCCGTGAAACCGCGCCGCTCATAGAGCGCGGTTGCCGTGTGGTTGTCCGGCATGACGGACAACCGCAGCGTCGTGGCACCGCGCTCCGCCGCCCACCGCTCGACCGCCTGGATCAGGCAGTCACCCACCCCCTTGCCCCGAGCCGTGGGGTTGACCCACATCGAGATCAACTCCACCGTCTCCGCTCCCTCGCCCGGCACTCCGCTGGCCATGCCCACCGGAAGGCCGTCGAGGAGCGCGACGAGATCGTGCGCGCCGGGAATCGACAGGCGGGCACGCCAGCGTTCCTCCCGGTCGCCGGGTCCCTGCCACTGGGCCAGTGTCGATCCGAACGCGTAGGGCGCCTCAGCAAGGGCAGCCAGTCGCAACTCCCGCCAAAGGGGCCAGTCGTCCGATTTCAAGATGCGTAGTTCAAGCATGATCCAGACCCTGCCCGCCCGCCGGGCCGGGCAGCAAGTCGATTACCACCATGCACACGAGGTCGCTCAGCCCTGCGACCAACCGAAACCGGGGAGCAACGGTGACCCGCGTACCCACGGACCACGAGACCTCGGTGAACCTGTCCGGTCGCGGCACTGGTCCCACCCGCCGGCTCGGTCCCTGTCCGGACGGGGATCGCGGCAAGGTCGTGGAACCCACGGGAGAACCTGCGGTGGTTACCTCCGTGGAACGCCCTCGGCCAGCCGGAACGCCGGCACGCGGGCGCGCGGGCGCCGGGAGCAGGTGACGAGCCGTGCCGCCGGGGGCCGGCCCGCCGGAGCGGCGTGCGTCTCAGGTGCCGGTGAGCGCCCGCCCCGCAGGGGCGGTCGGGGTGAGGGCGGGGCGCGTACTGGGTGCGGGGGGACCCGCGGAGGCGGCGCACTCGGCGGGCGCGGGTCGGGCTGTGGTGCCCTGCTCCGTTCCCGCCGAGTGCGGCCGGGCGGTTGTCAGTGCCGTGTGTTCTTCCACCAGACGTCGCCGTTGCCGGCGGTGACGATCGCGTGGAACCCTGGTGATTGGCGGAGTACCGGTAGTTCTTCGGCTGCTCGGCGATCGTGTGGTCGCGGGCAGGGACCAGGGTGCCGTCGACGATCAGCACAGTGCCCGTGCGGAACCTGCGCCGCGGACTGAGCGCGAGCAGGGGACCGGTGTGGTCGACGATCCGGCCGGCCGCTGACTTGGACACCCCGAACAGCGGCGCGAGCTGCCGTAGTGTCAGGTTCGAACGCCAGTCTGCGGTGATGACCAGCAGAACCCGGTCCTCCAACGGCAAGCTCCACAGGCGGCCTGGGCGCAATCGCGTCGGGCCCCTCGCGGCGTAGCATGGTGATCAGCTTCTGGAAGTCGCGCGGGCCCAGCCCGGTGAACGGGAATGTCCAGACGGCTCCGAAGCCGTGATCACACCGGCCATCGCAAGATCGTTCCACCATGCCCGACGCGACATCGCGATCCTCTGGCTCCCTCGCCCTGGCCGCGCCGAATCCTGTGGCGACGCCCCCGCGCAGTTCTCTACAGTCACCGCATGGCCACCGAAGACGAGCCCCCGCACCGGCCCGACATCGCCGCGATGCTCACCGACCAGACCAGCGCCTGCAAGCCGGCACGCGAAGCCATCGCCGCCGGCGCCGACGTGACGATCTTGGGCAGGGAGGTGCCCCACTGGATGGTCGCCGGTATCGCCGCAACAAGGTTGAAGCGGTCCCTGGCTCGTGGCCTGCAAGAGATCATCGGCCTCGACGAGACCGTTGAGATCCTTGCACGGCACCGCGGTGAGCAACTGCGCACCGGGATCATCGACTCGGCGGACGGGCTCTGGTCCTTCACTCTGTACTTCGATGCCACCGGGACCGAACTCTTGGCATGCAGCGGTGTCAAGCGCCCTCGGCGGTACAGCGCGAAGGACCCGGCCGAGTCCTGAGCTGATCCGCATCCGAGCCCTGCGCGTCCACCACTCCCGTCCGCCCGGCTCGCACGCCCGGCTCGTGGCCTCCCGACGCCTCGTCACCGGCCGCGCGCAAACGGCGTGCACCGGCCCCACCAGGCCGGCGGGGGCCGCGCACAGCGGCGCAAACGGCACCGCAGCACAGCGGGCGCAACGGGAGGGCCACGGGCGGGAACTGTACAATCACTGGAAGCTCGGCCCGAACCTCACCGGCGGGTGCGACACCGCCAGGAGGTCGCCCGGCCGGGGGCCGTCGCGGCACCGCGGGCCGGTGGCCGGGGCCAACCGTCCGACGGCGTCCGGGAGTTGCACGACGACGGCGACGAGGCGACCTCGGCGGCCGGCCCGGACGCCGCCTCCGACAGTGTCCGCACCGCCGTCGCCGCCCGGCGGCGGACCACGCCCGAAGCCGCACAGGGATCGATCGACATGGCCTCCCCCTTCGCCGACCCGGCCTTCTACCGGGACCGGTACCCGACCTACGCCGCCCTCCGCGAGACCTCACCGGTCGCTCAGGTCCCCCTGGGCGGCGTCGGCACCGCCACCGTCGTCACCGGCTACGAAGCGGCCCGGCGCGCCTTCACCGCACCGCTGTCGAAGGACACCGGCGCCTACTTCGCCGACAAGCCCTCCGGACGATCCCTGCACCCGGCCGTCACCCGCACGATGCTCGCCACCGACCCGCCGGAGCACACCCGGTTGCGCCGGCTGGTGGCCAAGGCGTTCACCAGTGCCAGGGTGGACGGCCTGCGCCCCTACATCCGGTCACTCGCCGAGGAGCTGACCGACCACTGGGAGCCCGGCGCCGAGGTCGACCTGATCGCGGAGCTCGCGGCGCCGTTGCCCGTCATCGTCATCTGTCAGTTGCTCGGCGTCCCGCCGGCCGACCGGGACTCGATCAGCGGGTGGTCGACCGACCTGTTCGCCACCGGCGACCACGACCGGATCGACTCGGCCTCGCACGCGCTGGCCGACTACCTCGCCGAGCTGATCGCCACCAGGCGCACCGTCCCGGACGGCTCGCTGCTCTCCGGCCTGATCGCGGTCCGGGACGGCGACTCCGGCCGTCTCGGCGAGGACGAACTGCTCTCCCTGGCCGTACTGCTGCTGGTCGCCGGCCACGAGACCACCAGCGCGGCCATCGGCAACGCCGTCCTCGCGCTGCTCCAGCATCCGGACGACCTGCGGACCCTGGCCACCTGCCCGGACCGCATCCCGGCCGCCGTCGACGAACTGCTGCGCTACGACGCTCCGGTGAGCATCGCGACCTGGCGATGGGCACCCGAGGCCGTCCGGCTGGGAGATCACGGGATCCCCGCCGGGAGTCCCGTCTTCGTCTGCCCCGGTGCGGCCAATCGTGATCCGGCCCGGTTCGCCGACCCCGACCGGCTCGATCTCGAACGCCCTGACTCGGCCGGTCACCTCGCCTTCGGCCACGGCATCCACCGCTGCGTCGGCGCACCGCTCGCTCATGCCGAGATCGAGATCGTCCTGCGCGTCCTCCTGGAGCGCTTCCCCGGCCTGCGGCCGGCCGTTCCACCGGACCAACTGTCCTGGCGGCACTCCCGGTTGGTCCGGGGGCTGGTCTCTCTGCCGGTCCGTCCGTAGCGGGTGCGCTGCTGTGGGGCAGAGCTGCCCCACAGCAGCCAGGACCGTACCGGGACGGCGCAAGGGCCGCCCGCGCTGCGAATGAGAGCGTTCTCCCGTCGCCCTCGCGGTACCCGGCCCAGGCCCTGTTCCTGCCCCTGCCCCTGCCCCTGCCCAGGCCCCTGCCCAGGCCCAAACTCAGGCCCAGGCTCAGGCTCAGGCTCAGGCCAGCGAGAACTTCTGGGCGCCGGAGCCGTTGCAGTCCCAGATCTGCAGCCGGGTGCCGTTCGCGGTGGCCCCCGACGGCGAGTCGATGCACCGGCCGCTGGTCGGGTTCGACAGCGAGCCGTCGGCGTTGGCGACCCAGTTCTGGTAGCCGCCGCCGTTGCACGTGGCCAGCTGGAGCTGGGTGCCGGCGGCGCTGTTGCCGCCGGCGATGTCCAGGCACTTGCCGAGCGTGCGCAGGGTCTGGCCGCTCCAGGTCCACTTCTGGTCGAGCGAGGTGGCCTGCTGGCAGTCCCAGAGCTGGACCGCGGTGCCGTCACCGCCGGTGTCCTCACCCGCCACGTCCACGCACTTGCCGCCCGGACCGTAGACCGGGGTGCCGATGGCGAACTTCTGGGCGCCGGAGCCGTTGCAGTCCCAGATCTGCAGCCGGGTGCCGTTCGCGGAGGCCCCCGACGGCGAGTCGATGCACCGGCCGCTGGCCGGGTTCCGCAGCGAACCGTCGGTCTGCCGCACCCATGACTGGTAACCGCCGCTGTTGCAGGTGGCGAGCTGCAGCTTCGTCCCCGCGGCACTGCTGCCGCCGGCGATGTCGAGGCACTTGCCGAGGGTCTGCAGGGCCTGGCCGCTCCAGGTCCAGTGCTGGTCCTTGGCCCCGGACTGGCAGTCCCACAGTTGCACCGCGGTGCCGTCGCCGCCGACGTCGTCACCTGCCACGTCCACGCACTTGCCGCCCGGACCGGTGATCGCCTGGCCCGTCCCCGAACCACCGCCGCCACCGGAGCCGGGGCCCTTGTTGTAGACGGCCACCGAGTCGATGATCAGCTTGCCGCCCGAGACCGTGGCCGCGTTCGGGCCCCCGCCGAAGGCGTCCGGGAAGCCGCCGCCGATCGCCAGGTCGTAGATGATGAAGAACGGGTGGTCGATCGCGTTGGCCCAGGTCGTGGCGTCCACCTGGTTGGCGTTGACGGTGAAGAAGTTGTTCCCGTCGAGGTAGAACCGGACCTGCTCGGGGGACACCGAGCGGTCGATCTCCGCCGCGTAGTCGTGGAAGCCGGTCTGACACCCGGAACAGGCGCGCTCGCCCGAGCCGAGGCCGGTCGACTCGTTGCACGGACCGCCGGGGTTCACCCCGCAGTGGATCGTGCTGAAGACGGAACTGCGGCCGTTGATGTCCTCCATGATGTCGATCTCGCCGGACTTCGGCCAGGTCACCCCGTCGCGCAGCGGTGCGCCGAGCATCCAGAACGCCGGCCAGTACCCGGCGCCGTTGGCGGTGTTGACGTTCGGCTGCTGCAGGACGGACTCGATCCGCACGACACCGCCGGCCGGGGCGCCGAAGGCCGCCGACTGGGTCTCCACGCGCCCGGAGGTCCAGCCGCTCCGCGGGTCGGAGCCGGAGTGCAGTGCCTGGAGCACCAGGTGGCCCTGACCGTCGTAGTAGACGTTCGAGGTGTTGCTGGTCATGGTCTCGATCTCACCGGTGCCGAAGTTGCTGCCCGGCCCGGTGTCGTACTTCCACAGGCTCTGGTCGATGCCGGTCCCGGACGCGCCGTTGAAGTCGTCGCTCCAGGTGAGCGAGAAGCCCGACGGCGTCGGGGGCACCGCCGCCTCGACGTTCGCTGTCGCGACGACGGTGGCAGCCACCGTGACCGCGACGACGGGTATCAATGAGAGCGCTCTCTTCCACGCACGGAGTCGTGGCCGCGCCATAAGGAGTGTCATGGATGCATCATGGTGATCGGCCACCCGTTCGACAAGAAGGCCGACGGCTCAACTTCCGCGAGGCGCGGAGCGGATGACCGTCGAGCGCACCGGCCCGGCAGCCCACCGGGGGATCCGGAGGCCGGCGACGTGCGACGGGATCCGTGCTGCGGCCGGTGCCGGATCGTGGCAGCCGCAGCCGGATCCCGGTCACGGTGGAAGTCGTGGCGTCACACCGACGGGCCCGGTGGTACCGCCCGCGCGGTGACCCGGCCGGAGGTCACTGGGCCGGAGGTCAGTGCGCCGGACGTCAGCCGGCCGGCGGCTCAGTCGGAGTCGCTCCCGCGCCAGGCCGCGCGCAGTGCGTCCCGGTGGGCCGCCAGCCAGGTGGCGAAGGTCTGGAGTTCCGGGTTGAGTTCCCGCACCGCCTCCAGGTCCCGCGCGGCGGTGAACCGCTCCTCGCAGTCGGCGTAGTACTGGAACATGTTGCCGCCCTCGTCCGCGCCGGGGAAGCCGAGCGCCCGGAAGGCGTCCGGGGTCGGGGGCCGGTACGTCACCGGCTCGCCGACGGCCTCGGTGAGGGCCGCGGCCATGTCGGCCAGCCGCAGGTGCTCGCCGGCGATGCTGACGGTCGCGCCGATGAGGTCGGTGCCGCGCTTGAAGACGGCCAGCGCCGTCCTGCCGATGTCGTCGACGGCGATCCCCGACAGCCTGTGACCGCCCATCGGGAAGATGATCTGCAGGGTGCCGTCCTCCCCTCGCTGCGGGGCGAAGGCGCCGAGCAGGTTCTCCCAGTAGAAGGTGGTGCGCAGGAAGGTGGTCGGCGCGCCGGCATCGGTGAAGTAGTGGTCGGCCTCCGCCTTGCAGTCGAAGTGCGGCACCTTGTAGGAGCCCTGCAGGGTGGGCATCCGGTCGTCGTCGAGCGGGATGCACTCGCGGGTGTCCTCCAGGGTGGACCAGACGGCGTGCTGCAGAGCCGCGTGCCCCGTGGCCGTGGCGAGGGCCGCGGCCTGGGCCTTCTCCCGCTCGGCGGACATGTGCTCCCAGAAGTTGGTGACCAGGTACGCGCCGTACGCTCCCTCCAGGGCGGGGCCGAGGGTGCCGGGATCGTCCATGTCGGCCCGGACCACCTCCGCCCCCAGCCGCTCCAGGGCCTTCGCCCGGTCGGCGTCCGGGTTCCGGGTCACCGCGCGGACGGCGAACTCGCCGCCCGGGTCCGCCAGGATCGCCCGCGCCAGCCCTCCCCCCTGGGAGCCGGTCGCACCGAACACCGTGATGATCTTCTTCTCGGCCATGGCCGCCGTCTCCTCGCCTACGCTCCGTGTCCTGGTCAGCACCTCAAGCGCACCCCATGCCGCCGTTCCCGGCAAGCCGAGCGAGGCCGGGGCGCTGCGCCGCCCGCGACCGGCCCCCGCCGGCGGCCCTTGCGCGGCGTCGGCCGCCTCCTCACCGTGGCCGCGCACCGCCTCCGTCGCCCCGCCGTCGCTCCGTGATGCCTCCGGGGCCGGTGGCAGCCATCCTGAAGGTGCCGGGCGGCCTCGTCGGCCGCGAGTTCGTGCGTCCTCCCGGGCAGTCGGCACATGCGGGCCGGGCTGCGCAGCGGGAGAGATTGGTGTCGTCTTGCCCTCCAACGAGTACGTGATGGTCCACCTGAACGGCGGCACGAAGGAGACGGCGCTCGACGTCCACCGGGCCCTGGGCGGAGCGTTCGTCCCCCAGCCGAACACCGACGTCTTCCTCGCCCCCGGCGACGCCGCCGGGCCGGCGGAGCCCCCGCACGCCTGGGTCCGGGGCTTCCGGGTCGACGGCCCCGGGCGCCGGATCGGGGCGGAGCACCGGCTGGTCGGCGAGATCACCGCCGAGATCGTCGGCCCGCGCGACCGCGTCGAGCACGTCGTGGCGGCCCTGCGGGCCTTCGCGGACGTCGGGGATCCGCACACCGAGGTACGGGGCGCGGAGGTCAGGACGGTGGTCCACCTCCGTCCTGCGTGAGCTCCGTCCGCCGGGACGGGCGGGCCCGGCCGCCGGGTCCGCGCGGCCCGGCGGTGCCCCTGTCACACCGGGATTCCGGCGGTGACAGGGGCACCGGCGTGTCGTGGGCCCGGCCCGCGCCGCCGTGGCGGGCCAGGCACAAGGGCCGCCGGGCGCGAGGGCCGAGCACGAGGGCGACGCGAGGGCGACGCGAGGGCGACGCAAGGGCGACGCAAGGGCCGGCCGCGAGGGGCCCGGCCGTCCGGGATTGCGGGCCGGGATCCGGGGGGAGGCACCGGGCGTCGACCACCGGCGCCCGCATCCCCGTCGTCCTTGATCGATAACTTGTTGAATGCTAAATTAACCCCAACGGCGGGCGGGCCGGACACCCGCCGGCCCACGACCCTGGAGGAACGATGACGACCACCGTCACGGACAACCCCGACCGTTCGCGGTTCGAGATCACGGAGGACGGCGAACTCGCGGGCTTCGCCGAGTACTTCCGGCACGAGAACGAACTCGCCTTCATCCACACCGAGATCGACCCCGCGTTCGCGGGTCGCGGTCTCGCCGGCGTGCTGGCCCGCGCCGCCCTCGACGCCGCGCGGGAGCGGGGCGCGGACGTGCTCCCGTACTGCCCCTTCATCCGCGGCTGGCTGACCAAGCACCCGGACTACGTCGACCTGGTGCCCCAGTCCCAGCGCACCCGCTTCGGCCTGTGACCGCCACCCCGGCCGCCACCGCCGCGGCCACCGACAGCCCGGACACCACCGACACCGACACCGGCACCACCACCGAACCGGAGTTCGTCCGGTCCGCCGCCGTCCTGGCCACCAGCACGGGCGAGGACTACCGGGTGGACATCCGCGCCGGCCGGCACCACCTGACCGCCGACGAGCCCGCCTCGGCCGGCGGCGGCGACACCGCCACCACGCCGGTCGGGCTGCTGCTCTCGGCGCTCGGCTCGTGCACCGCGATCACCCTGCGGATGTACGCGCAGCGCAAGGAGTGGCCGCTGGAGACCGTCCGGGTGCACCTCGGCTACGAGAAGGGCCCCGACCGGGCGGCCCGGATCACCCGGCGCATCGACCTGGTCGGTGACCTGGACGAGGCGCAGCGCGCCCGGCTCCTGGACATCGCCGAACGGACGCCCGTCACCCTGGCCGTGACCGGCGCCACGCCCGTCGTCGCGGCCAGGAGCAAGGGAGCCGACCGGGCATGAGCGAGTCCGACCAGATGGCCCCCGTCGTGCGCGGCGGGCGGGACCGGGTGCCCGGCGGGCCCGTCAGGGAACTGCTGGCCCCCCGTGAGACCGCGCTGGGCGGCAGCACCGTCGTGCGCCGGCTGCTGCCGAACCTCGGACGGCGGATGGTGGGCGCCTGGTGCTTCG
>NZ_BNBO01000097.1 GCF_014655955.1 Kitasatospora indigofera
GGGCAGGCACCTCGGTCCCTGCCCCGCTCCGCACGTCCCCTGCCGGCGCAGGGCCGGCCGCCGGGCTCAGCCGGCGTTGCCGTGCCGTGGCTGCGGCCCGGACGCTTGCGGCCCGGAAGGCTGCTGCCCGGCGGGCCCCGGTGCGGCGGGCCTCCGCTCCGAGGCGGCCACCGCCGGGTGCGGCGGGCCGGCCGGGGCGGCGCCCTCGGGCGCGGCGGGTTCGTCCTCGCGCAGGGCGGCCGTCTCGGCCTTCAGGATCCGCATGGACCTGCCCAGGCCGCGGGCCATGTCGGGCAGTTTCTTCGAGCCGAACAGCAGGACGACGACGGCCGTCACGACCAGGATGTGCCAGGGTTCGAGTCCGTTGCGGAGCATGGGGTGCCACCGGGCCTTTCGTGCAGCCGGCCGGGCGGACGGTGTTCCTCCGGCCCTGCCGTGGGTGTCGGCGCCCGCCGGATCGGCTGGGCGCGGGGGTGTGGGGCCGGCGTCAGGCCGCCGCGACCGAGGCCCAGACGGCCTTGCCGCCGGCGCCGAAGGGGGAGACGCCCCAGGCGTCGGCCAGGGCCTCGACCAGGGCGAGGCCCCGTCCGCCGGTCCGTTCGGAGCACTCGGGCAGCCGCTCCACCCGGGCGGGGGAGTGGTCGGCGACGGCGATCAGGAGGCAGCCGGCCCGCAACTCCATGATCACGGAGGCGCTGCCCCCGTGGACCAGGGCGTTGGTCAGCAGCTCCGAGAGCAGCAGGCAGGGCGTGTCGGGGTCGAGCTGGACGGCGACGAGCGCGTCGCGCAGCAGCCGTCGTACCGTTCCGACCCCGTCCGGCGTCGCGGTCGGGCGGATGTCGAACCGGAACCCGGGCGGAGCACCCACGGGCGGGATCAGCATGTGCGGAAGCATCGGAGGGGTTCTCCCAGTGTCCTGGAGTTCAGCGCCCTGCGGGAGGGCATCGGCCCGTGGCTCGCACCGGGGCGGTCACGTGGGTGCCCATGGACCGGGAGCCTCCGGCCCGGCCGGCCCGTCGCTGTGCGCCGGGTCGGTCCGGCCGGCCGGCTGTGCAGTACCGGAGAATGGGCTTGTCTTGATACAGCGACACTGTCGCATTGACTGAAAATTCAGTCAAGAGCTGGGACGGGAAGCGGCCCTTGTCGCATCGATGAGGAGGTGGCACCCCGGCCCGGGGAGGCGAACCGGCCCCCTGCCGTGCGGCAGGGGGCCGTTGGTGCGTGCCCGGTACGTGTCTCAGGGGTGCCTGCCGGGCGTCTGTCGGGGCGCCTGGCGCCTGCCCGGGGCCGCCGCGCGGACGCCTGGTCCGGCAGTGCGGTGTTCAGGTCCGCTGCAGTTCGGCGGCGATCGCGTCCCGCAGCAGGCGGCGGGCGTGGTCCAGGGGCAGGGAGCCGCTGAGCCAGCGGACGCTGAGGCCTTCCAGCAGGGCGGTCAGCCGCTCGGCCGAGGCCGCGTGCGCCGGTGCGGTGCCCGCCGGGTGGGCCCGCCCCAGCAGCTCGGCGATCTCGTGGACCCAGGTGTGGGTGGCCCTGGCCAGCTCCTCGCGCAGATCCGGGTCGAAGACCGCACTGGCTCGCAACTCCCCCCAGGCGGTGCTGTTCTCCCGCACCTCGGCGGTGTCCTGGAGCTCCAGCAGCAGCACTTGCTCCAACTCGGCCCGGGGGCTGTCGGCGGGTGTGCCGGGGTCGCGCTCCGCGGTGTAGCGGTCGGCGCGGTCGCTGATGAACTCCAGCGTCTGGCGCAGGATGCCCGCCCGGTCGGTGAAGTGGTAGTAGATCAGCGAGGTCGACACCCCCGCCTCGGCTGCCAGTTCGCCCACGCGCAGGCCGCGCACGCCACGCCGGGTGATGACCCGGGTGGCGGCTCTGAGTATTTCGGTTCGACGGTCGGACACGAGCGATCACTCTACCGGCTCGCGGAGGCTTCGGGGGCATTTCCTGATGAGATCATCAGGGTGCTCCGGCGGCTCCGATTCGGCGATGTCCCTGTTCAGTGCTGTCGCATGGAGGAGAACCCGGCCCGGGGTCGGACTCCGGGCGGTGCGGGCGGCTCGTCCGGGGATGCGGGGTGAACCTTCCAGAGCCGCAGGTCTTGACTGAATTTTCAGTTGAGGGCAGGATGCGGGGCATACCCCACCTCCCAGCACCCTCCAGGGAGTCTTTTTTGAACACGTCAGCACTTCCGTCCCGCCGCCGGCTGCTCCAGTTCGGCGCGGCGGCGCTGCCCCTGGCGGCCCTCGGCACGACCCTCCCCGGCACCGCCCGCGCCGCCGTGAGCCCGTCGGGCGCCACCCTGCGGATGCCCGCCGAGGACGACCGGCACCTGCGCACCTTCATGGCCTGGCCGGCGCTCTCGTCCGTCTGGCACGAGCAACTCCCCGCGGTCCGCCGGGACATCGCCAGACTCGCCTACGAGATCTCGCGCTACGAGCCGGTCGTCCTGATCGCCCGGCCCTCCCAGGCCGCCGACGCCCGGTACGCCTGCGGCCGGGGCGGCTACTACGGCATCGAGGTCCTGGAGATCCCGAACGACGACCTGTGGATCCGGGACTTCGGCCCGACCTTCGTGGTCGCCCCCGGCGCCGTCGCCGGGGTGGACACCAACTTCAACGGCTGGGGCAAGAGCGGTACGTCGTACTACCAGCCCTACGCCAACGACGCCGCGGCTGCCGCGACGCTGCTGGAGCAGTTCGGCGTCGAGCGGATCCGGGCCCCGTTCACCGGCGAGGGCGGCTCGCTGGAGACCGACGGCCAGGGCACCCTGCTGGCCACCGAGAGTTCGCTGGTGAACGCCAACCGCAATCCGGGCCTGAGCCGGGACGAGGTCGAACAGGGGCTGAGGTCGGCCCTCGGGATCGACAAGGTGATCTGGATCCCCGGGCTGGCCGGCGCGGACATCACCGACGCGCACGTCGACTACCTGGCCCGGTTCACCGCGCCCGGCAAGGTGCTCCTGGACCGCCCCGCACCCGGGGCCCACCCCAAGTGGGTGGCGGTCTACGACCAGGCCAAGGAGATCCTGCGGACCGCGACCGACGCCCGGGGCCGCCGGCTGGCGGTCACCGAACTGCCCTGCCCCGACCCCAAGGCGATCCGGGGCAAGGGCAAGGACTTCCTGGCCGGCTACACCAACTTCTACGTGGCCAACGGCGCCGTCTTCGTGCCGCAGTTCGGCGACGCGTACGCGGACGGGGTCGCCTACGCGATCCTCCAGGCCACCTACCCCGGCCGCGACGTCGTCCAGCTCGACATCGACGCCATCGCGAGCGGCGGCGGCGGGATCCACTGCGCCACCCAGTCGCAGCCGGCCGTGCCGCCCGCCTTCTGACCGGGAGCACCGCTCCCCGGGCCCGGCCGCCGTCGTGCGGACGGCGGCCGGCCCGAACCGGCGCAGGCCCGGCGGACGCCGGGGCTCCGCCCCTCCACCCTGAACGAACCTTCACCCAGGAGAGCACCATGACGTTTCGCATGCCGGCCGAGTGGACCGAGCACGACGGCTGCCTGATGGCCTGGCCCACCAGGGTCGAGCTGTGGGGCGACACCTTCGAGGAGGTCAAGCGCGAGTACGCGCAGGTCGCCCGGGCGATCGCCGGGTTCGAGCCGGTGACCATGGTCGCCCGCCCGGGGCAGGGCGAGGAGGCCCGGGCGCTGTGCGGCGACACCGTCGAGGTCGTCGAACTGCCGCTGGACGACTCCTGGTTCCGCGACTCCGGCCCGATCTTCGTCCTCGGCCCGGATGGCGGGCGGGCGGGCGTCGACTTCCGCTTCAACGCCTGGGGCGAGAAGCACCACCCCTACGACACCGACGACAAGATCGCCGCCGCGCTGCTGGAGCGCCTCGGCGTCGAGCGGATCGACTCCCGGATGATTCTTGAGGGCGGCGCGATCACCGTCGACGGCGAGGGCACCCTGATCACCACCGAGCAGTGCCTGCTCAACCCCAACCGCAACCCCGGCATGAGCAAGGCCGAGATCGAGGCCGAGCTGGTCGCGAAGCTCGGCGTCAGCACCGTGATCTGGCTGCCGTACGGCGGGCTCCTGGACACCGAGACGGACGGCCACGTGGACGGCGTCTGCGCCTTCGTCGCGCCGGGCAAGGTCGTCGTCCAGCTGCCCTCGGACCCCGCGCACCCCGACTACGAGCGGATGCGTGCCAACCGGGCGGTGCTGGCGGCCGCAGTCGACGCCCAGGGCCGCAAGCTGGAGGTCATCGACCTGCCGCAGAGCGCATTCGTCCAGGTCAACGGCAAGGAGACCGAGGTAGGCTACCTCAACTTCTACATCGCCAACGGCGGAGTCGTCGTCCCGGTGGCGGACATCCCCGAGGACGAGGGCGCGCTCGCCGTGCTCGCGGCGGCCCTGCCCGGCCGCAAGGTCGTCGGTGTCCGCTCCCGCGTGATCGCCTACGGCGGCGGCGGGGTCCACTGCATCACCCAGCAGGTGCCGGCCGCGCGCCGCTCCGGGTGACCCGCGCGTCCCGCACCGGTCCCAGCCCCCGGCCCGTCGTGTCCCCACAGCCGCGACGGCCGCTGACCCACCTCCCTCGCCACCCCCGTGAGCACGGAAGAGAGAAGACCGATGGCTGACACCCAGGACGGATCCAGATCCCGTACCTCCCCCCGCCGGCGCCCGGCCCTGCCCGTCGCGGCCCTCGCCGGCCTCGCCCTGGTCGCGGCCTGCGCCGGGCCGCCGAAGGCCGGCGACTCCGGGAGCGGATCCTCCTACCAGCTCTCCCAGGACACGCCCGCCGCCACGGGCGGCATCGACTCCTTCACCTGGGCGCTGTACGCCGAGCCCCCCACGCTCGACTACATCGCCGCGTTCGACTACCCGCAGAACACCATCCTCTCCAACGTCTGCGAGAGCCTGATGCGGTGGACCCCGCAGCTCACGCTCGCCCCGGGCCTGGCGGAGAAGGCGTCCAACCCCGACCCCACCACCTGGGTCTACGACCTGCGCCCGGGCGTGCACTTCCACGACGGCAGCGTGCTGACCGCCGACGACGTGGTCTACAGCCTCGGCCGGCAGCTGAACCCCGACAACGCCGCCGCCTGGGCCCAGCAGTTCCAGAACGTCAGCACGGTCACCAGGACCGGTCCGCTCCAGGTCACCGTCAAGCTCGTCCAGCCGGACTCGCAGTTCAACCAGTACATGGCGACCGCCGCCGGCGTGGTGGCGTCCAAGGCCGGCATCGAGGCCGCGGGCAAGGACTACGGCACCACCGGCAGCCTGGACTGCACCGGCCCGTTCGAGCTCGGCGCCTGGAACAAGGGCCAGTCCCTCGAACTCCGCCGCTTCGACAGCTACTGGGGCACCAAGGCGAAGGCGGCCAAGGCCGAGTTCCGCTTCCTCACCGACCCCTCGGCCCGGGTCAACGCCATGATCACCGGCGAGGCCGACGGCGGCTACCTGATCCCCACCGAGAGCTACGAGCGGCTGCGCGCCAGCGGCGCCGGCAAGCTCTACTTCGGCGAGGGCCTGAGCACCGTCAACGTCAACGTCACCAACATGAGCGGCGTGCTCGGCGACGTCAGGGTCCGCAAGGCGCTCTCGCTCGCGCTCGACCGCTCCGGCTTCGTGAAGGCCGGCCTCGGCGGCGCGGGCACCGTCACCGGCTCGCTCACCACCCGCGCCGCCTGGGCGGCCGCCCCCGAGGAGACCAGGAAGGACGCCTTCGAGGGCCTCACCCCCACCACCCCCGACCTGGCCCGGGCCAAGGCCCTGATCAAGGAGGCGGGCGCGGCCGGCAAGACCGTCACCGTCGCCACCAGCCCGATCGGCCAGGACGTGTCGCTGCTGGCCACGGCCGTGCAGGCGGCCGGCACCGGCATCGGCCTGGACGTCCAGCTGAAGACCATCGCGCCGAACGCCTTCACCTCGCTCTTCACCTCGGCCGAGGCACGCGAGGGCATCGACATGTTCCCCGAGACGTACTACGACTCGATCACCGACCCGCTGGACCTGCTGGCCAACTTCAAGACCGGCGCCTTCCAGAACTACGCGGGCTTCAGCGACCCCGCCTACGACGACCTGGTCAAGAAGGCCACGACCACCGCCGACCCCGCCCAGCGGTTCGCGATCGAGGCGCAGCTCCAGAAGATCGCCTCCGACGAGCTGCTGTGGATACCGGTCGCCGAGTGGCCCACCGCGGTGTTCCTGAACAAGAGGATCACCGGCGCGCCCACCACCATCTCGTACATGTACTACCCGTGGGCGGCCGACGTGGGAGCGGCCCGGTGAGCTTCCTGAGATTCGCCGCACGACGGCTGGCCGAGATGGCCGCCACGCTGTTCGGCGCCTCGTTCGTGATCTTCGGCGCGATGTACCTGGCGCCGGGCAACCCGGCCAGCTTCCTGCTCTCCGGCCGCTCGGCCTCACCGGAGGCACTGAAGGCGATCAACGCCCAGTACCACCTGGACGACCCGTTCGTGCTCCAGTACCTGCGCTGGACCGGCCAGATCCTGCACGGCGACTTCGGCCGCTCGATCACCTACCGCACCGACGTGTCCCGGCTGCTCGCGGACCGGCTGCCCAGCACCCTGCTGCTGGTCGGGATGGCCCTCGTGCTGGTCGTCGCGCTCGGCCTGCTGCTGGGCTGGATCGGCGCGGTGCGCGGCGGCGCCGCCGACTCCACCATCCTGGTCAGCACCACCTTCGCGCTCGGCACGCCGTCCTTCGTCGCGGCCGTCCTGCTCCAGGGCCTGTTCGCGGTGAAGCTCGGCTGGTTCCCCACCGGCGGCACCGGGGACGGCCTCGGCCAGATGATCTGGCACCTGACCCTGCCCGCGGTGGCCCTGGCGCTCTACCTGATCGGCATGCTCGCCCGGGTGACCCGCGCCGCGATGCTGGAGGTCCTCGGCCAGGAGCACGTCACCGTGGCCCGCAGCCGCGGGGTCTCCGACCACAAGGTGATCCGCCGGCACGTGTTCCGCAACGCGCTCGGCACCGTCCTCACCACCGGCGGCCTGATCGTCTCCACCCTGCTGGTCTGCACCGTCCTGGTGGAGTCCGCGTTCAGCGTCGGCGGCATCGGGCAGCTCCTCGAACTGTCCACCACCACCAAGGACTTCCCCACCGTGCAGGCCATCTCCCTGATCATGGTCGGCCTGTTCATGACGGTGAACCTGGTCGTCGACCTGCTGCACCCGCTGGTCGACCCCAGGGTCACCCTCGGGCCGAGGAGGTCCGCCGCATGACCGCGACCCTGCTGCGCAGGCCCGGCCTGGCCCGGATCCGCACCACCCGCGCACCGCTGCAACGGCTCTGCCTGGGCTTCGTCGCCCTGGTGGTCCTCGCCGCGCTGCTCGCCCCCTGGCTGGCGCCGTACGACCCCAACGCCGTCGACCTGGGCAACGCCCTCGCCGGGCCCTCGGCGGACCACCTGCTCGGGGTCGACGCCTCCGGCCGCGACACCCTGTCCCGCCTGCTGACCGGAGCCCGCACCTCGCTGCTCGGACCGCTCGGCGTGGTCGCCTTCTCCACCCTGGCCGGCGTCGCCGTCGGGGTGGCGGCCGCCTGGCGCGGCGGCTGGCTGGACTCCGTGCTGTCCCGCAGCACCGAGCTGGTCTTCGCGTTCCCCGGCATGCTGCTGGCGATCCTGATCGTCTCGGTCTACGGCGAGGGCCTGCTCGCCCCGGTGATCGCCCTCGCCATCGCCTACCTGCCCTACGTCAGCCGCCTCACCCGCTCCCTGGTGCTCGCCGAGCGCCGCCGCCCGTACGTGGAGGCGTACCAGGTGCAGGGCCATTCGGGCCTGCAGATCTGCCTGCGGCACGTCGTCCCGGGCATCGCCCCCGTCGTGCTCGCCCAGTCCACCGTCAACTTCGGCTACGCCCTCATCGACCTGGCCGGCCTCTCCTTCCTCGGACTCGGCGTGCCCGCGCTGACGCCCGACTGGGGCCGGATGGTCTTCGACGGCCAGTCCGCCATCCAGCACGGTTACCCCCTGTCGGCGATCCTGCCCTGCGCCGCCATCGTGCTGACCGTGGTCGCCTTCAACGTCGTCGGCGAGCGCTGGGCCGACCAGGTCGCCAGGAGGGACCGATGACCACCCTCGACATCCAGGCCTACCGCCTGAGCCTGCCGGACACCGCGAGACCCGTGCTCGCCGGCGTCGACCTCACCGTCGGGGCCCGCGAGACGGTCGCCCTGGTCGGCGAGTCCGGCTCCGGCAAGAGCCTCACCTCGCGCAGCGTCCTCGGGCTGCTCCCGGCCGGCGCCCGTACCGAGGGCACCGTCCGGGTCAACGGCGAGGACGTCCTGACCATGGCTCCCGAGCAGCTCCGCCGCCTGCGGACCAGCAGCGCGGCCATGATCTTCCAGGACCCGCGCGCCGCCATCAACCCGCTCCGCCGGATCGGGGACTTCCTCACCGAGAGCGTGCGGCTCAACGCCGGCGCCGCCCCGGCCGCGGCCACCGCGCGGGCCGCCGAGATGCTGGAGGCGGTCGGCCTCACCGCCGCCGCCCTGCGGCAGTACCCGGGCGAGCTGTCCGGCGGCATGCTGCAACGCGTCATGATCGCCGCCGCCCTGATGGGAGACCCGGCGCTGATCCTGGCCGACGAGCCCACCACGGCCCTGGACGTCACCACCCAGGCCGAGGTGGTCGCCCTGCTCGGGGACCTCCGGACCCGCTTCGGCACCGGCCTGCTCTTCGTCACCCACGACCTCGGGCTCGCCGCCGCCATCAGTGACCGGGTCTACGTGATGTACGCCGGGCGGATCGCCGAGACCGGCCCGGCCGAGGCCCTGTTCGACCGCCCGCGCCACCCCTACACGGCGGCGCTGCTCAACTCGACGCCACGGCTGGAGGCCCCCGCGGGCCGGCTCGCCGCCATCGAGGGCAGGCCGCCGAGCCTCCAGGAGGAGCTGGTGGGCTGCCCGTTCGCCCCCCGCTGCCCGCTGGCGACCTTCCTCTGCAGCCAGCAGGCACCGGCGCTGCTGCCGGTGGCCGGCGAGCCGGCCCGCCGGGTGGCCTGCCACCACAGCGACCGGACGGGCGAGGGGAGCGTCCATGCGTGAGGCGCCGATGGAAGCCGGCCCCGGGCCGGGTACGGGCACCGTGACCAGCCCGAAGGGAGAGCCGTCGATGAGGAAGACCGTCCTGGAGGTGCTCGGCCTGCACCGGGCCTACGGCAGCGTCCAGGCGGTGGACGACGTGTCGTTCACCCTCGCCGAGGGCGGTTCGCTGGGCATCGTCGGGGAGTCCGGCTCGGGCAAGACGACCACCGCGCGGATCGTCGTCGGGCTGGAGAGCGCGGACTCCGGCCGGGTCCTGGTGCACCGGCGGGACCGGACCGAGCACCGGCGCGGCCGGGCGCACCGGCTGGCCCGCGCCCGCGAGGTGCAGATGGTCTTCCAGGACCCGTACCTCTCGCTGGACCCGCGCACCCCCGTCGGCGCCGTGCTGCGGGAGACGCTCCGGCTGCACTTCCCGGACGGCGACCACGACCGGCGGATCGCCGAGCTGCTGGAGCAGGTGGGCCTCGGGACGAGGGAGGCCGCCGCGCTGCCCCGGCAGCTGTCCGGCGGGCAGCGCCAGCGGGTGGCGATCGCCCGGGCCCTGGCGGTCCAGCCGGCCGTCCTGGTCCTGGACGAGGCGGTGGCGGCGCTGGACGTGTCCGTCCAGGCCCAGATCCTCAACCTGCTGGCGGACATCCGGGACGAGACCGGCATCGGCTACCTGTTCATCACCCACGACCTCGGCGTGGTGCGGTGCGTCACCGACGAGGTCATCGTGATGCGCCGGGGGAAGATCGTCGAGTCCGGCCGGACCGCCGAGGTACTGGCCCGCCCCCGGCACCCCTACACCCGGCTCCTGCTGGACTCCGTCCCGAGGCCCGGCTGGGACCCGCGGGGTATCGCCGAGGCCCGCCGCGCGCTGTAGCGCGGCCACCGGACCCGGGTCCGGGCCGCCCGCGCCCCCACGGCGGCGGCCCGGACCCGACCCGGTCACGACCGGCCGGCCCGGACCTGCTCCGGTCACGGACCGGCAGGTCCGGCGGACGGGCTCCGGGCGGGTCGCCCGAACGGTGGCGTGCGGGCCGCCCTCCGGGTGATCAGCGCCACTATCATCGGATATCACCCGATTTCGGGTGACCCTCCCGGCGTCAGGGGATCCGCATGCCAAGCCCCGCCCTCTCCCGCCGGACGCTGCTGCGTTCCGGGGCGGTCCTGGCCGCCGTGGCCCTGCTCGACGGCTGCGGCTCGGATCCCTCGGCTGGCCCGCCGGCCGGGGCGACGGCGAGCACGGGCGCCGCCGGCCCCGCGCCCGGCGGCGCCGCCGCGCTCGCCATGCCGGCCGAGTGGCAGCCGCACACCCGGACCTTCATGGCCTGGCCCGCGCTGGAGGAGGTCTGGGGCGACCAGCTGGCCGCCGTCCGCCGCGACATCGCGGGCGTGGCCCAGGCCGTCGCCGGGTTCGAGCCGGTGGTCCTGATGGCCCGCCCGGACCAGAGCGCGGAGGCCAGGCGGCTGTGCGGCGACAGCGTCGAGGTCCTCGACCTCCCGGTGGACGACCTCTGGGCCCGGGACACCGGCCCCACCTTCGTCACCGGTCCGCCCGGCCTCGCCGGGGTGGACTTCAACTTCAACGGCTGGGGCGGCAAGCAGACCCATGACAACGACGGCCGGGTCGCCGCCGCCCTGCTCGACCACTACGGGATCCGCCGGATCCAGGCGCAGGTCACCGCGGAGGGCGGCGCCGTCGAGGTCGACGGCGAGGGCACCCTGATGGCCACCGAGAGCTCGCTTGTCAACCCGAACCGCAACCCGGGCCGGACCCGGGACCAGATCCAGGCGGCGCTCCAGGAGCTGCTCGGGGTGCAGCGGGTGATCTGGTTCCAGGGCGTGGCCGGGAAGGACATCACCGACTGCCACGTCGACGCCCTGGCGCGGTTCGCCGAGCCGGGCGTGGTGGTGCTCCACCGGCCCGGCCCGGACGCGCCGCCGGACATCTGGTCGACCGCCTCCGACCAGGCCCTGCAAGTACTGAGGACCGCCACCGACGCCAGGGGCCGGGGCCTGCGGGTCGTGGAGCTCACCGAACCGGACCTCTCGAAGATCGACGGCGGCGGGGACGACTTCCTCGCCACCTACCTCAACTACTACGTCGTCAACGGCGGGGTGATCATGCCCCGGTTCGGCGACCGCGACGCCGACGCCCGGGCCGCGGCCGTCCTGGCGGAGCTCCATCCCGACCGCCAGGTCGTCCAGGTCGGCATCAACGCCATCGCCGCGGGCGGCGGCGGCATCCACTGCTCCACCCAGCAGCAGCCGCAGGCCGCGGCATCGCCGGCCGGGGCGTCCTGACGGCGGTCGCCGGCCGGGCGTCCCCACCGGCGGGCGGGACGCCGTGCCGCGGGCTCAGCGCCCGGTGCCCGTCGAGGCCAGCCCCAGCACGACCGCGCGCACCACGGCCTCCGCGTCGACCTCCTCGTCCAGGGACTGGATCGCGGCCAGCCCGTCCACCGCGGCGGCCGCCGCCTCGCCCAGGGTGCGGGCGTCCAGCCCGTTGCGCCGTTCCTCGGCCAGCACCTGGTAGAGCGTGACGAAGCAGGCCCGCCACCGGCGGTACTCGCCCGCCAGGCTCGCCCGGACCCGGTCGTCGTTGAGCGCGAACCAGTGCAGCGCCGAGTGCAGCCGGGACAGGTCGGCGCCCTCCGGCCGGCTCAGCAGGCCGATCACGCGTTCGGCCCGCTCGGCGAACGGCCCGGGGGAGCCGACCGCCTCCTCCAGGGGGGTGATCCACTCCGGCCGGATGTCCTCGACCACGGCCAGGATCAGATCGGTGCGGTCCTGGAAGTGGTAGTGGCACATGCCGTGGGTCACCCCGCCGGCGGCGGCGACGTTCCGGGTGGTGAACGGGATGCTGCCGTCGCCCGCCAACAGGGTCCGGGCCGCCGCGATCAGGCGGGCCCGGGTCTGCTCGCCCTTCGCCGACGCGCGGGTCCGGCCGGCCGGCCGCTCTGCCGGGACGGGCTTGGACGGGGTGTCACTGGATCGGGTAGCCACCCGCGAACTGTAACGAGTCGGCCGTCCGCAGTGGATCTCGCGTGGAGGATTCGGCCCGGATCCTGGCCGGCCCGCCCGGCCGTGTTGCTCCTGGCCGGGCCGGCGGGGGTGTACGGACGGGCCTTCGCGGGCGCCCGGTCCGCCGGGGCGGGCGGTGGCCGGGGGCGGTCGGCCCCGGCCTGAGCTGGGCCGATGTCCCGACGGTGCGGTGCGGGCCCGGCCTTGAAAGGCCTCGGAGAAAGTATTGACCGAGCGCTTGGTCAGTTATAGCTTTCCGATCCATCGGCGGACGACCCGCCGGTGGCAGACATGGAGGACGGGACATGAACGAGCAGATCCCCACCGAGGACCGGCCCGGCAGACCGCAGGCACCGGTGCTGGGCAGGCGCCGGGTGCTGGCGGCGGCGGGGCTGACCGCCGTCGGCGTCGTGTGGGCGGCCAACAGCGGCACCTCCCAGGTGGCGCAGGCCGCCGACACCCCCGGGTGCGGCACCCCCTCGCCGACCCCGACCCCCACCGCCACGGGCGGCACCGGGACCTTCCGGGTCCCGATCGACACCGTCCGGCACACCCGGACCTGGATGGCCTGGCCCGACAGCACGGCGATCTGGAACGGCAGCCGGCGCGGCGGCACCTCGCTGGCCGGCATCCAGGCGAACATCGCGCTGATCGCCAACACGATCGCGAAGTACGAGCCGGTGATCATGTGCGCCAACCCGGCCAGCGCCGCGGCCGCGAAGAAGGCCTGCTCCGCCGCCAACGTGACGGTCATCAGCACGATCCCGGTGGACGACTGCTGGATGCGGGACTCGGGCCCGGTGTTCCGCACCAACGGGGCCGGCGGGCTGGACGCCGTCGGCCTGAACTTCGACGGCTGGGGCAACAAGCAGACCCATGCCAAGGACGCCCAGGTCGCCGCGCTCGTCGCCGCCCACGCCGGGGTCCCCTTCACCGCCGTCCCGGGCTTCGTGGCCGAGGGCGGGGCGATCGAGGCGGACGGCGCGGGCACCCTGATGGCCACCCGCAGCAGCATCCTGGACCCGGCCCGCAACGGCGCCATGACGCAGGCCCAGGCCGAGGCCGCGATGCTCGCCGCGTACGGCGCGACCAAGGTGATCTGGTTCGACGGCTACATCGACTCCGGCGACATCACCCGTGACCACGTCGACGCGACGAGTCGCTTCGTCGAGGTCGGCAAGGGCCTGGTGCAGCAGCCGAACGTCAAGGACGCGCACGACGGCTGGTACAACGACGAGGTCAACCAGTACAACGTGCTGTCCACCGCCACCGACGCGACCGGGGGCGCGGTGCGGGTCACGAAGATCGGTGGTCCGGACTACAACGTGATCCGGTCGGCCAATGCGAACTTCGTCGGCTCCTACGCCAACTACTACGTCTGCAACGGCGCGGTCATCTCCGCCCAGTTCGGCGACAGCAAGGCCGACGCGGCCGCCAAGGCCACCCTGCAGGGCCTCTTCCCCGGGCGGGTGATCGAGCAGCTGAACATCGACTCGGTCGGTGCCGGCGGCGGCGGGATCCACTGCGTCACCCAGCCGCAGCCCGTGCCGTAGGCAGCCGGAGGGGCGGGGGGCGGCGGCCGGCACGGCCCGCAACGGCGGTGCGGTGCCGCGCGGTGCCGGGGGTGGATTCCTGACCGTCCGGCCGGGCAGTTCCGTCGCAATTATTGACCGAGCGCTCGGTCAATAATACGGTCCTCCCCAGTCGGTCGGGCAGGTCCGCCCGACGGGTGACGGGAGGCCAGACATGAACGAGCACCACCCCCAGCACGTCTCATCCGGCAGGACACCCACGCACGCCCTCGGCCGGAGGAACTTCCTCGCCGCCGCCGGGCTCACCCTGGCCGGCGCCGCCGGCGCCACCGCGCTCGGCGGTGCCGCCGCCCACGCGGCCGGCGGTGCCCCGCGACCGGCGGGCGCCGCGGCGGCGGCCTACGCCGTGCCGCTCGACACCGTCCGGCACACCCGGACCTGGATGGCCTGGCCCGACAGCTCCGCCATCTGGGGCCGCCAACTGGCGGGCGTCCAGGCGAACATCGCGCTGATCGCGAAGACGATCGCGAAGTACGAGCCGGTCGTCATGTGCGCGAACTCCGCCAGCGTCTCCAAGGCACGGTCCGCCTGCGGATCCGCCGTCACCGTCATCGGCACCATCCCGGTGGACGACTGCTGGATGCGGGACTCAGGACCGGTGTTCCGCACCAACGGCGCCGGCGGCCTGGACGCCGTCGGCCTCAACTTCAACGGCTGGGGCAACCGGCAGACCCACGCCAAGGACGCCCTGGTCGCGGCGAAGGTCGCGGCCTACGCCGGAGTGCCGTTCACCGCCGCCGGGTTCGTCGGCGAGGGCGGCGCGATCGAGACCGACGGCGACGGCCTGCTGATGGCCACCCGGAGCAGCCTGGTCGAGTCCCGGCGCAACGGCAGCAGGACCCAGGCCCAGATCGAGGCCGCGATGTGCGCCGCGTACGGCGCCACCAAGGTCGTCTGGTTCCCCGGGGTCGTCGGCCAGGACATCACCGGGGACCACGTCGACGCCACGTCCAGGTTCCTGGCCGACGCCACCGCACTGGTCCAGGCGCCCCTCGCGTCCGACACCGACGTCTGGTCCAACGACCAGCGCCAGCAGTACCAGGCCCTGTCCACCGCCACCGACCCGCAGGGCAACGCCCTTTCGCTGTCCCGGATCCAGGGCCCCGACTACAACCTCATCCGCTCGGCCGACCCGAACTTCGTCGGCTCCTACGCCAACTACTACCTCTGCAACGGCGCGGTGATCTCGGCGCAGTTCGGCGACACCCGGGCCGACGCGGCGGCCCGGGCGACGCTCGCCAGGGTCTTCCCCGGCCGGGCCGTCGAGCAGCTCAACATCGACAGCCTCGGCGCGGGCGGCGGCGGCATCCACTGCGTGACCCAGCAGCAGCCCGTGCCGTAGCCCCCCGCACGACCGCCCGGCCGGCGGGCCCCCGTCCGCGGCGACGGGCCCGCCGGCTCCCGGCGGGTGACCCTCCCGCCGGTCGCCCGCCGGGCCGTCCGGGGCGGCCCCCGGCGGTGCCTTCGCGGGAACGTGCTGATCAGGAGGGTCCCCGTACTCCTCGAAATTGGCCGAAAGGTAGCATGTGAACGTTGCCTAACCCGAAAGATGAACTTGTGACTGTCAATGAAGACGTGTTCACGGACTGGAAGAACCGCGAGGAGATCGCGGAGGCGATGATTCCGATCATCGGCCGGCTGCACCGGGAGCGGGACGTCACCGTCCTCCTGCACAGCCGTTCTCTGGTGAACAGGTCGGTGGTGAGCATCCTCAAGACCCACCGCTTCGCCCGCCAGATAGCCGGTGAGGAACTCTCGGTCACCGAGACCATGCCCTTCCTGCAGGCGCTCACCGCCCTCGACCTCGGCCCCTCCCAGATCGACGTCGGCATGCTCGCCGCGATGTACAAGACCGACGACCGCGGCCTCTCGGTGGCGGAGTTCACCGCCGGCGCCGTCATCGGCGCCACGGGCGCGAACAAGCTGGAGCGCCGCGAGTCCCGCGACGTCGTGCTGTACGGCTTCGGCCGGATCGGCCGCCTCCTCGCCCGCCTGCTGATCGAGAAGGCCGGCTCCGGCAACGGCCTGCGGCTGCGGGCCATCGTGGTGCGCAACAGCGGTGGCGAGGACCTCGTCAAGCGCGCGTCGCTGCTGCGCCGGGACTCCATCCACGGCCAGTTCCACGGCACCATCACCGTCGACGAGGCGAACGACAAGATCATCGCCAACGGTCACGAGATCAAGGTGATCTACTCCAACGACCCGACGTCGGTGGACTACACGGCGTACGGCATCAACGACGCCATCCTGATCGACAACACCGGCCGGTGGCGTGACCGCGAGGGCCTGTCGAACCACCTCCGCCCCGGCATCGCCAAGGTCGTGCTGACCGCGCCGGGCAAGGGCGACGTCCCGAACATCGTCCACGGTGTCAACCACGACACCATCAAGCCGGACGAGCAGATCCTGTCCTGCGCGTCCTGCACCACCAACGCGATCGTCCCGCCGCTGAAGGCGATGGCGGACGAGTACGGCGTGCTCCGCGGCCACGTGGAGACCGTCCACTCGTACACCAACGACCAGAACCTGCTGGACAACTACCACGGGTCGGACCGTCGCGGCCGCTCGGCGGCGCTCAACATGGTGATCACCGAGACCGGTGCCGCCTCCGCCGTCGCGAAGGCGCTGCCCGACCTTGAGGCGACCATCACCGGCAGCTCGATCCGGGTGCCGGTGCCGGACGTCTCGATCGCGATCCTCAACCTGCAGCTGGCCCGCGAGACCAACCGCGCCGAGGTGCTCGACTACCTCCGCAACGTGTCGCTGACCTCGCCGCTCAAGCGCCAGATCGACTTCATCAGCGCGCCCGACGCGGTCTCCAGCGACTTCATCGGCTCGCGCCACGCCTCGATCGTCGACGCCGGCGCCACCAAGGTCGAGGGCGACAACGCGATCCTCTACCTGTGGTACGACAACGAGTTCGGCTACTCGTGCCAGGTCATCCGGGTCGTCCAGCACGTCTCCGGGGTGGAGTACCCGACCTACCCGGCGCCCGCGGTCTGATCCGCGGACGCCCCTGACCCAGGTGTCGGGCGGGCGGCGGGGCGGCGACCGGCTACGGCCGGGCGCC
>NZ_BNBO01000098.1 GCF_014655955.1 Kitasatospora indigofera
CGAAGCACCAGGCGCCCACCATCCGCCGTCCGAGGTTCGGCAGCAGCCGGCGCACCTCGGTGCTCTCGCCGAGCCGGACCTGACGTCCGGCCAGCAGCTCCTTGACCGGCCCGGAGCTGGCTTCGCCGCCGCAGCGGGTCGCGGTGGGCTTGAGGTCGAGATTGCTCATGTCGGGTCCACCGTAGGGTCGGGGCCGGCGGTGCCGGAGGTCCGTACGATCATCCGTCAGACCGGGTGGATCACGAAGCACCGGGAGCGGGCGGCGGACCGCCATGGCCGTCCCGGGGACGGACCGGGGCCGTCCCCGGCGGCGGACGACGGGGGCCGTCCCCGGGGAAGGACCGCCCCGGTCAGGCGGGTTGCCCCGCCAGGGCGTGGCCGAGGAAAGGCATGACGTCCGGCAGCACCCGGCGCCAGAACCCCCCGCTGTGCTCACCGGGCGGGAAGTGCGCCTGGGCGGCGTGCGGGGCCAGCCGGCGGGCCGCGTCGCAGAACGGGTCCTCGGTGCCGCACCAGACCCCGAGCGGGCGGCCGAGCGGCTGGTCGAGGTGCAGCAGCGGCTCGTACTCGCGCCACTCGGCCTCGTCGCGGAAGACCTCGACGGCCTCGGCGTCCGGCCAGGTCCGGAACACGGCGGGGCTGAGTGCGGCGACCGGGCCGAAGCCCTGGCCGCGGTTGCGGGCGTAGTTGAGGGCGCCGAAGCCGCCCATCGAGATGCCCATCGCGCCGCCGGGCTGGCGCAGCCCCTGTTCGGCGAGCCAGCCGGGCAGCTCGTCCAGCAGCATCCGCTGCGGGTCGTCGCCGGTCGCGGTGCGGCGCCAGTAGCTGGCGTTGCCGCCGTCCACGGCGACCACGGCGAAGGGCGGGACGCCGGCCGCCACCGCCGCCGAGAGGAACTCCGGCAGCCCGGTCTCCACCATCGTCTGCGCGGTGGCGCCGCGCCCGTGCAGGGCGAGGCAGACCGGCAGGTCGGCGGGCCGGTGGGCACCGGGCGGGGTCATCGTGATCAGCCGTACGGTGGTGCCGCGAGCCGCCGAGTGCCGGTCCTCGGTGCGCACCGGGCCGGCGGCGGCGGGCGGCAGGACGCCGTCGGGGCCGGTCAGGCCGAGGGCGCGGCGCAGCCGTGCGCCGCCGGGCAGCACGTCCTCGGCCATCGCCACCCCGGTGCCGGCCGCCGCCACGGCCAGCGCGCCGGCCCCGGCCGCGGCCCGCAGCAGCGTCCGCCGGCCCACCCGGCCGGTCCGCTCCCCCGGCGTCCCGGCACGGCTCCCGGTTGTCTCCCCGCGACCCACAGCGCTCTCCCCCTTCGACGGTGAGTCACCAAGCCTAGGAGGGTGCTGGTCCGGGGCCGGTGCCGTCCCGGTCACAGCTGATCGACAACTCGACGGACGAGGTGCGGGGCCCGCGGTCGGAGCCGGCCGGCCGGGGCCGCCAGGGGCCGCCCGGGGGCGGCGCCGTCAGTGCCGGCAGGCCCAGGACGCACCGGACGTCGCCCGCTCCGCCTGGGCGCGCAGCGCCCGGACGGCCTCGGCCGGGTCCTCGGCGCCGTAGACGGCCGAGCCGGCCACGAAGACGTCCGCGCCGGCCTCGGCGCAGCGCTCGATGGTGGACGCGGCGACGCCGCCGTCGACCTGGAGCCAGAGGTCCAGGTCGTACTTGGCGATCAGCTCCCGGGTGCGGCGGATCTTCGGCAGCATGATGTCGAGGAAGGCCTGGCCGCCGAAGCCGGGCTCGACGGTCATGATCAGCACCATGTCGAGTTCGGGGAGCAGGTCCTCGTACGGCTCGATCGGGGTGCCGGGCTTGAGCGCCATCGACGCGCGGGCGCCCTTGGAGCGGATCTCCCGGGCGAGGCGGACGGGCGCGGCGGCGGCCTCGACGTGGAAGGTCACCGACCCGGCGCCGGCCTCGACGTACTGCGGGGCCCAGCGGTCCGGGTCCTCGATCATCAGGTGCAGGTCCAGCGGGGTGTCGGTGGCGCGCGCGAGGGACTCGACCACCGGGACGCCCAGCGTGAGGTTGGGCACGAAGTGGTTGTCCATCACATCGACGTGCAGCCAGTCCGCGCCCCGGACGGCCTCGGCCTCCTCGGCCAGGCGCGCGAAGTCGGCCGACAGGATGCTGGGGTTGATCTGCGCCATTTCCGATGCCTTCACAGCTGGACCAGGGTGCCGGGAGCGGGCACCTCGGCCACATCATCCCCCGGGCGGGCGGCCGGTGGCGCACAGCGATACCGCCCCGTGACCCGCATCACACCGTACGCGCGCTATCGTGACGGCCGCCGTGGTCCCGTCCCCGTCCCTCCGAGGAAGGTCTGCAGATGGCCGAGTTGGTCCATCCCGCCCGCGCGTTGTGGTGGCTGTTCGAGCCGGTGCACGCCGTCACCTACTTCTCCCCCGAAGGGAGGGCCGCCTACGAGGCGGCCGGACTGCGCGGCGGCTGGCGCGGCTACTTCGCCGGACGGGCCGCGCCGCTGGGCGCGGTGGACGCTCCGCCGGTGATCGCCGCGTTCTTCAACTTCGCTCCGAGCATGGTGGAGCGGGCCCTGCCCGACGTCTGGACCAGGGCCACCCCGGAGGCCGCGCTGGAGGCCCGGGCGGCCGGCGCCTCGGCGGCGCTGGAGCGGCTGCTGGAGCACGTCGAGCCGGGCCGGATCGAGCGGGTGGTGACGCAGTTGGAGCGGGCCGCCGCCAGGCTGGACTGCGCGGGGCGGGTGCTGGCCTCGGCCAACGCGGCGCTGCCCCGGCCCAAGGAGCTGCTGGCGCGGCTCTGGCAGGCCACCACGGTGATGCGCGAGCACCGCGGGGACGGGCACGTGGCGGCCCTGGTCGCCGCGGGCCTGGACGGGTGCGAGGCCCTGGTGGTCCGATGTTCGCTGGACGTCCAGCGGGAGGCGCTGCAGCCCTACCGCGGCTGGACGGACGAGGAGTGGGACGCCGCCACCGAACGGCTGGTCGAGCGCGGCTGGCTGACCGCGCGGGGCACCGTCACGGAGTGCGGCCGGATCCGCCACCAGGCGCTGGAGGCCGCCACCGACCTCGCGGCGGCCCGGGTCTGGGAGGACTACCCGCGGGCCCAGCTGGACCGGCTGGCCGCCGACCTCAAGCCGATCTCGGCGCTCTGCCGGACGGACCTGCCGCCGATCAACCCGATCGGGCTGCCCGCCAGCGCGGGCTGACCGGGCGCCCGGCGAGGAGCCCCCACCGACCTGTGCCCTGCACCCGGGGCAGCGGCACCCGGCCGTCAGAGGTCGGCCGGGGCGGCGCCGTGCGGGCCGAGCACGATGCCCCGCCCCGCGTAGAAGCGTGGCAGGTCCGTCCAGGGCACACGGGCGAAGGCCTGCGACTCGCCCGCGAACCCGGACGGGTTGTGGATCACCAGCTCCCGTTCGGTCGCGCCCACGGCCAGCACCAGGTGACCGCCGCGGCGGGCCGGTTCGGGCCCGAGGGTGCGGACCGCCGGGTGCACCGAGGTCATCACCAGCCGGCCGGCCGCCAGCAGCCGCGGTATGTCCTCGGCCGCCAGGTCCGGGCGGGACTCGGCCGCGAGCCCCCACCGCTCGCCCACGTACGCGGCGAACGGCGCGTGGATCAGGCCGTCCAGGCGCTCACCGCGGCGCACGTACGCACCGGCCGCCAGGCATTCACCCGCAAGGGTGATGGCCGGCGGCGCGACGCCCCACCAGTGGTCGAGCGCCATCCGCAGGCAGGCCATGCCGCAGAGCCGCCAGGACCAGAACTCGTACTCCTCCTGCGTCGCCGCCCCGGACTGGCCCCACAGGGGGTCGTCGGCGGCGCTCAGCTTGCCCGCGATGATCTCCCGGACCAGCTCGGGGGACTCCCACTGGGAGTAGTAGGGCACCTGGTGGATGATCTCCGTGACGGTCGTCATGGCCCGACCCTGCCACAGGCCGGCGCCGCCTTCCCGTCGAGACCGGCCCGGACGCACCGCACTCCCCGCCCGGACCGCCGCCTCTCCGCCCGGACGGGACGGCGGCGCGGGCCGCCCGGCAGGCCCGGACGGGACCGGCGGCGCGGGGCGGCGCCGTACCCGGACCGGACGGCGGCGCGGGGCCGGCAGGTACCGGCCGGGACGGCGCAGGGAGCCGCGGGGCACGCCGGACGGCTACCAGGCGTAGTCCTCCGGGGCGGTCCGGTGACCGGGGAAGATCTCGTCCAGCCGGTCGAGGGTCTTGCCGTCCAGCGACACGTCCAGGGCGCGGACGGCGGCCAGCAGTTGCTCCAGTGTGCGGGGCCCGACGATCGGGGCGGTCACCGCCGGGCGGGAGAGCAGCCAGGCCAGGGCCACGTCGCCGGGCTCGTGCCCCAGTTCGGCGGCGAGGTCCTCGTACGCCTGGATCTGGTCCCGCCGGGCGGCCAGCACCCCGGCCTGGCGGTCCTGGCTGCGGCGCACCCCCTCGCGCTCCTTGCGGAGCACGCCGCCGAGCAGGCCGCCGTGCAGCGGGGACCACGGGATCAGGCCGAGGCCGTAGTGCTGGGCGGCCGGGACGACCTCCAGCTCGACGCTGCGCTCCAGCAGGTTGTAGAGCGACTGCTCGCTGGTCAACCCGAGGAAGTTGCGGGCCCTGGCGGCCTCCTGGGCCTGGGCGATGTGCCAGCCGGCGAAGTTGCTGGAGCCGACGTAGACGATCTTGCCCTGGGCGACCAGCACCTCCATCGCCTGCCAGATCTCCTCCCAGGGCGTGTCCCGGTCGATGTGGTGCATCTGGTAGAGGTCGATGTGGTCGGTCCGCAGCCGGCGCAGGCTGGCGTCCACCGCGCGGCGGATGTTGAGCGCGGAGAGCTTGCCCTCGTTGGGCCAGGGCCCGGTCTCGCCGTACAACTTGGTGGCGAGCACCGTCCGCTCGCGGCGGCCGCCGCCCTGGGCGAACCAGGCACCGATGATCTCCTCGGTACGGCCCCTGGTCCCGTGGCCGCCGTAGGTGTTGGCGGTGTCGAAGAAGTTGATGCCCTGTTCGTGGGCCTCGTCCATGATCCGGTGGGCGTCGGCCTCCTCGGTGTGCGGCCCGAAGTTCATGGTGCCCAGGCACAGGCGGGAGACGGTCAGGCCGGTACGGCCGAGGTGGGTGTACTCCATGGTCCACCACCCTTGTGCGGGAAGGGAGTTTTGTCCAGCACCGACTCCCCGGGCGCCCGGCCCGCAGCCGGCTCGACCAAAACCTGCGCTGCCGCCGACAATCTCGGCGGCATCGCTTTCCCCCACGCCCACCTCGCCGTCCGGGTCCACCGCCGCCGCAGGCCCACCGGCCGGCCCGAAACCCGCGAGAACGTCTGGGCGGTCACCAGCCTCGCCGCCCGTCAAACCCGCCCCATCGACCTCGCCGCTGCCATTCGCGGGCATGGGGGAATCGAAAATTCCTCCCACTGCATCCGAGATGTCACGTTCGCCGAGGACACCTCGGCCATTCACGCCGGCACTGCACCCCGCGCCTCGCCGCCATCCTCGATCCCGCCATCGGCACCCTGAAGATCCTCGGAGCCGACAACATCGCCAGGACCACCCGCACCATTCGCCACGGACCCGAACGAGCACCTGCCGTCCTGGGCATCACCGACAACCCGGACGCTCAGGGAAATTGACCGAGCCCTGGCGGCCGGGATGGCACACGGAATGCTAACGCATTACCATTCGATGCGGACGTAGACAATATTGTTGGAGCTGGGGTCGCCACTGACCGTAATCCTGTAGTGCAGGTCAACGGCGGCGGGCACGGCAAACGACAGGCCCGCGTCATCGGTACCGTTCGTATCCGTTTCTTGCCTGACATTGTAGGTTGCGCCCTGGTCATCCTCGGACCATACGTCGACGCTGATATGTGTTGCGTATGCGCTGGAGAATGAGAACGATACGGAGGTCGAGCTTTGATGGACAATCTTGTCATCAACAGGAGCGAAGCTCGACATTTGGAATGACGAAGTAGACATGATCTCCTCGCTGAATCCGGACGGGACCGCCATTTACCCACGACTTGACGTCCGCCTGATGATGCTGTGTTGAAGGACACATCGGCCCTGGCGAGTGGGTGAACGTTATCAGCCTGGCCGGGGAGCCAGGGCCCCTCCGTCCAGGATCGGCGCAGTCATGACCAGTCGGAGTCAAATATGGAGAACCGGACTCCTGCGATTCCTTCTGGATTTTCACCGGTTCCGCCCGAGCAGGCCCCGCCCCCTTCCGCCGAAAGGAAATAGCGGGCGGCCGTCGGATATGGGCTGTGCCCCTCATCGTCCTGCTGCAGATCCCAATTGACAATCTGCGTCTCCTGCCCTCCTGGCGCGATCGAGCCGAAAGTCGCATCAGCGGAATTTCCGGTCCCGAAGGGAGCTGCCGTAAGTCGGACCGTGCCGCCCGTGGCGATAGTACGACTCGACTTGTTGAATATCGTTGCCAGGATCGTAGCGCTGGACGCGTTCGAGTCCACCACAGCCGTGTCGATGTCTGTCATTGCGCATCTCCGATCTCGCGTTTCTCGGCCGGTAGAAACCCATGCCCTTGTTGGCGCGCAGCGTCCGGCCCGTTGATCGCCGTCGAGACCTCCAGGCAGTCGCCCACCGGGCACCGACAACCACGGATCCCTGCCCGAAATCGCCGCCAGAACCCGCGAGTTCACGAAAACTGAAGGGTTCTCAGCGGGAACCCGATGGTCTGTCGCTGTGCGTTGAAGAGAGGTGGACCCATGGGTTCGTGGTGAAGTCGGGGTGCCTGAGGAGAACACAGGGCATGACGATCCCCTTCCTCAGCGCGAATGGGGGCCAAGGGTTTTTCACTCGGATCGCTGCGCCGGGAGGCTGGTGAGGATTCTCGGCCCGTCAGGTTGAGAGGGCGCGGCAGCCAGTAATTCCATGCTCTTGCAGCCGCCCACGTCCTGCAACTTGCATCGGAGCCGTACCACGCCGAGCTTCACCCAGGCCTCGCGCAACATGCACGGTCTGACCGCTGCCGCTACGGGCCGTTCCGGTCCTCCCCGGAGGCCACACCGGGCCATGGCAGACCGGGCCGGCCGATCCGGTGACCAAGCGTGACCGGAGCACCCCGGAGCGCGTACGATGCTGCGTGCACGTCACACCTCCGGGGCCCGGTGCGCCCGGACCTGGTCAGGCCGTGCCGCGCGTCGCCACGCGCCGGGCCGCGGGAAGGGGAACGCCACTTGGACACGGTCATCGTGCAGTTGCCCGAGCGGCCGGGCCGGCGGCCCGGGGGCGGGGCGTCCAAGCCGGACCTGCTGCGGATGGGCCCGGGCGAGAGCGCCGAGTTCGGCCGGGGCTCCCCCGGCCGGCCCGCCGCCGTCCCGCTGGACGACCAGGGAGTCTCGCGGCGGGCCGGCGAGATCACCGCGGCCGAGGACTACTGGCGGCTGTCCAACTTCAGCTCCGGCGCGACCTACGTGGTGGAGAACCTGGAGGGGGCCGGCGAACACGTCAAGGTGGCTCCCGGGCGGCTCGGCGCACCCGTGCCGTTCGAGTTCTCCCGGGTGGTGCTGCCCTCGCTCGGCGGCAGCACCCACTTCAAGGTCTTCGCGCCCCAACACGCCTACCTGGACGGTGAGTCCGGCCCCAGCACCGGCGAGCACACGGTGAGCCCGTTCGCCCTGGACCCGACGTCCAAGTACTTCCTGGTCCTGCTGGCGCTCTGCGAGCCGCGCCTGCGAGCCGCCTCCGCAGCCGTGCCCGGCGCCACCGAGGTCGTGGAGCGGCTGCGCGGACTGCCCGAGTGCCGGGCCCTGACCAGGTCCGCCGTCAACTACCACATCGACTACCTGGCCGGCGTCAAACTGCGCCTGCGGGAGGAGTCCGCCCCGGGCGGGGCGGGCGTTCCGGAGGCCCCCGGCAGGACCGGCCCCGCCGGGGGCAAGCGCGAGGAACTCGTCTCGCTGGCCCTGCGGTTCGACCTGGTGCGTGAGGACCACCTCGCCCTGCTGCCGGTCCGCCGTACCCGCTGACCGCCCGGCCCGGCCACCATCCCTCCGGCCGGCCGACGCCCGAAAGGCCCGAGCCGCATGAACGACCCCGGCAGGCCCCCGCTCGACGTCCCGGCAGGCCGGCTGGTGGCCGGCACCCGGATCACCGGCCCGATCGGGTCCGGCAGTTGGGGCAGTGTGTACGCGGCCGAGGAGCTGGCCGACGGCGCGCCGGTCGCGGTGAAGTTCCTCCGGTCCGACCTGCTGACGCCCGGCCAGCGCCGGACCATGGCCGAACTCGTCGAGCGCGAGGTGCGGTTCAGCCGCCAGGCCGATCACCCCGGCCTGGTGCGGACGCTGCGCACCGCCACCCTCGACGAGCCGGACGACCCCCGGCTCGACGGCGCCGTGGTGCTGGTGATGGAACGCGCCGAGAGGAGCCTGCAGGACCTGATCGCCGCCACCCCACCGCACTCCCCCGCACCCGAGGCGGAGCGCCTGCTCACGGAGATCTGCGCCGGCCTCGCCCACATGCACCAGCACGGCTGGGTGCACGGCGACCTCAAGGGCGCCAACATCCTGCTGATGCCCGGCGGCGCCGTCCGGCTGGCCGACTTCGGGCTCACCTCCGAGCTGGAGGGCACCCATGCCTACGTCCCGCCGCTCGGCTCCCTGGACCACGTACCGCCGGAGTGGTGGTCCCAGCGCGCCGGCAGCCGGGGCGTCCCGTTGCGGCCCTGCGCCGACGTCTGGGCCTTCGGCGTGCTCGCCCACCAGGTGCTGAGCGGCGGACTGCATCCCTTCCCCGGGGCCACCGCCCGGGCCAGGTCGCTGGCGGCCCAGTCCTACGCCCGGGGCGCGGCGCCGCTACGGCTCGACGACGGCGTCCCCGAGCGGTGGCGCGCGCTGGTCACCGCCTGCCTGGCCGCCGACCCGGCCGAGCGGGGCCGGCTGGACGCGGCCGAACTCCTGCGGCGGGTCAGCCTGTTGGCCCGGTCGGAGGCCGAGTCCGGGGGCCGCCGGCCGCGCCCCGGACGGACCGTCCCGCTCGTCGTCGGCGGCCTCGCGCTCGCCCTGGCCGCGGCCGGCGCCGCTCTCGCGGGCACCCTGCTGCCGGGCCACGGCGGGTCCCCGTCGGCTCCGCCGCCCGTCACGGGCAGCACCTCCTTGGGGGGTCCAGGCGGTCCGGGCGCTCCCACGGGCGCCATCCCGGAGGGCTCCGACGTACCGGTCGCCCTGCGCGAGGTGATCACCGGAACCGCCCGGCGCTGCCCCGAGCCGGAGGTGACGCCGGCCCTGCTGGCGGCGATGCTCAAGGCCGAGAGCGGCTTCGACGCCGCCGCCGCGCGGCCGCGGTCCGACGAGTACGGCATCGCGATGTGGACGCCGGCGGTCTTCAACGCCTGGGCCCAGGACGGCGACAACGACGGCGACCGGGACTACATGTCGGCGCCGGACGCCATCGTCAGCATGGGCAACTACGTCTGCTGGCTCGACCAGCAGTTCAAGCACCGGGGCCTGAGCGCCGACCTGCCCGCCCTGGTGGTGGCGGGCTACCGCACCAGCGACAAGACCGTGGCGGAGGCCGGCCGGGTGCCGGACAGGGTCCGGCCGCACGTCGACCACGTGATGAAGTACCTGGCCGAATACGGTGGTTGAGCCGACGGACGACGGACGACGGACGCGGGCCGTCCCCGCCGTGACGGTCACGGCGGGGACGGGGCGAGGCCGGTCGGGCTCCGGTTCAGCTCAGCACCAGGGGAGTCCCGGGACGGGCTCGTCGTTGCCGCCGCCGGAGAGGTGGATCACGTTCACCCAGACCCCGCGGTTGCCGCTGTCGTCGTCGGTCTTCGCGTACCACTTGTTGTGGTAGGCGCCGTCGGACATCTCGGCGCCGACGGCCTGGCAGTAGAAGTAGTTGGTGCCGGCGTTGAGGGTGCCGGCCCGGACGTTGCCGCTCCAGAAGGTGGGGGCGGTCTTCCAGACGTGACAGTCGTAGGTGCCGTTGCCGTTGTCGGTGCAACCGCCGGCCGCCTCGGCCGAGGTCGCGGTCAGGCCCAGGCCGGCGACCCCGAGCACGGCCGCGGCGCCGGCCAGGGCGAGCTTGCGTACAGCGAACATGGTTCTCCCAGGAGATGACGTCCCGTCGATCCGGGACGGGTGGTCGGTACCGGCGCTCCGCAGCGGTGCGCCCACGACCAGAGAACCAGCGCGCCCCCGCGCCCGGTACCTGACACCTGTCAGGGGGCGGCCGGCCCGTCCCTCCGGGTGACCGGCCGGCCCGCGGGTGGACCTACCGGGAGCGGCCGGGCTGCGGGTGGCCGTCCACCCGGCGCGGGACTCCCAACGGGTTGTCGTCGTGCAACTCGGCGGGCAGGAGCTCCTGCGGGACGGCCTGGTAGCTGACCGGCCGCAGCCAGCGGGCGATCGCTCCCGCGCCCACCGAGGTGGAGGTCGAGGTGGAGGCCGGGTAGGGCCCGCCGTGGTGCATGGCGGGGGCGACGGCGACGCCGGTCGGCCAGCCGTCGACGACGATCCGGCCGGCCAGCGGGACGAGGCCGCGCAGCAGGGCGGCGGCGTCCTCGCCGCGCTCGTCGGCCGCGAACTGCACGGTGGCGGTGAGGTTCCCGTCCAGCCGGGCGAGCACGGCCGCCAGCTCGGCCTGGTCGCGGTAGCGGGCCAGCACGGTGACCGGGCCGAAGCACTCCTCCAGCAGCAGCGCGTGCGGGCCGTCGGCGGCGAGCAGCGCGGCGGGCACCGCCAGCACGCCGGGGCGGACCGCCAGCGGCGCGGTCGCGGTGGGCTCCTCGGCCGCCGCGAGCAGCTCCTCGACCCCGGCCAGTGCGGCTCGTTCGCGGACGCCGGACAGGAACGCCACCCGCATCCGGCTGTCGAGCAGCGGGGCGGCCGGGGCCCGGCCGGCGGCCTCGACCACGGCCTTCTCCAGCTCACCGGCGCCGGTCCCGGCGGCGGGGGTGAGCACCAGTCCGGGCTTCACGCAGAACTGTCCGTTGCCCAGGGTGAAGGAGGCGGCGAGGCCCGCCCCGATCTCGGCGGCCCGGCCGGCCGCGGCGGCCGGGGTGACCACCACCGGGTTGAGGCTGCCGAGTTCGCCGTGGAACGGGATCGGGCGGGGCCTGGCCGCCGCGATGTCGTGCAGGGCGCGTCCGCCGCGCACGGAGCCGGTGAAGCCGACGGCCGCGGTCAGCGCGTGGCGGACCAGCGCGAGCCCGGCGTCGAACCCGTGCACCAGGGAGACCACGTCCTCGGGCAGGCCGGCCGAGGCGGCGGCGGCGCGCAGCAGCCGGGTGCAGAGTTCGGCGGTGGCGGGGTGGTCCGGGTGGGCCTTGACGACGACGGGGCAGCCGGCCGCGAGGGCGCTGGCGGTGTCGCCGCCGGGCACGCTGAAGGCGAGCGGGAAGTTGCTGGCGGCGAACACGGCGACGACGCCGAGCCCGGTGCGGATCCGGCGCAGGTCGGGGCGGCCGAGCGCGGGGTCGGCGTGGTCGATCACCACGTCGAGGTAGCCGCCCTCCTCGACGATCGCGGCGAACTCGCGCAACTGGTAGGTGGTGCGGGCGAGTTCTCCGGCCAGCCGGGGTGCTCCGAGGGCACTCTCGGCGTCGGCCGCGGCGATCACCTCGTCGGCCGCGCCCTCCAGGTGGTCGGCGGCGGCGCGCAGCAGGGCGGCGCGCCGCGGCCGGTCGGCCAGCGCGTGGGCGGCGCCGGCGGCGGCCCGTACGGCGCGGTCCACGTCGGACGGGCGGGCCTCGACGGCGACCTGGGCGCGGCGCTCGCCGGTGCGCGGGTCGGTGCTCCACACGGGCGCGGCGGGCGCGGTCGTCGCCGGCCCGGCGGCCGGGGCGGTCTCGGTGGTCACGGCGCAGGCCTCCTCATCGGGGTGGCGGTCCGGTAGCGTCCGCTCCGGGGCCCTGGCAGGGCCCTGCGAGTGGTCTGTGCCACAGTGTCCACACACCATGCATTTGTTCAGTATGCTGAACGCCATACAACTCGTTGAACTCGCGGGACGATACGCCGCGCGACAGAGGGGGTCAAGGGCATGACCACACCGAGCAGCCCCACCGCCGGCACCGGTGCGCAGGTGAAGTCCGCCGTGCGCACCGTCGAGCTCCTGGAGTACTTCGCCGGGCACACCGGCATGCACAGCCTCACCGAGGTGCAGGAGCAGACCGGGTACCCGAAGAGCAGCCTCTACATGCTGCTGCGCACCCTGGTCGAACTCGGCTGGGTGGAGACCGACGCGACCGGCACCCGCTACGGCATCGGGGTGCGGGCCCTGCTCGTCGGCACCTCCTACATCGACGGCGACGAGGTGGTCGCGGCGGCCCGGCCGACGCTCGACCGGCTGGCCGACGACACCTCGGAGACCATCCACCTGGCCCGCCTGGACGGCACCAACGTGGTCTACCTGGCGACCCGTCAGTCCCAGCACAGCCTGCGCCCGTTCACCCGGATCGGCCGGCGGCTGCCGGCCCACTCCACCTCGCACGGCAAGGCGCTGCTGGCCACCCACACCGACGAGCAGGTCCGCCGGTTGCTGCCGGCCGAGCTGGAGCCGCTGACCGAGCACACCCACACGGACCGCGAGAAGCTGATCGAGGAACTGCACGGGATCCGCGAGCACGGTTACGCGGTCGACCGCGAGGAGAACACGCTCGGGCTGCGCTGCTTCGGCACCGCGATCCCGTACCGCAGCCCGGCGCGGGACGCGGTGAGCGTGTCGGTGCCGATCGCCCGGCTGACGCCGGGCCGCGAGCAGATGATCCGGGACGCGCTGCTGGACGCCCGCGACCGGCTCACCCTGGCCACCCGGCACCTCTGACGGACCGTCATTCTCCGGCGGCGCCCCGCACTCCGTGTGCGGGGCGCCGCCGTTTGCGTGCCCGCCGGACTTATTGACAAGGCCGCGCCCCGCTCTCTAGTGTCCGGCCATGGATGCGATCAGGATTCATACTTGTGAACCTGATGGCGACGCATCGCCGCGCATCCCCTCCCGGCGCGCCCCACCCGCGCGCCGCTCCCCCACCAGCGCGCGCCCGCCCTGCGCCACGCGCCGCACCCCCAGGACGAGGAGCCCACCCATGCGCGTCTCCCGATCGATCCGGCCGGCCGGCACCCTGCTCACCGCCACCGTCCTGTGCCTCGGCCTCACCGTCGTCTCGGCGCCCGGCGCCGTCGCCGGCACCGCAGCCGGCCGCGCCGTGCTCGCCGCCGGCGACGGCTGGGGTTCGGCCACCACCGGCACCACCGGCGGCTCCCGGGCCGACGCCGCGCACACCGTGACGGTCCGGACCCGGGCCCAGCTGGTCGCCGCGCTCGGCGGCACGAACGCCACCAACGGCTCCGACGCCACCCCGAAGATCGTCTACATCTCGGGCACCATCGACCTCAACTCCGACGACTCAGCCAGGCACCTCAGCTGCCAGGACTACAGCACCGACGGCTACTCGCAGGCGGCCTACCTCGCCGCGTACGACCCCGCGGTCTGGGGCACCGCCACGGAGCCGGCCGGTGCCCAGGAGGACGCCCGCGCGGCCTCGGCGAAGCTCCAGGGCGAGAAGGTCCAGATCAACGTGGGTTCCAACACCACGATCGTCGGCGTCCACGGCGGCCGGCTGCTCGGCGGCGGCCTGGTGGTGAAGAACGCCGACAACGTCATCATCCGCAACCTCACCGTCGAGGACGCCGCCGACTGCTTCCCGCAGTGGGACCCCACCGACGGCGCCACCGGCAACTGGAACTCGCTGTACGACGCCGTCGCGCTCTACAACGCCACCCACGTCTGGGTGGACCACAACACCTTCACCGACGGCGCGAACCAGGACGCCGCCCAGCCGCTCCACTTCGGCCGGCCGTACCAGGTCCACGACGGCCAGCTGGACATCACCAAGGGCGCCGACCTGGTCACCGCGTCCTGGAACGTCTTCAAGGACCACGACAAGACCAACCTGGTCGGCAGCAGCGACAGTTCGACCGTCGACGCGGGCCACCTGCGGGTCACCTTCCACCACAACTTCTGGCAGAACACCGTCCAGCGCTCGCCCCGGGTGCGCTTCGGCCAGGTCGACGTCTACAACAACTACTACACGCCCGGGGCGGGGGACTTCGAGTACGCCCTCGGCGTCGGCAAGTCCTCGCAGATCGTCGCCGAGGCCAACTACTTCAAGCTGCCCGCCGGCATCCCCGCCGCCAAGCTGATCTACAACTGGGGCGGCACCGCGCTCACCGACTCCGGCAACCTGGTCAACGGCAGGGTCACCGACCTGATCGGCGCGTTCAACACCGCCAACCCGGCCAAGCCGCTCGCGGCCGGCGCGGGGTGGACGCCCACCCTGCGCGCCCAGGTGTCGCCCGCCTGCGCCGTCCCCGGGCTGGTCACGGCCAGGGCCGGCGCCGGACGCATCTGATCCGCGCCGCCCGCACCGCGGCCCCTCGTTCCCCCCGTCCCCCCGTCCCAGCGGCCCCGGCGCGCCCAGGCGCCGGGGCCCGCTCCCACCTGCCGGAACCCGCCGCCGGCCCGCGGCCGCCACCACCAGGGAGAACCGCCGTGCCCCTGCCCCGCCGCACCCTCCTGCTCGGCGCCACCGCCGCGCTCACCACCGCCACGATCGGCACCGCCCGGGCCACCCCCGCCGGAGCCGCCACCGGGCGGCCCTTCGGCCCGTACGGCACACCCGCCGCCCGCCTCAACTCCCAGACCCTGTACGTCGACCCGGGCGGCCGGGGCGACCACCGCACGCTCCAGGCCGCCGTCGACGCGAGCAGCCCGACGGGCGGCGGCGTGATCGTACTCGCCGCCGGCACGTACCGCGAGCGGGTCCTCGTCCCGCCGTCGCGCCCGTCCCTGACCCTGCTCGGCGCGACCGGCCGGGCCGCCGACACCGTGATCGTGCTGGACACCGCGGCCGGCGCCCCCAAGCCGGGCGGCGGCACCTACGGCACCACGGGCAGCGCGACCGTCACGCTCCAGGCCGACGGCCTCACGGCCCACCACCTCACCTTCGCCAACGACTGGCTGCGCGCCGCCGATCCCACCGTCACCGGCACCCAGGCCGTCGCCGTCAAGGTCACGGGTGACCGCTGCGCCTTCCACCACTGCCGCTTCCTGGGCCACCAGGACACCCTCTACGCGGACTCGGCGAACCTGTCCGTCTTCGCCCGGCAGTACTTCGGCCACTGCTACGTCGAAGGCGACGTGGACTTCGTCTTCGGCCGCGCCACCGCCGTCCTGGACCACTGCGAACTGCGCACCCTGGAACGGGACGTGACCTTCACCCCGGAGGGCTTCGTGTTCGCGCCCAGCACGGCCCGCACCAATCCGCGCGGGTTCCTGGCACAGCACTGCACCTTCACCACCACGGCGGCCCCCGGTGCCTTCCGGCTGGCCCGCCCCTGGGTGCCGAGCAGCGACCCGACCGCCCGGCCGATGCTGACCGTCCGCCGGAGCTGGATCGGCGCGGGCATCCACGCGCCCGCGCCCTACACCGACATGTCCGCCTCCTACCCCTGGCAGCAGCAGCGGTTCGCCGAATACGCCAACAAGGGCCCCGGCGCCGAGATCACCGTACCGGCCGAGCGACCCCAACTCACTGCGGAACAGGCGGCGTTGCACACCCGCGAGAGCTACCTGACCGGCAGTGACGGCTGGACGCCCTGGGCCTGACCGACCCCACCGAATCGGAGACCGATCCATGACCAGTCACAGCCGCCGCCGGTTCGCTGCCGTGGCCGCCGCCCTGCCGCTGCTCGCCGCACTCCCCGGCACCCGGGCCGCGGCGGCGCCGCGCCGTACCACGGTCTTCGTGGCCGGCGACTCCACCGCCTCCGTCTACGCCGGCGACCTGGCACCCAGGGCCGGTTGGGGCCAGGCCCTGCCGGTGTTCGCCGCCTCCCGGCTCGCCGTCGACGACCGCGCCCTCTCGGGGGCGAGCTCCAAGAGCTTCGCGGACCTGGGGCTGCTGGACGCGCTGCTCGCGGACATCCGCCCGGGGGACCGCCTGCTGGTCTCCTTCGGGCACAACGACGAGAAGACCGGCGACCCGGCCCGGGGCACCGATCCGTACACCACCTACCAGGAGTACCTGGGCCGCTACGTCGAGGGCGCCCGCCGCCGCGGCGCCCTGCCGGTGCTCGTCACCCCGGTCGAACGCCGCCGCTTCGACGCCGCAGGGCACGCGTACGCCTCGCACGGCCTCTACCCGCAGGCCGTGCGGGACTTGGCGGGCCGGGAGCGGGTGCCGCTGATCGACCTCCAGGCGCTGAGCCTGGCCCGCTGGGAGGCGCTGGGGGCGGAGGCCAGCAAGGAGTACTTCCTCTGGTCCGCCGCCGGTGAGCTGCCTGCCTACCCGGACGGGGTGGCGGACAACACGCACTTCCAGGCCCATGGCGCGATCGAGGTGGCCCGGCTGGTCGCCCGCGAGCTGCACGACCGGCGCCTGTTGCCGCCCGGCAGCCTGCGCCGCCTCGGCGACCGGCACATCGCGGACGCCGAGCTGCACTGGCCCCCGGCGGCCTGACGGGCGCCCCGCCGCTCTCCGCCGCCGGCGGCGGAGAGC
>NZ_BNBO01000099.1 GCF_014655955.1 Kitasatospora indigofera
GGCCGAGATTTCTCGGCCGCCACTTCTGCGTTCCGGGGACGCCTTCTCAGAATCACCGACGGCGCCGGCCTACCACGCTCGCCCCCCCGGCCGTCTGCCCCGCCGCCCTGGCCGGGGCTCCGCGGTCCGAGGCCCGGCTCAGGGTCGGGGTCGGGGCACGGCCTGGGCCGCTCCCGGCCCCCTCCACGGGCCGGAGCCGAATTCCGCCGCCGGGCCCCGGTGCCGTTCCCGTGCGGATTCCGATGCCCGCACCGCCGGCCGTCCCGGTGCGGATCACCGGTACGGGCGGGCCCGTCGCAGTCGATAAACTGATGGCTGCCTGTAGCAGCGGCCGAAACGGCCGGTGACGGTGGCGTACGCACCTGCCGTACGACCCCGGCTGCTGCCCGCCGACCCGCGTCCGGTGCTCCGACGAGCCCGGCGCCCACCTCATGAAGAGGAGCATCCCAGGATGGCTCGACACCTGATCACCAGCGCGCTTCCCTACATCAACGGGATCAAGCACCTGGGGAACATGGTCGGGTCCATGCTCCCCGCGGACGTGTACTCCCGCTACCTGCGGCGGCGCGGCCACGAGGTGCTCTACATCTGCGCCACCGACGAGCACGGCACGCCCGCCGAGCTGGCCGCCAAGGCCGCCGGGCTGCCGGTGGACGAGTTCTGCGCGCAGCAGCACCTCGCACAGAAGGCGGTCTACGACGGTTTCGAGCTGTCCTTCGACTACTTCGGGCGCAGCTCCTCGGTGCAGAACCGGGAGATCACCCAGGAGTTCGCGCGGGAGCTGCACGCCAACGGCTTCATCGAGGAGCGCGCCGTCCGTCAGGTGTACTCCAAGGCCGACGGCCGGTTCCTGCCGGACCGTTACATCGAGGGCACCTGCCCGCACTGCGGCTACGACAAGGCCCGCGGGGACCAGTGCGAGAACTGCACCCGGCTGCTGGACCCGACCGATCTGATCGACGCCCGCTCGGCGGTCAGCGGCAGCCGGGACCTCGAAGTCCGGGAGACCACGCACCTGTTCCTGCTCCAGTCGAAGCTGGAGAGCGAGGTGGCCGCCTGGATCGACGCCAACGGCTCGGACTGGCCGACGCTGGCGTCCTCGATCGCCCGCAAGTGGCTGACCGAGGGCCTGGCGGACCGGGCGATCACCCGGGACCTCGACTGGGGCGTCCCGGTGCCCGGCGACGTGTGGCCCGAACTGGCGGCCGCCGGCAAGGTGTTCTACGTCTGGTTCGACGCCCCGATCGAGTACATCGGCGCGACCAAGGAGTGGGCCGACGCGGCGCCGGCCGGCGAGGACCGGGACTGGAAGTCCTGGTGGTACCGGGCCGACGACGTCCGCTACACCGAGTTCATGGCCAAGGACAACGTCCCGTTCCACACGGTGATGTTCCCGGCCACCATCATCGGCACCCGCGCGCCCTGGAAGAAGGTCGACTACGTCAAGGCCTTCAACTGGCTGAACTACTACGGCGGGAAGTTCTCCACCAGCCAGCAGCACGGCATCTTCACCAACGCGGCCCTGGAGCTGCTGCCCGCCGACTACTGGCGCTACTTCCTGATGGCCAACGCCCCGGAGTCGGACGACACCAGCTTCAGCTGGGAGCTGTTCTCCTCCTCGGTGAACAAGGACCTCGCGGACACCCTCGGCAACTTCGTCAACCGGGTGCTGTCGTTCAGCCTCAAGCGCTTCGGCGACACCGTCCCGGCCGGGAACGAGCCCGGCGAGGCGGAGCGCGCGCTCGGCGCGGAGATCGCCGGCCTGCTGGCCGAGTACGAGGGACACCTGGACGCCCTGCGGTTCCGCAAGGCCGCCCAGGCGCTGCGGGCGCTGTGGAGCGCCGGCAACTCCTACCTGGAGGCGAAGGCCCCCTGGCTGGAGATCCGCACCGACGAGGCCGCGGCCGCCCTGACGCTGCGGACGGCGATGAACCTGATCCACCTGTACGGGGTCATCTCGGAGCCGTTCATCCCGTCGACCGCCGCCACCATGCGGGGTGTGTTCGCCCTCCCGGAGCAGGACCCGGCGGCCGGCCCGGCCTGGGTGACCGGCGAGCAGGCGGGCGCGCTGGGCTTCGTCGGCGCCGGCACCCCGTTCACCGTGCCGCCGGTGCTCTTCGCCAAGATCACCGACGAGGACCTGGCGGCCTGGCGGGAGCGCTTCGGCGCGGAGTGACGCCGTGGGGGTGAGGCCGTGGGGTGACCGCGGCGAGGTGACCGCTGCGAGGTGGTCGCCGTGGAGCAACCCCGCGAAGCCGCCCGGGGCGTCGGACCTCCGACGCCCCGGGCGGCTTCGCCGTGCCGGCGGCCGCACCGACGACGGCTACACCGGCGGCGGCGCGATGACCGCGAAGACCGCGCCCTGCGGGTCCGCGACGACCGCCATCCGGCCGGCCACCATGTCGAACGGCGGGAGCAGGGCCTTGCCGCCCTTCTTCAGCAGGAGGTCGACCGTGGCGTCCGGGTTGTCCACCGCGAAGTACGTCAGCCAGTGCGCCGGGGTCCCGGGCGGGTCGTTCTCCAGGCCGGCCAGCCCGCCGACGCTCCGGTCGCCGACGTTGAGCGAGTAGTAGCCCTCGGCACCCTCCATCGGCGTCACCCCGATGCCGAGGACCGCACCGTAGAAGGCGGTCGCGGCGGCGATGTCGCCGGTGTGCAGGTCGTTCCAGACCAGTGCGCCGTGCTCGCCGACGATCCCGGCGCCGGCGAAGTCCACCGCCTGCCAGATCCCGAACACCGCACCGGCGGGGTCCGCCACGATCTGCATCCGGCCGGTGGTGCCGACGTCCATCACCGGCACCAGCACGGTGCCGCCGGCCTCGGTGACGGCCCGCTGGGCGGCGTCCGCGTCGTCGGTGGCGAGGTGGGTGGTCCACGCCACCGGCGGCTTGGGCATCCCCTCGGGCGCCATGGCCGGGCCGATGCCGGCCACCGCCCTGCCCTTCAGCGTGCACACCGCGTAGCCGCCGAACTCCGCCGGGCCGGGCTCGCCCTGCCATCCGAACAGGTCCCGGTAGAAATCCAGCGCCGCCTGCTGGTCGTCGGCCGCCAGATCGACCCAGCACGGCGTGCCGGGCAGGTACGGATCAGTGACTTCAGGCATCTCTTCTCCCTGCTGGTGACCCCTCGCCCACCTTCCCCGGGCAGGCCGGAACCTGCCACCGGAGGGCCGCACGGCAGCTCCTGCCGGGCGGCCGCGCGGCTCCGGCTGCTCTCCCCCTCCCCCGATGGGAGCCGGACGCGGGACCGCCCCGGCGGGGCGCTGATGCGTCCCCGCCGGGGCGGTCCGGTGCGTACGGGAGGTGCGGGTCAACGGGAGGTGCGGGTCAGTAGAGGGTCTTCACGGTGGCGCCGGTGAAGCCCTGCTGGGCGTACAGGCTGATGTAGACCGGCCCGGCGGGCGGGTTGCTGATGGTGAGGGACTCGGTGTTGCCGGTGCTGGTGGACTTGGCGGTCCAGGAGCCGGTGGTGGCCCAGCCGTTGGCGTTGTAGTAGAGGTCGGCGTTGCCCGTCCCGCCGGCGGCGGTGATGGTCAGCTGCTGGGTGCCGGCCGGCACGTACAGGTAGAGGTAGCTGTAGTTGCCGGTGGTCGCGGACAGGTTGGAGCGACGGCAGTTCTGGCCCAGCTGACGGGTGTCGGCGGCCGTGCACTCCGGGACGGCGGTCACGGTGACGGCCTTGGTGGCGGTGGCGGTGGCGCCCTTGTCGTCCGTCACGGTCAGGGTGACGGTGTAACTGCCCGCCGCGGTGTAGGTCTTGGCCGGGTTGGCGGTGGTGGAGGTGGTGCCGTCACCGAAGTTCCAGGACCGGGCCGCGATGGTGCCGTCGGCGTCGGTGGAGGTGTCGGTGAAGGCCGCGGTCAGGTCGTTGGTGACGGCGGTGAAGCCGGCGGTCGGCGCCTGGTTGGCGGGCGGGTTGGTGCCGCCGCCGCAGGTGCCCGCCGCGCAGGCGGTGAGCCAGCTGTTGAAGTCGGCGTCGTAGCGGGTGCCGACGGTGCCGGTCAGGTAGCTGCGGGCGCCGGCCCAGTCGCCGCCGCGGTACTTGGCGAGCACGGCGTCGATGTCGGCACGGTGCGACTGCAGCATGTAACGGACCGCCAGGTAGCCCCAGTTGTAGATCCGGGTCTGGTCGGCGTTCTCGTAGGTGGTGCCGAACAGCGTGCTCAACGCGTAGGTGTGCTTCGCCGCCTGGGCGATCGCGGCGTCGTAGCTGACGTTGCGGTAGGAGTAGGAGATGTACTCGGCGAAGCCCTCGACCCACCAGATGGTCGGGGTGGTCACGCCGGCCTCGAAGTCGCCGTACATGTCGAACCGGCCGTCGAGGTAGTGGGTGTACTCGTGGTTGAGGTTCCAGATCTGGAAGGCCGGGCGCACCCACTCCGCCTCGTAGGCGATGAACCGCGGCTGGTTGCCGGCGGCGGCCGGGTCGCCCTCCAGGTACATGCCGCCGTTGTCGGTGCTGATGCCGAAGATGGTGCCCGCGTAGGTCTGGTAGTCGCTGCTGGAGTCGAAGACCACCACCTCGATGGTGGTGTTGGTGTCCCCGGCGACGGCGCCGTTGTCGCGGACCACGCTGTGGAAGTACGCGTCCTGGTTCTTCAGGCTGGTGCAGGAGGAGGCGAGTTCGGCCGCGGCCATCTGCTGGGCGACGATCCGGATGCTGGGGCTGCAGGTGTAGTTGACCGTCAGGACGGCCGCCCTGAGCCGGTTGGCCAGGTCACAGGTGTCGTAGTAGGCGCAGTTGGCCTTGTCGTAGGAGTCGGTCATCTCGGCCAGGCCCACCCAGAGGGCGGCGGTCCGGCCGGTGATCGAGCTCTGCCCGAGCAGGCCCTTCACCAGCGGACGGACCTTGGGCTGCAGTGAGGCGTACTGGAGGAACCGGCCCAGCTCACGCCCGGCGTTGGAGACCAGGTAGCCCTGGTCGCCGCCGAGCAGCGCATTGTTGGTGGAGGCGAACGCGTACAGGGTGTCGGTGACCGACGGGTCCGCCTGCACGGCCGACACGAAGGCCGGCGACTGGTGGCCCCGCCAGAGCACCGTGTAGGTGTTGTTGACGGCGTTCAGCATGTACCAGGAACTGTTGTACGCGCTGGTGTAGCCGGACAGCAGCCGCTTGACGACCGAGAGGTAGCGGGCGTTCTCCTCCGCGCTGTCGATCAGGGTGACGGCCTCCGACAGCGTCTCGCCGTTGGCGTCGGTGACGTCGCGGGAGTGCGGGGCCGCGAAGAAGGCGTCCAGACCGCCGCGGATCGCGGTCTGCAGCGTGCTGCCGTACGTGCCGACGGTCGAGGCGTTGTACCAGTGGACGTAGTAACCGGCCCGCAGGAAGAGCACCAGCTGGCCGGCCGAGGTGCTGTTGTCCCCCGGGTAGGAGGCGGAGACGTCGCGCAGCGCGTTCGCCACGGTGGTCATCTGGGCCTCGCGGAACGCGGCGTACGCGTCGTTGCCGGTCAGGTTGAACAGCGTGTTGACGCAGTCCAGGGTGGCCGACTTGACCTGCTGGACCAGCGCGCTGCCGGTACGGGTGGTGAAGTCCGAGGTGTTGCAGGCCGCCGCCGCGAGGCCGCGGGCGGCCGGGCCGCCCGACGTGGCGGCGGTCGCGGGCCGGTCGTAGTCGCGCCGCAGCGCGCTGCGGTCCAGCGGCAGGGGGGCGCGGTCCTTGGTGGCGAGGGCGCTACCGGCGTGACTGTCGTCCTGCTCGGCCGTACCGGTGGCCGGCCTGGGGGCCTGCCCGGCGGGCGTGGTGCTGCCGGGGCGGTCGGCCGGGCGGGGCGCGGCGGCCTGGCTCCTGGGGCTGAAGACCCCGATCGCCAGACAGAGCGTCAGCGCGACCATCAGCAGCCTGACGAGGTCCTTCGGTATCCGGGCGGTTCTCACGTGGGGGGCCTCCTGGCCAGTGGTCGGCCGCGTGGGGGCGCGGCCGTGAAGGAGGTGAGGACCGTTGCTGGGGAGCCGTGGGGCGGCTCCGCCATCGCACGGCGGGGAGTGTGACATGTACCATTGCATACGTCACATGGTGAGTGGAAGGCCTTCTACGGAAGGAAGTTGCCGACCGGTAGCACCGGACGGCGGCCACCCGCCCCGACCGGAGGACGGCCCGGGCTCTTCCGGCCGCCGGAGCACCGGGAACTCCAACAGGCCTGCGTCCGGGCCGACTTGGGACGGCAAGGCGGCTCGGTCCGGGCGCGGGTGGGCCCGGACGACGGCCGGGAACAGCCGGGAACAGCCGGGAAGGGCCAGGGACAGCCAGGGGCAGCCAGGAACAGCCACGGAGAGCCAGGACGACGGGTCAGGCGCCCCGCGTGCCACCGCCGGAGAGCGGACCGGCCGGCCTTGCCCGCCCCGCCGACCAGGAGATCAGCGGCGGCCGGACGGCGGCAGCCCGGACCGCCGGGTCGACCGCGTCCAGCACAGCCCGACGGTCACCCGGCACCTCCCACCGGCCACCGGCCACCGGCCACCGCAGCGACGGCGGCGGCGGACCGTCAGAGGTCGGTCCCAGGGCGTGGGGGCCGGGGCGCCGGCCGGCCGGGGGGCCAGGGCCCGCCGCTGGGTGACGGCCGGTCAGGGCCGGGCGGCCCGCAGAAGCCGAGCTGCCGGCACACGGACTCCTGGACGAGGGCGTTCCACTCACGGGTCAGGTCGGCCAGTTCCGCCTTGGCGTGCGCGGCCTCCTCGTTGGCGAGGTTCAGCTCCTGGTGGACGGCTTCGAGCAGGCGCAGCAGCCCGTCGGACACCGGATCGGCGGCGTCGTCGGCATCGGCACCCCGGTCCGCCGGCAGGGCCGGCCGTCCGGTGGAGCCGGGGACCGACCCCGCGGCGCCCGGCCCGAGGTGACGCGGCGGGCCGAAGCGGCTCCCCGGCCCCCCGTACGGCGGCAGGCCGTACGGCGCACGGCCCCCGGACCCCGGACGGCTCCCCGGGTCCGGTCCGCCGTCGGGCGGCAGGGCGGCCCGGCCGCCCTGGCGGGCCGTCACCTGGGCGAGCTGGCGCTCTCCCCGGCCCTCGGCGTCCGCGATCCAGCGGCGCAGCCTGGCCAGCGCGAACTCGGTCACGGACAGGACGACGACGGCGAGGCAGCCGAGGGCGGGGATCCAGCGGGAGTCGTACGTACCGACGACGATCGCCGCGATTCCGCCGGCCGCGGCGGCGACGCGTAGACCGTCGGTCGCCCTCGGCGAGATTCTCCGCATTTCTGGCCTCACCTCTACATCTGCGCAGACCCTCCCCCGCGGCTTTCGTGCTCGCTTTCCCGCTGCAGGGCGAATGCCTGCGCAATGGTGGCGAGGAGGAATTTCCTGATCATGGGATGCCTGATACCCCATGCGTCCAACGCTTCTTCGGGGGTGATGGGTGAGCGTACACCCCGATCTAGATCATTTGCGGAATCCTCGGAAACAATGCCGCCCCGGACCAACAGCTCCCGCAGGTCGAGGTGGACCACCTGGGCAATTCGCTGGAATTGGGAGGGTCTCGGCAGCGTTTCGCCGCGCAGCATCCGGCCGACCGCCGAGGCGCTCATTCCGGTGTCCCTGGCCAGGGCGAGGCGACCGCCCGTCCCGGGTGTGAGGTCGTAGCCGGCTCGCTGCGCGGCCTCGTGGACGACCGCCCCGAAGCGCTGGGCCGGGGTCGTCGCGTCCGAGGTGTCCCCTGTCAACTGCATGGCGCGCAGGCTATCGCGTGTCCCGTCCACGGGCGCGCACTTGCATGCTCGCAAGCCCCCCTTCCTTCTCATCACACCTGCTCAGATCCGCCTCATGGATATGCGGACGGGTCAATTCCAGGGAATCGCTTGCACGCCTGCACGCAGGCTCCTAACGTGACAGCCCTTCCACTCCCAGGAGGTCCGGCATGACCGTCACACCAGCGCTGATCGACGCCGCCAAGGCCGGGGACGGCGCTGCCTGGACCGAGCTCTACCGTCTCTACCAGGGCCGGGTGCTCGCCTTCCTCGTCCGGCGGACGGGGAATCGCGCCCTGGCCGAGGACCTGACCCAGGACACCTTTGTCAGGGCAATGACGGGAATTGGCAACTACCAGCTCACCGGCACCGACATGGGCGCCTGGATAATCACCATCGCCCGAAACCTGATGCACGACCACGACAAACGCCGCTCGACCCGGCGCGAGTCGGCGTTCGACGTGGTCGGGGATACCGACGCCGGTATTCGGGTGGAGGAACTGGTGATAGCCATCGTCGAGGCCGACCGGGTATTCGCCGCGCTCGCCGCGCTGAACGAGCACCAGCGGACGGCCGTCACGCTCCGCTACTGGGGCGGCCTGAGCTCCAAGGAGATCGCCTCGCGCACCGGCCTGCGGGTCGGCGCCGTCAAGACCCTCACCTACCGGGCCCGGGTCAACCTCCGCCGCCGGCTCTCCGAGGACGGCGCCCCGACCGCCCCCCATTAGGGCCTGTCCGGGGGCCTACTCGCCCGCGTAGGCCCTGTCCAGGGCGGCGAAGTCGAACTTGACCATCGAGAGCATGGCCGCGGTCACCCGCTGCGCCTTCTCCGGGTCCGGGTCGCTGAGCCTTTCGACCAGCCCGGCCGGGATCACCTGCCAGGACACCCCGAACCTGTCCCTGAGCCAGCCGCAGGCGACCTCGGCACCGCCCTCGGTCAGTCTCGCCCAGTAGTGGTCCAGCTCCTGCTGGTCCGCGCAGAACAGCTGGAACGAGATGGCCTCGTTGAAGCGGAACTCCGGCCCGCCGTTGAGCGCCACGAACTTCTGGCCGTTGGCCTCGAACTCGACCGCCATCACACTGCCGGCCGGCCCCGGACCGGCCTCGGTGTACCGGCCGACCCGGCCCAGCCGGGAGTTCTTGAAGATCGAGGTGTAGAACGCGGCCGCCTCTTCGGCCTGCCCGTCGAACCAGAGGCACGTGGTGAAGCCGTCGCTGGTCATCGCTATCTCCCTGTCCGTGAGCGAGTGTGTCCCGGCAGCCGGCCCGGCCCCCGACGGGCCGGTCCCCGCGCGGGGCGGACCCGCGCAGCACTGCCCGTGGGCGGAACCTCCCGTGGGCGGGCCGCTGCTCCGAGTGTCCCCGCCCGCGGCCGGACACACCGGCCGCCACCCCGGCCCGCGCGTGTTCTCGTTTCCCCTCGCCCGCCCCGTCGGGAGTCACCACGGCGGCCGGACGGCGGGTCAGCCGGTCCGGTTCGGGCCTTCGGTGCCCTCAGGGCCGTCCCCGGCGGAACCGGCGTCCCCGGCGGGAGTGACGGAAGTGACGGGAGTGACGGAACCGGCCGGGTCGCCGGCCCCCTCGACGGCCTCGGTGAGCCACTGGATCCAGAAGGTTTCGAGCCCGATGCCCGCCCGCAGCACCACGTGCTGCAGGCGGTTCTCGTCCGCCGCCTTCTCGGGCGGGAAGTCCCGCGCCTCGATCGCCAGGTAGTCGTCCAACTGGCTCCGGTGCAGCGCGAGATGGCGCCGCAGCTCGGCGTCGAGGCCGGGCAGGCCGAGCACCGCCGCGGCGCGCAGCCGGAGCAGCAGCGGGTCGCGGACGGCCTTCGGGTCCTGGCTCTCGGCCGTCCAGCCGGCCAGCTCCGCGCGGCCGGCCGGCAGGACTTCGTACTCCTTGCGCTGCCCGCGGGAGGGCGGCTGGGGGACGGCGCTGATCAGGCCGCCCTGCTCCAGCTTGCCGAGTTCGCGGTAGATCTGCTGGTGGGTCGCGGACCAGAAGAAGCCGATCGACTTGTCGAACCGCCTGGTCAGCTCCAGCCCGGAGGACGGCTTCTCCAGCAGGGCGGTGAGGATGGCGTGCGGCAGCGACATGGGAGGAGCTTAATCCGGCTGGTCCCGGCGCGGCCGGTCGGATCCCGGCCGGTCAGGGCGCCTCCGGCCGGGCCCCGAAGGGTCGGGTCCCGGCCGGCCGTGCCGGCGCACTCCGGTCAGAGCGCGGCCGCGAGCCGGGTGCCCTGGTCGATGGCGCGCTTGGCGTCGAGTTCCGCCGCCACGTCCGCGCCGCCGATCAGGTGGGGCTCCAGCCCCTGCGCCCGGAGGGCGTCGTAGAGGTCGCGGCGCGGCTCCTGCCCGGTGCACAGCACGACGGTGTCGACCGGGACGATCCGCTGCTCGCCGTCCAGGGTGATGTGCAGGCCCTGGTCGTCGATCCGGTCGTAGCTCACGCCGGCGACCATCGTGACCCCGCGGTGCTTGAGCTCGGCACGGTGGATCCAGCCGGTGGTCTTGCCCAGCCCGGCGCCGACCTTGCTGGTCTTGCGCTGGAGCAGGTGGACGGTCCGTCGTGCCGGGCGGCGGACGGGCTCGCGCAGGCCGCCGGGGCCGCGGTGCTCGGTGTCGACGCCCCACTGCTCGAAGAAGGCCTCGGGCGTCCGCCCGGTCTCCTCCCCCGGGTCGGTGAGGTACTCGGCGACGTCGAAGCCGATGCCGCCGGCGCCGAGGACCGCCACCCGCTCCCCCACCGCGGCCTTGTCGCGCAGCACGTCCAGGTAGCCCACCACGCTGGGGTGGTCGGTGCCGGGGATGTCCGGGGTGCGCGGCAGGACGCCGGTGGCGATGACGATCTCGTCGTACCCCTCGCCGGTGAGGGTGCCGGCGGTGACGGGCGTGGAGAGCCGGACGTCGACCCCTTCGGCCGCCAGCTGGTGGCGGTAGTAGCGGATCGTCTCGTCGAACTCCTCCTTGCCCGGCACCTGGCGGGCGACGTTGAGCTGCCCGCCGATCTCGGCGGCGGCGTCGTAGAGGGTGACGGTGTGTCCGCGCTGCGCGGCGGAGACGGCGCAGGCGAGGCCGGCGGGGCCGGCGCCGACCACGGCGACCCGCTTGCGCAGACGGGTCGGGGTGAGCACGATCTCGGTCTCGTGGCAGGCCCTGGGGTTGACCAGGCAGGAGGTGATCCGCCCGCTGAAGGTGTGGTCGAGGCAGGCCTGGTTGCAGCCGATGCAGGTGTTCACCGCCTCGGGCGTGCCGGCCGCGGCCTTGGCCACGAAGTCGGGGTCGGCGAGCAGCGGGCGGGCCAGCGAGACCAGGTCGGCGAAGCCGTCGGCGAGCAGCTGCTCGGCCAGTTCGGGCGTGTTGATCCGGTTGCTGGTCACCAGCGGGATGCCGACCTCGCCCATCAGCTTCCTGGTGACCCAGGTGTAGGCCCCGCGCGGCACCGAGGTGGCGATGGTGGGGATCCGCGCCTCGTGCCAGCCGATGCCGGTGTTGATGATGGTGGCGCCGGCCGCCTCGACGGCCTTGGCCAGCCGGACCACCTCGGGCAGCGTCGAGCCGCCGGGGACGAGGTCGAGCATGGAGAGCCGGTAGATCAGGATGAAGTCCGGCCCGACCCGCTCGCGCACCCGCCGGACGATCTCCACCGGGAGGCGCATCCGGTTCTCGTACGAGCCGCCCCAGCGGTCCTCGCGGTGGTTGGTCCGGGCGGCGATGAACTCGTTGATCAGGTAGCCCTCGGACCCCATGATCTCCACGCCGTCGTAGCCCGCCGACCTGGCGAGCGCGGCGCAGCGGACGAAGTCCTCGATGGTCCGCTCGACCTCCTCGTCGGTGAGGGCGTGCGGCGGGAACGGGCTGATCGGGGCCTGCAGGGCGCTCGGCGCGACCAGGTCCTCGTGGTAGGCGTACCGGCCGAAGTGCAGGATCTGCATCGCGATCATGCCGCCCTCGCGGTGGACGGCGTCGGTGATCAGACGGTGCTCCTCGGCCTCGGCCTCGGTGGTGAGCTTGGCGCCGCCCGACCAGGGCCGGCCCTGCTCGTTGGGGGCGATGCCCCCCGTGACGATGAGGCCGACGCCGCCGCGGACGCGGGTGGCGTAGAACTCGGCCATCCGCTCGAAGCCGTGCTCGGCCTCCTCCAGCCCGACGTGCATGGACCCCATCAGCACGCGGTTGGGCAGCGCGGTGAATCCCAGGTCGAGCGGGCGCAGCAGGTGGGGGTAGGCGCTCATCCGGTCACTCCGCGTACGACGGTGTCGCCACACGGTAGGACGCCGCCCGCTCTTGTGCAACAAGTTGCACATGTGGCGGACGCAACGCACCCCTTGGGCCGGCGCCGGTCCGTCCGAGGCCTCGGCCGCGCCCGTCGGGCGGTCAGGCCGCCCGCACCGCGCCGTCCGCACCCGCCCTGATCAGGCCCGCCCGTCCGGCAGGCTCGCCAGGACGAGCGCCGCCGCCCGTTCCGGGGCGCCCGCGGACCGGCCGGACAAGCCCTCCACCGACCAGTGGAGGATCTCCCCCGCGACCGTGAGGGTCAGGGTGAGGCCGGTCTCGAAGCGCTCCGCGTGAACGGCTGCGTCCGAGTCGGGTGCCCGCCGGTGGAGGGCGTCCAGCAGCGCCGCCGCGAACGCCTCGTCCCGCGCCCGGGCGGCGGGGTCACAGCCGGCCAGCGCGTCGGCGACCCCGGGGTCGGCCGGATCGTAGTGCTCCAGGTGGGGCAGCAGCTCCGCGGCACCGAGGATCGCCGCCGCCTGGAAGGTCAGCACGTGCGCGCCGGCCTCGTCGTCCAGCAGTTCCGCGATCAGCGGAACGGCCCGCGGGTCGCGCCGGCGGGCCAGGCCGCGGATGCCCTCCTCGCGGGCCGCGGCGTCCTCGTCGGTGGTCCGGCTCCACAGCGCGGCGCGCACCTCCGGGGAGTCCGCGTCGATCTGGAAGCCCAGCGCGAAGGTGGCCCAGTTCCGGACCTCGGGGTCGGCGTCCCCGGTCAGGCGGATCAACGCGGGCAGGACCGGGCCCGGGTCGTCGGTGGAGACCGTCGGCAGCGCCTCGGCCACCGCCCGGCGCACCTCGGCGTCCGGGTGACCGGCGAGTGCGAGCAGGACCGGGACGGCCCGGGCGTCCTGACCGGCACCGAGGGCCCGGACGGCCGCCCGCTGCACCTGGTGGTCCGGGTCCTGCCCGGCGGCGAGGGCCAGCACCGCCGTGGTGACCGCCTCCCGGACGCCCGATTCGTGGCGGCCGGCCGCCTCGGCCAGCAGCTCGCAGCCGGCCCGCCGGACCAGGGGGTCGGCCGAGCCGAGCAGGCCGGTGCCGAGCCGCAGCGCCCGTCCGCCGTCCTCGGCGAAGTCCGAGAGCAGCGCCCGCAGCGCCGTCCGCGCCCCGGGACCGGCCCGGCGGGCGGCCTGTTCGACGAGGGCCGAGTCCGACTTCGTGTCCATCCGCGCATTGTCGCCCAGTGCCGCGCGGGGCCCGCCGGCCGGGGTCGGCCCGGACGGCAACCGGCCGGGCTGGGCCTGGACCGCAACCGGCCGGCGGCCCGCTGGACGACGTCCGGCCGGGCCGCATCGCACCGGAACCGGACCCGCGGCGCCCGCATCGCACCGGAACCGGAACCGCCGGACAGGTCCCGCCCTGGACCGGACCCGCGGACCGGCCCTGTCCTGAGCCGTCCGGGTGGGCCCGGACGGCCCGTCGGGTGTCCGCCCGGGGCGCCCCGCCCGCCGTGGCTAGGGTGGGCGCACGCCGGGCGGCCGGTCCGCGGACCCGGTCCCCGGACCGCGCGGCGGGGCCGCCCCCGGGGCAAGCCCCGGAGCAGGCCCCGGGCAGGCAACCGGGGAAGGTCAAGGTCACCGAGGCAGGTCGCCGGACCGTGGGAGGAACGAGATGCCACCCAGCCGCCGGAGGTTGCTGGCCGCCCTGGCCGGAGCCGCTCTGACGGGATGCCAGGCCTCCGGCGCGGCCCGACCGGGGCCCGGGGCCGCCGGTCCGGCCGGCTCCGTCCTCGCCACACCGGCGCCGGCGCCGGCAGCGTCGGCGCCCGCGGCGTCGGGCACCGCCCGGTCCGGCGGCGCAGAGGCCGGCGCCCCCGCCGCCGTCCCGGGCTCGGCCGACCCGCCGCCCGGCGCCGCGAGCCGCGCCGGGGCGGTCACCCGGGCCGACCTGGTGAGCCGCTACGGGCAGCTGGAGCCCACCAGTTGGGGGTTCGACGGCCCCGGCGTGCTCAGCCGGCTGCCGGCCGGCGAGGCGGCGATCGCGCTGACCTTCGACGCCTGCGGCGGTCCGCAGGGCAACGGCTACGACGAGGCCCTGATCGGATTCCTCCGGGAGCGGCGGGTGCCGGCCACGCTCTTCCTGAACTCCCGCTGGATCGACGCCAATCCGGCAGTCGCCCGCGCACTGGCCGCGGAGCCGTTGTTCGAGATCGCCAACCACGGCACCCGGCACTGCCCGCTGTCGGTCTCCGGGCGGTCCGCCTACGACATCCCCGGCACCCGGGACGTCGGCGAGGTGGTCGACGAGATCACCGGCAACCGGGCCGGACTCACCGAACTGCTGGGCCGTCCACCGCGGTTCTTCCGCTCGGGGACCGCCTACCTGGACGACGTGGCGGCCCGGATCGTCTCCGATCTCGGCGAGCGCTTCGCCGGCTTCACGGTCAACGGGGACGGCGGCGCCACCTTCACCGCCGGGCAGGTCCACAGCGCGGTCACGGCCGCCGGACCGGGAGCGATCGTGCTGGCCCACATGAACCACCCGGCCGCCGGCACGGCCGCGGGCATCGCCACCGCGGTCCCCCGGCTGCTGGACGAGGGATGCCGGTTCGTACGCCTCTCGGAGGCCGTGCCCTGAACGCCCGCACGCCCCGGCGCGTCCTGAGCGCGTCGGGACGTGCGGGGCGGTCGACGGCCCGCCCACCGGCCCGCCGGCCGGAACGGACCTGCGCCCCGACGACCCTGCCCCGTGCCCGACTTCGTTGTCGGGCACGGGGCAGGTGGCGCGGCGGGCGGAGCGCGATCGGGGCCGCGGGGCCGCCGGGCCGGGTGGTCGGGCCGCCCGGCCGGGCCGTGGTCTCGTCCTACTTGACGGATCCGGCGGTGAGGCCGGAGACGACCTGGCGTTCGATGAAGGCG
>NZ_BNBO01000100.1 GCF_014655955.1 Kitasatospora indigofera
CACCCTGGTCCGCCAGCACCGCCAGGGCCTTGCTCCGCAGGGCGACCACCTTCGCAGCGTCCTCCAACGACAGCGCACCCGCCACGTACGCCGCCGCGATCTCGCCCTGCGAATGCCCGACGACGGCATCCGGCTCCACCCCATGCGCACGCCACAGCTCCGCCAGCGCCACCATCACCGCGAACAGCGCCGGCTGCACCACATCCACCCGCTCCAACGGAGCACCACCGACCAACACCTCCACCAACGACCAGTCCGTGTACGGCGCCAACGCCGCCCCACACGCATCGATCACCTCCCGGAACACCGGCTCCGAGCCGTACAACTCCCCACCCATGCCCACCCACTGCGCACCCTGCCCCGGAAACACGAACACCGACCGACCCGGCGAACCGGCCGCACCCGTGATGACGCGGGGGTCTCCGTCGGCGAGGGCGGCCAGCTCCGCCACGAGGTCGGTCCGGGTGCTGCCCACCAGGGCCGCCCGGTGGGTGAGCATGGTGCGGCTGGTGGCGAGGGCCCGGCCGATCGCGGCCGGCCGGAGTGCGGGGCGGGCGGTGATGTGGTCCGCGAGCCGCCGGGCCTGGGCGCGGAGGGCGTCGTCCGTCTTGCCGGACAGCAACCACACGGTGGGCTCCGCGGAATCGTCCGCGGCGGGTGGGTCGGGGGTTTCTTCCGGGAACTGTTCGATGACGACGTGAGCGTTGGTGCCGCTGGCCCCGAAGGCCGAGATGCCCGCGCGGCGGGGACGCCCCGTCTGCGGCCACGGCCGGGCCTCGGTCAGCAGCCGGATGTCACCGGTGTCCCAGTCGACATGCGGCGTGGGCTCCTGGACGTGCAGCGTCGGCGGCAGTTCGGCGTGCCGCATCGCCATCACCATCTTGATCACACCGGCCACACCGGCCGCCGCCTGGGTGTGGCCGATGTTCGACTTCACCGACCCCAGCCACAACGGCTCGACCCGCCCCTGACCGTAGGTCGCCAACAACGCCTGAGCCTCGATCGGGTCACCGAGTGTCGTCCCCGTACCGTGCGCCTCCACCGCGTCCACCTCGGACGCCTCCAACCCGGCGTTCGCCAACGCCTGCCGGATGACGCGTTCCTGCGACGGGCCGCTGGGCGCGGTCAGACCGTTGGACGCCCCGTCCTGGTTCACCGCCGAACCCCGCACCACCGCAAGCACCCGGTGACCGTTGCGGCGGGCGTCCGACAACCGCTCCAGCAGCACCAACCCCGAGCCCTCACCCCACGCCGTACCGTCCGCCGTCGACGAGAAGGGCTTGCACCGGCCGTCCGGGGCGAGGGCACGCTGGCGGGAGAACTCCGTGAACTGCAGGGGGGTCACGCTCACGGTCACCCCGCCGGCCAGGGCGAGTGTGCACTCCCCCGAGCGCAGTGCCTGAGCGGCGAGGTGGATCGCCATCAGTGACGAGGAGCAGGCGGAGTCGACGGACACGGCCTGGCCCTGGAGGCCCAGCAGGTAGGAGACCCGGCCGGAGGTGATGCTCGGTGAGATGCCGGTGGCGAGATAGCCCTCGGTGTCGGGCGGTGCCTGGTCGGGGCTGCCGACGTAGCCGGAGGACCAGATGCCGGTGAACACGCCCGTCCGGCTGCCCCGCAACGAGGTCGGATCGATCCCCGCGTCCTCGAAGGTCTCCCAGGCGGTCTCCAGCAGCACCCGCTGCTGCGGATCCATCGCCAACGCCTCACGCGGCGAGATCCCGAAGAAGTCGGCATCGAACCCCGCCGCGTCCGCGAGAAAACCACCCGACCGCGTGTACGACGTCCCGGGACCACCCGCCGGATCATAGAGACGACCCACATCCCATCCGCGATCCGACGGGAACTCCCCCACCGCGTCGACCCCACCGGCCACCAGATCCCACAAGTCCTCCGGCGACCCCACCCCACCCGGCAACCGGCACCCCATGCCCACGATCACCACCGGATCACCCGGCACCGCAACCCCGGCCGGCACCACCGACGCCACATCCCGACCCGCACCGGAGAGTTCGGCGGTGAGGTGGTCGGCGAGGTCGGCGGGGGTGGGGTGGTCGAAGACGAGGGTCGCGGGCAGCCGCAGGCCGGTGGCGCCGGCGAGGCGGTTGCGCAGTTCGACGGAGGTCAGGGAATCGAAACCGAGGTCGCTGAAGGCGAGTCCGGGGGTGATCGCGGCGGCGTCGGAGTGGCCGAGCACGGTGGCGGTGTGGGCGGCGACCAGGGACAGCAGGTCCGACGCGGGGGCCTTCGGCGTCGGCGGGGTCTGCGGCATCGAGAGGTCGGCCGTGGTCAGCGCGGGGCGTCCGGCAGCCAGCGCGGTGTCGAACATGGCCAGGGCGCGTTCGACACCGATGGGACGGATGCCCTTGCGGGCGAGGCGTCGGCGGTCGGCCGCGGTGAGGTGGGCGGTCATGCCGCTCTCCTGCTCCCAGTAGCCCCAGGCCATCGACACGGCGGGCAGTCCGAGGGTCTGCCGGTGCGCGGCGAACGCGTCGAGGTAGGAGTTCGCGGCCGCGTAGCCGGCCTGGCCGGCGTTGCCGAGTACACCCGCGGCGGCGGAGAACAGCACGAAGGCGGCGAGGTGGTGCTCGCGGGTCAGCTCGTGCAGGTGCCAGGCGCCGTCGACCTTGGGACGCAGCACCCGGTCGAGCTGCTCGGCGGTCAGCCGTTCCATGACGGTGTCGTCGAGCACGCCGGCCGCGTGGACGACGGCGGTGAGCGGATGCGCGGCCGGGATCGAGTCCAGTACGGCCGCCAGCGCGTCCCGGTCCGCGACGTCACAGGCCACGACCCGCACGTCGACGTCCCCTTGCGGCTCCAGCTGCGGCACCGCGCCACCGCCGCGGCTGACGAGCAGCAGGTGCCGTACCCCGTGGCGGGACACCAGGTGCCGGGCGACGGCCTGGCCGAGGGTGCCGGTGCCGCCGGTGATCAGCACGGTGCCGTCGGGGTCGATCGGCCGGGGGACGGTGAGGACGATCTTGCCGGTGTGGCGGGCCTGGCTCATCAGCCGGAAGGTGGCGACGGCCTGGCGGAGGTCCGCGGCGGTGACCGGCAGCGGCTCCAGCGTCCCGTCGGCGAGCATCGCCACGACCCCGGCGAGGATGTCGCCCTGCCGCGCGGGGTCGACGTCGTTGAGGTCGAAGGCCCGGTAGTTCAGGCCCTCGGGTGAGCGGACGTCCGTCTTGCCCAGCTCGACGAACCGTCCGCCGTCGGCGAGCAACCGCAGGGAGGCGTCGGTGAGTTCCCCCGCGAGCGAATTGAGGACGACGTCCATGGCCGGGAACCGGTCGGCGAAGCGGGTGTCGCGGGACGATCCGATGTGGTCGTCCGCCAGTCCGAGGCGCCGCAGGGTCTCCCACTTGGCCGGGCTCGCGGTGGCGAAGACCTCCGCGCCGCTGTTCAGGGCCAGTCGGACGGCGGCCATGCCCACACCGCCCGCGCCGGAGTGGACCAGGACGCGGTCACCGGGGCGCAGTTCGCCGAGGTCGAACAGCCCGTACCAGGCGGTGGTGAACGCGACGGGCACCGCCGCCGCCGCGGTGAAGCTCCAGCCGTCGGGGATCGCCGTCAGGAGCCGGTGGTCGGCGACCGTACGCGGCCCGAAGGCGCCGGGCATCATTCCCGTCACGCGGTCGCCGGGTCGCCAGGCCGTGACGCCGGGGCCGACCTCCAGGACGGTGCCGGCCCCTTCGCCGCCCAGCGGGGGCCGGTCCGGGTACATGCCGAGGGTGATGAGCACATCGCGGAAGTTCAGGCCGGCCGCGCGGACGGCGACCCGTACCTGTCCGGGTTCCAGCGCGGCCTCGTGGCAGGGCAGCAGGGCCAGGTCGTCCAGTTGCCCGGTGCCGGACTCGCTCAGCCGGTACGCGCCGTCGGGGGTGGTCAGTTCCGGCGCGTACCTGGCCTGCCGCGGCACCAGGACGCCTTCCCGGTGCAGGGCCAGTTCGGGTTCGTCGCCGGCTGTCCTGGCCGCCCGGACCGCGTCCTCCTCGGACGCGTCGCCCACGTCGACCAGGACGAACCGGCCGGGGTGCTCGGCGGCGGCGCTGCGGACCAGGCCGCGTACGGCCGCGCCGGCCACGCCGCGGGTCAGGACGGCCAGGCGTGCGGCCGCCCGCTCCGGCTGCTCGGCCAGGAAGTCCTGGACGAGCGTGCGGGCCCGCTGGACGAGGGCGTGCACGGAGTCCGGGTCGGCCTCCGCGGTGAGTACCGGGCTCGGCACCACCTCGGCCGGTGTGCTCGCGGTGAGGGGCACCCACCGGGTGTGCAGCACCGCGGCGCGGGCCTCGACGGCCGGCCGGACGGTCAGCGCGGTGATGTCCGCGACCGGGTTGCCGGACAGGTCGGTCAGTGTCACGCGGTAGGTGTCGGGGCCCGTCCGGGCCAGGTGGACCCGGGCGGAGGACACACCGGTGGTGTGCACGGCGACGCCGGAGAAGGAGAACGGCAGCCGGACCCGGGTGTCGGGGCTCAGCAGGATCAGCGGCTGGAGTGCGGCGTCCAGGAGCGCGGGGTGGATGCCGAAGCGGGCGCCGTCGGGGACGGACACCTCGGCGTACAGTTCGTCCTCGCCCTGCCACAACGCCCGCACGCCGCGGAACGCGGGTCCGTACTGGTATCCGAGTCCGGCGAGGAAGTCGTAGAACCCTTCGGGGTCCACGGGTTCGGCGTTCCTCGCGGGCCGGTCGATGCGTCCGGCCGTCACCCGGCCGCCGAGGGTTCCGGACGCGTGGCGGACCCAGCCGTCGTCGCCCTTGGAGTGCACGGTGACCGGGCTGCGGCCGGCGTCGTCCGGGGCGCCGACCGCGACCTGGATGTCCGTGGGTGTGTCCGAGAGCGCGAGGGGCAGGTGCAGGACGAGGTCGTCGAGGGTCCCGCCGGTCAGGGTGGCGAGTTCGAGGAAGGCGGTGCCCGGCAGCAGGACCGTGCCGTCGACGGCGTGGTCGGCCAGCCAGGGGTGGGTGCGGGTGGAGACGCGCCCGCTGTGCACGGTGCTCCCGTCGGGCAGTTCGACCGTGGTGCCCGCCAGCGGGTGCCCGGTGCCGTGGTCGCCGGCCGCGGGGGTCAGCCAGTAGGTGCTGCGCTGGAAGGCGTAGCCCGGCAGCCTGACGCCGTGCGGGCGCTCGTGCGGCCAGGTCACGGCGACGCCCTGGACGTGGAGGCGGGCCAGGGCGGTGTGGAATTCCCCGAGGGCGCCGTGCTCGCGGCGCAGGGTGCCGGTCACCACGCCGTCCATCACCGGCACCAGCACCGGGTGCGGGCTGACTTCGACGAACACCTCGTGGCCGTCGGCGGTGAGCCGGGCGGTGGCCAGGTCGAACCGTACGGGTTCGCGGAGGTTGCGGTACCAGTAGCCGGCGTCGAGGGCGGCGGTGTCGACGGGTTCCGCGGTGACGGTGGAGTAGAAGGGGACGTCCGCGGTCCTCGGCTCGATCCCGGCGAGGTCGGCGAGCAGGTGCTCGCGGATCGCCTCGACCTGCGCGGAGTGCGCCGCGTAGTCGACGGGGATGGCGCGGGCGCGGATGCCGTCCCTGGCACAGGCTGCCAGCAGTTCGCCCAGGGCCCCGGGTTCGCCGGACACGACGACGGTCGAGGCGGAGTTGACCACCGCGACGGTGATCCGGTCGCCCCAGGGGCTCAGGTAGCCGGCGGCGTCGTCCGCGGACAGCGCGACCGAGACCATGCCGCCGTGTCCGGCCAGGGCGACCAGGGCCTTGCTGCGCAGGGCGACCACCTTCGCGGCATCGTCCAGGGACAGCGCACCCGCCACGTACGCGGCCGCGATCTCGCCCTGCGAATGCCCGACGACGGCATCCGGCTCCACCCCATGCGCACGCCACAGCTCCGCCAGCGCCACCATCACCGCGAACAGCGCCGGCTGCACCACATCCACCCGCTCCAGCGGGGCGCCACCGACCAGCACCTCCACCAACGACCAGTCGGTGTACGGCGCCAACGCCGCCCCACACGCATCGATCACCTCCCGGAACACCGGCTCCGAGCCGTACAACTCCCCGCCCATCCCCACCCACTGCGCACCCTGCCCCGGAAACACGAACACCGACCGACCCGGCCGACGGGCAGTCCCGGTGACCAGACCCGGCACCGTCCCGCCCTCCGCCAGGGCGTCCAGGGCCGTGGCGGTGCCCACCACCACGGCCCGGTGCTCGAACACGGTGCGGGCGGCCAGAGCGCCCCCGACCGCCGCCGGACTCACCTCGGGATGCACGGCGGTGAAGGCGCCCAGCCGGCGCGCCTGCTCCCGCAACGCCGCCTCGGACCTGGCCGACAGCGGCCAGAGGACCTGGTCGTCCGCGCGGCCCCGGGGGGAGGGTACGGCGGAGTCGGCCTCGGCGGGCTGTTCGAGGGTGCTCTGCTCGATGATGACGTGGGCGTTGGTGCCACTGATGCCGAAGGCGGAGACGGCGGCCCGTCGTGGCCGCCCGGTCCCGGGCCAGGCGACCGGTTCGGTGAGCAGGCGGACCGCGCCGGAGGCCCAGTCGACGTGCGGGGTGGGCTCGTCCACGTGCAGGGTCCGCGGCAGTTGGCCGTGCCGCATCGCCATCACCATCTTGATCACACCGGCCACGCCGGCGGCCGCCTGGGTGTGGCCGATGTTCGACTTCACCGACCCCAGCCACAACGGCTCCACCCGCCCCTGACCGTAGGTCGCCAGCAGGGCCTGCGCCTCGATGGGATCGCCGAGGGTGGTGCCGGTGCCGTGCGCCTCCACCGCGTCCACCTCGGACGCCTCCAACCCGGCGTTGGCGAGGGCCTGACGGATCACCCGCTCCTGGGAGGGGCCGTTCGGCGCGGTCAGGCCGTTGGACGCGCCGTCCTGGTTGGTGGCGGAGCCCCGGACGACCGCCAACACCTCGTGGCCGTTGCGGCGGGCGTCGGACAGGCGTTCCAGCAGCAGCAGGCCTACGCCCTCGGCCCAGCCCGCGCCGTCGGCCGCGGCGGCGAAGGACTTGCTGCGGCCGTCGGGCGCGCTCGCCCCCTGCCGGGACATCTCGGTGAACAGCGTGGGTTCCGCGTTGACGGTGACGCCGCCGGCCAGGGCGAGGGAGCACTCTCCCGAGCGCAGCGCCTGGGCGGCCAGGTGCAGGGCCACCAGGGACGACGAGCAGCCGGTGTCCAGGGACAGTGCCGGGCCGAGCAGGCCCAGCTGGTAGCCCAGCCGCCCGGACCCGACGCTCGACGCGGTGCCGGTGACCTGGTAGCCCTCCAGGTCGTCGGGGACCGTACCGGCGGCGTAGCCGGTGGACCACATGCCGGTGAACACGCCGGTGGATGTGCCCTCCAGCGTGGTCGGGTCGATACCGGCGTACTCGACGGTCTCCCACGCGGTCTCCAGCAGGAGGCGCTGCTGCGGGTCCATGGCGAGCGCCTCACGGGGTGATATCCCGAAGAACGCCGCGTCGAAGTCGCCGGCGGCGTCGAGGAAGCCGCCCCGGGACGTGCGCGACGTGCGGGGGCGGATTCCCGTCGGGTCGTACAGACGGTCGATGTCCCATCCCCGGTCGGCGGGGAAGTCGCCGACCGCGTCCACGCCGTCCGCGACCAGCCGCCAGAGCTCCTCGGGGGTGCCGACGCCCCCGGGGTAACGGCAGCCCATGCCGATGACGGCGATCGGCTCGTCCGTCGCGGCCGGGGCCGGGGCCTGCGGCGCGTCCTGCTCGCCGGACTCGCCGGCCAGGTGGGCGGCCAGCCGTGCCGGGGTGGGGTGGTCGAAGACGAGGGTGGCGGGCAGTTTCACCCCGAGCGCGGCGGTCAGGCGGTTGCGCAGTTCCACCGCGGTCAGTGAGTCGAAGCCCAGGTCCTTGAACGCCTGCCGGGGGTCGAGCCGCTCGGGGGTGGCGTGTCCCAGCACCCCTGCGACGTGGGTGGTGATCAGCTCCAGCAGGTCGGTGCCGCCGGCGGGGGGTGCGGGCCGGGGGGCCTGCGGCCGGCTGTGGGCCTCGGGCAGGTCCCGCAGCAGTCGGCTCGGCCGCGCGTGGGTGTAGGCGCGGGCGAACTGTGCCCAGTCGGCCTCGGTGACGACCGCGAGGGCCTCGTCGTGGTCGAGGACGTCCTGCAGCGCGTCGAGTGCCCGGCCCGGGTCCAGTTCGCCGAGGCCGAGCAGGGTGCGCTGGCGCTGCACCGACTCCAGGGCCGCCATACCGCCTTCGGCCCAGATGCCCCACGCGACGGAGGTCGTGGCGCGGCCCCGGGCGCGGTGCTGTGCGGCCAGGGCGTCGAGGAAGGCGTTGCCGGCGGCGTAGGCCGCGCCGTGGCCGTCGCCCCACACGCCCGCGGTGGAGGAGAACAGCACGAAGGCGTCGAGGTCCGGCAGGAGTTGCGCCAGGTTCGCCGCCCCGGCGACCTTGGCCGTGATGACCTCGGCGAACTCCGCCGGTGTGGTGTCGGCCAGCCTGGTCGCCCTGATCTCGCCGGCGGTGTGGAACACCGCGCGGATGTCGCCGACGCGCTCGACGAGGTCCCGCAGGGCGTCCCGGTCGGCCACGTCGCACGCCGCCACCGTCACCCGCGCCCCGGCTGCCTCCAGTTCGTCGCGCAGGCCGGCCGCGCCGGGCGCGTCGGGGCCGCGGCGGGAGGCCAGCACGACGTGCTCCGCGCCCTGCCGCGCGAGGCGGCGGGCCACATGTCCGCCGAGCGCGCCGGTGCCGCCGGTGACCAGCACCGTGCCCCGCGGCCGCCAGGACCGCGCGGCCGGGCCCGACGGGGCCTTGCGGCGCAGCCGCTTGGCGAAGCGCCGGGTGCCGCGGATCGCCACCTGGTCCTCGGCCGTGCCGGCGAGCACGACGAGCAGCGCTTGCACACTCTCCTCGTCGGGCACGGCGGGAAGGTCGACCAGGCCGCCCCAGCCGTGCGGGAACTCCAGCGCCGCGGACGCGCCGGTGCCCCACACCAGGGCCTGGGCCGGGCTGGTGACCGGGTCGGTGCCCGAGGTGCTCACGGCGCCGCTGGTCGCGCACCACAGCGGGACGGCCGCCGTCCTCACCGGGTCCAGGCTGCGGACCAGATCCAGGGTGCGGACCAGGCCCGCCGGGAGCACCGGGTGGTCGGGGTGCGGCTCCTCGTCCAGCGCCAGCAGCGACAGCACGCCGTCCACCCCGGGCCGGCCGCCCCCGGTGTCGGCCGCGTCCCAGCTGTCGGCCACCGCGAAGCCCCGTTCGCGCAGGGCCTCGGCCCACGGGTGCCCGGTCGTGGCCAGGACGAGCCAGCGGGCCGGCTCCACCGGGGGCACAGCACCGCTCGCCGGCGCCCATGCCACCTCGTACCGCCAGTCGTCACGGGGCACCGGCGGGGTCGCGGTCACCCAGTAGGGCTCGCGCTGGAAGGCGTACGTGGGCAGGTCCGCCCTGGGTGCGGTGCGGGGCAGGGCCGGGATCCAGTCGACATCGGCCCCGGCGGCGTAGAGGCGTCCCGCCGCGGCGAGGAACTCGGTGAGGCCGCCGTGGCCGCGGCGCAGCGTACCGGTGGCGGCGACATCCAGCGCGGGCACCAGCACCGGGTGCGGGCTGACCTCCAGGAAGAGGTCGTGGCCGTCGGCGGTGAGCCGGGCGGTGGCCAGGTCGAACCGTACGGGTTCGCGGAGGTTGCGGTACCAGTAATCGGCGTCGAGGGCGGCGGCGTCGACCGGCTCGCCGGTGACCGTCGAGTAGAACGGTATCGCCGCCGGGTGAGGCGTGATGTCGGCCAGTTCGGCGAGCAGTTGCTCGCGGATCGCCTCGACCTGGGCGGAGTGGGCGGCGTAGTTGACGGGCAGGCGGCGGGCGCGGATGCCGTCGGCCTCGCAGGCGGCCAGCAGTTCGTCCAGCACGTCGAGGCCGCCGGACACCACGACCGCCGCGGGTCCGTTCACCACGGCGGTGGTCAGCCGCTCGCCCCAACGGGCCAGGTAGCCCGCGGCCTGTTCGACGGACAGCGCGAGGGACACCATGCCGCCCCGGTCGGCGATGACCGCCAGTGCCCTGGACCGTAGCGCCACGACCTTGGCGGCGTCCCGCAGCGACAACGCGCCGGCGACGTACGCGGCGGCGATCTCCGCCTGGGAGTGGCCGACCACGGCGTCCGGCTGCACGCCGTAGGACCGCCACAGGTCGGCCAGCGCCACCATGACGGCGAACAGGGCCGGCTGCACCACGTCGACGCGGTCCAGCGAGCCGTGGCGCAGTTCGTCGACCAGCGACCAGTCGGTGTACGGGGCCAGGGCGGCGGCGCAGGCGTCGATGCCGACGCGGAAGACCTCGGACTGCTCGTACAGGTCACGGCCCATGCCCGCCCACTGCGCCCCCTGTCCGGGGAAGACGAACACGGTCCCGCCGGTACGGGCCGGCAGTCCCGGCGGGAGCGCGGCCAGGCCGGACAGCAGGTCGTCCCGGTCGGTGCCGACCACCGCGGCCCGGTGCTCGAACCGGGTGCGGGCGGCCAGTGCGCGGCTGATCGCGGCGGCCGGGACGTCGGGGTGGGCGGTCGCGTACGCGTGCAGCCGCTCGGCCTGGGCGCGCAGCGCGGCGTCGGTCCTCGCGGACAGCAGCCAGGCGGTGGGGGCGGCCCGGCCGGCGGGTTCCGGAAGGTGGCCGGGGTCCGGGTCGGAGGACTGCTCGATGCTGCTCTGCTCGACGATGAGGTGGGCGTTGGTGCCGCTGATGCCGAAGGCCGAGATGCCGGCGCGGCGCGGGTGCTCGTGCTCCGGCCACGGCCGGGCCTCGGTCAGCAGCCGGACGCCGCCGGCGGCCCAGTCGACGTGCGGGGAGGGCGCGTCCACGTGCAGGGTTCGCGGCAGTTCGCCGTGCCGCATCGCCATCACCATCTTGATCAGGCCCGCGACGCCGGCGGCGGCCTGGGTGTGGCCGATGTTCGACTTCACCGACCCCAGCCACAACGGCTCGTCCCGGTCCTGACCGTAGGCGGCCAGCAGGGCGTGGGCCTCGATGGGATCGCCGAGGGTGGTGCCGGTGCCGTGCGCCTCCACCGCGTCCACCTCGGACGGCTCCAACCCGGCGTTGGCAAGGGCCTGACGGATCACCCGCTCCTGGGAGGGGCCGTTGGGCGCGGTCAGGCCGTTGGACGCGCCGTCCTGGTTGACCGCGCTTCCGGCGACGACCGCCAGCACGCGGTGGCCGTTGCGGCGGGCGTCCGACAGACGTTCCAGCAGCACCAGGCCGGCGCCCTCGGCCCAGCTGGTGCCGTCGGCCGCGGCGGCGAAGGGCTTGCTGCGGCCGTCCGCCGCGAGGCCGCGCTGGCGGGAGAACTCGGTGAAGCCCAGCGGTGTCGCCATGATCGTGACACCGCCGGCGAGCGCCAGCGAGCACTCGCCCGCGCGCAGGGCCTGGGCGGCCAGGTGGACGGCGACCAGGGACGACGAGCAGGCGGTGTCCACGGACAGCGCCGGGCCGCGCAGCCCGAGGTGGTAGGCGACCCGGCCGGACGTGACGCTGGTCGCGACGCCGGTGAACAGGTACCCCTCCAGGTCCTCCGGCAGGCCGGGCCCGGTCGCGTACCCGGACGACCAGACGCCGGTGAACACGCCGGTCCGGCTGCCGCGCAGCGAGGCCGGGTCGATCCCGGCGTGCTCGAAGGTCTCCCACGCCGTCTCCAGCACGAGCCGCTGCTGCGGGTCCATCGCGAGCGCCTCACGGGGCGAGATGCCGAAGAACGGGGCGTCGAAGCCGGCCACCGCCTCCAGGAAACCGCCCCGGGTGGTGTACGTGGTGCCCGCGCCGCGCAGGTCCGGGTCGTACAGGCCGCCCAGGTCCCAGCCGCGGTCGTCCGGGAAGTCGCCGATCGCGTCCACGCCCTCCGTGACGAGCCGCCACAGGTCGTCCGGCGAGGCCACCCCGCCGGGGAAGCGGCAGCCCATCCCCACGATGACGACCGGGTCGTCGTGGGCGGCCGGGGAGGCGGGGTCCGGCCGGTCGCCGAGGCCGGTGCGCAGCCAGTCGATGAGCTCCGCGGGCGTCGGGTGGTCGAAGACGAGACCGGAGGGGAGTTGCCGGTCCAGCGCGCCGGCCAGGCGGTTGCGCAGTTCGAGCCCGGTGACCGAGTCGAATCCGAGGTCCTTGAAGGTGAGCGCGGGATCGATGTCCGCGGGGTTCTCGTGGCCGAGCACGAGCGCGATCTGCGCGATGACCACGGCGGCCGCATCGACCGCGTCGGGGTCGCCCGGGTCCGTGCCGCCCACCCCGGTGTCGCGGGTCTGCGGGCCGCCGTCCGGCCGGCCGGACGCGGCGCTCTCCGCTGCGTGGCTCTCCGGGCCGGCCGGGGTCCGTCCGCCCTGCCCGGCGGTCGCTTCGGGCAGCCAGTGCGAACGGCGCTGGAAGGCGTACGTGGGCAGGTCGACCGGCGCGGCCTCGGCGACCGCCGGGGACCAGTCGACCGGCACACCGGCCACGAACAGCCGGGACAGCGCGGTCAGGAAGACGTCCGGCCCGCCCCGGTCGCGGCCCAGCGTGCCGGTGGCGACGCCGGGCACGCCGGTCCGCTCGCGGGCCTGTTCCAGGATCTGTTCGAGGACGGGCAGCAGCACCGGGTGCGGGCTGACCTCGACCACGACGTCGTGCCCGTCGGCCAGCAGTGCGGCGGTGGCCAGGTCGAAGCGGACCGGCTCGCGCAGGTTGCGGTACCAGTAGCCGGCGTCGAGCTGCGTGGTGTCGTCGAGGAGGCCGCCGGTGACCGCCGAGTAGTACGGGACGGTGCCCTGCCGCGGCCGCACACCGTCCAGTTCGGTGTCCAACCGCTCGCGGATCGCCTCGACGTGCGCGGAGTGGGAGGCGTAGTCCACCGGGACGACGCGTGCCCGGACACCGTCCGCCGCGCAGGACTCGACCAGTTCGGACAGAGCCTGGGTGTCGCCGGACACCACGACCGAGCCGGTGGCGTTGAACACGGCGACCGTCAGCGCGCCGCCCCAGCGCGACACGTAGTCCTCGGCCCGCTCGGCGGACAGGGCCACCGACACCATGCCGCCCCGGCCGGCCAGGGCCACCAGGGCGCGGCTGCGCAGTGCCACGA
>NZ_BNBO01000101.1 GCF_014655955.1 Kitasatospora indigofera
GGTGACCAGGAAGCCGACCGTCCAGAGCATCGGGGTCTCGAAGCTCAGCGAGCCCTTCCACATGGTGCCGACCCAGTTGAAGAACTTCACACCGGTCGGGACCGCGATCAGGAAGGTCATGAAGGAGAAGAACGGCAGCAGCACCTGCCCGGTGACGTACATGTGGTGGGCCCACACCGTCACGGACAGACCGGCGATCGCGATGGTGGCCGCGATCAGGCCGGAGTAGCCGAACATCGGCTTGCGGCTGAAGACCGGGATGATCTCCGACACGATGCCGAAGAACGGCAGCGCGATGATGTACACCTCGGGGTGGCCGAAGAACCAGAACAGGTGCTGCCAGAGCAGCGCCCCGCCGTTCGCCGGGTCGAAGACGTGAGCCCCGAACTTTCGATCCGCCTCCAGCGCGAAGAGCGCGGCGGCGAGGACCGGGAAGGCCAGCAGGACGAGCACCGCGGTCAGCAGGACGTTCCAGACGAAGATCGACATCCGGAACATCGTCATGCCGGGCGCGCGCATGCAGATGATCGTGGTGATGAAGTTGACCGCGCCGAGGATGGTGCCGAAGCCGGAGAAGGCCAGACCCATGATCCACATGTCGGCGCCGATGCCCGGCGAGCGGACGGCGTCGGACAGCGGCGAGTACGCGAACCAGCCGAAGTCGGCCGCGCCCTGCGGGGTGACGAAGCCGGCCACCGCGATCGTCGAGCCGAACAGGTACAGCCAGTAGGCGAACATGTTCAGCCGCGGGAACGCGACGTCGGGCGCGCCGATCTGCAGCGGCATGATCCAGTTCGCGAAGCCCGCGAAGAGCGGCGTCGCGAACATCAGCAGCATGATCGTGCCGTGCATGGTGAACGCCTGGTTGAACTGCTCGTTCGACAGGATCTGCGTCCCGGGACGAGCCAGCTCGGCGCGCATGACCAGCGCGAGGATGCCACCGATCAGGAAGAAGGCGAACGACGTCCCCAGGTAGAGGGTGCCGATCGTCTTGTGGTCGGTGGTGGTCAGCCACTTGATGATGGTGGAACCCGGCTTGCGGGTGCGCTGGCCCCCGCCGACCGTGACGGCCCCGGCGCCCCCGCCGGCCGCGGCGGGCTCGTTGAGGATGGTCACTATTCTTCACTTCCCATGGTCGTGATGCCGGAGGGCACCGCGCCGGTCTGGCCCTTGGCCCGCAGGTCCGCCAGGTGCGCGTCGTAGTCCGCGCGGGACACGACCTTCACGTTGAAGAGCATCCGCGAGTGGTCCACGCCGCAGAGCTCGGCGCACTTGCCCTTGTACTCGCCGATCTGGGTCGGCGTGACCTCGAACTTGTTCACCACGCCCGGCACGACGTCCATCTTCATCAGGAAGTTGACGGGCCAGAAGTCGTGGATGACGTCCCGCGAGGTGAGGACGAACTTGACCGACTCGTTGACCGGCAGGTACAGCGTCGGCGGCTCGGCGGGCGTGCCCACCTCGTACGCCGCCGTGGTGCTGGTCGGGTCGGGCTTCTCGGTGTTCTCGTAGTTGAACGCCCAGCTCCACTGGAAGCCCACCACGTTGACCGTGTGCGCGGGCTTCTCGGAGGTGGAGATCAACCGCGACTCGTCGCGGGCGACGAAGTAGAAGAGCACCGACACGATGACGATGGGGACCGCGGTGTAGAGCGCCTCGATGGGCACGTTGTACCGGGTCTGCGGAGGGATCTGGATACCGGTGCGGCTGCGCCGGTGGAAGATCACGCTCCAGATGATCAGACCCCACATCAGTGCGCCCACTGCCAGCGCCGCGATCCACGAGCCCTGCCACATGTGGAGGACCAGGGGCCCTTCCACCGTGACGGGCTTCGGGAGGCCAAGCCTGGGGAGGTCATTGGCCGAGCAGCCGGTAGCGGTCGCGATGACGAGGCCCAGTGCCAGCGCCTGAGGCAGCTTCCGCCGCATCGTGCGCCGCGGCGAGCGGTCGGAGCCGTTGGGACTCACGTAGCGCCTTCCCGAAGTCTCGCCCGCCTTCGCGTCGCTCCGAGGAGGGTGGAGACCCTCCCCGGCGACCCGTCCACGGGCACGGTTTGAATGCTTATGCGGGCCAAACCCTACTCCAGGCTTATGCGCTGCTGACGGGCAGGTCCCGGTAACGCGCCGCCCGGTCGCCCGATCAGGCCCGGCCGGGGCGGATTCCCAGGTCACAGCAGACTTTCGAGGGTCGTACGCCCGATCGGGGGACACACCCCCGGGAGGTGGGTGACGACCCGTCGGGTGCGGACGAACCGGACAAACCGGGTGATCGACTGACGGGCGGTGAGACGGCCGGGCGACCCCGGGTCTGTAGTTGAATGATCCCGTGTACTTCGACGTCGCCTCCACCGCCCCGCTTCACCCGGTCGCCAGGCAGGCGTTGACCGCCGCGCTGGACGAGGGCTGGGCCGACCCCGCCCGGCTCTACCGCTCGGGCCGGCAGGCCCGGATGCTGCTGGACGCGGCGCGCGGGACGGTCGCCGAGGTGCTGGGCGTCCGGGCCGACGAGGTGGCGTTCACCGCCAGCGGCACCCAGGCCCTGCAGCTGGGGATGCTCGGGGCCCTGGCCGGCAACCGCCGCCGCGGCGCCCACCTGGTGCACTCCGCCGTGGAGCACTCCGCGGTGCTGCACACCGCCGAGCAGTGGGAGCGGACACCCGCGGGGAGCGGGACGGGCGAGGTCACCGTCGTCCCGGTGGACCGGCTCGGCCGGGCCGCCCCGGCGGACTTCGCCGCCGCCCTGCGGCCCGGCACCGCGCTGGCCGTGCTGCAGTCGGCCAACCACGAGGTGGGGACCGTCCAGCCGGTCGGCGAGGTCGCCGCGGTCTGCGGCGACGTACCGCTGCTGGTGGACGCCGCGCAGAGCGCCGGGCGGGCGGCCGTCCCGGCCGGCTGGTCCCTGCTGACCGCCAGCGCCCACAAGTGGGGCGGCCCGGCCGGCGTCGGGGTGCTCGTCGTCCGCAAGGGCGTCAGGTACTCCTCCCCGCTGCCCGCCGACGAACGCGAGGCTGGCCGGGTGCCCGGCTACGTGAACGTGCCCGCGATCGTGGCGGCGGCGGCCTCGCTGCGGGCCGTGCGGGCCGAGGCCGAACGGGAGAACGCGCGGCTGCACGGGTTGGTCGACCGGATCAGGACGCAGGTCCCGCTGCTGGTGCCCGAGGTGGAGGTGGTCGGCGACCCGGTCGGGCGGCTGCCGCACCTGGTCACCTTCTCCTGCCTGTACGTGGACGGCGAGGTGCTGCTGGCCGGGCTGGACCGGGCGGGCTTCGCGGTCTCCTCCGGCTCCTCCTGCACCTCCTCCACCCTGACCCCGAGCCACGTGCTGGCCGCGATGGGGGTGCTGACCGAGGGCAACGTCCGGGTCTCGCTGCCCTTCGACGCCACCGAGGCGGAGGTCGAGCGGTTCCTCGCGGTGCTGCCGGGGATCGTCGCGGAGGTCCGGGCGCCGCTCGGACTGGACCTGCCCGCCCCGGCCGGGGCCGCCCCCGTGACGGTACGGGGCGGGGAGCCCGGCACCGGGGACACCGGCGGGCCGGACGCCGGGGAGCCGGCGGGGGGCGGGGCGGCGGGGGGCGGGGCGGCGGCGGGCGGGGCTCCGGACGGCGAAGCGGCGGGGGTGGCCGCGGCGGGCGGCGGGGCGCTGGTCCTCGACGCGCTGGGCAAGCGGTGCCCGCTGCCGGTGATCGAGCTGGCCCGGCGGATCGGCGAGGTGCCGGCCGGCGGGACGATCGCGGTGCTGGCCGACGACGAGGCCGCCCGGCTGGACATCCCGGCCTGGTGCGGGATGCGCGGGCAGGAGTACCTCGGCGAGGCCCCGGCCGCCGGCTACGGCGGCGACCGGGGGGTGGCCTACCTGGTCCGCCGCACCGCCTGAGCCCGCCGGGGAACACGGCGGACCGGGCGGGACGGTCAGGACGGGCGGGGCAGGCGGGACTACTTGACCAGGTGCGCCCGGATGTCGGCCGCCGCCTCCGCGCCGTACGCGTTCTCGAAGCGCTGCAGGAACGCGGAGGGGCGCAGCTCGTACTCCTGGGTGCCGACGGTCTCGATCACCAGGGTGGCGAGCATGCAGCCGAGCTGGGCCGAGCGCTCCAGGTCGAGCTGCCAGGACAGGCCCGCCAGGAAGCCGGCCCGGAACGCGTCGCCGACACCGGTCGGGTCGGTCTTGCGCTCCTCGGGGGCGCAGCCGACCGTGATGGGCGCCTCGCCCTTGCGGTCGATCCGCACGCCCTTGCTGCCCAAGGTGGTGACCCGGGTGCCGACCCGGGTGAGGATCTCGTCGGCGTCCCAGCCGGTCTTGCTCTCGATGAGCGCGGCCTCGTACTCGTTGGTGAAGAGGTACGCGGCGCCGTCGACGATCTCGCGGATGTCGTCGCCCTCCAGGCGGGCCAGCTGCTGGGAGGGGTCGGCGGCGAAGGCGTAGCCCCGGGTGCGGCACTCCTGGGTGTGGCGGACCATCGCCTGCGGGTCGTCGGCACCGATCAGGACGAGGTCCAGGGCGCCGACCCGGTCGGCGATCGGCTTGAGCTCGATGTAGCGGGCCTCCGCCATCGCCCCGGTGTAGAAGGAGGCGATCTGGTTGTGGTCCTCGTCCGTGGTGCACATGAAGCGGGCGGTGTGCCGGGTCTCCGAGATGTGCACGGACTCGGTGTCCACGTTGTGGCGCTGCAGCCAGCTGCGGTACTCGGCGAAGTCGGCCCCGGTGGCGCCGACCAGGATCGGGCGCAGGCCCAGGACACCCATGCCGAACGAGATGTTCGCGGCGACCCCGCCCCGGCGGATGTCGAGGGTGTCGATCAGGAAGGACAGCGACACCGTGTGCAGCTGCTCGGCGACCAGCTGGTCGGCGAACCGGCCGGGAAAGGTCATCAGGTGGTCGGTGGCGATCGAGCCGGCGACGGCGATACGCACGGGGTCTCCTCAGAGTGGCGGCAGGGCCAGGGGCAGCGGACGAACCTCCCCACGGTACCCGCCCGGGGCACCCGGGCCGTAGACGTCGGTGCCCTGGCACGAACGGGTACTACCTCCGGGTAGCTCTGGTCCCCGCCCGGCGGGCGTCCTAGGGTCGCAGCAGAGGGGCCCGTCAGCGGCCCCCGTCCACGTCCGTGGCACCGTCGCCACGGCACGGTGATCGGAGCGATGACCCGATGAATTCCAGTCAGCACCCGTTGCGCGTCTCCCCCGCCCTGCGGGGTGACACCGACCTGGACACCCTGGACGCGCTGGTGAGTTCGTCCCGTCGGCTGGGCCGCTTCTGGCCGCCGTCCGCCGTCGGCGAGGAGCCGGTGGTGGCGGCCGGACCGGGCTTCGCGGTGTCGTCCGGGGCGCAGCGGCTGGTCGCCGGAATGGCCGAGTACGGGATGTAGGGACCCCCCGTGCACCGGGTGCCGCCGCCGCTGGGCGGCGCCCGGTGGAACCGGACTCCTCCGGGGCACGTCAAACCGGCGCGGTGCCGCCGGGGAGGCGGCGCCGCCCAGCCCTCGGGAGGAAGTCCAGTGAACGATCTGCAGACGAAGGCCCGGCCGGGGCGGAACCCCGGCACCGCACGCCGCGCCGGACGACGGGCGGCGGCCCTGGCCGGCGTCGCCCTGGCGTTCGCGGCGGTGGCCGGCTGCGGCGGTGGCGGCCCGGCCGCCTCCGACACCGCGGCGACGGCCTCGCCCTCCGTCACGGCGCCCTCGGACCCTTCGGCCGCCGGAACCGGGCCGGGGATCGCGCCCGGGGAGCCCGCGCCGACCGCTTCGGCGCCGGATCCGCGGCCGACCGGCCCGTCCGCGAGCCCCTCCGCCGCACCGACCCCGGGCACCGGCGCGACGCCCGGCATCGGCCCGGACGGTCCGGCGCCGGCCACCCCGGGGATCGCCCCCGGCGAGCCCGCGCCCGTCCCCGGCGCCCGGCAGACCATCGGCTACCAGCTGAGCGGGAACCGGCTGACCGTGCTGTTCTACGGCGGCATCTGCGAGAAGTACGGGCTGAAGGCGGACGAGTCCCAGCCCGGCCGGGTGAACGTCCGGATCGTGGTGGCCGCCCCGATGCCCGCGGGCACGGCCTGCGCGGCGGTGGCCAAGCGCCAGGCGGTGACGGCGGACCTCAAGGGCCCGCTGATGGGCCGCGCCGTGGTGGACGCCTCCACCGGCGCCGAGGTGCCGCTGGAGGCCGAGATCGCGGGCGGGCCGCCGGTGCCGGCCGACAAGTAGCCGGCGGCCGGCCGACGGACAGCGGCCGGCACCCGGCGGACACCGCTGCCGGAACGGCGGCGGGCATGACGAAGGCGGCCCCGGGAGGGATCCCGGGGCCGCCTTCGTGCTGCTGCTAGCTGAACGAGTCGCCGCAGGCGCAGGAGCCGGTGGCGTTCGGGTTGTCGATCGTGAAGCCCTGCTTCTCGATCGTGTCCACGAAGTCCACGGTGGCGCCGCCGAGGTACGGGGCGCTCATGCGGTCGGTGACGACCTTGACGCCGTTGAAGTCCTTGAGGACGTCGCCGTCGAGCGAGCGCTCGTCGAAGAAGAGCTGGTAACGAAGGCCGGAGCAGCCACCGGGCTGGACGGCGACGCGAAGCGCCAGGTCCTCGCGGCCTTCCTGCTCCAGCAGGCCCTTGACCTTGGCCGCGGCGGCATCGGTAAGGAGCAGACCACTCTCGACGGTGGTCTCGTCCTGGACGGTCATCTGCTTACTCCCGGTCGTTGACGACGATCTGCCGCCAGTACCAACCAGCGGCCACCCGGATTCATTTCCCCGGGCGGTGGTTCTTTCGGGGGACGGGATTCGCGGCCCGTTCCCGCACATTCCCCATGCTCGCACACCCCGCGGGTATGGTCATCGCCCGATCCGCGGGAACCACCCACCCGGGGCGCCCCCGGTTGCCAGGATGGGTGCCATGATCCTGCGCCAGGTACGGGACAGTGCCGCCGACGCCGAGGCCGTGCGGCGGATCGCCCGCTCGGCCTTCCAGGACCTGGCCGACCGCACGGGCGGCGGCGGGCGGACGGAGGCCCCCGAGGAGGAGGCCCGCACCGTCCAGCAGCTCGCCCGGACCAGGCATCTGGCCCGGACCGACCCGCAGGGGTGCTGGATCGCCGAGCACGACGGCGAGGCGGTGGGCGCGGCCCTGTCGATGCGCCGCGAAGGGGTGTGGATCCTCGCCCTGTTCGTGGTGCTGCCGGCCGCCCAGGGGCAGGGCGTGGGGCGGCTGCTGCTGGAGCAGGCGGCGGCGCACGGGCGGGGCTGCCTGCGCGGGCTGCTCTGCGCCTCGCCCTCCCCCGCCGCGGCCCGGCGCTACCGGCGGGCGGGGTTCACCCTGCACCCGGCGATGACGCTGGCCGGCCGGGTGGACCGGGCCGGCCTGCTCGACCCGGGCGACATCCCGGTGCATCCGGGCGGCCCGGTGCACCGGCACCTGCTGGACTCGGTGGACCGCGGCGCCCGGGGCGCCGCGCACGGGCCGGACCACGACTTCATGCTCGCCCACTACGACGAGCTGCTGGTCGCGGACACCCTCGCGGGCAGCGGCTACTGCTACCGGGACGGCGGCTCGGTCAAGCTGCTGGCCGCGACGTCCAAGCGGATCGCCACCCGTCTGCTGCGCGAGGCGCTGGCCCGGGTGCCCGACGGCACCGAGGCCGAGGTGGAGTTCCTCACCGCCGAGCAGGAGTGGGCCGTGGACGTGGGGCTGGAGGTCGGCCTCTCGCTGGGGACGCGGGGCTACCTGGCGGTCCGGGGCATGCGCCCGCCGACTCCGTACATCCCCAGCGGCGGCTTCCTCTGACCTGGGCCGTGAGCCCGCGGGCCCGCGGGCCCCCGGATCCAGGGGCTCACGGGCTCACGGGCTCACGGGCTCAGGTACCGGCGCACCCGGCGCACCGGCTCACGCCATGGTGTCGAGGATCTCCTGGACCATCTCCATGGTGGTGCCCGGGTGCAGGAAGGCGAACCGGGCCACCGTCTCGCCGTCCCAGCCGGTGGGGGTGACGAAGCCGATCTGGTCCGCGAGCAGCTGCTGCGACCAGCGGTAGTAGTCGTCGTTGGTCCAGCCCTTGCGGCGGAAGCAGACGGCGGACAGCTGCGGGTCGTGCAGCAGCTCCAGGTGCTCCGTCCCGCGGATCACCCGGGCGCTCTCCCGGGCCAGCCGCAGGCCCTCCTCGATCGCGTCGGTGTACGCGTCGGTGCCGTGCACCGCGAGCGAGAACCAGAGCGGCAGGCCGCGGGCGCGCCGGGTGAGGTGGTAGGCGTAGTCGGTGGGGTTCCACTCGTCGCCCTCGGTGTGCAGGACGTCCAGGTAGGAGGCGTCCTGGGTGTGCACGGCGCGGGCGAGCTGCGGGTTGCGGTAGATCAGCGCGGCGCAGTCGAACGGGGCGAACAGCCACTTGTGCGGGTCGACCACGAAGGAGTCGGCGTGCTCGATGCCGTCGTAGCGCGCGCGGACGGAGGGCGCGAACAGCCCGGCCCCGCCGTAGGCGCCGTCGACGTGGAACCAAAGGCCGCGCTCGCGGGTGACCTCGGACAGGCCCTGGAGGTCGTCGACGATGCCCTCGTTGGTGGTGCCGGCGGTGCCGACCACCGCGATCACCGTCTCCGGGTCCGGGTCCGCGGCCAGCGCGGCGCGCAGCGCCTCGCCGGTGAAGCGGCGGTCCACGGTCGGGACGACGAACGCCTCGACGCCGATGATGTTGAAGGTGTTCTTGACCGAGGAGTGCACCTGGTCGGCCACGGCGATCCGCAGGGTGGCCTCCCGGCCCACGCCGAGCTTGCGGCGGGCGGTGTCGCGGGCGACGACCAGCGCGGAGAGGTTGCCGGCCGAGCCGCCGGAGACGAAGGTGCCGCCGGCCGACTCGGGCAGGCCGGCCCGGTCCGCGATCAGGCGCAGCACCTGGTTCTCGGCGGCGATCGCGCCGGCCGCCTCCAGCCAGGAGATGCCCTGCAGGGAGGCGCAGGAGACCACCATGTCGAAGAGCAGCGCGGCCTTGGTGGGGGCGCAGGGGATGAACGAGAGGTAGCGCGGGCTGTCGGCCGAGATCACCGCGCGGGAGAGCTCGTGGTCGTACAGCTTGAGCACGTCGGCGGGGTTGTTGCCGGTGGCGTTGAGGACGCCGGCCAGCCGGGCCCGCAGGTGGTCGCCGTCGCCGGGGTGGTCGAGCGGCACCGGGTCGTACTGCAGCCGCTCGCGCATGTAGTCGAATACCAGGTCGACCAGCTCGCTGTCGGGCCGGTGCATGCGGTGGGGGGCAGCGGACACGGGTGTCCCTCTCGGCTTCGGGGGGTCGGGGAGGCGGGCCGCGCGGGCTGGGGAGCCTGGGGCGGACCGGCATGATCAGCCTAGGCAGCGGGGCGGTCCGCACGCGCGTCGGAACCCGGCCGGTGGGGCAGCTTTCGGGCGTGTTCGGGCCGCCCCGCGCAGGATTCCTGCGTGGGGCCGGTGGGACGGACGGTGCGACGGGTGCCGGGCCGGGTGGGGCCGGCAGTGCGACGGACGGTGCGACGGGTGCCGGGCCGGGTGGATGGCGGGCCCACGGACGGCGGGCCCACGGACGGCGGCCGACCCGGGCGGGGCCGACGAGGACCGGGGCCGACGAGACCGGCCGGGCCCGGACGGGTCAGCCGATCAGGCGGGACAGGACCACCGAGCTGCGGCTGCGCTGGACGCCCGGCTCCTTGCGGATCCGCTCGATCACGGCCTCCAGGTGCCCGGTGTCGGAGGCCCGCAGGTGGACCAGCGCGTCGGGGTCGCCGGTGACCGTCCAGGCGGCCACCACCTCGGGGAACTGGCGCAGGCTGGCGAGGATCTCCTCGGGGGCGGTCCGCTCCCGGCAGTACACCTCGACGAAGGCCTCGGTCTGCCAGCCGAGCAGCGCCGGGTCCAGCACGACGGTGAAGCCGCGCACCACGCCGCGGGCCCGCAGCCGGTCGATCCGGCGGCGCACGGCCGTCGCGGAGAGGTTCACCAGCAGGCCGATCTCGGCGTACGAGGCCCGGCCGTCGCGGCCCAGCTGCGCGAGCACGAGCCGGTCGGTCTCGTCCAGGGAGGCTCCGCCCGGCTCTGGCGGTCGGCTCGTGCTCATCGGTGCGGGGCTCCCGGTCGTACGGCGTGCTGGGCGGTGATCCGCGGAAACGGTTCACCGCCCATTCTGGGGGATCGGGCCGGTCAGTCCACCAGGAGCACGATCTTGCCCCTGGTCCGGCCCTCCGCGCTCAGGGCCTGGGCGGAGGCGGCCTGCGCGAGCGGCAGGGTCGAGGCGACGGTGACGGTGAGCCGGCCCTCGTCGGCGAGGCGGGCGAGCGCGGTGAGGTCGGCACTGTCCGGGCGGCCCCAGACGTAGTGGCCGCCGCGGGCGGCCACTCCGTAGTCGGCGACCGAGGCGATCCGGGCGGGGTCGGCGACCAGACCGGCGGAGACGGCGACGGCGTCGCCGCCGACCAGGTCCAGGGCGGCGTCGACGCCCCCGGGGGCCAGCTCGCGGACCCGCTCGGCCAGGCCGTCCCCGTACGCCACCGGCTCGGCGCCGAGCTCCCGCAGGTAGGCGTGGTTGCGCGGGCCGGCGGTGCCGATCACCCGGGCGCCGAGCGCCCTGGCGATCTGGACGGCGAGGTGGCCGACGCCGCCGGCGGCCGCGTGCACCAGTACGGTCTCGCCGGCCTTGATCCGCAGGGCCTTGACCAGGCTCTGGTAGGCGGTGAGCCCGGCCAGCGGGAGCCCGCCGGCCTGCGCCCAGTCGAGCGCGGCGGGCTTGCGGGCGAGGGTGCGGACCGGAGCGGCGACCAGTTCGGCGTAGGTGCCGTGCTCGACGGAGTCCTTGCGGACGTAGCCGATCACCTCGTCGCCGGGCGCGAACTCGGTGACCGCCCCGCCGACGGACCGGACCACCCCGGCCACGTCCCAGCCCGGGATCAGCGGGAAGTGCACGTCGAAGGTGCCGTCGAGGCGCCCCTCGCGGACCTTCCAGTCGACCGGGTTCACCCCGGCCGCCCGGACCTGGACGAGCACCGAGTCCGGCCCGACCCTGGGGTCGGGGAGGTCGGTGAACTCGACGACCTCGGGGCCGCCGTACTGCCTGATCGCGATTGCCTTCATCCGGCCAGCCAACCCCAGGAGCCCCGTGAACACCCTCCGGCACACGCCGGGAAGACTCCGCTTGGTCGAGCGGTTCTGATCACATCGACAGGACGGCCATCGTCAATCTGACGCTAACCGGGTTATGATAGATAACGTCAGATAGACGAGAAGGCCGCTTCGACAAACCCGGCCGGCACAGGAGGGCACCCGCCCGTGACCACCACCACTGAGACCTACGGCGTCGACCCCACCCCGACGCCGCTCGCCCTGCTGTTGCTCGGCCGCGAGGCCGACCCCAACAGCGAGCGCGGCGTCGAGTGCCCCGGGGACCTGCCCGCCGCCTCCGACCCCGACCTCGTCGAGCGGGCCCGCGCGGCCAAGGCCGCCCTCGGCGACCGCGTCTTCATCCTGGGTCACCACTACCAGCGCGACGAGGTCATCGAGTTCGCGGACGTCACCGGCGACTCCTTCAAGCTCGCCCGGGACGCCGCCGCCCGCCCGGAGGCCGAGTACATCGTCTTCTGCGGCGTGCACTTCATGGCGGAGTCCGCGGACATCCTGACCGGCCCGGCGCAGCAGGTCATCCTCCCGGACCTCGCGGCCGGCTGCTCGATGGCCGACATGGCCACCGCCGAGCAGGTCGCCGAGTGCTGGGACGTGCTCACGGACGCCGGCATAGCCGACGTCACGGTGCCGGTCTCGTACATGAACTCCTCGGCCGACATCAAGGCCTTCACCGGCAAGCACGGTGGCACCATCTGCACCTCCTCCAACGCCGAGCGCGCGCTGGAGTGGGCCTTCGAGCAGGGCCAGAAGGTGCTCTTCCTGCCGGACCAGCACCTGGGCCGCAACACCGCCGTCCGCGAGATGGGCCTGTCGCTGGACGACTGCGTCCTCTACAACCCGCACAAGCCGAACGGCGGGCTGACCGAGCAGCAGCTGCGCGACGCCAAGATGATCCTGTGGCGCGGGCACTGCTCGGTGCACGGCCGGTTCTCGCTGGACTCGGTGAACGACGTCCGCGCCCGCATCCCCGGCGTGACCGTGCTGGTGCACCCCGAGTGCAAGCACGAGGTGGTCTCGGCCGCCGACATGGTGGGCTCGACCGAGTACATCATCAAGGCGCTGGACGCCGCCGAGCCCGGCTCCAAGTGGGCCATCGGCACCGAGCTGAACCTCGTCCGCCGGCTCGCCAAGGCGCACCCGGACAAGGAGGTCGTCTTCCTCGACCGGGCGGTCTGCTTCTGCTCGACCATGAACCGGATCGACCTGCCGCACCTGGTCTGGGCGCTGGAGTCGCTGGTCGAGGGCCGGGTGCCGAACGTGATCACCGTCGACCCCGAGACCGAGAAGTACGCCAAGGCCGCGCTCGACCGGATGCTCGCCCTGCCGTAGCCGGCGGCGGGCCCCGCGGTCGCGGGCATGTGTGAGGGCGGGCACCCCCGGGGGTGCCCGCCCTC
>NZ_BNBO01000102.1 GCF_014655955.1 Kitasatospora indigofera
GTCAGGGTGCTGTGCATGACCTGGAGCCTACGACGCCATGATCCGCCGGACAGAACCTAGTACTCCAGTGCGACTTCGTGACCTATCCGGTCACAGGGTCGGCGATTCGTCGCCGGTAGTGGCTGCGCCGGGCCGTGGCCTGGTGGTGTCGGCGCCAGTTTGACCAGTGCAGCAGCCTGCGTAGGGATGCGTTCGGCGGGTTCAGCAGAGCGCCGAGCAGGTGACGGATCTCGGGAACGGTCAGGTCAATCGGGTCGGTGCTGCGGGCGGGCCGGTTCGGCTGTGCGGTCCTCGCTGGCGTAGCGTCGGCGACGAGGGCAGCCAGGAAGGCTAGCGCGAGCATGGCCAGGGTGATGTGCCGGTGCCAGGCGGTCCAGTGGCGGACCTGGTGGTGGTCCAGTCCGACCTGGCCTTTCGCAGCCTGGAAGCATTCCTCGATGCACCACCTGGTCCCGGCCACCCGGACCAGCTCGGACAGCGGGACTCGCCTCGGGGACCAGCACAGGTAGAAGGCGAGTTCGCCGCTGCTCGGGTTGCGGCGGATTAGCAGGTGCCGGTGCCCGTCGGCCCCGATCTCGACCCAGGCCCAGTCGTAGTAACGCGGACCCTTCGCTCCGGCCCGGCGCTTTGCCGGTGCCAGGCCGAGGCCGGCAGACGGTTGGCCACGGCATCCGCGCGGGCGGCCGTCCGTCCCTGGTTGATCCTCACCCGGGTGCTGCAGGCGACGGCCAGAACGTAGCCGGGCCCACGGGACTCCAACAAGGTGCGCAGTGCGGGGTCTTGGCCGTATGCCTCATCGCCGGTCACCCAAGAGGCTCCGACCCCGGCGTCCAGTGCTGCAGCGATCATCTGCCCAGCCAGCGTGGGCTTGGTCGCGAACTGGGACTGCTCTGGCACCCCGGCGCGGGTTCGGCGCCCGGCGTCCTGGCACCACGAGGCGTCGGGCAAGTAGAGCCGACGGTCGATCAATGCCCGCCCTCTGCGGGAGGCGTAGGCGAGGAAGACACCGACCTGCGTGTTCTCGATCCGGCCGGCGGTGCCGGTGTACTGCCGCTGCACGCCGGCCGAGGCGATGCCCTTCTTCAGGAAGCCAGTCTCGTCCACGATCAGGACCCCGTCGTCGGCACCGAGGTGTTCGAGGACGTAGGCCCGGATGTCGTCGCGGACCGCGTCTACGTCCCAGCGGGTGCTTCGCAGCAGCCGCTGCATCGGCCCGGGGCGGGCGTGGTCGGCCTGCTCGGCCAAGCGCCAGCAGTTCTTCCGCTCGGTGCCGGACAGTAGGCCGAGCACGAAGGCGCGGGCGGTCGCCCGCGGTTCCACCCGCTTGAACCGGCCCGCGATCCGAGCCATGGCCTGGTCGAACATTGCCCGCCAGCGGGCGGCGTCTACGTCGTGACCCACGGCCATCGCACGATCTTCAGGAGTCCACACAGCCCTTCATGATCACGCGGCGGCCGTTGCCACTCTCACCCGACTCCGGAGCTGTCGCGCAGAGGTGAATGCGCTCAGCCCTTTGCCATCGACCCGCTTTGCTGGTTGGAAGCTTGCGTGCCTGTAGCTGGCGCCAGAAGGACTTCAGGCACCCGTGTCCTGTAGCGCAGTGACGGCCTGCGCGGTAACGGCGCCGATGGCTCGGCTGATCGCCGCGTCGTCCGAGCCAGGCCGGGATCGAGTGAATACAGCGGCGGCATATCGGCGACCGTCGGGATAGGAGATCACGCCGATCTCGTTGCGGATCACGCCGACCAGGCTGCCGCTCTTGGCCGCGACCCGTACTGGCAGCCGGAACCCGCTCGCGATCCGGTGCCGGGTCAACTGCCTTTCCATCACGGCGCGCACACGTTCGCACGCGGCGGCTGGGCCCGCCTGGTCCGTCCAGATCAGCCGCAGTAGGGCGACCATGTCACGAGGCGTGGTTCGGGTCCCCCGCGACGGGTCCAAGGCGCGGGAGGCAAGGAGCCTCTCGTCGGCGTGCGCCATCTCCTCCGCCGATGCGCTGGCTGCCCAGGCCAGCGAGTCCTTCCAACTGGCACAGCCGAGGTCCTCGCCGATGGAGTCGAGCATGGTCTGCAGGTCGGACTCGGTCACAGTGCCGGTCAGCCCGAGCCGCATCGCTGTCGCGTTGAGCGCGTCAACGCCGACTCGCCGCAGCAGCGCGTCGGTGGCGTGGTTGTCGCTGATGGTGAGCATCAGGACGACCATGTCTCGCCATGAGAGCACGGCGTCGTCGTTGAAGAGCGAGATCCCGACTGGGCCTGGAGTCCGGCCGGCGGCACTCAGGGTCACCCGCTCGCACGGGTCCAACCGGCCTTCGGCGAACAAGGTCTCCGCCTCCAGGGCGACCTGCACCTTGACCACCGAGGCCGGAACAACAGGCTCATCAGCACGCAGGCCGAACTCGGCGTCGCCCTCCAACGGCTGGACGCATAAGGCGCCTTCACAGCCGGCCTGTTCGAAAATCTCTCGAATGTCATCCGTCATGGCGTTGATTCTGTCAGCCCCAGGCGCAAGATCACGAAGTCGCACTGGAGTACTAGGCCGTGTGATTGCTCAGGGAGTCTTCGTCATGACGGTCTCGCCAGAGGATGAAGCGGCGGATCATGCTGCACTGCTCCTTTGTAGGTCGCCCGGCGCCGGCGGCGGGGCTCACGATCGGGGTCCTTGTGCCTGCCGCCGTGCTCGACCCACTGCCGCCCGGGGTGCGGCATCAAGTTGAGCGGCCCGAACTCGTCGATGCAGAAGACGGCTTCGGGCTCGCCGTCCTCTGCTATGACCTCACCGTGGGCGATCGCACAGAGAGGCTCCACGCGGGCCTTCTTGGCCGCGTAGTCCGGTTCGCGGGAGGTCTTCCAGGTCTTCAGGCGTTGAAAGGAGACGCCCTCCTCACGGAGCAGAAGGTGCAGGCCCTCGTGGCTGATGTCGTCGACCACCCCCTCGGCGACCAGGAAGTCGGCCGGTTTGGTCAGGCTCCAGGTTGAGAACGGCAGATCGTGCTCGGTCGGCTTGGACTTAGCCATCTTCTTGATCTCGCGGCGCTCGGGCAGTGTGAATGTCTTCGACCGGCCGCCGGATTACTTGGGGTAGAGCGAGTCGAAGCCGTCGGCGTTGAAGTTGTGGATCACGTCGCGGACCCGGTCGTCATTGGTGAACGACACCTCGGCGATCTTCGCGACCGGAATGCCCTGAGCGGACAGCAGCACCATCTGCGCGCGCCCCCAGGTCACCACCGAGCCCGTGCCTCTGCGGACTGTCCGCAGTATCCGTCGGCCCTCGTCGTCATCGATCTCGCGAACGCGCACTCGTTCCGCCACCCGCATAGCTTGGCGGTCGATGCCGCTGGAGCGTCAGGTTCAGGAGGAACCGTTGGAGTCGGTCGCAAGCGACTTGCCTGCGACCTTTGACCTGGTGACGCCGTCGACTGCCACACAGATACCAAAGACACGATCGTGGCTGGTCCAGCCGTTGACGCGGCCACGGTTGTTACTGATCTGCACCCGCTTCCTGCCGGGTTCCACGGACGACACCAAATGCTAGTACACCGTCCCGGCGACACGGGCGAGGACGATGTCCCCGACCTCCAACTTCGACGGGTCGACCGGAGCAACGACCACCTGCTGCCGACTACGTATCAGCGGGACCATCGAGGAGCCGCTGGGCCGGAACGCCACGGTGGCACCGCCAGCAACCCTGCCTGCCACTGCATCAAGTGCACCCATCGGGTGATCGTGGCAGATTCTCCTGCATCACCCCACCGATTTACTCCTCCGTGCTCCACCAGCGAGGCGAACGTGGCCTGATACGGCACCAGGAGCTGTCCGGCCGATCACCCGATGGCGGAGTGCGGGACTCGTGGTGTTGATTCGTGAGTCCACCGGCTGCGGGAAGTGTCGCGGCGGCCACGGGCATCTCATGCTTCAGCGGGGCCCCAGAGCGGGCCTCCAGAGTGCTCCGTTCGGCGTCCGGCGGGCCCGACTGCGCGGGTTCGGGGCCGGCACCGTGTGGGTGGGAGGTGGTTCTCTTCTCCGAGCTCAAAAGATGCTCAGATCCGGTTCATTGACGGCTGGTCGGCTATACGATCCAAGGAGAGGCGCGATGGTCCTGTCCGGGCGCCCGGGCTGAGGGGGAAAACGTATGAAGGGCATCGTCGGGAAGCTGTTGTCGAAGCTGTGGTCCGTCGCTGGAGTCGGCCGGAAGCGGACTGGGCGCCCATACTCGCCAGACGCCGACAACTACCGCCAGACGGCCGGCTCGTTCCCCACTGGCCTTCCCTTTTGACCTGTTTCGCGAGGCGTAGTCCCGGCCATCACGAGCGGAGCCAGATCACCAACGCTGCGCCTCCGCCAGTCGTTCGACCAGCTCCGCCCGGATCCGAGCGATTCTGACCGCCTGCGCGGAGCCTCTTGCACCGTCGGCGGCGCATGACGGGCGCCGGCCGCGTGCTGGTGGGCGCGCACGGTAGTCGAGTCGACGGAGATCTCCCAGTCGATGCCCCCGACCACGGGGCCTCGTCCTGCACCCGCTGGAGCAGCCGTTCCCAGGTGCCGTCCGCCGACCAGCGGCGATGCCGCTCGTGAACGGTCTTCCACGGCCCGTACCGTTCGGGCAGGTCGCGCCACTGCACGCCCGTCCGGATCCGGTACAACACCCCGCTCACCACCTGCCGATGGTCCCGCCACCTGCCACAACGGCCATTGCTCACAGGCAGAAGCGGCTCAAGCCGCTCCCACTGGACATCCGTCAGATCACCCCGATGTCCCACAGTCCTGTCGACGACTCAACTGATCGGCAGGACACGGCCTAGCACCGGAACGAGGTCGAGCGCACGATCAACCGACTCAAGCACCACAGGGCCGTCGCGACGCGGTACGACAAGCGCGCCTACGTCTTCCACGGCAGCGACACCGTCGCGTCGATCCGGCTCTGACTCAGACCGTGATCAGCCCGCCTCCAGAGCGTCGGCCCGATTCCTGAGGTCCTCTGCGATGTCGTCCCGGTCCGGGCCGTGCATCGACAGGTTCAGAGCGGCCTCCCGCATCAGCACCGGCTCGTCCGGCCGCTGCAGGAGGCCCAGCCGGTAGGCAAGGTTGCGTACCCAGACCGGCAGATGGCCGTCGACCATCTGCGGACACAGCTCTCGCATCATGGCGAGAATCGCATCCGCATCAGCGAACGTCAGCTCCTCGACAAAGTAGAACTCCCGATGTTCGAGACCGCACTCCGGCGTGCGTCGGTACTCGTCGCCGTAAAGACATCGGGCTTGCGTCACCGTCACCGTCATCACCGACAGCGTTCCGATGACGGGACAGAGCCGCTGGCCGTGCAGACCCGCTGGGTTCGGGATCAGACGCCGGGGACCGCATCCTTCGCGTTGGCGTGCCAGTTGGTGACGAGCGGCTTGTCGACCCGGACGGTGCCGACCGGGATGCTCACAGGGTTCGGGTCCGCGGGACCGATGCCGATGATGACGTCCTTGAACTCCACGGCCTGATTGTCATTGGTGCTCTTCGGGTTGACCCCCGCGTAGACGATCGCGGAGCCGCTGAGCGTGATCGGCCGGCCGACGGCCTGCTCGGCGTTGGCGGCCTCGATGCCACCCGAGCCGAAGGCGATGACCGGGTGCTCGCCGGACAGGACGCAGGTGATGCCGGGCTTGGCCTTGGCAGAGATCTGGATGTAGCCGCCGGCCTGGGTCTCCATCTTGGCGCTGAACGTGAGGTCGTTGGCGCCGCAAGCCTGGCCCTTGCCGCTCTTGTCGCCCGGAGCGGAGGCGGAGGCCTTGGGATCCGCCGACTTCGGCGCCGCGGCCGTGGGCGCCGCGGTGGTGGGCGTAGGCGTGGAAGGAGCGGCCGACGCGGCGGCGGTGGTCGCCGGAGTGGCCCCCTCGGCGGAGGCCTGGCCGCTGTTCTCCGGCCCGCAGGCGGTGGCCATGGCCGCGAGTGCGGTGACGACCAGTGCGACGGGAACGATGTGCGAGCGCATGAAGGTCCAACTCCCTTATGTCGAAGGCACCCATCGTAGGACGCGCTTGATCACCGGCTGGTGCGGGAAATATCCCGATCATGTCCCAAGGGTGCTGTCACGTTGCTGGAGGAGCGAGATGACCTTCGCGTGGGCCATGACTGGGAACGGCCCGTCCTGGAGGGCGGATCGCCTCTGTTCCGCGACACCGGCCGACTGACGCTCCAGCATGAAGTGGTCGTCTCCCACGAGACGGTGCGTCGTCGCCGGCCACCGAGGTTCGGTCAGGCCTCTGCCGACGGACTGCGCCGCCTTGGGGCGGAGTTGGCCCGACACACGTTCAACCCGGCACATCCGCAGCACATGTGACAGGTCCTCAGCCCCGCTGCGCACGGCCCTGCGCCGGGCCGGGGCTGGGCGTCGTGCCGTCGTGGCATGGTGCGGTCGCGCTCCGTGGTCAAGGTCATCCGGGTCACGGCTCTGTCCCGGCGGCCGGCGACGGCGGCGGCGGTGCCAGGCGGCGGTCCGGCCCGGCGTCCGAGCAGGTCGTCGGCGGTGTGCGCCCGGCCCGGCGGGTGACGGTGTGGGGGGATGCCGACGGTCCGTGTAACAGCCCTGTCCTGGGGGCGGCCCGGGCGCAACGGTTCGTCCGGGACGGCGGTCCTGGTCTTCGGAAACCCGCTCGCACAGAGCACAGAGCACAGAGCAAGAAGCACAGAGCAAGAAGCACAGAGCAAGAAGCACAGGGCACCGGACACCGCCCGCCCCCACCTGGAGGAACACATCATGCGCGTCCGCAAGATCGCCTTCGCCGCCCTGGCCGTCGCCGCCGCCGTCTCGCTCACCGCCTGCCAGGACGGCGAGACGGGCGCCGCACAGGGCGCCCCGACCGCCGCCCCGGCCGTGCCCACCGGCGCCTCCCCCGGCGGAGGTCCGGCCTCGGGCGGTCCGGCCTCCAACGCTCCGGCCAGCGGCGGTACGGCTTCCGGCGCTCCGGGGAAGGGCAGCACGCCGTCCACCGCCGCACCGGCCGGCTCCACCGCGGACGGCAAGGGCGCCAAGTGCCGGACCGCGGACCTGACCATCACCGCCGCGGACCGCACGATCTCCGGCGACGCCGAGAACACCGTCGTGGTCGAGCTCAAGAACCACAGCGGCAAGGACTGCACGCTCTCCGGGTACGCGGGCGTCGACCTGAAGACCTCGGCGGGCACTCTCTCCGCGAAGCGCTCCGGCGAGCCGGTCGTCACCGGCGTCGTGAAGAACGGCAAGTCGACGTACTTCGGCGTCATCTACCCGGCCAACACCTCGGGCGGCTCCGGTGTCCGGATCACCGGCCTGGTGGTGACCCCGCCGGACGAGACCCAGTCGGTCACCCTCCCCTGGCCGGGCACCGGCTCACTGCCCGTCACGGAAGGCGGCGGATCCCCGGTGAAGGTCGGCCCGATCGGAAGCGCAGGCCAGGGCGAGTGACCGCGGGTGCCGCCCGGGCCCGCCCGCCCGGGCCGGCCCGTCACAGCCGCCCGTTGTGCTCCGCGGGACGGGTTGCGCGGCCGGGCGCACCCGCGGGGGCGAGGCCTGGGCCTGGGCCTGGGCCTGGGCCTGGGCCTGGGCCTGACGGTCACCCGGCCGGGCCGGTTCACGACAGTCCGGGCACCAGTCCGACCCGGTAGGCGAGGACGACCGCCTGGACGCGGTCCCGCAGACCGAGTTTCGCGAGGATCCGCGACACATAGGTCTTGACGGTCTCGGGGGTGATGAACATCGCCGCAGCGATCTCCGCGTTCGACAGTCCCTCCGCGATCAGCTGGAACACTTCCAGTTCACGGGGCGTCAACAGGCGCACCACGTCCAGCCTGGCCGTCCGGGAGGTGCCGGCCGGCCGCAGGTGCTGGGCGAAGTGGCCGATCAAGTGGCGGGTGACGGCAGGTGCCAGCAGGGCCTCGCCCCGGGCGACGGTCCGGATGCCGTTGACCAGCTCCGCCGCGGGCGCGTCCTTCAGGAGGAAGCCGCTCGCTCCGGCGCGCAACGCGTCGTAGACGTAGGCGTCGACGTTGAACGTGGTGACGACCAGGACCTTCACCGCGTCCTCGGCCTCGGGACCCGCGAGGTGCCGCGTCGCCTGGATGCCGTCGAGCAGGGGCATCCGGATGTCCATCACGACCACGTCCGGGCGCAGCCGCCGCGCGGCCTGAACCGCCTCGTGGCCGTTCTCGGCCTCCCCGACGACCTCCATGTCGGGCTGCGCGGAGAAGATGGTGACGTAGCCGGTCCGCACCAGCGCCTGGTCGTCGCAGACGAGCACGCGGATCGGTGGCGGTGCATCAGTCACGGGGTCACTCCTGAGGGGTCTTGGCCGGAATCGTCGCGCGGACCTCGAACCCGCCCTCGGGCCGGGGACCGGCCTCCAGTTCACCATCGAGCATCCGCACCCGTGCGCGCAGCCCGGCCAGCCCCCGTCCGCCCGCGGGGCCCGGTTTCCGCGTGACCGGTGCGGGGACGGGTCCGTCCGTGGCCACCTCGATCCCGAGGTGCTCGTCGCCGTACCGGAGCAGGACCCGGGTCGGCTCGCCGGCCGCGTGCTTCAGGGCGTTGGTGAGCGTCTCCTGCACCACCCGGTACGCGGCCAGTTCCACGTCCACGCTCTGCGGCCGCCGCTCGCCCTGCTGGCTGAACTCGACCGGCTGACCCGACCTGCGGGCCCGCTCGACCAGGTCGCCCACCCGTCCCAGGGTGGGTGCCCGGTCCGCGTGGGCCGGGTCCGCTGCCGCCGACTCGCCGGTCGCTTCCAGGACATCGAGCAGGTGACGCAGTTCGGTCAGCGCCCGACGACCGGTGTCGCTGACGGCCACCATTCCCTCCGCTGCGCGGTCAGGTGCGGACGTGAGCAGGAACTGCGCCGCGTCCGCCTGGACCACCATGGCCGTCACGTGATGGGTGACCACGTCGTGCAGCTCGCGGGCGATCCGCGCCCGCTCGGCGGTGGTGGCCGTCTCGGCAGCCAGCCGCCGCCGCCGCGCCTCTTGCGTCCGCCGGGTGCGCACCGTACGTCCCAGCAGCCAGACGGCGGCCAGGACCAGGGAGAAGGCGAGATAGTCCGCTGCGGACTGCGGTGAACCGAGGTGGTGCAGGACGACGGCCAGTACGGCGTACCCGGCACCCAGCACGGCGGCCAGGCCGTGGCGGAAGCGGACCTGATGGGCCCCGGCGGAGTACAGGGCCAGGTACAGTCCCACGCTCGCGAACGTCGTCGCGAAGCCCAGGGCCTGATGGACGGCGAACGCGCCCGCGACGACGGCCAGCGAGGCCGCGGGCCACCTGCGGCGGACGGCCAGCGGCAGGGTGTGGGCCAGTACCAGCGCGACGCCCAGCGCGTCGGCCGGCCGCTCGGGGAGATCGCCGATCTGCGCACCGATGCCGGACAGGGTGGGTACGAGGGCCGTCAGGGTCAGCGCCAGGGCGAGGACGCCGTCCTTGAGGAGCACGTCCCGCTCCTGCCACCGGTCGAGCGGCGCCCGGAGCAGCGGGAGGCTCCAGGGCGCCTGACGGGACATCATTTCCGTTTCCTCCAGTGAGTCCGTCTCAGTGGCCCGCGCGCCGGCGGGCCTTCGTCCCGCCGTTGCGGTGGGCGAGGACGAGCATCGGGACGGCGAGGGCCAGGGCGATGAGGACGGGGATCGCCGACGCCTCCAGGCCGAAGCTGCCACCGGTCAGGAGTGCGGACCCGTGGACGTCGACGGTGAACAGGCCCTCGGGGGTGTGTCCGGAGACCGGGATGCCGAGCAGTTGCTCCGCGGTGTTCCAGGTGAAGTGCAGACCCGCGACGAACCAGATGCTACGCCGCCACAGGAAGGCGGCCCCGAGCAGGCCCCCCGCCTCCAGGGCGATCGCCAGTCCGCTCCACCCGTTCGCTCCCGGGGCGCCCAGGTGGGCGACACCGAAGAACAACGAGGTGATCACCAGAGCGGCCCGGCTGCCCCACAGTTCCTCCAGCGCCTGCAGCGCAAGGGCACGGAACACCAGCTCCTCGGTGATCGCGGCACCGATCTGCACCATGACCGCCGTCCGCACGACCGACAGGACGTCGCTGCCCGCCCAGGAGAACGAGTAGCCTCCGAACAGCGTGATCAGGAGGGCCGAGACGAGGATGAAGGCCAGGCCGATCCCGCCGCCGAGCAGCGCCGCCCGGCCGGCCCCGCGCCGGGCGGTCTCCGGCGTGGAGCGTCGTGCCGCGCGGTGCATGACCAATCGGTACACGGCCACGGCGGCGGCCGCGCCCAGCAGCGGCACCGGGCCGGGCCCGGTCGCCGTCAGGCCCGAAACCAGGCCTACGCCCACCGTCCCCGTCAGCATCCAGCCGAGCGGAGAGCGCACGATCCGGCCGAACCGGCCGCCGGGTCCGTCGCGGTCCTGGTCCGGGCCGGAGCCGGTGTGGTGCTGGGTTTCGTCCGGGGTGTCGTGCGGTGTGGCGGACGTCGTTCCCATGGTGCCTCCCCTGTCGTGGTCGTACCTGTGCCGACCTGACGACCACGTTAGGAATCCGCGGGCGGCCGCGAATCACCCGCACCGGGACGGCTCCGGTAGCTCGCACGGGGGATGCGCCGCCCGCGGTGGCCGGTCCGGGTGGCGCGATGGAGGGGGCGGACAGCCAGGGCCCCGCATCGTCGGTGATGCCACCACGGGCCATCTGGTCCCAGGGGTGGCGCCGATCGCGGCGGCCGCAGCCGCGCCGTGGGGCTTGGGCACGCTGGGAGAAGCGGTGTGATTTGAGGTGCTGTGATGCTCGTCTGGTCGGTCCCCGGGTGTGGCTGCCGCCTGTTGCGGGCGGCGCCCCCGGGGGCCCGTTGTCGGGACCGTCCGGTCGGATGCGTGTCAGGTCGAAGGGTTGGGTGGCGTTGTGACGATCAAGTTGGAAACCGTGCTGCTGGAGATCGAGGGGCCGGTGGCGACGATCTCG
>NZ_BNBO01000103.1:0-544 GCF_014655955.1 Kitasatospora indigofera
GGGCTCTTCTTAGCCGGGGCCCTCTTCGCGGGGGCAGCCGCCTTCGGTGACGACGCCGACGTCTTCTTGGCCGCCGCCTTCGCCGGTGCCGCACGACCCGCTGACCGTTTCGCAGGAGAGGCGCTCTTCACCGGGCTCTTCTTAGCCGGGGCCCTCTTCGCGGGGGCAGCCGCCTTCTTCGCGGACTTGCCTTCGGGCGAGGGCTCGGGCGCGGCCTTAGAGGCCGACCGCGAGTCACGCCCGGCACGGCGCGCGGCGTGCTTTCGCGCTGGCTCTTCCGGCTCCTCCTCGTCCGGCACCTCCTCCCACCGTTCCTCGTCTTCGGGCTCCTCCTCCGGCTCTTCTTCCTCGGGCTCTTCCTCTTCGGGCTCCTCCTCCGACTCCTCCTCGCCCTCCAGCTCCTCCTCTTCAGGCTCCTCCTCCGACTCTTCTTCCTCGGGCTCCTCCTCTTCGGGCTCCTCCTCCGACTCCTCCTCCCACCGTTCCTCGTCTTCGGGCTCCTCCTCCGACTCCTCCTCCCACCGTTCCTCGTCTTCGGGCTCCT
>NZ_BNBO01000103.1:642-10218 GCF_014655955.1 Kitasatospora indigofera
CTCCTCCGGCTCTTCTTCCTCCGGCTCTTCTTCCTCGGGCTCTTCTTCCTCGGGCTCTTCCTCTTCGGGCTCCTCCTCCGACTCCTCCTCGCCCTCCAGCTCCTCCTCTTCAGGCTCCTCCTCCGACTCTTCTTCCTCGGGCTCCTCCTCGTCTTCGAACTCGTCCTCGGGCTCCTCCTCGCCCTCCTCCTCTTCCTCCAGCTCCTCCTCTTCGGGCTCCTCCTCGCCCTCCGGCTCGTCCTCGTCCTTCGGCTTGCCGATGTTCAGAGTGCGCTCGCGCAGGGAGTCCGCGAGCTCGCCGACTCGTCGGTTCGCCGCAGCGACCAAAGCCTTCTTGCCCGTCTCCAGGAGCTCCCCCTTGACCTGCTCGCTGAGCTCCGCGACCTGGGGCACCTCACCCAGCTTTCGGAGCCCCTCTGTGGCGAGCTGCCGCGGGTCGAGCCCAAACCGCCGCCCGGCGATGTACGTCGCGGCGGCGAAGGCGAGCCGCCCCTTCTTCAGGCGTCCAAGTACGTATCCGCCGGCGGCCGCAGCCGCCAGAGCAACCTTGGTGGTGTTGTTCATGACGTCATCCCTTCGCCCCGTGCCCCTTCCGGGTCAGGCACCTCGTCGAGGGGCACACACGGCACGCGGGCCCACGCCCCCGAGAGCGGACACGCAGGCACCCTCCCGCCCCGAAACCAAGGCTCCCGGCGAGCATCGGGCGATCGCAATACGCCGCCCCCCAGGCCCTCCACCTCGACGTAACACGTCATGATGCCCCGTCACCACCCGCACCCGATCGGCCACGGTACAGTTCCGCACAAGCAGGCAGCCTCGGCACTCGACGGTGCCACACGCCGTAATTCCAGTCTGGCCAGTCGCCCCGGTGAACGCACCCCGGGCACGGGGAGCGTGCAGAACGCCGTCGCGCCCACATGTCCGGAGACCAGTGCGCCGCGCAGTCCTGCCGCTCAGCGACGTCTGCGCGCGGCTCGGTCCGGACCTCCCTCGGACAGAACGACCTCGCCCACGACGGCTACAGAACCTCGCCGAGTACTGCCCGGTGTCCAGCACGGGCGCCGGTGCGATCGACGCGCCGCAGGGGGCTGCCGGCGATGCGACCCGCGACGCCGGCCTCCCGGGCAAGAGGCTCGACGCCGCCGCGTTTCCCGGGTGCGGCCGCAGGATCAGGCCGCGCCGCACCCGTCGCCGCCCCTACCGGAGGGCCCCAGGGTCGGATGAATGGGGCGGGACCGATCAACCCGGCCCGCCCCCGGGTTGGGCGGCAAGCAGTCTTGGAGCGGGCCTGGGCGGGATCCGTGGCGTGTACACCCTTCCCTGTCCCGCTCCTGGGCTGGTCCCGTGAACAGCGACAACGTTGCCGCAGATGACAACCTCGCGGTGCCCGCCGGCAGGCGCACGGATGTGTGAGGTCCTACCGCCTGGGCAGCCGCGACATAGGACGATCAACGCCCCGGGAAGACCGGTGCGAACGCAGAAGAGGGGAGCACGACACCATGGGCGATCAGATGAAGAACACCTCGGTGAGCGGCGAGGGCGACGTCGAAGAGGCGGTCGGCTCTGCCGGCGAGCGCATCCGGCGCGCACTGGAGAGCGAGGACGCGGGCCGGGTGGCGGGGCCGGGCGCCAAGTCGGGAGACCGCGCAAAGGGCCGCCCCGACGGGCAGGAGTCCAAGGACGAGCCGCCGGCCGCCGACGCGGTGGCACCCTGAACAGCCACGCCGACCACCGGCCTCCCTGACGTGAGGACTGGAGTCCCATGAACACCGAGCACGACCCGAAGCACGAACCCCACCCCGCCTCCGAGGAGGGTGAGGACAGCGAAGGACAGAACTTGGGCGAGCAGCAGGGGGACGCCACCACGGCGGATCCGACGCCAGCCCGCCACGTGGGCCCCGACGACCGGCCGGACGCCGAGGAACCGAGCCGCTGACGCGGAATGCATGCATACGTTTAGGGGAGGGCCTGCCGGCCGTCTCCTGGATAGGCGACCCCATCGTCCGTCCGGCCGCGAGGTGGACGGACGCGCTGCACCGCTGCCTTCCTCCAGGCTAGGAGCCGTCCCGGCGGGGCGCTGCCTGGGCGGGCGACCGGTGCGTCGGGGGTGGGTCCCCGGCCTCGGGGTCTTCTCGCTCTCCAGGGCCGCTGGCCCGGACGGGCCGTCGGCCCACCGGAACCGCGGCCGAACCGAGGGAACTCGGGTGGGACCGCTGTCACCCGCCCTCTCGGGGCTCGGTACCTCTCGGTACCTTGTGTCCACTCCAGGCTGCCGCACCCCTGGAGCAAGGCGGTGCGCCGCGATTGCCCCGCAGCGCCGGGCGGGGCCGATCCGGCCTCCGGTGGTCAGTGGGTCTCGCGGCGCTGCTTCATCTCGGCCTCGGCGATGTGGTCCCGCCCGTCAGCCAGAGCCTGGCGCACCGAGCGTTCCACCTCGGTGAACCGGCGGTGGTATCCCTCGTCGTAGGCCTCCACCACCTGGAACGTCCACATCCCCGGCAGCACGTCGGCGCCCTGCAGGCCGCGTTCCACCAGGTCGGCCTGCCTGGCGTGCCCGGCCGCCCGCAGCGCCCGGACCGCCTCACCCACCAGCCTGTCCGCGCCGCCCGTCAGCTGATGGAAGTCGTACAAGCGCCCCCGCGCCCGCTGCGTCATCTCCAGCGCCTGCGACAGCAGGCTCAACGCCTCCACCGTCGCGTCGTCCACCCCGGCCGGACGGATGTGCCGCGGGGAGTTCTCGTCCTCGGTCACCAAGTCGCTCCTTTCGCACCTCTCGGTCCAGTGCACCGTCGTGTTCCCACCCACGCCCGCCGCGGCCCGCCGCGGGCTGCCAAGCGGTCCGTTCGGACCGGCCCGCGACGACGAAACAGGGCGCCCCGCCATCGGTTCTGCGGGACGGATGTGTCCGGCCGCGGCCACACCCGTCGCCTTCCAGGCGATCTCAGCCGTGGCCGTCGGGGTGGAGAGCGACCTTGATCCAGCCCTCGTCGCGGGCGTCGAAGTGCTCGTACGCCTCCGGCGCCTGGTCGAGGCCCAGCTCGTGGGAGACGACAAAGCTCGGCTCGGCCCTCCCGGCGGCGATCAGATCCCGCAGCGCCCGGTTGTAGCGTTTCACCGGCGCCTGGCCGGTGCCCATCCGCTGGCCCTTGAACCACATCATGCCGAAGTCGATCGGGATCTTCCCCTTCGCCTCCAGCTCACCCTGGGCCTCGGCGCCTCCGGGGTCCTCGGGCAGGAAAACCCCGACCACACCGATGTCACCGCAAAAACGCACCGCTTCGATCAAGCCGTTCAAGGTCAGGCTGGCGTCCTCCTGGCCCTGCGGATCGTGGGCCTGGTAGCCGACGCACTCGCAGCCGTTGTCGGCGCCCAGCCCCAAGGTGGCGTCCTTCACGACTTCGGCGACGTCCTGCTCGGCCGTGTCGATCGCGATGGCGCCGAGGTCCTCGGCCACCTGCAGCCGGTCGCGCCGGTGGTCGGCCACCCAGACCCGGCCGGCGCCCCTGATGATCGCGGAGTAGACGGCCATCAGTCCGACGGGGCCCGCTCCGTAGACGAGGGTCTGGTCGCCGGGTTTGACGTTCGCCATCTCGGTGGCGTGGTAGCCGGTGGGGAAGATGTCGGCGAGCATCACGTAGTCCAACTGGCGTTCGGCCGCGTCCTCGCCAAGGCGCAGGGCGTTGAAGTCGCCGTACGGGACGCGCAGGAGCTCGGCCTGCCCGCCCTGGTAGGGGCCCATCTCGGCGAAGCCGTAGGCAGCGCCGGCCATGGCAGGCTTGGGCTGCATGGTCAGGCAGTAGCTCGTCAGGCCACGCTCGCACTGCTTGCAAAAGCCGCAGGCGATGTTGAACGGCATGACCACCCAGTCGCCCACCGCGACCTTGCTGACCGCGGGCCCGACTTCGACCACCTGCCCCAGGTTCTCGTGCCCAAGGGTGCGACCCGTCTCGAAGGACGAGCGGCCCTCGTACATGTGCAGGTCCGATCCGCAGATGTTGGTGGTGGTGATCTTCACCAGGATGTCGCAGGGGTGCTCGATCCTCGCGTCCGGCACGTCCTTGACCGTGACCGTCCGAGGTCCGTCGTATATCGCTGCCTTCACGGGAGCATCCTCACCGCCGTCCGGCGCCTCGCCCACCTCTGCTTGCGTCAGGGACGACTGGTCGATGGCGGAGCGCCGGCCGCCGGGTCGGGCGATCCGGCTGCCGGGGCCCCTCGAATGGTTGCGTTCGCCGGGCGGTCATGGAGGCCGTCGGCACGCCGGCCGCCAAGGGGAGGGCCTCTGCTCGGGGCAGCGAGCGCCCGGCGTTGGGCTCCTACCCGAAGTTGTCGAGCTGTCCCGCCCGGGGAGGCAAAGCCTGGCCCGCGAACACCCGGGCCGGCCTGCGTCCGGGACGCGGGGAGCGATCGGCCGCGCCCGGGCCCGCACACCGGCACCGCTACCCTGCTCCGAGCACGAGCACGGCGGGTCGGACTCGCCGCATGGGAGGAGCACCGGCGCCTGCGGCGCCCTCCCGTCAGGGCTCAACTGGGCGAACAGCAGGGGCGACGTCACCACGGCCGACCCGACGCCAGCCCGGGGGCCCCGACGGCCGGCCGGACGCCGGCGAACCGAGCCGCTGACGCCACCACTGCGCCCTTCCTCCCGGCGCCGGCGAACGTCTCACCGGCACCGGCCGGGCAGAGCCGGCGCAGTATCCACTGGGGAGGACCGACAGCGGGATCATGCAGTAGGACAGCCAGCCCAGCAAACCCACACCACACCCCCCCGGGCAGCCCGATCCCGGCTAGCCAGGCATCCGCGCAGCGAAGCAGAGCGTCACCGGGCCGTAGGCACCGGATCCGGCACCGTTCTGCGGATGCCCCGACGAGGGACGGCGGCACCCGCAGAACGGGATGAGTGTGCGCCGTGCTTGGGCGTACACCACTCCAACGACCCGCTGCACCTGCGGTCACGGACGACGCCGATCCGAGCAGTGAAAGTGTCACTCTCAGCCATCGGCTGCGCTTGTTCACCCTCCGGTAGCAGCACAGGCCCACAGGAGCAGGCGTGCCGGTATCGGGGTCGATGGCGCGCAGGGCGCTTTCGGTGGTGGCCTCCTCCGCCCACGACAGGGCCCACCGGTCAGCTCCTGGCCGGGGGGAAGCGTTCCCACACGCGATGGGAGACGAGGAGGCCGGTGAGGGCGGCGACGAGTTCGCCGGCGTCGTCACCGGCGATCACGCCCGCAGCGGCGGGGTCGGCGCCGGCGAGAACGGCCTCCGCGCCGGGCAGGACGGCGATCGGCTTGGCGTGCCGGTAGGCCCCGCCGGCGAGCAGGGCGACGCGGGAGTCCACCTGGGCGCCGCGACGGCCGACCCCGAACCGAGGCGCGACGGTGAGAGGGCTTCGCGGGTCCGTGACCTGCGTCGGAATACGGCACCGCTCCAGCGGCAGGCGAACGGCCCGGCCTCGGCTGCGCCTGGCCCTGCCCGGTCGCCTGCCCCCGCCGCCCTCCGCCACACCCTCACCGGGCGCGGGCGATGCGCACCGTGCAGCAACGTGCTGCGTGCGGTGGGAGACGCGAGGCTGTGGTGCGCGATCCACACCCGGGGCGCCCGCGGGCGCGGGTTCCTTCCCAGCGTCGGCCCGGAGCAGATACTGCGCGCGAGGGCACGTCCGTCCGGCGCACACCCGGCCCCGGCGGGCTGTGCGCCCCCGTGCAGGACGCAAAACACGGCGGCTGCCGGGGCGCGACCGAAGGCCACCTCCCGAAGCGACGACCGGGAGGTCACAGCTGCAGGGTGCAGCATTTCGGTCCGCCGCCGGCTTTGGCGAGTTCGGAGACGTCCAGGGCGATGGGCTCGTAGCCCTCGGCCGCCAGGCGTCCGGCGAGGGAGGTGGCCGGTGTGGGCAGCAGGACGTGTCGGCCGTCGCTGATGGCGTTGAGACCGAAGCGGACCGCGTCGTGTTCCTCGACGCGCAGGGCGTGGGGGAAGAGGCTGTGGAGCCGGCGCCGGCTGGCCGGGGAGAAGGCGCCGGGCCAGTACATGATCTGTTCGTCGTCCAGGACGGCGAGGGCGGTGTCGAGGTGGTAGAAGCGCGGGTCGATCAGCGTCAGGCCGACCACCGGCCGACCGAGGTGGCCGGTGGTCTCGGCGTGGGAGGAGGCGGCCGTGCGGAACCCGTGCCCGGCCAGGAGCATGCCCGCGACCGCCAGGTGGTCCCCCTCCCCCTCGTTCCAGCGCTCCGCGCACCTCACCTCGTAGCCCCGGTCACGGAACCACTTCTCGTAGGCACCGGACTCAGGCGCCCGCTGCGGATGGCGGAACCTCGCGACCAAGGCCTTGCCGTCCAGGACGATGGCCCCGTTGGCCGCGAACACCATGTCCGGCAGCCCCGGCACCGGATCGATCAGATCAACCGCGTGCCCGAGCCGGAGCAACACCCCGCGCAGCGCCTCCCACTGCCCGACCGCCAGCATCGGGTCCACCGGCCGAGCCGGGTCCATCCACGGATTGATCGCGTACTCCACCGCGAAGTACGTCGGACGGCACATCAGAAAGCGGCGCACCGATGCGACGCGAACCGGAACAACCGTGCTTCCCATCCGGACTCTGCTCCCTCCACCGTGTCACCGGGCCTGCGTCCGCACTGCGCGACTGCGGGACGGAGCGCGTCCCGGAAAGAGGGCGATGTCGGCGGCATCAGGCGGTCAGCTGCGCCTGCGCGCGGGTGCGGCGCAGCGAGAACCCCCGCCGCGCGTGGCGGCGGGGGTCGGCGGTGGTCAGAGCCGGCCTCGGTAGCCGCCGCTCTCGGTGCCGCGTTCCTCGATGAAGTGCTTGAACCGCTTGAGGTCGCCCTTCACCTGGCGGTCCAGCACGCCCATCATGTCGGCGGCCTTCTCGGCCATCCCGCCGGGCTGGAAGTCCATCTCCATCATGACCCGGGTGTGGGTGGCGTCGATCGGCTCGAAGCGCACCATGCCGGTCTGCTTGACGTCCCCGCTCGTGGTGCGCCAGGCGACGTGGTCGTCGGGGACCTGGTCGACGATCTCGGTGTCGAACTCCCGGGACACGCCGGCGATCTTCGTCTTCCAGTGGTTGTGCCGGGCGTCGAGCTGCGTGATCTCCTCGACGCCGTCCATGAACTTGGGGAAGTCCTCGAACTGCGTCCACTGGTTGTACGCGGTGCCGATCGGCACATCCACATCGATCGATTCCTGCACCTTGCTCATCGTTCAACTCACCTTCGAATCGCTTCATCGGCCGGACGAGCGCCTGCCCCGGCCTTCGGCCGGTATGCCCGGCCCTTACCGATTTCGCCCCATCCGGCGGCCGTCGGCAACCAGCGGCGCCCATCCGGGCACACGGCACCGGGCCTCGGAAGCTCGGCGCTGGGGTCCGGGCCTAAGCCGGGCAGATGTGGGCGCAGTAGTGGGGCCGCAGTAGCCGGCGTAGGAGTTCCGGTAGACCGTCGCGGCCACGTCCTTGGGGAGTCCACCTGAGTATCCCGCCGCCGCTCGAACGGTGCGGTAGACCTGGCCGGTCGGGCAGCGATGGGATTCATGGCAGGGGTGTGCCGCCGGTGGCGTTGACGATTTCCCCGGTGATGTAGGAGGCCTCGGGGGACGCGAGGAAGACGTAGGCGGGGGCCATCTCGGCAGGCTGGGCGGGGCGGCCCATCGGGGACTGCTCGCCGAAGTGTGCGACCTTCTGCTCGTCCATGGTGGCGGGGATCAGGGGGGTCCATACCGGCCCGGGTGCGACTGCGTTGACGCGGATCCCGTCGGGGGCGAGCTGCACGGCCAGGCCCTGGGTGAACGCGACGATCCCGGCCTTCGTCATCGCATAGTCGAGCAGGTGCGGGCTGGGCTTGTATGCCTGGACCGAGGCGGTGTTGATCACCGACGCGCCCTCACGCAGGTGCGGCAGAGCGGCCCGGGTGAGCCAGAACATGCCGTACAGGTTGGTCTTCATGACGCGGTCGAACTGGTCCGTGCTGATCGCCGCCAGACCGTCCGGCTGGGACATCTGGTAGGCGGCGTTGTTGACCAGGATGTCCAGAGCGCCCAGCTCCCGCAGGCACCGCTGGACGAGGTCCGCGCAGAAGCCCTCCTCGCGGACGTCTCCGGCCACCGCCAGGGCCCGCCGCCCGGACTCCTCGACCAGGCGCATCGTCTCCTCGGCGTCGGCCTGCTCGGCGGCCAGGTGGCAGAACGCGACGTCCGCACCCTCCCGGGCGAAGGCCAGCGCCACTGCACGACCGATTCCCGAATCGCCGCCCGTGACCAGAGCGACCCGGCCCGCGAGGCGGCCGGACCCGCGATAGGTGCCCTCGCCGTGGTCGGGCGCCGGCTCCATCGCCTCGCTGCTGCCTGGGTGCTGCTGGGACTGCGCTGGCAGCGGCGGACCGGGCCGGCGGTGCGCCGGTGCCGGATGGGACTGATCGCTCATCACAGTGTTCGGCCTTTCCGGGAACGGGAGCAGGGAGGCCCAGGGCGTCTGCCCGACTGCGCCCGGCTCACCCGCCCCACTGATGATGGTGCGTCCGGGTATGGGCGGCCCGCGCAGTGGACTGCTGTAGCCGGGTGACCCGGCGGTCAGGCCACCGCTGGACGCCCTGATGCGGGGTAGGCGAGGCCCGCAGACGGCTCAACTCCCCATTGCGACGACGGAGGACCCGAATGGACGCGATTGTGCTGCTCAAGGACGACCACCAGACGGTGGAGAAGCTGTTCAAGGCGTTCGAGAAGGCCGGGGAGCAGGCCTACGCCGAGAAGCGGAAGATCGCCGATCAGGTGATCGAGGAACTCACTGTCCACGCCGTCATCGAGGAGGAGGTCTTCTACCCGGCCGCCCGCGGGGCCGCCCCCGACACCAAGGACCACGTCCTGGAGAGCGTCGAGGAGCACCACGTCGTGGTGTGGATGCTGTCCGAGCTGGCCGGCATGGATCCGAAGGACGAACGGTTCGACGCGAAGATGATCGTCCTGATGGAAAACGTGCGCCACCACGTCGCGGAGGAGGAGAAGGACTGGTTCCCCGAGGTCCGTAAGGCCATGGGTCGCAACCGCCTGGTCGAACTCGGGGAGCAGCTGGTGGAGGCGAAGAAGACTGCCACGCGTAACCCCCTGGAGGTCCCGAGCGCCACCAAGGCCTGAGAGCAGCCCGCTGACGGCCTGAGCCGCTCGTCCTGGCCGTCGGCGGCGGGACTACGGGGGTTTTTGAGGGGCAGGGCTCTGGTGTCGGCGAGCACGCCGAGGGCGCCCTCAGGTACTGACCACCCCCAAGCACCACGCGGGCCCCGGCCGAATCCCACGGTCGGGGCCCGCGGTCTGCTTCCGCCGCCGCGCCGACGTCTCACCGTGTGCGCCTACACCGGCTGGTAGGCGCACACGGGTTTGACAGTGGTTCAGGTTCAGCTCACGGCCGGAGGGAAGCGTTCCCACACGCGGTGGGAGGCGAGGAGCCCGGTGAGGGCGGCGACGAGTTCGTCGGCGTCGTCACCGGCGATCACGCCCGGGGCGGCGGGGTCGGCTGACGCGGCGGCGAGAACGGCCTCGGCGCCGGGCAGGACGGCGATCGGCTTGGCGT
>NZ_BNBO01000104.1 GCF_014655955.1 Kitasatospora indigofera
ACTCCGAGAGCTACCAGGTCGTCGCCGTGATGCGCCGCGGCGCATGGGTCAGCGGGCACGGCGCGTTCCCCGCCGTCGCGGCGCACCACGCGGCCCGCTGACGGCCAGCCAGGCCCGGCAGGCCGGTCAGGCGTACGAGGCCGCGGCGAGCTGTGCTTCGAGGGCCGCCGGCGTGCGGTAGCAGGGCAGTACCTGGGCGATGGAGGCGTTCGGTTCGCGGCCCGCCCGGATCGCGGCGACGAACTCGCGGTCCTGCAGTTCGATGCCGTCCGTCGAGACGTCGACACCGCTCACGTCGATCGGCTCGTCCTCGCCGGTGACCAGGTCGTCGTACCGGGCGAGGTAGGTGCCGGTGTCGCCGATGTAGCGGAAGAAGGTGCCGAGCGGGCCGTCGTTGTTGAAGGACAGCGACAGGGTGCAGATCGCGCCGTTCTCGGCGCGCAGCTGGACGGACATGTCCATCGCGATGCCGAGTTCGGGGTGGACCGGCCCCTGGAGGGCGTTGGCCTGGACGATCGGCGAACCGGTCTGGTGGGCGAACAGGTCGACGGTGTGCGCGGCGTGGTGCCACAGCAGGTGGTCGGTCCAGGAGCGGGGCTGCCCGAGGGCGTTGAGGTTGCTGCGGCGGAAGAAGTAGGTCTGCACGTCGAGTTGCTGCAGGCGGTAGTCACCGGACTGGATCCGCCGGCGCACCCACTGGTGGCTGGGGTTGAAGCGCCGGGTGTGGCCCACCATCGCGACCAGTCCGGTGCGCTGCTGGGCGGCCAGGCAGGCCTCGGATGGACGACCTGACCATCCCCTTCCTCGGCGCCGGCCGGGCCGCCCGCCAGTACCCGTTCGCCGACCTGGTCCGCAGCGGCGCGGTCCTGGCCGCCGGCAGCGACTGGCCGGTGTCCAGTCCGGACCCGCTCGCGGCGCTCCACAACGCCGTCAACCGTCAGGAGCCCGGCTCGACGCGGCCGGTGTTCCTCCCGGAGCAGCGCATCACCCTGCACGCGGCGCTGACCGCCTACACCGCGGGCAGCGCCTACGTGAACCACCTGGACGACACCGGCGTCATCGCGCCGGGCCGGCTCGCCGACCTCGCCGTGCTGGACCGCGACATCTTCGCCCGCCCCGTGGAGGAGATCGCCCACGCCCGCGTGCAGCAGACCTTCGTCGGGGGGCAGCGGGTGCACGCGGCGGCCGACGCCTGACCGGGCCGACCGGGCTGACCGGGGCGCCCGTCCGCCCGCCGGCCACTGCCCGCCCGTCCGGGCAGCCCGGTCCGACCGGGCCGGCGCCCGCGACACCTCCGCCGCGGGCGCCGATGAACGGACGAACCGACCCGCCGGACCGTACGCTGTGAGGTGTCGCCGCACCGCCGGTGCCAGGCCCCGCCTCCCCACCTGACGGCTTCGGTGAGAGGAGCGTTCCGATGACCATCAGCACCCCCACCGGGCAGCAGCCGAAGGCCGCGCCGCCACCGCCCCTGCTGGAGCGCATCCGGCTCGGGCTGCTCGGCGAGGGTGCCGTGCAGGACGGCCCCTACGGGCCACGCCGCGTCACCTACGCCGACCACACGGCGTCCGGACGCTCCCTCGACTTCATCGAGGACTTCATCCGCGCCGCCGTCCTCCCCCGCTACGCGAACACCCACACCGAGAGTTCCGGCACCGGCCTGCAGACCGGCCGGCTCCGCGAGGACGCCCGGCAACTGATCCGCGACGCCGTGGGCGGCTCCGAGGACCACCTGGTGGTCTTCTGCGGCTCCGGCGCCACGGCCGCCGTCAACAAGCTCGTCGGCATCCTCGAACTGCGGCTGCCCGCGGGCCTCGCCGAGCGCTACCACCTCGACCGGCACATCCCCGCCGAGGAGCGCCCGGTGGTCCTGGTCGGCCCGTACGAGCATCACTCCAACGAACTGCCCTGGCGCGAGTCGATCGCCGACGTGGTCGAGATCGACGCCGGCCCCGACGGCCACATCGATCTGGCCGACCTGCGGGCACAACTGCTCCGGTTCGCCGGCCGGCCGCTGCGGATAGGCAGCTTCTCGGCCGCCTCCAACGTCACCGGCATCCTGACCGACACGGACGCCGTCGCCCGGATCCTGCACGAGCACGGCGCGTTGTCGTTCTGGGACTACGCCGCCGCCGGCCCCTACCTGCCGATACGCGTCGGCGAGAGCGCACCGGGGCGCGCCGACCACAAGGACGCCGTCTTCCTGTCACCCCACAAGTTCCCCGGCGGCCCGCAGACCCCCGGCATCCTGGTGGTGCGGCGCGAACTGGTCCGCAACCGGGTGCCGACCACGCCCGGCGGCGGCACGGTCGCCTTCGTCGACCCCACCGGCCACCGCTACCTGGAGGACCCGGTGGCACGGGAGGAGGGCGGCACCCCGGCCATCGTCGAGTCCATCCGGGCCGGCCTGGTCTTCGGCCTCAAGCAGGCGGTCGGCACCGAGCTGATCCGCTCCCGCGAGGAGCAGCTGTGGCGGACCGCGCTGGAGCGATGGGAGCGGAACCCGGCCATCGACATCCTGGGCAGCCACCACGCCCGGCGACTGTCCATCGTCTCGTTCCGGATCCGCCACCAGGGCCTCTTCCTGCACCACAACTTCGTGGTGGCCCTGCTCAACGACCTGTTCGGCGTCCAGGCCCGCGGCGGCTGCTCCTGCGCGGCCCCGTACGGCCACCGGCTGCTCGCGATCGACGCCCCGCACTCGCACGCCTTCCGCGACGAGGTCACCGGCCACGGCTGCGAGGGGATCAAGCCCGGCTGGGCCCGGGTCAACTTCCACTACTTCCTCACCGACACCGTCCGCGACTACCTGATCGACGCCGTCGACCTGACCGCCAGGTACGGCCACCGGCTGCTGCCCGACTACCGCTTCGACCCGCGCACCGGCCTGTGGCGCCACCGGGCCGCGCCGTCCGGGCCGGCGCTGCGGCTGGCCGACGTCGGATACGACCCGCAGGGCCGGCTCACCTGGCCCGACCACGGCACCCGGCTCGGCGAGGACGCGCTCGCCCGCCACCTCGCCGAGGCCCGCCGCCTGTTCGACGACTGCCCGGACCAGCTGGAGCAGGGCCCGACCGGCCTGCCGGCCGGGTTCGAGGCACTTCGCTGGTTCCCGCTGCCGCCGGGCTGCCTGGCCCCCTGAGAACGGCCGGCCGGACACGGCACAGCACGGCTCGGCACGGCATGGCTCCGCACAGCACGGCGCCCGAGGACGACCACCCGGCGCCGAACCACCCGCACCATCGGCCCCAAGTCCCTCAAGGCTTGCCCTGGAACGGAGTTGAGCCACTACCCTGCTGTCCTGTCATGTTCACATGGCACACGGACCGATCCGCGGGGGGCGCAATGGTCTCGGAATCAGCTTGGTACGGCCCGGCGGGAACGGCCGGCCCGGCCGGCCGCGACACTCCGGACGAGGGCTGAGGGCGATGGCCACCGAGCCGCCCCGGGTGAAGCTGGACGCACGGGCCGTGCCGGCCGGCACCACCGTACGGTTCGTCCTGCTGGTCGTCCTGATGCTCGCGAGCAGCAGCTCGATGCTGCTGACGGCGCTCACCGCCGCCGGGCTCAACGAAGGCTTCAGATGCCTGGGCGCGGCCGGCGTCGGCCCCGGCGAGACCCCGGCCGACGAGGTTCTGCACAGCGCCGCCTACCAGGCCTGCATCGCCGAGCACGGGTCGGCGCCCTGGTGGGTCGAGCCCGCCGTACCGGCCGCGCTGCTGCTCCTGGCGGGCGGGCTGTTCCTCGCCCTCCCGGTCTGGCGGACGCGCCGGAGCAGGGCCGTCCCGCTGGCGACGGTCGACCCCGACGGCCGGATCGGGCGTCAACTGGAGCGCTTGACGGACCTGGCCGGGCTGACCCGGGTGCCCCGGGTCGTCGTCGATCCGTTCGCCGCCTCGACCGGCGCCGCGGTGTTCGGCCGCAACGGTCGCCCGACGGTTCGCCTGCACGGTGGCCTGCTCACCCGAAGGGCCGTGGCACCGGAGGACTTCGAGGCGGTGCTCCTGCACGAGCTGGCCCACATCCGCAACGGTGACGTCACGCTCACCTACGCCACGGTCGCGCTCTGGCGGACCTTCGTCGCCGCCGTCCTCGTGCCCTACGCGGTGGGCTTCGGACTCCTCTTCTTCCACGCCTACGCCCCCGAGACGCGTCCCTTCGAGATCGGGCTGGGCGCGTGGCGGGCCCTGGTCCTCCCCCTGCTCATGACCGTGGTCGTCTACCTGGCGCGCTCGGACGTGCTGCGCAGCCGGGAGCTCCACGCCGACCTCACCGCGGCCCGCTGGGGAGCGGACCCGCGGGTCTGGGCCGCCGTGGAGCCGGCCCGGCCGGCCCGGGCGCTGCCCCGCGCCCTGCGCTCGTTCACCGAACTCTGGCGCACGCACCCGCGGTGGGACTCCCGGCGGCAGACGCTGACCGACCCCGCGCCGTTGTTCGAGGTGCCCGCCCTGCTGATGTTCCTGACCGGCACGGCCGCCGTGCTGGTCAACGGCCAGCTGTGGCAGCTGGCCGGCCGTTCGACCCCACCGCTCGCGGGGGCGTGGGACATCACGATGGCGCTCCCGCCCGCCGCACTGGTCACCGGGGTCGCGGGGACGGCCCTGTGGCGTTCGGTGGTGCACCGGCTGCTGACCGCGCGCCGCCGGCCCTCCGGAGCCCGGGCGGGCCTCTGGCTCGGCATCGGGATGACGGTCGGTGAACTGTTCGGGAACCGGATCGCCATCAACAAGTGGCTGCCCGGCCAGTCCGTGGTCGTGCTGCTCGTGCTGCTCGTGGGAGTGGCGTTCGCCTGGTGGGTCACCGAGTGCTCCCACCTGTGGGCGACCGTCTGGCGCGGTCGGACGATCCACCCGCCGATGGCGCTCGTCCTGGCCGGGGCGGGCCTGGCGCTCTGCGCGTGGTTCTGGTGGTGGCAGGACTTCGGTGTGGTGATGGCGAACATACCGGGGCTGCTGACCGACGTGCTCGGACCCGGGTTCCCGGGGCTGCCGTCGGATCCGGCCGGCGAGTACGGCGCGATCCTCACCGCGACCGCGCACACGGTGCCGCTGCTGGGCACCACGGTCGCCGGTCCGCTCACCCTGCCGGCCGTCGCCGGACTGTGGGTGGTGCCGCTGCTGGCCTGGACGGTCCGCCCCCACCCCTCGGGCTGGGCCCGTCGCGCCGCACCGGGGATCGAGGCGTCGGCGATCCCCGCCGAGCCGCTGCCGCCGCTCCGCCGCGCCCTGCTCGCCGGACTGCTCGGCGGCGCGGTCTGCTGGGCCGGCGTCGCCGTCCTGAAGGCCCGGATGCACAGCTGGCCGCCGTCGGACCGGCCCCGCGGGACCGCCCCTGCACTGCTGTTCCAGGACGGGGCGTGCGCCGCCCTCCTGGTGGGCGCCGCCGTGGCGGCCCTCGCCGCGAGTCTGCTGATCGGCCGCTACCGGCTGGTCGCCGCGATCGTGGCGGCCCACACCGCCCTGCTGGCGGGCCACGCCGGCGTCCTGGTGCTCTCCGCGTCGGACGGTTGCGCCCCGGCCCTCGCCTCGTTCACGTCCGGCTGCGACTGGCGGCCGGTCGCGGTCTGGCGGGGCTTCCAGTACCTCCTCAGCATCCTCCTCGTCCTCGTCACCGTGGTGGGCATCGCCGTCGCCTCGGCCGTCGCCGTGGCCCGCAGGGTGCTGCGGCGGCCGAGCCGCCCCGCGGCCTCCGCACCGGCCGGAGAGGGAGCCCGGGGGCCGGCCCGGCGCCGCCTGGCCGTCGGGGTGCTGTGCGCCGGTGCCGTCGCCGTCCCCGCCGTACTGCTGTCGGTCCCGGCCCCCTCGGGGGGCAACGTGACGGCCCAGCAGCCGGCCGCGCCCCCGTGGAAGCAGGCGCTGGACGCGTACGGGAGGGCCGAGGACTGGTACGGCCTGGGCGGGCGGGACCTGATGGTCCGCTACAGCACCGTCCTCGACGAGCTGCGCGCCCTCGGGGCGGAGGCGACACAGTCCCCGGACGGCGACGCGATGGTCCTGACCCGGCTCCCCTCGATCTGCGTCGCGTTCGGCAAGGTCGCACGGGACGCCGAGGCCTACTTCCCCGTCCCGGACCCTCAGCTCCTGCCGAGCTGGCGGACGTTCGTCACGATGGCGGCCCGGGGCAGCCAGGACTGCCTGAGCGGCCTCGACCGGAACGACAACGACCTCGTCGCCGCCGGCATGCGGGAGTTCAACCAGGCGACGGGCGCCGTCGACTCGATCAGCCTGTGGGTCACCGCGAGCCGGGGCGGGAGCCCCTGAACGGCGGGCCGGGGACGGAGCCCCTGATTGGCGGGCCGGGGACGGAGCGACGGCATGCACCCCGCTCCGGAGAACGGGAAGCGCGTCGTGATCCCCTCCCCCCGCCCGGTCCCATGGCGCTCCGGCGGCCCCGATGGCCGGTTCCTCTCCCCCGGACCGGCCGGCCAAACAGCGCGGACGCGCTTCGCCTGAGCCCCCCTGAGCCTCCGGCCCGCGGACGAGGCGGAGCACGAGGGCGGCGCCTGTGCCTCCCCTACTGCACCGTTGGCCTACCAGTCCTTGGCGGGCAACGTCGAACGCAGGCGCCTGATCGTCCGCAAGGCCTCGGTCCGGTTCTTGGCGACCTTCAACCACGTGGGAAGCCGCTCGACCAGACTCGTCGGGGCCCACGGCAGAAGTTCCCCGCGTTCACGCAGCTTGGCGGCCACATAGGCCTCCAACAGATCGAGATGGCGAACGTTGTAGGCCCACAGCACCTGTCCGCAGCAGCTCTCCCGCAACCACAACGGCCGCCGGAAGAAGGGATCGGCAGGGCCGCCCAGGACGGCAGCGGCCACCGTCCCGTCCTTGAAGAAGCCGCAACCCCGGCAGCGCAGCCTCCGACGGAAGTTCACGGCCCCGGAGACCGCGGCGTCCGCGTCGTCAGGAGCCCCGGGGTGCGGCATGACAACAGCACACCCGTCACACCGAGGACAGCGCACCAGTACCTCGTCGAGGAAGTCGTACCCGTACTTGCGTTCGCGCTGATCCCGGAACCGGTCACCGGGCACCGATGCATTCCCCTTCACCCGAACAGCCTGCCAGAACCCCTCCCGGTGCGGAGCAGGCACCGCCCACCCGCCGAGGGTGCCGCCCGGCTCCTGCTCGCCCGGCAACGCCGCTACCGGACGTTCGCCGTACCTGCCGGCGGCCGGCCCGCCGGGTCGCCCTTCGCCATGCGGAAGCCGGGGCGAGCCGGCAAGGGGCCCCGCCCCGGTGAGCCCGGGCTGGTTCTCAGAAATCGGGGAGCAAGGCACCGGGCCCGTTAATATTTTTTTCGCAGGTATTGGCCGCCTTGCTGAGGCTGTGCCTGCGACGAGGACAGTGCCGGGCCGGCAGGCAGGCAGGCAGCGGGAAAGCACCTCTGGCTGGTAGGGCACCAACGAAGCTGCGGGTGGCGCAGCGGAGCCACCCCTCCCGGCCCCCGGCCGCACCGCCCTCACCACCGGCGAGACCGCGACGTTCCTCTCCGCACTCGACCGCTACGCGCCCTAGGCGGTCGGTGACCACCAGGGCGGCATCGAAGAAGTGCCCACGCAAGGGCTGGCCCAGCTCACGCGGTGAGCGGCTCCCCCAGCTCGGTGACGTCCCCGGCCCCGAGGAGCAGCACCACGTCCTCGGGGCCGGCCGTCTCCCGCAGCATCCGTACCAGCTCCTCGCGGCCCGGCGACATCACCACCCCGTCCGCGCGGCCGGTCGCGGCCACCAGCTCCTCGGCCACGTGCCCCCAATGCTCCGGGTCTTCCCGGGCGGGGTAGACCGGCTCCATGCAGGCCGCATCCGCCTTGCCCAGCGCCGCCAGGAATTCGTTCAGGAACTGCTGTGTGCGGGAGAAGAGGTGCGGCTGGAACACCGCCAGCACCCGGCCGTCGTTCCCTGCGATCTGCCGGGCCGCCGACACCGCGGCCTCCACCTCCACCGGGTGGTGCGCGTAGTCGTCGACCACTCGCGCCCCGCCCGGCGTGCGGCCCCGTAGTTCGAACCTGCGCGCCACCCCCGGGTAGGACAGCAGCGCCGCCCGGATCGCCTCCGGCGAGCACCCCTCCCGCAGGGCCAGGTACACCACCAGCGCAGCGTTGCGCAGCTGGTGCTCGCCAGGATGGGTGACCTCGTACTCCTCGCCGGCCCACCGGAACACCAGCGGCCGACCCTCGATCAGCTCCGGTTCCACCACCGTCAGGTTCGCCACCAACGGGCTCAGGTAGGAAGCAGCCTGCTCGGTTACCACAGTCTCCCTGGCCCGGTTCGCGAACTGCGCGAGGACCGCGGCGACGTCCTGCACGCTCTGGTACCCGGCGTCGCCGACGTGGTCCAGGTCCACGTTGGTGACCACCGCGGTATCCACCTGGTAGCTCAGCAGGCTCTTGTCCGACTCGTCCGCCTCGATCACCAGCAGGTCACCGGCTCCGGTGGCGGCGTGCACACCGGGCGGGCGCAGGAGCGCTCCGACGACGTACGACGGGTCGACACCGCAGACGCTGAACACGTGGGCGCCCAGAGAGCTGGTGGAGGACTTGCCGTGAGCCCCGGCCACCGCAATGGTCCGGCGCACTCTGGTGATCTCGGCCAGCAGATCGGAGCGGTGCAACTCGGGCAGCCCCAGCTCGCGTGCCCGGGCCCGCTCGACGTTGTCCGGCTTGATGGCGGAGGAGTAGACGATCTGCGCCGGAGCGGCGGGCACGTGCTCGACGCTGTGGCCGACCCGCATGCCGGTGAGACCGTTGGCCTGCAGCGACTGCAGGTACATCGTGGACTTCATGTCCGAGCCGGTGACTTCGGCACCGAGCTTCTGCGCGATGAGGGCGAGGCCGGAAACGCCGCACCCTCCGACTCCGACGAAGTGCAGGCGGCGACCGGCGAACGGCGTGGTGAAGGTGGGTTCAGGCACATTGCCCACTGTACCCACGTTCAGCAATGATCGAATGACGTCGAGTGATCATCCGGTTGGCAATGCATCAGCCTCGACCTGGCCTGCTTCGCACACAGAGCCAAAATCACGTCAAGTGTCGCGGTCAGCAACATTCTTGGGCATGGCGCGCAAGCACTGGGGCAAGGAAATCGACCGCCTCACCGAGTTCCAGGACATCGTCCACCGACCGGACGACAGCCAGCCGGTCGAGTTCGGGCACCGTCCCCCGTGCCCGCCCTGCTTCGGTGAGTCCCCGGTGGTGGTTGAGCACCAACTCAGCCGGAACGGGAGGCGCGAGGAAGTGAACTCCCACGTTGCCGTGCGCACCCTGCGTGACTGTCCAGGTGGCCACCTCATCCGGGCCGACCATCAGCCCGACCTCTTCGGCCAGCTCCCGCACCGCGTGGCGCCGCAGAGCCGCCGCATCCAGCGGCCTTCCTGCGGCCGGCGGCTCCACCGACCCACCGGGAAGCGCCCATCGTCCTGGATGGGCTGTCCCGCCGGAGGACCGGCCCACGATCACCCCGCCGCCGTCGACTGGTTGGAGCACCGTGACGAACATCGACGCGGGCTTCCAGGACGCTCCGGCGACCTGGCGCAGCGCCCGGTAGCGATAGCTGGTCCGGGCCCACGTCAGACACAGCTCGCCGGCCTGCAGCTGCTCGATCCCCAAACACGCCACAGCCGGACCGTCGAACAGCGCGGGCTGGCGGGACAGCGCCCGCTCCCAGAACTGATCCATCGCCACCCGAGCCGCATGGTCGACCTGGGGCATCGGAGCCCTGACCAGACGCAGTGCCAAGGCGTCGAAGAACGTGACGGTCATCGCATCATCGTGGCAGAACGGCCTACCGGTGGCCCACAGCATGAGGCGTCTGGGTGGCCGCCCCGCCACGCGGCCGGGTCGGACCCCCTGGATTCTGTCCGGCGGATCATGGCGTCGTAGGCTCCAGGTCATGCACAGCACCCTGAC
>NZ_BNBO01000105.1 GCF_014655955.1 Kitasatospora indigofera
CACCGCCTCCCGGAGCATGTCGTGCTCCTCGGTGGTACGGAAGAGATCGAAGTCCGCTCCTGCGCTGCCCGCCATGATGCCTCGCTCGTTTAGTTAATTACCGTTAAGTAGATCCTAATTCTAGGGTTGCGCCCTGCCCAGGCCGCACGTGACATGCGCGACACTCCGTACCGGTCCGGCGGCGCACCGTGGCGCCGGGGGCGGCGCCCGGCCGGCCCGTGGGCGCCCCCATGAGGGCCGGGACGGGAACCGGCGTGGATCCGTCCGGCCGCAGGGGCCCGTCGACCCTGCGCCGGGCCTGCCGCCGGGCCGCCGGCCGCACCACCGGGCCCGGCCGGCACGGGCCTTCGTCACCGAACCGGTACCCAGGTCGCACACCGGGTGAACGGGACGGGCGGATTTGCCGCTTTTGTCCCTGCCGAGACACGACCGGCCCCGCCGCTTCCGCGTGCGGATAGCATCGGTCCTTGCGTCCCGCGCTCAGCGACACCCGACAGGTCCCAAATTCCGCAAAGGGGAACCCGTGGCCCTCCGCATCTCAGTGATCGGCACCGGCTATCTCGGTGCCACCCACGCCGCCTGCCTGGCGGAGTTCGGCTTCGAGGTGCTCGGCCTGGACATCGACCCGGACAAGATCGCCACGCTGACCGCCGGCCGGATCCCGATGTACGAACCGGGGCTCTCCGAGCTGCTGCTCAAGCACGTCGCGGGGCACGAGGGTTCGTCCGGGCGGCTGCGGTTCACCACCTCGCCGCAGGAGGCCGCCGAGTTCGGCGACGTCCACTTCATCTGTGTGAACACCCCGCAGCGCAAGGGGGAGTTCGCGGCCGACATGAGCTACGTCGACGCCGCGGTGGACTCGATCGCGCCCTACCTGACCCGCCCCACGCTGGTGGTCGGCAAGTCCACCGTCCCGGTCGGCTCGGCGAGCCGCCTCGCGGAGCGGCTGGCCGCCCTGGCCCCGGTCGGGGAGGGGGCCGAGCTGGCCTGGAACCCGGAGTTCCTGCGGGAGGGCTTCGCCGTCGGCGACACCCTGCACCCGGACCGGATCGTGGTCGGCACCCGCAGCGAGCGGGCCGAGGAGCTGCTGCGCGAGGTGTACGCGACGCCGATCGGCGAGGGCGTCCCGTTCGTGGTCACCGACTTCGCCACCGCCGAGCTGGTCAAGGCCGCCGCGAACTCCTTCCTGGCCACCAAGATCTCGTTCATCAACGCGATGGCCGAGGTGTGCGAGAGCGCCGGCGCCGACGTCACCCAGCTCAGCAAGGCGCTCTCCTACGACGAGCGGATCGGCGGCAAGTTCCTCAACGCCGGGCTCGGCTTCGGCGGCGGCTGCCTGCCCAAGGACATCCGCGCGTTCATGGCCAGGGCCGGGGAGCTGGGCGCCGACCAGGCGCTGACCTTCCTGCGCGAGGTCGACTCGATCAACATGCGGCGCCGCTCGCGGATGGTGGAGCTGGCCCGCGAGCAGTGCGGCGGCGGGTTCCTGGGCCGCCAGGTGGCCGTCCTCGGGGCCGCCTTCAAGCCCAACTCGGACGACATCCGGGACTCCCCCGCGCTGAACGTCGCCGCGCAGATCCAGCTCCAGGGCGCCCAGGTCACGGTCTACGACCCGAAGGCGATGGACAACGCCCGCAAGATGTTCCCCAGCCTGGCGTACGCGGACAGCCCGATGGAGGCCGCCCACGGCGCCCATGTCGTGCTGCACCTGACGGAATGGCAGGAGTTCCGCGAGCTGGACCCGGCGGAGCTGGGCACCGTCGTCGCCGAACGCCGGCTGCTGGACGGCCGCAACGTGCTGGACGGCGCCGCCTGGCGGGCGGCCGGCTGGTCGTACCGGGCGATGGGGCGCCCGAGCTAGGGCTGTCCGGCGGAGCCGGCCGGGTGGATCATCCGTCGTCGGCCGGGCACCGGGCCGTCCCGTGGGACGGCCCGGCCCCCCGACGTCCGGCGGAACGGGGCCGCGTAATCTCTCGTGATCTGCGACGCACGACGGCGTCAGGCTTCTGGAGAGATTTCGATGGCGAACGGCAGACTTTTCCAACTCGTTGCACTGGTAGGGACGTTGATCGTCGCCGCGCTCGGCTTCGGGGTCGGTGAGGCGATCGAGGGTTACGGACTCGGCGTCGTGCTCACCCTGCTGTTCGTCCTGGTGTGGATGCCGGCCCTTTCGCTCGGCAAGGCCACCCTCCCCCCGAGCGCGATGCCGCACGTCGAGGGCACCCAGCCGACCGCGGCGGCCCGCCAGGGGCGCTTCGACCGGCTGGCCCGGATGCTGGGCCTGGCCCGGCCGCACACCGCCGGGCAGGATCTGGCGCGGTTGCGCGGGGGCGCCGGGCTGCACCTGATGGTCCAGTTCGAGGGCGGCGCCCGTCCCGCCCCCGGGTTCCTGCTGCTGCGTCCGGACGGTGCGGGCGGCGCCCTGCTGGCGTACCGCCCGTTGGCCGGGAAGTCCCAGCCGCTGGAAGGCCCGGTCGGCCTGGTGTGGGAGCAGGTCGCACCGCCCCTCACCCGCCGGTTCACCGATGTGATCACCGTCCGGGGCGCGCAGACCGAACTGCGGCTGCGGATCGGTGCCATGGACCTGGAACTGCTCGGCGGCGCCCTCGGGGTCGAGGCGGTCACGGCGTAGCCGTCGCGAGCACGCCGCGAGGAACTCGCGGGTGAGCGGGGAGAGCCCGTCCCGACCGGGTCGGGGCGGGCTCTCCTGTCCGGTCGCCCGGACGGGCGAACCTCTCCGCCGGAGCCGGAATTGCCGCGGCGGCCGGTCCGTTGCAGCAGGCATGACGAGCTACGGAGACGACGCGACGGTCCGCGAGATCCTCACCGGCACGGGCGAGGTGTGGGCGGTGGTCGGCCTGTCGAACAACACCGCCCGCGCGGCGTACGGGGTGGCCCGGGTCCTGCAGCGCTACGGCAAGCGGGTCGTGCCGGTGCACCCCAAGGCGGAGACCGTCCTCGGCGAGCAGGGGTACGCCACCCTCGCCGAGGTGCCCTTCCCGGTCGACGTGGTGGACGTGTTCGTGAACTCCTCGCTGGCCGGCGCGGTGGCGGACGAGGCGGTGGCCGTGGGCGCCAAGGCCGTCTGGTTCCAGCTCGACGTGGTGGACGAGGCCGCCTACGCTCGCACCACCGAGGCCGGTCTGAAGATGGTCATGAACCGCTGCCCCGCGATCGAGATCCCGCTGCTCTGAGGCCGGCGCCTCGCCCGCCCTCGGACCTACCACCAGGAGCACCAGCACGATGACGGAAGCGACTTCGCCGAAGCCGGCCCTCGACCTGACGGACGCGATCTGGCTCGCCGCCCCCGGCCAGTCGGACGGCCCGCAGATCGCCTTCGTCGACGACCACATCGCCATGCGCAACGGCGCCGACCCCGACGGCCCGGTACTGGTCTTCACCCAGGGCGAGTGGGAGGCGTTCCGACTGGGCGCCGTCGACGGCGAGTTCGACCTCGACTACCGGCCGTAGGCTCCGGGCCGGACGGGCCTCGGGGTTACGCCCGGCCGTGTCGTGTCGTGTCGCGCCGTGCCCGTGCCGGGGTGAGCGCGCCGCCTCCTGTCATGATGCGAGCAGGACGTCACGCTCGGTGAAAGGCCTGCCCCGGCCGGCTCCGGACCGAGGAGGCCGGGAAGGACCCTCGGCGTACCGGCCAGGGGCTGCTGACAGCACGTGACATCCAGGCGCTGCTCGCACCCGACGGACCGGTACCGCCCAAGGAGCCCTCGATGGACCAGCCAGACCCGGGGACGTCCCGCCGCGCCTTCCTGGCCGCGGCGGGGGCCGCCACCTCGGCGGCCCTGCTCCAGCAGGTCATGATCGGCGCCCTTCCGGCCTCCGCCGCGCCCGCGGCCCGCCCGGCCGCCGCTCCGGACGACCGGGCGGGCACCGGGCGAACGGTGGCGATCCTCGGCGCGGGCGCGGCCGGGCTGGCGGCCGCGCTCAGGTTCACCGGGGCCGGCTACCGGGTGACCGTCCTGGAGGCGACCGGCCGGGTCGGCGGCCGCACCCTCACCGCCCGCCGGGGCGACCGGCTCGCCGAGGAGTGGGCCGACGGCTCGGTCCGGCACCAGACCTGCGGGTTCGACGAGGGCCTCTACGTCAACCTCGGCGCCGGCCGGATCCCGTACATGCACCAGCGGGTCATCGACCTCTGCCGCCGGCTCAAGGTCCCGCTGGAGCCCTACATCCACACCAGCACGGCCAACCTCTACCAGACCGACAAGGCGTGGCGCGGCGGCCCCCGGCACCACCGCCGGATCGCCAACGACACCCGGGGGCACCTCGCGGCGGCCCTCGCCGCCGTCGTCCACCAGGGGACCCAGGCCGAGGACGGGCTCACCTCCGAGCAGCGCACGCAGTACCTCAGCCTGCTCACCCAGTTCGGCGCGCTCCGCGCCGACCGGACGTACACCGGCTCCACCCGCTCCGGCCTGGCCAGGCCCCTGACCGTCCAGCAGATGGAGGAGCCCGCCGACCCGCTGCCCCTGGCGGACCTGCTGGCCAGCGAGTTCTGGAAGCACGGCGTCCAGCAGGACGTGAACCTGTACTGGCACACCACCTCGTTCCAGCCGGTCGGCGGCATGGACACCGTCTGGCGCCGCGCGGCAGCCGCGCTGCCGGACGGGACGGTCAGGACCGACGCGCCGGTCTCGGACATCCGGCTGGACGGCGACGGTGTGATCGTCGGCTGGACGGAGGACGGCGCCGGGCGCACCCGACGGTTCGACTACTGCCTCAGCAACATCCCGATCCCGGTGCTGCGGCGGAAGGTCACCCTGCACGGCTTCTCCGAGGACTTCCGGTCGGCCGTCCAGGACACCCCCTTCGCCGCCGCCTGCAAGCTCGGCTGGCAGGCCGACCGGCGCTTCTGGGAGGGCGAGCGGTACCAGATCTTCGGCGGCATCAGCTGGATCGACCACGAGATCGCGCAGATCTGGTACCCGTCCAACGACTACTTCTCGCCCGCCGGCAAGGGCACCCTGGTCGGCACCTACAACTCGTACGGGAGCGCCCGCACCTTCGGCGACCGCCCGCACGAGGACCGGCTGGGCGTGGCCCGGGCGGCGGCGACGAAGCTGCACGACGAGTTCGCGAGCGACGCGGTCGTGCCCGGCGCCCTGGGCCTGTCGGTCGCCTGGCACAAGGTCCCGTACCAACTGGGCGCCTGGGCCGACTGGAACCCGAGGATCGTGGAGCACAAGGCGCTGTACTCGACGCTGATCTACCCGCAGGGCCAGGACACCTTCATGGTGATCGGCGACCAGGTCTCCGCGCTCCCCGGCTGGCAGGAGGGCGCGTTGATGTCCGCCGAGTGGGCCTTCGACTGGATCCACCACGGCAAGCGAGCCGTCCGGCTGCCCGTCGAGCACGTGCCGGACGCCAGGAGCCTTACCACCGGCGGGGGTTGAGACGGCCGCCGGAGGACCGTTTCAGCGGCAGGCGGCCCGGCCCCGCAGGTTCCGGCGCCGGGCCACCTCTGCGAGCACTGCCCTCAGCTGTCGACCCGGACGAGCACCCCGGCCCCGACGGCCCGCGCGAAGTCCGCGAAGACCTGGGCGGGGTAGCGGTGCGCGGGACCGTCGGGGTTCTTGCTGTCGCGGACGGCGGTGGATGCGCCCAGGTGCCCGCACTCGACGCAGTCGTCATTGGGGTTGCTGGCGCTCGCCTTCCTCCACTGCACGAGGAGGGCTGAGGCGACGGGGAAGGACGGATTCACTTGAGCTGGTCTCTCTTCTGTGCGATGAGGCTGAGTGACTGATCGAGATCCAGTGCGGTCGCGATGATCTCGTCGAAGGCCGTCCGGTAGATGTCAACGTGGTCCGGGTCCTCGACCCAGTTGCTGCTGAGCATTCCGCTGAGCAAAACGAGATCGAGGTCCCGTTGCCTGAACTCCAACAGTGCAAAGGGTCCAGTCATCCCGGGATTCGGCGGCGCCACCGTAGGCATGATCTGAATTTTGACGTTCGGGTACCGGCTCAAGTGGATCAGCTTGTCGAGCTGGTCGGCCATGACACCATCAGCGGCACTCATGCTCAACGCTGATTCGTGGATCACCGCCCACACCTTGAGTGGGTTCTCCGAGCGTGTCAGGACCGACTGACGAGCGAGCCTAACCTCGACCCTCTCCTCCACGCTGGGCGTCTTGATCACACCCATGGAGATGATGGCGTGGGCGTACGCACGGGTCTGGAACAGCCCTGGAATGAAAGAGACCTGGTAGGACTTGTTGCCGACCGCCGTCTCTTCGAGCCGGATCAGGTCGGTGTAGAGCGGGTTCAGCTGGTCGTAGCCCGCCACCCAGCCCGGCCGCCGCTTCTCCTTCAGGATCTCGACCAGGACTTCCTTGAGCTCCTCGTCGCACCCGTAGAAGTCCAGAAGTGCGCGAACCACCTCGGGCTTCAGCTGCACGCGGGCGTTCTCGTACCTGCTGAGCTTGACCAGGTTGATGCCTCCGACGCCGGCCACGACCTCCTCGGCCGACATGCCCTTGGCCTCGCGCAACTTCCTGAGTTCTCCCGCGATGCGCCGATACCGCACGGCTGGCACAGATGCCATCTGATCGCCCCTCCAGACCTGTTCGTGGACCAGTGTGCCCGTCCTGTCGGACGGTCCGCCACCTCCACTGTGCCTGCTGACCCGGCACCTTCAGAGCAGAACTGAAAGTTTTCATACTTCTTCGACATGGCTTGCGCTGACGGCAAGTCAGCCGCCATGCTGAGAGCAACGAAAGACGAGCACAGCGTGACATCCATAGCTGCTCGGCCACGCCTGCCTTTCAACACCTTGATGTACCTGAGCGGTTGCCCGGGTGCACCCGTACCACCTCTTGCCGACGCCTGCGGCCGACGGCCGCCCTCGGATCACCGACCCGCCTCACCCAGCCACATCTGGCCAGGAGGATCCGCCATGCCCCAGAACCGCTTCCGCCTCCCCGCGTCCGAGTCGTCCGTCGCCGTCGCCCGAAGACTCGCCGTGGCCCAACTGGGCACCTGGGTGGGGGAACTGGATCCGGACGACCGGGCGGTCATCGAACTGCTGGTCTCCGAACTGGTGACCAACGCGGTGCGGTACGGCAAGACGGAGACCACCACCGTCGGACTCATCGGCACCGAGGACGGCACGGTCGTCCTCACCGTCGAGGACGCCAATCCGACCGAACCGCAGCAGCGGGAGCCCGAGGCGGAGGACGAGGGCGGACGCGGGCTGGTCCTGGTCGACGCGCTGGCGCTGCGACGGGGCACCATCCGGCTGAACTCCGGGAAGAAGACGTGGGTGGAGGTGCAGTTGGCGAAGGGGAGCGCGGCCCGGCTCCGGGCGCTGGCCGTCCCGCACCCGGCCGCCAACGCCCTTGCCGGTCCGGTGGATCCGCCCGACCCGGCCGACCCCGCCGACCGCCTGCCGTCACAGCTCCTCGACCGCCGCATCCGAGCGCTCCGGCCCAGGCCCGGCGTCGGCGATCTCGGCGGCCACCGCCCACCCCTCGGCCGGTACCGGTGCAGGGCCTTGGGATCGACGGCTCCGGCCGCCGGAGGCCGGCCGTGAGCAGGAACAGCGCCCCGCCGCCGGCACCCTTCACCGTCGAGATCGAGGACGTGACGCCGCCCGCCACCTTCGAGCATCTCGCCGATGCCCTGGCCGCGCTGTGGAGTTCGCTGCGTACGCTGCCGCTCGGCGCCACCCAGTACGACGCCTACCAGTACTTCCTGACGCGTCCGAACGCCGTCCAGCGGGTCACCGAACACCTGGACCGGGACGGCGAGTTGGTCCTGTCGTTCCGGATGGAGGGCCGCCTGCACGCGGTCCGGGTCAGCCCGGCCCGGGCCTAGCAGGGCAGCGGGCCGGTGGGGAGGCCCGCCCACCCCACCGGCCGGGTGACGCTACTGCCCGCCGCGCTCCGCCCGGCCCGGCCCGGTGGCCGTGGCGGACCCGGGGAGTGCCTCCGACAGCCGCCCCACCGCGCGCAGGTGGGCCTGGTAGGCGTCCCGGGCTTCGAAGAGGACGTCCGCGCGCAACGGGTCCGAGACGTCCATCCGCTCGGCCGCCGCCACGGCCTCCTCCAGGAACGCCGGCCACAGCTCCGGCCGCGCCCAGCGCTTCAGGCCGCTGCTGGACGCCACCAACGCCCGGGAGAGCTTCGGCAGGTAGGCGGCGGGGCTCACCGAGGCCATCAGGCGGAAGGCCCGCAGCTCCACCGTCGGGCCGAGCCGGCCCTCGTCCAGCAGCAGCACCCGGGTCCGCAGCACCATGTCGTGATTCATTCATCCCCCTCGTCGCTCCCACCCCGGGGCCGTACCCGCCGACGCCAGGGCAGCGCGACGGACGCGCCGGCCCCTCCGGAGGGAGAGGGCGGCACGTGGGACCGAGGTGGATGGATCGAGTCTGAGGGTCGGCGCGGGCCCGGACAAGATCGGACCGACGTGCTCTCGGTCCTACCGCAAGACCCCTCTGACAAGGCATGATTGGACTCGACACGCTGCCGGAGGGTGCCCGGAGGCAGCGAGGCGGACCCCGCGCCACGGCCCACGGCTCTGTTCAGGACAGGACCATGTGCGGCCTTCGGGTGGGCGGCTGGCCGGGTGGGGCAGTGCGCGGGCCTCCGGCAGTGCCTGCCGAGGCTCCTCGTCTCGCTTCGCCGCAGCAACCTGCGGGCGCGAGATGGGGCGAGAGCACCACGACGGGTGTAGGGACGCCCCGGAAACCCCGTGCCATCCACGTCGACGGGCCGTGGGGTGCCCGGCGCAGAGAGCGTCTCATTGCCGGAGGTTATGTGCGGGTCGCAAGAACTTGAGGTCGTACTCGTCGCCGGTGGGGACGGCGCGGCGCGGTCGCCGCGCTTGGGGCTCACTCCGCCGCCCCAGGGGCGAGAACGGCTCCGAGGTCCCCCTCGGGTTCACGGGTGAGGATGTCGAACAGCGCCGGATCGGCGTAGATCTCAGCACTGTGCTTCCACTGGGCGAGCAGCAGGGCGCTCGGAGCGAGGTTGTCCGGGGCGACCGCGCCACGAGCGGTGTCCACCAGCTCCGCGATCAGGGTGTCGACGTCCCCGGCCGGCAGGAAGGTGATCCAGGGCAGGGCCTCGGGCAGGGCCTGCCGCAGGGCCGGGATGTGTCGGTACGGACCAGACCGGTCAGCAGACGGGAACTGAAGTCGACGACGGTGGCGTCCCGTTCCATCTGCTCGACACGCATCAGGGCAAGGTCCCCGGCATCGCGGCGGCGCAACCGCAGCGCGCGAACGGCGTCGATTCTTCGCGTGGTGGCCGCAGGGTGGTGGAGCAACTCACTGAAGGGAACGTCCTCATAGGCCGCAGTCATGACATCCACGGCACTTCGGATGTCGGCGGATGCGCACTCCTGGCCCGCTGCGCGCCGCATAGGCACTCACACATAGCGTTCACGCTCATTCCATTGCAACGCAATGTCCGGGGCTCGTTGCGTTAGCGTCGAGACTATTGCAATGAAAAAGCGGCAACTGCC
>NZ_BNBO01000106.1 GCF_014655955.1 Kitasatospora indigofera
CGACTACGGCGTGGTCGGTGACCTCTTCACCGTCCTCCCGCAGCTCACCGCCGAGACGGCCGGCCGCAAGGGCTGACCTCGGCCGGGCGGCCCCGCGCCGCACGACCACGGCCCGCCCCCGGGAGCGCACTCCCGGGGGCGGGCCCTCGCCGTTGCGAGGCCGGTTGCGCGGCCGGTCGTGGGGGAGGGGCGCGGGCCGGTCGCGATGCCGGCCGCGGGGCCGGGTGAGCGCTTCGGTGGGGTCAGCACTCCGGCGGGGTCAGTGTTTGCGGCCGAGGGGCCAGGTGCTGGTGTCGCGCGGGGCCACGTACGGCTCCTCGCCCTCGGGGAGGCCGCCGGCGACGGCGCGGGCGCGGGAGAGTTCGGCGTCGAACTGGAGGCCGAGCAGGATCGCGAAGTTGGAGAGCCAGAGCCAGACCAGGAAGACGACGACTCCGGCGAGCGTCCCGTACGTGCGGTTGTAGGAACCGAAGGTGGCCACGTAGAAGGCGAACCCGGCGGACGCGGCCAGCCAGAGCAGCACCGAGAGCACGCTGCCGGGGGTCACCCAGCGGAAGCCGCGCCCGCGCACGTTGGGCGCCGCCCAGTACAGCAGCGCGATCATCAGCACCACGAGCAGTACCAGGACGGGCCACTTGGCCACCGTCCACACGGTGAGCGCGGTGGCGCCGATGCCCAGGGCCCGGCCGACCCGGTCCGCCAGCGGTCCGGTGAACACGACGATGACGGCGCTGGCGGCGAGCAGCACCATCAGCAGCACGGTCAGCCCGAGGCGCAGCGGGGTGAGCTTCCAGACCGGGCGGCCCTCGGCGATGTCGTAGACCGCGTTGGCGGAGCGGATGAAGGCGCCGACGTAGCCGGAGGCGGCCCAGACGGCCGCCGCCAGGCCCAGCAGGGCGAGGACCGAGCCGGAGGCGCCGGCCTGCTGCGGCTGGTCGACGGCCTCGCGCAGGATCTCCCGGGCCGGGCCCGGCGCGAGGCCCTGGAGGCCGTCGAGGATCCGCTCGGTCGCCGACCTGCCGATCACCCCGAGCAGCGAGACCAGCACGAGCAGCGCGGGGAAGACCGCCAGCACGCCGTAGTAGGTGAGGGCGGCGGCCCGGTCCGGGAGCTCGTCCGCCAGGCACTCCCGGCCGGTGCGCAGCAGGACGCTCCGCCAGGACCGCGCGGACAGCCCCGAGGGTGCGGCCGGGGCCTTGCGCAGCACCAGCGGCGACGGGCCGGGGCGGGCTCCCGTAGGGCCGGAGGGGCCGTCGGAGGTGTCGCCGGCGGTGTCGCCGGAGGGGTGCTCGGGTCTGGACGGGGATGCCATGGGAACCGTCTTTCCCGAACGGCGTTCCTGAACCGCACTCGGCCCCTGCATACGGACCTGCATACGGGCCCCTGCGTACGGCCCTGCGTACACGGCCCGGCGTACGGCCCCGGGCCGGGGGCGCCCGGCCGCGGTGGACCGCCAGGACGTACGCCCGGGGCGTCCGCGGTCCCGGTCTACCCGCCGGCCGGGGCGGCGTCCGCCCGGCCCGGCGGGCCGTCCGTGAGGTTCCGGGTGCGCAGGACCGCCCAGCCGACCAGCGCGGCGGCGGCCACGGTGAGCAGCAGGCCGGCGACGGTGACCGCCTCGTGGAACTGCGCGCTCTGCCGCGGGCTCCAGTGGCCCGCGGCGATGCCGCCGCCGAAGAGGGCCGCGAGCACGGTTCCGCAGACGGCGATCCCGACACCGGCGGTGACCTCGGTGGCGGTGTCGGTGAGCGCCGCCCCGATCGTGGTCCGGTCCTTCGGCAGGCCGCGGAGCACATTGACCCCGGCGACCACGCCGACCACCCGCATCCCGGCTGCCACGAGCACGAGGGCGACCGCCACCCAGGCGTACCCGAAGCGGCCCAGCAGGCTGTAGACGGCGAGTCCGGACACCACCGCCGTCGCGCTGAGGCGGGCGGCCCGGTCGAGACCGACGCGCCGCACGAACGGATTGACGAAGGCGCCGCCCGCCACGAGGACGACGACCTGCGGCAGCATCCCGACGGCCGCGAGGGCGGGCGTCCACCCCCGGTCGAGCTGCAGCTGCAGGGTCACCAGGTAGCCGAGCCCGGCGGTGGCCAGCCCGGCCGCGGCCTTGTAGGCCAGGCCGCTCGACACGAGGGGGCGGGCGACGAGCGCGAGGTCGAGGAGCGGATGGCGCGCCGAGCGCTCGCGCAGGAGGAAGAGGACGGCCGCGGTGGCGGCAGCGGCGGCGGTCGTCCACGGCTGCCAGGCCCGGACGCCCTCGGTCACGAACAGGGTGGGGGCGACCAGCGCCGGCACGATCGTCGCCGTCCCGAGCGCCGCGCCGAGGACGTCCACCGGTTCGCGGTGGAGGCCGGCCGGCTCGTCCGCGGCGATGCCCGCGCGGACGCCGACGGCCGCCAGCACCGCGATCGGCACGTTGACCAGCAGCAGCACCTGCCACGGGGCGACCGCGAGCACGAGGCCGCCGACCGTGGGGCCGATCGCGAGGCCGACCAGTCCCACGGTGGAGATCAGGGTCGCCGCGCGGACCCGCAGGCCGTCCTCCTCGAACAGCCGGAAGGCCAGCGCCATCGACCCCGGTGTCGTCATCGCCGCCGCGACGCCCGTCAGCGCGCGGACGGCGATCAGCTGCTCCGCGCTGGTGACGAACGCGGTCGCCAGGCTCGCCAGGCCGAGCAGCGTCAGGCCGACGAGCATGATCCGCCGCCGGCCGAACCGGTCGGCCGTCGCGCCGAGGGCGAGCATCAGCCCGCCGAAGGTGACCGCGTACGCGTTGGTCACCCACTGCAGCACGACCGTCGACGCGTGCAACTCGCGCCCGATCGTGGGCAGCGCGATGTTCAGCACCGAGGTGTCCAGCATTTCGAACAGGAAGACCGCCGAGAGTCCGGCCAGGGCCGGCCAGGCCGCGCGCAAGGATTCGGGCGGGCCGGCGGTGGGGTCCGCCGCCGCGGGTGCGGGTGCGATCCCGGGGGGAGTGCTCATCGACAGCCACCTAAGATATGGATTCGTATCTTACGGCTGCCAGGGTAGGGCGCTAGAATAAGATACGCAAACCTATCCTATTGAGGGAGGCACCCATGCCCGAGCGGCGCCGCGGGGCGGCACTGGAGAAGGCGCTCCTCGACGCGGCCTGGGAGGAACTCGCGGAGACCGGCTACGCCAGGTTCACCATGGAGGCCGTCGCCCGGCGCGCGGGCACCAGTCCCTCCGTCCTCTACCGCCGCTGGTCGGACCGCGACGACCTCGTCCGGGCGGCCACCGTCCACGTCCTGCGGGAGTACCGCCTCGACACCCCCGACACGGGCAGCCTGCGGGGGGACGTGCTCACCCTGATGCGGGAGATCAACGCGACCCGGGTCCAGTTCATCACCGTCATGGGCGCGCACCTGGCCGGCTACTACCGGGAGACCGGCACCAGCCCCGGTGACCTGCGCGATCCCCTGGTGACCGGGCGCGCGCAGGCCCTGGACGTGCTGTTCGACCGGGCCGTCGAACGCGGTGAGATCAAGCCGGAACCCCTCACCGAACGCGTCCGGTCACTGCCGTTCGACCTGCTGCGCCACGAGATCCTGATGACCTTCGCCCCCGTGCCCGACGACGTCCTTGAAGAGATCGTCGACACGGTCTTCCTCCCCCTGGTGCTCCCCCCGGCGCGCTGACCGCTCCGCCCACCGGGAGCGGCGGCGGCGCGCCGCCCGCATGCCGGGGGCCGCGTACGTCCATCCGGGGTACCCGGCGCGGCCGGGCACGTCCGAACGCCGGCGCGGACGCCCCCGGCCCCGGTCGGAACGGGGTCCGGGGCCGGGCGTCCGGCCGGCGCTCGGGAAGGGCACGGGGGGTGGGGGCTCACCGCCGCGCGGGCCGCGCGGCGCGGCCGTCCTCGGCGGGGGCCGGGTGGGCCGGCGGGGCCGGGGTCAGGGGAGCAGCCTGTCGAGGGCCGCCTTGCCCTCCGTGGCGAGCTTCTGCTCGGCCCAGGCGAGGTTCTTCGGGTTGAGGTCGCGGCCGGACGCCAGGACGATGTCCTCGGCCGTGACCGGGCCCTCGGTGCCCACGTGGAGCAGTGCGTCGGGCGTGATGCCCTCGGACGACCGGTTCGGGTCGGACTGAGTGTTCATACTGCCTCCTTGGTGCTTCTGCGGGTCGGCGGAGGCCGGGGCTGCCGGTCCTGACCGCCGGTGCTGCTGCTCGTGGGTACCGGGCCGCCCGCGCCGGGCGGCGGCTCTCGTACCGGTGCCCGCGGTGATCGGGCGGAGTCCCTCCGGCTCCGCCGCGCGGGATCCTCTCCATCGTCCATCCTCCGCCCGTCCCCGGCGGCCCGGCGGCTGCGTGTCGCCGTACGCGTGTTCCCCGATCGAGGGGATCCATGACACCGGGGCAGGGATCGCGGGTGCCGGAATCCGGCGCGGGGGCGGGGTCAGGGGAATTCGCCGTCGGCCGGGATGATGTGGACGGCGGCCTCCTCCGCGGAGGCGGCCGCGCCGTCGATGCCCACGTCCTCGGCGAAGGTGCTGGGATTGCGCCCCGAGGGGGCGGTCAGCCGGCCCGAGCGGGTGGCCCCGACCTCACCGTCCCGTGGCTCCCCGTCGGTGTCGGACACGTCGCCGATCCCGTCCCCGGGGTCGGCCGTGAAGTCCAGGGCCGGGTCCGGGAGCTCCTCGGACAACCGCTGGGCCAGGCTTTCCCCCGCACGTTGCTCCTCGGCCGTCGTCCCGACGCGCTCGACCGCGAGCGCGCGTTCCGGTGGCGACCAGCCCTCGTCGTACGGATCGGCCTCCCGCCCGGTGAGCGTGTCCTGGGCGTCCAGGATGCCGCTGTCGTCGACGATCTCGCCGCCGTCGGGCTGGTAGACGTCGTCGCCCCTCGCGCTGTCCGTCGCTGCCATGGCGTGCGTCCCTTCGTGCGAAACCCCCTGTGCGCTCCCGCGTGCCGGATCGGGGTGGACCGACCGCCGGGTCCCGTCCCCCGCGGTGGCGGGCCCGGTGGTCACCGGGGTGTCCGCCGTACCGTGCGGGGCGGGCGCCACGGCGCCCACCTCAAGGTTAGGCCGGTCGGTCCGGGCGGGCGCTCGCGGAGGGCCGGCGCGCCCGGCGCCGGGCGGGCCGAACGGGGTTCGCGGGCGGGTGCGGGAGGCGGTCCGGGCCGGTGCCGCCGGCCTGTCCCTCGGGGGGCGTGCGCGCCCGGGGGCTCGCACGACGAGCGCCACCGGTGGCCCGATGCCCCCGAGGGCCGCCGTCGGTGGCCCCGGCCGGTACGCGGGGGTCCCCGCCGAGCACCACCCGCAGGGCCCGGCGGTCCCCGCCGAGTACCACCGCCTGGCCCCCCCGGGTGCCCGCCCGCCGGTGCCCCCCGCGTACCGGCCGGGGCCGGCGGAGTCCCTTTCCCGTCAAAAAGCCGGCTCCGGACGGCTGCCCGGACGCGCGGCCCGGCCGATGGGCGCACGGGTGTGGTGAGGGGCGATGCCAGGGGCTCCCGATGCTCTCCGGAGCCCCGGAGCAAGGGAATTCGGCCGCGAGTTCGGTCCGCATGGTTGACCTCTTTGAAGTGGCCATGGCAGTTTCATGCGGGCGTGGGCGTCCGCAACCGGTCGGACGCCCCGTCATCCCCCACAAGGAGAGCCATGTTCAAGAGACTTGCCGCCGCATTCGGTGCGGCCGCGCTCGCCGCGGGAGTCCTGACCTGTGCCGCCACCCCGGCGCAGGCGGCAGCCCAGGCCGGCGACCTCACGGCCACCATCGCGTTGAGCAACTGCTCGGCCTCGCTGGTTCGTTACCCCTCCTCGGTGGACACCGACCGGGCCCTGATGCTCACCAACGGGCACTGCCTGCCGACGATGCCCTCCGCCGGCCAGGTCATCCAGAACACCAGCGCCAGCCGCAGCGGCACGCTGCTCAGCCCCTCCGGCGCCTCGCTCGGCACCGTCCAGGCGGACAAGGTCCTCTACGCGACCATGACGGGCACCGACGTCGCCCTGTACCAACTGACCGACACCTACGCGTCGATCACCACCAAGTACGCCACGACGGCGCTGACGATCAGTGACACCCACCCGGTCGACGGCTCCGCCATGTTCATACCGTCGTCCTACTGGAAGCAGACGTGGAACTGCTCCGTCAACGGGTTCGTCGGCACGCTGCGTGAGGACGAGTGGACCTGGCACGACTCGCTCCGCTACAGCACCGGCTGCAACACCACCCACGGCACCTCCGGCTCGCCGATCGTCGACGCCACCAGCAAGCGGGTCGTCGGCATCAACAACACCGGCAACGACGACGGCGCCATGTGCACGCTGAACAACCCGTGCGAGGTGGCCGCCGACGGCACCACCAAGGTCACCAAGGGCCAGAGCTACGGCCAGGAGACCTACTGGTTCACCACCTGCCTCGGGACGGGCCGGGTCATCGACCTCAACGTCAGCGGCTGCCTGCTCACCAAGCCGGCCGGCACCGCCGTCTCGGTGACCAACCCGGGGAACCAGTCCAGCACGGTCAACTCCTCGGCCAACCTGCAGATCGCGGCCTCCGGCGGCACCGCGCCGCTGACCTTCACCGCGA
>NZ_BNBO01000107.1 GCF_014655955.1 Kitasatospora indigofera
CGGAGGCTGGGGGAGCCGCGCGCTGATCCGCCGCGAATTGTCAGACACGGCCTAGTGCCACAGTCCTGACGCGTTTGGCCGCGCCCATGGCGCCTGCTCGTGGTGGTCGTCGCCTCAGACCGCACACCGGCGGGTAGACTTCCCGCTGTGAGAGCTGACGCCGCGCGGAACATCCAGGCTGTGCTGACCACCGGAGCGCGGATGCTGGCCGCCGACCCGGGTGCCAGCATCTCCGCCATCGCCGCGGCGGCGGGGGTGGACCGGCGCACCGTGTACCGGCGGTTCACCTCGCGCGAGGACCTCCTCGCGGCCGTCTACGCGGCCCGCCTGGAGGCCGTCGAGCACGCCATCGCCGACGCCCGCCTGCGTGAGGCCCCCGTCGCCGTCGCCCTGCACCGCTACGTGGAGAACATCATCGAGGTCAACCGGACCTGGCCGGTGGACCTCACCCGCATGCTCGCCGACCCGGAGAGCCGTGCCCGCCGGGACGTCGCCGTCGCCGAGGTGGACGCCTTCCTACGACGCGCCACCGACGAAGGCCTGCTCCGAGACTCCCTGCCGGCCGGCTGGGCCGCGGCCCTGCTGCCGGAGCTCATGCACCTGGCGGCCCGGCAGGAACCCGGCCTCGCGGCCGGCCCGGCGGCCGACCTGGTCGTCGCCACCCTGCTGAAGGGGATCGGCGCGTGAAGGGGATCGGCGCGCCCTGACCCGGGGACGCTCCGCCCGGGACCCACAGCCCGGGACCCACAGCCCGGGGACCTGAGCCCGGAGACCTGAGCCCCGAGTCCGGCGGCCCACGGCCGGCCCGGCCCGCCTCCGCGGCCGCGACACCCTTGGGCGAACCGTCCGGACGGCCCTCGGCCAGGTGTGACCCAGCCATGATGACGTGGGCCGCACTCTGCATATACGCTGCTCGACATGTGTCGGCCCGGGCGAGGCAGGTGTGCACTCGCGTCACCGCTCCCGTGATGTCGAAGGATCGCGTGACAGCCCGGCCGGCGCAGCACGTGTGACAAGCGCGGCCACCCGGCCGCACACCCGGACGCACACCCGGCTCGACGGTGCCCGGGCCTCGGGCGGGTCCGGGCGTCGGGCGGGTCCGGGCGTCGGAGCGGCCGGGAGCGGCCGAGCCGCCGGGCGGGCCCGGTGGCCGAGAGGATGGGGACGACATGGATCCACTGGTCGGGGTGTTGGTCGGCCGGCAGCGGGAGCGGGAGGCACTGTCCTCCTTCGTGGGGGCGGCCGGCGGCCGCTCGCTCGTGCTCAAGGGCGAGAGCGGTGTGGGCAAGAGCGCCCTCCTGCAGCACATCGCCGACCTCGCCGCCGGGGAGGACCACCAGGTGGTGCGGGCCGCCGGCGTGGAGGCCGAGTCCGACTTCGCGTTCGCCGGGCTGCACCAGTTCCTGCATCCGCTCCTGCCCCATGTCGAGCGGCTGGACGCCGGCCGGCGCGCGGTCTTCGACGTGGTGTTCGGGCGGGACGAGGGTCCGGCTCCCTCCGTGATGGCCCTCGCCATCGCCGTCCTGGACCTGCTCGCACTGGCGTCGTCGCAGAAGCCGCTGCTGCTGGTCCTCGACGACGGCCACTGGTTCGACGCGGCCAGCGCGGAGGTGTGCGGCTTCGCCGGGCGGCGGCTGACCGGCAGCTCGGTCAAACTCGTCGTCGGCCTGCGCTCCGACCTGCCCTCGCGGTTCGACACGGCCGCGCTGCCGGTGCTCGACGTCACCGCCCTGTCCGAGGCGGACTCGGAGGCGCTGCTCGACCTGCACCACCCGGGGCTGGACGCCAGGATCCGGCCCGTCGTCCTCGCCGAGGCGCAGGGCAACCCGCTGGCGCTGCTCGAACTGCCGCCCTTCCTCGGCAGCCGGTCCGCGACCGGCCCCGGGGAGCTGCCCCGCGGGCACGGAGTGCCACTCCCCCGCCGGCTCGAATACCTCTACGGCACCCGCATCGCGGCCCTCAGCGCGCCGGTGCGGGCGGAGCTGCTGCGTGGCGCGCTGGACGGGGTGGGGTCGGGCAGGGCGGCGCACACCACCCGGGGGACCCGGTACCGCATGACCGACGCCGACGAGGCGGCCGCCTGCGGCCTGCTGGACATCGACCGGTCGAGCGGGGACTTCGTCTTCCGGCACCCGCTGGTGCGGTCGACGGTCGTCCAGACGGCCACCCCCAACGAGCGTCGCGAGGCGCACGCCGCCCTCGCCCGGATGTACCGGGACGACCTGGAGCGGCGGGCCACCCACCTGGCGGCCTCGGCGGTCGATCCGAGCGAGCAGGTCGCGGCCGAGCTGGAGGCCGCCGCGAGGTCCACGACCAGGCGCGGCGGTGCACTCGCCGCCATCGCGTGGCTGACCCGCGCCGCGGAGCTGAGCGAGAGCCGCGAGGAGCGGTCGCGGCGCCTGGCCGACGCCGCCTTCATCGCCGGGCAGGCGGCCCTGCCCGACCAGGCACGGCGGCTGGCCCGTGCCGATCCCGTCCAGGACGGGCGGGACGTTCCGGCCTCGGTGGTGGCCTCCGCCTACGAGGCGCTGTACCGCGACGGCGAGGTCCGCTCGTCCCGCCGACAGGTGGTGGCGGCGCTGGAGGCCCTGCGGGACGACCCCGGGCCGGGGGCCGGGGAGGTCGAAGTCCGGCTGGTGAACCTGCTGATGGTCACCTGCCAGTACGCGGCCGACGCCGTGGCCTGGCAGCAGGCGCGCGACCTCGTCGGCACGCTCGGGGAGCGGGTCCCGGTGCTGTCGCTGATCTACCGCGACGCCTGGAGCGACGTGGTGCGCCACGGGGCCGGCGTGCGCCGGCGACTGGACCGGGCCTTCGCCGGGCGCGCCCTGCTCGACCCCTGGGACGTGGTGCGGTTGAGCGTGGCCGCCTACCACCTGGACGTGCTGGGCCCGCACCGGCCGTACCTCCAGCGTTCGGTGGACCGTGAGGTGGAGACCGGTGTCACGGCTGCCGCCATGACCATGCTGCACCTGATCATGCTGGACCAGACGGCCTCCGGCGCCTGGGAGGAGGCGGAGCGGACCGGAGTGCGCGGCCTGGACCTCGCCGTCGAACGCGACCACGCGCTCTTCGCGTACCACAGTCGTGCCTACCTCGCTCAACTCGCGGCGATGCGGGGGCAGGTGGAGCGCGCACGCGAACTGCAGACCGCGGTCGACGCCTGGGCCCGTCCGCGCGGGGTGGGGTTCCTGACCCAGATCGCCGACGCCGTCGGCACCATGGCGGCCCTGAGCGAGGGCGACTACGAGGCGGCCTACCTCTACGCGATCGGCATCACCGCCCCGGGTTCGTTCGAGCCCTGTGCCCACCAGGCCTCCCGGACCTTGCTGGACCTGGTCGAGGCCGCCCTGCACACCGGGCGCGCGGAGCAGGCCCGTCGGCACGCCCTGGCCGCCCAGGAGGCCGGCCTGCCCGCCGTCTCGCCACGGCTGGCCCTGATCACCTACGGGGCGCTGGCGATGACGGCCGAGGACGAGCAGGACGCGACCGCCCAGTACGAACGGGCCGAGTCGCTCGCGGACAACGCGGGCTTCCCCTTCGAACTGGCCCGCATCCGGCTGGCCCGTGGCATCCGCCTCCGGCACGCCCAGGGGCCGAAGGCCGCCCGTCAGGCACTCACCCGGGCGGCCGAGGCCTTCGAGCGGCTCGGCGCGACGCCCTGGGCGAACCGGGCCCGGGCCGAGCTCCGGGTCTCCGGGATGTCCACCCGGCCCTCGTCCGCGGCGGGGCTGACCTGGCAGGAGCACCGGATCGCCGGTCTCGCCGCGAGCGGCCTGACCAACAAGGAGATCGGTGAGCGGGTGCACCTGTCCCCGCGCACGGTCAGCTCACACCTGTACCGGGTCTTTCCCAAGCTCGGCATCACCACCCGCGCGGCGCTGCGCGACGCGCTGGGCAACGCGCCGGAGGGGAGTGACACTCGGGGTCCTGCCGACGGAGCTTGACGGTCAGTGGCGGCCGGGGCCGGGCCCGGTGGGCCGGACGCCCCGCCGGTCGAGCCAGCCGAGCACGTGGTCGGCGACGAACCGCCAGCCGCTGTCGACGACCAGCGAGTGGCCCCGGTCGGCGAACTGCTTGAGGTCCGTCAGGGCCGTGGAGTCCCCGTACTCCTTGTAGACGGTCCGGGTCACGACGTCGGGGACCAGCAGGTCCTCCTGGCCCGAGACCAGCAGCAGCGGGCCGCGGCCGGTGTTGCCGGTGTCCACCAGGGCGCCCGTCCTGCGGGGCCGGCCGGCGCAGCCGAGGTCGTCGAGCAGGCGGCGCGGGACAGGCACCGCGTAGCTGTCGTACAGCCGCTCGGCCTCCCCGGGGCCGGCGGCGTTGGCGAACACCTCGCGGAAGCGCCGGGGAGAGAGCAGGACCGGCGCCCGGGAGGTCTCGTCGGCGGACCCGGGGCCGGTGTGCAGCGCGATGCCGTTGATGGGCGCGGGGGCGATGGCGACCGCCGCCTGCCCCAGCCGGGCCCCGATCAGGTGCTGGGCGACCAGTCCGCCGACCGAGTGCCCGACGATCACCGGAGGGACCTCGAAGGAACGTACGACCTCGGCGAAGTGCTCGGTCAGGTCGTCCAGACCGAGGTCGGGGACGGCCTCGGGACGCTCGCGCGCCTCGCGCGCGGTGGGCGCTTCGCCGGGCCACCCGGGCGCGCAGGCGGCGTAGCCGTGTCCGGCGAAGCGCGCCGTCCAGGACTCCCACGACCTCGCGTGCAGCCACGCGCCATGGATGAACACGACGGGAGTACGGATCACCACTGGTCCTCCGAGCCTGATGACGGCCTGCACCGATGCGGCCACCACCCCAGCTTGCTGGAGGGTGCTTCGTGGGGGATCAGTCGAATGACTGAAAGTGACCGGGCGCGGACGCAGCCGGCCGGCGGGCGGGTCCGGCGGGGCGCGGGCGGCGGTCCGGGACGGCCCGGCGACGGACACCGGACCGGACAGCGGACCGGACACCGACGTGCGTCACCGGTGGTGGAGGTACGTGTGGGGCTGACCGTCAACTTACGGATGTGTGCCGCGGCGTGGGCGTCGAGAGTGGGTGTCGCCAGCCACCGTCATTCGAGAGGACCATGCGGCATGAGCGACGACCAGCCCGGAGCGAGCGGGCACCCGGCGGCCTCCCCCGGCCCGCTGTCCCTGGACATCCACCAGCTCGTGGGCTTCTGCGGACAACGGCGCTCGCTGCGCGCGGAGTTCCGGTTCGACCCGGCCGCCGCGCTGGTCGTCACGGTGACCTTCGTGGCGCCGGAGGGCCGGATCCCCTGGGTGATGGGCCGGGACCTGCTGGACCAGGGCCTGTCCGTGCTCGGCGGCCTGGGGGACGTGCAGATCTGGCCGGTCGGCCCGGAGGGGGCGCGCACCGCTCGGCTGCAGCTCAACCACCGCGACGGGATGGCCCTGTTCGAACTCCCGCTGCCCCCGCTGGTCCGGTGGCTGGCGGCCACCTACCGGCGGGTGCCCGCCGGTGCCGAGCTGCGGGACGTGGACTGGGACGCCTGGGCCGCCGCCCTGCGCGAGTCGCCCGAGGTCCGCTCGGACTGACGGCGCCCAGGCCCCGGACGCGGCCACCGCTCCCCTCGTAGGGAGCCGGGGCCCCCGCCCGGCCCGGCCACGGCGATCTGCGGCCGTCTGCGCCCTCCCGGGGCGCGGGCGGCCGCTTCGCTGTCGTGGGCCGGGCGACGGGCGACGGGCGGCCCTGCGCCAAGGCCGCCAGGGCCGCCAGGGCCGCCAGGCACCGTACCCGCCCGGTGAGGCCTCGTCGGTTCACGGTGGTCCCACCGACCCACGACAGCGCCGCGGCCCGTACCCCTGGACGGAGTACGGGCCGCGGCGCCGGTGCGGGTCGGGTCAGTGCCGGTCGGCGGGGCCGCAGCGGAAGCCGGCCGCGTCCGCGATGTCACCGCCCCGGTAGCGCGGGACGGACGGGTAGGGACACAGGTTGCGGCTGACGCTCCGGCCGGTGGCGGTGGTCAGCGTGGCCGGCAGTGTCTTCGGTGCCTTGCCGTGCTCGACCCAGGCGGTCAGGGCCGCCAGGCCGCTGTTCTGGCCGTTGAGCCCGCAGTGGGCGGTGCCCGGCGCGAGGAAGAGGCGGTAGAAGTCGTCGGTCTTCTTCGCGCCGCCCGTCCGCTGCTCGACCTGCTGACGGTACTTCACGGTGCCGTCCGTCGGGATGTACTGGTCGGCGGTGCCGTGGTACGTCAGGAGCTTGCCACCGGCCTTGCGGAAGGCGGACAGGTCGGGGTCGTCCGTCCCGATGACCTTGTCGTACTCGCGCTGGGACTGCTGGAAGAGCTGGGTGAACCGGTCGTAGGTGATGGTCGAGACGTCGAACGCCGGCTGCTTCTTCAGCCAGGAGGACACCCACTCGGCCGGGACGGGGAAGGGCGTGCCCACGGGCTTGCCGTCGGTGCCCGTCGTCGTTCCCGCGAGGCCGCTCAGGTCGGCCCCGACCGGGACGCCGGCCCACAGCTTCTGCCCCGACGGGGTGCGCGGGCCGTCCCAGATCCGGCGGACCACCTCGG
>NZ_BNBO01000108.1 GCF_014655955.1 Kitasatospora indigofera
GGTGAGGATGGTGGGTCGGGTGTTCTCGTGGTCGGGCCACTGCTCCGCCAGCACACGAAGTGCGGTGCTGCGCGCGCGCCCGTTGGTGTCGCTGCTGTCGGTGGCGGTGGTGAGGATGGTGGGTCGGGTGTTCTCGTGGTCGGGCCACTGCTCCGCCAGCACACGAAGTGCGGCGATGCGCGGACGCCCGTTGGTGTCGCTGCTGTCGGTGGTGGCGGTGAGGATGGTGGGTCGGGTGTTCTCGTGGTCGGGCCACTGCTCCGCCAGCACACGAAGTGCGGTGCTGCGCGCGCGCCCGTTGGTGTCGCTGCTGTCGGTGGCGGTGGTGAGGATGGTGGGTCGGGTGTCCTCGTGGTCGGGCCACCGCTCCGCCAGCACCTCCAGTGCGGCGTCGCGCACCGTCGGTTCGGGGTCGGTGGTGGCGGTGAGGATGGTGGGTCGGGTGTCCTCGTGGTCGGGCCACCGCTCCCCCAGCGTGTGGAGTGCGACGACGCGCACAGCCCAGTTGGGGTCGGTGGTGGCGGTGAGGATGGTTGGCTGGGTGTCCTCGTGGTTGGGCCACCGCTCCGCCAGCACCTGCACGGCCGTGCTACGCACCGTCGGGTCGGGGTCGGTGGTGGCGGTGAGGACGGTTGGCTGGGTGTCCTCGTGGTCGGCCCACCGCTCCCCCAACATGTCCAGGGCGCTGCCGCGTATCTGTGGGTCCCAGGGGATACCCACCAGGGACATTGCGTCGTGGACGGCGAGGCTCAAGGCCGCGGCAATTTGCCCGGGAATGGACGATCGCCATGAGGAGAGGGCGCTGGCGGCGTGGTACCAGCGCAGGTAGCGTCCGCGGCCGTTCCAGTAGCGGTCGAAGGTGCCCAGGGCCGGCAGTGCTTCGTCGACATTCAGGTACTGGTGACGGCGGCGCAGCGTGCTGGTGAGGGAGTCGATGACGGCGTCGCTCTGGGCGGCGACCGACAGGCGCGGATCGGTGGTGCCTGCCGTGGGGCTGATGTCCTTGAGCTCGGCGAGCACGCGGATGGCCAGCATCAGCATCGGCGCCCGCCCGAAGTCTGGGCTGCGGCGGTGTTGGTGGAGGAGGCGGGCGAGTAGGGCGGCGACGTCGCGTTGTTTGAGGTTGCCGGCGGTCAGGAGCAGGACCTCGTGCCAGGTGGGGTCCTTGGCGTGTTCGATCAGCAGGTCAACGAAGTCCTCGCGGGTCCATTCCTCTTCTGCTCGGCGGCGAAGGAGGTCGCGGGCGGCGAGGTGTTCGAGGAAGGTGCGGTGGACGAAGCCGTAGATGCCGCCGCCGTAGTGGGCGAGGAGGAAGTTGCGGGTGCGCAGATGGTCGACGAGGGTGTCGGCTGCGACGTCGGCGGCCGGGCGACTGATGTTGTGGTCGGTCAGGAAGGTACTGATGATGCCGGTGAGCTCATCGTGTCGGATGAAGGTGCCGGCGGGTCGGCCGGCGCCGTTCTGCATGTGCCGGGCGATGCGCTCCAGCAGCAGCAGACGCCGATCCACGTTCAGCCACTCCAGTGCGGCGGCCGCCTCCGCGCCGGCGGGGGAGGGGGGAGTGAGGAACTTGGCTTCCTTGTCCCACCGTTCGATCAGCACCTCCACCGCGTGGGCGTAGACCTCGCGCCGCTCACGCGGGATGGTCCTCCCCAGCCCCATGGACGCCAGGACGGTGAGCAGCAGGGGGTTGCCGGCGAGTCCGGCGACCGCGCGCACCTGGCGTACGGAATCCAGGAGGCGTTGGGTGCGCTGGCCGGCGAGGGCGGGCCTGGCGGGGTGGGCCGCGGTGTACCAGCGGCGCACGAACTCCTCGACCTGCCCGCGTTCCAGGTCTTGGAGGATCACCTGGGTGAAGCCGTTCGCGGTGAACTCGCCAGGCCGGTAGCCGTACTCGCGTGAGGTGACCACCGTGCGCACCTGGGGGTAGGCGGCGGTGAAGGCGGTGATCCGCCGGGCGGTGTCGGCCCGGACGGCGGGGTCGAAGACCTCGTCGAGACCGTCGAACAGCACCAGCACCCGGCCCTCGTCGAGCAGCTCCACCAGGGTCTGCCGGGGCAGCCGCATCCGCTCCTGGGTATGGATGTGTTCCAGGAAGTCCTCGAAGGTCCGCTCCCGCCAGCTCGTCGCGGCGTACTGCCGTAGCTCCACCACGACCGGCACTATCCCCGCCAGGCCCACCAGCTCCGACGGCATCTCCCGCAGACCACCGGCCAGTGCCAGGGCCAGGTACTGGAGCAGCGTGGACTTGCCCGCACCCGGATCCCCGAGCACCACCAGGCGCCGGCCTGCCTCACCCGCCAGCGCCTCCAGCACTGGCTGAGCCGCCTGCTCGACCTGCGCCCGGTGGGCCTCCCGAAGCCGGAACACCTCCGCCGCCTCCGTTCCCGGCGGCAGCTGCGCGTCGTCCAGTTCGCCGGCGGCCAGCAGGCGGCGCCATTCGCCCGGCACCTGGGCGGTGTAGGGGCGTGCGAGCTGCGGCATGAAGACCTGCCGCAGCTCGATCACAGCCTGCTCGCCCGCGCTGCCCGACGGCCCGAGGACGTCCAGGTTCAGCCGCCGGTAGACGCCCCGCACCCGCTCCCGGTACGCCTCCACCGCCGCGGACACCTGCTCGGCCCGCGCCTGCTCCAGCGCGGCGGTCTGCCGCCCGGCCGCGCCTCGCGCGGCGTCCCGCTCAGCCCGGGCGTCCTCCAGCAGGCCGTCCCAGTACGGGCGGTGCTTCCGCAGCCACCGCTGGTCCACCCGGCCGTCGGGCAGCAGGGCGTCCTCGCCCGCCCACGCCGACCACACCGCCACCACGGCCAGCAGTACTTCCGCCTCGTGCGGCACCCTCATCGACGTACTGCGCGCCGCGGCTGGCACCCAGGTGCTGATCCGCTGGCCACTGAAGCTGTCCGCTCCCGCCAGACCGGTGCGGCGCACCATCTTCTGCAGCTCCGCCTGCCCGCGGGGGAGCCCGGCGGCCCTGCGGGCGCCCACGGCTCGCTCCTGCAGATCCAGCAGTCCTCGGTGAAGGGCCTGCCGCTTCGGCCCCAACGCGTCCGCCGGCACCCGTTCCGCCTCTGTCATCGCCCCGCCCCTCGCCGTGCCCGCCCCACCCGCAGCGGGCACCCCAACCCCCGGCCATCCATCACCGCTGACCAGCAGCGTAGAGCCCACCACGCCCTCTGCGCCCGCAACTTCGGACACCTCGCACCCCCGGATGGAACCTTCGAAGCAACGCCGGGCCCGGCACCCGAGAACACGCCATCCAGCCGAAGGGGGAGCAGCACCATGAACGGCAACCACACCCACAAGCCCCGCCGCACCACCAGGCCCGGCCCCGCCACCACCACGGCGCCCGGCCCACTCGCCGGCACCCCTGAGGACCCTGCCCAGGCCCAGCCGGCCGGCCAGGCGCCGCAGGACGAGCGGACTCAGGATTCGCTGCTGCGCCAGGCCGGCCGCGCCGCCGTCCTCTCGCTCGCCGGGACCCCCGCACTGATCGTGGGCGCCGTCGTCGAACGGTGGCTCAGCACCCGCTGACACCAGCCTCCGAGGCGGGCGCCGGCAACTGAGGCCCGCCTCGGAGCGATGTCGCCCCCGTCGCCCCGTGGCGCGCAATGTCAGCGCCTGATGCGCGGACGTGGATCCCGGGGCCGGCCGCCGACGCGGCGAAGGCGGGCCTGGCCGCCCGGACCCCGCAGGCCGAGGAAGCCACCCGCCCGGACGCCCGCCCGTCCCGACCGGCACGCACCCGGCGGGCCCAACAGCGCGCACAGCAAGCTGGGCTGACGGCCCAGGGCCGACCGGCGCGCCGTCGATGCACGATCTCAACTGGCCGTCGGAGTCTCGGCTTCGGTTTGCCGGGCGCGCCGCTGCGCGCGTACTCCAGTGCCAGACCTGTCCGGGGCCGACCAGTCCGGCTCGTCGCCGGGGTCCTTTGTTGCCACCTTGGTCACCTGCAGCCCGGCGGCCCGGCCCCGGGTGTGCTGACTCGTATCGCACGTCAGCAACCGAACGTCGCGGCCGGCCAGGCCCTGGATGGCCACCGTCCGGTCGATGATCTCGACATCGGGGCGGTCCAGGCGTACGTGGCCGGGGGGATCGAGGACGATCTCCACGTTGACCCTGCCGCGGGTCTCGCCGTCCTGAACGGTGTGGTCCCCCTCATGCAGGACCCCGTGGATGCCGCCGTTGAGGACCCCGTCGAGGAGCCCGAGCGTGTGGGCGGCACGCCAGCGGGCCCGTTGCTTGCTGGCGTCCTTGAGGTCGTCCAGCTCGTCCACCACCACGATCGGGAACAGCAGGCGCACGAACTGCCAGCGCGGCACGTCGAGCACCTCGTGCAGGTCGACGTCGGCCAGCTTCACCTCGTTCTGGATGTAGAAGCTGGAGTCGGCCACGACGAACACCTCCCGCTGGCTCCACCGGCCGATCCGCGTATCCAGCGCGGTCACGGCCGCCTCGAAGGCCTCGATCCGTTCGGCGACCTCAAGTTGGACCAGGCCGTTCACGAGGCGCTGCTGGTCCGACCCGGCGAGCGTGCCGCAGCTGCCCAGCAGCGCCCGGTAGCGGTCAGTGAACACGAGCTGGTCGAGGTCCTGGTCGCTGACTTGGGAGCGCAGCATCCGCGCGGATTCCGTGGCCCACTCCAGATACTTCAGCAGCCCCTGGAAAGCGCTGCCGTACGGCCGCTGCAGGTTCATCGCCGAGGTGTGGACGCCGCTGAGGGCCTGCCGGATGTTCTTTCGGTCTGCGCCGGGGCGCGGTGTGATGAGCATGCGGTGATCCTGTCAGCGCGGCCCGCTGGTGCGCCTTGGATTTCCGATGTTGCGGCCCTCCAGCGACACGACCGCAGCACAGAGTTACTCGGATCTCTGCAGCCTCGTCGGCTCGGGGAACCGTTCCCCCGCCGGTGAGTGGGCGCCCGACGGGCGCAGTCCTCTCCTGCCAGCTCATCCAGGCCTGGCCCGCACCCGGCTCTCCCGTCAGGACGACGGGCCGCTGCGCCCGGGCGCGGGAGATCGCCGATCCCGACGCAGGAGATCCCGGGTCCGCCGAGACCTGGCCAGTCGACGTCCGTCCGCGGCCGGGTCGCGCCCTTTTGTGGCCTCGTAACGGAGGCGCGGATCCAGGGGTTGTTCGACGAACCTGCCGACGACGATGAGCGGCCCGGGCGCTCGGTCGGCCTGCCTCGTCCTCGGATACGAGGGTGCCCCGCTCGCCCCGCTGGTCGAGCAGAACCTGTCGGACGGACCTGGCTTCGCGAAACCCACCGCGACGCGCTGCTCGACCTGCGGGGAGCCAGGCAGGGCGAATGCTCCGGTCAGGAACTGCTCACAGCCCCAGGTCGTGGCCGGTCTCGGTGAGGTGGCGGCTCATGGCCTCGGCTGCGGCGTCGGGGTTGCCGGCAGCGACCGCGTCGAGGATCTCCCGGTGCGCGTCGATGGTCTCCTGGTGGCTGCTGCCGCGCTGCTCCCGGCCCAGGAAGCTGGTGCGGCGGGCGTCCAGCAGGACGCCGTTCATGGCCGCCAGGATGAAGGAGAGGACGTTGGAGTCGGCGAGGTCGGCGACGGCTTGGTGGAATGCCAGGTCGGCGGCGATGAAGGCGTCGCGGTCGCCGGTACGGTCGTGCATCGCGCTCAGTGCGCGTTCAGCCTCTTCTGGCGAGCCGTGTCCGGCTGCGATCCGGGAGGCCGCGCGGCGTGCGAGTTCACCTTCGATCACCCGGCGTGTGTCGATCAGGTCGCGCAGGTCCATGGAGTTCTGGTTGAGGCGGAACTCCAGGATCTGTTCCAGCACGGCGGGGGAGGGCACTGCGACCCGGGCCCGCTTCCCCTGGCTGGAGACCAGGACGCCCCTGGCCACGAGGGTCCGGATGGCCTCGCGGACCACCAGGCGGTTCACCCCGTGCCGTTCGGCGAGTTCGCCTTCCGCGGGGACCTCGTCACCGGCCTGGAGTTTCCGTTGCTTGATCTCTGCGATGATCTCCGGCACGATCTGGTCGCTCAGCGTGCCACGTCCGATGGTCATGCGGTCCGCCCCCTGTCCTTGCTGGGCCGGACTGCGGCGACGAGCCGCGGACTGCCGCCGTGCGAGGCCCGTCCCACCGGGAACACCCTACCGAGCATGCGCGAGCTCCCCATCCTGGTCCTGGGCGAGCACGACGATAGCACCCGCCCCTGGACCTGGCAGCATAGCTTCCAGGCCTGGGATGGGGCAGACGGTCCTGCGTATGGCGCACCGGCGTGCGAGGAACCGGGCAGGGCACCGGCCGGTGTCAGACAGTTCCGGCCCCGGGAACGGCCAGCGGCCCGGCCCTCCGTGGCAAGGGGCCGGGCCGGTGAGGGTGCGAGGACCTTCAGCTGGGCAGGCCGACGGCGCGCTCTCCGCTGCGGCGTTGCTGGACGACGACGGCGACGACGAGGAGGGCGCCCTGGGCGACGTTCTGCCAGAAGGCGTTG
>NZ_BNBO01000109.1 GCF_014655955.1 Kitasatospora indigofera
TCCGGGGGTTCAGCGAGGTGTACGGGTCCTGGAAGACCATCTGGATGTTCCGGCGAACCGCCTTCAGGCCGGCGCCGGAGAGGTGCGAGATCTCCTCGCCCTTGAACCGCACCGAACCGGCGCTGGCCGGCTCCAGGTTCATCAGCACCTTGGCCAGCGTGGACTTGCCGCAGCCGGACTCCCCGACGATGCCCAGCGTCTCCCCCTGGACGAGGTCGAAGCTGATCCCGTCGACCGCCTTGACCGCGCCGACCTGCTTCTTGAACACGACGCCCTTGGTGAGCGGGAAGTGCTTGACCAGGTCCCGGACTTCGAGGATCGGCTCGCCGCGCCGGACGGGCTTGTCGAACGCGATCTCCTCCGGCGCGGCCGCGCCGCCCAGCGCGCTAGCTCCGTGAGCCATGGAGGGTCTCCTTCCAGAAGAAGCAGGCACTGCCCCGGCCCGGCTGCTCGGTGCCGTCGTCCTCGGTGACCTGGAACAGCTCCGGCACCTCGCCGCGGCAGATGTCCTGGGCCCTGGGGCAGCGCGGGTTGAACGCGCAGCCCGGCGGGATCCGGAGCAGGTTGGGCGGCAGGCCCTTGATGGCGTAGAGCTCCTGGCCCTTCTGGTCCAGGCGCGGGATCGAGTCCAACAGGCCCCTGGTGTAGGGGTGCGCGGGGCTGGCGTACAGCTCGTGCACGGGGGCGGTCTCGACGATCCGGCCCGCGTACATCACGGCGATCTTGTCCGCGACGTCGGCGACCACGCCGAGGTCGTGGGTGATCAGGATCAGGCCCATGTGGTACTCGGCCTGCAGTTCGGCGAGGAGGTCCATCACCTGGGCCTGGACGGTGACGTCCAGCGCGGTGGTGGGCTCGTCCGCGATGATCAGGTCCGGCTCCAGGGCCAGTGCCATCGCGATCATGATGCGCTGGCGCATGCCGCCCGAGAACTGGTGCGGATAGTCGCCCACCCGGTCCTTGGCGGCGGGGATGCGCACCCGGTCCATCAGCTCGACGGCCTTGGCCTTCGCCTCCTTGCGGGAGGCGTCGGTGTGGGCGCGGAACATCTCGCCCAGCTGGAAGCCGACGGTGAGCACCGGGTTGAGCGAGGAGAGCGCGTCCTGGAAGATCATCGCGATCTTCTGGCCGCGGATCTTGCGCCGCTCCTCCTTGCCCATGGCCAGCATGTCCTGGCCCCGGTAGCGGATCTCGCCCTTGGGGATCCGGGCCGGCGGCATGTCCAGGATGCCCATGATCGCCTGCGCGGTCACCGACTTGCCCGAACCGGACTCCCCCAGCACGGCGAGCGTCTCCCCGGCGCTGACGCTGTAGTTGACCCCGTTGACGGCGCGGGCGACGCCCTCCCGGGTCACGAACTCCACGTGCAGGTCCCGGACGTCGAGCAGCGGCCCGTCGTAGGGAGCCTGCCGGGCGCTCTTGGTGGTGTCGACGGCAGTGGTCACGATCGTCCCCTCGCTCAGCGCAGCTTCGGGTCGAGGGCGTCGCGGACCGCGTCGCCCAGCATGATGAAGGCCAGCACGGTGATCGACAGCGCGGCCGCCGGGAAGAACATCACGTACGGGGCGGTGCGGATCACCTTCTGCGCCGAGGAGATGTCGATGCCCCAGGAGATGGTGGGCTCCTGAAGGCCGATGCCGAGGAAGCTCAGGGTCGCCTCGACGGCGATGTATCCGCCGAGCGCGATGGTCGCGACCACGATCACCGGCGCGACGGCGTTGGGCAGGATGTGCCGCATCATCAACCGGCCGGTGCCGGCCCCGAGCGCCTTGCCCGCCATCACGTAGTCGGCCTGTTTGACCGTCAGCACGGCGCCGCGCATCACCCGGGCGATCTGGGTCCAGCCCAGCACCGCCAGCGCGATGACCACGCTCCACACCGTGCGGGCGGAGAAGGCGCCCAGCAGGACCAGCGCGCCGAGCAGCAGCGGGATGCCGAAGAAGATGTCGGTGATCCGGGAGATCACCGCGTCGACGGCACCGCCGAAGTAGCCCGCCAGCATGCCGGTCAGCCCGCCGAGGAGGGTGACCAGGGCGGTGACGCAGATGCCGACCGTGATGGACGCGCGCGCGCCGTAGATCACCCGGGCGTAGATGCTCCGGCCCTGGCCGTCGTAGCCGAACCAGCCCGCGCCGAAGAAGTCGGTCCAGTCCGGTCGCCTGAGGTAGTCGTTGACCAGGTCGGAGGCGCGCGGGTTGGTGTCGGTGAACGCCCAGGGGAAGATGGCCATGATCACCAGCAGCAGGATCAGCACCACCGAGATCAGGAAGATCGGCCGGGTCCGCAGGTCCCGCCAGGCGTGGCCCCAGAGGCTGCGGGCCTCCTCCCGCTTGGCCGGGTCCGGCTCGATCAGGGTGTCCTCTTCGACCACCCGGCCCTGCTCGCCGGCGTAGTCCAGATGGTCGACGCCCGGCTTCGGGTGGGGCTCGAACCCGCTCTCGTCGTGGATGTCAGGCATAACGGATCCTCGGGTCCAGAACCGCGTAGAGCAGGTCGACGAGAAGGCTGGCCACCAGGTAGACGATCACCAGGACGGTCACGATGCCGACCACGGTGGGCCCCTCCTTCTGGTTGATCGCCCGGTACAGGACGTTGCCGATGCCCTGCACGTTGAAGATGCCCTCGGTGACGATGGCACCGCCCATCAGCGCCCCGAGGTCGGTCCCGAGGAAGGTGACCACCGGGATCAGCGAGTTGCGCAGCAGGTGGCGGGTGATGATGGTGCGCCGGGGCAGGCCCTTGGCGGTGGCCGTGCGGATGTAGTCGGCCCGGAGGTTCTCGCCGATGGACGTCCGGGTGAGCCGGGCGACGAACGCCAGTGACAACGACCCCAGGACGATGGCCGGCAGGATGAGTTGGGACAGGTCGGTGGAGTCCTGGACGGTCGGGGTGACCCAGCCCAGATTGGTCGCGAAGACGGTCTGCGCGATGTACGCCAGCACGAAGACCGGGATCGAGATGACGACCAGGGTGAGGACCAGCACCACGGTGTCGACGACGCTCCCGCGGCGCAGGCCCGAGAGCACGCCGAGCGTCAGGCCGACGACCAGCTCGAAGACGAAGGCCATCAGGGCGAGCCGGATGGTCACGGGGAAGGCGTCCGCCATGATCTCGGACACCGGGCGGCCGGTGAAGCTCGTCCCGAAGTCGCCCTGGAACAGGTTGCCCATGTAGTGCAGGTACTGCTTCCAGATCGGCTGGTCCAGGTAGTACTTCTGCCTGAGGGCCGCCACCTGGGCCGGGTCGGCGGCCTTGTCGCCGAAGAGCGCCACGATCGGGTCGCCCGGCAGGGAGTAGACCATCAGGAAGATCAGCAGAGTCGAGCCGAAGAACACCGGGATCATCTGCAGTACTCGCCTGAGTACGTAGCTGCCCATCGCGCCTCCTTCCTAGAGGACTGAGTGCCCGGGCCCCGCCCTCCGTGCGGGGAGGACGGGGCCGGCGGGGGTGGGCCCCTCCTGCCCGACGGGCCCGCTCCCCCGGGCCTGGCCCGGGGGGCGGGACGCCGCGGGAGGATCAGCCCTTGACCTCGACCTGGGTCCAGGCCGGGTTGCCGAAGGAGTCGAACACGACGTTCTGCACGTTCGTGGAGTAGCCCGAGTTGGTGCGGTAGTACCAGAGCGGGATGGCCGGCATGTCCTGCTGGAGCACCGCCTCGGCCTGCTGGTAGCCGGTGGCCGAGGCCTGGATGCTGTCCGCCTGGTCCGCCTGGGTGGCCAGCTTGTCGAACTCGGGGCTGCTGTAGCCGAAGTCGTTGGACGCGGCGCCGGTGCGGTAGACGTCGGCCAGGAAGTTGGCGTTCAGCGGGTAGTCCTGCACCCAGCCGGTGCGGAAGGCGCCGGTGACGGTGTGGCCGGTGATCGCCGCGCGGGCGGTCTTGAAGTCGACCTTCGGGTCGCCGACGCAGTCCACCCCGGTGTTCTGGCGGATCGAGTTGCAGACCGCGTCGACCCACTCCTTGTGGCCGCCGTCCGCGTTGTACGTGATCGTCAGCTTGTTCCCGGGGACGCCGCCGCCCTCCTGGATCAGCTGCTTCGCCTTGGCCGGGTCGAAGTTGCAGAAGTCCCCGCAGTTGCCCTGCTTGTAGCCCTCGACACCCTCGGCGACCCAGGCGGAGGCGGGGGCGCGCGAGCCCTGCAGCACCGTCTTGGTGATGGTGGCCCGGTCGATCGCCATCGACAGGCCCTGGCGGACCTTGGCCTTCTCCGGCCCCGCCCAGTCGGGCTGGTAGAGCGGGAAGCCGATGTTCTGGATGGCGCCCTGCGGGGAGTCGATCGCCCGGTCTCCGAGGTCGTTCTTGTAGGTCGCCAGCGCGGACGGCGGCACCTGGTCCATCACGTCCAGGTTGTTGGACTGCAGGTCCGCGTACGCCGCCTCGGCGGTGGTGTACATCTTGAAGACGACGCCACCGTTCTTCGGCTTGTCCACACCCTGGTAGTTCGGGTAACTCTTCGTCACAACCTGGGAGTTGTGGGCCCAGCTGACGAACTGGTAGGGCCCGTTGCCGACCGGGTTCTGGCCGAAGCCGGCCGGGTCGTTGTAGAAGCTGTCGGGCAGCGGCGAGAAGGCGATGTAGCCGAGCTTGTACTCGAAGTACGACACCTTGGTGGTCAGCTTGATGGTGAAGTGGGTGTCGTCGGTGACGGTCAGCCCGGACATCGTCGTGGCGGTCGGCGCACCGCTCTCGGGGTGGACGTCCTTGTAGCCCTGGATGTCGGAGAACCACGAGCTGTTGATCTGGTTGTTGGTGACCGTCGCGGCCCAGTTCCAGGCGTTCACGAAGTTGCTCGACTTCACCGGCGTGCCGTCGTGGAAGGTCCAGCCGGACTTCAGCGTCACGTTGAAGGTCTGCGCGTCACTGGTGTCGATCGAGTCCGCCACCTGCATCCGCAGCGTCGCGTCGGTCGGGTTGTAGTCGACGAGGCCCTTGAAGAGGTTCTGGATGATGCGACCTCCACCCGCCTCGTTCGCGTTCGCGGGCTGGAGCGGGTTCTGCGGCTCGCTGCTCTGGTAGCTGAAGGTCTTGCTGGCATCCGACGAGCTGCTGCCGCCTCCCCCGCTGCTGCCACACCCGCTGGCCACCAGGGCCACCGAAGTCGCAGCGGCGAGGACCCATCGAACGCGGGTGGCTTCGGGCATGGAGGTCCCTCCTCAGGGTGTCTGTCGCATCACACCCCATGAGAAGCGCGCCGTTTCGGCGGCGCGACCCGGATACCGCCGGATGGGTGCGCCACGCCACCGTGAGGTGGCGGCCCGGGGAGCCGGACGGCCCAACCGGCCCGGAAAGACCGAAGGACCCGCAGCACGAGGCTGCGGGTCCTTCGGGGAAAGAGCCAGGTCAGGCGGCGACGGGCGCCACGACCTCGGCGAAGTGGCAGGCGGAGTCGTGCGCCGCCGGGCCCTTCAGCAACTCCGGCGCGGCCAGCAGCGGGACCTCGGTCGCGCAGCGCTCCTCGGCCTTCCAGCAGCGGGTGCGGAAGCGGCAGCCCGACGGCGGGTTGGCCGGCGAGGGGATGTCGCCGGTGAGGACGATCCGGTCCCGGGCCTCCCGCGCCGTCGGGTCCGGCACCGGCACCGCGGACAGCAGCGCCTGGGTGTACGGGTGCGTGGCGTGGTCGTAGATCTGCTCGTCCGTGCCGATCTCGACCATCTTGCCGAGGTACATCACGCCGACGCGGTCGGAGATGTGCCGGACGATGGAGAGGTCGTGCGCGATGAACATGTACGACAGGTTGAACTCGGTCTGGAGCTGCTCCAGCAGGTTGATCACCTGGGCCTGGACGGAGACGTCCAGGGCCGAGACGGGCTCGTCGCAGATGATCACCTCGGGCTTGAGCGCCAGGCCGCGGGCGATGCCGATGCGCTGGCGCTGGCCGCCGGAGAACTGGTGCGGGTACC
>NZ_BNBO01000110.1 GCF_014655955.1 Kitasatospora indigofera
GTCCGTCGGCACGCCGAGGGCCTGCCGGCCCAGTCCCTGGCCTGGGGCCAGTGGGAGCAGGCCAGCGGGATCACCGGCCGGCTCAGCCGCACCGACCTGGCTCGGCTGGCCCGGCTGGGCATCCGCCCGCTGACCTCGGCGGAGGGCGCCGCACTGTTCGACGCGGCCGGGCAGCGGGCCCAGGCCCCCGTCCTGGTGCCCTCGCCGCTCGACCTGGCGGCCCTGGCCGCCGCCGGCGAGCCGGTCGCGCCGCTGCTGCGGGGCCTGGTCCGGCCCGCCCGGCGGGCGGCCCGGGCCGGCGTGGGCGCGGGGACGACCTCCTCGCTCACCCAGCGCCTGACCGCCCTGCCGGACGACGCCGAGCGGGACACCGCCCTGCTGGAGCTGGTCCGGGCCGAGGTGGCCACCGTGCTCGGCACCGACACCGGGACGATCGGCGCCCGCAAGGCCTTCACCGCGCTCGGGGTGGACTCGCTGACCGCCGTCGAACTCCGCAACCGGCTCAACTCGGCCACCGGGCTGCGGCTCTCCGCGACCCTGGTGTTCGACCACCCGACCCCGCAGGCGCTCGCCGAGCACCTGCGCGAGGAACTGCTCGGCAGCACGCCGGCCCCGGTCGCCGCTCCCGCCGCCCCGGCGGCCGGGCGCCCCGAGGACGACCTGATCGCCATCGTCGGGATGGCCTGCCGGCTGCCCGGCGGGGTGACCTCGCCGGACGAGCTGTGGCAGCTGGTCAGCGAAGGCCGGGACGCCGTCACGGAGTTCCCCGACGACCGCGGCTGGGACCTGGAGTCGCTCTACTCGGAGGACCCGTCCAAGCCCGGCACCTCGTACACCCGGCACGGCGGATTCCTGGAGCGGGCCGCCGACTTCGACGCCGAGTTCTTCGGGATCTCGCCGCGCGAGGCGCTCGCCACGGACCCGCAGCAGCGGCTGCTGCTGGAGACCGGCTGGGAGGCGCTGGAGAGCGCCGGACTGGACCCGAACGCCCTGCGCGGCAGCCGGACGGGCGTGTTCGCCGGCGTGATGTACCACGACTACGCCCCGCGGGTGCGGGAGATCCCGGCCGAACTGGAGGGCTGGCTCGGCAACGGCACCGCCGGCAGCGTCGCCTCGGGCCGGATCTCCTACTCCTTCGGCTTCGAGGGTCCGGCGGTCACCGTCGACACGGCCTGCTCCTCCTCGCTGGTGGCCCTGCACCTGGCCGCGCAGTCGCTGCGCAGCGGCGAGTGCGACCTCGCGCTCGCCGGTGGCGTGGCGGTGATGTCCACCCCGACCACCTTCGTGGAGTTCAGCCGGCAGAAGGCGCTCTCCACCGACGGGCGCTGCAAGGCGTACGCGGGGGCGGCGGACGGCACCGGCTGGGCGGAGGGCGTCGGCCTGCTGCTGGTCGAGCGACTGTCGGACGCCCGCCGGCTCGGGCACCGGGTGCTGGCCGTGGTCCGGGGGACGGCGGTCAACCAGGACGGCGCGTCCAACGGCCTGACCGCGCCCAGCGGCCCGGCCCAGCAGCGGGTGATCCGCCAGGCGCTGGTCAACGCCGGGCTCGCCCCGGAGCAGGTGGACGCGGTGGAGGGCCACGGCACCGGCACCACCCTCGGCGACCCGATCGAGGCGCAGGCCCTGCTGGCCACCTACGGGCAGCAGCGGTCGGGCGAACGGCCGCTCTGGCTGGGTTCGTTGAAGTCCAACATCGGCCACACCCAGGCCGCGGCCGGCGCCGCCGGCGTGATCAAGATGGTGCAGGCGATCCGCCACGGCGTGCTGCCGAAGACACTGCACGTGGACGAGCCCTCCCCGTACGTGGACTGGGCCTCCGGCGAGGTCGAGCTGCTCACCGAGGCGCGGGACTGGCCGGAGACCGGCGCCCCGCGCCGGGCCGCGGTGTCCTCCTTCGGCGTCAGCGGCACCAACGCGCACGTCATCATCGAGCAGGCCCCCGACGCCCCCGTCGAGGAGACGCCGACGACCGCCCCGGCCGTGCTCCCGTGGGTGCTCTCCGGCCGCACGCCGCAGGCGCTCCAGGAGCAGGCCGGCCGGCTCGCCGGCCACCTGGACGGCGGCGCCGGGCCGGTGGACACCGCCTACTCGCTGGTGACCACCCGGGCCGCGCTGGAGGAGCGGGCCGTCGTCATCGGCGACCCGGCCGGCCTGCCGGCCCTGGCCCGTGGCGAGTCCGCCGCCGGCCTGGTGCGCGGCACCGCGGACCTCACCGGGAAGACCGTGTTCGTCTTCCCCGGGCAGGGCTCGCAGTGGGCCGCGATGGCGGTCGGACTGCTGGACTCCGCCCCGGTGTTCGCCGACCGGATCGAGGCCTGCGCCGAGGCGCTCGCCCCGCACACCGACTGGTCGCTGCTGGACGTGCTGCGCGGCGCCGACGGCGCCCCCGGCCTGGACCGGGTGGACGTGGTGCAGCCGGTGCTCTGGGCCGTGATGGTCTCGCTCGCCGGACTGTGGCAGTCCTACGGGGTGCGCCCCGACGCGGTGGTCGGCCACAGCCAGGGCGAGATCGCCGCCGCGGTGGTGGCGGGCGGCCTGACGCTGGAGGACGGCGCCCGGGTGGTGGCGCTGCGCAGCCGGGCGATCCTCGCCCTGTCCGGCCGTGGCGGGATGGCCTCGGTGGCCCTGCCGGCGGCCGAGGTGGCCGCCCGGATCGACCGCTGGGGCGGACGGCTGTCCGTCGCGGTGGTGAACGGACCGTCCTCGGTGGTGGTCTCCGGGGAGCCGGAGGCGCTGGCCGAGCTGGTCGCCGAGTACCAGGACGAGGCCGTCCGGGCCCGGTTGATCCAGGTGGACTACGCCTCGCACTCGGCCCAGGTCGACGACCTGCGGGCGGAACTGCTCGACCTGCTCGCCCCCGTCCGGCCGCGCACCGGCACGGTGCCGCTGCTGTCCACGGTGACCGGCGACTGGTTCGACACCTCGGGGCTGGACGCCCGCTACTGGGTGACGAACCTGCGCGAGACGGTCCGCTTCGAGGAGGCGACCCGGGCGCTGGCCGCGCAGGGGCACAGCACCTTCGTCGAGGTCAGCCCGCACCCCGTGCTCACCGTCCCGCTGCAGGAGACCCTGGAGTCGGCCGGTGCGGCGCGCGGCACGGTGGCGGTCGGCTCGCTCCGCCGCGACCAGGGCGGACTCGACCGCTTCCTCGCCTCGGCGGCCGAACTGTACGTCCGCGGCGTGCCGGTGGACTGGCCGGCGGTCTTCGCCGGGACCGGCGCCCGCCGGGTGGAGCTGCCGACCTACGCCTTCCAGCGGCAGCGCTACTGGCTGGACGCGACCGTCACCAACAGCACGGTCGGCACCGCGCTGGGCCTGGCCGCCGCGCAGGCCGCCCCGGCCGAGGCGGCCTGGCTGGGCCGGCTGGCCGGGCTGGCCGCCGCCGAGCGGGAGGAGGTGCTGCTGGAGCTGGTGCGTACCGAGGCGGCCCTGGTGCTCGGGCACACCGGCACCGCGGGGGTCGCGGCGGACAAGGCCTTCCGCGACCTCGGCCTCAGCTCGCTGACCGCCGTCGAGCTGCGGAACCGGATCGGGGCCGCGACCGGCCTGGAGCTCCCGGCCACGCTGGTCTTCGACCACCCGACCCCGGCGGCGGTGGCCGCCTACGTGGTGGCCGAACTGCCCGCGCCGGGCGGGGAGCCGGAGCCGCTGACGGTGCTGGCCTCGCTGTCCGCGCTGGAGGACGCGCTGGCCGTGCCGGCCGGCGAGGACGAGGACCGGGACTCCGTGCTGGCCCGCCTGCGGGCCCTGGTGGACCGCTGGGACACCGGCGACGCGCTGCTCTCGGTGGAGGACGAGCTGGACCTTGAGACGGCGACCGACGAGGAGTTGTTCGAGCTGATGGACCGGGGCGCCGAGTCCCTCTGACCCGCGCGGAGCGGGCCGGGCGCGACGCGGGTCGCGCCCGGCCCGGCCCGGGGCCGCACCCCGGGGGCCGCACCTGACCTGAGCAGTACCGATGTCAGCAGCACCCGATGCGAGCAGTACCGATGTGAGCAGTACCGATGGAGCAGCACCCGACGTGAGCAGCACCCGAAGCGCGCTGTGCCCGACGTGAGATGTGAGAGGCAGTAATGTCCAACGACCAGAAGCTCCGCGAGTACCTGAAGCGGGCACTCGCCGACGCCCGGCAGGCCCAGAAGCGCCTCCAGGAGGTCGAGTCCGGCCGTCGGGAGCCGATCGCCATCATCGGCATGGCCTGCCGCCTCCCGGGCGGGATCGCCTCGCCGGAGGACCTCTGGCAGGTGGTCGCGGGCGGCGTGGACACCGTCTCGGAGTTCCCCGACGACCGCGGCTGGGACCTCGCGGGCCTCTACGACCCGGACCCGGACCACACCGGCACCTCGTACACCCGGCACGGCGGATTCCTCGACACCGTCGCCGACTTCGACGCCGAGTTCTTCGGCATCTCGCCGCGCGAGGCGCTCGCCACGGACCCGCAGCACCGGCTGCTGCTGGAGACCGCCTGGGAGGCCTTCGAGCGGGCCGGCATCGACCCGACCGGGCTCAAGGGCAGCCGGACGGCGGTCTTCGCGGGCATCGCCGGCGGCGACTACACGCCCCGGATGCACGACGCCCCGGGCGAGTTGGAGGGGTACCTCGGCATCGGCGGGCTGGACAGCGTGGCCTCGGGCCGGATCTCGTACTCCTTCGGCTTCGAGGGCCCGGCGGTGACCGTGGACACGGCCTGCTCCTCCTCGCTGGTGGCCCTGCACCTGGCCGCGCAGTCGCTCCGCTCGGGGGAGTCGGACCTCGCCCTCGCGGGCGGCGTGAGCATCATGGCCAGCCCGCAGGGGTTCGTGGAGTTCTCCCGCCAGCGCGGCCTCTCGGCGGACGGCCGCTGCAAGGCCTTCGGCGCCGGCGCGGACGGCACCGGCTGGGCGGAGGGCGTCGGCCTGCTGCTGGTGGAGCGGCTGTCGGACGCCCGGCGCAACGGCCACGAGGTGCTGGCGGTGCTGCGCGGCTCGGCGGTCAACCAGGACGGTGCGTCCAACGGCCTGACCGCGCCCAGCGGCCCGGCCCAGCAGCGGGTGATCCGGCAGGCCCTGGAGAACGCCCGGCTGACGGCGGCGGACGTCCACGCGGTGGAGGCGCACGGCACCGGCACCTCGCTCGGCGACCCGATCGAGGCGCAGGCGCTGCTGGCCACCTACGGGCAGGACCGGCCGGCCGATCAGCCGCTCTGGCTGGGTTCGTTGAAGTCCAACATCGGCCACACCCAGGCGGCCGCCGGGGTGGCGGGCGTGATCAAGTCGGTCCAGGCGATCCGCAACGGTGTCCTGCCGCAGACGCTGCACGCCGAGGAGCCCACCCCGTACGTCAACTGGTCGGCGGGCGCGGTCCGGCTGCTGACCGAGGCCCGGCCGTGGCCGGTGGAGGGGACGCGCCGGGTGGGTGTCTCCGCCTTCGGCGCCAGCGGCACCAACGCGCACGTGGTGATCGAGCAGGCGCCGGTGGACGAGGCCCCGGCGGACGAGGAGGAGCAGGCGCCCGCGCCGGCTCCGGCCGCCGTACTGCCGCGCCCCTGGGTGCTCTCCGCCCGGACGCCGGAGGCGCTGCGCGAGCAGGCGTCCCGGCTGGCCGAGCGGGTCCGCGCCGACGAGGAACTGGGCCTGGCGGACGTCGGGTTCACCCTGGCCACCGCACGGGCCCGGCTGGACGAGCGGGCGGTCGTGGTCGCCGAGGACCGGGCCGGCTACCTCGCCGGGCTCGACGCGGTGGCGGCCGGCGGCGGACTCACCGGTTCGGCGGTGGGGGCGGGTTCGCTGGCGTTCCTGTTCACCGGGCAGGG
>NZ_BNBO01000111.1 GCF_014655955.1 Kitasatospora indigofera
GCGAGAACCCGAACACGCCAGAAGGTGATCACCGGAGGTAAAACGACAAGCTGAGCGGTGCACGAGGCAGGACACCCCACCGGGGGCGGCAGAGCGGGAGCCGTCCCCGGTTTTTGCCGTCCCGGCGGCTTTCGCCGTCCCGGCTGATCGTGCCGTGCCGGCGGCCCGGCGCTGCGGACAACCGCTGCTCCGCAGGCCCCGCGGGCCGCCCGCCGCCCTAAGCCCGGGCCAACCCCGCCTTAAGAGTTCCCTATGGCCGGCGGACCGGACCAGCCACGCCACCGCCCGCGCCCGCGCCCGCGCCCACCCGCGCCCACCCGCGCTCCCCCTCCCCCGTCCCCCACCGTCGCCCCGGGCCGGGCCGATCCGGGGCACGCTCGCGCTCCACGCCGAGCACTCAGGTGAGGCACTCGGCAATAGAATGAGACACCGGTGTCTCATCTGATCTACACTTGCCCCATGGCCACCGACCGTGACTCCGTGCTCGAAGCCGCCGTCGGCGTGCTCTCCCGCCGCCCGACCGCACACCTGGACGAGATCGCCCGCGCGGCCGGCATCAGCCGCGCCACCCTGCACCGGATCTTCCCGGGCCGGGAGGCACTGATCCGCGAGGTGGGCGCGCACAGCCTGCGCAAGGTCGCCGGAGCGCTGGACACCGCGGCCGTCGAGGAGGGCGACGCCCAGTCGGCGCTGCGCCGGCTGGTCGACGCGGTCGTCCCGGACGCGGCGCTCTGCGCCTTCATCGCCGGGGAGAGCCAGCTCTACGACGACCCCGAGATCAACGAGCTCTGGGAGATCCAGGACGCCCGGGTCCGCGCGCTGTTCCTGCGCGGGCAGCAGGAGGGCGTGTTCCGGATCGAGCTCTCGGCCGGCTGGCTCAGCGAAGCCTTCTTCGATCTCGTCGCCGGTGTCGGCTGGGCCGTCCAGGACGGACGCCTGGCCCCCCGCGACAGCGCATTCTCGCTCGCCGAACTCTTCCTCGGCGGCGCACTCAGGAGAACTGAAACACCATGAGCACCACCATGCTCCCCACCACCCTTCCCTCGAACCCCAGGCAGCGCTGGGTCGGCCTGGCCGTCCTCGTCGTGGCCGTCACCCTGGTCGCGGTCGACGCCACCGTGCTGTCGCTGGCCATCCCCTCGATCAGCGAGACGCTGCGGCCCAGCGGCACCCAGCTGCTCTGGATAGGCGACGTCTACTCCTTCGTGCTGGCCGGCCTGCTGGTCAGCATGGGCGCGCTCAGCGACCGGATCGGGCGCAAGAGGCTGCTGCTGACCGGCTCCGCCGCGTTCGGCGTGGCCTCGCTGCTGGCCGCCTACGCGCCCGGCCCGGGCTGGCTGATCCTGGCCCGCGCCCTGCTCGGCGTGGCGGGCGCGACCATCATGCCGGCCACCCTCTCGCTGATCCGCGCGCTCTTCCCCGACGCCCGCGAGCGGGCCACCGCGATCGGCATCTGGGGCGCGGGCGCCGCCGCCGGCGCCGCGCTCGGCCCGGTGGTCGGCGGGGTGCTGCTGGAGCACTTCTGGTGGGGCTCGGTCTTCCTGCTCAACATCCCGGTCGTGGTCGTCCTGCTGGTCCTGGGCGGCTGGCTGCTGCCGGAGTCCAAGGACCCGGCCCCGGGCCGCTGGGACGTCACCAGCGTGCTGCTCTCGATGGCCGGTGTGATCGGCGTCGTCTACGCCGTCAAGGAGGCGGCCGCCCACGGCCTGCTCCGCTGGGACGTGCCCCTGACCGCCGTCCTCGGGGCGGCCGCGCTGACCGTCTTCGTCCGCCGCCAGCTGCGGCTGGCGACGCCGCTGCTGGACGTCCGGCTCTTCGCCGACCGGCGCTTCACCGCCGCCGTGCTGGCCTCGCTGACCGCGCTGGTCGGGCTCTCCGGTGTGGTGTTCGTGATGTCGCAGTACCTCCAGCTGGTCCGCGGGTACGAGCCGTTGCGGGCCGGCCTGGCCGAGCTGCCGGCCTTCGCCGGCGCGGTGGCGGGCGGGCTGCTGACCGCGCGGCTGGCCCGGCGCGCCGGGGTCCGGGCCGCCCTGACCGGCGGGCTGCTCGCGATGGGCACCGGCCTGGGGATGCTCGGCCTGGTGCGGGAGGACAGCGCGTACCTCCTGATCGCCGTCGCCTTCCTGATCGTCGGCACCGCCGAGGGCGTGGTCTACGCCCTCTCCGCCGACATGGCGCTCGGCGCCGCACCCGCCGAGAAGTCCGGCGCCGCCTCCGCGGTCTCCGAGACGGCGTACGAGCTGGGCACCGCGCTCGGCATCGCGCTGGTCGGCTCGGTGGTCGGCGCCGTCTACGCCGGGGCCCTGGTCGTCCCGGCCGGCACGGACGCGGCCGCGGCCGCGCAGGCCGGCGAGTCGCTCGGCGGCGCGGTGGAGGCCGCCGGACACCTGCCCGCGCAGCTGGGCGGGCCGCTGCTGGCCGGTGCGAACGGCGCGTTCGTGCAGGGCCTGAACCTGGCCGCGCTGCTCGGGGGCGGGCTGCTGCTGGCCTCCGCCGGGCTGATCTGGGTCCTGCTGCGCGGCACCGCCGCGAGCCGCCGCGGCAAGGGCGGGCAGCACCCGGAGCACCAGGCGGCCGCGGTGGGCGAGGACAGCGCCCCGGCCCCCGCCGAGGTCCGCCCGGCGGCCTGACCCCCGCGATCCGGGCCCGCCCGCCCGCGGCCCGGACGACCTGGTCGTCCGGGTCGTCCGGGTCGTCCGGGCCGGGGACCGGGGCCGGTCAGCCCCCGCTGCCCAGCGGCAGCTCCAGCTCCGCCCACACCACCTTGCCGTCCTTGGTCAGCCGGCTCCCCCAGCGGTGGGCCAGCTCGCCCACCAGGTACATCCCGCGCCCGCCCTCGTCCTGCTCGCCGAACTCCCGCAGCCGCGGGGCCTGGCCGCCGGCGTCGGCGACCTCGACGGTCAGCACCCGGTCCCGGAACAGCCGGAGCCGGCGGGGGGCGTCCGCGTGCAACAGGGCGTTCGTGACCAGCTCGCTGACCAGCAGCTCGGCGTAGTCGGACACCACCGACAGACCCCAGCGGCGGAGGGTGTCGCGGGTGAACCGGCGGGCGTGGCCGGGCAGCCGGCCGTTGCCGTTCAGCTGCAGGGTGGCGATCCGGTCGGCGGGGACGGGCAGCACCCGGCCCATGATCATCGCGATGTCGTCCTCGGTGCCGTCGGTCACCAGCGCGGCCAGCACCGCGTCGCAGCTCTCCTCCAGGGTCCGGCCCTGCTGGGCCAGGGTGCGGGCCAGCCGGTCGATGCCGACGTCGAGGTCCTCCCCGCGCCGCTCGACCAGGCCGTCGGTGTACAGCGCGACCACGCCGCCCTCGGCGACCGTGAACTCGGTGCTCTCGAAGGCCACCCCGCCGACGCCGAGCGGCACCCCGGGCGGCAGGTCGATCCGGCGCGCGCTGCCGTCCGGCGCCACCCAGACCGGCGGCAGGTGGCCGGCCGAGGCCACCTTCACCGTCCGGTCCACCGGGTCGAAGACGGCGCAGATGCAGGTGGCGAACTGACCGTCGCCGATTCCGGTGGCGGTTTCGTCCAAGCGGGTGAGGACCTGTTCGGGCGGCATGTCGAGGGTCGCCAGGGTCCGGGCCACCGTGCGCAGCTGGCCCATCGTGGCGGCGGCCCGGATACCGTGGCCCATCACGTCGCCGACCACCAGCGCGACCCGCCCGCAGGACAGCGGCACCACGTCGAACCAGTCGCCGCCGACCTCGCTGACCACGCTGCTCGGCAGGTAGCGGTAGGCGATCTCCAGGCCGAGGGTGCGGTGGATCTCCTGCGGCAGCAGGCTGCGCTGCAGGGTCAGCGCGGTCTCCCGCTCCCGCCGGTAGAGCCGGGCGTTGTCGATCGCGATGGCGGCCCGGGCGACCAGCTCCTCGGCGAGCGCCACGTCGGCCGGGGTGAACGGCTCGGGGTTGCGCATCCGGATGAACTCCGAGCCGCCGAGCACCATGCCCCGGGCCAGCAGCGGCACCATCAGGTACGAGTGGATGCCGGCCTCCATGCCGGGCCCCACCCGGTCGGGCGAGGCAACCAGGCTGGCCAGCACCGCCTCGTCCACGTGGGACCGCAGCAGGGGCCGGCCGCTGCGCAGGCACTGGGTGTAGACCCGCTGGGCGTCGTACTCGGAGGTCTCCCCGACGGTGTCGACGGCGTGCGCCATCCCGGACTCGTAGGCCTCGCCGACGGCCACGGCGTTCAGCCGGACGGTGCGGTCCGGCGCCAGGTGGACGGGCTCCTCGCCCAGCAGCACGGGCTCCAGCAGGTCGACGGTGGCGAAGTCCGCGAACCGCGGGACGACCGCCTCCACCAGCTCCTCGGCGGTGCGCTGGAGGTCGAGGGTGGTGCCGATCCGGGCGGTGGCCTCGGCGATCATCGCCAGCCGCTCCTGGGCCCGGGCGGCCCGGGCCTCGGCCTGGAAGCGTTCGGTGACGTCGATGATGGACGAGCTGACGCCCAGCACCCGCCCGGTGGAGTCCTCCAGCCGGAAGTACGAGGCCGACCAGGCACGGTCCCGGCGCGGGTCGCCCGGTGTGCGGCCGTGCGAGCGGGCGTCCACCACCGGACGGCCGGTGGTCAGCACCCGGCGCATCACCTGCTCGATCTCGGCGCTGTTTATCCCGGGCAGGATGCTGCTGATCCGGCGGCCGAGGTGATCGTCTACGGGCATCCCGTTGATCCGGGCCAGGGCCTCGTTCAGCCGCACGAAGCGCAGGTCCGGATCGTAGACGGCCATCCCGATCGGGGACTGGCTGAAGAAGCCGTTCAGGATCGCCAGGTCGGACTCCACCTGGCGCAGCGAGCTGACGTCGGAGGCGGTGGCGAGGAGCAGCAGCGCGCCGCCCGGCCCGACGATCGGGTAGGTGCGGAACTCCAGCTCGACCACGTGGCCGTCGCGGTGGCGCAGCGGGAACACCCCGGACCAGCCGCGGCTCTCCATGATCCGGCCGAACAGCTCCGCCACCTTGGGCCATTCGTCCTCGCCGACCAGCAGCCGGGCGGCGTAGCTGCCGACGGCCTCCTCGGTGCTGTAGCCGAGCAGGGCCTCGGCGTCCTCGCTCCAGTGCAGGATCAGGCCGTCGCCCTGCAGCAGCGCGGTGGCGAGCGGGACGAGCCGGTGGCCGTCCAGACGCGCCGGATCGCCGCCCGGCCGTTCGCGGCGGGCGTCGTCAGGCGTGTCCCACTCGAATCCGCGCATGCTCAGGAAACCACCCAGTCGGCACGTGCCCGGGATGGGCGTTCCGCGCCCGGCCGGGTTCCCCTCAAGGGTGCACGGTGATCGGCCCGGGGGCGACCCCTCCGACACCACCGGAGGCCCGGAATTTGCCCTCCGGCCGGCCGGAGGCCTGTCCGGCGGATCTTGCCGGGGCAGGCCCTAGAGGCCCGGCAGCGCATCCTGCTCGCCCGCGACCACCTGGACCGGGTCGGCCGGGCCGCGACACTCCCGGCCCAGCCGCAGCATCCGGGCCTCCGGGTCGTGCAGGGGCCGGCCGCAGCGGCGGCAGCGGACGGTGGGCGGCAGCAGCCTGGGAACGGGCGGGGTCAGGGCTGGTGGGTCCTGCTCGGGCGCGGCCATCCGGACAGTCTGCCGGGTGTCCGGGCAGGCGTGGGAGGCGGCCCGCCCGGGTAGGCGCGGGAGTGCCGCCCGGCGGTGGTGCGCGGGTGCGGGCCAGGGCCTAGCCTGCGGGCAGGATTTCTGACGATCGGTGAAGGAGATCGCGATGGTGCACGCACGAGCCGGTTCCCCGGCGGA
>NZ_BNBO01000112.1 GCF_014655955.1 Kitasatospora indigofera
CGCCCTCGCGGTCGATGATCTCCAGGGCGCAGGCGAGCATCCGTGCGCGGCTCAGTTTCCCGTCGGCGTGCGCGGGGCCCTGGACGGCCTGGTCGGCCGGGGGCTGAACCATGGCGGTCCTTCCTGTTGCTCGGGGTTACCGAGGGCGAACATAAAGTTCGTAGACCTACGGTGTAGTAATTATCCTACTCCAGGAGTTAGCTGTAGGCATACGACGTAGAGCCTTTTGGAGCACGTCATGATCCTCGTTCTTCTCGGCCTTCTCATCCTGGCGGTGGCGGCGGTTGTCGCGGTCGCCGGAATCTTCACCAATGCCGGCGGCGCACACGAACTGACGAACTCGTTCTCGGTGTTCGGGCACCAGGTGACCGGATCCACCGGCACGCTGTTCCTCTTCGGCGTGATCGTCGGGGCGGTGGCCATGCTGGGGCTCGGTCTTCTGCTGACCGGGGCGCGGCGTTCCTCACGCCTGGGCAGCGCCGCGCGCCACGGACTGGCTGATTCGCGCCGTGAGACGGCGGCCGTCGCCCAGCGCCGCGACGACCTGGTCGAGCAGCGCGACACCGCCCGCGCGGACGCGACCCTGGCCGCCCGGGAGCGCGACGGCCTCGCCGGCGAACGCGACGATCTCGCCTCGCAGCGCGACGACATGTCCGACCAGCGCGACGCGATCGCCCAGGAGCGGGCCGAGCTGATGCGCGGTGGCAGCGGCGCCCACGAGCGGACGGCCGGCACCCGCGTCGCCCCGATGCCCCCGAACCGCGACGCTGACCCGTCCCAGGAGGACGAGCCGGAACCCGACGGAGCCCGCGGGCTGCACCTCTTCGGGCACCGTCCGGCCTCCCGCTAGGCGGGACGCCACAAGCCACCACCCACCCCACCACGTCATGTCACGAGAACGGAGACCAGTCATGGGTATCGGTAAGAAGGCGGCCCACAAGGCCGAGGAGCTCAAGGGCAGGACCAAGAAGACCGTCGGCGCCGCCACCGGCAACCGCAGCATGGAGGCGGAGGGCCGCGCCGAACAGATGAAGGGTGACGCCAAGCAGGCGGGCGCCAAGACGAAGGACGTCTTCAAGCACTGACTCCCAAGGAGCGTCCCGGGTGCGGCAGCACCGCTCCCGCACCCGCGGCCACCTCCGCAGCCCAGGGGCCTTACCCGCCCCGTGCCGGATCGCGCACTCCTCTCGAAGGGCGCCGCCGGCGCGTGAACGCCGACCGTCCACCGGCGGCCGACACAACCCCCAGCAGGTGATGATCAATGACCGCCAGGAAGTCCCACCCCACCATGGAAGAGGGCCAGGCCGGCCGCTTCGAGGGCGAGAACCAGCACGGCTGGTCGCCGGACATCGACGCCGAGCACCAGGAGCCCAACGACAGTGCCCATCGCTCCTTCCACCCCGGGACCTACGCGCCCAAGCCCGGACCTGGCCGTGAGAAGGCCGCCGAGGAGGACCACGACGTCCCCGGCAACACCGTGCAGAGCACGGGCCGCCGCGGCGAGGACCAGGGCCCCGCCAAGCACACCTACGACACGGGACCCCAGGGCCCGTCCGGCCGCCCGAGCGGCGGGCGCACCGCGAAGGCCCACACCGGTGTCGACCCCCAGGAGCCCGACGGCCCCACCGCCGGACACTGACCGCAGGCCCCATCCGCCGTCCCCTTTCGGGTCCGGCGGTAGCGGGTGGCCCCGGCCGACTTCTCCCGCCGCTGAGCGCAACCCCTGACGGATCATCCGGGGCCCCGGAGCCGCTCGGTGCGGCCGGTGGGCTGTCCCGGCCCGGCGGAGGCCGTACGGCAAACGCGAAAAAGTAGACAAATCGGCTTATTTGCATAGAAGTCGGGCAGGCGTGATGTGACCGCGATCCCACTGACGATTCGATGGATGGAAGAGGAAAGATCTTGAACGAGCACTGGAGCCCGGTGGGCTCGGACCAGGAGCAGCGTCCGGAGGCGGTGAGTTCTGCCGCACGGACCGTGCAGGACAAGGCCGGTGAGGGAGCTCAGGTCGTTGCCGACAACGCGGCCGATGTTGCGGGTACGGTCCAGGAGCAGGCGTCGCAGGTGGTCGGCGAGGCGGCCGCGCAGGCGCGTGACCTGCTGAGTGAGGCCCGCGGGCAGTTGCAGGAGCAGGCCCGGGCGCAGACCGGCCGCCTTGCGGAGAACGTGCGGCAACTGGCGCACGAGCTGCGGGACATGGCAGATCAGGGAAAGGCGGATTCCACGGCAACGGCGGCGGTCGCCCAGATCGCGGACAGCGGTCACCGGGTGGCCGACCGTCTGGACCGGCGCGGCCCGGACGGGCTGCTGGAGGACGTGCGGGACTTCGCGCGCCGTCGGCCCGCACTCTTCCTCGCCGGGGCGGCGCTGACGGGGTTCGCCCTCGGACGTACGGGCAAGGGCGTCGCGGCGGCCGGGAGTTCCTCCCGCACCGTCGAGGACCGCCCCACCGGTCGTGAGGAGCGCCCGGGTGGGAGTGAGTTCCCGCCGCCGGTGCCGCTCGCAGCCCCGGCGCCTGCGGCCGCGCGGGTCGGCCCCGCGCCCCCCGTCGCGGGCTCCCGGTCTGGTCCGTACGAGGGTTACGGGCAGTCGCAGCCCCCGCACCTCACCCCTGCCTACGGGCGGGACCCGGCCCGCGCCGGGCAGCAGTCGGCGCAGGGGGTCTGAGCGATGGCCATCTCGTACCCCGAGCAGGCCCTCGCCGGCACTCCCGCAGCGGCCTCGGCGCCGGGGAGCCCCGCACCCGCGGACGGGACGGCCGCCACGCCGAGGCACGCGGGCACCCGCCCACAGAGCCAGGACGATTCGCTGGGCGATCTGATCGGTGAGATCACCACCGACCTCAGCCGCCTGGTGCGCGACGAGCTCGACCTGGCGAAGGCGGAGATCAAGCAGGAGGCCAGCAAGGCGGGCAAGGCGTCCGGGATGCTCGCCGGCGCCGGCTACGCCGGTCACCTCGTCCTGGTCCTCGGCAGCCTCATGCTCGTCTTCGCGCTGGGCAACATGATGAACCTGGCATGGGCCGCACTGATCGTGACCGCCCTGTGGGCCGTGGTGGGGGCCGTCCTCTACCGCAAGGGCCGTACACGCCTGAGGGACGTGCACCTCAAGCCCGAACAGACGCTGCAGACCCTGAAGGAGGACGCGACATGGGCGCGACACCCGACCAGCTGAGGGGCGACATCGACGCCCGGCGCGCGCACCTCGCGCACAACGTCGACCGCCTGGCCGACAGGGTCACGCCCAGCCGGGTGGCCCACCGCCAGGCCGACGCCGCACACCGGAAGATGACCGACATGAAGGAGCGAGTTATGGGTACCGCGCAGGACGCCGGCGCCTCGACGCACCGTGCGGCCGCCGCCGTCGGTGACACCGCCGAGCGCCTCGCCGACACGACCCGGGACACCGCCGCCCAGATCGGCGACGCCGTCCAGCAGGCACCGGCCCAGCTGCGCAAGCAGACCAAGGGCAGCCCGATGGCCGCCGGCATCATGGCCTTCGGCGCGGGCCTGCTGGCAGCCGCACTGCTGCCCACCAGCGAGGTCGAGGAACAGGGCGGTGCGAAGCTGCGGGAGCACGCGGAGCTGCTGGAGCCTGCAAAGCAGGCCGCCGTCGAGGCCGTGCAGGACGTCCGCGAAGAACTCCGCGAGCCGGCCGCCGACGCGGTCCAGGCCGTGAAGGACTCCGCGCAGGACGCCACCGACACGACCACGGACGCTGTTCAGGACGCCGGACAGCGCACCGCCCGCGACCTGAAGGCCACCGGGCAGGACGCCGCCCGCGAGGTCCAGCAGAGCAGAACCTGAACGTCAGCAGCGCCGACGTCTGGCGATCACCCTGCCGGTCGGGCCTCCCGTCTGCGGGAGGTCCGACCGGCGGTGCCGGCCGGGTTTACGTGCCCTGGGCCGCTGCAGGGCGTGCTACCCGGGAGGGTGGGCCTGGCCGGCCTGCCGGATCCGGAAGTGCGCCGGACGGGCGCACCGTCTCGCGCGATGCCATCCCCGGGCCGAGGCTGAGGCTGCGAGAGCGTGCCACCGAGGGTGTGGCTGCCGGCGGCGGGGGCAGGCGGCCGGTGATCCCGCCTGCGGGGGCCTGCCCCCGGGCCGACCGGTGTGACCGTCGCTGACTGCCGACGGTGTCGTAGGAGAGTTGAGGACGATGGACAAGCCCGGTGCTGTGCAGAAGATCGTCGACGCGGTCGTCGAGACGGTGACCGACGAGGCTCGCCCCGAGGCGGAGATCCCAGGGAAACCTGGTGGGCGGACGCCGCAGCTCGCGGAGCCGACCGAGCCCACCGGGCCGCTCGACCCGAAGCCCGACCAGGAAGCCCCCGCGCAGGTCACCGCAACAGGCCGGGAGACGGGAGCGGCGGCGCACGCGCGGGCGCAGAACGGCGCCTTCCTCACCACCGCCCAGGGCACACGGGTCGTCGACAGCGACCACTCGCTGAAGGCCGGCCCACGAGGGCCTGTGCTCCTGCAGGACCACCACCTGCGGGAGAAGATCACCCACTTCGACCACGAGCGGATCCCCGAGCGGGTGGTCCACGCCCGCGGGGCCGCCGCCCACGGTGTCTTCCGTGGCTACGGCACCGCCGGCGAGGTGAGCCGGGCCGCGTTCCTCGCGGACGGGGTCCAGACCCCGGTGTTCGTGCGGTTCTCCACCGTGCTGGGCTCGCGCGGCTCGGCCGACACCGTGCGTGACACCCGCGGCTTCGCGACGAAGTTCTACACCACCGAGGGCGTCTTCGACCTGGTCGGCAACAACATCCCGGTGTTCTTCATCCAGGACGCCATCAAGTTCCCCGACGTCATCCACGCCGGCAAGCCCCACCCCGACCGGGAGATCCCGCAGGCGCAGAGCGCCCACGACACCTTCTGGGACTTCGTCTCCCTGCACACCGAGGCCACCCACCACACCATCTGGAACATGTCCGACCGCGGCATCCCCCGCTCCTTGCGGATGATGGAGGGCTTCGGCATCCACACCTTCCGCCTGGTCAACGCCGAGGGCGCCTCCAGCCTGGTGAAGTTCCACTGGAAGCCCGAAGCCGGCGTGCACTCCCTCGTCTGGGAGGAGGCTCAGCTGATCAACGGTACGGACCCGGACTTCCACCGCCGCGACCTCGCCGACGCCATCGAGGCCGGGAACTTCCCCCAGTGGGAACTCGGCGTCCAGGTCTTCCCCGACACCCCCGAGCAGACCTTCCAGGGCATCGACCTGCTCGACCCGACGAAGATCGTCCCCGAGGAGCTCGCCCCCGTCCGCCCGATCGGCCTGCTCACCCTCAACGCCAACCCGACGAACTACTTCGCCGAGACCGAGCAGGTCGCCTTCCACCCCGGCCACCTCGTCCCCGGCATCGACGTCACCGACGACCCGCTGCTCGCCGGGCGCCTGTTCTCCTACCTCGACACGCAGATCAGCCGGCTCGGCGGCCCGAACTTCGCGCAGATCCCGGTCAACCGCACCCACGCCCCGGTGAACGACATGCTCCGCGACGGTTTCCACCAGGACGCGGTCCACACCGGTGTCGCCCCGTACCGGCCGAACTCGCTGGACGGCGGCTGCCCCTTTCTCGCGGGCGCC
>NZ_BNBO01000113.1 GCF_014655955.1 Kitasatospora indigofera
GCCGGCGTGTCGGCGTTCGGCATCAGCGGTACGAACGCGCACGTGATCCTGGAGGAGCCCGCCCCGGACCCGGCCGAGGAGGCGCCGTCCGAGCCCCTTGCCGACGATCCCGCTTCCGCGGCCGTCGTGCCGGTGCCGTGGCTGCTGTCGGCGAAGTCGGACGAGGCCCTGCGCGACCAGGCCCGCAGGCTGCGCGGGTTCCTCGCCGAGCACCCCGAGGTCACCCCGGCCGAGGTGGCCGCGGACCTGGCCGCGCGGGCCCGGTTCCCGCACCGCGCCGTACTGACCGACCCGGCCGGCCTGGACGCGCTGATCGACGGAAGGCCCGGAATCGTCACGGGCACTGCCGCCCCGGGCAGGTCGGCGTTCGTGTTCTCCGGTCAGGGCGGTCAGTGGGCGGGGATGGGTCGGGGTCTGTACGAGGTGTTCCCGGTGTTCGCGCGGGCGTTGGACGAGGTCTGCGGGTTGCTGGGGTTGCCGGTGGAGGTGCTGTTCGAGGACGGGGAGGGGGTGCTCGGGCAGACGGGGTTCACGCAGGCCGGGGTGTTCGCGCTGGAGGTGGCGTTGTTCCGGCTGGTGGAGTGGCTGGGGGTTCGGCCGGACTTCGTGGTGGGGCATTCGGTCGGTGAGGTGGCGGCGGCCCATGTCGCGGGGGTCCTCAGCATCGAGGACGCGTGTGTGCTGGTGGGTGCGCGGGGCCGGTTGATGCAGGGCTTGGCCGGTGGTGGGGCGATGCTGTCGCTTCAGGCGTCGGTGGAGGAGGTGCTGGGGTCGTTGGTGCCGGGTGTGGAGGTGGCGGCGGTCAACGCGCCGGACGCGGTCGTGGTGTCGGGGGACGAGGCGGCGGTTGCGGCGGTCGCCGAGGTGTGGCGGGGCCGTGGGCGTCGGGTGAAGCGGCTGGAGGTCAGTCATGCGTTCCATTCGGCGCGGATGGATCCGGTGCTGGAGGAGCTCGGGAAGGTCGCTGAGGGCCTGTCCTTCGGTGAGCCGGTGATCCCGGTGGTCTCCACGGTGGTCGGGCAGCCGGTGGACCTGGGGGAGCCCGGGTACTGGGTGCGTCAGGTGCGGGAGCCGGTGCGGTTCGCGGACGCGATGGAGTGGCTTGCGGACCAGGGTGTCACCGGCTTCGTGGAGGTGGGCCCGCACCCGTCGCTGGTGTCGAACGGGCTGATGCGCCGTCATGGCGACTCCGTGGAGCGGTTGTTCGCGGGATTGGGGCGATTGTGGGCCGACGGCGCGCTGAGCTGGACGCCACCGGTCGGGGAGTTGGGCGCGCGGGTGCCCTCGTACCCGTTCCAGCACCAGCACTACTGGCTCCAGCCCACCACCCCGGCACCGACCGGTGACGGCGGGATCGACCACCCGCTGCTGCGGGACGCCATGGAACTCCCCGACGACAACGGCGTGGTGCTGACGGGACAACTCGCCACCGCCGCGCAGCCGTGGCTCACCGAACACGTCATCTCGGGCTCGCCCCTGCTGCCCGCCGCGGCGTTCGTGGACCTGGCGCTCCGGGCCGGCGAACACGTCGACCGCCCGGCGGTCGAGGACCTGACGCTGGAGACACCGCTGGTGGTCGCGGACGGCGTGCAGGTGTCCGTGACCGTCGGCCCCGACCGGGCGGGCCGGCGCAGCGTCTCGATCCACTCGCGTGCGGACGGCGAGTGGGTACGGCACGCCACCGGAACCCTGGGCGCCGTACCCCTCGCACCACAGGAGGCCTGGGCACGGCAGTGGCCGCCGCACGCCGAAGCCGTCGACCTCGACGCCTTCTACGACAACCTGGCCGACGCCGGATTCGCCTACGGCACGGCCTTCCAAGGCCTGCGAGCGGCCTGGCGCGACGGCGACACCCTCTACGCGGAGGTGGCCGCACCCCCCGGCGACACCCGGTTCGCCCTGCACCCCGCCCTGCTCGACGCCGCGATCCAGATCGTGACCGTCGCCGACGACCGGGCGAAGATGCCGTTCTCCTTCGCCGGGATCTCCCGGTGGCGCGGCGCCGAGCACGCCAGGGTCCGGCTGACCGTGACCGGCCAGGACACCTGCGCGATCAGCCTCGCCGACCGGTCGGGCGCGCCGCTCGCCGAGATCGCCTCGTTGACCCTGCGCCGGCCGGCCGGGGCCACCACGCAGGACGTGCCGTACCAGGTGGCCTGGCCGGTCCTGGAGGCGGCGACCACCGCACCGGACATCCCGGTCCACCACGCCACATCGCCCGTCGAGACCCTGCGGGTGATCCAGGACTTCCTCACCACGGACACCCCGCGCATGGTGGTCGCCACGCGCAACGCCGTGCCGGTTCGGCCGGGCGAGGACGTCGACCCGCAGGCCGCCGCCGTCTGGGGCCTGGTCCGGTCGGCCGCCACCGAGCACCCCGGCCGGTTCGTGCTGGTCGACGCCGACGACGGCGACGAGGTCCGGCTGGCCGGTGACGAACCCCAGCTCGCGATCCGCTTCGGCGCCGTTCACGTCCCCCGCCTCGAACGGGCGCGGACCGAACCGCTGCCCTCGCCGCTCAGCCCCGAGGGCACGGTGCTCGTCACCGGCGGCACCGGCACCCTGGGCGGCCAGGTCGCCCGCCACCTCGTCGTGCGGCACGGCGTGCGGCACCTGCTGCTGGTCAGCCGGAGCGGCCCGGAGGCCCCCGGCGCGGCAGCTCTGACCGCCGAGCTGGCCGCACTGGGCGCCGGCGCCGACATCGTGGCCTGCGACGTGTCCGACCGTGAGGCGGTGGCGCGGCTGCTCGCCGGACACCCCGTCACCTCGGTGATCCACGCCGCGGGCAGGCTGGCCGACACCGTCGTGGAATCCCTCACCCCGCAGCAGTTCGCGACGGTGTGGGAGTCGAAGGCCCTCGCGGCGCGGCACCTCCACGAACTGACCTCGGACCTGGAGGCGTTCGTGCTGTTCTCGTCGGCGGCCGGCGTGCTGGGCGGTGCGGGCCAGGCGAACTACGCGGCGGCCAACGCGTACCTCGACGGCCTCGCCGCACACCGGCACGCCAAGGGACAGCCGGCCGTGTCGCTCGCCTGGGGCTACTGGGCGCAGGCCAGCGGCATGACCGGAGGCCTGACCGCCACCGACCGGCAGCGCCTGGCCAGGGCCGGCGTACGGCCGCTGCCGACGACGGACGCGCTGGCCCTGTTCGACGCCGCGCTGACCGCGGGCACCCCCGCCCTCGTCCCCGTCAGGTTCGACCTGCCGGCGCTGCGCCGCGCCGGCGACCCGCCCGCCCTGCTGCGGGAGCTGGTCCGGCCCCGGCGCAGGCAGGCCGCCGACCGCGTGTGGACGCAGGCCGACGTGCTGCAACTCGTCAGGGGCCAGGTCGCCCTCGTCCTGGGGCACGCGTCACCGGAGACGGTCAACCCCGACCAGGCGTTCACCGACATCGGGTTCGACTCGCTCACCGCCGTGGAACTGCGCAACCAGCTCGACGCGGACACCGGCCTGCGCCTGCCCGCCACGCTCGTCTTCGACCACCCGACACCGGTCCGCCTCGCCGCCTTCCTGCACACCCGGCTGCACGGCACCGGACCGGACCCCCTGCTCGCCGAACTCGACCGGCTCAAGTCCGCTCTGGACGCGGCAGCCGCCGACGCCGACCACGACACCGTCGCGGCCCGCCTCGAAGCACTTCTCGCGGCCTGGACCGCCAAACGTACCGGCTCCGCGGCCGGTGTCGACGAGGCCAGCGACGACGAACTGTTCAGCCTTCTGGACGATGCGCACCGCAGGACCGAGGTCATCCGCTCGGGCGAGTCCCGAAACGCTGAGGAGTAGCGATGTCCGACGAAGAGAAGCTCCGCACCTATCTCAAGCGCGCCACGGCCGACCTGGGAGTGCTCAGCAAGCGCCTCGCCGACATGGAGGAGGCCGCGCGCGAGCCGATCGCGATCATCGGCATGGGCTGCCGCTACCCGGGCGCGGTGGAGTCCCCGGACGGCCTGTGGCGGCTTGTCTCGGACGGTGTCGACGCGATCACCGAATTCCCGCCGGACCGTGGCTGGGACGTCGTCTACGACCCCGACCCGGACCGGCCGGGCACGACCTACAGCCGGTCGGGCGGCTTCCTCGCCGACGGCGCCGGCTTCGACGCCGGGTTCTTCGGCATCTCGCCGCGCGAGGCACTGGCGATGGACCCGCAGCAGCGGGTGCTGCTGGAAACCGCCTGGGAGACCTTCGAGTACGCCGGCATCGACCCGACCACGCTCGGCGGCAGCCGCACGGCCGTGTTCACCGGCCTGTGGTCCTCCGGCTACGGCAACCAGCCGCCGCCGGACCTCGAAGGTTTTCTCGCCACCGGAACAGCCACCAGCGCCACGTCCGGGCGGGTGTCGTACCTGCTGGGGCTGGAGGGTCCGGCGGTGTCGGTGGACACGGCGTGCTCGTCGTCGCTGGTCGCGATCCACCTGGCGGCGCAGGCATTGCGGGCGGGGGAGTGCTCGCTGGCGTTGGCCGGTGGTGTGACGGTGATGGCGACGCCGGCGGGTTTCGTCGAGTTCTCGCGGCAGCGGGGTCTTGCCGTCGACGGGCGGGTGAAGGCGTTCGCCGAGGCTGCGGACGGTACGGCGTGGGGTGAGGGTGCCGGCTTGGTGCTGCTGGAGCGGTTGTCGGACGCCCGCCGCAACGGTCACCGGGTGCTGGCGGTCCTCCGTGGGTCTGCGGTGAACCAGGACGGCGCCTCGAACGGACTTGCGGCGCCGAACGGTCCGTCCCAGGAACGCGTCATCCGGCAGGCGTTGGCGAACGCCGGACTGTCGCCGGCCGACGTGGACGTGGCGGAGGCCCACGGCACCGGGACCACCCTCGGCGACCCCATCGAGGCGCAGGCACTGCTGGCGACCTACGGTCAGGGGCGGGTGGAGCCGTTGTGGCTGGGGTCGGTGAAGTCGAACATCGGGCACACCCAGGCGGCGGCCGGTGTGGCCGGTGTGATCAAGATGGTGATGGCGATGCGGCACGGGCAACTGCCGCGGACCCTGCACGTGGACGCGCCGACCTCCCACGTCGACTGGTCGGCGGGCCGTGTGTCACTGCTCACCGAGGCCCGGCCCTGGCCGGAGACGGGGCGTCCCCGTCGTGCCGCCGTGTCGGCGTTCGGCATCAGCGGCACCAACGCGCACGTGGTGATCGAGGCGGCTGCTGAGGAGCCGGTCGGGGTCTCGACGAGGTCCGCGGGCGGGGCGGTGCCGTGGATGTTGTCGGGGAAGTCGGATGGCGCGTTGCGGGAGCAGGCGCGTCGGCTGGGGGCGTTCCTGGCCGGGCACCCGGAGGTCGGCGCGGCTGCGGTGGGTCGGGCGCTGGCGGGGCGGTCGCGTTTCGATCACCGTGCGGTGCTGACCGGTGCGGAGGCGTTGGAGGCCCTGGCGGAGGGCCGGTCGGCACCGGGTCTGGTCACCGGGACCGTCCGCCCGGTGGGCCGTACCGTCTTCGTGTTCCCCGGCCAGGGCGCGCAGTGGGTGGGCATGGGCCGGGAGTTGTACGCCGCGTACCCCGTCTTCCGGGCCGCCATGGACGAGT
>NZ_BNBO01000114.1 GCF_014655955.1 Kitasatospora indigofera
CCGTGCAGCGCGTTGCCGCGGTCGTTGGCCGGCACCCGGTGGCTCTGCCCGTCGATGCTGAAGCGGCCGCCCGCGATCCGGTTGGCGAAGCGCCCCACCAGGGCCCCGAAGTAGGGACCGGGCCCGGCGTAGGCGGCCGCGTCCGGCAGGGACAGCACGACCGAGCGGCTGCGCCCGGCCGGGTCCGGCACCGACAGGCGGTGCAGGACGCCGCCGTGGGTGAGGATCTCGGCGCTCACGCCGGAGGCGGACTCCAGTCTCCAGAGGTCCACGGGACGTCCGTCGGGGGTGTGGCCGAACGGTTCGCGGTGGGGTGCGGGCTGGGGCATCGTCAGTCCTCGGGGAGGGGCGGCACGCCGTGCGGCGGTGGGTGGTCGGCTGCGGTGGGGGATCAGGTGCGTCTGGCGGTCGACTCCCGGACCGTGAGGGTGTAGCCGGGCTGGATGTGCTCGGGCTCCAGGCCGGGGGTGCCGGCCAGCCGGGCGACGACCCGTTGGACGGCGAGCCGGGCGATGGCCTGCTTGTCGGGCGAGACGGTGGTGAGGGCGACGGGCGAGAAGCGGCCCTCCTCGATGTCGTCGAAGCCGACCACCGACACGTCCTGCGGCACCCGCAGCCGGCGTTCGGTCAGCACCCGCATGGCGCCGAGCGCGACCAGGTCGTTGTAGGCGAACACGGCGTCGGGCCGCTCGCCGCGGTCCAGGACGGCGTTCATCGCGGCGGCGCCGTCCACCCGGCCGTAGCCGTCGGTGGCGGCGACCAGGGAGTCGTCGCAGGGCAGCCCCGCGGCGGTGAGCTCCTCGCGCCAGCCGCGCAGCCGCAGGTGCGCCGGGCGGCGGGCGCTCTCCCGGCGGGCGCCGAGGAAGGCGATCCGGCGGTGCCCGAGGCCGGTCAGGTGCCGCACCGCGGACCGCGCGGCGGCGACGTTGTCGATGGCGATCTGGTCGTAGGGGGCCTCGTACTCGCGTTCGCCGAGCAGCACCAGCGGGGCGTCCTCGGAGCGGCCGAGCAGGTCCTCGGCCTCCAGCTCGATCGGGCTGAGGATCAGGCCGTCGATCACGTGGGCGCGGAACCCCTGGGAGACCAGGATCTCGTTCTCGCGCCGGCCGCCGGTGTGGTCCAGCAGCACGGTGTAGTCGTGGCGCGCGGCGGCGTCGATCACGGCGCCGGCCAGTTCGGCGAAGTACGGGTTGCCGAGTTCGGGCACGGCCAGCGCGATGATGCCGGTGCGTCCCTTGCGCAGGTGGCGGGCGATCAGGTTGGGCCGGTAGCCGAGCTCGTCGATGGCCTGCTGGACGCGTTCTCGCATCGCGGGTGTGACGTGCGGGTAGTTGTTCACCACGTTCGAGACGGTCTTGACCGATACGCCTGCGCGCTGCGCGACGTCTTTGAGGCTGGCGCCCACGGATTTCCTTCCTTCGGCCGGCCGTATCGGCGCGGCGGTGCCCGGCCCCAGTCTGGCCCGCCGGCCCGGCCGCGGGTGACATCCGGGGCCGGGGCCGGGCGTGTTCGGGGCCGGGGCCGGGGCGGGGTCAGGTCCGGCGGACCTTGGAGAGGTAGCGCTGGGTGACCACGACCAGGATCAGGAACCCGCCGCTGACCACGGACTGGTACGAGGAGTTGAGCGAGCCGATCTGGTTGATCAGGTTCTGGATCACGGCCAGCAGCAGGACGCCCCACAGGGTGCCGGAGACCGAGCCCGCGCCGCCGACCAGCAGGGTGCCGCCGATGACGACCGCGGAGATGGCGTCCAGCTCCATCCCGACGCCGATGATGGTGACGCCGGAGGAGAGCCGGGCCGCGTTGAGGGCCCCGGCCAGGCCGGCGAGCAGGCCGCTGAGCACGTAGACCAGCACCTTGGTGCGGGCGACCGGCAGGCCCATCAGGGTGGCGGCGTCGGCGCTGCCGCCGACGGCGAACATGCTCTGGCCGAGCGAGGTCCGCTGCAGGACGAGACCGCCGACGGCGAACAGGGCCAGCGCGATCAGCACCGGGTACCCGAAGCCGCCGACGGTGCCCTGGCCGAGCTCGGCGAAGAACGAGCCGCGCGGCACCAGGTAGGTGGTGGCGCCCTCGTGGGTCAGCGCGAGCAGCAGGCCGCGGGCGGCCAGCAGCGAGGCCAGCGTGACGATGAACGGCGCCATCCCGGCCCGGGCCACCAGCAGGCCGTTCACCAGGCCGATCGCTCCGCAGACCACGATCGGCACCAGCAGCGCCGGGGCGGCGCCCCACTGGGAGGCCCAGGCGGCGAGCACGCCGCCGAGGGCGAAGACCGAGCCGACGGACAGGTCGATCCCGCCGGTGATGATCACCATGGTCATCCCGAGCGCGACGATCGACAGGAACGACACCTGCACGGTGATGCTGCGGGCGTTGTCCACGGTCCCGAAGGCCGGGAAGACGAACGAGGAGACCACGACGACCAGCAGCAGGACGGCCAGCACGCCCTGGCGGCGCAGCAGTTCGAGGGCCCGGGCGGGGCCGGCGGAGCCCGGCCGGGAGCGGGCGGGCACGGCGGTGGCGGTGGGGAGGAGGTTCATCGGGATCGACGCTCCCGGGCGACGTAGACGGCGACGAGGATGATGGCGGCCTGCGCCAGTTGGGCGGTGGAGTCGTGCAGGTTGTGGCTGACCAGGGTGGCGTGCAGCAGCTGCATCAGCAGCGCGCCGGTCACCGTGCCCAGCACCCGGATCGAGCCGCCGGTCAGCGGGGTGCCGCCGACCACCACGGCGGTGATCGCGGACAGTTCCATCAGGTTGCCGAGCGCGGAGGGGTCGCTGGCGGTGAGCCGCGCGGTGGCCAGCACGCCCGCCAGCGCGGCGAGCGCGCCGCAGAGCACGTAGACCCCGATCAGCACCCGTCGCACCGGGAGGCCGGCCAGCGCCGCGGCGGCCCGGTTGCCACCGACGGCGACCAACTGCCGCCCGAAGGTGGTGCGTTGCACCAGGAAGGCGACGGCCAGCGCCAGCACGCCGGCGATCAGGACGACCAGCGGGACGCCGAGCAGGCTGTCGGTGCCGAGCCCCAGCAGGTCGGTGTTCTGGATCTGCTTGAGCTGCCCGTCGGCGATCACCAGGGCCAGGCCCCGGCCGCCGACGAACAGGGCGAGGGTGGCGACGATCGGCTGGAGGCCGATCAGGGAGACCAGCGAGCCGTTGACCGCGCCGACCACCACCCCGGCGAGCAGCGCCATCACCAGGGCGGGCAGCAGGCCGTAGCCGAGGTAGAGCGGCAGCAGCGAACTGGCCAGCGCCATCGTGGAGCCGACCGACAGGTCGACGCCCTCGGTGCCGATCACCAGCGCCATCCCGAGCGCCACGATGACCACGGGAGAGACCTGGACGAGCTGGGTCCGCAGGTTGGCGACGGTCAGGAAGTGCTCGGTGAACAGCGCGTTGAACACCAGGAGCACCGCGACGGCGAGGTAGACGCCGTACTGCTGGAGCAGCCTCTTGACGTCCGGCCGGGCGGCGGCCGCCCGGGGCAGGGTGAGGGGGGCTTGGGTCATCGGGGGCCGTCCTGGCCGTCGGGGGCGTCGTGGCCGTCACGGGCGGGGGAGTGGGGGGCGCCGGCCCCGGCCGGGGCGCCGGGGGAGTGCGGGGCCGGGGCGTCGGGGGAGTGGGCGGCGAGCACGGCCAGCAGGTCGTCCTCCGTCACCTGCTCCCCGGTCAGTTCGCCGGCGACCGCGCCGCCGCGCAGCACCAGGAGGCGGTCGGCGCCCTCGATCAGCTCCTCGATGTCGGAGGAGATCAGCAGCACGGCCAGGCCCTCCCGGGCGAGTTCGTCGACGAGGGCCTGCACCTCGGCCTTGGCGCCGACGTCGATGCCGCGGGTCGGCTCGTCCAGCAGCAGGACCTTCGGCTCCAGGCAGAGCCAGCGGGCCAGCAGCACCTTCTGCTGGTTGCCGCCGGACAGTTCGCCGACCTTCTGCTCGGGACTGGAAGCCTTGATCCGCAGCCGCTTCATGAAGATCTCGACGATCTTGTCCTGCTTGGCGCGGGAGACGACACCGAACCGGGACAGCCGGGGCATCGCCGCGAGCACGATGTTCTCGCGCACCGACAGGCCGGGCACGATGCCCTCGGCCTTGCGGTCCTCCGGCAGCAGGCTGATGCCCGCCCGGATCGCCGCCGCGGGGCTGTGCCGGCGCAGCGGCTGCCCGGCGACCCGGATCTCGCCGGCGTCCAGGGCGAGCGCGCCGGCCAGGGCCTTGGCGGTCTCGCTGCGCCCGGAGCCGAGCAGGCCGCCCAGGCCGAGCACCTCGCCGGGGCGCAACGCCAGGTCGATGGCGTGGAGTTCGTGGCCGCGGGTCAGGCCGGTGGCGGTCAGGACGGGCTCGCGCCGGGAGTGGTGCCCCTCGCCGAAGGCGGTGACGCCGCTCCGGCGGACCTCGGTGAGTTCGCGGCCGAGCATCATCGCGACCAGCTGCATCCGGTTCAGTCCGGCCAGCGGGCCGGTGTGCACCAGTTTGCCGTCGCGCAGCACGGTGACGCGCTCGCAGATCCGGTACAGCTCGTCCATCCGGTGGCTGACGTAGACGACGGCGATGCCGCGCCCGTGCAGTTCGCCGATCACCCGGAAGAGCGTCTCCACCTCGCGGGGCTCCAGGGAGGAGGTGGGTTCGTCCATCACCACCACCCGGGCCTGGACCGAGACGGCCCGGGCCAGCGCGACCATCTGCTGGGTGCCCACGCCGAGGGTGTTCAGCGGGCGCCGGACGTCGGCGGTGACGCCGAGGCCGGCGAGCAGTTCGGCGGCCTCCCGGTGCATGCGGTGGAAGTCGATCAGGCCGAAGCGGGTCTTGGGCTCGCGGCCGAGGAAGATGTTGCGCGCCACGCTCATCAGCGGGACGAGGTTGACCTCCTGGTAGATGGTGGCGACCCCGGCCTGCTGGGCCTCGGACGGGCGGCCGAACGCCACCGGTTCGCCGCCCAGGCGCAGTTCACCGCCGTCGGGGCGGTGCACCCCGGTGAGGACCTTGATCAGGGTGGACTTGCCGGCGCCGTTCTCCCCGACGAGGGCGTGGATCTCGCCCGCGCGCAGGGTGAAGGAGACGTCGTCGAGCGCCACCACACCGGGGAAGCGCTTGCTGACGCCGATCGCCTCCAGGACGGTCGGCGCTTCGGTGGCCGCCGGTGCGGACTTCGCCGGGACGGCTGGGGGTGGTGCCATGGTGATGGCCTTCCAGGGCTGGGCGGGTTCGGGGCAGGAGGGGCCGGGCCGTGCGGCGCCGCGCGCGTGCGCACGGCCCGGCTGCTCGTCGACCGCCGGTGTGGCGGTCGTGCGGTGGGTTCCCGTCAGTAGGCGCCGTCGAGGGAG
>NZ_BNBO01000115.1 GCF_014655955.1 Kitasatospora indigofera
CTCGCCGGCCAACCCGCCGTCGGGCTGCCGCTTCCGCACCCGCTGCTGGAAGGCCCAGGAGCGCTGCGCGACCGAAGTCCCGCTGCTGGCCGCGCCGTCCTGGCTCGGAGGGCTCGCCAAGCACGAGTCGGCTTGTCACTTCGCGGCGGAGCGCGAGGTCGAGCGGAGTGCGGCGGAGCGCGAGGTCGAGCGGAGTGCGGCGGAGCGCGAGGTCGGGCGGAGTGCGGCGGAGCGCGAGGCCCGGCAGGGTGCCGTCGAGGGGCAGGCGGGCCGTCCACCGGCTCCCGGGCAGGGGGGCGACGGCTCGGCTCCGGGGGGCTCCTCCCCGGGCGCTCCGGGGGCTCCTGGGGCTCCCGGCACCCCGGATGCCGGGAGCGGCCCGGAGGCCGGCTCCGGCCCGGGCGACGGGAAACCGGTTTGACACCACCGGACTGAGTTCTTCCGAGCGGTGAACACAGGGCGCGTCCTCCTCGGAGGGCGCGCCCTGCGGCCTGTGCTGGGAGAACTCCCGAATGCTGGTCCGGACTCCGAGGGGCTTTTGGATATTACGCCGCGTAATGTGCCGAATTCCGGTGTCCGTCGTCCGTTATTCGGAAGGCGGAAGAAATTGTTCCGCGTGTGATATGGCGGAATTTGGCGAGCATTGTCACGACTTGGTCTGAGCATGTAACTGAAAAGAGATGTAAGGGCGATTCCGCCAGGGGGGCCGGGTGATCGATAGTTGCTCTGCGCGTGTCAGTGGTCACACCATCAACTCGGTGGTTCGACGCTGACGTTGATCCCCCATGCCCGGCACACCGAGTGGCGTGGGTGCTGTTTCGTTCGTAAGCCCCTAAATCGAGGAGCAGTTGAATGAGGCTCACCAAGACCATGCGCTGGACCGCCCTGGCGGCGTGCACCGCGCTTGCGATCTCCGCCTGCAGCACCAGTGGTGGCAAGTCTGCGACGGATCAGGCGAGTGGTGGGTCGGGCAAGAAGGGCGGCTCCATCAGCGTCGAACTGGGTGAGCCCCAGCACGGGCTGGTCCCGCAGAACACTGCCGAGTCCGAGGGCTCCGAGGTGCTCAACGCGCTGTTCTCCGGCCTGGTCGAGTACGACAACGACACCAGTGTGCCGAAGCTCCGCGTCGCCGAGTCGATCGAATCGCCGGATGCCACGACCTGGACGATCAAGCTGAAGGACGGCTACACCTTCCACAACGGTGAGAAGGTTACCGCGAAATCCTTCGTGGACGCTTGGAATTACGGGGCGAACCAGGACAACGCCCAGGAGGCGCTGCCCTTCTTCGACAAGATCCTCGGTTCCGACGAGCTGGCCCCGGGCAAGGGCAAGACGCCCGCCACCAAGGAGCTCAAGGGCCTGAAGGTGGTCGACGACAAGACCTTCACGGTGACCCTGAAGGCGCCGTTCTCCCAGTTCAAGACGATGCTGGGCTACAACGCCTTCTTCCCGCTGCCGGCCGCCTTCTTCACCGACCCGAAGGCCTTCGACGACGCCCCGATCGGCAACGGCCCCTTCCAGATCGACGGGAAGTGGGAGCACAACAAGCAGATCAAGGTGAAGCGGTACGAGAACTTCCCGGCCGCCGAGGGCAAGGCGAAGCTGGACTCCGTCACCTTCAAGATCTACGAGAAGCTGGAGACGGCGTACAACGACCTCCGCGCCGACACCATCCAGATCACCGACAAGCTCCCGGTCTCCGCGATGGCCACCGTGGCGAGCGAGTTCGGCGACCGGTACATCTACAAGCCGGAGTCCGGGGTCGGCTACATCGGCTTCCCGATCGCCACCAACCCGGCGTTCGCCAACGCGGACGTCCGCAAGGCGATCTCGATGGCCATCGACCGCGAGTCGATCACCAAGACCATCTTCAGCGGCACCCGCAAGCCGGCCGACGACTTCATCAGCCCGATCATCCCGGGGTACCGCAAGGGCGCCCTCGGCGACGTCGCCAAGTACGACCCGGCGAAGGCCAAGGCGCTCTTCACGCAGGCCGGCGGCCTGCCCGGCAACACGATGGAGATCGGCTACAACGCCGACGGCGGCCACAAGGAGTGGATCGAGGCGGTCGGCAACCAGCTGAAGGCCAACCTCGGCGTCGAGGTCACCTACAAGCCGTTCGAGAAGTTCGGCGCGATCCTCACCGCGCTGGGCGACAAGCAGTACAGCGGCGCCTTCCGCATGGCCTGGTCGATGGACTACCCGTCGGCGGAGAACTACCTGCGGCCGATCTTCTCCAAGATCGCGATCGACAACGGCTCCAACTACGGCGGTTACGTCAACGAGGAGTTCGAGGCGCTGCTGGCCAAGGCGGACAGTGCGAAGACGGACGAGGAGAGCCTGAAGCTGTACCAGCAGGCCGACGACGTCCTGATCAAGGACGTCCCGTACATCCCGATCTACACGTACATGTCGTCCGCGGCGTACACCAAGACGGTCAAGAACGTGAAGGTCAACGCCCAGGGGCAGATGGACCTGGCCAACGTCGAACTGGCCTGACCGACATCCAGCTGACGGCACGCCCCGACGGGTGGCGCGGGTGACCCCCGCGCCACCCTTCGCGGCCGTGCCCCTAGCCACGAGGAGGCCCCGTGGGCCGCTATGTGGTCCGCCGGATCATCCAGGCCATACCTGTGATTCTCGGCGCGACGTTCCTGATCTACGCACTGGTCTTCCTGCTGCCTGGCGATCCCATTACGGCACTGGCCGGTGAGAAACGCGCCGATCCGACGGTCGTGGCGGTGCTCCAGGAGCGCTACCACCTGAACGACCCGTTCTTCGTGCAGTACTGGTACTACCTGTCGCACCTCTTCACCGGCGACTTCGGCGAGGACTACCGGGGCAACGCGGTGGTGGACGTGATGTCCGCGGCCTTCCCCTACACCATCAACCTCGCGCTGACCGCGCTGGGCATCGAGATGGCGGTGGGCGTCACGGCCGGCGTGGCCGCCGCCCTGAAGCGCGGCCGCTTCATCGACAACGTGGTCATGATCTCCACCCTGATGGTCATCTCGATCCCGGTCTTCGTGATCGGCTTCGTGCTGCAACTGGTGCTGGGGGTCAAGCTCAAGACCGACTACGGCTTCGACTTCTTCCCGGTGTCGTTCAACGAGGAGGCCGGGTTCCGGTCCTACCTGATGCCGGCCTACGTGCTGGCGTCGACCTCACTGGCGTACGTCGCCCGGCTCACCCGGGCCAGCCTGATCGAGGTCATGCGGGCCGACTACGTCCGTACGGCGGTCGCCAAGGGGCTCAGCCCGTTCCGGGTGGTGGTCCGGCACGGGCTGCGCAACGCGCTGATCCCGATCGTCACCTTCCTGGGCATGGACCTCGGCGGGCTGATGGGCGGTGCGGTGATCACCGAGGGCATCTTCAACATCCCCGGCGTCGGCCACCAGCTCTTCCAGTCCGTCTACCTGCGGGAGCGGACCATCGTGGTCGGCATCGTGAGCGCCCTGGTGCTGGTCTACCTGTTCGCCAACCTGGTGGTCGACCTGCTGTACGCCGTACTGGACCCGAGGATTCGCTATGAGTGAGCCGACGAAGAGCGACGACCTGGTCGTCCCCGCCGCGGAGCCGGCCGGCCCGGTGAGCCTCCCGGGGCAGGCCGTCGGGGAACCCTCCGCGGCCGCCGGCCAGGAGCCGGGCGAGGCTCCGGCGGCGACCTTGACCAAGGCGCCCGCCGAGGCCCCCGCGCAGGCCCCCGCCGAGGCCCCGGCCGAGACCACGGGGAAGCCGGGGAAGCCCGGCAAGGCCGACACCGAGCGCGTCGCCAGCCTCTGGACGGACGCCTGGTACGACCTGCGCCGCAACCCGCTGTTCCTGATCGGCGCCCTGCTGGTGGCGTTCATGGTGGCGCTCGCGATCGCCCCGCAGCTGTTCACCGGCAAGGACCCGCAGTCGGCCGGCTTCTGCCAGCTGGCCGACTCGCTGAAGCGGCCCAGTGCGGACCACTGGTTCGGCTTCGACGTCCAGGGCTGCGACGTCTACACCCGGACGGTCTGGGGCGCCCGCAACTCGATCGTCGTCGGCATGCTCACCACGACGTTGGTCGTCCTGGTGGGCGGCGCGCTGGGGCTGCTGGCGGGCTGGGTCGGCGGGTTCTGGGACAGCCTGCTGTCCCGGGTCACCGAGATCTTCTTCGCCATCCCGCTGCTGCTCGGCGGCATGCTGATCATGGCGAACTTCCAGAAGGGGAACGCCTTCACGGTCTCGATGGTGATGGCGGTGCTCGGCTGGCCGCAGATCTACCGGCTGATGCGCTCGGCGGTGCTGTCCAACAAGCACAACGACTACGTCGTCGCGGCCAAGGCCCTCGGCGCCGGCACCTCGCGCATCCTCGGGCGGCACATCCTGCCCAACGCGGTGGCGCCCGTCATCGTGGTCTCCACCATCAACCTCGGTGTGTACATCGGGGCGGAGGCCGCGCTGTCGTACCTGGGCATCGGGATCCAGTCCCCGGCGATCTCCTGGGGCCTGATGATCAGTGACGCGCAGGCCCGCTTCCTGAGCGCGCCGCACGTGCTGCTCTTCCCGGCCGTGGTGCTGAGCATCACCGTGCTGGCGTTCATCATGCTCGGCGACGCGGTGCGCGACGCCCTCGACCCGAAGCTGCGCTGAGGAGGGCCGCGGGCTATGACCGCAGTGCCGAACGATTCGAAGCCGTCCAGGCTGTCGACGCTGTCGAAGAACAGCAGCACCCCCGAGGCCGGCCTGATGGAGGTGACCGGCGGACGGGAGAACCTGGTGCCGGGCACCCCGTTGCTGGAGGTCGACGACCTGCACATCGAGTTCCACACCCGGGACGGCATCGCCAAGGCCGTGAACGGCGTCAGCTACTCGGTCTCGGCCGGGGAGACGCTGGCCGTCCTCGGCGAGTCCGGTTCGGGCAAGTCGGTGACCGCGCAGGCGATCATGGGCATCCTGGACA
>NZ_BNBO01000116.1 GCF_014655955.1 Kitasatospora indigofera
CAGCCAGTTCAGGTTCTGTGCGGCCTGGCTCATCTGACTCAACTCAACGCTCCTGATGATCTGCGCCGTTGCCGAAGCTCACGTTGCGGCCGGCCTCGTTGCCGTCCCCGCGGGACCCGAAACTATCGAATCCCGCCTGCTGAGCACCATGGCCGGGACCCGCGGGATTGCCCTGGCCACCGGTCTGCTCGGCCCCGGCGCGCCGGCCCTGCTGGATGCCGCGCCGCAGGTTGGTGAGCCGGCCGCGCACCTCCTCGGGGGCGCGGGACACCTGCGGACCGGTCAGCGGGGCCTGCTCGGCGGTACCGGAGACCAGGTTGGCCTGCGGGGTCCGGCGGGGGAGGCCGGAGAGCGTGATGCCGTTGGTGGACGGCTCGCGGACCTGCTCGGCCCGGCGCCAGCGCTCGTCGTTGGCCGACGGGCGCCACGGCGCGTCGCCCTGGCCGGGCTGCTGGCCCTGCTGCGGCTGGCCCTGCTGGGCCTGCTGCTGGGGAGCCTGCTGCTGCCGGGGCTGGTGCTGGCCCTGCTGCGGCTGGGCCTGGTACGGCGACTGGCTCGGGCCGGGCTGGCCGTCGAAGCCGGGCGCGCTGGTACCGGGACGCTGCGGCTGGTACTGCCGGGCCCTGGCCTGCTGGTCGCCGGCGGGGCGGCCGTCCTCGCGGAACCAGCGGGAGTCGGCCTGCTCCTGCCCCTGGCCGGCGGCGCCGACGGGCGCGGTCGGCAGGGCCATCGGCTCGGGCCGGAACTGCTGCTGGGCCTGCTGCTGGACCTGCTGGGGGGCGGCCTGCTCCTGACGGACGGGCTCCGGACGGGCCGGGTCCGGCAGTACCGGCTCGACCAGACCGAGGCCGAGCGGGTCGCGCGGGTCGATCTCGCTGGCCTCGAAGCGCGGACGGGCGAACTGCGCCGTCGTCTCCTCGGGCGCGGGCTCGGCCTGTGCGTGCGGCGCGGGGGCCTGCGGGCCCTGGGCACCCTGCGGCAGCGGGCGCTGCGGCAGGCCCTGGCCGGGCCGGGGACCCTGCGGGCCGCCCTGCTGCGGCAGGCGACGGGCCGGGGGCCCGTCCTGCCGGCCGTCCGGGCGACCGCCGCGGGTGGGCTGGTCGGCCCAGCCGTGCTGCGGCTGCTCGGCCTGGCGGGGGCCGTTCGGGTCGGGCAGTTCGGCGCCGGGGCGCGGACGCTCCTGGGCCGGACGCCGGGCACCGGGCTGCTGGCCCTGCCCCTGGCCCTGCTCGGGCTGCTGGCCGCGGCGGGGCAGCGGCGCGCCGGGGCGGCCGCCGGGGTTGCCCTGCTGCGGGCCGCCCTGCGGGTTGCCCTGCTGCTGGAGCCCCTGCTGCTGGTTCCCCTGCGGGGCAGCGCGGCCGGGGCCGCCCTGCTGCGGGGCGCCGGTCGGCGGGTTCTCGCGCAGCGACTGGCCGGCCTGCCGGGTCGGCAGGCCGCCGGGGGCACCGCCGGGACGGCCGCCGGGGCCGCCCTGGCCGAGCTGCGGACGGCCGCCGGGGGCACCGCCCGGGGCGCCGCCGGCCGGTCCCTGCGGGAGCGCGGCGGCCGGGCCCTGGCCGGGCATCTGGCGCTGGCGGGGGGTCGGTCCGACGCCGCGCGGCTGCTTGCTGGGGCCGCCGGGGCGGCCGCCGCGGCGGTCGGCGGAGTTGGTGACGTCCACCGGGAGCATGACGAGCGCGGTGGTGCCGCCCGAGTCGCTGGGGCGGAGCTGGATCCGGATGCCGTGTCGCAGGGACAGGCGGCCGACCACGAACAGACCCATCCGGCGGGAGACGGAGACGTCCACCACGGGCGGGTTGGCGAGGCGCTCGTTGATGTCCGCGAGGTCGTCGGGGCTGAGGCCGATGCCGGTGTCGTGGATCTCGATCAGCACCCGGCCGTCGGGCAGGGCGTGACCGGTGACCCGGACCCGGGTCTGCGGGCTGGAGAACGACGTCGCGTTCTCCAGCAGCTCGGCGAGCAGGTGGACGAGGTCGTTGACGACCCGGCCGGCGACCTCGGCCGACGGCACGGAGGCGAGTTCGATGCGCTCGTACTGCTCCACCTCGGAGGCGGCGGCGCGGAGCACGTCGACCAGCGGGACGGGCCTGGTCCAGCGGCGGCCCGGGTCCTCGCCCGCGAGGACGAGGAGGTTCTCGCCGTTGCGGCGCATGCGGGTCGCGAGGTGGTCGAGCTTGAAGAGGCTGGCGAGCTGGTCCGGGTCCGCCTCGCGGCTCTCCAGTTCGGAGATGAGCGACAGCTGGCGCTGGATGAGGCCCTGGCTGCGGCGCGACAGGTTGGTGAACATCGCGTTGATGTTGCCTCGCAGGAGGGCCTGCTCGGCGGCGAGGCGGACGGCCTCGCTGTGCACCATGTCGAACGCGTGGGCCACGTGCCCGATCTCGTCCGTGGAGTCGACGCCGACGGGTTCGACGGTGACGTCGACGTCGTGCGGGTCGCTCTCGGAGAGGGTCTTGACCAGCTCGGGGAGGCGCCGCTCGGCGACGTCCTCGGCCGCGGTCTGCAGCCGGGTCAGCGAGCGCACCATCGCGCGGGCGATGAGCGCGGCGCCGGCGATGGCGACGAGCAGCACGAGGGCGACCAGCGCACCGGTGATCAGGGCCTCGGTGTCGGCGGTGGACTGCAGGGCCTGGGCCTTGCCGTCCAGCTCCTCGATCAGCCGGCTCTCGATCCGGCGCTCCTGCGTGATCTTCGCGCTGGACTGGTCGTACCAGTCCTTGTAGCTGCGGCTCTCGGTCTGCTTGATGCCGCTCTGCTGCAGGATCGAGCGGGAGTACCGGTCGGCGTCGGCGATCAGCGAGTTGTAGCTGAGCTGCTCGCGCAGGCTGTCCAGCTCGTGGCTGGTGTAGATGCTGTTGAAGTTGCCGATGGCGTTGTCGTACGCGCCGCGCAGCCGGATGCCGAAGGACTCGTCGCTCAGGCTGAGGTCGGGGCCCTTCTTGTTGGCGAGCGCGGCGCTGATCAGCGCCCGCTGCTGCGAGGTGACGTCCTTGGCCAGCGAGAACTGCTGCAGGGCACGGGTGGCGCGGACCAGGTCGCTGTTGTTGGAGGCGAGCGCGATGTCCTGGGTGATGGACAGCAGGTCCTTGATGATCACGTCGTAGGACGTGATGGTCGCCTGGATGTTCTGGTCGTTCAGGTAGGCGTCGCGACGCGCGTCCGAGACCGAGTTGAGGTCCTTGCGGACCTGCAGCAGCAGGGCCTTTCCGCCGGACAGTTCGAGGTTCTCGAACTTGTCGGCGGAGGCGGTGAAGGTGCGGCTGAGGTCGTCGGTGTTCTTCTGCGAGGCCTCGACCTCGTCGTCCGCCTCCTGGCCGCCGCGGGTCCGCGGGCCGGCGCTGATGTCGCGCTCGGTCTGCAGGGCGTCGGCGAGGTTGGTCGCCTTCTTGGCCAGGTCGCTCAGGTTGGCCATCTGCGCGAGTTGCTGCGAGGCCTCCATCGAGGTCTGGATGCGCAGGCCACCGAGGACCAGCGCGACCATGACGGGGAGCGCGAGCAGGGCGATCAGGCGGGTCCGGATGCGCCAGTTGCGCATGGCGAGCCGGCTCAGACCGGTGGCCCGGCGCCTGGTCAGGGTGCTGCGGAGCTTCGCCCGCTTGGACTTCTGGTCGTCGTTCTCGATGGTGTCTGCGCTGCCCGGTTCGGCCTGGTTCCCGGCTGCCCGGTCACCCGGGCCGCCCTGGGGCACTGCCTGGTGGGGGGCTGCTGCGGGCTCTCGCGACTCGGGGTCGCCCGCGGCGCCGCTACCCCTCTTGAAACGTCCCTGCACTGGCGTCGCAACCTCTGGACCGGGCGTCCCGCCGCGTTGCCGCGGCCGGGACGGTGTCGAGTTTCCATCCGCACCCCGGCCGGTCCGGGAGAGCGGGTCTACCGGGGTGGACGGGTCCTTTCCCACGGTCCGTGGCATTCCAGCACAGCGGGGGGAGTCCAACAAGGGGCGCTGTGGAGCGTCTCCGGGTACTACCCAGTGCGCGCGCCATTTCACAGACTGTGCGGTAACTGGACCGGAATACCGCCTTTTTCGGACACTCGCCCGATACATGTCAACCGGACCACTGATCAACAAGAGTCGCGAGGCTTCCGATTCGCTCGGAAATGAGCTGAATGTCGGAATATCCTGTTGCGGCGATTTGCCCGCTATGGCGGAATAAATCTTCAATTTGTGAGCAAAATCACAGCCCAATGTGTAGCTTTGGTCACGGCGGCTGTGGAAAGAGATCCTTAATCTGTCCCAGTCGGACGCGGGGTCCGGTCGGCCTGGCCGAAATCCCCGCCCGGCACTCCCCGCCCCGAAGAGTGCTGCCCAGAACAGTGCTCGTCCGAAACGTGCGGCCGAAGCCTCCTGGCCGGCCCCCTCCTATCCCAAGGTGTGACGCGATGTCCCAGCCGGCCAACAACGCCGACCAGTCCACGCTCGTCAGCCGTTCGACGGCGAACCCGCGCCGGACGACGCTGGCCTCGGTCGCGGACTTCGCCCAGCTGCCCGGCGCCCGCCGTGCCGAGGACGTCGTCACGTACTCCACCGAGCTGCCGGCCAGCACCGCCAACCCGCGCCGCACGATCCTCCAGGTCGCCCCGGCCGTCGCGGTGCCCCAGGACTGACGTCCGTCCGCGCCCCCGCAGGCCCGTACGCCGGGCCCGGGCCGCCCCTGTCCCGGAGGGCGCCGCACGCCGCTGTCCAGCGCGGCG
>NZ_BNBO01000117.1 GCF_014655955.1 Kitasatospora indigofera
GGACGCCGCCGAACAATCATTGTGGAGAAGCCCTGCCGGGTAACCGGCGGGGCTTCTCTGCGTTTCCGGGCCCTTTGTCGGCGAAGGCCGGGAGAGGCTTTCTGCCCGGCCGGCGCGATTCTCCGGACGGCGTCTCGCGCGACCCCACTCGTCGGTGCGTCCCGCGGGCCGCACCGGTGGAAGTGACGAGCCATCACGAGCCATCACGAAGCACGACGGGTGACGACGGGGCACGGCGAGGCACGAAGAAGCGGACCCGGCCGGGGAGGGTCGGGCCCGCTCTGCGGCGCCTGTGGGGAGCGGCGGCTACTGCGTGGCGCGTCCCCAGGCGGGCCGGCTCTCCCATTCCTCGGGAGTGTTGGTGACCTGGGTGACGGCGGAGCCGTCGGCCTTCATCGTGTAGACCTCGGCGTTGGCGCCGGAGGGCGCCTGGGCGAAGGTGACCTGCTGGCCGTCGGGGGAGTAGGCGGCGACGCCGTAGAAGGTGTCGGACGGCGCCGGCGTGAGCGCGGTGACGGCGCTGCCGTCGGGGTGGACGGTGTAGATGCCGCCGCCCGGCGCGTAGTCGGCGCCGGCGGGGTAGGTGGTGAAGAGGATGTGGGTGCCGTCCGGCGACCAGCTGGGCCGGTCGCCGGCCCGCAGGGCCCAGGGGGTGAGCTGGCGCATGCCGGTGCCGTCCGCGTTGATGACGAAGATCGCGGTGCTGTCCGCGGGCTGACCGGTGGCGCCGGTGCGGTAGGCGAAGGCGAGCTGGGTGCCGTCCGGCGACCAGGTGGCGTTGTCGACCCGGCCGGAGTACGGCTTGTCGTTGGTGAGCATGGTGAGGCGTTGGGCGTTGGTGCCGTCGGCGTTCATCACGAACAGGTCGGAGTACTGGATCTGGTTCTGCTGGTCGTCCAGGGCGCCCCAGGCCCGGCTGAAGGCGATCAGTTTGCCGTCGGGGGAGAACGCCGGGGTGCTCTCGTCCTCGTTGAGGCAGTCGGGGGCCTCGTCCTGGCAGATCTGCGGGACCTGCCGGGGCTCGCCGCCGGTCGCGCCGATGGTCCAGAGCCTGGCCTTGCCGGCGGCCGTGCGGCGGTCGAAGGCGATCGTCCGGCCGTCGGGCGACCAGTCCGGGTGGTCGTCGACCGAGTCGGCGGAGGGCTGGGTGATCTGCTGCTTCCCGCTGCCGTCGGGGGCGACGGTGAAGATGGCCCCGGTGGTGCGGCCGGGGTCGAGGAACACCCGGGTGGCGATGAGGCCGTTGTGTGCCGGGACCGCGGGGGCCGCCGGGGCGGCCGCGTCGACGACGGGCGCGGCGGAGGCCGAATCGGCGGGAGGGCCGTTCTCCGCGGCCGAGGGCATCAGGTTGCTGTCGGCTCCGCACCCGGTGAGCAGTGATCCCAGGAGCAGGGAACAGGCTGCCGCCCCGTACGAAACTCCTCTGCCGCGCATGTGTCCGTCTCCGATCCAGGACGAGAGCCCGTGAGCGGGCGCCTGTCACTGTTGCAGACGGTGGCCGTGAGGTGACGGACCGACACGCGACTCTCCGCGATCGAATGGCTACCAGAGGTTTCGGCAGCTGTCCGAGCGGGAAAAAAGCCCGGCTCGCGGAGCGGCCGTCGGAGGCCCCGGCCAGATCCCCGGGCAGATCCCCGACCTGGCCCCCGGACACGCCCCAGGGGTGGCTACGGCCGGCCGCTCCGCCGCCGGGCGCGGCAGGCTCCTCCCGGGTGGGGCGGAACCTGCCGGCCGGGCCGTCGGCGCTGCCTACTTGCCCTGCTCCTTGGCCGCTTCCTTGGCGGCGTGGCGCTCGGCCTTGGCGGCGGCCTCCGCCTCGTCCTCGGCCTCGGCGGCCTCCAGGGTGGGGGCGGTGCCGCCGAGCTGGGCGGGCAGCCACCAGGTGTCGTCCGGGCCGGAGGGCTTGGCGGGGTACTCGCGCTGGACCTGGTCGAGCATCTCCGTCATCGCGGCCCGCAGGCGACGGGTGACCATCACCGGCTTGTCTCCCGGGGCCAGCTCGATCGGCTTGCCGATCATGATGGTGACCGGGACGTGGCGCTTGGTGAGGGTCTTGGGGCGGCCCTTTGTCCAGAGCTGCTGGGTGCCCCAGAGGATGACCGGCAGCAGCGGGGTGCCGGAGTCGGCGGCCATCCGGGCGGCGCCGGTCTTGAACTTCTTGAGCATGAAGGAGCGGCTGATGGTGGCCTCGGGGAAGACGCCGACCACCTCGCCGGCCCGCAGGGCCCGGACGGCGGCGTCGTAGGCGGGCTGCCCGTCGGTGCGGTCGACCGGGATGTGCTTCATGCCGCGCATCAGCGGGCCCGAGACCGCGTGCTTGAAGACGTCGTCCTTCGCCATGAACCGGGTCTTGCGCTTGCCGCCCCGGACGGCGCCGAGGCCGGCGAAGAGGAAGTCCAGGTAGCTGATGTGATTGCTCACCAGCACAGCCCCGCCGGTGGCGGGGATGTTCTCGGCGCCCACGATCTTGATGCGCACGTCGAGCGCGCGGAAGACGGTGAGCGCGGCTCCGATCACCGGCGGGTACACGAACTCTGCCACGGTCAGCCCTAACTTCCACGGGCCTGGTGCCCGGTCCGGCGGTACCCGCGACGTACGAGGGCCGACCGGAAGGCGCGGCACGCCGCGACGGCCACGGGTGATACAGGACGATGATCCCCCGAACGACTGCCGTCTGTCACGTGCGGACGCGGCCCGGCCCGGTCCGGGGCCCGCCGGGCCCGGGACCGGCCGGTGGCGGTGGTGCTCAGCCGGGCTGGGTGTGCGGCCGCACCTGGGCCCGGCGCAGCAGCAGGTACATCTCGCACCCGAGGCAGTAGCCGAAGGCCGCGTTGAGGAAGGCCGCGGCCAGCGCGGCCGCGGTGGCGAGCAGGCCCAGCCAGGTCAGGCCGGTCAGGTAGCCGGTCGTGCCGACGACGGCGAAGCCGAGGCCGACGGCCTGGGCGAAGCGCGGCGGGCGGGCGTCCTCCGTCTCGCCGGGCGGCCCGAGGCGCGGGCGGACCAGGGTCCGGTAGAGCCAGCCGTACGGGGAGTGCTGCAGGCCGGCGAAGGCGCCGACGGCGAAGACCAGGGCCTGGACCGCGAGCAGCGCGCCGCTGCCGGTGACGAGTACGGCGGCCAGGACGAGGGAAGTGAGGACGGCGGCGAAACGGGGGCCGCGCGGGTCGATCTGCATGAGGGGGCTCCGGGGCGGGGCTCGGGCGGGCTGACGGGAGCGGGTCAGCGACAGCGCGAGGCCGTGGCGCGGCACAGGTCGACCACCCGGCGGGTGGTCAGGCGCGGCAGCGCGGGGCGGTAGGAGTCCACGGGCCGATGGTACGCGGGGCGCTGCCGGCGGGTCGACCCCCGGGGCCGGGCCCACCGGGCGCGGTCCCCCCGGGCGCGACCGGTCCCGGACAGCGCCGGGCCCACCGGCGGGGGCCGGTGCCGGGTGGCGCACACTGGAGCGATGACCGGCTTGATGGTGTGCGTTGCCGTGCTCGCGCTGGCGAGCGCGTTCGGACTGCTGCGTGCCAGGCGCGACGGGAGGCTGCGGGTGCGGACGAAGGACGACGCGGTGCGGCTGTCCGCCTCGGAGCTCGGCGCGGAGCTGGGCGAGCGCGCGACCCTGGTGCAGTTCTCCACCGCCTTCTGCCAGCCCTGCCGGGCCACCCGCCGGGTCCTCGACGAGGTCGCCGGCATGGTGGCGGGAGTGGCGCACGTGGAGATCGACGCCGAGGAGAAGCTGGACCTGGTCCGCCGGCTGGAGATCCTGCGCACCCCGACCGTCCTGGTGCTGGACGCCGGCGGCCGGGTGGTCCGGCGGGCGGCGGGCCAGCCGCGCCGGGCGGACGTGATCGCGGCCCTGGGCGAGGCGGTCTGAGGCTGCCTCGGTCCGTGCCGCGCGACCTGGGCGGGACCACGGCGAGCCTTTAGTTGATCAAGCTAGGGTGTGTCAAGACCACGGTCGCTCCCGTCGTGGCCGGTGAATCTCACAGCCGATGTGCCGCCCAGTCAGGTGGTGTTCCGCCCGGGCTGGGGCAGGATGGGCGCAGACGGTGGTGCAGCCGTCCCCAGGCCCGCTCCGTGCGGGGATCGCCCGAGGTCGGGGCGGGCCGGGGGACGCTCGCCCGGGGGTCGGGCAGCGCTAAGCTACTGGCCAGTAGTGACGGCTAAGCTACTGGCGAGTATGCTGCCAGGAAGTTCCGGACGGGCACGGGAATTCGCTGCCCGGAGCGGGCGCGTGGCGTAATCGCGCCCGCTTGCACCAGCCGCAGCCGCCGGACGAGACCAGTACAGGAGACAGGCCGTGAGCTTGAGGATCGTTGTCTGTGTGAAGTACGTGCCCGA
>NZ_BNBO01000118.1 GCF_014655955.1 Kitasatospora indigofera
CAGCCAGTTCAGGTTCTGTGCGGCCTGGCTCATCTGACTCAACTCAACGCTCCTGGTGGTTCGAGCCGCCGAAGAGATCGGTGCTGCGGTTCTGCTGTCCGTTGCCGGACCGGTCGGTCTGGTCGGGGTCGATCCGGAAGCTGCCGGTGTTACCGGAGCCACTCGTCGCGCTACGGCCCTGCTCCACGCCGCGGCGCAGGTTGGTGAGCCGGCCGCGGACCTCCTCCGGAGTACGGGAGACCTGCGGGCCGTCCTGCGGGGTCGGCTTGGCGTTGCCGGCCACCAGGTTCTGCTTGGGCACCCGGCGCGGCAGCCCGGAGGGCGTCACCCCGCCGGCGGCCGGCTCGCGCAGCTGCTCGGCGCGCTGCCAGTCACCGTCGTTGGCGGACTGCCAGGACGGGTTCGGCTGGCCGGTGGGGCCGGTCGGACCGTACCCGCCGAGCGCCGACACCTCGTGACCGCGCGGCTCGGGGTCCACGGTGGCCTCCTTGGCGCCGGTGAACCAGTTCGGCTTGTCGCCGGCATCCTGGTCGCCGATCGCGCGGGCACCGAGGCCGGCGCCACCGCCGGCCAGCTGCTGGCCCGGGCGGCGCTGCGGCAGCCCGGAGGCCAGCGTCGAGGCCGGTGCCGACGGTGCGGCCGGCGGCAGGGCGGCGGGCTCCGGCGCGTACGGGTGGCCGGCGGCCTCCTCGCGCGCCTGCCGGACGTCGTCCAGGTAGGAGTCGCCGCGGTAGCCGTCGAACTCCTGCTGCCCGTACTGGTCGTCCTGGCCGCCGTACTGCTGCCCGTAGCCGTCGCCCTGGTAGCCGCCGTCGTAGCCGGCCTCGGCGTACTGCTGGCCGTACTGCTGCCGGCCGTACTGGTCGGCCTGGTAGCCGTCGCCCTGGTAACCGTCGCCCTGGAAGGCGTCGTAGCCGCCGTCGCCGTAGGACTGCCCGGTCTGCACCGGACGGCCGTACGGGTCCTGGTCGTACGCCTGGCCGCCCTGGTAGGGCTCCTCGGCGTACGGCGCGGCGTACTCCTGCTGCTGGAAGTCGTCGGAGGGCGTCCCGTAGGGCGCCTCCTCGATCTCGGCCTCCACCGGCTCGGCGGCGCTGGGGCCGGCCTCCAGGGCCGCGCGGCGGGCCTGGTCGAGCCGCTGCGAGCGCTGTACGGCCTCCAGGGCCGGGCTGAAGCCGCTGGCGCCGCCCCGGCCGGTCAGGTGGTCGTCGAAGCCGAGTTCGGCGGCGCTGCGGGTGCTCTGGAGCTCCGCGGACCACGCCTCCTGGCCGGGCTCCTGGTCGGCGAAGATCCGCGAGACGGTGAACTGCTCCTCGGGCTCCGCCGGCGCGTTCATCTCGGTCAGGTGCTGCGGGAGCATCACCAGCGAGGTGGTGCCCGCGGACTCGCCGGACGGACGCAGCTGGACCCGGATGTCGTGGCGCTGCGAGAGGCGGCCGACCACGAACAGGCCCATGCGGCGGGAGATGGTGGCGTCGACGGTGGGCGGCTCGGCCAGCTTCTCGTTGATCTCGGCGAAGTCCTCGGCGGTGAGGCCGATGCCCTTGTCGTGGATCTCGACCAGCACCCGGCCGTCCGGCAGGCGGGTGGCGTTGACCAGCACCCGGGTCTGCGGGCTGGAGAACGAGGTGGCGTTCTCCAGCAGCTCGGCGAGCAGGTGGACGAGGTCGGTCACCGCGGCGCCGATGACCTCGGCCTCCGGGATGCCGGCCAGCTCGACACGCTCGTACTGCTCCACCTCGGAGGAGGCGGCGCGGAGCACGTCGACCAGCGGCACCGGGGTGTTCCAGCGGCGGCCGGCCTCCTCGCCCGCGAGGACGAGCAGGTTCTCACCGTTGCGGCGCATACGGGTCGCGAGGTGGTCCAGCTTGAAGAGGTTCTCCAGCTGGTCCGGGTCGGCCTCGTTGTTCTCCAGGTCGGTGATCAGCGCCAGCTGGCGCTGGATGAGGCCCTGGCTGCGGCGCGACAGGTTGGTGAAGATCGCGTTGACGTTCCCTCGGAGCAGGGCCTGCTCGGCGGCCAGCGAGACCGCCTGCCGGTGCACCTGGTCGAAGGCGCGGGCGACCTCGCCGATCTCGTCCTTGCCGTGCAGCGGGATCGGAGACACCGAGGTGTCCACCCGGTCCGGGTCGGTCTTGGAGAGCCGCTCGACCAGGTCCGGCAGGCGGTGGTTGGCGATCTCCAGTGCGGCGCTGTTCAGGGTGCGCATGCCGAGGATCATCGAGCGGGCGATGAACCCGGTGAGCAGACCGGCCAGGGCCAGCGCGGCGATCACGATGACCGAGTTGAGCAGGGCGTCGGTCTGGGCGCGCGACTTGAGGTTCGCGGCGTCGGCGACGACCTGGTCGAGCAGCTGGTTCTCGGTGGCCTGGAGGCTGGCCATGTGGGTGCTGGTCGCCTGCGACCAGCGCGGCGGGTCCAGGCCGGCGGCGACGGCCTCGGCGATGGCCGCGTCGGCGGCGGCCTTGCCCTTGCTCAGGCCCTCGGCGGCGTTCTGGCTGTAGGCCATGCCGATGGCGAGCAGGCCGGAGACGGTCGGCGCGGTGCCGTTGGGCATCCGCAGCGCGGCCCGCTCGTCGGCGTTGGCCTGGGTGACCAGCGCGTCGGCGTACACCCGGGCGTCCTCGGGGGCGCTGCCGGTGTTGAACTCGGCGATCGAGACCTGCTCCAGCTTCGCCGAGACCAGGAGCTGCTGGATGAGCTCGGTGTTCTCGTAGCGGGTGGTGGAGCCGGCCTGGATGCCGACCAGCAGGTGCAGCATCAGCGCGCGCTGGGTCGAGGCGGAGGCCTTGGCCAGCGAGATGGCGTAGATCGCCCGGCCCTTGCTGGTGACGCTGGAGCTGCCGAAGCCGACCGAGTTGTCGTACGCCATCAGCGGCGCGATCAGGGTCGAGTAGGCGGCCTGGGTCGCGGTGGCGAACAGCTCGGGCTTGTAGGCGTTGTCGCGCAGGTGGGGCAGCGAGACGACGAGGCTCTGGAACGCCGCGTCGCGGTGCGCCAGCAGGGCGTCGTCGGAGATCTTGGCGTACGCGTCCTTGTAACCCTTGAGCGCCGCGTCGGTCTTCGCCCGCAGCGCGGGGACCTTGCCCTCGGCGTCCTGGTTGAGCAGGAGCGGCGCCAGCGACTGGTCGCGCTCGTTCTCCAGGGCGTCGGCCAGCTTGGTGGCGGCCCGGGCGAGCTCGGCGGTCTTCACCGCGCGGTCGGCCTTGACGTAGTCGTCGAAGGACGAGTTGACGCGCAGGCCGCCGAAGACGAGGCCGATGACGACGGGGATCAGCAGGATCGCGACCAGGCGGGTGGGCACCCGCCAGTTGCGCGGGGCGAGGAACTCGTACCTCCCGCCGGACTCCTTGGCACTCTCCGGTTCGGGCTCCGGCTTGGGACCCGGCTTGCGCTCGGAAGCGCCCGGCGCGGCCGCGGGCCCGACGGGGCCGGCGTTCGGCCGGTCCTCGGTCGGGGTGAACGCGGAGAACCCGGTGGGCTCGGTCGCTCCACCGTTCGGCTCGCTCTGGCGGGGCTCGGAGCGCCGCTGCGGGGTGACTGGCTGCTTACGCCTCACTCGACAACAACCTCTCGGCCGACTGGCGGCCATGGATCAATTCACCGCTACCCCTGGCAGCGGCCCGGGGGCTGGGCGGAACTGCCGTAACAGTCTTCGGGGTAGCTGGAATTTCAGCACGTGCAGGGATTCGGGACAAACAGCTGTTGGTGACCGTTCGGCGCCGCTGGAATCGGACATTTGATGACAGCATCGGGCGAAACGGAGCGATGCTGGCGCTGAGTGCCGTTGCCCGGCTACAGCAGGTCACTGTCGATCACCAAATGCCTACCGAACTGTTATCCATCGCTCATCCCCGGCCGCCGAAATGCCCGCCCGCTGCTCCGTGGCAGGTGGGCGGGCATCCGGGTGTCCGTCCGGGTCAGCGGAGGCGGGCGAGGAGGGCGTGTTCGACGAGGGTGATGAGGGCGCTCTTG
>NZ_BNBO01000119.1 GCF_014655955.1 Kitasatospora indigofera
GCCGCGCCCGCACCCAGCAGGGCCCTGCGGCCTGTCGCAGGGTGCGGGCGCGGCCGTGTCGGTCGGCCCCGGGCCGTGGAGGAGGGCGACGCGTCGAGAAGACGGCGGCAGCAATCGTGGTACTGGTGGTCAGGGCGCTGGTGCACGTGGGTGGGAGCGTGGGCCGTCAGTCGCTCGGCGGCCTCGTCGACCGCACGGACGCCGACGGGTTCGCCGTGCCGGTCGTACCGCAGGTCGAAGGTGGCGGAAGGGCCCTCGGTCGTGTCGCGCCCCGACCGGTCGATCCCGTCCGGTTCCCGCGCCTGCGGTACGAGAGACCACGGATCACCAGATGACCGGCAACGCCTGCAGTCCGCGGAAGACCAGTTCCGGTACGTAGGTGAGTTCGGACTCGTCAACGGCGAGGCGCAGTTTCGGATACCGATTCACCACGGACCCGATCGCCACCCGCATTTCCCGGCGGGCCAGTATCGCGCCGAGGCAGAAGTGCGGCCCGTGCCCGAAGGCGAGGTGCGCCGCCGGCCCTTCGCGCGTGATGTCGAGGCGGCCGGGATCCGGGTACACGCCGGGGTCGCGGTTGGCCGCGACGATGACCGGCAACACCGGTTCGCCCGCCCCCAGTTCGACGCCCTCCAGTTCGACGGGCTCGGTCGTGACCCGGACCTCCGTCGAGGTGAAGAGCCTGCTGTAGCGCAGCAGCTCGTCGACCGCAGGTCCGATCAGGTCCGGTGACGACCGCAGCAGTGCGAGTTGGTCCGGGTGGCGCAGCAGGGTCAGCAGCGAGTTGCCCAGCTGGTTGACGGTCGTCTCGTGGCCGGCGATCAGCAGGCCCTCCAGGTTGGCCAGCAGCTCGGGTTCGGTGAGGTGGTCGCCCTCGTCGTTGGCGGCGACCATCGCCGAGATCAACCCGTCGTCCGGCCGCGCCCGCTTCCGGCGCACCAGATCGGCGAGCCAGTCCTGCATCTCGCCCTGTGCGGCCCGCAGTTCCTCCGGAGTGATGTTCGTGACGAACAGCCGCCTGGTCCACCCACGGATGGCCTCCGCCTCGGAGTAGGGCACGCCGAGCAGTTCGCAGATGACCATCAACGGCAGTGGGGCGCAGAGGCCTGCCACGAGATCCGCGGTTGGATCGAGGGAGTCGAGCAGGGAGTCCACGATGGACTGCACGCGTGGTTCGAGCTGATCGACCATGCGTGGGCTGAACGCCTGCGACATCAGCTTGCGCAGGCGGGCGTGGCGCTCGCCGTCCAGGCTGGAGACCAGTAACGGGTCGGAGGCGACGGACAGTTGCAGCGGGTTGCCCGGACGTGTGGCCGCCTCCCGGCTGAACCGGCTGTCGCTGAGGACCTGGCGGACCGCCTTGTAGGAGAGGGCGAGCCAGACGTTCGCCGGACCCATCGTGGCGAGGACGACCGGAGCCTGTGCGAGCAGGGCCTCGGCTTCGGGCTCGTTGTCGAGGTGGTGCGGTGTGCTGAAGGGGAACGTGGCTTGCATCGCTTCCTCCTGACTGAATGTCACCTTGACCGGTGCCGGGTGCCGGGTGCCGGGTGCCGGGCGCGCAGGGCCGGGACCGGTGCACGGATCGGTGACAGCTGGGTTCTGTGCCGCCGGAGGGCGGTGGCGCTTCGCGATCGTGTCGAAGTCGGTGGGGGGTCGAACGGTGGAGCCGGAGCTGCCGGCGGCGCCGGTGGTCGGTGCGTTCGATCCGGGTGATGATCGCCGTGCGGAGGTTCCCCGGGTGGCCGGATGACGGTCGAGGACGTACTTCTGCGCGAGTGCGTTGGGATTCTAGGGCGTTGCACCGTCGGCGTCGACAGTGCCCAGGAATACCCGGCCCGGTCGTGGCGGTGCATGCAGGGCGTGGACGCACTTCCGTGACCGTACCGGCGGATTCACGGCGGATTCACGGCAGGTTCGCCGACGGACGGTGCGACGGGCGGCCCCAAGAGGCCCCGCGTTTGATGGGGCACGGAGCGGATCTCGCCACGGTTCCTTTGCCATGCAGGCATATGACGGTGTGATGTGTTCCGTTTGAGCCAGCCTTCGGAGGTTCTATGGCGATGGCGTGATGTTGCTGGCATGCTCATCTGCGCGGCGGACGATCATCGTCTCGCCTTCTACGCTCAGCGCACCAGTGCACCCCTCCTCGAAGAGCGTCGCCGACGCTCTCGCTTTCGAGGGCCGCTCCACTGATCCAGACGCTCGAAGCGTTGGCGAGTCCGGGTTCGGATACCACCGGGTCGCCGGGCTGCCCGCGCGCTCGATGATCCGGCCGCTCGCGCGGCCGGGGCCGCACCATCGGGATTGCTACGGAAACACCCCGCCTTCCTTCATACCCCCGGCTCACGAGGTGTCGATGTGATGCGTTTCCGCTCGGATTCGGACGCTGATCGTGTCGCTGTCATCGGCATGGCGGGCAGGCTGCCGAAAGCCCCGGATCCGGAGGCGTTCTGGCGACTGCTGTGCGACGGGGCCGACGCGATCACCGCGCCGCCCGCGGGCCGGCAGGGGGTACGGCACGGCGGCTTCCTGGACCGGGTGGACGGCTTCGACGCGGCATTCTTCGGGGTGTCCCCCCGTGAGGCCGCCGGCATGGACCCGCAGCAGCGGCTCATGCTCGAACTCGCCTGGGAGGCCCTGGAGGACGCCCGGATCGTGCCGAGCACGCTGACGGGCAGCCCGACGGGGGTGTTCGTCGGCTCGATGTGGGAGGACTACACGTCGCTGGCCTACCCCGGTCACATCACGCCGCACACGCTGACCGGCACCAGCCGGGGCGTCATCGCCAACCGCGTCTCACACTTCCTCGGTGTGCGCGGTCCGAGCATGACGGTCGACACGGCCCAGTCGTCGGCGCTGGTCGCGGTGCACCTGGCGGTCGAGAGCCTGCGCCGCGGCGAGTCGGCGCTCGCCCTGGCCGGCGGGGTGAACCTCAACCTGACCGCCGCCCGCGAGGAGGGAGCGGCGGAGTTCGGCGGCCTGTCCCCGGACGACCGCTGCTTCACCTTCGACGCCCGGGCCAACGGCTTCGTCCGCGGCGAGGGCGGCGCCTTCCTCGTCCTGAAACCGTTGGACCGGGCCCTGGCCGACGGGGACCGCGTCTACGGTGTCATCCGGGGCAGCGCGGTCAACAACGACGGCGCCACACGGAGCCTGACCGTGCCCAGCGCGCAGGCTCAGGAACAGGTCATCCGCGGAGCACTGGCCCGCGCCGGCGTGCGTCCCGCGGACGTGCAGTACGTGGAGCTGCACGGCACCGGCACCGCTGTCGGCGACCCCGTCGAGGCCGCGGCCGTCGCGGCGGCCTACCGCGATCCGGCCGGGTCCGGCGACGCCGACAGCGCCCTGCGGGTCGGATCCGCCAAGACGAACGTCGGCCACCTGGAAGGCGCCGCGGGCATCGTCGGTCTGCTCAAGGCCGTCCTCAGCGTGTACCACCGCGCACTGCCGCCGAGCCTGAACTGGGAAACCCCCAACCCCGGCATCCCGCTCGACGCACTGGCACTGCGGGTCCAGACCACGCTGACCCCGTGGCCGCGGCCGGATGCGCCCCTGCTCGCCGGCGTGTCCTCGTTCGGCATGGGCGGCACCAACGCGCACGTGATCGTCGAGCAGGCGCCCGATGCGGCCGCGCCGCCGGACCGGCGGCCCGCCCCCGAGGCCCTGCCGGCGCCGTGGATCGTCACGGCGCGGACCAGGCAGGCGCTCCGGGCGCAGGTCGAGCGCCTGCGCGAACACGTGCGCAGCCACCCGGACCTGACCGGCGCCGAGGTCGCGCACGCGCTGGCCACCACCAGGACCCGCTTCGCGCACCGCGCGGTCCTGCTCGACTCCGCCCAGGTCGCCGCCGGCCGGGCCGGCACCCCGGGCCGTACCGTCTTCGTGTTCCCCGGCCAGGGCGCGCAGTGGGTGGGGATGGGCCGGGAGTTGTACGCCGCGTACCCCGTCTTCCGGGCCGCCATGGACGAGT
>NZ_BNBO01000120.1 GCF_014655955.1 Kitasatospora indigofera
GAACGACAACGCGTCCGGCCCGTGCTCCTCCAGGATCGCCCGCAACCGCCGCGCGACCGCGGTCACGGCCGCGTCCACGTCCGTGGGCACCGCCGGTTCGTCCCGTGCGGTGCGGACCAGCGCCGTCCCCAGCCGGCCGGGCGCGGCCAGCAGGTCCGCGTGGGTGGCGCCCTTGGTGCAGAGCCGGCCGCCGTTCGCCGGGTGGGCCTTGTCCCCCGTCACCTTGGCGACGCTCCGACGGCCGTCCGCGCCGCGCTTCAGGTCCAGCACGATCCCGCAGCCGACACCGCAGTACGAGCAGACCGTCCGTACCTGACCGCCGTCCGTCCCCGCCACGGGTTCCCCCTCTGCCCTCGCAGGACCAGGAGCCCTGTCCGTCGCGCCTCCGCCGGTGTGCCGCCGGACGCCCCGCCGGAGACCCAACGTAGGCAGCACGTGTTGCGCGGGACGGCGAAGATCGCGTCACCGCCGTTACGCGGCCTTCACCGCCGGCCGGCACGGCTGTGAGGGAAGGCCGCCGGGCCACGGCCGCCGGCCGGCCGGCGGGCCCCGCGGCCGGCCCCCGGCGCGGGGCGCGGGAGCGGGCGGCGGGCCGGTTCGCCCCATCCGTCCGGCTCCCGGCCGCGTGTAGGCTCCGGGGATGCCCAAAGTGACGCGCGACGACGTGGCCAGGCTCGCCGGGACCTCCACCGCGGTCGTCAGCTACGTCATCAACGACGGCCCGCGCCCGGTCGCGCGGGCCACGCGCGAGAAGGTCCTCGCCGCGATCGCCGAACTGGGCTACCGGCCGGACCGGGTCGCCCAGGCGATGGCCCGCAAGCGCACCGACCTGATCGGCATGGTCGTCCCCGACACCCGCCAGCCGTTCTTCGGGGCCCTCGCCCACGCCGTCGAACAGGTGGTGACCGAGCGCGGCAGGCTGCTGCTCATCGGCAACTCCGACTACGCCGACAGCCGCGAGCACCACTACGTCCGGGCCTTCCTCGGCATGCAGGTGGACGGCCTGATCCTGGTCAGCCAGAACGCCTCCACCCCCGAGCTGTCCAGCTTCGAGGCCGACGGCCGGACACCGATGGTGATGCTGCACCACCAGGTCGCCCCCGGCCACGGCGCGGCCGTCGTCACCGACGACCGCGGCGGCGCCGCGCTCGCCGTGGACCACCTGCTGGCGCACGGCCACCGCCGGGTGCACTGCTTCGGCGCGGCCCACCACCTGGGCCCGCACGACCCGGTCGCCGGCCGGGTCGCCGGCTGGGCCGAGGCGATGGCCCGGGCCGGCCTCGACACCCGCGGGCAGCTGACCCACGCCCCCTTCGACCGGGTCCGGGCCCACGCGGTGGCCCGCCGCCTGCTCGCGGAGCCGGACCGTCCGGGGGCGGTCTTCTGCGTCACCGACGACCAGGCGATCGGGCTGCTGCGCGCGGCGACGGAGCTCGGCCTGCGCGTCCCGGAGGACCTGGCGGTGATCGGCTTCGACGGCATCCAGGAGACCGCGATCACCTGTCCGCCGCTCACCACCGTGGCCTCGGACCAGCGGGGGATGGCCCGGGCGGCCGTGGAACTCGTCCTCGACCGCAAGGACGCGGAGCCGGACGGCGACGTCCCGCAGCTGCGGCGGTTCCCGGTGGAGCTGACCGTCCGGGTCTCCTGCGGCTGCGGCCCGGTGACCGTGCCGGGGTCCTGACCGCACCGGGGCCTGACCGCGCCGGACGGGACGACGGTCCAGGAGCACGCCCCCGGACGGGGCGTCCCGCTGTCCGATCCTCCAGCCGCCGGGCGCCCGCCTGGTACGCGGCACCACTCGGCCGCGGGGCCGCCCGGCTGCTTGAATCGGATCGCGCCCCCACGAGGCGGGAATCCGCAGTGGATCCGCGCAGGTGGTCGGGACCCGTACGGCCAGGTCTGTTCCTCAAGCGGGGCTGGTCGTACGGTGCCCTGCCGTCTCGGACTCCGCGCGGCGGCGGCACGGCCGGCCGGGTCCGCGCCGCCCCGCACCCCGCAACCCGCTCGCCCGCTCCCCACGGCGTCCCGCTAGGGCCGCGACCCGAGCCGGCCGGCGACCCGGAGGACGCTCTTGCCGTGGGTGACGCCCGCACGCAGCCGCCCGACCGCGAGGCCGAGGTCGGCCGGGTCGTACTCGGCGGTGACGTCGACCCGGATCAGGCCCCCGGCGAGCAGGCCGAGCGCGCGGCGGGCGGAGCCGGCCAGGCGCTCGGGGTGGGTCCGGCTCAGCAGGTTGCTGTTCCAGGTGAGCAGCGACCTGCCGCTCATCAGCAGTTCGTCGGCGTCGGCGAGGACGGGTTCGCCGCCGTCGATGCTTCCGTACGCCACCAGCCGCCCGTGCGGGGCGAGCACCCGTAGGCTCTCCCGCCGGGTCCGGCCGCCGACCGGGTCGAGGACCACGTCGAACCGCTCGGCGCCCAGCCCGGCCGGGAACTCCCCGCGCAGCAGGACCTGGTCGAAGCCGAAGGCGGCCGCGTACCCGGCCCGGGCGGGGCTGCCGGCCACCCCGACGACCCGGCCGGCCCCGGCCAGCCTGGCGAACTGGGCCGCGAGCGTGCCGACCGCACCGGCGGCGGCGTGGATCAGCACGCTCTCGCCCTCGCCCACCCGGGCGGCGGTGTTGACCAGGTCGTAGGCGGTCGGCGTGCCCCAGCCGAAGCCCGCCGCCACCGGCAGCGGGACGTCGCCGGCGGCCAGGGCGAGGACCGCGGGCACCACGACCACCTCGGCGAAGGCGCCGCCGGGGACGAGCGCGGCGACGGGCTCGCCGATCCGGCCCTCGTCGACGCCCGCACCGACCGCGGCGATGTGCCCGGAGGCTTCGAAGCCCGGGACGAAGGGGCGCGGCACGGGGAAGATGCCGTCCTCGACCATCGTGTCGCCCCACTGGATGCCGGCGTAGGCCACCCGGACCGCCACCTCGCCGGGCCCCGGGGCCGGCTCGTCGAGTTCGGTGACCCGGTAGGTGTCGTCGACGTCGAGAACGATCGCGCGCATGAATGCAGCCTCCTGTGCTGACTCAGTACCCTGTGTCATCAGGAGACGCTAGATGTCACAGGTACCTGAGTCAACCCATGAAGCTGTGTATTGGAGTGAGGACGTGACCGACATCCCGGTCGAGGAGTACCTCTGCACCCGGATCAGGCGCTCGGAGCAGGCGCTGATGGCTCACCACGAAGCCGTGCTGCGCGGCCACGGACTGACCATGACGCAGTACACCGTGCTGCTGACCCTCTCCCGCGAGGGCGGCATGTCCGCCGCCCAGGTGGCCCGGGCCTGCGGGGTGACCCAGCAGAGCATGGCCAGCGTCCTCGGCACCATGGAGGGCAAGGCGCTGATCCGCCGTGACCCGTCCCCCGTGCACGCCAAGGTGCAGATCGCCACGCCCACCGAGGACGGCCGCGCGGTGCTCGACCTCGCCTACCAGGAGGTGATCGTCCTGGAGCGCGCCCTCACCGCCGCGTTCACGCCGGAGGAGCACGCCGCGCTCTGCGCCCTGCTGGAACGGGCGACGGCCGTCCTGGCCGAGCAGACACCGCCCGCCCGCCCCCGGTGAGGGCCCGGCGGTGAGGGCCCGGCCGCCGGGCCGGCACCCGGCAGTGCGGCGGCGGAAACGCGACACCGTCCCGTCCGGCGGGCGCCGGGCGGGACGGTGCGGTGAAGGAACGGCGGGACGGAACGCCCCCGCGAGGCCGGACGGTCAGGCGGTCAGGCGGCCGACCCGGCGGTGTCGGGCCGGCGGGCGGGCGGTGCGGCCGGGCGGCTGCCGAAGAGG
>NZ_BNBO01000121.1 GCF_014655955.1 Kitasatospora indigofera
CGCCGACGAAGTACTCCTGGTCGCCCTGCTTCTGCAGGTAGGTGATCGAGATCTTCCCGTCCACCGGCGCAGCCGGTCCAGAGGCGGCCGGGGACGACTCCTGGCCGGTGGAACAGGCGCTCAGGCCCAGGGTGACCGCCAGGCCGAGTGCGGCGGCCGAGGCGAGGCGGTTGCGGGAGGTGTACATGGGTTGCTCCAGGGGCGGGAGGGCCAACCGGTTCGGGCATCAGAACCAATCAGAATTCACCGTTTTCCAACGGCGTGGGGCAAGGAAAGCGCTCCGCCGACATCCACGTCAAGCCATTCCCGGCAAGGGGACCGCTTTCGCAACCTCACCGTTACAAGCACCCCGGCAGACCGACAAGTTGAGCAAGCTTGGCCGACCTGACCGGCGGTGCACCTGCCCCGGCTGCCTACCGTGGACGACACACCAACCCCACCCGACCCCTCCGCGCGTGGCAACATGGCAGTCAGCGAGACTGTTTACTCTTGTCGTGCTCTGTTTGCTTTTCATCGCAAGGGAACCCCCAAGGCCTCATCCCCCGACCTTCGCCCCGGCGGTGGAGCGGACCCCTCGTTCGGCTGGGAGGTGACGACTGGAAGGTCAGGGGCACCGGGCCGGGCGGCACCGCCCGGGCGAGGGTGCATCCGGCACCGGGGCCGTCCCGGACGAAGGAAGTACTGGACGCGCGACCGAAGGATGGGATAGAAAGCCCGCACGGAAATTCGTGCACACACCGCCGTCGGCCGGCGCCCTGCCGCCAACCCTGGCCCGCCGCCCCACGACGACTGCACCCGTCCGCCGCCCGGAGCGGGCCGGCCCGTTCACGCGCCGCCCCCACCGCGCCGGCTCTCAGCTGCCCCGATCAGGAACCGGGGCAGAAGACGGGTCCCGCCGCCCCGGCCGTCCTCCGTCCGGGCGCACCACCGGACCTCCGCACGCCGAACCAGCACCACGCCGGGGTGAACCACCATGACCTTGACCCTCGAAGACATCCGCGCCCAGCAGTTCACGATCGTCCGCCTCCGCGAGGGCTACGCCGTGAAGGAGGTCGACGACTTCCTCGACGCCGTCGAAGCCGCCCTGACCCGCCTGCGCCGCGAGAACGAAGCCCTGCGGGCCCAACTCGCCGCAGCCACAAGGAAACGATCGCAGCAGCAGAGCCGGCAGCAGGTGGCACAGCCGCACCCCGCAGTGCCCCCGGCCGACCGGGCCGGGCCACAGGCTCCCGCGCCGCTGCCGCCCCGGCCGGCCCCGGACGCCGGCAACGCCGCCCGGCTGCTGGAGATGGCCCAGCAGGTCGCCGACCGGGCCACCGAGACGGCCCGCCGGGAGGCCGAGGCACTCGTCGGCGAGGCGCGCGGCCGGGCCGAGAGCATCGAGCGGGCCGCCCGGGACAGGGCCGAGGCCCTGGACCGGGACGCCCGGGACAGGCACCGCACGTCGATCGGCGCCCTGGAGTCGGCCCGGTCCGTGCTGCAGGCCCGGATCGACTCCCTGCACAGCTTCGAGCAGGAGTACCGGACCCGCCTGAAGTCCTTCGTCGCACTGCAGCTGAACCAGCTGGAGATTCCGGCGGACGGCCCGCCCGCGCCCACCGTCCGGCCGGAGACCGGCACGCCGTCCCGGCCGTCCCCCGCGCCCCTGAAGGTCCCCGTCCCGGCCCAGCTCCGCGGCTTCCACCTGGACGACGACGACTGAGCCGCTGCCGCGCCCGGCCGGCGGTAGGGGAACCCCGTCGGCCGGCGCGACAGCGACGCGCACCGCCCCGGGCCGGCCGGTCGTCGGCCGCCCCGCACAGCCCTGGCCCGGTCCGGGGCCGGACGAAAGGCCCTGCCACCTTGAGCACCCAGGCGAAGCACCGGCGATCCCCCTCCCTGAGCCGCACGTTGGGCGCGGCCGGCGCCGTCGTGGCCGTCACCGCCGCCGGCCTGGGCTGGGCCCTCCAACCACCCGCACCCGGTGGCCCGGCGGCGTTCGGGTCGCCGCCCGCTCCCAGCGCGTCCGGCGCCTTCCGGCCCGGCGGGACGGACGGGCCCGTAACGGCCGCCCCGTCCTCGTCCCTGCCGGCCGGCGCGAGCGCCGCCGCCGTCTCCCCCGCGTCGACCACCCTCTGGTCGTCACCCGCCGCGACCCAGGCGCCGAGCGCCCCGGTCTCCTCTCCCCTGGCCGGCCCGCCCCGGGCGCGGACCTCCGCCGCGTCGCCGAGCCTCCGCGCGCCCGCCCGTCCGACGCCCGTACCCGCCCCCACCGCGGCGCCGGCCCCCGGCGCGGCCCCCGCCCCGGCGACGGACAGCCCGACGCCGCCGGTGCCATCCATCCCGTCCCCGACGGCCGGCGCTCCCGGGACTTCGTCCCCGCCGACCGTCCCCGACCCGACCGCGGCCGGCTCGGCGGAGCCGGCCCGGAACCCGGCCCCGAAGCCCGCCCCGCAGTCGAACCCTCAGCCGGTGCAGGAGGCGGTGCAGGAGCCGGCCGAAGCACCGGCGGCCGCTCCGCCCTCCCCCGGGCAGGCCACCGCCGCACCGCCGAGCGACGGCGCCGCCCCGGCCGCGGCGCGGGACCGGCCGACGGCCACACCGTCCGGCGCCCCGACCACCACCCGGACACCGGTGCCCACCCCCCACACCCCGGCCGGCTCCCCCTCTCCGGGCCGGACCTCGGCACCGAACCGGACCAGCGCCCCGGCGCCGCCCCCCACGCCCACACCGTCCCCGACCCCGACCACGACCACGCCCGCGCCCGCGCTCGCGCCCACACCGTCCCCGTCCACGACACCGCCGCCGTCCCCGTCCCCGTCCCCCTCCCCGACGGCTGCCCCGGCGACGGCACCGGCGACGTCGCCCTCGGCCGCCCCCTCCTGAGCCGCCGTACGCCCTCGGCACCGCGGAGCGCGGCCGCACACCCCGGACGGGCACCCCGGGAGCACGGCCGGACACCCTGGGCGACCGGGGCGGGGCCGGACAGCACCCTCCGGTCACGGTTTCCGGAACACCTCCGGCAGGCCCTTGACAGCCCCACCGGCGACAGCGTCAACTCGCTGATCAGGGCGAAGCTCATCGAACGGTGGGCCGATCGCCCGGCACCCGAACGGCAGCCATGCCGCCCTGCGACCAGCCGGAGGCCCGCCACAGCAGACCGCAGCTTCCCGCGAAGCGCGGTCCTCCCGTCCGAGAAGCGCTCCGGACAGCGACCGGAGCACACGGCGACCCCACGACGGTCCCGGAGTTTCCCAGGGACCGAGACCAGCTGCCTGAGGAGACGAGCACATGGACGACCGAGCCTTCATGGCCACCGGATCCGATCGGGACTCCCGATCCCGCAAGGGCGACCGCCGCTCGTACGTTCTCGACACCAGCGTGCTCCTGGCAGACCCTCTCGCCATGACGCGCTT
>NZ_BNBO01000122.1 GCF_014655955.1 Kitasatospora indigofera
GCCGAAAGGGAGAGAGCGAGGGAGCGACCGACGAAGGAGGGAGAGAGGGAGCGACGACCGTCGGCACCGGACCGGAGGGCCCCGGCGGCGAGAGACGCCCAAAAAGGGAAGGGAGCGACGACCGTCGGCACCGGGCCGGAGGGCCCCGGCGGCGAGAGACGCCAAAAAACAGAGACGGCCCGGAGGAAACGTTCCTCCGGGCCGCCGCCGCGGTCCAACGGGTGGATCAGTGGATGATGCCGGTGCGCAGCGCGACCGCGACCATGCCGGCCCGGTCGCCGGTGCCCAGCTTGCGGGCGATCCGGGCGAGGTGGCTCTTCACGGTGAGGGCGGACAGGCCCATGGCGACTCCGATCGCCTTGTTGGACTGGCCCTCCGCCACCAGCCGCAGGACCTCGACCTCACGGCCGGAGAGCTCGCGGTAGGCGGACTGCTGCGTCCCGGGAGCACCGGGAGCACCCGGGGCGCCGGGGGCTCCGGCCGTTCCGGGGACTCCCGGCATGCCGGGGCGCCGCATCCGGCCGGCCAGGCCGCCGGTGCCGAGGGGCATGCCGGGTCGTCCCGGCATGGCGATGTTGGTACGGGTACCGGTGACCACGTAGCCCTTGACGCCGCCGGCCAGCGCGCTGCGGACCGCGCCGATGTCGTCGGCGGCGGAGAGCGCGAGGCCGTTGGGCCAGCCCGCGGCGCGGGTCTCGGCGAGGATGGTCAGCCCGGAGCCGTCCGGGAGGTGGACGTCGGCGACGCAGATGTCGCGGGGCGTCGAGACCCGGGGGCGGGCCTCGGCGATCGAGGAGACCTCGATGACGTCCCGGACGCCGAGCGCCCACAGGTGGCGGGTGACGGTGTTTCGGACTCGGGGATCAGCGATGACCACCATGGCGGTGGGCTTCGTCGGACGGTAGGCGACCACGTTTGCGGGGTGCTCAAGAAGGACCGACACCAGGCCTCCTGCGGGGAGTGGCGGACGGAACCCCGATGGGGCGGTCGGAGTGTTCCGCGTTTGGAAAGGGTCACAGTCTGCTTCGGCAACAACCGTGCCCGGCTTTAGCGAAAGATCACGATTTAGTGAGTAACAATACGGACAAAGGGCGCGGGCGACCGGTGCGACATGCTCCGAAATCGCACAAAATCGATCACTTTCGGGCGCGCCATGATCGTCTCAGGTCGATGAATTGACGGAGAACGGGGCGGAAGTCACACTCCGTCAGCCCTGGGAGTGGCTTTTGCCGAGGTGGGGCCCCCGGCGGCCGGGCTTCACTCCTCAGTGCGAACGCGGACGACGCCGCGCGGGCATCGGGACCACTCCACCGAGTGACGGGGCGTCCGGGGCGTTCTGCGGCGAGGACGGGACGGGCGGGAGCCCGGCGCCGGCGCAGAGCAGCTCGCCCCAGGCCGCCAGGTGGCGCTCGAAGCGCCCGTCCGAGGGTGTCCAGGAGGCCCGGATCTCGATCTCGGTCGAGGACGGCCGGTCCGCGAGCGCGCCGAAGTACTGCGAGGCGCACCGGGTCACCGTGCCGCCCGCCTCCGCGTAGCCGGCGCCGTGCGCCTGCAGGGCGTCCAGCAGCCAGGCCCAGCCGACCTCGGACAGCATCGGGTCGGCCGCCATCTCCGGCTCCAGCTCGGCCCGGGTCATCGTGACCACCCGGAAGTCGCCGTGCCAGGCCTCCTGGCCGGCCGGGTCGTGCAGCAGCACGATCCGCCCGTCCGCCAGCTCCTCGCCGTCCACCTCGACCGAGGCGGTCAGCGCGAACGCGTACGGGGCCAGCCGGCGCGGCGCCGGGGCAGGGGAGAGCTGCACCTCGGGGCGGAGCCTCGCTCCGCTCAGCGCCTCGACCGCGTCGCGGAACTCGATCGGCGCCGACTCCTTGCCCGTTCCTCCACCTTGTGCGGGGTGCCCGCCGACCGCTGCCATGACCCGAAGACTAGGTCGGACGGAGCCGCAATTCGCGCAACTTCCGTTTGTGCGGCGTGCCGAGGCCCGTCCGGCGGGCAATGTTGGAGCTTCGCACCACCCGGGGGCGGGAAGTCGCGCCCGGGGCGCGTGCGAAGATTTGGACCGTGAGCGAGACAACGGCAGACACCACCGGTCAGCAGCCCCCCGTGCGCCGCGGCGCCGCGTACGACTCAGCGTTCCTGCGCGCCTGCCGGCGCGAGCCGGTGCCGCACACCCCGGTGTGGTTCATGCGCCAGGCCGGACGCTCGCTGCCCGAGTACCTGAAGGTCCGCGAGGGCATCCCCATGCTGGAGTCCTGCATGCGGCCCGAGCTGGTCAAGGAGATCACCCTGCAGCCGGTGCGCCGGCACAAGGTGGACGCGGCGATCTTCTTCAGCGACATCGTGGTGCCGCTGAAGGCGATCGGCATCGACGTCGACATCAAGCCGGGCATCGGCCCGGTCATCGCCGACCCGATCCGCACCCCCGAGGACCTCAAGCGGCTGCGGAACCTGGAGCCGGACGACGTCCCCTACATCACCGAGGCCGTCGGCCTGCTGGTGGACGAGCTCGGCCCCACGCCGCTGATCGGCTTCGCCGGCGCCCCGTACACGCTGGCCAGCTACCTGGTCGAGGGCGGGCCGTCGAAGAACCACGAGAACACCAAGGCCATGATGTACGGCCGGCCGGAGCTCTGGGCCGAGCTGGTCGACCGCCTCGCCGACATCACCGCGGCCTTCCTGAAGGTGCAGATCGAGGCCGGCGCCTCGGCCGTGCAGCTCTTCGACTCCTGGGTCGGCGCGCTCGCCCCGGACGACTACCGCCGCTCCGTCATGCCGGCCAGCACCAAGGTGTTCGACGCGGTCGCCGGGTACGGCGTGCCGCGGATCCACTTCGGCGTCGGCACCGGCGAGCTGCTCGGGCTGATGGGCCAGGCCGGCGCGGACGTGGTCGGCGTCGACTGGCGGGTGCCGCTGAACGTCGCCGCCGAGCGGGTCGGCCCGGGCAAGGCCCTGCAGGGCAACCTCGACCCCGCCGTGCTCTTCGCCCCGACCCGAGCGGTGGAGACCAAGGCCCGCGAGGTGCTGCACGCCGCCCAGGCGCTCGGCAACAGCGGCCACATCTTCAACCTCGGCCACGGCGTGCTGCCCAGCATGGACCCGGACGCGCTCAGCCGCCTGGTCGCCTTCGTGCACGAGAACAGCGCGCGCTGAGCCCCGCTCCCGCCGGGGCGCGGTGAGCAGTCGGCGGCGGCCGGCGGACCCGTCCGGTCCGCCG
>NZ_BNBO01000123.1:0-1603 GCF_014655955.1 Kitasatospora indigofera
TGATGGTGGGTGACTGGTCGTTGTTTGAGAACTGCACAGTGGACGCGAGCATCTGTGGCCAAGTTTTTAAGGGCGCACGGTGGATGCCTTGGCACCAGGAACCGATGAAGGACGTGGGAGGCCACGATAGTCCCCGGGGAGCCGTCAACCAGGCTTTGATCCGGGGGTTTCCGAATGGGGAAACCCGGCAGTCGTCATGGGCTGTCACCCATACCTGAACACATAGGGTATGTGGAGGGAACGCGGGGAAGTGAAACATCTCAGTACCCGCAGGAAGAGAAAACAACCGTGATTCCGGGAGTAGTGGCGAGCGAAACCGGATGAGGCTAAACCTGATACGTGTGATACCCGGCAGGGGTTGCGTATGAGGGGTCGTGGGAAAGTTCTTCAGTCGTCTGCCGGCGGCTGGGTGAGTCAGAAACCGTTGGTGTAGTCGAAGGACATGCGAAAGGTCCGGCGTAGAGGGTAAGACCCCCGTAGACGAAACATCAGCGGCTCACTTGAGCTTCTCCCAAGTAGCACGGAGCCCGAGAAATTCCGTGTGAATCTGGCGGGACCACCCGCTAAGCCTAAATATTCCCTGGTGACCGATAGCGGATAGTACCGTGAGGGAATGGTGAAAAGTACCGCGGGAGCGGAGTGAAATAGTACCTGAAACCGTGTGCCTACAAGCCGTGGGAGCGTCGGACATGCAGCTTGCTGTGTGTCTCGTGACTGCGTGCCTTTTGAAGAATGAGCCTGCGAGTTTGCGGTGTGTAGCGAGGTTAACCCGTGTGGGGTAGCCGTAGCGAAAGCGAGTCCGAATAGGGCGTCTGAGTTGCATGCCCAAGACCCGAAGCGGAGTGATCTAGCCATGGGCAGGTTGAAGCGGAGGTAAGACTTCGTGGAGGACCGAACCCACCAGGGTTGAAAACCTGGGGGATGACCTGTGGTTAGGGGTGAAAGGCCAATCAAACTCCGTGATAGCTGGTTCTCCCCGAAATGCATTTAGGTGCAGCGTCACGTGTTTCTTGCCGGAGGTAGAGCACTGGATAGGCGATGGGCCTCACCGGGTTACTGACCTTAGCCAAACTCCGAATGCCGGTAAGTGAGAGCGTGGCAGTGAGACTGTGGGGGATAAGCTCCATGGTCGAGAGGGAAACAGCCCAGAACACCGACTAAGGTCCCTAAGCGTGTGCTAAGTGGGAAAGGATGTGGAGTCGCAGAGACAACCAGGAGGTTGGCTTAGAAGCAGCCACCCTTGAAAGAGTGCGTAATAGCTCACTGGTCAAGTGATTCCGCGCCGACAATGTAGCGGGGCTCAAGCACACCACCGAAGTCGTGTCATTGCAGCAATACCCCCAACGGGGGCTGTGATGGGTAGGGGAGCGTCGTGTTCCGGGTGAAGCAGCGGAGGAATCCAGTTGTGGACGGGACACGAGTGAGAATGCAGGCATGAGTAGCGATACAAGAGTGAGAAACTCTTGCGCCGATTGACCAAGGGTTCCTGGGTCAAGCTGATCTGCCCAGGGTAAGTCGGGACCTAAGGCGAGGCCGACAGGCGTAGTCGATGGACAACGGGTTGATATTCCCGTACCCGCTTTGAAGCGCCAACGTCGAACCT
>NZ_BNBO01000123.1:1701-3205 GCF_014655955.1 Kitasatospora indigofera
GGTAGTAGGTGAGCGATGGGGTGACGCAGGAAGGTAGTCCAGCCCGGGCGGTGGTTGTCCCGGGGTAAGGGTGTAGGCCGAGTGATAGGCAAATCCGTCACTCATCAAGGCTGAGACCTGATGCCGAGCCGATTGTGGTGAAGTGGATGATCCTATGCTGTCGAGAAAAGCCTCTAGCGAGTTTCAGGGCGGCCCGTACCCCAAACCGACTCAGGTGGTCAGGTAGAGAATACCGAGGCGTTCGGGTGAACTATGGTTAAGGAACTCGGCAAAATGCCCCCGTAACTTCGGGAGAAGGGGGGCCGGAACTGGTGATGGCACTTGCTGCCTGAGCTGGGGCCGGCCGCAGAGACCAGCGAGAAGCGACTGTTTACTAAAAACACAGGTCCGTGCGAAGCCGTAAGGCGATGTATACGGACTGACGCCTGCCCGGTGCTGGAACGTTAAGGGGACCGGTTAGTCGAGATTCGTCTCGGCGAAGCTGAGAACTTAAGCGCCAGTAAACGGCGGTGGTAACTATAACCATCCTAAGGTAGCGAAATTCCTTGTCGGGTAAGTTCCGACCTGCACGAATGGCGTAACGACTTCTCGACTGTCTCAACCATAGGCCCGGTGAAATTGCATTACGAGTAAAGATGCTCGTTTCGCGCAGCAGGACGGAAAGACCCCGGGACCTTTACTATAGCTTGATATTGGTGTTCGGTTCGGCTTGTGTAGGATAGGTGGGAGACTTTGAAGCAGCCACGCCAGTGGTTGTGGAGTCGACGTTGAAATACCACTCTGGTCGTGCTGGATGTCTAACCTGGGTCCGTGATCCGGATCAGGGACAGTGTCTGGTGGGTAGTTTAACTGGGGCGGTTGCCTCCTAAAGAGTAACGGAGGCGCCCAAAGGTTCCCTCAGCCTGGTTGGCAATCAGGTGTTGAGTGTAAGTGCACAAGGGAGCTTGACTGTGAGACCGACGGGTCGAGCAGGTGCGAAAGCAGGGACTAGTGATCCGGCGGTGGCTTGTGGAAGCGCCGTCGCTCAACGGATAAAAGGTACCCCGGGGATAACAGGCTGATCTTCCCCAAGAGTCCATATCGACGGGATGGTTTGGCACCTCGATGTCGGCTCGTCGCATCCTGGGGCTGGAGTAGGTCCCAAGGGTTGGGCTGTTCGCCCATTAAAGCGGTACGCGAGCTGGGTTTAGAACGTCGTGAGACAGTTCGGTCCCTATCCGCTGTGCGCGTAGGAATATTGAGAAGGGCTGTCCCTAGTACGAGAGGACCGGGACGGACGAACCTCTGGTGTGCCAGTTGTCCTGCCAAGGGCATGGCTGGTTGGCTACGTTCGGGAGGGATAACCGCTGAAAGCATCTAAGCGGGAAGCCTGCTTCGAGATGAGTATTCCCACCTCCTTGAGAGGGTAAGGCTCCCAGTAGACGACTGGGTTGATAGGCCGGATGTGGAAGCCCTGTAAGGGGTGGAGCTGACCGGTACTAATAGGCCGAGGGCTTGTCCTCAG
>NZ_BNBO01000124.1 GCF_014655955.1 Kitasatospora indigofera
CGGACGTCCCCTTCTACTCCACGGTCACCGGGGAACCCGTCGACACCGCAGCCCTTGACGCCGGCTACTGGTACCGCAACCTCCGCGAACCCGTACGCTTCGACCTCGCCGTCGAGGCCCTCGCGCAGGACCGGCACGGCGTGTTCGTGGAGGTCAGCCCGCACCCCGTCCTGGTGCCGGTGATGGACGGCGCTGCGACCGGCACCCTGCGTCGCGGCGGCGGCAGGCAGGAATTCCACCGCGCCCTGGCGCGCCTGCACACGCAGGGCGTGGCCGTCGACTGGACGCCGGTCTTCCCCGCCGATCCCCACCATGTCCCACTGCCGACGTACGCCTTCCAGCACCGGCCGTACTGGTTGAACCCCGTCGCCGCGAAGGGCGACGTGTCGGCGGCGGGACTGGACTCGGCCGGGCACCCGCTGCTCGGGGCCGTCGTCGAACTGGCCGGGGACCAGAGCGTCCTGCTCACGGGGCGGCTCTCGACGGCCACCCGGCCGTGGCTGGCCGACCACGTCGTCATGGGCTCCGTGCTGCTGCCCGGCACCGTGTTCGTCGAACTCGCCCTGCACGCCGGCCGGCAGGCCGGCTGCGACGTCCTGGACGAACTGGTGCTGGAAGCCCCCATGATCCTGCCGGACGACGGTTCCGTGCCGGTCCAGGTCCTCGTCGGCGCACCGGACAGGACGGGCCGACGCCCCGTCACCGTGCACTCCCGGACGGGCGGCACCTGGCTGCGGCACGCCACCGGCACGTTGGCGACCGGCGACCGCCCCCACCCGTACGACACCGGCGAGCCCTGGGAGCCGGCCGGTGAACCCGTCGACCTGACCGACTTCTACGACACCCTCGCCGCCCAGGGCTACGAGTACGGGCCGGTGTTCGCGGGCGTACGCGAGATCCGGCGGCAGGGCGACGAGCTCTATGCCGAGGTGGCGCTGCCCGCCGACACCCGCGACCGCTTCGGTCTCCACCCCGCGCTGCTCGACGCCGCACTCCAGCCGCTGACCCTGCTGGCGGCCGGCCGCCTGCCGTTCTCCTTCGCCGGGGTGTCGATGCGGAAAGCCGGCTCCACGGCCCGGGTCCGCCTCACACCCACCGGCCCCGACACCTTCCGGGTCGCGCTCGCCGACGAATCCGGGCCGCTGGCGGCGATCGACGCGCTGACCGTGCGCCACCGGCCGCCGGGCCTGTCGGTCGCCGGGACCGACCAGCTCTTCCGCCTCGACTGGGTGCCGGTCGAGAGCACCGGCGAAGCCCCGGCCGTCCACCACGTCACGCCCCCGGCGGGAGACCCCGTGGCGGCCGCGCACACCGTCGCCGCCGAGACGCTGGGCGTCCTCCAGGACTTCCTGCGCGACGGGGACGGCCGGCTGGCCGTGGTGACCCGCCGGGCGGTCGGGCCGGACCCCGTCGACCTGCCGTCCAGCGTCGTCTGGGGCCTGGTCCGCGCGGCCCAGGCGGAACACCCCGGCCGGTTCGTGCTCGTCGACACCGACGACCGCGTCCTCGTCGCGGGGGACGAACCGCAGCTCGTCGTGCGCGACGGCGCCGCCCACGCCGCCCGCCTGGTACGGGCCGAAGCGGCCCCGGCACCCGGCCCGCTCGACCCGAACGGCACCGTGCTGATCACCGGGGGCACCGGAACACTGGGCCGCCTCGTCGCCCGGCACCTGCGCGACCGGCACGGCATCCGGCACCTGCTCCTGCTCAGCAGGACCGCGGCGGAGGTGGACTTCGACGCCGAGGTGGTGGCCTGCGACGTGGCCGACCGGGACGCGCTGGCAGCCGTGCTGGACTCGATCCCGGCCGAGCATCCGCTGACCGCGGTGGTGCACGCGGCCGGCGTGCTCGACGACGGCGTCGTCGAATCCCTCACGCCCGGCCGGATCGACCAGGTGCTGCGGCCCAAGGCCGACGCCGCCTGGCACCTGCACGAGCTGACGAAAGACCTCGGCCTGAGCGCATTCGTGCTCTTCTCGTCCGCCGCCGGTGTGCTGGGCGGCCCGGGCCAGGCGAACTACGCCGCCGCGAACGCCTTCCTGGACGCCCTCGCCGTGCACCGGCGGGCCCTGGATCTGCCGGGCGTGTCGCTGGCCTGGGGGCAATGGGCCGAGGCCAGCGGGCTGACCGAACACCTCACCGACACCGACCGCAAGCGCCTCGCCCGCGCCGGCGTGCTGCCGATGCCCACGAACCAGGCGCTGGCACTGTTCGACCTGGCCCTGGGCGCCGCCGATCCCGCGCTGGTCCCCGCACACCTCGACCTGTCGGCGGCGTCCACCCGCCCCCTGCTCAGCCGCCTCACCCGTACCAGGCCCACCCGGCGCACGGACCGGCCGGGCCTGGGCAGGGAACTGTCGGTCCTGCCCGAGGGCGAGCAGCACAGTCGCGTCCTGGAACTGGTCACCGGCCAGACGGCCGCGGTCCTCGGCCACACCGACACCGCTGCCGTCAGCGCCGAGCGGGCCTTCAAGGACCTGGGCTTCGACTCGCTCACCGCGGTGGAACTGCGCAACCGGCTGTCCACGGTCGCCGGGATCCGGCTGCCCGCGACGATGGTCTTCGACCACCCGACCCCCGACGCGCTGGCCCGCCACCTGCGAAACCTCCTGGTCGGCGCCCGGCGCCAGGCCCCGGCCGCGCCCCTGCCGGTCGGGGTTCCGGTGTCGGATGATCCGGTGGTGGTGGTCGGGTTGGGGGCCCGCTATCCGGGTGGAGTGGGGTCGGCGCAGGGGTTGTGGGACCTGGTGGCCGACGGGGTCGACGCGGTGGGCGACTTTCCGTCGGATCGTGGGTGGGACGTGGGTCGTCTCTTTGATCCGGCCGGTGGTCCGGGGAGGTCGTACACGCGGTCGGGTGGTTTCCTCGCCGATGCGGCGGGGTTCGATGCGGCGTTCTTCGGGATCTCGCCGCGTGAGGCGTTGGCGATGGATCCGCAGCAGCGGGTGC
>NZ_BNBO01000125.1 GCF_014655955.1 Kitasatospora indigofera
CCCCGATCCGCAGGCCGCGACGGCGGCCAACGACGTGATCGCCATGGCGAGGGTGGCCGCTCTGAAAGGGCGCGACTTCATGGGGAGGTCCTCATCTCTGCCTACCGCGAGGGGCTCGGCCCGGCGCGGTGGTGGGGGACCCGCCGAACACTGCGGGTTGTTAGTTCCGCCAGTGTGTTAATTAAGAATCGCGCTGTCAAGAGGTCGGCCGGAACGTGATGCGACCGGTCCTGACCGCCTCCCGATCCGGACCGGAGCATCAACTCCGCTGTTCGAGAGGGCAATCTTCCTGATCCTTCGCACCCGCAGCCACCGGCCGGTACGCTTCCCGCACCCGGTCGACGGCGGACCGGCCGAAGCCGCACGGGCGGTTATTTCAAACCATGCATCAACTAACATGGCCAAGATCAGCACCGGCCTGCGGACAGGCCCCGGAACGAGGAGACCACGTGCGGCAGGACCAGCGCGGCACCACAGGCACGGGCACGGGCGCAGCCGGCCACCCCCAGACGGGCACGGCGGCCCCCTCCGCGGCGAGCGGCATCATGGCGGGCTACCCGGAGCCCGCCGACAAGGCCTCGCTGCGCCGTACCAACCTGAGCGTGATGCTGCGTCACCTGCGCGAGAACGGCGCACAGTCCCGCACCCACCTCGCCGCCGCGACCGGCCTGCCCAAGGCGACGGTGTCGGTCCTGGTCGGGGACCTCATCCAGCGCGGACTGGTCCGTGAGGGCGAGCTGGACCGGGCCGGGGCGGTCGGCCGCCCGCACCGCATGGTCGACCTCGACGGCCGCTGGATCTGCGGCGTCGGCGCCGAGATCGGCCCCGACCACATCACCGTCCTCGCCCTCGACCTGCGCGGCACCGTCGTCCACGAGGACCGCCGCGCCCTGGACGTGCCCGCGCTCACCCCGCAGGCCGCCCTGCGCGAGGTCGCCGACCTGGTCGCGGACTGCCTGAGCGCGGTCGCCGACCTCGGCATGCACGCCGTCGCGGTCACCCTGGTCACCCAGGGCTCGGTGGACGCCGCCTCCGGCACGGTCGCGGTGGCCACCAACTTCGGCTGGCGCGACGTCCGGGCGGTGCACGAACTGCGCGCACGGCTCGGGCGGCACGCACCGCCCGTCCTGGTCGAGAACGACGCCGAGTCCGGCGCCCTCGCCGAGTACCTGGCCGCCCCCGGCGCCGACGTCCGCGAACTCGTCTACGTCACCGGCGGGATCGGCGTCGGCGGCGCCAGCATCTCCGGCGGCAAACTGATCCGCGGCTCCGAGATCGGCCACATGCGGCTCGACCGCCTCGACCGGCCCTGCGCCTGCGGGCGGACCGGCTGCTGGGAGGTCGCCGTCGGGCTCCAGGCCTTCCTGGACGCCGCCGCCGACCCCGCCGACCGGGTGCACGACCTGTCCGTCGACCTCGCCGACCGGCTCGACGACCTGCTCGGCAGGGCCGACGCCGGCGAACCCCGCACCCTCGCCGCCCTCGCCGCCCTCGCCGACGACCTGGCCCTCGGACTCGGCATCCTGGTCGACGTGCTCAACCCGCCCCGGATCGTCCTCGGCGGCTACTTCGCCGTGTTCGGCCGCCACCTCGTGGACCCCGCGCAGCGGATCCTCGACGACCGCCGGATCACTCCCACCCCCGGGCGGGTCGTCGTGACCGCGTCGACCCTCGGCCTGTCCAACGCCGCCCGGGGCGGCGCGCACCTCGCCCTCGAAGGCATCTTCCAGGACCCCTCCGTGGTGCCGTTCAGGCCGGCGGCGGAGGACGACGAATACCGCTCCGCCTGAGGCCCGGCCGGGCCGCTCTCGCCCCGGCCGGCCGCCTGCACGCCGCCCCTCCCCCGGGCGGCCCGGATCACCGGGCCGACGCCCCCGGGGGCTCCACCACGCCCCCCGACCGGGCCGCACCGGGCCTCCGCCTGCGCCGACGCACTCGCCCGCCCGCCCGCTGCCAGGCTCGGTGCCCCCACGGGCCTGACCAGCGCTCAAGCCGGCGCCTCCTGGCCCTCGCACGCGGCCGGGGCGGGTGACGGCCCCGGAAAGATCCGGCGATGCCGCTCTTGACTTCACCTCCCGGCACTGCCACCGTTTGCTAAAAGTTGCTCGAAGAGAGTCATCTAAGCGCAACTTACTGCAAGCAGTTAGCCTGTCGTTCCGGCAGGGCCGGCACACACGCTCGCCGAACGGGTCACCGTCCGACCGTTCCGACGGAGTGCTGCCGGCGCGCCGCGCACGACGACAGCGGCTCCGCCACGACCGGCCGGACCGGCCCGGCCGCACTGTGCGGTCACCCCGGTCCACCCGGCGTCACCGACCCCCCGGGTACCCCCTCCAGCCGTTCCGTCCGGCTGTTCCCTCCGGCTGCCGCGTACCGCTTCCGGACGGCCGGGGCCGCTGCTCACGCACCCCCTCCCCCACATTGCGTGTTGCCACCGAAGGAGTTCCCCTTGTCCGCTCTCTCCCGCAGGGCGACGGCGGCGGTCTTCGCCGCCACCGTCCTGACGCTGTCCGGCACCGTGACGTCCCCGGCGTCGGCGACACCGCCCGCCGCCACGTACACGGTCGGCGTCGGATCCCCCGTCCCGTACGCCTACCCGACGGACACCCAGGCCTCCCCGTACATCGACAAGGACGGCACGTTCTGGTTCCAGCAGTCCGCCGCCCTCTACGGCGCCTCGGAGGGCCGGCACTGGGACTTCTACACCGGGACCGACTTCGACACCGCCACCAGGTCGAGCACGGTCAGCAACGCGGTGAACCCCGCGAACGCGAGCGACAGGAACAACGACACCACCTGGCGGTGCAACAACAGCCCGACCGGCCTGCAGGCGAGCAACCCGCCCGCCGGCTCCAGCTACTCCCAGAAGAACTTCTGCGACCTCGCCGGGGTCTGGGTCGACCCGGACACCGGTGACTGGTACGGCCTGGTGCACAACG
>NZ_BNBO01000126.1 GCF_014655955.1 Kitasatospora indigofera
TCGTGGCACTGCGCAGCCGCGCCCTGGTGGCCCTGGCCGGCCGGGGCGGCATGGTTTCCCTGGGGCTCGGGCATGAGCAGGCCGCCGGGTTCGTGGCCCGCTGGGACGGCCGGCTGACCGTGGCGGTGGTCAACTCGGCGGACAGCGTGGTGGTGTCGGGTGATCTGGACGCGCTGGAGGAACTGCTGGCGGCCTGTGAGGCCGACGGCGTCCGCGCCCGCCGCCTGCCCGTCGACTACGCCGCCCACTCCGCGCAGGTCGAGGCGATCCGCGAGCAGTTGCTGACCGACCTGGCCGGCATCACACCGCGCCCGGCGACGATCCCGTTCTACTCCACGGTCACCGCGGAACCCCTCGACACCGCAGCCCTCGACGCCGGCTACTGGTACCGCAACCTCCGCGAACCCGTGCTGTTCGACCGGACCACCCGTGCCCTGCTCGACCACGGCCACAGCGTCTTCGTCGAGGTCAGCCCGCACCCGGTCCTGGTCTCCGCCGTCGAGGAGACCGGTCACCACCACGGCTCCGACCCCCTCGTCACCGGCACGCTCCGGCGCGACCAGGACGACTTCCTCGCCTCGCTCGGCCGCCTGCACGTCCATGGTGTCCCGGTCGACTGGCGGTTCCCGGACGACACCGAGCCCGTCAGCCTGCCGACGTACGCCTTCCAGCGCCGGCCGTACTGGCTGCGGCCCGTCCCGACGGCGTCGGGCGACCACCCCCTGCTCAGCACATTCGTGGAACTGCCCGACGGCGCGGTGCTCAGCGGACGGATCTCGCTCGCCACCCACCCGTGGCTGGCCGACCACGCCGTCCAGGGATCCGTCCTCCTGCCCGGCACCGCGTTCGCGGAGATGGCGGCCTACGCGGCCGGCCGGCTCGGCCACGCGGTCGAGGAACTGGTGCTCGAAACGCCGCTCGTCCTCGACGACACCCCGGTGCACCTCCAGGTCGTCGTGGGCCCCGAGGACGACGGCCGCACCCCGCTCACGGTGTACTCGCGTGACGGCGACGAGTGGGTGCGGCACGCCACCGGGACCCTGGGCGAGGAGCCGGTGCTGAGCGCCTGGGACTGGCCGCAGGACGGTGAGCCCCTCGACGTCGACGGGCTCTACGACTCGCTGTCCGTGCTCGGCTACGAGTACGGGCCGGCGTTCCAGGGCGTCACGGCGGCCCGGCGGGTCGGCGACACCGTCTACGCCGAGGTGGAGCTTCCCGCCGAGGAACCGTTCGCCCTGCACCCCGCGCTGCTCGACGCCGCACTGCACCCCATGGCGTTCCTCACCGACCGCACCGGCCTGCCGTTCGCGTTCACCGGAGTGGCGATACGGCCCGCGGGCAGTCGGACGTTGCGCGTACGCCTGTCCGCCACCGGGCCGGACACGTACACCGTGGCCGTGGCCGATCCGGACGGCACCCCGGTCGCGGTCATCACGTCGCTGACCGTCCGGGACGCCGCCGCCGTCCCGGACAGTCTGTACACACTCGACTGGATCCCCTTCGAACCGGCATCGACGGGCGGCGAATCCGCGGACCTGGTCGTCCACGAGGTGCCCGGGCCGGAGCCCGAGGCGGACCCCGTCGAGGCGGCCTACGAGAGCGCGCGGAGCGTACTCGCCGTGATCCGGGACCACCTGGCGGGCGAGCGGACGCGGCTGGCGGTCGTCACCCGCAACGCCGTCGCCGCCGCGCCCGGGGACGTGGTCGGCCTCCACCACTCGATGGTCTGGGGCCTGGTCCGCGGTGCGCGGGCCGAGCACCCCGACCGGTTCGTCCTGGTCGACGCCGACCCGACCTGGGACCCGGCGCTGATCGCCGACACGGACGAGCCGGAACTGGCGGTACGTCAGGGTGCGCTGCGGGTGCCCCGCCTGGTCCGCGTCGGCGCGGGCCTCACCCCGCCGGACGGGACCTGGCGGCTGGAGGACACGGGCACCGGCAGCATCGACGACCTGGCGCTGGTTGCCCGCCCGGAACTCATGGAGCCGCTGGGGCCCGGGCAGGTCCGGATCGCCATGCGGGCGGCCGGCCTCAACTTCCGGGACGTGCTGATCGCCCTCGGCGTCTACCCCGGCGAGGCCCTGATGGGCGGCGAGGGCGCGGGCGTCGTCCTCGCAACCGGCCCGGACACCCGGTTCCGGCCCGGCGACCGCGTCATGGGCCTGGTCCCCGGCGCCTTCGGCCCGGTCACCGTGGCCGACCAGCGGCTGCTGGTCCGGATGCCCGACGACTGGTCGTTCGCCAGGGCCGCGTCGGTGCCCGTGGCGTTCCTGACCGCCTGGTACGGCCTGCGCGACCTGGGCGGGCTGAAGGCCGGTGACCGGGTGCTGGTCCACGCCGGCACCGGTGGCGTCGGCATGGCGGCGGTCCAACTGGCCCGGCGGCTCGGGGCGGAGGTCTTCGCCACCGCGAGCCCCGCCAAGTGGGACGCCCTGCGTGACCTGGGGCTGGACGAGGAGCACATCGCCTCGTCGCGCACCCTGGAGTTCGCGCAGAAGTTCCCGCCCATGGACGTGGTTCTGGACTCGCTGTCCGGCGAGTTCGTCGATGCCTCCCTGCGGCTGCTCGCGCCCGGCGGGCGGTTCGTGGAGATGGGCAAGACCGACATCCGCGACGCAGCCGACCATCCCGACATCGTCTACCGGGCGTTCGACATCGCCGACGCGGGGCCGCAGCGGCTCGGCGAGATCCTGGACGCCGTCGTACGGGCCTGCACGGACGGCGGGTTCGCACCGCTGCCGTTGGACGTACGCGAGGTCCGGGACGCGGTCGACGTGTTCCGGTTCATGAGCCGGGCGGCTCACGTCGGGAAGATCGTTCTGACTGTTCCGG
>NZ_BNBO01000127.1 GCF_014655955.1 Kitasatospora indigofera
CCGGGGCTCGTTGCGTTAGCGTCGAGACTATTGCAATGAAAAAGCGGCAACTGCCTGCGATGATGGCTTTCTTGCGCAACGAGTGTGTTGCCAGGTTCGTGAATGCAACGTAGCTTTTCCTTCATCGGAAACAGCGGCCGGTACAGAGCCGGCCGCCGACGAAGGAGACCCACGATGCTGAAGTTCGACACCCCCGCCCCGCTCACCGCGATCCTCGACATCCCCGCCGGACGGATCCGCCTCATCGCCGCCGACCGCACCGACACCACCGTCGAGGTCCTGCCCGCCGACCCCGCCAGGAACCGGGACGTCAAGGCCGCCGGGCAGGTCACCGTCACCCTCACCGACGGCGTCCTGCACATCGAGGCCGCACCGCCGAAGAACCGGATCGTCGGCAACTCCGGATCCGTGGAGATCACCGTCCAGCTCCCCGCCGGCTCCCACGTCCGCGCGAAGACCGCCGCCGGCGAACTGCGCGGCGTCGGACGCCTCGGCGACGTCACCTACGAAGCCGCCCAGGGCAACGCCAAGCTCGACGAGAGCGCCACAACCCACCTCACCGTCCAGGCCGGCGACCTGACCGTCCACCGCCTCGCCGGCCCCGCCACCCTCACCACCCTCAAGGGCGACATCACCGTCACCGAGGCCCGGCACGGCACCCTCCGCCTGCGCACCACCGCCGGCCACATCACCGCCGGCGCCGCCCGCGGCACCCACGCCACCCTCGACGCCGGCACCACCCTCGGCCGCATCCACAACGCCCTCACCAGCACCCCCGACGGCCCCCAGGTCACCATCCACGCCACCACCACCCACGGCGACATCACCGCCCGCACCCTCTGAACCCCACCACCCCCAACACCCCGACCCGGCCCCCTTGAAGGAGCGACCCCTCCCATGACCGACCTGGCCATCGCGGCGAACGGGCTGCGCAAGTCCTACGGCGACAAGACCGTCCTGGACGGCATCGACCTCGCCGTCCCCCGCGGCACCGTCCTCGCCCTCCTCGGCCCCAACGGCGCCGGCAAGACCACCACCGTCAACATCCTCTCCACCCTCATCACCGCCGACGGCGGCCAGGCCCACGTCGGCGGCCACGACCTCACCACCCACCCCCAGGACGTGCGCGCCACCATCGGCGTCACCGGCCAGTTCTCCGCCGTCGACGGCCTCATCACCGGCGAGGAGAACATGCTCCTGATGGCCGACCTCCACCACCTCACCAAGACCGAAGGACGCCGGACCACCGCCGCCCTCCTGCAGCGCTTCGACCTCACCGACGCCGCGAAGAAACCCGCCTCCACCTACTCCGGCGGCATGAAACGCCGCCTCGACATCGCCATGACCCTCGTCGGCAACCCCAGCATCATCTTCCTCGACGAGCCCACCACCGGCCTCGACCCCCGCTCCCGCCACACCATGTGGCAGATCATCCGCGACCTCGTCACCACCGGCACCACCGTCCTGCTCACCACCCAGTACCTCGAAGAGGCCGACCAGCTCGCCGACCGCATCGCCGTCCTCAACAACGGCACCATCGCCGCCCACGGCACCCCCGACGAACTCAAACGCCTCATCCCCGGCGGCCACGTCCGCCTGCGCTTCACCGACCCCGCCACCTACCGCACCGCCACGCTCGCCCTGCCCGACGCCACCCACGACGACCAGTCACTGACCCTGCGACACCCCGGCGACGGCAGCCAACGCCACCTGCGCACCCTCCTCGACCACCTCGACACCGCCCACATCGAGGCCGACGAACTCACCGTCCACACCCCCGACCTCGACGACGTCTTCTTCGCCCTCACCGACAACAGCGCGCCCAACACCCCCACCGTCCCCAGCCAGAGCAGCCACTCCCAGGAGAACGCCCGATGAGCACCCTCACCCTCACCGTCCGCGACTCCCGCACCATGCTGCGCCGCAACCTCCTGCACGCCCGCCGCTACCCCTCCCTCACCCTCAACCTGCTGCTCACCCCCGTGATGCTGCTCCTGCTCTTCGTCTACATCTTCGGCACCACCATGAGCGCGGGCCTGGGCCCCGGCGGCGGCCGCTCCGCCTACATCGCCTACGTCGTCCCCGGCATCCTGCTGATGACCATCGGCAGCAGCGTCATCGGCGCAGCCGTCTCCGTCGCCACCGACATGAACGAGGGCATCATCGCCCGCTTCCGCACCATGGCCATCCACCGCCCCTCCGTCCTCATCGGACACGTCACCGGCAGCGTCCTGCAGTCCGTCGCCGGCGTCGTCCTCGTCGGCGCGGTCGCCCTCGCCATCGGCTTCCGCCCCACCCACGCCACCGCCCCGGAATGGCTCGCCGCCCTCGGCCTGATCGTCCTCTTCGCCACCGCCCTCACCTGGATCGCCGTCGGCATGGGCCTCGCCAGCCCCAACGCCGAAGCCGCCGGCAACAGCGCCATGCCCCTCATCCTGCTGCCCCTCATCTCCAGCGCCTTCACCCCCCTGCACTCCATGCCCGGCTGGTTCCAGCCCGTCGCCCAGTACCAGCCCTTCACCCCCGCCATCGAAACCCTCCGCGGCCTGCTCCTCAACACCCCCATCGGCAACAACGGATGGCTCACCATCGCCTGGTCCCTCGCCCTCACCGCCCTCGGCTACCGCTGGTCCACCACCACCTTCAACCGCGACCCCAA
>NZ_BNBO01000128.1 GCF_014655955.1 Kitasatospora indigofera
CGCAGACCAGCGCCACCTCGTCCGGCGTCCGGGCCGCCTGCGCCTCGAACACCTCGGTGAAGAGCGGCGGCGCCGGGGCGGGGGTTGTCGCGTTCCAGGCCGCGAGGGCCCGCCGGTCACCGGCCGACAGCACGTCGAGCGCCCCCACCGGGCCCGCCGGGGCCTCGGCCACCTGCTCCAGCAGCCGGACCAGCCCGGCGGCCAGCCGCTCCGCCGTCGCGCGGTCGAACAGGTCGGTGGCGTACTCGAAGGCACCGCCGAGCCCGGCAGCGGTCCCGTCCGCTCCCCGGCGCTCCACCAGGTTGAGGGTCAGGTCGAAGGTCGCGCTGCCGCCGCCGACCGGCTCGAACTCGGCCTTGACGCCCGGGAACTCCAGGTTCGCCTCAGCGGTGTTGTTGAAGGCCAGCATCACCTGGAAGAGCGGGTGCCGGGCCAGCGAGCGGACCGGGTTCAGCTCCTCCACCAGCCGCTCGAACGGCACGTCCTGATGCGCGTACGCCGCCAGGTTGGTCGCCCGGACCCGGTGCAGCACCTCCTCGAAGCTCGGCCGGCCGCCGAGATCGACCCGCAGCACCAGGGTGTTGGCGAAGAACCCGACCAGCTCGTCCAGGGCCTCGTCCATCCGGCCGGCCACCGGCGCGCCGATCGGGATGTCGGCCCCGGCGCCGAACCGGTGCAGCAGGGTGGCCAGCGCGGCCTGGAGCAGCATGAAGACGGTGACGCCGTTGGCCGCCGCCAGCTCCACCAGCCGCCGGTGCAGGGCGGGTTCCAGCTCGACCGGCACCACGTCGCCGCGGTGGCCGGCCACCGGCGGGCGGGGGCGGTCCAGCGGCAGCGCCAGCTCCTCCGGCAGCCCGGCCAGGGCGTCCTTCCAGAAGGCCAGTTGGCCGGCCAGCAGGCTGCCGCCGTCCTGCTCGGAGCCGAGCAGCTCCTGCTGCCACAGGGTGTAGTCGGCGTACTGGACGGGCAGCGGCCGCCAGTCGGGGGCGGCGCCGCCGCAGCGGGCCCGGTAGGCGCGGGCGAGGTCCTGGAAGAGCGGGCCCATCGACCAGCCGTCGCTGGCGATGTGGTGCATGACCAGCAGCAGCACGTGCTCGTCCGGTCCCTCCGGCCGCAGGTACGCGTGCACCGGCAGGTCGGTGGCCAGGTCGAAGGTGTGGCCGGCCAGCTCGTCGAGGGGGGCCCCGGTGACGGTGAGCAGGGGGGCGGACGGGCCGGCCAGGATCTCCTGCCCGGGCACGCCGTCGACGGCCCGGAAGACCGTGCGCAGGGACTCGTGGCGGTCCACCACGTCCGCGAGGGCCTCGGCCAGCGCGGACCGGTCGAGCGGGCCGCGCAGGCGCAGGGCGAGCGTGACGTTGTAGGTGGGGCTCGGGCCCTCGACCTGGCCGATGAACCAGAGGCGCTGCTGCGCGTAGGACGGCGGCAGGTGCGCCGGGCGGGGCCGGGGGCGCAGGGCGGGCCGGGTGGCGCTGCCGGAGAGCCGTTCGCCCAGGCCGGCCACGGTCGGGGCCTGGAACAGGTCGGCGATGCCGAGTTCCACCCCGAGGGCCGTGCGCGCCCGGCTGACCAGGCGGGTGGCCAGCAGGGAATGGCCGCCGAGGTCGAAGAAGTCCTCGTCGATGGTCACCTCGTCGAGGCCGAGCACCTCGGCGAACAGTCCGCAGAGGATCTCCTCGCGGGGGTCGCGCGGCGCCCGGCCGCCGGCCGCCCGGCCCTGCTCGGGGGCGGGCAGCACCCGGCGGTCGACCTTGCCGTTGGCGTTCAGCGGCAGCGCGTCCAGCACCACCACGGCGGCGGGGACCATGTACGCGGGCAGGGCGTCGGCCGCGAGCCTGCGCAACTCCGCGGCCAGGGAATCCGGTTCGCCGGCGGCGGCGCAGTAGGCGACCAGCCTGGTGTCGCCGGGCCGGTCCTCGCGGGCGATCACGATCACCTGGCGGACGGCCCGGTGGCGGCTGAGCACCGCCTCGATCTCGGTCAGTTCGATCCGGAACCCGCGCAGCTTCACCTGGGCGTCCGCCCGGCCCTGGAACTCCAGCGCGCCTGCGCCGCGTTGGCGCACCAGGTCGCCGGTGCGGTACATCCGGCCGCCGGGGACGAACGGGCAGGCCACGAAGCGCTCGGCGGTCAGCGCGGGCCGGTTCCAGTACCCGCGGGCCAGGCCGGCGCCGGCGATGTACAGCTCCCCCGCGACCCCGGGCGGTACCGGTCGCAGGTGCTCGTCCAGGACGTAGCTGCGCATGTTGTCCAGCGGGGTGCCGATCGGCACCCGGACGGCGGCCGCCTCGGTCGCGGACAGGGCCTGGTAGGTGGCGAAGGTGGTCGCCTCCGTCGGGCCGTAGACGTGGGCGAGCAGCAGGTCCGGGCAGGCGTCCAGGACCCGGCGCATCAGGGCGCCCGAGGCGGCCTCGCCGCCGGTGGAGACCGTCCGCAGACCGGCGAAGGCCTCCGGGTCCTCCTCGGCGACCAGGTCGAACAGGGCCTTGGTGACGAACAGGGCGGTCACACCGTGGCGGGCGACGACGGCCCGCAGTCCCGGCGCGTCCAGGCCGCCGGGCGGGGCGACGACCACGGTGCCGCCGGCGAGCAGGGGCACCCACAGCTCGTAGG
>NZ_BNBO01000129.1 GCF_014655955.1 Kitasatospora indigofera
CACCCTGGTCCGCCAGCACCGCCAGGGCCTTGCTCCGCAGGGCGACCACCTTCGCGGCGTCCTTCAACGACAGCGCGCCGGCGACGTACGCCGCGGCGATCTCGCCCTGCGAGTGCCCGACCACCGCGTCGGGTTCGACGCCGAAGGAGCGCCACAGCGCCGCCAGGGACACCATCACCGCGAACAGAGCGGGCTGCACCACATCCACCCGCTCCAGCGGAGCACCGTCCAGGACATCGACCAGGGACCAGTCGGTGTACGGAGCCAGCGCCTGGGCGCACTCGTCCATGGCCTCCCGGAACACGGGGTACGCGGCGTACAACTCCCGGCCCATGCCCACCCACTGCGCGCCCTGCCCCGGAAACACGAACACCGACCGGCCCACCGGACGGACGGTCCCGGTGACCAGACCCGGCACCGACCGGCCCTCCGCCAGCGCCTCCAGGGCCTCCACACCGCTCAGCACCGCACGGTGATCGAACACGGTGCGGGCGGCCAGAGCACCCCCCACCGCCGCCGGACTCACCTCGGGTCGCACGGCGGTGAAGGCACCCAGCCGGCGCGCCTGCTCCTGCAACGCCACCTCCGACCTGGCCGACAACACCCACGGCACCACCCCACCCGCGGCCCCCGCCGGAACCCCGACCGGCTCCTCAGCAGCCGCCTCGATCACCACGTGCGCGTTCGTACCGCTGATGCCGAACGCCGAGATGCCCGCGCGGCGCAGGCGGCCGTTGTCGGGCCAGGGCCGGGCCTCGGTCAGCAGCCGGATGTTTCCGGACTCCCAGTCGACGTGCGAGGTCGGCGCGTCCACGTGCAGCGTCGGCGGCAGTTGCCCGTGCCGCATCGCCATCACCATCTTGATCACACCGGCCACACCGGCCGCCGCCTGGGTGTGGCCGATGTTCGACTTCACCGACCCCAGCCACAACGGCTCCGCCCGCCCCTGACCGTACGTCGCCAGCAGTGCCTGCGCCTCGATGGGATCGCCGAGCGTCGTCCCCGTACCGTGCGCCTCCACCGCATCCACGTCCGCCGTCGACAGGCCCGCGTTCGCCAACGCCTGCCGGATCACCCGCTCCTGCGACGGACCGTTCGGCGCCCCGAGGCCGTTGGAGGTGCCGTCCTGGTTCACCGCCGAACCCCGCACCACCGCCAGCACCCGGTGACCGTTGCGCCGCGCGTCCGACAGCCGTTCCAGCAGCACCAACCCCGAGCCCTCGCCCCACGCCGTACCGTCCGCCGCCTCGGCGAACGCCTTCACCCGGCCGTCCGGGGCCAGGCCGCGCTGGCGGGAGAACTCCGTGAATCCCAGCGGGGTCGCCATCACGGTCACCCCGCCGGCCAGGGCCAGCGAGCACTCCCCCGAGCGGAGCGCCTGCGCCGCCAGGTGGATCGCCACCAGCGAGGACGAGCAGGCGGTGTCCAACGAGACCGCCGCGCCCTCCAGCCCGAGCAGGTAGGCGATCCGGCCGGAGGTCACGCTGGTCGCGGCGCCCGTGCCGAGATAGCCCTCGGCGTCGGCCGGTGCCTGGCCGCCGTAGCCGGACGCCCAGATGCCGGTGAACACGCCCGTCCGGCTGCCCCGCAACGACGTCGGATCGATCCCCGCGTCCTCGAACGTCTCCCAGGCGGTCTCCAGCAGCACCCGCTGCTGCGGATCCATCGCCAACGCCTCACGCGGCGAGATCCCGAAGAAGTCGGCGTCGAACCCCGCCGCGTCCGCGAGAAAACCACCCGACCGCGTGTACGACGTCCCCGGATGATCCGCATCCGGATGGAACAACCCCCCGACGTCCCACCCGCGATCAACCGGGAAGCCCCCGATCGCATCCGCCCCACCCGACACCAGACCCCACAACTCCTCCGGCGACCCCACCCCACCCGGCAACCGGCACCCCATGCCCACGATCACCACCGGATCACCCGACACCGCAACCCCGGCCGGCACCACCGACGCCACACCCCCACCGAGGATCCCGCTCAGCAGGTGCTCGGCGAGTTGCCGCGGGGTGGGGTGGTCGAAGGTGACGGTGGCGGGCAGGCGCAGGCCGGTGGCGCTGTTGAGCCGGTTGCGCAGTTCGACGGAGGTCAGGGAATCGAAGCCGAGGGCCTTGAACGGCTGCCGGTCCCACCCGGCCCCCGGTTCGCGGTGACCGAGCACGGCCGCGGTGTTGGCGGTGACCAGGTCGAGTGCGGCTCGCAGCCGTTCGGCCTCCGGCAGTGACCGCAGGCGGTCGGCGATCGCGCCGTGCCGCGCCGGGCGCCGGGCCGCCTTGCGGGAGACCAGGCCCTTGAGGGCCGCCGGGGCCGCCGGGGCGCCCGCCAGCACGGACAGGTCGAGGCGTACCGGCACCAGCGTGGCCCGGTCCGTGGCCAGGGCCGCGTCGAACAGCGAGAGGGCGTGGTCGGTGGCCAGCGGCACGACCCCGGCTCGCGTCAGCCGGTCCTGGTCGGCACCGGTCAGGTGCCCGGTCATGCCGCTCGGCTCGGCCCAGTAGCCCCAGGCCAGCGAGGTGGCCGGCAGGCCCTGGGCGCGCCGG
>NZ_BNBO01000130.1:0-1178 GCF_014655955.1 Kitasatospora indigofera
GCGTCGGAGGATCCGCCGCGCAGTTCGGCGATGAACGGCATCCACGCGAGGCCGGTCTCGTTGCGCGCGGTCTGGGTGCGCAGGGGCTCGGTGGTGGGGGCGGCGACTTTGCCGTCGCGGCCCTCGGCGGGGATGAGGAGCGGGGGGACGGCGAGGCCGTCGTTCTCGCGGGTGGTGCGGGTGGGGGCCGGGGCAGTGACGGGGGTGGCCTCGTCGCGCCAGGTGCCGCCGGCCGGGGCGAGCATGGGCACCGCGTACTTGGCCAGGCCCGCCCGGATGCGGTCCTGGGTGGCGGGGGCGTAGGGGGTGAACGTCTTGCGGTTGGGCTTGCCGTCGCCGATGCGGCGGCCGGGCAGCGACCAGTCGATGATGGCGGCGGCCGGGAGCACCGGCGGTTCCAGGACGGTGTTGCGGCAGGTGACGTGCGGGCAGCGGTAGACGTACTGCTGGCGGTAGCGGCCCATGTCGGCGCCGCGCTTCTTGAACACCTGCACCGCCCGGACGACTTTCTCGCAGCCGGGGCACCATGCCTGCGGGCGGAGCCACTTGTCCCAGTCCGGGGTGCGGCCCAGGTCGCGGCGCCAGTAGGCGAGGTAGAGGCGGTCGCGGGACTGTGGGGCGGCGGCCGTGATCCGGGGGCGGGCGTGCATGGAGTTCAGGGCGATCAGGCGGGTGGCGTAGCCGAGGTCGCGGATGTCCTGCACCCAGGCCTGCCAGAGGTCCCATGCGCGGACGTCGATGACGTTCTCGACGACGCCGGCGAGGACGGGGCGGCCGCGTGCGGCCATGGCTTCCAGGTAGCGCGGGACGTCCCACATCAGGGCGCGGGATCGGTCGGTGGCCTCGTCGGGGAGGGTGTCGCCGAACAGGTCGGGCTGCTTGTCGAAGTCCCGCTTCTTGCCGCGGGCGTTCGACCACTTGGGGCATTCGGGGGAGGCCCAGAAGATGTCCCCGGCGGGGAACTTGGCGACGTCCGCGTCGTGGAGGTCGCCGAGGAAGTGGTCGGCGTCGGGGAAGTTCGCGGTGTGGGAGGCGATGGCCTTGTCCCAGTGGTTGGCGGCGAGCACCGGCTTCACGCCGGGGACGGCCTTCGCGCCGGTGCTGCTGCCGCCGGCGCCGCAGAAGAAGTCGATGTAGGTCAGCGTCACCGTCCGCCCCCGACCAGGTCGGCGACCACG
>NZ_BNBO01000130.1:1273-2539 GCF_014655955.1 Kitasatospora indigofera
CCGGGTGCGGTGTTGGGGCGCTGGGCGCGGGTGACCTTGGCGGTGGCGAAGCGCAGGGACGGGCCGATGTCGTCGAGGTCGAGGCCGAGCATGGAGCGGTTCTCGCCCTCGGGGGTCTGCCAGTTGTGCTGGACCAGGCGGCCGGTGGCGACGACCCGCATTCCCTTGGTGAGGGACTCGGTGGCGTGCTCGGCCATCTCGCGCCAGGCGGTGACCCGCAGGAACAGGGCGGTGCCGTCGCGCCACTGGCCGGTGTTCTTGTCGTAGGTGCGCGGGGTGGAGGCGATGGTGAACTTGGCCATCGCCACGCCGGCGGGGGTGAAGCGCAGTTCGGGGTCGTCGGTCAGGTTGCCGACGACGGTGACGGGGGTTTCTCCGACGGACACGGGGCTGCCTCCAAGGGCGTCGCGTGGTGGTCCGGGAGCGGTCTGTCCGGTCCCCCGCACCACCCGGGCCGCACCGCTGGCTGCGGAGCGGTCCGGGTGGCACGGCCGGTCGGGCAGGCGGCGGTCAGGCCTTCTCGACCTCGTCGCTGGAGAACCAGTACGTCTGAGTGCTGTCGGGGCCGTCGAGGCCGGCGATGGTCACGCCGTCCGGCTTGGCGGTGTTGACGGTGCCGGTCTCGCCGACGAAGGACCGTGAGCCTTCCTCGTGGAACAGGTTCTGGGCGATGCGGACGGTGTCGTTCCTCTTGAACATGGCTTTCTCCTCTGGGAGTTGGTCAGGCAGTGACGGTGTTGGGGAGCAGGGGGCGGCGTGGGTGCGCGGGTCAGCTGGCGAGGAGGTGCTCGATGCGGTAGGCCTCTTCCTCGTCGCGGCCGATCGAGGCGCTGTGGTCGGCGAGCCAGCGGCGGGACTGGCGCTCGATGCCGAGGTGGTGGCGGTTGCGGGCCAGGGCGTCGGCGGCGGTGCGGGGGCGGCTCATCTGCACGGCGTGGACCAGCTCGTGCACGAGGGTGGGGAAGATCTGGTCGTCCTGGCGCATCGCGGTGATGTGGAGCAGGACCAGGACGCGGCCGTCGGCCATCGGGAGGGTCGTGCCGGCGGCGATGCGCGCGGTGCGGCGGTTGCTCTCGTTCTCCAGGACCGTGCGCCACCAGCTCGGGTTTCCGCCGGTGGCCTCCAGGACCGCCGGGCCGAAGTCGCCGGGGCGGGCGAGGCGCACCAGGGTGTCGGGCATGGGCTCGCGCATGTGGTCTCTGACCAGTCGGGCGGCGTGGGGGAGGAGCGGTTCGATCGTTCGGCGCAGTAGCCGGGGGCCGTTGG
>NZ_BNBO01000131.1 GCF_014655955.1 Kitasatospora indigofera
AGGACCTCAGGAATCGGGCCGACGCTCTGGAGGCGGGCTGATCACGGTCTGAGCCAGAGGCGTATCGACGCGACGGTGACGGTGCCGTGGAAGACGTAGGCGCGCTTGTCATACCGCGTCGCGACGGCCCTGAAGTGCTTGAGTCGGTTGATCGTCCGCTCGACCTCGTTCCGGCGCTTGTACATCTCCTTGTCGAAGCCCGCGGGCCGGCCTCCTCGGCTACCGCGGCGCCGGCGGTTGGCCCGCTGGTCCTTCGGCTCCGGGATGGTGTGCTTGATCTGGCGTCTGCGCAGGTAGCGGCGATTTCGGCGGGAGCTGTAGGCCTTGTCGCCGCCGAGGTGGTCGGGGCGGGTGCGCGGATGCCCGCCGCCGTGGCGCCTGACCCTGATGCGCTCCAGGACCGGGATCAGCTGAGGGCTGTCGCCCCACTGACCGGGCGTGATCAGCATGGCCAGTGGACGGCGGCCGCCTTCCCCGGCAAGGTGGATCTTGGAGGTCAGGCCGCCACGGGACCGGCCGATTCCCTCGTCGGGGCGGTGCTGCCGGGGTGTTGATCTCCGCTTCGGGATCCGGGGTGTTCTGCGCGGTGCACCGGCAGCGTGCTGGTGGGCCCGGCACGAGGTGGAGTCCACACTCACCATGCTCCAGTCGATGCGCCCCTGAGAGTCGGCCTCGGCCTGGACGGCCTGGAGGATCCTTTCCCAGGTGCCGTCCGCCGACCACCTGCGGTGGCGCTCGTACACGGTCTTCCAGCTCCCGAACCGCTCCGGCAGGTCCCGCCACGGGACACCCGTGCGGATCCGGAACAGGATTCCGTTGATCACCGTCCGGTGATCAGTCCAACGTCCGCCGCGGCGACCGGTCTTCGGCAGATGCGGTGCCAGTTGCACCCACTCGTCGTTCATAAGATCGCCCCGCCCCACGACCAACACAATGGTCCACGCGAGGCGATCACATGATCCGCCGGACAGAACCTAGACCCCAACCCGGTGAACCTATGCGGTCACAGCCCTAGCGTTCCTCCGTTCACGAGGCTGGCAGGTAGCGCTCGCGATCGATCAGTGCCCGCCCCTTGGGGGAGGAGGGGCGGGGAAGAGGCCGATCCGGGAGTTCTGGAGGTGTGTCGGGGGGAGGGTAGGGGGTGTTCGGGTCGGGGGTGGGGGTGTTGGCAAGTTTGGTTGTCCTGGCCCGCGGCGCTTGGTGACAGGGCATGATCAATGCGTGACGGTGTGGTGGGTGGGGCGCAGGGACGCGGCGTTGGTGCGGATCGCGGAGCGGATGGTGTTCTTCGGCGGGGAGCCGGTGGAGGATCCGGGTGCCGCTGAGCTGGCGGACGCCTTGGCGGAGCTGGCCGGGGAGTATCTGGCCAGTGCGCGGGGGGAGGCGGTGCGCCGGGCGGGTGTCCTGCTGCACGAGGCCGCCGGGGAGTTGCGCCAGGCCGATCGATTCCGGGGGACGTTGCTGCCGGTGGTGCTGCGTCACATGCGTCGGGCGGAAACGGTGCTGGACGAAGCGGGCGGCTGTCTGGGGCTGGCGCTGCGCGGTGTGACGGCGCCGTCCGGGGGTGAAGCCGGCGCTGGGGTCGGCGGTGGGGTGGGGTGAACGCGCCGCGAGGTGATCGATTCCTGGTTCCGGGCAGAGCCGCTGCGTCCGCCACGCTCAGATTCTGACCAGCCGTTCCAGCATGAACTGGTCACCCTGGAACGCCTCGATGAACAACGACTGGACCAGATCGCGGCCCTCGGGAACGTGAACGCGGATCGTGTCCGTCTCGGCAGTGCGGGCAGCGTCGGCACCGGAGATCAGGCAGTCCATGAGGCGGTAGCTCCCGCCGAGCCAGATCTCGAAGGCATCTGTCCAGTCGTCCGACCCCATCGCCCGGTCCACCGCCTGCTCCAGCGCGCTGTCATCCTCGGCCGCGTACTGGCGGACGAATGTCATCCGGCGATCGAGGTAGGTCACGGGCAGCGCTTCCCCGCCCAGGATCAGTACTTCGCCGAGGCCGGGCTTTAGGACCCGAGCGACGCAGTCCTCGAGCGCGTCCATGAACTCAGCACCGTCGCAGGCGGCGACATGGGACTCCGGGCGCAAGGCGTAGTAGCCGAAGTCGCTTACGTCGATCCACTTCACCATGATCACCTGATCCCGGCCGTTTTCCGTGCCTATGAGGCGATCAGGCTACCCAGCGGCACGTCAGCAGCGAGTTCTCACTGCGGGGGACAAGCCGATGGGCAGCTGAGCAGATCTGTGGGCCGTCCTCGGGGCGCCGGACGGATCTGTGCCCGCCCGAACGCAGGTTCGCCGGTGGCATGGGGTCCTCGTGGTGTGTGGTTGGGGGTGGTTGGTCGGT
>NZ_BNBO01000132.1 GCF_014655955.1 Kitasatospora indigofera
AGCCCGCCCAGGTCGCGCAGGCCGTACCAGGCGGTCAGGAACGCCACGGGCACCGTGGCGGCCTGGGCGAACGTCCACTCGTCGGGGATGCGCACCAGCACCCTGTGATCGGCGACGGCCACCCGGCCGAACGCGCCGGGCAGCAGCCCGGCGACCCGGTCACCCGGCCGCAGCCCGGTGACCTCGGCGCCGACCTCGGTGACGACGCCCGCGCCCTCGCTGCCGAGCAGCGCCGGGTCCGGGTAGACGCCGAGGGCGATCAGCACGTCCCGGAAGTTCAGACCGGCCGCCCGCACGGCGACGCGCACCTCCCGGGGCCCGGGCGGGGCCTGCTCGTACGGCAGGAAGGCGAGGTCGTCCAGGCTGCCCGTGCCCGCCTGCGTCAGCCGTCCGTCGAACGCCTCCGGTGCGGAGCGTACGAGCCGGGGCACGTAGACGGCCCCCCGGCGCACCGCCAGCTGGTCCTCGTCGCCGACCGACAGGCCGTCGGGCAACTCGTCGGCGTCCACGAGCACGAACCGGCCGGGGTGCTCGGCCTGCGCGGACCGGACCAGGCCCCAGACGGCCGAGGCTTCCGGGTCGCTCACCCCGTCACCGGGAACGACGGCGACCGCGCCCCGCGTGCGCACCACGAGCCGTTCGCCGGGCCCGGCCAGGAAGTCCTGGACGGCCGTCAGCGCCTCGGCGACCGAGCCGGGCGAGACGACGGCGTCGCCGAGCGCGCCTTCGCCGGGGGTCAGCGGAATCCAGTCGAGGGCGTACAGCGGGCCGCGTTCAGCCATCGGACGGGTGGTCAGCGCCTCGATGGTCACCACGGGCTCGCCGGACCGGTCCGCCAGGTGGACGGCGTACGTGCCGGGGCGCACCACCGTCAGCCGCACGCGCGCGGAGGTCACGCCGGTGCGGTGGACCGCGATCCCGTCCAGCGAGAACGGCAGCCGCACGTCGCCTTCCGTGCCGGCCAGCAGCGCCAGCGGTTGCAGGGCGGCGTCCAGCAGGGCCGGGTGGACGGAGAACCGGGCCGCGTCCGGCACGGTGACCTCGGCGAACACCTCATCGCCGCGGCGCCACACCGCCTGCACGGCCTGGAAGGCCGGCCCGTACTCGTAGCCCGCCGCGGCGAGCGTGTCGTAGAGCCCGGTGACCGGTTCCGCGCCGGCCGGCGGCCATTGCGTCAGCGCCTGCCCGAGCACGGGCTGCCCGACCACCAGCTGCCCGCCCACCGTGCCGGTGGCGTGCCGCACCCAACCGTCCGTCCGGGACCGGACGTCGACCGTGCGGCGGCCGGTCCCGTCCGGCTCGCCCACGACGACCTGCACATCCACCGCGCCGTCCGCGGGCAACGTCAGCGGCGCCTCCAGGACCAGTTCCTCCACTGCCGCCCCGGCCGCGTGCACCACCAGTTCCACGAACGCCGTCGCGGGCAGCAGCACCGTCCCCAGTACGGAGTGGTCCGCGAGCCAGGGGTGGGTGGCCAGGGAGAGCCGGCCCGTCAGGACCCGCTGCTCGCCCACCTCGACAGCGGCGCCGAGCAGCGGGTGGTCCACACGGTCGAGCCCGGCCGCGGACACGTCGCCCGCGCCGCCGGCGAGCCAGAACCGCGTCCGCTGGAAGGGGTAGGTGGGCAGCGCCACCGGCTCCCCTTCAGGGAACGGCCACCGCACCGGCACACCTGCGACGAACAGCCGCGCCGCGGCGGCCAGGAACTCGGCCGGGGTGCCGTGGTCGCGACGCAGTGTCCCGGTCACCACACCCGCCTCGTGCTCCTCCAGCGCGGGCGTGAGCACCGGGTGCGGGCTGACCTCGACGAAGACGCTGTGGCCGTGGTCGAGCAGCGCACGGGTGGTCCGGTCGAACAGCACGGGTTCGCGGAGGTTGCGGTACCAGTAGC
>NZ_BNBO01000133.1 GCF_014655955.1 Kitasatospora indigofera
ACCGCGCAGGCCTTGAACTCGGGTTGGAAGGAGAGCGGGTCGACGGCGTCGTTGGTGACGGCGTTGACGGCGAGGTACTCGCCGAAGAGGTCGTTCCAGTGGAAGGGCGCGAAGCAGTTGCCGGGGCGGACCCGGTCGGTGACGACGGCGGGCAGCACGGCGCGGCCGCGCCGGGAGGCGATCTCGACGTGGTCCCGTTCGGCGATGCCGAGCCGCCGGGCGTCCTCGGGGTGCAGTTCGACGAAGGGGCCGGGGTTGAGCCGGTTGAGCCTGGCGACCTTGCCGGTCTTGGTGAGGGTGTGCCACTGGTGCTGCAGGCGGCCGGTGTTGAGGACGAAGGGGTAGTCGTCGTCGGGGAGTTCGGCGGCGGGCAGGTGCGGGCGGGCGAAGAACTGGGCGCGGCCGCTCGGGGTGGGGAAGACCAGCCGGGGCCGGGAGCCGTCCGGGTGCTCGGCGAGGCCCTGGCTGACACCGTCGTTGAGGTAGCGGACCGGGTTGCGGTCCGGGCCGCCGGGCGCCGCCGGCCACTGCACCGGCACCTCCCGCAGCCGCTCGTACGTCACCCCGCGCAGGTCCCAGCCGGTCCTGGGGTTCCAGGCCCGCTTGATCTCCTCGAAGACCTCCTCGGCACTGCCGTAGCTGAAAGCCTCGGCGAAGCCCATCTCGCAGGCCACCCGGGCGATCAGCTGCCAGTCGGGGAGGGCCTGGCCGGGCGGGTCGATCACACCGGGCACCAGGGTGAGGTTGCGCTCGGAGTTGATCATGACGCCTTCGGACTCGGCCCACAGGGTGGCGGGCAGGATCACGTCGGCGTAGGCGTTGGTCTCGGTGTCGGTGAAGACGTCCTGGGTGATGACCAGGTCGGCGGCCTCCAGGCCGGCGATGACGGTGCGGCGGTTGGCGACCGAGGCGACCGGGTTGGTGCAGATGATCCAGCAGGCCTTGATGTCGCCGGCGGCCATCCGCTCGAACATCTCCACGGTGCCGCGCCCGACGTCGGTGCGCAGGGTGCCGGGCGGCAGGCCCCAGAGGTCCTCGGTGAACGCCCGGTCGGCGTCCACCAGCACCGAGCGCTGGCCGGGCAGGCCGGGGCCCATGTAGCCCATCTCGCGGCCGCCCATGGCGTTGGGCTGGCCGGTCAGCGAGAGCGGCCCCGACCCGGGGCGGCAGATCGCCCCGGTGGCCAGGTGCAGGTTGACCAGCGCGTTGGTGTTCCAGGTGCCGTGGGTCGACTGGTTCAGGCCCATCGTCCAGCAGCTCGTCCACTCGCCGGCCTCGCCGATCCAGCGGGCCGCCAGCCGGATGTCCGCCTCCGCCAGGCCGGTGATCTCCGCGACCCGGGCCGGCGGGTAGTCCGCCAGGAACGCCGGCATCGCCTCCCAGCCCTCGGTGAACTCCGCGACGAACTCCGGGTCGGTGTGCCCGTTCTCCACCAGCAGGTGCAGCAGGCCGTTCAGCAGCGCCAGGTCCGTGCCGGGCCTGATCTGCAGGAACAGGTCCGCCTTGTCCGCGGTGGCGTTGCGCCGCGGGTCCACCACGATCAGCTTCGCCCCCGCCGACCTCACCCGCTCCGTCATCCGCAGGAACAGGATCGGGTGGCAGTCCGCCATGTTCGCGCCGGTCACCAGGAACACGTCCGCACGCTCGAAGTCCTCGTACGACCCCGGCGGCCCGTCCGCACCCAGCGACAGCTTGTAGCCCGTGCCCGCCGACGCCATGCACAACCGCGAGTTCGACTCGATCTGGTTCGTCCGCACGAAACCCTTCGCCAGCTTGTTCGCCAGGTACTGCGCCTCGACCGACATCTGCCCCGACACGTAGAACGACAACGCGTCCGGCCCGTGCTCCTCCAGGATCGCCCGCAACCGCCGCGCG
>NZ_BNBO01000135.1 GCF_014655955.1 Kitasatospora indigofera
CTGGGCGTCGACGAGGTACTTGGCGCGGATCAGGAGGGCCAGCTGGCCGAGGTTCATCTCGGGCACGATCACCCGGTCGTAACCCTTCAGGACCGCCCCCAGATTGGCCGGGAAGGGGTTGAGATTGCGCAGGTGCGCCTGCGCCACCCGACCACCGTCCGCCCGCACCCGCCGCACCGCCGCCGCGATCGGCCCGTACGTCGAACCCCACCCCAGCACCAGCACCCGCGCCGACCCGTCCGGATCGTCCACCACCAACGGCGCCACCTCGATCCCGTCGACCTTCGCCTGCCGGGTACGCACCATCAGATCGTGATTCGCCGGATCGTAGGAAATACTCCCCGACCCGTCCTGCTTCTCGATCCCCCCGATCCGGTGCTCCAACCCCGCCGTCCCCGGCACCGCCCACGGCCGCGCCAACGTCAACGGATCCCGCTTGTACGGCCAGAACACCTCCGACCCGTCCTCCAGCACATGATTCGGCCCCGACGCGAACCCCGGATCGATCACCGGCAACTCCTCCACCACCGGAATCCGCCACGGCTCCGACCCGTTCGCCAGATACCCGTCCGACAACAGGAACACCGGCGTCCGGTACACCACCGCGATCCGCACCGCCTCCAACGCCGCATCGAAACACTCCGCCGGCGTCGCCGGCGCCACCACCGGCACCGGCGCCTCACCATTACGACCGAACATCGCCTGCAACAGATCCGCCTGCTCCGTCTTCGTCGGCAACCCCGTCGACGGACCACCCCGCTGAATGTCCACCACCACCAACGGCAACTCCAACGACACCGCCAACCCGATCGCCTCCGACTTCAACGCCACCCCCGGACCCGACGTCGTCGTCACCCCCAACGCACCACCGAACGCCGCCCCCAACGCCGCCCCCACCCCAGCGATCTCGTCCTCCGCCTGGAACGTCCGCACACCAAAACCCTTGTGCCGCGACAACTCGTGCAGAATGTCCGACGCCGGCGTGATCGGATACGACCCCAGGAACAACGGCAACCCCGACCGCACCCCCGCCGCCACCAACCCGTACGACAACGCCAGATTCCCCGACACGTTCCGGTACCGCCCCGCCGGCAACGCCGCCGGCGCGATCTCGTACGAAACCGCGAAATCCTCCGTCGTCTCCCCGAAATTCCACCCCGCCCGGAACGCCCGGACATTCGCCTCCGCCACCAACGGCCGCTTCACGAACTTCGACCGCAGGAACGCCTCCGTCCCCGCCGTCGGCCGGTGATACATCCACGACAACAGACCCAGCGCGAACATGTTCTTCGCCCGCTCCGCGTCCTTCCGCGCCAACCCACTGTCCTTCAACGCCTCCAACGTCAACGACGTCAACGGCACCCGATGCACATGAAACCCCTCCAACGACCCGTCCCCCAACGGATCGACCACCCACCCCACCTTCGCCAACGCCCGCTTCGTGAACTCGTCCGTGTTCACAATGATCTCCGCACCCCGCGGCAGATCACCCAGATTCGCCCTCAACGCCGCCGGATTCATCGCCACCAGCACATTCGGCGCATCCCCCGGCGTCAGAATGTCATGATCCGCGAAATGCAACTGAAAACTCGACACACCCGGCAACGTCCCCGCAGGCGCCCGGATCTCCGCCGGAAAATTCGGCAACGTCGACAGGTCATTACCGAACGACGCCGTCTCCGACGTGAACCGGTCACCCGTCAGCTGCATCCCGTCACCCGAGTCACCCGCGAAACGGATGA
>NZ_BNBO01000136.1 GCF_014655955.1 Kitasatospora indigofera
GCGGAGGCGCTGACGCCGGTCTGGCGGAGCATGGCGGCCTCGATCGGGTCGTCGTAGTGGCCGGGCAGGCATCCGGCGGCCTTGCGCAGCTGCACCCCGGTCTCGATCAGCGGCAGGATCTCGCCGGCGGCTTCGTCGATGAACAGGGAGCGGACCTCGATGACGCCGGTGTCGGGGGTGGTCAGCCAGGCGCGGCCCCGGCTGGTCTTCTCGATCGGGATCTTGGAGGCGTCGTAGCCCTGGCCGACCATGCCGTCGCCGAGGACGACGTTGGAGGCGCCGGGGCTCTCGACGCGCATGGCCATGCGGGCGGCGAGGTTGCCGCGCAGGCGGGGGGTGACGATCTCGGCCTCGGGGTACTGGGTGGCCAGCGCCAGGACGATGCCGACCGCGGCGCCGACTGCGGCGATCTGGGCGAGGAGTTCGGTGATTTCCTCGGCGTACTTGCCGGAGGGGCCGTTCTTGGCGGTGTAGGTGGCGAGTTCGTCGATGATGACCAGCTCGATACCGCCGAGCTTGTCGATCAGCTTCTCGTTGGCCTTCGAGAGCCCGGCCTCGACGAGGATCTCGGTGCGGCGGTTCATCTCCTCCACCATCAGGCGAAGGAACTTGACGAGCCGTCCGGGGTTGCGGCGCACGAAGGTGGCGAGGGCGCGGGCGTGGGGGACGTATTCGCCGGCGCCCTTGCCGTCGAAGAGCCGGATCCGCACCCGGGGGTCGAGCATGGCGGCGGCGAGCAGGTTGGCCAGGCCCATGCCCTTGCCGGAGCGGGTGGCGCCGGCGAACAGGAACGAGTAGTCGGACAGGGTCGGGCGCAGGACGTTGCCGCGCTTGTCGAAGGCGAGGGGGAAGCCGTCGCGCCAGGTGTTGACCTGCTTGGTGCGGCCGGCCGCGAGGGGGTTGCGGCGGGTGGCGAGGAACGGGTCCTGGCCGCAGGCCCAGATCGCCATCCGGCGGCCGTTGGAGCCGACCTGGCGGATGTCGAGGTTGGTGCGGTCGATGCCCATCGCGGCGGCGATCTCGTCCGCCTTGTCGCGGGCCTTCTTGACGGTCACGTCGGGCAGGTCGATCACGGCGTGCCAGGCGTTGGGCACGGCGGGGTCGATGGCGCAGGGGGTGACCATGGTCAGGCGCTGGCTTTCGCCGATGACCTTGGCGGCCTTGAACGCCCGGTCGAGCATCGACTCGGTCAGCGGGTCGCCGTCGGACAGCGCCCGCACGTCCGCGTCCCACACGGTCTCGCGGTCGGGGCGGCGGCCGAGGAAGGCCTCGAAGCCGAGGACGGCGGTCGCCCCGAGGAGCAGGCCGGCGGTGCCGAGGGCGATGTAGGCGGCGAGGACGGCGGCGGCGGGAATGCCGTAGGCGACCAGGGCTCGGGCGAAGCGGATCCGGCGCCGGTTGGACTTGGCCTTCCTGTGGGCGGCGACTGCGGCGACGGCGACGGCGAGGGCGGCCTCGGACTGCTTCTGGGCCAGTGCCCGGTCACCGGGCAGGAGGGTGAAGCGGGCGCGGCGGGCCAGGTCGCGGGCCTCACGGGCGGCGATGTGGGCCTGGTGGCCGGCGGCCTGCACGTGGGCGCCCTCGAACCCGGCCGTCCACTGGTGGGATCGCCGTATGCCGCGCCAGGCCTGGGCGGCGTGCCCGCGGGTGGTGCTCTGGCGGGCCAGCCACCGCCGCGCGGAGCGCCGCAGCTGCTTGGCGCGGGCGCGGGTCATCGTGCGCCGCCCCTC
>NZ_BNBO01000137.1 GCF_014655955.1 Kitasatospora indigofera
ACGTCGCCGCCCACTCCCCCAGCACCAACCCACGCTCACGCACCGTCAGCACGTCCAGGGTGCCGATCCGGCGGCGCGGGTCGGCGGCGACCTGCTCCAGCACCGCCAGCAGGCGCTCGACCAGGGCCTCGGCGGTGGAGCGGTCGTACAGGTCGGCGGCGTACTCGAAGGCGATGTCGATCTCCTCCGCCGAGGGGGTCTCCTCGAAGTTGAAGTCGAGTTCGAACTTCGCGGCGCCCAGCTCGAAAGGCAGGATCCGGCTCTCCAGGCCGAGCAGCCGGCCCGCCCCGCCGTCGTTGTGCTGGTAGCCGAGCATCACCTGGAACAGCGGGTGCCGGCCCGGCACCCGCGGGGGGTTGACGGCCTCCACCAGCCGGTCGAAGGGCAGGTCCTGGTGGGCGAAGGCGGCCAGGTCGGTGTCCCGGGTGCGGGTCAGCAACTCGGTGAAGGTCGGGTCGCCGGACAGGTCGTTGCGCAGCACCAGGGTGTTGACGAAGAAGCCGACCAGCCCGTCCAGGGCGGCGTCCGAGCGGCCGGCCACCGGTGCGCCGAGGGCGATGTCGGTGCCCGCGCCGAGCCGGTGCAGCAGGGTCGCCACGGCGGCCTGCAGCACCATGAAGGTGGTGCTGCCGGTGGCCCGGGCGGCCTCCCGCAGGCCGCGGTAGACGGCCGGCGGCACCTGGGCGTGCACGGTGTCGCCGCGGTGGCCGGCCACCGGGAGGCGCGGGTGGTCGACCGGCAGCGGCAGCTCCTCCGGCAGGCCGGCCAGCGCCTCCCGCCAGTACCGGACCTGGCGGGCGTGCAGGCTGCCGGCGTCGTCGGCGGCGCCCAGCAGCTCCTGCTGCCAGAGCGTGTAGTCGGCGTACTGGACGGGCAGCGGCGTCCAGGCGGGCGCCGCGCCGGCCGCGTGCGCGGTGTAGGCGGTGGTGAGGTCCTCGATGAAGGGGAGCATCGACCACTCGTCACCGGCGATGTGGTGGAGGAGCAGCACGACGGCGTGGTCCTGCGGGGCGATCTCCAGCACGGTGACCCGTAGCGGCGCCTCGGCGGAGAGGTCGAAGCCGTACCGGACCGCCTCCTCGACGTCGGCCGCGAGGCGGTGCTCGCCGGACGCGACGACGTGGACGGTGCCGGCCGCCCCGGGGGCGTCCAGGATCTGCTGGAAGACGGCGCCGTCGCGCTCGGTGAAGACGGTGCGCAGGCTCTCGTGGCGCTCCGTCACCGAGCCGACGGCGGCGCGCAGCGCGGCCAGGTCCAGCTCCCCGGCGACCCGGACGACCAGCGGCACGTTGTAGGTGGCGCCCGAGTCGTCCAGGTTCTGCAGGAACCACATCCGGCGCTGCGCGTGCGACAGCGGCAGGCCGGCCGGGCGCTCGCGGCGGGCGAGCGCGGGGCGCGGCTCGCCCTCGGCGGCGGCCCGGTGGGCCAAACCGGCCGGGGTGGGCGCCTCGAACAGGTCGCGGACGGTCAGCCGGCTGCCCAGCAGGGTGCGGATCCGGCCGACCAGGCGGGTGGCGAGCAGGGAGTGGCCGCCCAGGTCGAAGAAGTGGTCCTCCGGGCCGACCTCGGCGAGGCCGAACACCTCGGCGAAGGCACCGCAGAGGATCTCCTCGCGGGCGTCGCGCGGGGCGCGGCCTGCGGCGGTGGCGTCGGGGGCGGGCAGGGCCTTGCGGTCGAGCTTGCCGTTGACGGTGAGCGGCAGTT
>NZ_BNBO01000138.1 GCF_014655955.1 Kitasatospora indigofera
TCAGGTGCCGAGTACGTCGCTCACCAGGGTGCGGGCCTCCTCCTGCACCTGGGTGAGGTGTTGGGGGCCGTGGAAGCTTTCGGCGTAGATCTTGTAGACGTCCTCGGTGCCGGAGGGGCGGGCGGCGAACCAGGCGTTCTCGGTGGTGACCTTGAGCCCGCCGATGGGGGCGTGGTTGCCGGGGGCCTGGGTGAGGATCGCGGTGATGGGCTCGCCGGCGAGGGTGTCGGCCTTGACCTGTTCGGGGCTGAGCCGCGCCAGCAGGGCCTTCTGCTCCCGGGTGGCGGGTGCGTCCACCCGTGCGTAGGCGGGGTCGCCGTGGCGGGCCGTGAGGTCCGCGTAGCGTTCGGAGGGGCTGCGGCCGGTGACGGCGGTGATCTCGGCGGCGAGGAGGGCGAGGAGGATGCCGTCCTTGTCGGTGGTCCACACCTCGCCGTCGCGGCGCAGGAAGGAGGCTCCGGCGGATTCCTCGCCGCCGAAGGCGACCGTGCCGTCGGTCAGGCCGTCGACGAACCATTTGAAGCCGACCGGCACCTCGACCAGGGTGCGTTTCAGTTCCTCGGCGACCCGGTCGATCATGGAGGAGGAGACGAGGGTCTTGCCGATGCCGGCGGTGAGGGACCAGGCGAGCCGGTGGCGGTAGAGGTAGTCGATGGCGACGGCGAGGTAGTGGTTGGGGTTCATCAGGCCGCCGTCGGGGGTGACGATGCCGTGCCGGTCGGCGTCGGCGTCGTTGCCGGTGGCGACCTGGTACTCGTCGCGGCGCGCGATGAGGGAGGCCATCGCGTACGGCGAGGAGCAGTCCATCCGGATCCTGCCGTCCCAGTCGAGGGTCATGAAGCGCCAGGTGGGGTCGGCGAGCGGGTTGACGACGGTGAGGTCGATGCGGTGGGTCTCGGCGATGCGTTGCCAGTAGGCGAGGGAGGCGCCGCCGAGGGGGTCGGCGCCGATCCGTACGCCGGCGGCGCGGACGGCGTTCAGGTCGAGTACGGCGGGCAGGTCCTCGACGTAGTGGGTGAGGAAGTCGTGGCGGCCGGTGGTGTCCGCGGCCAGGGCCCGTGCGTAGGGGGTGCGGCGGACCCCGGTGAGGCCGTCGCGGATGAGCTGGTTGGCGCGGTCCTGGATCCAGCCGGTGGCGTCGGAGCCGGCGGGGCCGCCGTTCGGGGGGTTGTACTTGAAGCCGCCGTCGCGGGGCGGGTTGTGGGAGGGGGTGACGACGATGCCGTCGGCGGTGGCGTGGGGGTGGGTGCGGTTGTGGGTGATGATGGCGTGGGAGACGGCGGGTGTGGGGGTCCAGCCGCCGGCGCTGTCGAGGAGGACGTGGACGCCGTTGGCGGCCAGCACTTCGAGTGCGGTGGCGGTGGCGGGTTCGGACAGGGCGTGGGTGTCGGCCCCGAGGAAGAGCGGGCCGGTGGTGCCCCGGGTGGTGCGGTACTCGCAGATGGCCTGGGTGGTGGCGGCGATGTGGTCCTCGTTGAAGGCGGTGTCCAGGGAGGACCCGCGGTGGCCGGAGGTGCCGAAGGCGACCCGCTGGCCGGGCTCGGCCGGGTCGGGGTGCAGCGTGTAGTACGCCGTGACCAGTTTGGCCACGTCCACCAGGTCCCCGGGCTCCGCCGGGGAACCGGCTCGTGCGTGCACCATCGCGATCTCCTTCACCGATCGTC
>NZ_BNBO01000139.1 GCF_014655955.1 Kitasatospora indigofera
CTCAGCTTGTCGTTTTACCTCCGGTGATCACCTTCTGGCGTGTTCGGGTTCTCGCCTACCTGTTCGCTAGTGGTCGGTGACCAGGGCGAGTCCGACGTCGTAGCTGGGGGCTCGGCGGAGGTTGGGCCGGCCGGGTGGGCGTCCGGGCCCGGGGCGGGAGGGTCTCGCAACGGAGGTGGGGCAGGCCAGGCGCGTGCGGATGTTGCGGAACCCGCGCCGGACCCGGGCGGGGGTGAGCCGTTCGGCAGGCTGGGGCCGCTCCCAGGGTCGGCGGAGGTCTGCGGCCAGGGGTCTGGCGAGGCGGAGCTGGGTGTGGGCAGCAAGGACCAGGTAGGTCCAGCGGTCGGCTGCCGCGGGTTCGCGCAGACGGGGACGGGTCCAGCCGAGGGTCTGCTTGAGGAAGCGGAAGGTGTGCTCCAGGTCGAAGCGCCGCAGGAAGGCGTGCCAGGCCGTGTCGGTGTCCTCACTGCTGGGTGTGGGGTCGGAGAACCACAGCCAGACCGGCTTCGGGGTGCCGCCGGAGGGCAGGTGGTCGACGTCGAGTCGGATCAAGGTCCCTTCGATGACGGGGAGTTGGCCCTGATGGTCGCTCCAGGCGGAGCGTCGCCAGATCCGCGGGTGGAGGCGGTGCCAGGCGCGGACGCGGGCGGTGCCGTAGCGGCGGGTGGTGTGCTCGCTGTCGCTGTCGGGATCGCGCCAGGTTTCGGGGTCGGCCAACGCGAACCGGGTTCCGTGGCAGCGGGGTTGGCCGCCCTTGGGGCCCACCCGGTAGTCGTCGGGCACGGGGTTGAAGAAGACGCGGTCGGAGCGCACTCGCACCACGATCTGGACGGGCAGGTCGCGCAGGAGGTAGGCGAGGCGCGGGCCGTCGTAGCCGGCGTCCGCCACAACCACTACCGGCGGGTCGCCGAGCTTCCAGTGTCCGGCGTTGAAGATGCCGCGCAGGACCTCGCGCAGCTGGGCGGCGGTGACGGCCGCGGTGTCAGCGCCGGGTTCCAGGCGCCGCGCGTCCAGCAGGGCCGTCCACGAGGTCGAGCCCGACTCCAGGGCGGCGACGAAGGAGTACGGCCAGCCGGGCACCATCTCGTGGGTGTTCTCGCGTCGGCCGTAGGTGTGGCAGAAGGAGCGGGCGTCGCTGGTGTTGGCGTCCGGTCGCAGCCACGCGGACACGTCGACGGCGAGCACGATCCGCCCGCCCGGGCCGCGCGGCAGACTGCGGGCCGCGATCGCGCACCGCAGGCGGCCCGCGTCGAGGTCTCCCCGGTTCAGGGCGGCGTACAGGGAGCCGTGCGAGCGCCGGTGCTCGGGCGCAAGAGCCAGTTCGACCAGGGCACGGACCGGACCGTCGGCGCACAACAACGCGTCGGACACCTCGAACAGGGCGTCCGCGCGGCGGGGCATCGCGGCGTACAAGTCCATTCGAAAGGAGGACAGCTCCGCGACAGCCTGCCGACGAACAGCTTCAGGGACCACAATCGACACCGACGACCTCCGTGACCACTGTGCGACTCGACATCACACAGCGTGAAACGGAGGTCGTCGCCTTGTCCCGGAGATCCCCATGTGGGTGACCAGCTCGAACACTCTGGAAATGATCACCGGAGGTAAAACGACAAGCTCAG
>NZ_BNBO01000140.1 GCF_014655955.1 Kitasatospora indigofera
CGCAGGAGGCGGTGTAGAAGGTGCGGGCCTTGATGGCCATGGGCGGTTCTCCTGCCTCGGTCAGGCGGCCTTGAGGTGGCGCTCGGAGACGGCGGCGGGGGTGTTGAGGGCGTCGGTCCAGGTGGTGCGCAGGGCGGCGCGGTCGCGGCGGTCGGTGGCGGTCCTGCCGGGTCGGGTGTCGGCCTTGACGGGCATCTGGAGGCCGAGGAAGCCGTGCCCGGCGGCGATGAGCAACGGCTTCTCGGGTCCGGCGGACCAGACGGTGAGCGGCTCGTACCGCTCGGCGGGGGCCTTGGCCCAGCGGGCGAGGTAGGCGGCGTTCAGGTGCGCTTCGTCGGTGAGCTGCGGCTCGGCGGCGAGCGCTGCGGCGAACAACGGGCGCCACTTGGGGAAGAGGCCGGCGAGCGGGGCGTTCGCGGACAGTCGCAGGGCGCGATCGGCGTCGCCGATGGTGAGGTGCCCGTCCGGGTCGTGCTCCCCGGCCGGGGGCTCGAAGGTGAGGGTGAGGTCGGCGGCGCGGCGCCGGGCGGGGAACAGCGCGCGCAGGGCGAGCAGGTCGGCGCGGGTGAGCACCGCCTTCCACGGGGCGCTGTCAGGGGCCTCTCGGCGGGTGAGGGCGAAGGTGTAGCGGTCGGTGGCGCAGGCGAACAGGTGGGTGCCGGTGGCCTCCAGGTAGATGCCGTGCAGGACCGGCAGGGTCTCGTCGGGGCTGATGTGCGGGGTGAGCTGGCCGACGAGGGTCGGCAGGTCGGTCAGGGTCAGGGACACGGTTCCTCCAGCGGGCGCGGTCAGAACAGGGAGTCGGGCTCGGCGGCCGGGGCGGCGTTGCGCCGGGCCCTGCGGGCGGCGCCGAGGGTGGCGTCGTGGCAGGGCGGGCACCAGGCGGCGAGGGCGGTCTTGGGCAGGGCGGCGGCCTGGTGCGGTGCGAGGAGGAGGTCGGCGGGCTCGGCGGGGGCGGCGATGAGGTGGACGGTGCCGCCGCCGTGCCGGTGGGCCAGGTGGGAGTGTTCGCGGGAGCGTCCGCCGTCCTTGGCGTGGTTCTTGCCGCAGGTGCCCCGGCACTGGCAGCGTCCGGCGGCCGCGGCCATGACGGCCTGCCAGAGGTCGGCGCCGGCGAGCGGCGGGACGCGGGCGTTCACGAGCCGCCGCCGGTGGGCAGGTCGTGGCCGGTGATGGCTTCGACGAGGGCGGAGACGATGACCTCGGCGACGGGCGGGGTGACGGCGTTGCCGAACAGGCGGACCTTCTCCCGCTTGTTGCCGAGGACGGTGTAGGCGGTGGGGAAGGCCATGGCGGCGCCGATCTCTCCGGGCTCCAGCATCCGGAACAGCACTTCCTCCACCGGGACCTGGTCGCTCTTGACGAGGGCGTAGCGGTCGCGGGTGGTGAGGGTGCCGATGGGCTCGGAGACGGGGCGGGCGGTGCTGTGGCCGTAGTAGGGCAGCAGCAGGGACGCCCAGTCGGGCCCGGGGTTGTCGGGGGCGGTGGCGAGGCCGTGGTGGTTGCCGGAGGCGGTGACGGTGGCGAGGGCTTCCAGCACGGGCCGCGCGTCGGAGGATCCGCCGCGCAGTTCGGCGATGAACGGCATCCACGCGAGGCCGG
>NZ_BNBO01000141.1 GCF_014655955.1 Kitasatospora indigofera
ACGTCAACGAGCCGCCGACTGGGAAGCAACACGTTGATTCTCTGCGGGCCCTAAGCCTCGGAGTGGGTCTCCACCAAGCTCCGTTGGAACCCCGCCGCCGACACCGCCGAGCGCGACGCCCTCACCCGCATCGCCGGCAACTGCGCGGACACGCATGTCGTCTACGAGAGCGCGTCGTAGGCGCCCCTGGGCCGAGCCGGCGGCTGCACCGCGCGGTGCAGGTCCAGCGGATCGGCCCAGGGCCCGTCCGGCTCGGGGTCGGTGATGTAGGGGCTGCGGTCGTCGCCGGGTCGGGTGAGATCCGTGATGTCGTGTCCCCAGGCGAGGAGGGCGTCAAGGGCCTGTCGGCGGCGCCACCGTCCATCAGCGGTGATCAGGCGGGTCCGGGCGCGGGCGGTGAGGTCGTCACGGTGCGGGGCCAGAGCAGGGTGTTCGGCGAGGGCCAGTGCCGCAGACAGTGCGCAGTCCCGGACAGCCGTGTCGTGATCGTCGAGGAACGGCGCGACGGCGAGGTGGAGCAGCGGGCGCAGCGCCCGCACGTTGTCCATGGCTGGGTAGCCCGCCAGGGAGGCCTTGCCGCGGGCGCGGTCGCCATCTGTCTTGCGTGCGTCGTCGCAGTCGTGGGCGAGGTCGGCGAGCCATTCCAGCAGCAGTACCGACACCTCGTCGGCGGTCGCCCCGCCATGTTGTGCCGTGCGGCGGGAAAGCAGCGCGGCGACGAACAGGGCGACCGGTGCGGTGGCTTCGTAGAGGCTGTTCTGATGCCGTACCGGCTCAAGGTCGCCAAGCGCGTCGCGGGTGTCGGACGCGTTCAGATCCGGGTCGAGAAGGCGGGCCAGGGCCTCGGGAAGCGTCCTCCCGGTCCCGCAGGCCGTCTGCAGCGACGGCCAGTGACTTCGACGCAGCACCGCCTCGGGCGCGGGCAGGACGTCGGGGACGGGAGGGGCGCTGTACGGATGGGTGGTCGTCACCCCGCGGACCCTATTACCGGCCGCCGACACCACCGGAAGACACAGGCAAGGTGCCCCCCTGGTGCTGGGGCTCCCCCGCAAGCGGCGGGCCGACCGGAACGGGGGCTGTCGCGGAGGGGGCCTCAGAACGGAGGCTCGTCGTACCAGAGGTCGGCGGTCGAGGTGGCGGGCGGCCGGGGGGCGCTCTGGCGGAGTAGGGTCACGGCGTCGTCGATACGGCCGAGGTCGATGAGGTAGCCGGCCAGGTCGTGGCTGTTCGCGCAGGCATGCCGTTCGAGGACCGCGACGGCCTCCTCGGTCCGTCCGGCGTCGGCCAGGAGCCTTGCGATGTGCGGCGCCGCGTACGAGGTGTTGCCCTCGGGATGAGCCCGGGCCCGTTCGACGGCATCGTCGACCCCTGCGCTGGCCGCGATCAGCGGCAGCCGCATCCAGAACAGGTCCCATTCCTCCCCTCTCCCCCCGCCGCGGGCGGCAGCGAGGGCGTCGAGGTGGGCCAGGCCGTCTGCGGGGCGGCCCTGATCGAGGCACAGCTCGGCCAGGGTGTGGAGGATCCAGT
>NZ_BNBO01000142.1 GCF_014655955.1 Kitasatospora indigofera
GCGGCGTGGGGGAGGAGCGGTTCGATCGTTCGGCGCAGTAGCCGGGGGCCGTTGGGCTGGAGGGTGACGCTCACGGTGGTGTCCTTCCAGGTCAGCGGTTGGTGGCGCGGGCGGCGGCGACGTCCAGGGCCCGGTGGACCTGGGCGGCGGTACGGCCGGGGGAGTCGTTCCACTTGTCGACGGTGCGGACCGTGGGGTCCTGGGCGGTGAACTGCTCCATCAGGTAGCGGCGGGCGTCCATGGCGGTGGCCTGGGTGCCGTATCCGGCTGCGAGGACGGCGAGTTGGGCGCCGAGCAGGCAGCGGCGGCCGCTCTCGTCCCACAGCAGGCCCTGGCACCAGCCGTGGACGGTGAGGTAGCGGGAGAGAAGGCGCAGGTGGGTGGCGGTGTCGGTCGGCGTCGGTGCCGGCGGGCGGCGGCGTAGGCGGTCCATGGCGGTGGGCTGCGGGCGGGTCATGCCCAGGTCCCACGTGACGGGGGCTTGGCCGTGCGGGCAGACCGCCGGAACGGCGTACCGGGTCGGCAGGGGCTGGGGCTGGGTGGCGAGGTAGCGCTCGATCTCGCGGACCAGTTCGCCGCCGTCGGCCACGAACGCGAGGTCCGGCAGGGCGAGCAGCGCGGCGGTGCGGGTGCGGGTCATCGGTTCGGTCCTCTCGTTCAGTGCAGGCCGGGGAGGGAGTGGAAGAGGTTTGCGAGGGCCTCGTTGACGGCGGGGGCGACGCCGGTGGAGGCGAGGTAGAAGCCGAAGAGCGCGGCCACTAGGGCGCCGCCGAAGCCGACGGCGCGCAGGCGGAGCATGACGACCAGCAGGACGCCGAAGAAGGTGGCGGCGGAGACGGTGAGCAGCACGAGCGGGCTCCCTTCCGGGAGAACGGTTTGGGGTGGTTTGGGGTGGTCGTCGACCGCCGCCGGACCTCGGCTGGCCGTGGATCGTCGCAGGTCAGCGCCCTGACGACCGCCGCCAGGCCCGTGCCGGGGCATGCCTGACGAGGGTGTTCGCGGCGGCGGTGGGCGGCGGTCGCGACACGGGTCGCAGGGCTGTGACCTGCGGTCTTCCACGGATGGCGGCGGCTTGGCGGCGGTCGAAACCGGGACAGAACGGGCGGTCAGGCGGCGTTGTCCACGCCAGTGGCGGCGGTGCGCAGGTCGGCCAGGGCGTAGCCCATCGGCCGGGAGCCGTCGGCCTGGGTGATGCGGATCTGCTCCACCTCGGCCCCGAGGCTGGCCAGTTCGCTCTTCAGGGCCTTGGAGGCGCGGGACTGCCAGGCGTTGGCGCTCTCGCGCTCGGTGCGGGCGTAGCGGTCCGGGTCGATGTCGGAGAGTCGGGCGAGCAGGTCCATGACGGTGACCAGGCCGCCGTCAGCCTGCTCGGCCGCGTGGATCATGTGGTCGAGGACGGTGCGGCGGATCACGGAGCCGAGGCCGTCGGTGCCGCCAGCGGAGGCGCTGACGCCGGTCTGGCGGAGCATGGCGGCCTCGATCGGGTCGTCGT
>NZ_BNBO01000143.1 GCF_014655955.1 Kitasatospora indigofera
AGCAGGGTGCCGGAGGCGTGCCGCTGCCAGTCGCCGTCCTCGGTCCGGGAGTGGATGGTGACGGGCCGGGCGCCGGACTCGTCCGGGGCGCCGGCCGAGACCTGGAGCTGGACGGCGGCGCGCTCGGGCAGCACCAGCGGCGCCTCCACCACCAGCTCGTCCACGGTGCTCGCGCCGACCTCGTCCCCGGCCCGGACGGCCAGCTCCAGCAGGGCGGTGCCGGGGACGATCACGGTGCCCTGGACGGCGTGGTCGGCGAGCCAGGGGTGGGTGCGCAGCGAGAGGCTGCCGGTGAGCAGCACGCCGTCCGCGTCGGGCCGGGCCACGATCGCGCCGAGCAGCGGGTGCCCGGCGGTGCCGAGGCCGAGGCCGGCGGCGTCGGCCGACTGGGCCGATCCCGGCTCCAGCCAGTAGCGGCGGCGCTGGAACGGGTAGGTCGGCAGGTCCACCCGGCGGGGCGACGCCCCGGCGAACAGCGCCGTCCAGTCGGCCTGGTGGCCGTGCGTGTGGATCTGCGCCAACGCGCTGACCGCGCTGACCGCCTCCGGCGCGTTGCGGCGCAGGGCGGGGACGGCGACCGGGTCGGTCAGGGTCTCCTGGACCAGCGCGGACAACGTGCCGTCCGGCCCCAGCTCGACGAAGGTCGTCACCCCGTTCGCGTCCAACTCCCGCACCACGTCCGCGAAACGCACCGCCTCACGGACATGCCGCACCCAGTACCGAGGATCGGTGATCTCCTGCGCCGTGGCGACCCGCCCCGTCAGGTTCGACACCACCGGGATCCGCGGCGCCGAGAACGACAGCGACGCCGCCACCGCACCGAACTCCTCCAGCATCCCGTCCATGTGCGCCGAATGGAACGCATGACTCACCCGCAACCGACGCGTCCTACGCCCCTGCGCGGCGAACCGCTCCCCCAACGCCAGCACCGGTGCCTCGTCACCCGACACCACCACCGACGAAGGACCGTTCACCGCCGCCACCGACACACCCACGGACAGCGCCGCCAGCACCTCCTCCTCCGAGGCCTGCACCGCCACCATCGCACCACCCGACGGCAACGCCTGCATCAACCGCGCCCGCGCCGCCACCAGCACCGCAGCATCCGCCAACGACAACACCCCGGCCACATGCGCCGCCGACAACTCACCGATCGAATGACCCGACACGAAATCCGGCCGCACACCCCACGACTCGAACAACCGGAACAGCGCCACCTCCACCGCGAACAACGCCGGCTGCGTCAGACCCGTCTGCTCCAGACCACGGCCCGACTCCACCACCTCCGCCAACGACACACCCAGCAACGGATCCAACTCCGCCGCCACCGCACCGAAAGCCTCCGCGTACACGGGGTACGAGGACGCCAGCTCCGTGCCCATCCGCACCCGCTGGCTGCCCTGCCCGGTGAACAGGAACGCCAGCGAACCCGCCCCCACCGCCGAACCGGTGA
>NZ_BNBO01000144.1 GCF_014655955.1 Kitasatospora indigofera
TAGGGCTTGGTCAGGTCCGTATCGGTGTGGGTATGTCGCGGTGGCAGGTGGGGCAGGCGCCGGCCCAGGTCGCGAGGAGTAACTGCAGCTCGCGGACGACCTGATAGAGGCTCAGGCCGGTGCCGTTTCTTTTGGGACCCGGGCCAGCCTCCGCAGCGTGCAGAAGGCGTGGGCGAGGGAGGCGAGGGTGACGTGGTGGTGCCAGCCGTTGAAGGTGCGGCCCTCGAAGTGGGCAAGTCCCAACGCCTGCTTCATCTCCCGGTAGTCGTGCTCGATGCGCCAGCGGAGTTTGGCCAGGCGGACCAGAGTGGTCAGCGGGGTGTCGGCGGGCAGGTCGGAGAGCCAGAACTGCACCGGCTCGGCCTCCTTCGCGGGCCACTCGGCCAGCAGCCAGCACTCGGCCAGCTCAACGCCCTCGGTGGCCTCACGGATCTCTCGTCCGGCGGGGCGGATCCGCAGTGCCACGAACCGCGAGTACATGCGCTTCAACCCGGTGCGACCGCCGCCCGGGCGTGAGCCCTCGCGCCAGGACACCGGCCTGGCCGCACCGCGTCCCGCCTCGATGACCAGCGCCTTCACGTTACGGGCCGGGTCTGGATACCGGGCCACCGGCGGCCGTCCGATGCCGTTGTAGGGCGGGATGACCGGTTGGGCCGCGGCCGGATGAGCGGTGGGCCGGGCGGAGATGCCCACGACGTAGTGCAGGCCCCGCTGGTTCAGGCCCAGACGGAACGCGATCGTGTCGCCGTAGCCAGCGTCGGCCAGGACCAGGGGGACCTCGACACCCCAGGACCGGGTCTCGTCGATCATGTCCAGGGCGAGCTGCCACTTCTCCACGTGCCCCAAGTCGGCCGGGATACCGACCCGCTCTCGGCGAGCCACCTTGAGCGGGTCGGCCTGCGGCGAAGCCGGGTCCCAGGTCGTGGGCAGGAACAGCCGCCAGTTCACGGGCGTGGAGGCGTGGTCGCGGGCCAGGTGCAGCGACACCCCGACCTGGCAGTTGGTGACCTTGCCCGCGGTGCCGGTGTACTGCCGGGACACGCACGCAGAGGCGTCGCCGTCCTTCAGGAAACCGGTGTCGTCGACGATCAACGCGCTCGGTTTGATGGCCTCATGCATCCGCCACGCCAGCCGGGCCCGCACCTGCGCGGGGCTCCACGGGCTGGAGGTCACGAAGTGCGCCAGGGCCTGCCGGTTGCCGTCCTCGCCGAGGCGGGCCGCCATCGGCTCGACCGACTTGCGTCGCCCGTCCAGCAGCAGCCCGCGCACATACGCCTGCCCCCAGCGGTGCTGGTCCGCGCGCGTGAACGCCTCGAACATCTCCGCCGTGAACGCCTCCAGATCCTCCCGGACCTGATCCATCTCCCCAGGTGTCACACACCATCAACGCGCCAATCGGGACAAAGACACGCCACCAGCGAGTACACCTGACCAAGCCCTACTA
>NZ_BNBO01000145.1 GCF_014655955.1 Kitasatospora indigofera
CGTACGTTCTCGACACCAGCGTGCTCCTGGCAGACCCTCTCGCCATGACGCGCTTCGAGGAGCACGAAGTCGTCCTGCCGGTGGTCGTGGTCACCGAGCTGGAGGCCAAGCGCCACCACCCTGAGCTGGGCTACTTCGCCCGCCAGGCACTGCGCCTGCTCGACGACTACCGGATCCGGCACGGCCGCCTCGACGAGCCGATCCCGGTGGGCGAACTCGGCGGCACGATCCGGGTGGAACTCAACCACTCGGACACCTCGATACTGCCGGCCGGCTACCGCATCGGCGGCGGCGAGGCGGACACCCGCATCCTCGCCGTCGCCCGCAACCTCCAGGCCGAGGGCTACGACGTCACCGTCGTCTCCAAGGACCTCCCGCTGCGGATCAAGGCCAGCTCCGTCGGCCTGCTCGCCGAGGAGTACCGCGCCGAACTCGCCGCCACCTCCGGCTGGACCGGCATGTCCGAACTCCACGTCTCCGGCGACCAGGTCGACGCCCTCTTCGGCGCCGGCCACGACGCCACCGTCGAGGTCGACGGCGTCGACGAACTGCCCGTCCACACCGGACTCGTCCTCACCTCCGAGCGCGGCCGGGCCCTGGGCCGCGTCGCCGGCGACGGCCGCGTCCGCCTGGTCCGCGGCGACCGCGAGGCCTTCGGCCTGCGCGGACGCAGCGCCGAACAGCGCGTCGCCCTCGACCTGCTGCTCGACCCCGAGGTCGGCATCGTCTCCATGGGCGGACGCGCCGGCACCGGCAAGTCCGCCCTCGCCCTCTGCGCCGGCCTCGAAGCCGTCCTGGAGCGCCAGCAGCACCGCAAGGTCATGGTCTTCCGACCGCTCTACGCCGTCGGCGGCCAGGAACTCGGCTACCTGCCCGGCTCCGAGTCCGAGAAGATGAGCCCCTGGGCCCAGGCCGTCTTCGACACCCTCTCCGCCGTCACCAGCCCCGACGTCATCGAGGAGGTCATCTCCCGCGGCATGCTGGAGGTCCTGCCCCTCACCCACATCCGCGGCCGCTCCCTCCACGACGCCTTCGTGATCGTCGACGAGGCCCAGTCCCTGGAGCGCAACGTGCTGCTCACGGTGCTCTCCCGGATCGGCCAGGGCTCCCGCGTCGTCCTCACCCACGACGTCGCCCAGCGCGACAACCTCAGAGTCGGCCGCCACGACGGCGTCGTCGCCGTCGTCGAGAAGCTGAAGGGCCATCCGCTGTTCGCCCACATCACCCTCACCCGCTCCGAGCGCTCCCCGATCGCCGCCCTCGTCACCGAGATGCTGGAGGACATCCAGC
>NZ_BNBO01000146.1 GCF_014655955.1 Kitasatospora indigofera
GGCGCCCGCGAGAAAGGGGCAGCCGCCGTCCAGCGAGTTCGGCCGGTACGGGGCGCGCGCCGGTGTGGACCGCGTCCTGGTGGAAGCCGTCGCGGAGCATGTCGTTGACCGGGGCGTGGGTGCGGTTGACCGGGAAATTCCGGTGGCCCGGGGCTCGGCAGCTTCTAGGATCTGCCGCATGGCGACAAGACTCGTGCAGATCAACATGAAGGCCCAGGACGACTCCGCGCTCGGCAGGTTCTGGGCGGAGGCACTCGGGTGGGGTGTCGACAGCGAGGGGCCCGGCGTGACGAACCTGGAACCCGTGGGCTTCGACTACCCCGACCCCGCGGCCGTCTGCATCGACATCATCACCCGCCCCGAACCCAAGACGGTGAAGAACCGGGTGCACCTCGACCTGGCCACCACCTCGGCCGCCCACCAGGCGGAGCTGGTCGCGCGCCTGAAGGACCTCGGCGCGACGCTCGCCGACGTGGGCCAGGGCGATGTCCCCTGGACGGTCATGGCAGACCCGGAGGGCAACGAGTTCTGCGTCCTGGAACCGCGCCCCGTCTACCGGGACACCGGGCCGATCGCCGCGGTGGTGGTCGACTGCGCCGACCCGCGCGCGATGGCCCGGTTCTGGGGCGAGGCGACGGACTGGACGGTGCACGAGGCCGCCGACGACCACGCCTCCCTGCGCTCCGCCCAAGGTGTCGGCCCCTACCTGGAGTTCGTGCGCACCCCCGACACCAAGAGCGGGTGGAACCGCGTCCACCTCGACATCGCTCCCTACCTCGGTCACGACCTGGCGGCGGAGGAAGCCCGACTGCGCACCCTGGGCGCCACCGACCCGGGGATCGACCAGTCCGCAATCTCCTGGAGGATCCTGGTCGACCCGGAGGGCAACGAGTTCTGCCTCCTCGCCCCTCGCTGACCGTCGCGGCGGGCGATGTCGATGGCGAGGTGGAGAGGGCGTGCAGCCGGTCGACGCCGACGTGTTCCGTGATTCGGGCGGCCACGGCAGGAGCACGGCGTGCTCAACAAGGCTCTACATCGTATGCCTACAGCAGAGTCCGGGAGTAGGATGGCTACTACACCGTAGGTCTACGAACTTCGCGTTCGCACCCGGTGACCCCGAGCAACAGGAAGGACCGCCATGGTTCAGCCCCCGGCCGACCGGGCCGCGGTTCAGCCCGCGGCCGACCGGGCCGTCCAGGACCCCGGGCAGCACGCCGACGGGAAGCTGAGCCGCGCACGGATGCTCGCCTGCGCCCTGGAGATCATCGACCGCGAGGGCG
>NZ_BNBO01000147.1 GCF_014655955.1 Kitasatospora indigofera
TGATGGTCAGCCGGTTTCCATGCCCTGGGTCTTCATCTCGGCGAGGGTCTGGGCCTGGGTGTCGGCCAGGGCGGCGTCGAGGGTGGTGGTGCCGGTGCCGGCCTTGCCGAGGCCGTCGCCGAGGGCGCCGGAGGTCTTGGTCATCACGGGGCCCCACTGGAAGCTGGGGTCGATCCTGGTGGCGCTGTCCTTGAACACGTCGTAGATCTTCTGGCCGCCGTAGAAGGGGTTGGGCTCGGCCAGGGCGGGGTTGTCGAGGCCGGTGAGGGCGGCGGGATAGATGCCGGTTTCCTTGATGAGGTTGCTGACGCTGGCGGGGTCGGTGCCGAACCAGTGGGCGAACTCGACGGCCTCCTTGACGTGCTTGCAGCCCTTGAGGACGGTGTTGGGGGTGCCGCCGGCGTTGCCGGCGGTGGGGGTGGCCGCGTCCCAGACGGGCATCGGGGCGACGGCCCAGTTGCCGGTGGTCTCCTTGACGCTGTCGGCGAGGATGGGGGTGTCCCAGACGGCGTTGACGTCGGAGAGGATGGTGCCCTCGCCCATGCCCTTGTAGAGGGCGGTGTCGAAGCTGGGGACGGTCTTGACGAGCTTCTTGTCGATGAGGTTCTGCCAGAAGGCGGTGACCTTCTTCGTGGCGGGGTCGTTCACGTCGACCGTCCACTTGTCGCCGCCGGTGGTGAACCACTTGGCGCCGGCCTGCCAGGCGAGGCCGGCGAAGTTGTAGGCGTCGTTGCCGAAGTAGGTGATGTAGGCGTTCGGGTCGGCGGCGTGGATGAGCGCGGCGTCCGCCGCGTACTCGTCCCACGTCTTCGGGGCCTGGGTGATGCCGTACTTGGCGAAGAGGTCCTTGCGGTAGATCAGTGCCATCGGGGCGATGTCGACGGGCAGGCCGTAGGTGTGCCCGTCGACCCCGGACTGCGCGAACGCCCAGGGGGCGTACTCCTTGGCGTGGGGTGCGGCGGCGGCCGTCGCGTCCTGCAGTGCGCCGGCGGCGGCGAAGGTCGGCAGCGTCTCGAAGCCGACCGACGCCAGGCACGGGGCGTTGCCGGCCTTCACCGCGCTGAGCATCTTGGTGTAGCCGCCCTTGGAGCCGGGCGAGATCTTGCTGTAGGTGACCTTGATGCCGGGGTGGGAGGCGTTGAACAGCTCCACCGACTTCTCGTAGCCCGGGGCCCAGCCCCAGAACTCGATGGTGACCGGCCCCGACGCCTGGTCACCCGCTCCCCCCGATCCGCAGGCCGCGACGGCGGCCAACGACGTGATCGCCATGGCGAGGGTG
>NZ_BNBO01000148.1 GCF_014655955.1 Kitasatospora indigofera
GGACTTCGATCTCTTCCGTACCACCGAGGAGCACGACATGCTCCGGGAGGCGGTGCGCTCGCTGGCCGAGGCGAAGATCGCTCCGTTCGCGGCCGAGGTGGACGAGCAGGGCCGGTTCCCGCACGAGGCGCTGGAGGCGCTGCAGGGCAGCGACCTGCACGCGGTGCACGTGCCGGAGGAGTACGGCGGCGCCGGGGCGGACGCGCTGGCCACCGTGATCGTGATCGAGGAGGTCGCGCGGGTGTGCGCGTCGTCCTCGCTGATCCCGGCGGTCAACAAGCTCGGCTCGCTGCCGGTGCAGCTGTCCGGCTCCGAGGAGCTGAAGGCCAAGTACCTCGGGGCGCTGGCGCGCGGGGAGGGCATGTTCTCGTACTGCCTGTCCGAGCCGGACGCGGGCTCGGACGCGGCGGGGATGAAGACCCGCGCGGTGCGCGACGGCGACTTCTGGGTGCTCAACGGCGTCAAGCGGTGGATCACCAACGCCGGCGTCTCGGAGTTCTACACCGTCATGGCCGTCACCGACCCCGAGAAGCGCTCCAGGGGCATCTCCGCGTTCGTGGTGGAGAAGGGCGACGCGGGCGTGACCTTCGGCGCCCCGGAGAAGAAGCTCGGCATCAAGGGCTCCCCGACCCGCGAGGTCTACCTCGACAACGTCCGCATCCCCGCCGACCGCATGATCGGCGAGGAGGGCACCGGCTTCGCCACCGCGATGAAGACCCTCGACCACACCCGCGTCACCATCGCCGCCCAGGCCGTCGGCATCGCCCAGGGCGCCCTCGACTACGCCGCCGGCTACGTCAAGGAGCGCAAGCAGTTCGGCAAGCCGATCGGCGACTTCCAGGGCGTGCAGTTCATGCTCGCCGACATGGCGATGAAGCTGGAGGCCGCCCGCCAGCTCACCTACGCCGCCGCCGCCCGCTCCCAGCGCGTCTCGCACGGCGGCGCCCACGAGGACCTCACCTTCTTCGGCGCCGCCGCCAAGTGCTACGCCTCCGACGCCGCGATGGAGATCACCACCGACGCCGTCCAGCTCCTCGGCGGCTACGGCTACACCCGCGACTACCCGCTGGAGCGGATGATGCGCGACGCCAAGATCACCCAGATCTACGAGGGCACCAACCAGATCCAGCGCATCGTCATGGCCCGCAACCTCCCCTAACCCCCACCCGAACCGGAACCCGGCCGGACCGGGAACCGGAACCCGGCCACCACCCCGCAACGCCCGAGGGCGCCCCCACCAGGGGGCGCCCTCAGCCGTTCCCGGGACCG
>NZ_BNBO01000149.1 GCF_014655955.1 Kitasatospora indigofera
TCAGCCGTCGTGCGGTGATCGGTTGGGCGGGTGCGGGTGTCGCGTTGGGTGCGGCGGCGGTGGGTTCGGTGGCGGTGGCGACCGGGTCGGGTGGTCCGGTGCCGGCGGCCGCGGCGGTGGGCGGGGAGGTTCCGTTCTACGGGGAGCATCAGTCGGGGATCGCGACGCCGGTGCAGGACCGGTTGCATTTCGCGGCGTTCGACGTGGCGGCGACGGCGACGCGTGAGTCGTTGGTGCGGGTGCTGAAGGAGTGGACGAGGGCGGCGGCGGCGATGACCGGCGGCCGTGAGGTGGGCAGCGGTGCGGCGAGTGGTCTGCCGCAGGCGCCGCCGGACGACACGGGTGAGGCGTTGGGTCTGCCGGCGTCGCGGTTGACGTTGACGGTCGGGTTCGGTCCGTCGTTGTTCGAGAAGGACGGGGTGGACCGGTTCGGTCTGCGGGCGCGGCGTCCGGAGGCGTTGATCGATCTGCCGAGGTTCCGGGGTGACAGTCTGGATCCGGCGCGCAGTGGTGGTGACCTGTGTGTGCAGGCGTGTGCGGACGATCCGCAGGTGGCGGTGCACGCGATCCGTAACCTGGCGCGGATCGGGATGGGTGTGGTGAACGTCCGGTGGTCGCAGCTGGGGTTCGGGAAGACGTCGTCGACGACGCCGGAGGCGCAGACGCCGCGGAACCTGATGGGTTTCAAGGACGGGACGCACAACATCGCGGGGTCGGACGCGGCGGCGTTGGCGGAGCACGTGTGGGCGGGGCCGGGTGAGGGTCCGGAGTGGATGACGGGTGGGTCGTACCTGGTGGCGCGGCGGATCCGGATGCACATCGAGACCTGGGACCGGACGCCGTTGAAGGAGCAGGAGGACATCTTCGGGCGCAACAAGGGGGAGGGTGCGCCGTTCGGGAAGGTGAGGGAGCGGGACGTGCCGGACCTGAAGGCGATGCCGGAGGACTCGCACGTGCGGCTGGCGCATCCGGACAGCAACGACGGGTTGATGATCCTGCGCCGGGGGTTCTCGTTCACGGACGGGACGGACGGTCTGGGGCGGCTGGAGGCGGGTCTGTTCTTCCTGGCGTACCAGCGGGACACCCGGAAGGCGTTCGTGCCGTTGCAGCAGCGGCTGGCGGGCAGTGACGCGTTGAACGAGTACATCCAGCACGTCGGTTCGGCGCACTTCGCCTGTCCGGCGGGCGTCCGCAAGCCCGGCGAGTGGTGGGGCCAGGCCCTGTTCGGCTGAGGCCGCCCGC
>NZ_BNBO01000150.1 GCF_014655955.1 Kitasatospora indigofera
TACTTGTCGGCGGCCGCGGCTTCGGCCTTCTTCTGCAGGTCGCCGAGGACGGCGGCGGGGTCGCCGGCGACGGCGGTGCCACCGCTCTTCTTGATCTCCGCGGAGACCGCGTCCCAGCTGGTGTCACCCAGCGGGTAGAACGCCGCCGACGGCAGCAGCGCGAAGAACGGCTCCAGGTCCGTGTGCTTGCCGCTCGCCGTCATCTCCTTCAGCGTGTCCTGGGTGACCGGCATCAGGTTGTACAGCTCGTCGAACTTGAGGGTGTTCTCCTTGTTGTACGCGAAGTCCAGGAACGCCTTCACCTGCGCCTGGTGACCGTTCTTCTTGAACGCCATCACCCAGTCCGCCACACCCAGCGTCGACTTCAGCGGACCGGCCTTGCCCGGGATCGGCGCCACCGCGTAGTCCACCTTCCCGTCCTTCGACTTCTGGATCAGCGACGGGTGCCCGTTCAGCATCGCCGCCTTGCCCGCACCGAAGTCCGCGAACGCCGTCTTACGGTCCGTCGTCGCCGGGTTCGGGTACGTCAGACCCGTGTCCACCAGGTTCGCCTTCAGCCACGAGAACGTCTCCACGTTCGCCGCCGAGTTCAACGCGTACTTCCCCGACGCGTCCGTCACCCCGCCGCCGTTGCCCAGCTCCCACATCATGCTCTCGCCCTGCGCCTCCTCCGGGCCCAGCGGCAGCGCGTACGGGGTCACACCCGGCACCTTCGCCTTGATCAGCTCCGCGTCCTTCTTCACCTCGTCCCACGTCTTCGGCGCCTCGGTGATCCCCGCCTGCGCGAAGATCGCCTTGTTGTAGAAGAACGCCCGCGCCGAGGACACGAACGGGATGCCGTACTGCGTCCCCTTCACCTGCCCCGCCTTGGAGAACGTCTCGATGAAGTTCGCCTGCGTCGCCGGCGACAGCACGTCCGTCGCCTTGTACAGCAGGTCGTCCGCGACCTTGTCCGCGTACCCACCGGTCTGCAGCACGTCCGGGTAGTTCCCCGACTGGATCATCGTCTTGACCTGCTTGTCGATGTCGTTCCAGTTGACCACCTGGACATCGACCTTGATCTTCGGGTTCGCCGCCTCGAAGCCCTTCACCACGCCGTCCCAGTACGCCTTCGAACCGTTCGCGGCCGAGTCGCCGTAGTCCGCCGCCACCAGCTTGATCGTCGTCGTACCACCCGACGAAGCATCCGAACCACCACCACTGCTGCCACAACCCGTCAGCACCAGCGCACCGGT
>NZ_BNBO01000151.1 GCF_014655955.1 Kitasatospora indigofera
CGCCGAACGGGTCCGCCACGAACCGCTCCGCCGTCAGACCCGGCCGGTTCAGGTATCCCCGCGCCAGACCCACCCCGGAGACGTACAACTCACCCGCCACACCCACCGGCACCGGACGCAGGTGCGCGTCCAGCACGTGCGCCCGGGTGTTCCAGATCGGCCGGCCCACCGTCGCCGTCGCCGAGTCCAGCGTGCCACCACCCAGGGTGTTGATCGTGTACTCGGTCGGCCCGTACAGGTTGTAACCCATCACCCCGGGGGTGTCCCGCAGCTTCGACCACAGCGTCTCCGCCACCGCCTCACCACCCAGCAGCACCAGCACCGGCCGATGCCGCCCCTCGTCCAGCAGACCGCACTCCACCAGCGCCTGGGCGTAGGAGGGCGTCACGTTGATGACGTCGACCTCCAGCTCGGCGCAGTAGTCCGCCAGGCCCTGGGCGTCGCGGCGCAGCGCCTCGTCCATCACATGGACCTCGTGGCCCTCGACCAGCCAGAGCAGCTCCTCCCACGACATGTCGAAGGAGAACGAGACGGTGTGCGCGATCCGCAGCCGCCGCCCGCCCGCCGAGGCCACCACCGGGTCGAAGATCGCCTCCCGGTGGTTCAACTGCATGTTGGTCAGACCCTGGTACGGCGTCACCACACCCTTCGGCCGGCCCGTCGACCCCGAGGTGAAGATCACGTACGCCGGGGCGTCCGGCGCGTAGCCGGCCCGGTACGGGGTGCCGTCCAGTGCCGCCAGCTCCGCGCGGACGGTGTCCGCGTCGAGCAGCAGGGTGTTCGGATGCGAGGGCATCAGCGCGGCCGCGGTGGAGTCGGTGACCAGGCAGACCGGCGCGGTGTCCGCCACCATGAAGGCCAGCCGGTCCACCGGGTAGTCCAGCTCCAACGGCAGGTACGCCGCCCCCGACCGCAACACCGCGAACAACGCCGCCACCATCTCCAACGACCGCGGCAACCCCAGCGCCACCACCCGCTCCGGCCCCGCACCCCGCGCCACGAACAACCGCGCCAACCGGTTCACCCGCGCATCCAGCTCCGCATACGTCCACGAAGCCGCACCGAACACCAACGCCGTCTCGTCCGGCACCGACGCCGCACGCTCCGCCAGCAGATCCGCCACCGACGCCCCCGGCAACTCCCGCGACGTCGCCGCCCACTCCCCCAGCACCAACCCACGCTCACGCACCGTCAGCACGTC
>NZ_BNBO01000152.1 GCF_014655955.1 Kitasatospora indigofera
GAGGCGTCCGCGCCGCCCGCCCGGTGGAGACGGCCGTGTAGTCCGGCTCCGGCAGGGCCCGGTGGTCCACCTTGCCGCTGGCGTTCAGCGGCAGCGCGTCCAGCAGCACCACCGCCGAGGGCACCATGTACGCGGGCAGCGCATCGGCGGCGAGGCGGCGCAACTCCGTTGCCAGGGAAGGGCCTGCGGCCGTCACCGCGCAGTACGCGACCAGCCGGCGGTCCCCGGCCCGGTCCTCCCTGGCGGTCACCGTGACCTGCCGGACCTCGGGGTGCCGGGCGAGCACCGCTTCGACCTCGCCGAGTTCGATCCGGAACCCGCGGATCTTCACCTGGTCGTCGGTACGGCCGAGGTACTCCACCCGGCCGTCCGTACGCCACCGGGCCAGGTCGCCCGTCCGGTACATCCGCTCGCCGGGCGCGAACGGGCAGGCCACGAACCGCTCCGCCGTCAACGCCGTCCGGTTCAGATACCCCCGGCCCAGGCCGGAGCCCGCCAGGTACAGCTCACCCGCCACCCCGGGCGGCACCGGGCTGAGCCGCTCGTCCAGCACGTACGCCCGGGAGTTGGCCACCGGCGAGCCGATCGACGGCCGCTCACCGTCCGCCAGCCGGGCGTGCAAGGCGTCCACCGTGCACTCGGTGGGCCCGTACAGGTTGTGCCCGACGGTGGCCGGCGCCGCCCGGAGTTCGTTCCAGAGGGCGGGCCGGACGGCCTCGCCGCCGAGGGCGAGCAGGGCCGGCGGCCGGTCCGCCAGCAGCCCCTCCTCGATCAGCTGCTCGGCGTAGGTCGGGGTGACCTCCAGGGCGTCGATCCGGGCGTCCCGGGTGTACCGGACCAGCGCCGCGGCGTCGCGGCGGACCTCGTCGCCGATCAGGTGGAGCTCGTGGCCGGCCACCAGCCAGAGCAGCCCGTCCCAGGAGGCGTCGAAGCAGAGCGAGGCGGTCAGCGCCGCCCGGAACCGGCGCCCGGGACGGGCCTGTTCGGCGGCCCCGATGGTTTCGGCGCGGTGGAAGGCGAGCAGGTTGGCGATGCTCCGGTGGTCGATCACCACGCCCTTGGGCCGACCGGTCGAACCGGAGGTGTAGATCACGTAGGCAGCGTTCCCGGCCCCTGCCCGGGGGCCCAGGTTCTCCCCCGAGTGACTCTGCCAGG
>NZ_BNBO01000153.1 GCF_014655955.1 Kitasatospora indigofera
GAGGCGTCCGCGCCGCCCGCCCGGTGGAGACGGCCGTGTAGTCCGGCTCCGGCAGAGCGGTCCGGTCGAGCTTGCCGTTGACGGTCAGCGGCAGCGCGTCCAGCAGCACCACCGCCGCCGGCACCATGTACGCGGGCAGCGAAGCCCCGGCGAAGGCCCGCAACTCGGCTGCCTCCAGCCCGGGTTCGGCGACGACGTAGGCGACCAGGCGGCTCCCGCCCGGGGCGTCCGTCCGGGCGACGGCGGCGGCCTGCAGCACCCGCGGGTGCGCGCCCAGGGCGGCTTCCACCTCGCCGAGTTCGATCCGGAACCCGCGGATCTTCACCTGCTGGTCGGTGCGGCCCAGGTACTCGACCTGGCCGTCGCCCCGCCGGCGGGCCAGGTCGCCCGTCCGGTACATCCGCTCGCCCGGCGCAAACGGGCAGGCCACGAACCGCTCCGCCGTCAACGCCGTCCGGTTCAGGTACCCCCGGCCCAGGCCGGCCCCCGCCAGGTACAGCTCACCCGCCACCCCCGGCGGCACCGGGCCGAGCCGCTCGTCCAGCACGTGGACCGTGGTGTTCGCCACCGGGGAGCCGATCATCGGCCGCTCACCGTCCACCAGCCGGGCGAACAGCGCGTCCACCGTGCACTCGGTGGGCCCGTAGATGTTGTAGGTGAGGGTCCCGTCCAGGGCCCGCAGGGTGTTCCACAAGGTCTGCCCCACGGCCTCCCCGCCGAGCATCAGCAGCGCGAGCCGGCGGTCCGTCAGCAGGCCCTCCTCGATCAGCTGCTCGGCGTACGTGGGGGTGAGGTCCAGGACGTCGACCTCCGCCTCGGCGACGTAGCGCGACACCGCCGTGGCGTCCCGGCGGACGTCCTCGCCGAGCAGGTGCAGCTCATGGCCGGAGGCCAGCCACAGGAATCCCTCCAGCGAGGTGTCGAAGGACAGCGAGGCGGTCAGCGCCACCCGGAACCGCCGCCCCTGATGGGCCTGTTCGGTGGCCCCGACGGTCTCGGCCCGGTGGAAGGCGAGCAGGTTGGCCAGGTTCCCGTGGTCGATCACCACGCCCTTGGGCCGGCCGGTCGAACCGGAGGTGTAGATCACGTAGGCGGCGTTCCCGGCCCCTGCCCGGGGGCCCAGGTTCTCCCCCGAGTGACTCTGCCAGG
>NZ_BNBO01000154.1 GCF_014655955.1 Kitasatospora indigofera
CCGCCGGTGTGGCGGTCGTGCGGTGGGTTCCCGTCAGTAGGCGCCGTCGAGGGAGGTCTTGGCGTTGTCGGGGTCGTAGGCGCGGTCGGTGATGATGACGTTGTCGGGGATGGCCTGGCCGTCGAAGAACTTCTGTGCGGTGGCGAAGGCGAGGGGGCCGAAGCGGGGGTTGGACTCGATGACGCCGTTGTACTCGCCGCCGGCGAGGGCCTGGACGGCGTTGCGGGTGCCGTCGACGGAGACGATCTTGATGTCGGTGCCGGGCTTCTTGCCGGCGCCCTTGACGGCGGTGACGGCGCCGAGGCCCATTTCGTCGTTCTCGGCGTAGAGGGCGGTGATGTCGGGGTGGGACTGGAGGAGTTGTTCGGTGACCTGCTGGCCCTTGTCGCGGGCGAACTCGCCGGTCTGCTGGGCGACGATCTGCAGGCCGGGGGCGGTGGCGGCGATCTGGTCGACGAAGCCCTTGGTGCGGTCGGTGGTGACGCCGTTGCCGGAGGTGCCGAGGAGGATGGCGACCTTGCCGGTGCCGCCGGTGGCCTTGACGAGGGCGTCGGCGGCGCGCTTGCCCTGGTCGACGAAGTTGGAGCCGATGAAGGTGAGGTAGTCCTTGCAGGCGGTGGCGTTGAGTTTGCGGTCGACGGTGATGACGGGGACGTGCTTGGCGGCGGCGGCCTGGAGGGCGGGTTCGAGGCCGTCGGAGTTGAGGGGGGCGACGATGAGGAGCTGGGCGCCCTGGTTGAGCATGTCCTGGATGTCGCTGATCTGCTTGGGGAGCTGGGACTGGGCGTTGGTGGTGAGGAGCTTCTTGACGCCCAGCTTGGCGGCTTCGTCCTTGATGGACTGGGTCTCGGCGATGCGGAAGGGGTTGGCTTCCTTCTCGGACTGGGAGAAGCCGACGACGGTGTCCTTGAGGTCGAGCTTGGTGGCGCCGTAGGCCTTGAGGTCGCAGCCGCCGGCGGTGTCGCCGGCGGGGGCGGCGCCGGGGGAGGCGACGACCTGGGCGCCGGCGCTGGAGTTGCCGGAGGCGGAGGTGGAGGATCCCTCCTGCTTGGCGCAGCCGGAGGCGGCCAGGGTGGCCGCCACGGTGAGCAGGCAGGCGGCGGTGAGGGTACGGGATC
>NZ_BNBO01000155.1 GCF_014655955.1 Kitasatospora indigofera
CTGGCGGGCGCCCGACTGGTCCTGCCGGGCGGCGTCGTCGAGGACGGCCGGCTCACCGTCGAGGGGACGACCCTGTCCGCCTTCGGCGGCGACCGGCAACCGGGCGACCTCGACCTGACGGGCCACACCGTCGTCCCCGGCTTCGTCGACCTGCACGTCCACGGCGGCGGCGGCGGCTCCTACGCCTCCGGCATCGCCGAGGAGGCACTCACCGCCGCCCGCACCCACCTGGCCCACGGCACCACCACCACCGTCGCCAGCACCGTCACCGGCGAGATCGACGAAGTCTGCCGCCAGGCCGCCGTCCTCTCCGAACTGGCCGAGGACGGCATCCTCGCCGGCGTCCACTTCGAAGGCCCCTTCATCTCCCACAACCGGTGCGGCGCCCACCGCCCCGACCTCCTCCGCGACCCCGACCCCGCCCTGGTCCGCAAACTCGTCGACGCCGCCCGCGGCCACGCCAGGATGGTCACCCTCGCCCCCGAACTGCCCGGCGGCCTCGACTCCGTCCGGATGCTCGCCGACCTCGGCGTGATCGCCGCCGTCGGCCACACCGACTCCGACTACGCCAAGACCCTCGAAGCCATCGAGGCCGGCGCCACCGTCGCCACCCACCTCTTCAACGCCATGCCCGGCATCCAGCACCGCGCCCCCGGCCCGATCGTCGCCCTCCTGGAGGACGACCGGGTCACCGTCGAACTCATCAACGACGGCATCCACCTGCACCCCTCGGTGCTCGACCTCGCCTACGGCACCGCCGGCGCCTCCCGCGTCGCACTCATCACCGACGCCATGGGCGCCGCCGGCATGGGCGACGGCCTCTACCCCCTCGGCCCGCTCCAGGTCGAGGTCAAGGACGGCGTCGCCCGACTCGTCGAGGGCGGCTCCATCGCCGGCTCCACCCTCACCCTCGACGTCGCCTTCCGCCGCTCCGTCACCCTCAACGGCCTCAGCCTCAACCAGGCCGTCGAATCGCTCTCCGCCGTCCCCGCCCGCCTGCTCGGCCTCGCCGACACCGTCGGCAGCCTGGAGACCGGCAAGAACGCCGACCTCGTCGTCCTCGACTCCGAGAGCTACCAGGTCGTCGCCGTGATGCGCCGCGGCGCATGGGTCAGCGG
>NZ_BNBO01000156.1 GCF_014655955.1 Kitasatospora indigofera
ACGGTGTTCTTGAGTTCCAGGATCTCGCCGCGGGCGTCCACGGTGATCTTCTGCGACAGGTCGCCCTTGGCGACGGCGGTCGTGACCTGGGCGATGTTGCGGACCTGGTCGGTGAGGTTGCCGGCCATGAAGTTGACCGAGTCGGTCAGGTCACGCCAGGTGCCCGCCACGCCGGGCACCTGGGCCTGGCCTCCGAGCCGGCCCTCGCTGCCGACCTCGCGAGCGACGCGGGTGACCTCCGCGGCGAACGAGGACAGCTGGTCGACCATGGTGTTGACGGTGTTCTTCAGCTCAAGGATCTCGCCGCGCGCAGCGACGTCGATCTTCTGCGAGAGGTCGCCCTTGGCGACCGCGGTGGCCACCTGGGCGATGTCCCGCACCTGGGTCGTCAGGTTGCCGGCCATCGCGTTGACGGAGTCGGTGAGGTCCTTCCAGGTCCCGGAGACCCCGGGGACCTCGGCCTGGCCTCCCAGCTGCCCTTCGGTTCCCACCTCGCGCGCGACGCGGGTGACCTCGGAGGTGAACAGCGACAGCTGGTCGACCATGCCGTTGAACACCGTGGCGATCTCGCCGAGCAGCCCGTCGGCGTCCGGCAGCCGGGTGCCGAAGTCCCCGTCGCGGACGGCGGTCAGGCCGGTCAGCAGTCGCCGCAGATCGGGTTCCCCCACCTGCTCGGCCTTGCCATTGCCGCCCCGCCGTGCAGCCGGGGGCTTAGTCGAGCTGGTCATCGCAGGTCGCCTTCCTGAGCGCAGACCATAGGCCCGCCATGGCCGAACCAGGGCGGGAAGGGCAGTTGAACATACCGGTGGGGACGCTACCCCACCGCTTCCACCAAGAGCGAACTACCCGGAAGAGCCCTGCTGGCCGAACCAGATGCAGTCCGACGCATGCCCGGCAGCCGCCCTGGCACGCGTCGAGAACGACATACGCCGCGCTCCACGTGACGGCACACTTCGCACTGTCGACCTTCACCTGCGATCCGGCAGCCGCCAGTCGAATCTCCGGCTAGAACCGGCTGCCCCAGCGCCCCGCCAGCCTGTCCATGCTCCGCCAGACACGGAGTCAGGTGTCGGCGGGCGGCGGCGCGTCGGCCGGCGGACGGCGCAGTTGCTCGTT
>NZ_BNBO01000157.1 GCF_014655955.1 Kitasatospora indigofera
CGGTGATCAGCACCGTCCCCGCCGGGTCCCACTCCCGCCCGGCCGAGGCCGCCACACCCGCCCGGACCAGCCGGGGGAGGTGGGCGGCGCCGGCGCGCAGCGCCAGCTGGTTCTCGTCGGCGGCCAGGGCGGCCGTCACCGCGGTGGACAACACCTCGGCGGAGTCCGGGTGTTCGTCCAGGTCGAGCAGGACGATCCGGTCGGGGTTCTCGGTCTGCGCGGAGCGCAGCAGGCCCCAGACGGAGGCCGCCACCGGATCGGGGGTCTCGTCCGGGCCGACCGCGACGGCGCCGGTGGTCACCACGACCAGCCGGGCGGCCGGCGGGTGCTCCTCGGAGACCCACTCCTGTGCCAGGGCCAGGGTGTCGGCCAGCACCGACCGGAGCCGGGCCGGGACGTCCGCCGCTTCGGGCGCCGGCTCCCCGGCCGCCCGGACGGCGACCCAGGCGCCGGCCAGGTCGGCCGGGCCGAGGGCGGCGCGGTCCGCGTGCACGGGCTGCCGCGGTGCGGCCGCTCCGGGCAGTTCCAGTGCGGACCACTCCACCGTGAACAGCGAGTCGCCGTGCGCCGGCTTGGGCGCGGTGAGCCGCTCGGCGGTCACCGCCCGGGTCACCAGCGAGCCGATCGAGACCACCGGCGAGCCGTCGGCGTCGGTGGCCAGCAGGGCGAACTCCTCCGGGCCGGTGACCGAGAGCCGCACCCGCAGTTCGGCCGCGCCGGCGGCGTGCAGCGCCACCCGGCGGTAGGCGAAGGGCAGCCGGCTCCCGCCGCCCGGGACCTCGGCGAGGCCGGGCAGCTGGAGGGCGGCGTCGAGCAGGGCGGGGTGCAGGCCGAACCGGCCGGCCTCCTCCCGCAGGGCCTCCGGCAGGGCGGCCTCGGCGTAGAAGGTGTCGCCGTCCCGCCAGACGGTGCGCAGCCCCTGGAAGGCCGGGCCGTACGCCAGTCCGGCCGTGGCCAGGGCCTGGTAGACCTCCTCGACGGGGAGTTCCGTCGCGCCGGCGGGCGGCCATTCGGTGACAACGGGGGCGGCCTCGACGGGGGTGGCGAGCAGGGTGCCGGAGGCGTGCCGCTGCCAGTCGCCGTCCTCGGTCCGGGAGTGGA
>NZ_BNBO01000158.1 GCF_014655955.1 Kitasatospora indigofera
CGGTGATCAGCACCGTCCCCGCCGGGTCCCACTCCCGCCCGGCCGAGGCCGCCACCGCCGCCCGGACCAGCCGGGGCACCCACACCGTCCCGGCCCGGACGGCGAGTTGCGGCTCGTCGGCGGCCAGCGCCGAGGCCACGGCGGCCGGCAGCGCGTTCGCGGAGTCCGGGTGCTCGTCCAGGTCCAGCAGCAGGATCCGGCCCGGGTGCTCGGCCTGCGCGGAGCGCAGCAGGCCCCAGACCGGCGCCGACGCCAGGTCGGGCCGCTCCCCCTCGGCCACGGCGACCGCGCCCCTGGTCACCACGATCAGCCGGGTGGACTCCCAGCGCTCCTCGGTGACCCACTCCTGCACCAGGGTCAGCGCGTCGCGCAGCGCCGTCCGGGGCTCCTGGTGCCCCTCCAGGCCGACGGCCAGCCAGGCGCGGTTCTCGGCACCCGGCTCGACCGAGCCGAGGTCCGGGTAGGGCCCGGCGCCGGGCACCGCGGCGGCGGGGCCGGTGACCGGCGGCAGCACCGCCCAGTCCAGCTGGAACAGCGCGTCCCGGTCGCCCGTCCTGGCCGGCTCCAGCTGGGCCGCCGACACCAGCCGGGCCAGCAGCCCCTCCACCGAGGCGACCGGCGCGCCGGTCTCGTCGGCGGCCTCGACCGAGATCGCCTCCGGGCCGGTGCGGCGCAGCCGCACCCGCAGGGCGGCGGCGCCGGCGGCGTGCAGCCGCACGCCGGTGTAGGCGAACGGCAGCCGGCTGGAGCCCGCCGGGGTGTCCAGCAGGCCGTGGTGGGCGGTGATGTGCACGGCGGCGTCCAGCAGGGCGGGGTGCAGGCCGAACCGGCCGGCCTCCTCGCGCGGGGCCTCCGGCAGGGCCACCTCCGCGTAGAAGGTGTCGCCGTCCCGCCAGGCCGCCCGGAGGCCCTGGAAGGCCGGGCCGTAGGCGAGGCCGGCGGCGGTGAGGTCCGGGTAGACCTGCTCGACCGGGAGCCGCTCGGCGCCGGGCGGCGGCCAGGCGGTCAGGTCGAAGGCCGGCTCCCCCGAGGCGGGCAGCAGGGTGCCGGAGGCGTGCCGCTGCCAGTCGCCGTCCTCGGTCCGGGAGTGGA
>NZ_BNBO01000159.1 GCF_014655955.1 Kitasatospora indigofera
GCCGGCCACAGCCTCACCGTCACCAAGCAGGTCCAGGTCACCTTCGACACCGAGCACCAGGTGGTGCTCCCCGGCGAGCGCGTGCAGCTCGTCGGCCGCAACGCCGACGGACTGTTCAGCACCGGCGCCAACTACACCCGCGGCCTGTGGGCCAAGGTCAGCGGGCTGTCGGGCCTGGGCGGGCCGATCCCGTCGGCGGACCAGGTCACCAGCCTCGCCACCGCCACCGGTGACGACTGGCTGCGGGTCCTCGCCGCGGCGAACGGGAAGATCTACACCGTCGACCGCAACCTCGGCCCCAACCGGCCCGGCGGCATGGGCTACGCCATCCCCGGCGCGTGGACGATGTGGCGCGACTTCGCCGTCACCTCGGGCCCCACCGACCTCCCCGGTCTCACCCAGATCGCCGCCGCCCGGATCAACGGCAGGACGCACGTCGTCGCGCTGGCCGGCGGCCGGGTCTACGAGTCCTCCAACTCGCAGAGCAGCTACTGGGACGCCTGGAGCCCGTGGGGCGACATCACCGCCGCCGCCGGGATCCCGGCCGGCACCACCCAGATCTCCGCCGCCGGCACCAACAACTCCCTGCACGTCGCGGCCCTCGGCCCCGACGGACACCTGCGGGTCGCCGACGGCAACTACGACCGCGGCACCTGGAGCGCCGGCGACGTGACCGCCGTGCGCGGCGGCCCCGGCCAGATCACCCAGCTGTCCGGCGTCGGCATCGGCAACCAGTTCCACGTCGTCGCACTGGCCGGCGGCAGCGTCCACGAGATCACCGGCGACTACGCCGGCGGCTACTGGACCACCTGGGGCGACATCTCCGCCGCCACCGGCCTCGGCAACTCCGCCACCAAGGTCACCGCCGCCACCACCGGCAACAACATGCGGGTGTTCGCCGTCTCCGGCGGCCACGTCCTCACCGCCCTGGGCGACTACGGCAAGGGCTACTGGACCGGCTCGACCGACATCACCCAGCCCGGCGCCGCCGGCACCACCAGCGCGGTGAACCTGCTCACCGCCGCCGGCACCACCGGCTGACCCGTCCGCAGTCCC
>NZ_BNBO01000160.1 GCF_014655955.1 Kitasatospora indigofera
TCGGCGAGGTAGAAGGCGCCGTACTGGGCGCCGACCAGCGGGGTGAGTTCGTCCATGATCAGTTCGGCGACGACGGCCAGGTCGCGGCGGCCCTGCATCAGGGCGGAGATCCGGGCCAGGTTGGACTTGAGCCAGTCCTGGTCCTCGTTGGCGCGGGTGGTCTCGCGCAGGGACTCCACCATGAAGTTGATGTTGTCCTTGAGGTCCGCGACCTCGCCGGAGGCATCGACGGTGATGGATCGGGTCAGGTCGCCCTCGGCGACCGCGCTGGTCACCTCGGCGATCGCGCGGACCTGGCGGGTCAGGTTCCCGGCCAGCTCGTTGACGTTCTCGGTCAGCCGCTTCCAGGTGCCGGAGACGCCCTCCACCTCGGCCTGGCCGCCGAGCCGGCCCTCGCTGCCGACCTCGCGGGCCACCCGGGTGACCTCCGCGGCGAACGAGGATAGCTGGTCGACCATGGTGTTGATGGTGGTCTTGAGCTCCAGGATCTCGCCGCGCGCGTCGACGTCGATCTTGCGGGTCAGGTCGCCGCGGGCCACCGCCGTGGTGACCTGCGCGATGTTGCGGACCTGGCCGGTCAGGTTGTTGGCCATCGAGTTGACGTTGTCGGTGAGGTCCTTCCAGGTGCCGGCCACGTTCGGCACCCGGGCCTGGCCGCCCAGCGTCCCCTCGGTGCCGACCTCGCGGGCCACCCGGGTCACCTCGTCGGCGAACGCCGACAGGGTGTCGACCATGGTGTTGATCACCCCGGCCAGCGCCGCCACCTCGCCCTTGGCCTCCACGGTGATCTTCTGCGAGAGGTCGCCGCGCGCCACCGCCGTCGCCACCTGGGCGATCGAGCGGACCTGGCCGGTCAGGTTGGAGGCCATCACGTTGACGTTGTCCGTGAGGTCCTTCCAGGTGCCGGAGACGCCCCGGACGGTGGCCTGGCCGCCGAGGTTGCCCTCGGTGCCGACCTCGCGGGCCACCCGGGTCACCTCGTCGGCGAAGGCGGAGAGCTGGTCGACCATCGTGTTGATGGTCTCCTTGAGTTCGAGGATCTCGCCGC
>NZ_BNBO01000161.1 GCF_014655955.1 Kitasatospora indigofera
GGCACCGGCCTCGCCTACAGCTGGGACTTCGGCGACGGCACCACCGGCACCGGCGTCAAGCCCACCCACAGCTACGCGAGTTACGGCACCTGGACGGTCAAGCTGACCGTCACCGACAGCAGCGGGCGCACCGGCCGGAACCGGACCACCTTCCGCCTGCTGGAGCCGAACCACAACGACAGGCCGGTCGCGGCCGTCGGCGGGTTCTGCACCGTCAACGGCAACTGCGTGCTGGAGTCCCAGAACTCCTACGACCCGGACGGCACGATCGTCGCCTACAGCTGGAACTTCGGCGACGGCACCACGGGCAGCGGGCAGAGCGTCAACCACACCTTCCCGTACGCCGCGTCCGGCAGGTACACCACCACCCTCACCGTCACCGACGACAAGGGCGGCACCGGCAGCGGCAGCAGGACCGTCAGCTGCGTCAAGCAGCCCTACTACATGACCTGCGACCTCGGGTAGCAGCGTCGGACGGCCGCCGGCGGACCCCCACCCGCCGACGGCTCCGGGACCGGCACGCCGGCGTCGCCGTGCCGGTCCCGCTGGACGCCCCCGCACTCCCGCCCCCACCAGGAGAACCCATGAAACGCACCGCGATACTCGCCGGTCTCGCGCTGACGGCGGTCACCGGCCTCGGCCTCGTCACCCCCGCCGCCGCCCAGGAACCGGGCGCCCGCTACCTCGTCGTCCTGGACGAGGCCGCGGCCGCCGACCCCGCCGCGCTCGCCCACAGCACCGCCGGCACGCATCTCCGCTCGGTCTACCGTTCGGCGCTCAGCGGCTTCTCGGCCGACCTGACCCCGGGCGCGGTCCGGGCGCTGCGGGCCGACCCCGCCGTCAAGTACGTGGAGGCCTCCGCCGTCGGCCACGCCGACGGCCAGAGCACGCCCAACGGCACCAACCGCACGCTCGGCCCCGGCAATGCGGGCCTGAAGACCGGCGACGGCCTGGACCAGCGGGTCGACGTGGACGTGGCGGTGATCGACTCCGG
>NZ_BNBO01000162.1 GCF_014655955.1 Kitasatospora indigofera
GCGTTAGAGCTTGCGAAGTCCACTGAGGACCCTTTCGAGCAGCGTGACGTCGGGCTGGTTTCCGGATTCGCCGCCGGAAGCGGGCTGGTGGATGGCCACGAGGCCGGCCTCGGCGAGGTCGGCGACCAGGATGCGGGCCACTCCCAGGGGCAGGGAGAGCAGGGCCGACACCTCGGCGACGGACTTGACCTCCGTGCACAGGGAGCAGATCCGCTGGTGCTCGGGGAGCAGGGTGGCCAGGCGCTGCGGGTCGACGCTCGCGGAGACCAGTGCCTCCAGGGCGAGTTCGTACCGGGGCCGGGTACGTCCGCCGGTCATCGCGAACGGACGGATCAGCGGACCGGAGTCCTCTTCGTCCTCGAACTCCTCGACGTGACCGGGGCTTTCGGGCGCGGGGTAGCCGCCAGTCCGGCGCTCGTACGGCTGCTGGCCGTACTCCTGGCCGAACTGCCGCTGGTCGTACTGGCGTTCTGCCTGCGGGTGGCCGAACTGGTCCTGCTGGTAGGGCTGCTGACCGTACTGCTGGCCGAACTGCTCCTGCTGGTACGGCTGCTGACCGTACTCCTGGCCGGGCTGCTGGTGCCGGCCGTACTGCTGGCCGTGGCCGACGCCAGGGGCTCCGAAGGCGTCGTGGCCGGTGCCTGGGTACGGAACGCCGTACTGGCCGCTATGGTCGTCGGGCGGGTTCACGGATCCTCTCCTCACAAGGTGCGGCGGTGCGTTGCGAGCCCCGGACGAGTCCGGGACCGGTGGTGCGAAGGCCGTACAACGTCCGAACCCGAGCCCGCTGACGCGGGCCCGGGACGGGCGCAGAGGTGCTTCGAATACCAGGACGGTATCCGACGATCCGTCAGTGCAGGAGACTGCCCTGGAGTTCGGCGCGCAGTGCGGGGGTCAGGACGGCGCCGGCGCGGTCGACGAGGAGTGCCATCTCGTACCCGACGAGGCCGATGTCGGAG
>NZ_BNBO01000163.1 GCF_014655955.1 Kitasatospora indigofera
ATGGGTGAGATTCTCGTCCTCGTCGACCACGCCGACGGTGTGGTCCGCAAGCCGGCCCTCGAACTGCTGACCCTGGCCCGCCGGATCGGCGAGCCGTCCGCGGTGGTGCTGGGCGCCGGTGACGGCGCCGCCGCGATCGCCGCGAAGGCCGCCGAGTTCGGCGCCGCCAAGGTGTACGTCGCCGACGGCCCGGAGTTCACCGACCGGCTGGTCGTCCCCAAGGTCGACGCGCTGGCCCAGATCGCCAGGGCCGCCGACGCCGCCGCGGTGCTGGTCACCTCCTCCGGCGAGGGCAAGGAGGTCGCCGCCCGGGTGGCGCTGCGCCTGGGCTCGGGGATCATCACGGACGCGGTGGACCTGGAGGCGGGTGACGCCGGCCCGGTGGCGACGCAGTCGGTGTTCGCCGCGTCGTTCCAGGTGAGGTCGCGGGTGTCGCACGGCACGCCGGTGATCACGGTGAAGCCGAACTCGACGTCGCCGCAGGCCGCCCCGGCGGCGGGCGCGGTGGAGAGCGTGGAGGTGGCGTTCACCGGCAACGCGGCGACGGTCACCTCGCGCACGCCGCGGGTGTCCTCGGGCCGTCCGGAGCTGACCGAGGCCGCGATCGTGGTGTCGGGCGGCCGTGGTGTGGGTGCGGCGGAGGGCTTCGGCGTGGTGGAGGAGCTGGCGGACGCGCTGGGTGCGGCCGTGGGTGCCTCGCGGGCCGCGGTGGACGCGGGCTGGTACCCGCACACCAACCAGGTCGGCCAGACCGGCAAGCAGGTGTCGCCGCAGCTGTACGTGGCGGCGGGCATCTCGGGTGCGATCCAGCACCGGGCGGGCATGCAGACCTCGAAGACCATCGTCGCGGTGAACAAGGACCCGGAGGCCCCGATCTTCGAGCTGGTCGACTACGGCGTGGTCGGTGACCTCTTCACCGTCCTCCCGCAGCTCACCGCCGAG
>NZ_BNBO01000164.1 GCF_014655955.1 Kitasatospora indigofera
GGACTTCAAGACGGATCAGGAGGTGCGGTGGTGTCCGGGGTGCGGGGACTACGCGATCCTGGCGGCGGTGCAGGCGTTCATGCCGGAGCTGGGGATCCGGCGCGAGAACACCGTCTTCGTCTCCGGGATCGGGTGCTCGTCGCGGTTCCCGTACTACATGAACACCTACGGGATGCACTCGATCCACGGGCGGGCGCCGGCGATCGCGACGGGGCTGGCGGCGTCCCGGCAGGACCTGTCGGTGTGGGTGGTGACCGGTGACGGCGACGCGCTGTCGATCGGCGGGAACCATCTGATCCACGCGCTGCGGCGGAACGTGAACCTGAAGATCCTGCTGTTCAACAACCGGATCTACGGCCTGACGAAGGGCCAGTACTCGCCGACCAGCGAGATCGGGAAGATCACCAAGTCGACGCCGATGGGGTCGCTGGACGCGCCGTTCAACCCGCTGTCGCTGGCGATCGGCGCCGAGGCCACGTTCGTGGCCCGCACCATCGACTCCGACCGCCAGCACCTGACCTCGGTGCTGCGGGCGGCCGCCGAGCACGAGGGCACCGCGCTGGTGGAGATCTACCAGAACTGCAACATCTTCAACGACGGCGCCTTCGAGGTCCTGAAGGAGCCGGGCACCCGGGACGAGGCGCTGATCCGCCTGGAGCACGGGAAGCCGGTGCGGTTCGGCGCGGACCGGGGCCAGGGCGTCTTCCGCGACCCTGCCTCCGGCGAACTGCGGGTGGCACCCGTGACGGCGGACAACGAGGCCTCCGTCCTGGTCCACGACGCCCACGCGCCCGGCCCCTCGACGGCCTTCGCCCTGTCCCGGATCGCCGACGCCGACACCCTCCACCACACCCCCATCGGGGTGCTGCGCAGCGTCCGGCGGCCGGTCTACGACGTGCTGATGGCCGAGCAGCTGGCCACCGCCACCGCC
>NZ_BNBO01000165.1 GCF_014655955.1 Kitasatospora indigofera
AGGACCTCAGGAATCGGGCCGACGCTCTGGAGGCGGGCTGATCACGGTCTGAGCCGGAGTCGGATCGACGCGACGGTGACGGTGCCGCGGAAGACGCAGGCGCGCTGGTCATCGGCGCCGCCCGGACATCCGATGACCCGTCGGCAAAGTCAGCAAAAGGTCAGCATCGATCCTGCCAGACCCTGTCGTACATGCCCGCACAGGAGAAGGCCGGTAAGGCTGCGCAATGAGTCGGCCCGCATGATCCGCAGACCATCGGGGCTCCTCGCACACTCCTCGGAGCGGAAGTTCCAGGGGTGGTTTCGTGCGGGCAGAGCAGGCCCGCACGAAGGGTGAACCCACAGCTCAGCGCGCCCGACCCCGTGGTTTCAGGGGAACGGCGGGCATCTGGGGAGCAGTCAGCCGGTCGCCGTCGTAGCCGTGCACCTCGCCGAAGCGGGGGCCTGACATCCAGTCCTCGCGGGCCTGGGTGATCTCCTCACCGGACCGGCCGATGAAGTTCCACCACATCACGATCTTCTCCTCGAAAGGCTCCCCGCCGAGGAGCAGGACCGCGCTGTCCGTCCTTGCCAGCAGGGGGAGTTCGGCGCGGCCGCAGCCGAGGTAGAGGACCGAGCCGGGTTCGACCCGGACGCCGTCCACGTCGACGCTGCCGGTCATCGCGAGGACCGCGTACTCGAAGTCGCGTTCCAGCGGCAGGCGCAGCTCGGCACCCTCGGTGAGGGTGAGGTCGGCTCCGACCAGGGGGGTGTGGGCGGTTCCGGGTGAGGTGGCGCCGTCCAGGGTGCCCAGGATCACGGTGCTGCGGAGGCCGGCGGCGGTGACGGTGGGCAGCTCGGTGTGGTGCTCGAAGGCGGGGTCGGTGTGCCGGTGGGCGTCGGGCAGGGCGACCCAG
>NZ_BNBO01000166.1 GCF_014655955.1 Kitasatospora indigofera
GTCTCGAAGGCGTGGTGCCAGGCCTGGTCCAGCGCGTAGGCGCCGTTCATGCCGAAGTCAGTGAGGCGGACGAAGTTGCTCTTGCCGGTGGCGTCGGCGAGGCGGCGCAGGGGCTCGCGCCGGTCGGCGACGTAGTGCGTGACGGCCGACAGCGCCAGGGCCGCCACGGCCGGGCCGGGCCGCAGCCGAACTCCAAGCACGCGGGAGCCGAGCAGCAGGGCGCCGGCCTGGGTGGCGGTGTAGGTGGCGACGTGGGCGGCGCAGGCGCGGCGCCCGGCCGCGCTGGACTGCCCGTCGTTGTGGTCGTGCTGGCCCTTGAGGCGGGCTTGGTGGTCGGTCTGGACCCAGTGGTCCGCCACGTCCGCCGCCGCGCGGAGCAGGGCGTAGGCGGCGGCGAAGCGGGCGGCGCGGCTGGAGTGGGCGTCGGACACGGTCGACCTCCTGGTCGGGATGTCTCGAAGGGGTCGTGCGCGGGGGCGGATGGGGTCAGCTCGCGGTGCGGGCGGGCTGCTGCTTCTTGGCGGCGAGCGACATCGCGCGGCGGGCGATCGGCGAGTACTTCGGGTAGCTGCCGGCCTTCTGCCGCGGCGGGGTCCCGCCGTTGTTGCGGCGCCCGTCCGGACGCTTGTTCGCGGAGGTGCCGCGCGGGGCGGTCACTTGGGATTCGACCTGCGGCTTTTCCACCTTTTCGACCGTGTTCGTCTGGTCCTTGGCGGCTTCCTTGGTCGCGGCCCTGGCGGCCACGCGGGCGGCGATGGATTCGGCCGTGTCGCCGAGCGGGGCGCCGGCGGTGTCGTCCCATGCGCGCTTCCACGTGGTCTCGCTGGGGTGCAGCTCGCCGACCGCCGCGGCGAGTGCCACGGCGCG
>NZ_BNBO01000167.1 GCF_014655955.1 Kitasatospora indigofera
CCAACGCCTCACGCGGCGAGATCCCGAAGAACGCCGCATCGAACCCCGCCGCATCCGCGAGAAAACCACCCCGCCGCGTGTACGACGTCCCCGGACCACCGGCCGGATCATGAAGACGACCCACGTCCCACCCACGATCGGACGGGAACTCCCCCACCGCGTCCGCCCCACCCGCCACCAGATCCCACAACTCCTGCGCCGAGCCCACCCCACCCGGATACCGGGCCCCCAGACCCACCACCACCACCGGATCACCCGACACCGCGACCCCGACGGGCACGGGCGCGACCGTCCGGCGCTCCTTGCCGAGGACCACCTCACGCAGGTACTCGGCCAGCCGGGCCGGAGTCGGGTGGTCGAAGACCATCGTCGCCGACAGCCGGGTCCCGACCGCCGTGGACAGCCGGTTGCGCAGCTCCACGCCGGTCAGCGAGTCGAAGCCGAGGTCCTTGAAGGCCAGGTCGCCACCGATCTCGTCGCTGCGGCCCAGCACGGCCGAGGCGTGGGTGCTGACCAGGTCGAGCAGAATCTCGCGTTGCCGGGCCTCGGGGAGCGATCCCAGCTCGCCCGCCAGTCCGGTGGCCCGCACCGGTTTGCGGACGCGTGCCAGCGCGCGCAGCACCGGCCGGTCGCCCAGGGCGGACAGCTTGAGCCGAGCCGCGACCACCGCCGGTTCCGCGGTGTCCAGGCCCCCGTCGAACAGCCCGAGTCCGTGGTCGGTGGCCATCGGCAGCAGCCCCGCGCGGGCGAGGCGTTCACCGTCGGCCTCGGACATCTGCCCGGTCAGCCCGCTGGCCTCGGCCCAGTAGCCCCAGGCCAGCGAGGTGGCCGGCAGGCCCTGGGCGCGCCGG
>NZ_BNBO01000168.1 GCF_014655955.1 Kitasatospora indigofera
GATCAAGTTGGAAACCGTGCTGCTGGAGATCGAGGGGCCGGTGGCGACGATCTCGCTGAACCGGCCGGAGAAGAAGAACGCGATGAATCCGCAGATGCATGCGGACATGAACACGGCCCTGGACGAGATCGAGGCCGCGGACGGTGTGAAGGTGGTGGTGGTCACCGGCAACGGTGACAGCTTCAGCGCCGGGATGGACCTGGAGGAGTGCTTCCTGCGGCCCTACGAGGACCCGCAGTTGTTCTACCGGACGAATCTGGTGGCACTGCGGTGGTTCAAGCGGTTGAAGGCCTTCCCCGCCGTGACGGTGGCGAAGGTGAACGGGTTCGCGTTCGGCGGCGGGGTGCTGGTGACGGGGATCTGCGACCTGGCGGTCGCGTCCGAGGACGTGCTGTTCGGGTTGTCCGAGATCAACTTCGGGATCTTCCCGGCGGGCGGGGCGTCGTGGGCGGCGGCGAACAACCTGCCCCGCAAGCAGGCGCTCTACTACATCCTGACCGGGGACACCTTCACCGGTGCGCAGGCCCGTGAGTTCGGGCTGGTCAACCGGGCCGTGCCGGCCGCGGAGCTGGACGCGGAGACCGACCGGATCGTGGCGAAGCTGGTGAAGAAGAACCCGGTGACGCTGGAGCTGGCGAAGCAGGTCTACGAGCACAACCGGGCCACCGACCTGCCCACCGCCATCGACTACGACCAGGCGAAGCTGTGGGAGCTGTCGCGTCTGACCGGCAACGAGTGGATCAACGTGGCGCTGAAGCAGTTCGAGAAGCGCAGCTTCCAGCCGGGCCTGAGCACCTACCGTCGCGGGGACGCGGCGTCATGATCTTCAC
>NZ_BNBO01000169.1 GCF_014655955.1 Kitasatospora indigofera
TCTCCAACATGCAGGTCATCGCCGAGGCCGCCACCATCACCGGCCTGCTCGCCGTCGTCCAGACCGCCGTCATCATCTGCGGCGGCCTCGACATCTCCGTCGGCTCCCAGGCCGGCGTCGCCTCCGTCGTCAGCGCCATGGCCTTCACCGCCACCGGCTCCAACGCCCTCGCCGGCATCGCCGCCGCCGTCGGCGTCGGCCTGCTCGTCGGCATCCTCAACGGCGTCATCATCGTCTACGGCCGCGTCAACCCCACCATCGCCACCCTCGCCGGCCTCGCCGCCTACAAGGGCCTCGCCCAGCTCGTCTCCGACGGCCGCGCCCAGGGCTACGTCCTCAACAACGACGTCTTCGTCTTCCTCGGCCGCGGCAAGATCGCCGGCCTCCCCGTGATGGTCTGGATCCTCATCGTCGTCGCCCTCGCCGTCCACCTCCTCCTCAAGTACACCGACATCGGCCGCAACATCTACGCCATCGGCGGCAACGACACCGCCGCCCGCCTCGCCGGCATCAACATCAACAAATACCTCGTCGCCGTCTACGCCCTCATCGGCGTCGTCGCCGCCGTCGCCGGCATCCTCCTCACCGCCCGCACCGGCTCCGGCCAGCCCACCTCCGGCAGCGAAGGCCTCGAACTCAAGGCCATCACCGCCGCCGCCCTCGGCGGCGCCGCCCTCAAGGGCGGCAAGGGCGGCATCGGCGGCACCCTCCTCGCCGTCGCCCTCCTCGGCGCCCTCGAAAACGGCCTCACCGTCCAGGGCATCAACGCCTTCTGGCAGAACGTCGCCCAGGGCGCCCTCCTCGTCGTCGCCGTCGTC
>NZ_BNBO01000170.1 GCF_014655955.1 Kitasatospora indigofera
CTACTTGACGGATCCGGCGGTGAGGCCGGAGACGACCTGGCGTTCGATGAAGGCGAACAGGACGATGACGGGGAGGATGGCGACGACGGATCCGGCGAAGAGGTAGTTCCACTGGACGGTGTAGTTGCCGATGAAGTTGTTGATGCCGACGGTGAGGGGCTGGCTCTCGGGGACGGTGGTGAGGCGCAGGCCCATCACGAATTCGTTCCAGGCGGAGATGAAGGTGAAGATCAGGGCGGTGACGATGCCGGGCATGGCGAGCGGGATCGTGACGCGGCGCAGGGCGCCGAGCCGGCCGAGGCCGTCGATCTGGGCGGCCTCCTCCAGTTCGACGGGGATGGAGGAGATGTAGGCGGTGAGGATCCAGATGGCGAACGCGAGGTTGAAGGCGGCGTTGCAGATGATCAGGGTCCAGACCGAGTTGAGCATCCCGAACTGGTAGAACTCGCGGTAGAGGCCGACCAGCAGGGAGGTGGGCTGGAACATCTGGGTGACCAGGACGAGCAGCAGGAAGAGCTTGCGGCCGCGGTACTTGATGCGGGCGGTGTAGTAGGCGGCGGGCAGGGCGACCAGCAGGACGAGCAGGGTGGAGCCGGCCGCGACGAGCAGGGTGACGCGCAGGTTGCCGCCGAGGGTGGAGTCGGTCCAGACCTTGACCAGGTTGGACCACTCGAAGTGCGAGGGCAGGTAGGTGGCGTCGCGCAGTTCGTCGGCCGGCCGCAGCGCGGTGACGATCATCTCCAGGTACGGGATGAGGAACAGCGCCGCCAGCAGCCACGCGACCGCCGCGACGATCACCGTCCGCGGCCGGATCG
>NZ_BNBO01000171.1 GCF_014655955.1 Kitasatospora indigofera
ACAGGAGACAGGCCGTGAGCTTGAGGATCGTTGTCTGTGTGAAGTACGTGCCCGACGCGACCGGTGACCGGCGCTTCGCGGACGACCACACCACCGACCGGGAGGGCGTCGACGGCCTCCTGTCGGAGTTGGACGAGTACGGCGTGGAGCAGGCGCTGCGGATCGCGGAGGCGCACGGCGACGCCGAGGTGACGGTGCTGACGGTGGGCCCGGACGACGCGAAGGACGCGCTGCGCAAGGCCCTGTCGATGGGCGCCGACAAGGCCGTCCACGTGAACGACGACGACATCCACGGCACCGACGTGATCGGCACCTCGGCGATCGTCGCGAAGGCGCTGGAGCGGACCGGGTTCGACCTGGTGGTCGGCGGCATGGCGTCCACCGACGGCACCATGGGCGTGCTGCCCGCGCTGCTGGCCGAGCGCCTGGGCGTGCCGCAGCTGACGCTGCTGTCCGAGGTCACCGTCGAGGGCACCACGGTCAAGGGCCGGCGTGACGGCGACGCGGCCACCGAGCAGGTCGAGGCGCAGCTGCCCGCCGTCGTCTCGGTGACCGACCAGTCGGGCGAGGCCCGCTACCCCTCCTTCAAGGGGATCATGGCCGCGAAGAAGAAGCCGGTGCAGTCCTTCGACCTGGACGACCTGGGCATCGACGCGGAGGAGGTCGGCCTGGCCGGTGCCTGGACCGCGGTGGAGGCCGTCACGGCCCGCCCGGCGCGCACCGCCGGCACCGTCGTCAAGGACGAGGGCGAGGGCGGCAAGGCGCTCGCCGCCTACCTCGCCGAGCAGAAGTTCATCTGACCCG
>NZ_BNBO01000172.1 GCF_014655955.1 Kitasatospora indigofera
CAGGTGCGGGAAGCGGAACTCGGTGCGGCTGGTGAAGCGTTCGCCCGGGCGCAGGACGGTGCTCGGGTACTCGGGCCGGTTGGGCGAGTCGGGCAGGTGCTGGGTCTCCAGGCAGATGCCGCCGTGCCGGGGGTGGTGGTGGCCGTCGGCGTCCGCCAGCGTGCCGTCCAGCCGGTTGGCGGTGTAGACCTGCACCCCCGGCTCGGTTGTCCACACCTCCAGCGCCCGCCCGCTGGCCGGGTCGGCCAGCCGGGCCGCCCGGCGCAGGGCGCCGGGCCCGGCCGCGGGCCGCAGCACCCAGCAGTGGTCGAAGCCGCCGGCGTTCTTCAGCTGCTGGTCCTCGGCGGCCAGGGCCTCGCCGACCGGCCGGGCCCGGGTCAGGTCGAACGGGGTGCCCGCCACCGCCTGGAGCGGGCCGTACGGGATGGCGTCCGGCGCGACCGGCAGGTACTGGTCGCCGTCCACCTCCAGCAGGTGCCCGAGGACGTCGCCGGAGCCGGCGCCGCCCAGGTTGAAGTAGGCGTGGTTGGTCAGGTTCACCACGGTGGGGCGGTCGGTGACGGCCTCGAAGGACACCGACAGCGTCCCGGCCTCGTCGAGCGCGTACAGCACGCTCACCGACAGCGCGCCGGGGAACCCCATGTCGCCGTCCGGGCTGAGCAGCGAGAGCCGCAACGCGGCCCGGTCACCGGCGGGTTCGGCCCGCCAGACCCGGCTGTGGAAGCCCTCCGGCCCGCCGTGCAGCGCGTTGCCGCGGTCGTTGGCCGGCACCCGGTGGCTCTGCCCGTCGA
>NZ_BNBO01000173.1 GCF_014655955.1 Kitasatospora indigofera
CCGCCGTCCTCGGCGACCTGCAGAAGAAGGCCGAAGCCGCGGCCGCCGACAAGTAATGCCCCTCGGGCCGGTGCCGGCCGCACCGCCGGCACCGGCCCGACGCACAGCACCGCACTGCACCGCACTGCACGGTTCAGCGCCGTGGCGAGCTGCACAGCGCTGAACCCGCGGCCCACCGCATCACCGCACCCGCATCACCACACCCGCACCACCGCTCACGCACCCGCAACGCCGCACCTGCGAAGAGCCAGCACAGCCGAAGGGCGCAGGCAGGACCCGCGTACGCGACACTCCCGTACGCCGTCCCCGCGCACCCGGCTCCCGCGCGGACAGCATCCCTGTACTCCGTGCCGGCGCGCCGCAACTCCCGCGCCCCGCACGCAATCGCGCACCACCACCGCACACCGTGTGGCGGCCCACACCGCCGTACACCAAGGGAAGGCCTTACCCCGTGTCGCTCAAGACCGCCGAGCCCGGTGCCGACCGGGCACGCCGGGGCACCCCGGCGGGCAGGCGCTCCGGCCTGGCCAGGCTCGGTCCGCTGCCCTGGATCGCCCCGGCCGTCCTGCTCATCCTGCTCGTGGTGCTCTGGCCCGTCTACGAGATGGTCCACACCTCCTTCCTGCGGATCAGCACCACCGGCTTCGTCCGTGGATCGGCCGGCTTCGACAAGTACACCAAGCTCTTCGACGAGCCGGACTTCGTCCCGGTGCTCGGCTGGACCTTGGTCTGGACGGTCGTCGTGGTCGTGCTGACGATGGTGCTGTCGCTGGCCCTGGCGCA
>NZ_BNBO01000174.1 GCF_014655955.1 Kitasatospora indigofera
CGCCCCGTACCGGCCGAACTCGCTGGACGGCGGCTGCCCCTTTCTCGCGGGCGCCGGCGACCACGCCTACATCGAGTTCCCCACGCCCCTGCCTCCGGCGGCCAAGGTGCATGGAGCCCCGGCGTCGTTCGACGACCACTTCGGCCAGGCCCGGCTGTTCTGGCTGAGCCTGAGCCCGGTGGAGCGCGAACACGTCATCGCCGCCTACACCTTCGAACTCTCCAAGGTCTACGAGCCGGTCGTCCGGGAACGTGTCCTGACCGTCCTCGCCGAGATCGACCCCGTCCTGTGCGCCGAGGTCGCCACCGGCCTGGGCCTGCCCGCCCCCGAGCCCTCCGGCGCTCTGCCCGACATGGCGCCGAGCCCGGCGCTGTCCCAGGTCGCAGGGGCCTGGCCCACCACGGGCCGCGTCCTGGGCATCGTCGCCGACGCCACCAGTGACCTCGTCGCCGTCCGCCAGGTGCGCGACAGCGCCCGCCAGGCCGGCCTCCTCCCGCTCCTGATCGCCCCCACCGGCGCGCCGCTCGCCGAGGACCTGTCCGTTCAGCGCACCTTCGTCGCCACCCGCTCCGTCGAGTACGACGCACTCGTCATCGCCGGCCCGCTGCTGCCGGCCGCCGACGACCACGGCGCCCGTGACGCCAAGTCCGGTGTGACCGGTCCCGGCGCCCAGGTGGACTCCCGTGTCGCCCTGCTGGCCGGCGAGGCCTACCGGCACGCCAAGCCGATCGCCGTCCTGCCCGGCGCCGAGGCCGTTCTCGCCGCCGCGTC
>NZ_BNBO01000175.1 GCF_014655955.1 Kitasatospora indigofera
CGGCCGTCCAGCAGCACGGCTGGACGGTCAAGTCCGGCCAGGGCGGCCCCGGTGTGCCCGGAGCCACCTGGTCCCCGCAGGACATCACGTTCCAGTCCTCCGGCGGCAACAGCATCATGAACCTCCGCCTCACCACCGACGGCACGGCCTCCGGTACCAAGGAGACCGAACTCCAGACCACGGCGCGGAAGTTCAAGAACGGCACCTACGCCGCGCGGGTCAAGTTCAACGACACCCCGACCGGCGGCCCCGACGGCGACCACGTCAACCAGACCTTCTTCACCTTCACCCCGCTCAACGCGCCGATGGACCCGAACTACAGCGAGCAGGACTTCGAGTACCTGCCGAACGGCGGCTGGGGCGAGCAGAGCAACATCATGTACGAGACCTCCTGGGAAACGTACAACCCGGACCCGTGGAACGCCGTCAACGCCCACGGCCAGCAGCGGCAGTCCTACGACGGCTGGCACGACCTGCTCCTGACCGTCGACAACACCAGCATCACGTACTACATCGACGGCCAGGCCGTCGCCACCCACGGCGAGCCGTACCTGCCCGAGACGCCGCAGTGGATCGACTTCAACCACTGGCTGATCGACCTCAACGGCCAGACCAGCAGCACCCCGCGGTCGTACAACCAGCAGGTCGACTACGTGTACTTCGTCAAGGACCAGGTGCTCACCCCGGCCCAGGTCTCCGCGAAGGTCTCCGGCTACCGCACCGCCGGCACCACCTTCACCGACACCGTCCCCGCCACCGGCTGACC
>NZ_BNBO01000176.1 GCF_014655955.1 Kitasatospora indigofera
GGGGCGGTTGCTGGCGGCGGTGGCGGCGGATCCTTCGGTGCCGGTGAGCCGGGTGGAGTTGTTGGGTTCGGTGGAGCGGGAGTTGGTGCTGGAGGGGTGGAACGACACGGCGGTGCCGGTGGTGGCGGGTTCGTTGCCGGGGTTGTTCGCGGCCCGGGTTGCGCAGTCGCCGGATGCGGTGGCGTTGGTGGCGGAGGGGGTTGAGCTGTCGTACCGGGAGTTGAACGCGCGGGCGAACCGTCTGGCGCATCGGCTGATCGGTCTGGGGGTGGGTGCGGAGTCGCCGGTGGCGATGCTGTTGGAGCGGTCGGCGGAGGTGGTGGTCGCGACGCTGGCGGTGCTGAAGGCGGGTGGTTTCTATGTGCCGATGCATGCGAGCCTGCCGGCGGAGCGGATGGCGGGGGTGCTGGCGGACACGGGTGCGCGGGTGTTGTTGACCGACCGTGCCGAGCCGGGTTTCGAGCACACGGCGACGGTGCTCCGGCCCGGTGACGAACTGCCGCTGCTGGAGACGGATCCGGCGGTGGCGGTGGATCCGGACCAGCTGGCGTACGTGATGTTCACCTCGGGTTCGACCGGGGTCCCGAAGGGCGTGGCCGTCCGGCACCGCGACGTGGCCGACCTGGCCGCCGACCGCCGCTGGCGGGGCGGCGCGCACGACCGCATCCTGCTGCACTCGCCGCACGCCTTCGACGCGGCCACCTACGAGCTGTGGGTGCCCCTGCTCGCCGGCGGCACCGTGGTCGTCGCCCCGCC
>NZ_BNBO01000177.1 GCF_014655955.1 Kitasatospora indigofera
CATGACGACCAGCAGGACGCCGAAGAAGGTGGCGGCGGAGACGGTGAGCAGCACGGACGGGTCCCCTTCCAGGGAGGGTTCTTTGGGGTGGTTTGGGTAGGCCAGGGCGCCTTGACGGACCTTCGCCGTGCCGGGATATCCGCAGGTCACAGGGGTGCCGGTGTCCGGGGCTCCCCTGCCGACCCCCGCCCGGATGGGGCCTGCGACGGCAGGGGGCGGCAGGGGTCGTGACCGGAGGGGCGAGGCTGTGACCTGCGGCTTCCCGGGGCTGGCACGGGTCCGTCAGGGGGACGAAACCGGGCGAACGGGGCGCCGGGTCAGGCGGCGGAGGTCAGGTTCGCGGCGGCGGCGCGCAGGTCCGCCAGGGTGTAGCCGTTGGGCCGGGAGCCGTCGGCGAGGGTGATCCGGGTCGGCTCCAGCTCCGTTCCCAGGATGGCCAGTTCGCCCCGCAGGGCCTTGCCAGCGCGGGACAGCCAGGCCGAGTCGGTCTCCTTGCCGACGCGGCCGAAGCGGTCGGCGTCGGTGCGGGCGAGATGGGCGAGCAGGTCGGAGCTGCTGATCACCGCGCCCTCGGCCGCCTCGGCAGCGGCAATCATGTGGTCGAGGACGGTGCGGCGGATCACCGAGCCGAGGCCGTCGGTGCCGCCGGCGGAGGCGCTGACGCCGGTCTGGCGGAGCATGGCGGCCTCGATCGGGTCGTCGT
>NZ_BNBO01000178.1 GCF_014655955.1 Kitasatospora indigofera
CTCCGACATCGGCCTCGTCGGGTACGAGATGGCACTCCTCGTCGACCGCGCCGGCACCGTCCTGACCCCCGCACTGCGCGCCGAACTCCAGGGCAGTCTCCTGCACTGAGCAGATGTCACCATCCACCTCCACGCCGGGTCCGGCCCGACCGGGCCCGGCGTCCCCACCCTCAGTCAGCGGCCCCCGGGCCCCTGGCACCGCCTCAGCTGAGCATCGTCCCAGCTGGAACCGGCTGCGGACGGCTGCAGCGCAAGGAGGACCCAGATGACCCCGCCCCCGACACCCGCCGGCTCGTACGGCTCCGGGTACGGCAGCGGCTACGGTGGCCAGTCCGACGGCTACGAGCAGCAGCCACTGGTCCGTCCGTACGCGATGACCGGCGGCCGCACCCGGCCCCGGTACCAGCTGGCGATCGAGGCGCTGATCTCGACCACACCGTCCGCCGAGCGCACCGGAGGGCTGCTCCCCGAGCACGCCCGGATCGTCGGCCTGTGCCGCGAGGTCAAGTCCGTCGCGGAGATCTCCGCACTTGCCGGCGTGCCGCTGGGGGTGGCCCGTATCCTCGTGGCCGACCTCGCCGAGGCCGGTCTTGTCGCCATCCACCAGCCCGCCGCCGCGGGCGAGTCGGGCGGAACGCCCGACGTCACGCTGCTCGAAAGGGTCCTCAGTGGACTTCGCAAGCTCTAACGC
>NZ_BNBO01000179.1 GCF_014655955.1 Kitasatospora indigofera
GTCAGGTGTCGGCGGGCGGCGGCGCGTCGGCCGGCGGACGGCGCAGTTGCTCGTTGAGGCGCAGCGCCTCTTCGAGTTGGTCCTCGAGGATGACGATGCGGCAGGCGGCCTCGATGGGGGTGCCCTGGTCGACCAGGTCACGGGCGCGCATCGCGATCCGTAGTTGGTAGCGGGAGTAGCGGCGGTGGCCGCCGTCGGAGCGCAGTGGAGTGATGAGGCGGTGCTCCCCCAGCGCCCGGAGGAAGCCGGCGGTGGTGCCGGTCATCTCGGCGGCGCGGCCCATGGTGTAGGCGGGGTAGTCGTCGTCGTCGAAGGAGTTGGGGCCCGGGTCGGGGCTTGGATCGGGGTTGGAGCCGGGGTTGTGGGGCCGGTTGGTTGCCGTGGTCACTGCACCTCTTCTGTGTTTGTTCGGGGACGCGTCGAGGGGCCCCGAAGCCGTTGCGGCTCCGGGGCCCCGAAGGGATACATCACCATCTGCCGGCCGGAGCCGGCTTCCTCAGGTCCGCACTGCCCCGGGGGAAGGGGCGTGCGGGGATCGCGTATGCGTGACCGGAAACCACCGTCCTTCGTGCTTGGGGGGTCTGCGGTGTCCGCCCGGACGAACGTGCCTCACGGGCCGGGCGATCCTGATGGTGCTCTGTCCCCTCCGTTCATCCTCCGTCTGTACTGACT
>NZ_BNBO01000180.1 GCF_014655955.1 Kitasatospora indigofera
TCAGCTGGTGGCGATGGAGGTGTCGTCGATCACGAAGCTCGTCTGCAGCGAGGAGTCCTCGGTGCCGTTGAACTTCAGGGTGACGCTCTGGCCCGCGTAGGCCGAGAGGTCGAAGGTGCGCTGCTGGTAGCCGGCCGCGGCGTTCACGTTCGAGTAGGTGGTGAGGGCCGTGCCGTTGACGGTCACCGCGAGCTTGTCGTACACGGTGCTGCCGGTCTCGGCGGTGTCGATGTGCAGCCAGAAGCTCAGGGTCGCCTTGCAGCCGGCCGGGATGGTGACGGTCTGCGAGGCGCTGTCGGTGTGGGTGGAGCCGTAGCCGTTCAGCCACGCCTTCCAGCTGCCGCCGTGGGCGGCCTGGCCGGAGCTGTTGTCGACCACGCCGCTGGTGGTGGTCCAGGGGGCGGCGGTGCCGGTCTCGAAGCCGGCGTTGCCGAGCAGCTGCGCCGGGGTGCAGCTGCCGCCGCCGGTGCTCACCGTCCAGGTGAAGGAGGTGGAACCGGTCTTGTTGGCCGCGTCCTTGGCGGTCACCGTGACGTTGTAGGTGCCGGCCGTGGTGGCGGTACCGGTGATCTTGCCGGTGGAGCTGATCGACAGCCCGGTCGGCAGGCCGGTCGCGGTGAAGGTCAGCGGCGCGGTGCCGCCGGAGGCCGCGATCTGCAGGTTGGC
>NZ_BNBO01000181.1 GCF_014655955.1 Kitasatospora indigofera
GAGGGGCCGCTACGGCTGCGGGGCGAGGGTGGCGGTGAGGCCGCTCAGGAGGATGTCGAGGCCGCGTTCGAGTTCGGCGGCGCCGTCGTAGGTGGCCAGGGTGGTGGCGAGGCCGCGTAGGAGGGGGAATTCGCCGATCGGCAGTCGGTGGAGTCCCAGGCGTAGCAGGTCGTCGGTCTCGTCGGGGTTGTCGACGAGTTCCTGGAGTTCGTTGAGGACGTGGCCGTGCAGGAGACCGAACAGGGCGCGGTATATGTGCAGGGCGTCGGGGCCGCTGAAGCCGGCCCGGGTGAGCAGGGTGAGGACGGCTTCGAGGGGGCGCAGGGTGCCGCGGGGGCGCAGGGCCAGCGGTGTTGCGAGAGGGCGGGTGACCAGGAGCGGCACGGCGTTCGGGTGGGTCAGTGCGAGATCTCGGAAGCGGTGGGCGACGGCGCGCAGTTGGCCCGACCAGTCCGGGTCGGTGGAGTCGACGGTGAGCCGGTCGAGGACGATTTCGGCGATGCCGTCGAGGAGGGCGGCCTTGTTGGTCGCGTAGCGGTAGAGGCTCATCGGGTCGTGGTCGAGCGCGCGGGCCAGGCGGCGCATCGACAGCTTGTCGACGCCCTCGCGGTCGATGATCTCCAGGGCGCAGGCGAGCATCCGTGCGCGGCTCAG
>NZ_BNBO01000182.1 GCF_014655955.1 Kitasatospora indigofera
CCGGCGACGGCCTGGACCAGCGGGTCGACGTGGACGTGGCGGTGATCGACTCCGGGATCGACTACTACCACCCGGACCTCAACGTCGTCCGGCGGGTGAACTGCGTCGGTGTCACCTCCTGCGTGGAGAACGCCGGTGTCGACGACAACGGGCACGGCAGCAACGTGGCCGGGATCGTCGGCGGCCTGGACAACGGCATCGGCTACGTCGGCGTCGCGCCCGGTGCCCGGCTCTGGTCCGTCAAGGCCCTGAACTCCAAGGGCAGCGGCAGCAGCGAGGAGATCGTCAACGCGATCGACTGGGTGACCGCGCACGCCGGCGAGATCGAGGTCGCCAACATCTCGATCGGTTTCGACGGCACCGTCCAGGCGATCAACGACGCGGTGAACCGGGCGATCTCCAAGGGGATCGTGGTGGTGGTCTCGGCCGGCAACGACCACCGGGACGTGTCCAACCAGAGCCCGGCCAACGTGCCGGACGCGATCACCGTCTCCTCGCTCAGCGACGCCGACGGCAAGCCCGGCGGCCTCGGCACCTTCGGCTGGTGCAACAAGAACAACAAGAACACCGACGACACCCTCTCGGACTACAGCAACTTCGGCCGGGGCGTGGACATCGCGGCGCC
>NZ_BNBO01000183.1 GCF_014655955.1 Kitasatospora indigofera
GCTCACCTTGCCGTCGCGCTTGCGGATGCGGCCGTGCTCGTGCAGGTCCCAGACCAGCGGTCCGGCCAGCGAGCAGAACGCTCCGCCCAGGCCGGTGCCGAGGCCGAACGCCGAGCTGCCGTGCAGGAAGTTCACCGTGGCGGCGAACAGGGCCACGGCCCCGGCCAGCGCCCGGTAGTGCCAGGACGGCCGGTTGTCGTCGATCGCGGCCTCGGCGCCCTTGAGCAGCGCCCAGGCCAGGCCTTCCAGTACCAGCGGCGCGGCCAGCAGGAACCAGGCGTTCGGGGACCAGAACGCCATCATCTGCAGCGGCAGGGAGACGACCACGCAGATGACCGCGATGGTCTTGGCGTAGGTGCGCCACTGGGCGGCGGACCGCTCCGCCTTCTGCCGGGCGGCGGCGGCCTCGGTGCGCTGCCGCTCGGCCTCGCGCCGCTTGTCGGCGGCGGCCTCGCGGACCTCCTGGGCCTGGGCCTCGCCGACGGCGATCTCGGCGGCGGCCTTGGCCGCCTTCAGCTGGTTGGCGATGTCCGCCGCGGCCTTGGCGGTCGCGGTCTTCGCCCGCAGGGCCTCGGCCTCGGCGGCTTCCTTCCCGGCCGGCTTGGACGCCGCCCGGGTGCGGC
>NZ_BNBO01000184.1 GCF_014655955.1 Kitasatospora indigofera
GCCCGACGTCACGCTGCTCGAAAGGGTCCTCAGTGGACTTCGCAAGCTCTAACGCGGCCGCCGCGACCCGCGCCACCACCTCCGCGAAGATCGTCGTCGCCGGCGGCTTCGGCGTCGGCAAGACCACCCTCGTCGGCGCCGTCTCCGAGATCAACCCCCTGCGCACCGAAGCCGTCATGACCAGCGCCAGCGCCGGCATCGACGACCTCACCCACACCGCGGGCAAGACGACCACCACCGTCGCCATGGACTTCGGCCGAATCACCCTCGACGAAGACCTCATCCTCTACCTCTTCGGCACCCCCGGCCAGGACCGCTTCTGGTTCATGTGGGACGACCTCGTCCGCGGCGCCATCGGCGCCGTCGTCCTCGTCGACACCCGCCGCCTCGCCGACTGCTTCCCCGCACTCGACTACTTCGAGAACAGCGGCCTGCCCTTCGTCGTCGCACTCAACGGCTTCGAAGGACACCAGCCCCACACCCCCGACGAAGTCCGCGAAGCACTCCAACTCGGCCCCGACACCCCCGTCATCGCCCTCGACGCCCGCCGACGCGACAGCGCCAAGAGCGCCCTCATCACCCTCGTCGAACACGCCCTCCTCGCCCGCCTCCGCTGA
>NZ_BNBO01000185.1 GCF_014655955.1 Kitasatospora indigofera
TGGACGAACTCACCCCGCTGGTCGGCGCCCAGTACGGCGCCTTCTACCTCGCCGACGAGACCGCCGACGGCCCGGAGCTGCGGCTGATCAGCTCGTACGGCATGCGCGACCTGCCCGGCAGCCCGGGGCGGCCGCTGTCCTTCCGGTTCGGCCAGTCGCTGGTCGGGCAGGCGGCCCGCAGCCGGCGCACCATCTCGATGGACGACGTGCCGGCCGGGTACGTCACCATCGCCTCGGGCCTCGGCGCCACCGCGCCCAACTCCCTGATCCTGCTGCCGATCGTGGTCGAGGGGCAGGTCCTGGGGGTGATCGAGCTGGCCTCCGTGCACCGGTTCACCCAGACCCACCGGGACTTCCTGGACCAGCTGATGGAGACCGTCGGCGTCAACGTCAACACCATCGTGGCCAACGCCCGGACGGACGAGCTGCTCGGCGAGTCCCAGCGGCTCACCGCCGAGTTGCAGGTCCGCTCCCGGGAACTCCAGTCCCGCCAGGAGGACCTGCAGTCCTCCAACGCCGAACTGGAGGAGAAGGCCGCGCTGCTGGCCGCGCAGAACCGCGACATCGAGACCAAGAACCTGGAGATCGAGCAGGCCCGCCAGGAGCTGGAGGACC
>NZ_BNBO01000186.1 GCF_014655955.1 Kitasatospora indigofera
TCGTCCACGATCCGGCCGGTCCGCCCGGCGGCCCGGGGGTCGTCCTCGCAGGAGACGATCAGCACTTCCTCGCCGGCGGCGAACACCATGTTCTGTTCCTCCTAGGTCAGTTGCCGAGAGCGGCCGCGAGGGCGGCGGCGGCCTCGACCTGGGTGATGGGTCCGTCCTTGAGGTAGGCGCCGTACATGGCGGCGGCCTTGCGGACCACGTCCTGGGCGGTGGCGGTGGGGCGGTCGCCCTCCCAGGCGCCCCAGGTGACCAGCTCCCGGGCGGCGTGGCGGGCGATCCGGGCGCGGTGGTCGGCCCGGCGCTTGGCACGGCGGTCCGCGTTGCGCTTCTGGCGGCGCTGCTCGGCCTCCCACACGGCCTGCTGGGTGAGGAATGCGGCGTGGATCGGGTCGCCGGTCGGGCAGGGCAGGTTGTCCTGGCAGGCCGGGCAGGTATTGGTGTGCTCGGTGGCCGCCTGGAAGGTGGTCATGTAGTCGATGAACCGCTGGTCGGTCACGGTGTTCTCCCTGTCGGAATCAGGCGGAGGCGATGAGGGCGGCGGCAGTCTCGAAGGCGTGGTGCCAGGCCTGGTCCAGCGCGTAGGCGCCGTTCATGCCGA
>NZ_BNBO01000187.1 GCF_014655955.1 Kitasatospora indigofera
CTCGGCCCAGTAGCCCCAGGCCAGCGAGGTGGCCGGCAGGCCCTGGGCGCGCCGGTACGCGGCCAGGCCGTCGAGGAAGGCGTTGGCGGCGGCGTAGTTGGCCTGGCCGGGGCTGCCGAGCGTCCCGGCCACCGAGGAGAACAGGACGAACGCCGTCAGGTCCCGCCCCCGGGTGAGTTCGTGCAGGTGCCAGGCCGCCCGTGCCTTGGGCTCCCAGACCGCGGCGAGAGCCTCCGGGGTCAGCGACTCGACCACGGCGTCGTCCAGCACACCGGCCGCATGCACCACCGCGGTCAACGGATGCTCGGCCGGGATCGACTCCAGCACGGCCGCCAACGCCTCCCGGTCCGCCACGTCACAGGCGGCCACGGTCACCTGCGCGCCCAGCCCGGCCAGCTCCGCGCACAACGCCGCCCCGCCACCACCACGGCTGACCAGCACCAGATGCCGCACACCCCGCTCGGCCACCAGATGCCGGGCCACATGGCCCCCCAACGTCCCCGTACCACCGGTGATCAGCACCGTACCGACCGGATCGAAATCCGCCGGAACAGTCAGAACGATCTTCCCGACGTGAGCCGCCCGGCTCATGAACCGGAA
>NZ_BNBO01000188.1 GCF_014655955.1 Kitasatospora indigofera
CCCGGCGGTGTCGGGCCGGCGGGCGGGCGGTGCGGCCGGGCGGCTGCCGAAGAGGCCGAGGAAGATCGCCAGGGTCGGGACCAGGTAGGCCGCCCAGACGGCGAGCTGAAGGACCGTCGGGTCGGGCTGGAAGTTGAACACGCCCTTGAGCAGGGTCCCGTACCAGCTGTCCTTGGGGACGGTGGCGCTGATGTCGAAGGCCTGGCTGTGCAGGCCCGGGATCCAGCCCGCCTCCTGGAGGTCGTGCACCCCGTAGGCGAGCACGCCCGCCGCCACGACCACCAGCATGGCGCCCGTCCAGGTGAAGAACCTCGCCAGGTTGATCCGCAGCGCGCCCCGGTAGAACAGCCAGCCGAGCACCACCGAGGAGAGCAGGCCCAGCGCCGCGCCGACCAGCGGGTTCCACCCGTCGTTGGTGGCCTGCACCGCCGACCAGATGAACAGCGCCGTCTCCAGCCCCTCCCGGCCCACCGCCAGGAACGCGGTGCCGACCAGCGCGAAGGTGCCCATCGCGATCGCCGCGTCCAGCTTGCCGTGCAGCTCCGCCTTGAGATGCCGGGCGGTGCGCCGCATCCAGAACACCATCCAGGTGACCAGGCC
>NZ_BNBO01000189.1 GCF_014655955.1 Kitasatospora indigofera
GCCACTCCCGCCTGCAGCACCATGAAGAGCGTCACCCGGTGCGCCCGCGCCACCTGCAGCAACTCCCGGTGCAACTCCGCCCCCAAGGGCAGCACCACCCGGTCACCCAGGTGATCCGTCGAAGCCCGCCGCGGCCGGTCCGTCGGGAGGGGCACCTCCGCCGGGAGGTCCGCCAGGGCCTCCCGCCAGTGCGCGAGTTGGCGCGAGACCAGGCTTTCCGGGTCGTCCTCGGCGCCCAGCAGCTCGCGCTGCCAGAGCGCGTAGTCCGCGTACTGCACCGCCAGCGGCTGCCAGGCCGGCCGTTCGCCCGCCGTCCGCGCCGTGTAGGCCTCCGCCAGATCCCGCATCAACGGGCCCATCGACCAGCCGTCACTGGCGATGTGGTGCAGCACCAGGACCAGCAGATGCTCCTCCGCCGCGACCTGCAGCGCCGCCGCGCGGACCGGCAGGTCGCCGGCCAGGTCGAAGGGCCGGTCGGCGAACTCCTCCGCCACGGCGGCGGCCCCGGCGGCCCGGCAGTCCACGATCTCCAGGACGGGACGGGCGGCCTCGGCCGGCAGCACCAGCTGGCACGGCTCGCCGT
>NZ_BNBO01000190.1 GCF_014655955.1 Kitasatospora indigofera
CCGGTGATCCGGCCGTTCTGCATCACGACGACGCGGTCGGCCAGGCCGAGGACCTCGGGCAGTTCGGAGGAGATCACCAGCAGGGCGACGCCCTCCTTGGCCAGGTCGGCGATGATCTGGTAGATCTCCGCCTTGGCGCCGATGTCGATGCCCCGGGTCGGCTCGTCCAGGATCAGCAGTTTGGGCTTGCGGGCCAGCCAGCGCGCCAGCACCACCTTCTGCTGGTTGCCGCCGGAGAGCTTGCGGACCTCGTGCTCGATCGAGGGGGTGCGCACCCGCAGCCGGTCGGTGTACTCCTGCGCGAGCTGCCGCTCGGCGCCGCGGCGCACGAACCGCAGCCGGCGCAGCCGCTCCAGGACCACCAGCGAGGTGTTGTCGCGGATGGTGCGGTGCAGCAGCAGGGCCTGCGCCTTGCGCTCCTCGGGGGCCAGGCCGAGGCCGGCGCGGATGACCTCGCCCGGCCGTCCGGAGCGCAGCTTGACCCCGTCCAGGGTGACGGTGCCGCTGTGGATCGGCAGGTCGCCGGCCAGCGCGAGGGCGAGTTCGGAGCGTCCGGCGCCGATCAGGCCGGCCAGG
>NZ_BNBO01000191.1 GCF_014655955.1 Kitasatospora indigofera
GCCTCGGGCGAGGTGGTGACCACCGGGTCGCTGCCGTCGCCGAAGTCGAAGGAGTAGCCGGTGAGCGGCGTCCCCCAGTCCCGGGTGGCGGTGGCCGTGGCCTTCACGGTCAGCGGTGCCGGGCCGGTCGGGTAGGAATTCGTGGCGCTGTGGAGCGACACCACGGCGTCGCGCAGGCCGGTGCGCTCGTAGGCGCCGCGGTCCCGGACGGCGCCCGAGGGCGCGGTGTTGGCGATGTTCGGGTGGTCGACCGCGGCCGAGCCGAAGAAGTCGGTGCCGACGCCGGGGGCGGTCGGGTCGGCGGAGTCGATCGCCGCGACGTCGGAGTCCGCCAGCCGGTCGAACGGGCCGTTCTGGTTCTCGTCCAGGTCGACGTTCAGGTCGGCGTCGTGCCCGGCCTGCCCGGTCGCGGCCTTGAAGGCGGCGGCGGTGGGGTAGGCGGTGCCGGCCCAGCGGTAGCCCGCCGCGTCCGGCCACGGGTGGACGGTGTTGTAGTCCACCGTGGTGCCGGTGGTGGAGCCGGCCGAGACCGAGATCTCCGCCTCGCCCCGGTGGGCGGCGTCGCAC
>NZ_BNBO01000192.1 GCF_014655955.1 Kitasatospora indigofera
GTGGCGGCCTCGGCCGGGCGGGAGTGGGACCCGGCGGGGACGGTGCTGATCACCGGTGGCACCGGCGTGCTGGCCGGGGTGCTGGCCCGGCATCTGGTGGCGGAGCGTGGGGTGCGGCATCTGCTGCTGGTCTCGCGCAGTGGTGCGGACGCGCCGGGTGCGGCCGAACTGGCCGGGCTGGGTGCTTCGGTGACCTTCGCGGCGGCGGACACCGCCGACCGGGAGGCGCTGGCGGCGGTGCTGGCCGCGATCCCGGCGGAGCACCCGTTGACGGCGGTCGTGCACACCGCCGGTGTGGTGGACGACGGCGTGATCGGCGCGCTCACCCCCGAGCGGCTGGACACCGTGCTCCGCCCGAAGGCGGACGGCGCCTGGCACCTGCACGAACTCACCCGCGACAACCCGGACCTGGCCGCCTTCGTCCTCTACTCCTCGGTGGCCGGGGTGCTCGGCTCGCCGGGCCAGGCGGCCTACGCGGCGGCGAACACCTTCCTGGACGCGCTGGCCGTCCGTCGGCACGCCGAGGGCCTGCCGGCCCAGTCCCTGGCCTGGGGCCAGTGGG
>NZ_BNBO01000193.1 GCF_014655955.1 Kitasatospora indigofera
CGAGGCCGAGTCCGAGGGAGAGCCAGGACTTGCCGACCTTGGGCGGTCCGGCGAGCAGGCTGACGCCTTCGGCGAAGAACCCTGGGACGGCCCATTTCGGTTCGGGGAAGGTGGTGGCCATCAGTTCGGCGGCGGTCCACGTGGTGCGGGGCCGGGCAGCTGCCTGGGGCGCCGTCGCCGGGGCCGTGTGGGGCGCCGGGGCGGGCGGGGCCCAGGGGTCGGACCAGGGGTCCGGTTCGTCCGGCCAGGGGGCGTGCGGGTCGTCGTCGCCGACGATCCGAAGGTGCGGTGCGGGCCGGGCTTCCTGGTTGTCGACGGGGCGGGTCATGCGGCGTGGCCGGCGGCGGCGAAGCCGTTGGTGACGGCGCGGGCGGCGTAGTCGGCAGGGACGCCGACGGACATGGCGGCGTCCACGAGGGTCCGTGCGACGGTGTTCAGGTCGCAGGGGCCGGGGCAGTGGGCGTGCTGGGCGGCCAGGAAGCGGGCGACGCCGAACGTCTGGGAGCTGGCGCCGGACGTCTCGTGTGCCCGGATTTTGGCGACGCCGCGGTGCAGGCCGG
>NZ_BNBO01000194.1 GCF_014655955.1 Kitasatospora indigofera
CCGGCCTGCACCGCGGCGTCGCCAAAATCCGGGCACACGAGACGTCCGGCGCCAGTTCCCAGACGTACGGCGTAGCCCGCTTCCTGGCCGCCCAGCACGCCCACTGCCCGGGCCCCTGCGACCTGAACACCGTCGCCCAGACCCTCGTGGACGCCGCCATGTCCGTCGGCGTTCCCGCCGACTACGCCGCCCGCGCCGTCACCAACGGCTTCGCCGCCGCCGGCCACACCGCATGACCCGCCCCGTCGACACCGAGACGGCCCGGCCCGCACCGCGTCTGCGGATCGTCGGCGACGACGACCCGCACGCGCCCTGGCCGGACGAACCGGACCCCTGGTCCGACCCCTGGGCCCCGCCCACCCCGGCACCCCACACGGCCCCGGCAACGGCACCACAGGCACCGGCGCGGCCACGCACCACCTGGACCGCCGCCGAACTGATGGCCACCACCTTCCCCGAACCCAAATGGGCCGTCCCCGGGTTCTTCGCCGAAGGCGTCAGCCTCCTCGCCGGACCGCCCAAGGTCGGCAAGTCCTGGCTCTCCCTCGGACTCGGCCTCG
>NZ_BNBO01000195.1 GCF_014655955.1 Kitasatospora indigofera
TCCAGGACGGGACGGGCGGCCTCGGCCGGCAGCACCAGCTGGCACGGCTCGCCGTCCGCCTCGACCACCACCGTCCGCAGGCTCTCGTGCCGCTCCACCAGATCAGCCAGCGCAGCCTCCAAGGCCGCCGGATCCAGGCTGCCGTGCAGCCGCAACGCCACCGGCACGTTGTACAGCGGGCCCGGCCCCTCCATCCGGTCGATCAGCCACAGGCGCTGCTGCGCGAAGGACAACGGCACCACCTCGGGACGCGTCCGCGCCGCCGGTGCGGTGCGTGTCCCCTCGGCCGACTCCAGCTGCCGGGAGAGGCCGGCCACCGTCGGGTGCTCGAACACCGCCCGGATCCCCACCTCCACACCCAGCACCGCACGCACCCGGCTGAGCAGCTTCGTCGCCAGCAGCGAATGACCACCCAGGTCGAAGAACCCGTCGTCGACCCCGACCGAACCCAGCCCCAGCACCTCCGCGAACAACCCGCAGAGAATCTCCTCCCGAGGCGTCCGCGCCGCCCGCCCGGTGGAGACGGCCGTGTAGTCCGGCTCCGGCAG
>NZ_BNBO01000196.1 GCF_014655955.1 Kitasatospora indigofera
CTCGCCGGACCGCCCAAGGTCGGCAAGTCCTGGCTCTCCCTCGGACTCGGCCTCGACGTCGCCGCCGGACGACCCGCCTTCGGCACCGTCCCCGTCACCGCCGGCCCCGTCCTCTACCTCGCCCTGGAGGACACCGGCCGCCGACTCCAGAACCGCATGACCAAGCTCCTCGACGGCCGCCCCGCACCGCACGGCCTCACCCTGGAGACCGAGTGCCCGCCGATGCCCCAGGGCGGCGCCCAGATGCTCGCCAACTGGCTCACCACCAACCCCACCGCGCGCCTGGTCGTCATCGACGTCTTCGCCAAGGTCCGCGGCACCTCCGCCCCCGGTGCATCCGCCTACGACGCCGACTACGCCGCCATCGGCCACATCAAGGCCATCGCCGACCACTTCGCCGTCGCCGTCATCCTCGTCCACCACGTCCGCAAGATGGCCTCCGACGACTTCCTCGCCGAAGTCTCCGGCACCAACGGCCTCGCCGGCGCCGCCGACGCCACCCTCGTCCTCAAACGCGCACGCGGCAA
>NZ_BNBO01000197.1 GCF_014655955.1 Kitasatospora indigofera
GACTTCGAGGGGCTCCCAGGAGGTGGAGAGCATCATCGCCTCCCCCGCGTCCCTGAAGAGGTAGCGCGTACGCATCACGCGGTCGCCGGTCTCGATGCCGAGCCGCGCCGCCACCTCCGGCGACGCCCCCTCCTGCTCGCTGCTGGACTCCCAGCTTCCCCTGGCCTCCTCCGCGGCCTGCTCCTGCCGGAACGGACTGGCGCCCGACGGCGGCCGGAAGCCGGATCGGGCGACCCTGCGCGGCACGGGCCGCTCGCGCACATACGTGCCCGAACCGGCGCGGCCCTCCACCAGGCCCTCGGCCATCAGGACCTTGCGCGCCTCGAGCGCGACCGTGTCGGAGACGCCGTACTCCTTGCGGATGCGGGCCTGCGAGGGGAGGCGGGTGTGCGGCGGCAGCGAGCCGTTCACGATCTTCTCGCGGAGATCGCTCGCAACGCGCAGATAGGCGGGCTGCTCACCGAATGTCACTGGCCACTCCCAACGGGTTGACAGACTGCAACAGCCTGGCAACCCTCGGTT
>NZ_BNBO01000198.1 GCF_014655955.1 Kitasatospora indigofera
TCAGGAGCAGGGCCGGGCGGTCGAGGCCCGGCTCCACGTGGCGCAACCACCGGTCGGTACTGATGTGCCAGGGGTCGTGCTGCCAGTCCTCGGAGCGGGCGGCGGGCCGGTGGGCGAGGACGTCGTGGTGCAGGGGGACGGTGATGCGCAGCGCGATCCGGTCGTAGTCCTCGCCCGTGGTGACCAGGGTGAGGTCGGCCAGGTCGGGGCGGATGCGGACGTAGCCGGGGGACATGACGGGGCTGGTGGCGATCCGCCAGGCGGCCTGGGCGAAGTCGACCGGGCCGAGCGGGGCGCCGACGTCGTGGAGCCGACCGGCGTTGACGGCCAGGTAGGAGCTGAAGCGGGAGTTGCCGTTGGAGGCGTTGGCCTTGTCGTAGGCGTCGTCGGCGAGGGCGAGCGTGTGGGCGGTGAACTCAGGCATGCTGGTCCTTGGTCTCGTCGTGTACGGGGTCGAGAGCCCCGCAGCAGCCGGTGAGCCCGGCAAGGTCGTCCGGCTGCTGCG